>JAYNJU010000032.1:0-1645 GCA_038110465.1 Bacteroidota bacterium | reverse complement strand
GCTTTTGAAAAATATGCATCATAAAAACCAGAAGATAAAATAAATGTTCCAGACATAATTCTTCTCTTTACTTCATTTAAAAATCCCAAAGAACGAGTTTCAAAGTATAAATTATTTAAATCCTGATTGCTTTGACGATTACCATATCTAACACCGTCAAATCGAGATAAATTAGATGAGGCTTCTGCCATCGTCAAAATATAATAAGTGGGTAAGCAATATTTAAAATAAGGTAATTCAATTTCTGACACTTTGATCCCTAGCTCTTTTATTTTATTGACTTTAGAAAAATAAGCATCAGATATTTCGGGATTTATATTTTTTAAAAAATTATCACTTAGAACGCCAACGCTTCTTGGCATTTTAATTGTTTTTAATTGCTCTAAAGATGGAACATCCAAGTTGATTGAAGTAGAATCATTTATGTCGTAACCCGCAATCACTGAAAATGTATCAATTAATTCTTCTAAATTATTAGAAAGGATTCCAATGGTATCAAATGAGGAAGCATGGGCAACTAATCCATACCGTGAGATACGTCCATATGTTGGCTTTAAACCATAAATTCCACATAATGAAGCAGGTTGTCTAACTGACCCTCCAGTATCAGATCCAAGAGCAATATCACACAAACCTTCAGCAACAGCATTTGCAGATCCACCACTTGAACCCCCTGCTATCTTTGAAAGATTATAAAAATTATAAACTGGCCCAAATTGTGAAAATGTTGACGAAGATCCCATGGCGAATTCGTCCATATTTGTTTGACCGATGATTGAACCACCATTTTCCTCAATTTTTGAAATAACAGTTGCGCTGTAAGGAGAAACATATCCATTTAGTATTTCTGAACTACAAGTTAATTCTTCACCTAAAATTGCAATATTATCTTTTATCAAAAAAAATTTTTCTGAGAGCAATCTATCTGGATTTTCTTTAACTGAATCAAATCTAGTTCGAACGACTGAGTTTGTGGAACTAGAATCAATTTTATCCTTATAATTTTTAAGTTTTTGATTATAAGAATTAGACTTAATCATTAATTCTTATCAGAATCTTCGGAATTATTTATTTGATCTTTTGTTTCTTCAAGAGCTCCTCTGAATTCTCTTAAAGATTTACCAAACCCTCTAGCCAGTCCCGGTAATCTCTTACCACCAAAAAGCAATAAAAGGATTAAAAAGATTATTACTAATTCACCTGTACCTAAATTAAACATACTTTCCCCTTAAATTATCTTAAGTATTTTAATAAATAATATGCAATCCCGAAACCAATTAAACTGCAAACATTGAATTTAAATTTTATGCCAAAATTAAAAGCTAGTATTCCTAAATCAATAATCGAGGATTCTTTATTAAAAGAGCCAAAAACGAACTCAGTGGTATTAATAAAAAACTGTTCGACAGTACTTCCATCTGGTAAGATAAAACTTAAAATTTCTCCTAAAAGGGTCCCAATTAGTGCTCCAATCAATAAACCCAAAAAAATATTTTTAAATCCTCTATTTTTCATATCTTCCTATAATTAACTCCAATTGGATTATTTCATCTTGTCTTTCAATCAAAAGACTTAAACTTTCTCCAGGTAAAAAATCATAAATATCAAAAACATTTTTAAAATCTTCAATAGAATATATTTTATA
>JAYNJU010000031.1:0-2192 GCA_038110465.1 Bacteroidota bacterium | reverse complement strand
GAATGCAAGAAGGTGCAATGTCTTTAATGCAATTAGCTAAAGTTAGTGCTTATTTAAAACAATTCTCCGATTCTGGAGGTTTATATATTTCAATTCTTACTTACCCTACAACTGGCGGAGTTACTGCTAGTTTTGGAATGCAGGCAGATATAACGTTTGCAGAGCCAAAGTCATTAATAGGCTTTGCTGGTCAAAGAGTAATCAAACAAACTACTCAGCAAGATTTGCCAGAGGGATTTCAAACTGCTGAATTTTTACTAGAAAAAGGTTTTATAGACCAAGTTGTTGATAGAAAATCTTTAAAAAGTAAAATTTCAGGAACCATTTCTTTATTAAAATAGTTTAAATCTATATATTAAAATTATGTGCGGAATTATATCATATAAAGGACAAAAAAATTCTTATCCTTTATTACTTAATGGATTGAAAAGGCTTGAATATAGAGGGTATGATTCAGCTGGAATAGCCTCTTTTTTTGATGGCCAATTATTTCTCAATAGATCATTAGGAAATGTTAAAAATTTGGAAAAACAAATTATTTCAAATATTGATTTTCACGCTAATCTTGGTATCGCTCATACTAGATGGGCAACCCATGGAGAACCTTCTGAGGAAAATGCTCATCCTCATTTAGATAATTTAAATGAGATAGCCATTGTACATAATGGAATAATTGAAAATCATGACTCAATTAGGCAGCTATTATTAAAAGAGGGAATAACTTTTAGTTCACAAACTGATACTGAAGTGGTAGTTCAGTTAATTTCCTATTTTGTCAATTCAAAAAAATTAGATTATATAGACTCTATCTATGCTGCATTGGAATTAATTGAAGGAGCTTTTGCTTTGGTTATAATTAATAAAAATTTTCCCAACTTGATGATTGGCGCTAGAAAATCAAGTCCTTTAATTTTAGGTATTGGAGAAAATGAATTTTTTCTTTCAAGTGACGTGTCTGCTATAATTGATTCAACAAATAAAATAATCTATCTTGATGACAATGAAATTTGCATAATCAACGAAAATTCTTATCAGATAAATGATTTTAGAACTCGAGAATCCATTGAAAAAATAGTTGAAACTGTTCACTTAGAACTTGAAGAGATAGAAAAAGGAAATTTTGAGCATTTTATGCATAAAGAAATTCATGACCAACAGCGCACCATTTTAAATACTCTAAAAGGAAGAATCAGTAATAGTGAAGTCTTTTTAAATGGATTGAATCCTTTTTGGGACAATATTCAAAATTCAAATAAACTATATTTAACTGCTTGCGGTACTTCCTGGCATGCTGCATTGATAGGAAAAATTTTTATTGAAAGATTTGCTAAAATTCCAGTCATTGTTGATTATGCATCTGAGTTTAGATATAATGACTCACCGATCGATTCTTCTACTTCTTTAATTGCCATTTCTCAATCAGGCGAAACTGCTGATACTTTAGCCGCGATAAGAAAAGCTAAAAAGTTAGGAGCTACAACCGTTGGAATTTGCAATGTTCCAGGAAGTAGTATCTCTAGAGAAACAGATTGCGGAGTATTTACAAGATGTGGAAGTGAAATAGGCGTTGCTTCCACAAAAGCTTTTACTGCTCAAATTGTAATTTTATATCTTATTGCATTAAAATTAGCTCAAAGAAAGAATTTGATATCGAAACAAGACTCAACTAAACTCCTAGATTTTTCTTCAATCTCTACTTTAATTTCCCAAGTTTTACACGATGAAAATGAAATCAAGAGAGTTTCACTAAAATATACTAATTCAAAGGATTTTTTATATCTTGGTCGAGGAATCAATTTTCCAGTTGCTCTTGAGGGTGCATTAAAATTAAAAGAACTTTCATATATTCATGCCGAGGGGTACCCAGCAGCAGAAATGAAACACGGACCTATTGCTCTTATTGATACAAATATGCCATCAGTCTTTCTTGTTTCAAAAGATAAATCTTATGATAAAATACTTTCAAATATTGAAGAAGTAAAAGCCCGGAAAGGTAAAATAATTGCTATTTCGGATAGTAATGATAACAAACTAAAATCTCTTTGTGATGATTTAATTCTCATTCCAAGTTCTAATGAATTTATTTTTGGTATTTTATCAACAATTGTTTTGCAATTATTCTCTTATTTTATCGCTGTTGATAAAGGGATTAATGTTGATCAGCCAAGAAACCTTGCAAAAAGTGTAAGTGT
>JAYNJU010000030.1:0-2593 GCA_038110465.1 Bacteroidota bacterium | reverse complement strand
GAGTATGATAATGCATTATCTGGAGTTTTATCTTTTGAACAAAAAGAAGCTAACAATGAAAGGATTGCAGGGAATTTTAGGTTGGGATCTAGTGAAGCAGGTTTTACTTTTGAAGGTCCAATTTTTGACGATACTTCTTTCATTTTTTCAGTTAGAAGAAGTTATTTACAATTTGTTTTTAAAGCTATAGGACTTCCTTTTTTACCTGACTATTGGGACTATCAGTTAAAAATGAATCATAAAATAGATGATTATAATTCCATTAATTTAATTGGCATTGGCTCAATAGATAAATTAACAATTAATGAACCTGAAGATTTTGATTTTGAGAATCAATCTACAATTGAACAAATACCTATAATTAATCAAAATAGTAGAACAATAGGCGTTTCTTGGAAAAGAATTTATAAGAATAAAAACGGATTCTTTAATTTATCAATAAGTAATAATAGGCTAGAAAATGAATTTCAAAGGTTTGACAACAATTTAACAAAAACCAATATAGCCTATTCAAACATTTCAATAGAGGAAGAATCAAAATTAAGGTTTATAAGTAACCATAACAGTTATGATTTAAATTTTTCTTTTGGAGGTAATATTCAAAAATCTATATATTCAAACTCTACAATATTTGATTTCTATAATGTTGATTATGACACAAAAATTGATCTAATCAAATATGGTATGTTTTTAAAGTCATCAACTAACTTATTGAATGATAAACTAGGGGTTTCCTTTGGTGTAAGAATTGATCAAGACAATTTCACAAACAATAATAATCTTTTTGAGAATTTTTCACCAAGATTATCACTTTCATATAATATTACACAAAATAACAAATGGAAGTTAAATTTTACTGCAGGTAGGTATTTTAAACTTCCAACATATACTTCTCTTGGATTCAAAGACTTCAATGATATTTTAATAAATAAAAATTCAAAATATACTAGAAGTGATCATACTGTTTTAGGTATAGAATTTAATAATTCTGAGTCATCAAGATTTACTGTAGAAGCATTTAATAAATTTTATAACAATTATCCTATTTCATATACTGATGGAGTATCACTCGCAAATAAAGGAGGAGGTTTTGAAGTTCTTGGAAACGAAAGAGTATCAACTTCAGGAAAAGGAAGATCATATGGAGTAGAATTTTTATATCAACAAAAACTTAAAAATAATTTTTATGGAATTTTTTCTTACACTTTTTTCTTCAGTAAATTCTCAGGATTTGATGACATTTATCTTCCATCAGTATGGGACAATAGAAATTTAGTATCCTTCACTGGCGGATATAAACTTAGGAAAAATTGGGAATTAAGTTCTAAGATAAGATTCATAGATAATACTCCTTATGTACCATTAGATATTTTAAAGAGTAACCAAGCTTATCCTGAACTAATTCTAGATTATTCAGAATTAGGAACTAAATATCTTGATGAATTTTTAAAACTTGACCTTAGGGTTGACAAAAGATGGAACTTTAAATCTTTCTCAATGAACCTATACATAGATATAGAGAATATTTTAGGAGGCAATATACCAGCTCCTCCAGAATATGGTTTAAAAAGAGATGAAAGTCAAAATATTATTACTCCTAAAAGTCTACAAATTATTGAAATAGATGATAGAAGTCCATTAATTCCTAGTATCGGATTAGTAATTGATTTTTAAAAAGCATTATGGCCTGTAATCTCATTACCTAAGATTAGTAGGTGTATATCATGAGTACCTTCATATGTGATTACCGATTCAAGATTCATCATATGTCTCATAATACTAAAGTCTCCTGTAATTCCCATTCCACCTAGCATTTGCCTAGCTTCTCTTGCAATTTTAATTGCCATATCAACATTATTCCTTTTGGCTAAAGATATTTGAGCTGAGCTAGCTTTATCTTCATTTTTTAGTGTACCTAGTTTCCATGATAAGAGTTGAGCTTTTGTAATCTCAGTTAACATTTCTGCAAGTTTTTTTTGCTGTAATTGTTTAGCAGCTATTGGCTTTCCAAATTGAATTCTCTCTAGAGAATATTTTAAAGCAGTATTATAACAATCCATAGCAACACCAATTGCTCCCCAAGAAATTCCGTATCTAGCAGAATCTAAACACATTAGTGGAGCTCCAAGACCAGACTTACCCGGTAGAATATTCTTTTTTGGAACTAATACGTTATCAAAAATTAATTCTCCAGTAGAAGATGCTCTCAAGGACCACTTATTATGAGTTTCAGGAGTTGTAAAACCTTTCATTCCTCGTTCGACAATTAATCCATGAATTCTTTTATTTTCATCTTTAGCCCAAACTACAGCTATATCAGCAAATGGAGAATTTGAAATCCACATTTTGGATCCATTAAGAACTACATTTTCACCATCACTTTTAAAGTTTGTTATCATACCACCTGGATTTGACCCATGATCTGGTTCAGTTAATCCAAAACACCCCATAATTTCTCCAGTAGCTAATTTTGGTAAATATTTTTTTTTCTGATCATCACTTCCAAACTTCCATATTGGATACATTACTAGAGATGATTGAACAGATGCAGTAGATCTAATTCCACTATCACCTCTTTCAATTTCTTGCATCA
>JAYNJU010000029.1:0-2871 GCA_038110465.1 Bacteroidota bacterium | reverse complement strand
AAAAAAGAGATTGATTGGTCTTTATGAAATTTGATGTAAAAAATATTGATAAAAAAGTTCTTTTAAGTTTATATAAAAACATGCTTAAATCAAGAATGATTGAAGAGAAGATGATCATTCTTTTAAGGCAGGGAAAAGTTTCTAAATGGTTCAGTGGAATAGGGCAGGAGGCTATTTCAACTGGAGTAACATTAGCTATGGAAAGTGATGAGTATATCTTACCTATGCATAGAAATTTATCTGTATTTACATCAAGAGAAATTCCTCTTGATAGATTATTTGCTCAGTGGCAAGGTAAGCAGGAAGGATTTACAAAAGGAAGAGACAGGAGTTTTCACTTTGGGTCCAATGAACATCATATTGTAGGTATGATATCTCATTTAGGCCCTCAAATGGGAGTTGCATGCGGTATAGCTCTTTCTAATAAACTAAAAGGTAATAATAAGCTTTGTGCTGTGTTTACTGGAGATGGAGGTACTAGTCAAGGAGATTTTCATGAAGCTCTAAATTTAGCCTCTACATGGAATTTACCAGTTATTTTCTGTATAGAAAACAATGGTTATGGTTTGTCTACTCCTGTAAATGAACAGTATGCAATTGAAAATCTAGCAGATAGAGGATCTGGATATAATATGGATTCATATGTAGTTGATGGTAATAACGTTGTTGATGTATACAACTGTTTAACAAAAGTTACTAAGAAAATGAAGTCTGATAAAAAGCCTGTGCTTATTGAATTTAAAACATTTAGGATGAAAGGTCATGAAGAGGCAAGTGGTCAAGCTTATATAGATCCCAAAATAATAGAAGAGTGGGCTAAAAAAGATCCAATAAAGCATTTTGAAGAATTCTTGGTAAAATCTAAACATATAGATAATAAAGCTGTTAAAGTGATTAAAAATGACCTTGAAAAAGAAATAGACTCAAATTGGGATAAAGCTAAATCTTATAAAGAAACTGAATTTGATGAGCAAAGGGAGCTTCAAGATGTATACAAAGACTTTAAACTTGAAAATAACAATGTAATTGATTCAATCTCAAAAGAAGTTAGGTTTGTAGATGCTATTAAAAAAGGGATTGATGAATCAATGTTAAAATTTGATAATCTTGTTGTAATGGGTCAGGATATTGCTGAGTATGGTGGTGTTTTTAAGGTTACAGAGGGTTTAATTGAAAAATATGGTAAAAACAGAGTTTTAAATACTCCACTTTGTGAATCAGTTATCCTATCATCGGCATATGGATTATCTGTGGGAGGTTATAAATCAATTGTTGAAATGCAATTTGCTGATTTTATTAGCTCTGGTTTTACAGCTGTTGTTAATCTAATAGCTAAATCTAATTACAGGTGGTCTCAAAATTCAGATATAGTAGTAAGAATGCCTTGTGGGGGTGGAGTAGGAGCTGGACCTTTTCATTCTCAATCTAACGAGGTTTGGTTTACTAAAGTTCCTGGATTAAAGGTTGTATATCCATCCCATCCATTTGAGGCAAAAGGGCTTTTAAATGCATCAATAGAAGATCCTAACCCTGTTATGTTCTTTGAGCATAAGTATATTTACAGGACTGTTTCTGAAGAAATTTCGGAGAATTACTACACTTGTGAGCTCGGAAAAGCAAAGATCAGGTCAATTGGATCAAGTGCTACTATTATAACATATGGACTTGGAGTACATTGGGCATTAGACACTGTAAAATCATTTGAAAAAGACTCAATTGAAATTATTGATTTAAACACATTAGTTCCATGGGATAAAGAACTGGTTTTCAATTCAATAAAGAAAACAGGTAAAGTATTGCTTTTAAGTGAAGATACACTATTTAATGGTTATATTGGAGAGATATCTGCCACTATTTCAGAGGAAATATTTGAATACTTGGATGCTCCAATTATAAGAGTAGGTTCTTTAGATACACCTGTACCTTTTGCAAGTAATCTTGAAAAAGGATTCTTATCAAACAGTAGATTAAAAGAAAAACTAGAAAAACTACTTAATTTTTAATGGAATATTCAAAATTATACACATCAATAGAGCAATTAAATGAGAATACTATACCAAACTGGGGTAAAATGAACTCTTCAATGATGGTTAAACACTGTAGAAGGTTCATAGATATGTATCTCAATAAAACAAAGTCTAATGTATTATACTCATTTTTTGGTTTAATATTTGGAATATTTCACAGACTATTCCTAAAGTATGTAGTAAGATATAATGTTAAAAATTATATTCGAAATCTTCCAACTCTTAAGTTTTTTAATACCTATAGACATAAAGATTTAGATTTTGAGCTCGAAAGAATTAAGCTACTAAAAGCATTGAAAGAAGTTGAGTCTATTGAAAAAAAATATATCTATAATAGCTTCCATGGTATAGTATCAAACAAGTACTTTAAAAAAGTTGTTTACTTTCACACTTCCTACCATTTATACCAATTTGGAGTATATGATGCCTAGTTTTTCTTAGTAAGATTCTTGTTCAAATCTTTTAGAGACTCATTTATTTCTGTAAGGAGCTTTATATTTCTAGGAGTTGAAACTTTTTCATTTTCTGGATCTTCAGCTTGTATTTGAAGTCTATTCATAAATTTAATTACCATAAAAATTGTAAAAGCAACAATCATAAAATCTAGAAAAGTTTCAATAAAAAACCCATAATTTATAGCTACTTCTTCACTAATAATTTCACCAGAAGATGAAATATTAGCATCTCTTAGAACTATTTTCTTTGAATCTATATTTAATCCATTAGATAGTAGAGATAATGGTGGTAATAAAATCTGCTTAACCAGCACATCTATAACTGAATTAAATGATGCACCGATAATAATACCTATTGCCATTTCCATCATATTTCCTTTAACAGCAAA
>JAYNJU010000028.1:0-2928 GCA_038110465.1 Bacteroidota bacterium | reverse complement strand
GGTACTGTTTTTTTCATATTTCTTCTCTCCGCTTTAAAAGTCGAAGGATTAATTTCATTTTAAAGCTAAATCAAAGTAAAAAAAGTGTTTTTTGTTAACAAAATATTTACATTTTTTTAGATACTCATAGATTGTTTTCTTAAAATATGAATAGAAAGGAAATGATGGAAACATTTAAAGACGAAATTGTAAATCTAAAAATGATAACACGAGTCATTGCTGTGGCAGTGTTAATCAATTTTGTAATTTTTGCAGTGATTATTGGACCTGACACAGTTGGATTTGATCCAACTTGGGGAACAGTGACATCTATTTTAAACTTTGTAATTGCATTTTTAACTACTGGTGTTCTTTTAGGAATTTGGGTAGTTTTTGATGTAAAACAAACTTTTGATTTAAATCATATGCACAATGTTTTATTTGTTGCAGTAACTGTACAGATGCTTTTAGCACTAGGAGCTGTGTTTAATAGCAACAGTGTTTTTGATTCAGTTTTAGATGCAGATACTATTGCAGAAGTTTCAAGCTCAATAACAAATACAATATTTTTCCTTTATGGAATGTATGTATTTTTGCTTGTAAGAACAGACAAGAGAAGAGGTAATCAATTAACCAGTAGAACACAATTAATTGGAAATATTTTTGCAGGAATAATTATGCCTGTTCAAGTATTAACCCTATTTGGACTAGTTCCAGCAGCTGTTTTTGCTCCATTGTTTATTTTGGGTGGAGTAATTCTTTATCCACTATTTATGATTGGTGTTGGAGATGCAATAGGTAATTATTCTGTAGAGTAAATTACTTAGCCAATATAAACGACAGGTTATAGATATATAATCTGTCGTTTATTATTTATATATGAAAACATTAAAAGTCTTAGTTTTACTTTTATTTGTTTCATGTTCGTCAATAGAAAGCGTAAAAATTATGAATAATAACTATGAGAAAGCATATTTTGCTGGTGGATGTTTTTGGTGTATGGAGCCACCATTTGAAGCTTTAGAAGGTGTCATTGAAGCAACTTCTGGATATATGGGTGGAACAGTTGAAAACCCAACCTATGAAGAAGTTTGCACAGGAGAAACTGGTCACGCGGAAGTTGTTGAAGTTTTGTTTGATCCAAGCGTAATTTCATATGAGGAATTGTTAGAAGTATTTTGGAGAAATATAGATCCAACAGCACTTAATTATCAGTTTGCAGATGTTGGCTCTCAATATAGAACTGAAATCTTTACTGTAGATGAAGAACAAAATTCTCTTGCACAAGAATCTAAAAAAGCATTAGCTAATTCAGGTAAATTTACTAAAGAAATTGTGACAGCAATTTCACCAGCACCAGAATTTTATATTGCAGAAGAATATCATCAAGATTTTTACAAAAAACAAAGCATGCGTTACCAAATGTATGCAAAAGCTAGTGGCCGAAAAGGTTATCTAGAGGATACTTGGGGGGAATCTTAATTTTTTAAAGTTTCGTAAAGAGTATCTTTCCAAGCTTGATTATCAATCTCCCAGATAACATTTATATTTTTATTTGTGTGAGACCAGTATTCATCAATATGTGGTTCGCTTTCACCTACATTTAACTTATCTACAATTGTCATGCCTCGGGATGGACCATCTAAAACTATTTTTACATTATGTCTTGATTGTTTTATTACAACTAAAGGGTTTAAAGCTACAGCCATAGCTACTGGATCTGGTAAGCCTAATCCCGGGTCACCCAACCAATTTTGACTTGACTCCAAAGCGTGTTTGTTACAATTAATTGAAAAATCACCTTTATCAGTTTGAAAACTATAAACATATTCCATTTCTTCTTCTGTTAAATTAGCACCTCCTCTGCAAAGCTCCCACCCAACCATTGAAATGTCTTGATGACTTGAGTTAAATACAATTTCCGCTGCTTCTGGATCACACCATATATTATATTCTGCAGCTGGTGTCACATTTCCAACAGTAGTAGCAGCTCCTCCCATAATCACAATATTTTTTAGCTTTAAAAATAAATCAGGCTCTTTGCCTATAAAATTTGCAATATTTGTAAGAGGTCCAAGTGTTACTAATGTAATTTCGTAAGGAAATTCTTGAATATGACTTTTCAAAACATCTATAAAATTTTCTTTTGATGCTTCAATTTTAGGTAAAGGATAGTTCATATTCCCCATACCATCTGGTCCATGGAACCAATCTGCATGTTCCCTTTTTTTAACTAAAGGAGAGTCAGCACCAATATAAACAGGGATATTTTTTTTGCAAAGTTCGATTGTATAGCGAGCATTAATACTTCCTTGCTCTACTGGCATATTGCCAGAAACTATACTAACTCCTAAAACATCGACGTCTTTAGTTTCTAATGCCATAAGTATTGCGACAGCGTCATCTGAAGCTGTATCGGTATCAATGAAAAATTTTCTATTGCTCATATATTCAGATTATCAAAAAGATTAAATATTTTCGCAGTACTTTCTCAATACATTTTTAGGATAATTTTCACTTACAACAAAATCTGGATCTGGATACAGTGTGTTTTGGGATTTATCAGACATTAGTTGGAGGTACTCCTTAGATGTTCTCCAATATTTAATGCTGAATTCTTGATTTTCTTCCCACCAATCTACTTCTTCTTGGATTGTCCATTGATTATTTATTGAAATTAAATGTTGTTCTAAGGCAATGTTGGCATCTTTAGAATCAAGAAAATTATTATAGAATCCATCAATCAAGTTTTTTAATTCTAAATTATTAATTTGATATTTTTCAACAATTTCGTCTAAACCATCTAAACCAATTTTATTGATTCTTAATGCTTCGTATACATAATCCAACTTAGTTGGGTCAATACTGGAATAAGTTTTATACACTTCACTTTTGTAAGCTTCAATTTGTATTGTGTCAAAAACACTCTCAATTGCATCTGCAAGTTCG
>JAYNJU010000027.1:0-3436 GCA_038110465.1 Bacteroidota bacterium | reverse complement strand
TTAGATAAGAATCATAGGTTTCCTATGATTAAATATGAGTTGATACCTGAGCAATTATTAAGAGAGAATACATGTTCAAGTGAAAATTTTTTTAATCCTGGAATAATTTCTGAATCAGTAGTATTAGATACACATGAAGAAAAATATTTTAATAGATTTAAAAATTTAGAGTTAACAAAGAAAGAAATAAGAGAAATTGGATTTCCTTTAAGTAAAGATCTTGTTGAGCGAGAAATGATTATTTCTCAGGGAACAATTGAATGTGTTAAATATGCATTAAAATATGGGATTTCAATGAATATAGCTGGAGGTACACATCACGCATTTTATGACAGAGGTGAAGCTTTTTGTATGTTAAATGATCAAGCTATTGCAGCAAACTACTTAATTAAAAATAAGATTTTGAATAAAATTCTAATAATTGATTTAGATGTACATCAGGGAAATGGAACAGCTTCTTTATTCAATTCTAATTCTAATGTTTATACTCTTTCTTTTCATGGGAAAAAAAATTACCCATTTAGAAAAGAGAAAAGTGATTTAGATGTTGAATTTGATGATAACACGGATGATAACACTTATCTAGAAACTCTAAAAAGAATAATCCCTGTAATTATTGATAAACATAAACCAGATTTCATTTTTTATTTATCAGGAGTTGATGTATTAAAGAATGATAAACTAGGAAGGCTTAGCCTTAGTATAGAGGGATGTAAAAAAAGAGATAAATACATTCTAGAACTTAGTAAGAAAAATTCTATACCTATTCAAGTATCAATGGGTGGTGGTTATTCTGAGATTCTAAAAAATATTATAGAAGCACATTCTAATACTTTTCGATTAGCCCAAGAAATATATTTTTAATAAATTTAGATAAGACCAATTATATGAAAAAACGACTTATTTTATTTGTATTTATAATAGTTTCATGTACAAATTATATTGAAATTGATGGACTTGAATCTGAAGTAGAAGTTCTAAGAGATGATTATGGTATTAATCACATATACGCAAATAATCAAGAAGATCTTTTTTTTATGCAAGGATATCTTGCAGCAGTAGATAGATTATTTCAATTTGAAATTTGGAGAAGACAAGCGACAGGAACAGTTTCAGAAATTTTTGGGGAAGATGAATTAGAAAGAGATATAGGAACTAGACTATTTAAATTTAGAGGAAATATTGAAGATGAGCTTAATTTTTATCATAAAGATGGAAATCAAATAGTTACATCCTTTGTCTCCGGAATAAATAAATATATCAAAGAGGTAAATGCAAATCCTGAGTTATTGCCTTTAGAATTCAAGGTTTTAGGGATAAAACCTCAAGAATGGACTAATGAAGATGTTATTTCCAGACATCAGGGATTACTTGGAAATATAGGTGATGAGTTAAATATTGGAAGAGCTGTTTCTTTAATTGGAGAAGAAAGAGTTAAGGAAATATTATGGTTTCATCCAAAAGAACCATCATTAGAATTACCAAAAAACTTAACTTATGATGACATAAAACAAGATATTCTAAAGCTATATAACGCGTATAGAAGGCCTTTAAGATTCAAAAAAGAATATATTTTAGATAAGTATAGATCATCAAACGAAATTGCTAATATAGATTTTGATTTATTTAAAGATGATAAGTTCTCTCTTGGAAGTAATAATTGGGCATTATCTTCTGAGAAATCAATTAATAACTCTCCAATTTTAGCTAATGATCCACACAGATCTTTATCCAACCCATCTTTAAGGTATATGGCACATCTTATTGCTCCTGGATGGAATGTAATTGGAGGAGGTGAACCTGAAATTCCTGGAATTTCAATCGGTCATAATGGTATAGGGGCATGGGGTTTAACTGTTTTTAGAACAGATGCTGAAGATCTATATGTCTATGAACTAAATCCTATAAATTCAAATCAATATTATTATAAGGGTGAATGGAGAGATTTCAAAATTATAAAAGAATCTATACCTATTAAAGATAAAGATGATTTAATAGTTAATTTATTTTATTCTATACACGGTCCAGTAACTTTTATTGACTCAGAAAGAAATAAAGCATATGCTGTAAAAAATGGTTGGTCAGAAATAGGTGGTTCTCCATATCTAGCATCATTAAGAATGGATCAATCTAAGAATTGGGATGAATTTAGAGAGGCTTCCACATATTTCAATATTCCAGGGGAAAATATGGTTTGGGCTGATAAATATGGTGATATTGGATGGCAAGCAGTTGGTATAGCTCCTATTAGAAATACTCATAGTGGAATGGTACCTGTAAGCGGTGATGGTAATTTTGAGTGGGATGGATATCTTCCTATTATTGAAAAACCTAATGTTTTTAATCCACAAAGAGGCTTCATATCAACAGCAAATCAAAATGTAACTCCTTCTAGTTATGAAAACTGGAACGCAATTGGTTTTGATTGGTCAGATCCATATAGAGGAGAAAGAATAGATAGAATTCTTGAAAGTAAACAGAGTTTTGATATACAGGAAATGTTAAAACTTCAAGTTGATTATTATTCTATTCCTGCTGAACAAATAATAAATCTTGCTAATAACTTAATTACAGACAATAAAGAATATTTTACTTTACTTGAAAATTGGGATAAAAAACTTGAAAAGAATTCTATAGAGGCTGGAATATACATTGAATGGCAAAATCAAATTAGATCTGAAATTCAAGATCAGTATATACCAGATGAGGTCAAAGATTATATTGAAATGCAACTCTATAGAGTTATTGATATTTTATCAAAAATGGAAAATACATCTAGAGATAAATTACTAAATGAAACATTTAACAATACTATAGTCAACTTAAAATCTAAATTTGGTGAAAACAGTGAAAATTGGGTTTATGGTCAAAATGATTATAAACATGTCAAGATTAACCATCCATTAGAAAATATTGTAAATGATTCAATCAAAAATATTATAAGTCTTAATGTATATCCAAGAGGTGGAGATGGATATACACCTGGTTCAACTTCTAATTCATTAAATCAAAGGTCTGGTGCTAGTTTTAGAGTTATGATTGACACTAATAATTGGGATAATAGTTTTGCAACTAATTCACCAGGTCAATCAGGGAATCCAAATAGTAAATTTTATAAAAACTTATATGAGGACTGGGCTAATGATAAATACTTCCCTTTATTATATTCAAAAAGTAAAATTTTAAAAAATCTTAGCGATAGAAAAGTATTCAAACCAAAGAATTAGTCTTTATAAATCTTAATAGTTAAGTTACCATCTGTATCTACAGATGCCCTATACATTCCAGCAGTATTAAATTCCATTGCAATATTTCCCATTTTATCTAACGCTATTATCCCACCATCCCCTCCAGTAGATTTAACTTTATCTAATGTAATTTTTGATGCATTAACTAATTCTTCATTTTTGTACATAATTTGAGCAGCAATATCATA
>JAYNJU010000026.1:0-4568 GCA_038110465.1 Bacteroidota bacterium | reverse complement strand
TCTGGCTCCTCTGGCTCCTCTGGCTCTTCCTGTTTAAAACTAGCTCTTAACATAATGTTATTTTCACCAATTTCAATTGTTCTATTTGAGTTTTCATTTCCATCTGACCATGAAGTAAACTCATTTCCCTCATGAGGTATTGCATTTATTGTAATTAAATCCCCTTCTTTAAATCCACTTCCCTCACGATTTTTAGTAATACTAACATCCCCTCCATCACCTGCTAGGATAACAACATTAACAAAACCATCATCAGGAGCCCATCTTACCATTAAATCCATTCTGAGTGAGTCTACAGTCACAGCATTAACCATTTCTTGATTCAAAGTTATTTTGTAAGGATTTTCGGTTGAACCATTTTCCCATTCCTTGAATTTCCAATTTGGATCTGGAATAGCATTAACAGTTAGAGTATCACCATACCTATAGTTTCTATTTTGATATTCAACAACTCCTCTGTGATTATCAGTCCCTTCAAGCATACAATATGGATTTGTTTCAACTAACATTCCAATAAACTCAGCTGAAATAGGCTGAGATTCATATAGAACTGTTTCTGATTTTAAACTATTAATAACAACATTATCATCACCAGTTGAAAATGAATTATTTACCCAGTCAAAAAATTCATAATATTGATTTGGTATTGCCTCTACTTGAATTCTATCTCCCCAGTGAAAACTTTTAGAAATATTTTGGGAAGAACTAAAAGAAAAATTTGGATCTGGAATAGTATCAGTATTTTCTTCATGGTCATGATAGGTATTAACCTGAATTGATCCATGACCAATAACATAAAAGTCTACATTAATTTCACTCTCAAAAAAAATAGCCTCTAGATCAACATTATCATTTACTGTAAATGAAAGAGGATTATCCGTTCTACCATCTGACCATCTTTGAAAAGAATATTCACCATCAGGTAATGCTTCAGTAGAAAACTCATCACCATGAGCATAGAGTCCTCCCTCATTAGAAACGCTACCACCATCTGATGCTGAAATATTTATAAGATAAGCTGAATCTTCATCCTCGTCAAACTCACATAGAGTCATTTGAAGGGGTAAAATAATGGATAGAAATATCCCGAGAAATTTATCCATTTGGTAGGTAGATTAATTTTTCTAGAGCTAATATACTATTATTATATGTAACTAAAGTTACATACATAAAAAAAATTACAGAATGTTTTACTTATGGGTAATAAGAAAAAATTATAAACTCTTTATTTTTAATTAAATGATAGAAATTATTTAATTAGGATAATTGAATCTTTAATTTTATAGTCTTTAAATCTAGAATCAAATTCAGATTTTACTTGAATTAAAATTTCGTCATCATTTTTTGTAGCTGTTTGAATTTTAACCTCAAGTTGCTGTAATTTTTTTGATTTGTTTCTATAGTTTGTAGATCGACTAAGATTTTCCTCAAAAATGATTTCTTCTAATTTTTCATTTGTTATTTTACCTTTCCTTGATATTTCATGCAAAATTTTATAACATTTATCACTTAGTGAATAAAATTTTCCATCATGTTTAAATCCATAATCTCTTCCATTTGTAGAAAGTAGTAACTGATATGATTCAACTTTATTAGGAACTTTATCTCTGAAGAAAATAAGTTTATATTTTAATTCTTTATAAAAGAGTCTACGACTAATTTCAAGTATAATAAAAGTAACAACTATAGCAGATAAAAATGGCCATCTTTGAAAAATCCACCCCCAAGGATAGTTCTTTTTATATAATGAATCATCAAAAGTCAAATTCTGAATTATTTCAATAGTTGGATATGAATTTAAAGAAGTGATTCCATCTCTTTTGGTATAAAATAAAATAGTATTTGGAAAAATTTCTGATTGTCCATTTAGAAAAACATCCCCTTGAGGATATGATTCATGGAATTCAGTATTATAGAAAAAAACACTATTATCTGACAAAATATATTGATGAATTGGTAAATTTTTGGCTTTATAAACTCCTTTAGTATTTATATTTAATATTGCTAATTCAGAAAATGAAGAACTATATTGGGCTTCACCTTCTCTTAAATTTTCAAATAGTAAATAATTATTTTCATTGATTTTATGAGATTGACGAGAGAATTTATCAAAATTAGTTTCTCCTAAATATTTAAAATTTCTATCAGAAAAACTAAAACTATAAACATCTAAATTCGGACTTAAAGTTGAATCTGTAAATCCTGAAAAAATTAGATACTCATCATCATTAAGTGGAATTAATATTTGATCAGTAGATCCTGGAATATGATTTTCTAAAAAAGAGTTATCAACTAATTCCCATGAGTTTAGATCAAAATCATAATATATAAATTGATCAAAATAATTCCAAAATGCATATCCCCCGTATTTAATTATTCTATTGTCATATTTAAAGATTGAGGCTCCAGTAAAATGATTAATAAAGTCAAAGTTGGATGCTAGATGAGTAATATTCTCATCTTCGATAATAAATACATCAGACCTTCCATTTAAAGCAGCATAAGTAATTCCATCGATCTCAAAGGGAAACATTCTAAAAAAAGGTATTTCAAAAAAATGTTCATCAGCTATTATTTGTTTTTTGTTTAAAAGCTCCAATGAATAATTTAATGTATAAACTTGATCATAAGTGTAAACATTAATATGTCCTTTTTCATGATCAATAAGTGTCATTCTAATATCACCATCAAACTCAAAAAATTCATGAGAAAATGAAAAACTAAAAGTTAAAATAAATATAAAACTTAATAAATACCTGATAATCATGTTTTTAAAAAATACTTTTTTTTTGTCTATACTTATTGACACCTAATTTAATTTGTGTAAATGTATTAATTTTGTAACAAAGTTATTAGAGCTGAGTATAATTTTATCCTGGTAGGTAGATTTATATAACTCAGCTCTTTCTTTTTTCTTCTAAAAAAAACTTTCTCTATATCCCCAAAAAATATCAAAATAAAAAAATAATAAGCTAAGGCTTATTAAAAATTTTATAACACTTCCAGCAATCACACCAATAAAAGATCCAAATGCTGGCTTTAAAGAATCACTAAAAGATTTTTTATTTGACATCTCACCTAGCAGTGCACCTAAAAAAGGACCAACTATTATTCCAATAGGTCCAAGTAGAATCAGTGCTAAAATAAGCCCAACTGTTGTACCAATTTGTCCAGCTCTAGTACCACCTAGTTTTTTAACTCCAAGAATAGGGATTAGATAATCAAGAATTCCTACAGATATAGCCACTGTAAATGTGATTAATACAAAGCTGAGATTAAATTCTACAACTGAGGTCAAATTTAAAAGTAAAATACCTAGCCAAGCAGTAACTGGGCCAGGTATTATTGGTAAAAAGCTTCCAACTATTCCAACTAGACATAGAAGGAAACCTATTAAAATTAGAAATATATCCAAATTTAACTACTCTTGAGTTGGAGATTGTTTTTCATATATAATCGCCCATTTAAAGACACCTTCTTCAACTTGAGCGTCAATCATTTGAATAGTAGTAACTTCTTCTCCATCTATAGTTTGAGTTAATGAGTGTCCTCCGACTATCCAAGTCTGTCCACTAGGTTGACCGACATATGGCATTACCCAAAATACATTCCACTTAGGATCAGCTCCCGATTCAAACCAAGCATTTAGTGCTTCTCCATGTGCCTCAGGACCTTCAATTCTTGATCCATCAGGAACATCAATTCTAATATCTTCAGCTTCCAGAGATTTAATAGTTTCAATATCCCTATTATTATGAGCATCAATAAATTTCATATACATCTCAGTCATTTCATCTGAGCCAACTGTGAATGTTTCATTTTCATCTCCTGCCCACATTCCAGAACCCTTTGGATCTTCAACAGGAGCAGTACATGAAGCTATAATTATAGCAAAAAGTAATATTAATTTTTTCATTTTGTTTTAGTTTGATTAATTATTAAATATAAAAAAAGTTAAGCAGAGTTTCTACTCGCATTAATGTTACCATATAAAGACCTCGTTATCATTTTTTCAAAGGTCTCTTTATAGTTTTTATCATATAAGCCTTTATCTATTTCTTTAACTATTTGAAGTGCATATTGTTGTATGGTAATTAATGGCATTACTATTGATTCTCTGGTTTCTATAGAAAGCTTATTTGCAGGTTCATTTTCCATTAATTCTTTGAAATTTGAAATCTTTAAAAGCATTTTTTTTGTAAGAAGATACTCCTGATGAATTATACCCCAAAAATCTCCAAACTCTTCATCTTTACTCATGTATGCAGTTAATTCAAAAAATGATTTAGTTAGACTCATCATACTATTAGAGACTAAAGCTCTAAAAAATGGAACTTCATTGTACAGATCTTTTACATCTTTAATTTTATTTTTTTTGTAGAAATAATCAATAGACGTACCTAGTCCAAAAAAACCTGGAACATTTTGTTTTAGTTGATTCCATCCACCCACAAAAGGTATAGCTCTAAGTTTTTCAAATTCAAATTTTTCATCCTTACTTCCTCTTTTTGTAGGTCTACTTCCAATGTTTGCCATTGAGTAATATTTTATTGTACTCATTTTTTCTA
>JAYNJU010000025.1:0-6071 GCA_038110465.1 Bacteroidota bacterium | reverse complement strand
TCTGCTGACTCTAATTGTTTTTTTAATAATGCTGATACTTCAGCTGGTTTAATTTTTTGCATTTTTGTAAATTAATTGGTTGTTTTAAGTTGCTTTTTCATAAGATTCAACCTTTTTTTGATACTAGCATCCAATCTAGTGTTTTCAAAGTCTAGTGTAAATCCTGCAATTAAACTTTTATCTTTGTTTTTTATCAATTTGATTGTTCCATCCTTAAGCGTGGAAACATATTTCATAACTATATTCTCAACATCTTCTGATATTTCAACTGGAGTTGTTATGGTTACCTCAACTATATTTTTATGATGATAGTACTGCTTAATAAATGCAAAACATACATTTAAAAGCATGTCTATTCTGTTATTAATATATAAAAGGTCAAAGATCATTAAAGTATTTGGCAAGTAACTTTTCGATATTTCATCAAGAAGTGACTTTTTATAATCTTTGGTAATAGTTGGATTTAAAATAAACTCTCTTAAATCTTGTGACTCCTCAAGAATATTGTATAAAACTTGCACCTCTTCATATAATACATCAAGTTTACCTTTATCTATTGAATAAGAGATCAACGCTTTAGCATATCTATTTGAAGAAGTATTATAACTCATTCTAAATCAAACTTTTTTTCTTTAAGAAGTTTATCAATATAGGCTTGATGTTTTTTATTTTCATCAAGTTCTTGATCTATTACTTTTTGAGCTATTTCAATTGATAGTTCTGCAACTTGATTTTTAATTTCATTCATTGCAGATCTTTTTTCATTTTCAATTGAAGCTCTAGCTTGAGCTAAAATATTTTCTGCCTCATTACGAGCATCATTCTTAGCTTTTTCGACTAGTTCTTTCCCTGATTGTTTTGCCTGGTTTATCATGGCGTCACTTTCAGCTCTTGCTTCTTGAAGAATTTTTTTATTTTCTGCTTGAAGATTTTCCATTTCTTTTTTAGCTTGTTTTGCAGAATTCAAAGAATCTCTAATAGATTTTTCTCTTTCATTAACTGTATCTAATATAGGTTTCCAAGCATATTTTCTTAATAAAAATATTAAGGTTACAAATATTAGAGTTTGCCAAAAAAACAGGCCTGAAGAAAATTCACTTATTAATTTTTCCATGAACTATTTATTAGTTTACAGCAAATAATGCAGCGAAAGCAATTCCTTCAACAAGAGCTGCAATTACAATTGCTGCAACTAGAATTTTATTTGATGCATCAGGCTGTCTCCCAATAGCATCCATAGCACCACGACCAATAAGACCAATTCCGATTCCGGTTCCGATAATTACAAGCCCTGCTCCGACTATTTTAGGTATTTCCATTTTTTTTATTTTAAGTTATACATTTAGTTAAATTAATGATCGTCCTCTTGAACTGCAAAACCGAAGTAAAGTGCTGATAAAAGCGTAAAAATGTATGCTTGTAAAAGAGCAACTAATACCTCAATTATTGAAATAAAAAACACAAGGACGAGAGATAGGCTTGATCCAACTAAATTTTTAAAAATGAAGATTAGTCCTATCAAGCTATAAAGTACAATATGACCTGCAAGAATATTAGCATAAAGCCTTATCATTAATGAAAATGGCTTTATAAATACTCCCAAAAGTTCAATTGGTGCAAGAAGTGGTTTTAACCAAACTGGAACTCCTGGCATCCAAAAGATATGTTTCCAATAAGTTTTGTTTGCAGT
Source organism: Bacteroidota bacterium (assembly GCA_038110465.1). GTDB lineage: Bacteria > Bacteroidota > Bacteroidia > Flavobacteriales > Flavobacteriaceae > Marisimplicoccus. Next base: position 4,381 of record JAYNJU010000025.1, on the reverse strand, counting down.
GAAATTTGTAATTAAAAAAGTAATCAAAGCCAAGCCAAATGTTACTGCAATATTTCCTGTAACATTAACGCCTAATGGGCTTAGACCAAGCAAATTTAAAAACCATATAAAGAAAAATAAGGTCAATAAAAAAGCCATATATTTTTTATATTTTTCTTCTCCAATACTTGGAATTGCAATCTCATCTCTAATATAAATCACAATAGGCTCAAAAAACCTGCCTATCCCTGAAGCAATTTGATTATTCCCCTTGTAAGAAATTGCTAAAGATCTGAAAATATAAAACATTAAAAGAGAAACTAGAACTATAGAGAAGACACTTTTAGTTATTGACAAATCTAAAGGCATTGCGTTTGTAACATTACCCTCTTCGTCATATGAAATGTATCCTTCAGAATTAGTTTCATATATTTTTGAATGATATAATTTGTAATACTTTCCTGATGCTTCAACAACTTTTTTACCATGATCAAGCTTTGAAGACATGAATACTTTTAATCCGTCATCAATTAGAATAACTGGAAGTGGAAAGCCATAATATTTTTTTTCTCCTGTTTTTTTATCTTTTGTTGAGAATAAAGCAAAATCATGCGAGTCTTGAACATGGTGATAAATATATTCAGTAATCTCTTCTTGTAATGTTTGCTCTTTTTTTTCTTCTTCAGCAAAAATTAGAGGCGCGACTAGGAGCATTAAACTAACAAGATGAAATTTGCTCGGCCGGTAAATCATATTAAAACAAGTAGATAAATTTCGGGCACAAATGTACATTATAAATAGGTATTTATAAAATCATTTTAAGCCAAAATTTAAAAAGTTATTTTAAATTTTTTGTTTGACTAATAATCATGATAACTACCAGTATTATACCAAGTAAAGATAAGCCAATTGTGAATTGTCCTGATTGATTGTTATAATAGTTGTCTAACCAAGTTCCTGCATTGGTTAAAAGGAACATTATAATTGCTATTTGGAAAACTAAACCTGAAAAAATTACCCAAGGTTTAGGCTGTTTTTTCACGAGCTTCGTTAAAGTTTGTAATTTTCTTTAGAGTAGCCTCACTGTTAGCTTCATTCTGCATTGATGATTTAGCATTAAAGATAGCTCCTGATTCAACTACTAGTTTAGACATAATTACATCACCTTTAACCTCTCCAGTGGATCTAATTGTAAGAAGATCTTCAACATGAATGGTCCCGTTCAATTTTCCTTCAATGTCTGCAGAAGCACATATAATTGTACCCTCAACAATACCATTTTTTCCAACAACAACTTTTCCTTTGGTCTGTATACTACCGTCAAAATTACCATCAACTCTAAAATCGCATTCAGACTTGAACTCTCCTTTAATTGAGCTATTAGTCTCTAAAATACAGCAGCTTGCAGATGAGTTATAATTTTTCATTTTTCAAAAATTGGGAAAGCAAATTACAATTTTATTTTAAATAATTACTTAATTATTTAGTATTATTGCGTCATCAAAAATGTGTTTATGTCAAAAAAGGTAAAAATTATTTGTGATGAAATTGAATATAATCTTCAGATGGAAGAAGATAAAACTATTTTAGAGTTAGCATTGGAAAATGATATTGATGCACCATATTCATGTCAAGGCGGAATCTGTAGCACCTGTTTGGCAAAACTAGAATCTGGATCTGTTGAAATGGATAACAACCAAATTTTGACAGATGATGAAATTCAAGATGGCTATATTTTATCTTGTCAGTCAAGACCGACATCAGATGAAGTGACTATTAACTATGACCAGGTTTAGTTAAGCTCAATATTTCTAAAGCCTTTTCAATTACCTCTTTAGATTCAATTGATCTTAAAGCAGCTTCATATCCTTTAGGAACTTTGTCTCCAAATATTGATGTAGGAATTAATGGATATTTGTTTCTATTAATTGTTAGTGAATTTTCTATTGGTTGATTAAATGGAGCAAAACCACAGAAAGGGTGTGTCATACCCCAAATTGTTAAAACAGGAACTCCAAGATTAGCTGCTAGGTGACCATTTGCTGAGTCCATTGATATCATAAGATTTAAATAAGAAATTAAATTAAGCTGCTGTTTTAAACTCAATGATTTTGAAACATCAAAAACATTTTCATAAGCTTTTTCCCACACTTGCAGTTGCTTTAAATCGTCATTACCTCCCCCAAAGAGATATATGACATGATTTTTTTGAAGATATGCTATAACGTTTTGCATTAAGTCAAGAGGATAACTTTTTCCTTTAAATGATGCAAAGGGAGCTATGCCTATAGCAGGTTTATTGTTTTTTCTTGATAATAATTGATTTTCAATACTCTCCTCTGCAAGATATGGGTTAATCGGATATTCATGGTTTGAAAGATCTACAGGAAAGCCTGCTTTTCTAAAAACATCTGAGTATTTGTAATGAGTATTAGTTAATGGTTTAAAAATTTTGTTTTTCTTTCTTGTTAGTTTTTTTCTTTCAGCTCTAGATTTATTTATTGAATTGACTTTGACAAACGATAATTTAAAAAGTAAGTTCAAAACATGTGTTCTTATGACACTGTGTAAATCAATTACTGATTTAGCTTTTGTTTTTTTTAATTTCCTGTACAGCCTAATCAATCCCTTTAATCCTTTATTTTCACCTTTAAAGTCAACAGTTATAAATTCTAAATTTGAGAACTCATCAAAAAGCGGCTTTGCGTATGAACGCGACACAAAGATTATTTTTTGATTTGGATAGGTTGAAAAAAAAGACCTGAGAACTGGGACAGTCATGGCAATATCCCCAAGAGATGAAAACCTAAAAACCAATATAGGTCTGTCAATGTTTCTACTCATTTTTTTTATATAACACAGGGTTCAAAGTCTCATCATTATACATTTTCATCTGTTTATATGTCTTCATTTTTTTATTTCCAGATGATAAATCTTCTAATAGTTGATCAATTGAAAGTGATAAGTCCTTTTTTTGCTCAATTAAAACATTTAATTTATCAGAGCAACTTTTTCTGTGTTTTTCATCAACATCGGATCGAATTGACTCTTCTCTCATATGATATATTTTAAGAATCAAAATTGAAAGTCTATCAAAAGCCCAAGCTGGACTCTCAGTGTTTATCTTTGCGTTATTATTTGGAGTGATGTTAGAATATAGCTGTAAAAAATATGAATCAATGTATTCAACCATCTCAGTTCTATTTTGATTAGAGCTATCAATTAATCTTTTTAATTTCATGCCCTCTATTGGATTTATATTAGGATCTCTAATTATATCCTCATAATGCCATTGAACTGTATCAATCCAGTTTTTTTCATACAATAAATGTTCAAATGATTTGTCCTCATATGGATTGTTTACTTCTTTGTTGATGTCATCAAAAACGTGATAGTCTTCCACAGATTTTTCAAATACACTAATTGCTAAAGAACTTAATGGTTGTTTGCTCATAATTGCTTAAAAACTATAATTGAAATAATAATGGGTATAAAGATATAGTTTACAAGAGAACTATTATTTCTTTTATTGAAAATTTGTGAAATCATATATACAAGAGGTAAAGATAAATAATGAAACTCTGAGCCACTTAAATTTTCATGCATCAAAATGAAACAGATTAATCCAAAACAGAAAAATACACCTATTAAGTCAAGTATTTTTCTTTGTGAAGACTTGGTCTTTATAAACTTAAGTATAATAGAGATTGTATAAAGGATTAATATTAAAAGAAACGGGATTAATTGTGCTGTAAGTGCAAATGAAAAATTAGATTTTATTTTAAACTCCTCTCCGTATAAATAAGAGCTAAATAAAAATGAATCAATAGAAATAAAACTAGCTATAATTTGAAAAGATATTAATAATACTATGGGAGCGCCAAATAAAATAATTAAAACTCGATTATCTCGTTTTACGTTCGAACTGATATAAGAAATTACTAAAATTAGGATCAAAAAAATATTCTCAATAATCAAAAATGATGATATACTTGCAAGTATTGTTGAATCCAAAACTCTTTTTATTCTTTTCTCACGATTAGTTGTTTCTAAAAAAATTCTAAAATTTCTCCACGAAGACCAAACAGCTGTTGAAGCGAGAATAAATCTTATGTCTATAGTTTCAACAGGATAAGTCAAAACAACTAGTGGGTATAAGAGAAGATGTAAAAAGTTTCTATTGGCTCTATCTAAATTAAAGCTACTTGAAATGGAATTAATACAATAGCTTGTTAACATAAAAGAGCCAAAGATTAGGATTCCATTTAAAATTTTGGAATTTGTAAAAGACCAGGCAAAATCAAGCTGTATATATTGATAAGAAATAATTAAACAAAGTACAACAGAGATAGATATTGATGTATATGAAAACTTCTCAAATATCTTTGCAATCATAATTCAA
>JAYNJU010000024.1:4996-6139 GCA_038110465.1 Bacteroidota bacterium | reverse complement strand
AAAACTTATGTTTCATCAAGAATAAAAGAACTTCACGATGATATTTTTAAAAATAGAATTAACTCAAATTAATTATACAAAATGAAATTATTTGAAGCTTTAGAATTAGTTATTATTGGAGTTGTATTATGTGTTTCAATCTCTATTCCATTTTTATGGTTGCATTACTCAAAAGATAAAGTCAATAAGATTTTAAGATATATAGTATTTATTTTCCTAATACCTGTCTTTGTATATTTATTTCTTAAAATTTATAATTAAGATTTAACTTTAAGTAAATAAAAATTAAATCTATGAAAAATCAATATTTTATAATAGTTCTTTCTTTTATTATAACTAGCACTTTTTCTCAAGAAATACCTGCCAGATGGGATGAATTGACTGCATTCGATTGGGAAATGGCACTTGAAAGATCAAACAATACATGTATTCTCCCAATTGGAATTTTAGAAAAACATGGTCCTGGAATTCCAATAGGTTCAGATTTAATAAGAGCAAGACAATGGGCTAAAAGAGCAACAGAAAAGGAGTATGCTGTAGTTTTTCCAGATTATTTTTATGGTCAAATAAATGAAGCAAAACAGCAATACGGTACATTTTCTCTTCCTTCTGACTTAGCTATGGATTTATTAGAAGCAACTGTAGAAGAAATTGCTAGAAATGGTTTTGATAAAATTATAATTATCAATAGTCATGGTGGTAATCCTCAAATGATCAGATATTTTATTCAAAACCAGCTTGAATCTAAAAAGGACTATGTTACTTATTTTTTTGAACCAGAGGTAGATCAAGAAACACAAAATAAAATTACAAGCATTAGAAAGTCTGACCCCTTAACTGATCAACATGGAGGAGAAAGAGAAGCCTCTGAGATTATGTATTTAAGACCTGAGCTATTAAAATTAGATAAAAGTAATCTTGAGTCAGGCACTAATCAATCCAGGTTAAATTTACCAAACACTTTATACACTGCTATATGGTGGTATGCCTCTTATCCTAATCACTATGCAGGTAGTGCAGAATTTGCCTCTAAAGAGCTTGGAGAGGTTGTGACTGAAAATACAGTTTCATCATTAGTAGAAGCAATAAAAGCTGTTAAAAATGATACTATTACTAGAAAAGTTCAGGAAGAGTATTTTAAAA
>JAYNJU010000024.1:2037-4896 GCA_038110465.1 Bacteroidota bacterium | reverse complement strand
TTTTTTTTGTTTGATATTCATAATTTGTCTTATGTAAGGCGCTATTTGATTTGAAAAAAATTGACTTTCATGATCAATTTCACCTTTAGCAGTTATTCCTTTACCAAACGCTATTATCCATGTTTGATCTGCTCCTGAAATATTAGCTCCGTGTCCTGTCCATGAATCCAATGGAATTGTTCCTCTTCCATGATCAGTGGTTATTATGAAGGTTGTTTTGTTTTTGTAATACTCATCTTCTTGAGTATAATTCCAAAGATCTTCAATTAGATTATCAGTATTTAGAGTGGAATTTAAGTATGATAAGTAATCTCCACCATGAGCAAAATCATCTGTTTCTCCATAAGCAATATAGATTAAGTCAGGTTTATTTTTTCTGATAAACTCTTTAGCAAATTGATGAGTAAATCCATCTAGCCTAACATTACCCCATGGGCTTGGTATCTGACTTTGAAGTTCATTAATTAGCTTTTCTTTGTTAGTGAGGGGTAAATTATACGATGGTTCAAAACCACAGTTTGTGTATACACCAGATCTTTCTTCATTAATTATAAAGTCGAAAACATCCCAACTACCAAAAGCTGCAACTTTATTTTTGGTATATTTCATTGCAAAATCCTCTAATACAGTAATATTATTGTTTTGTATTTTAGAATTGCTAGTAATATTTTTATCATCTGCTCTCCCTGTTAAAATTTCATTATATCCTGGATAAGAAAAAACTAATTTATTTGTAAGATTTACTTTACTACCTAGGGTTCTATTTCCGTGAATTTGTCCAATTTTAGAAACAGTATTCCAAATAAATGGTAAAAGAACTTTTCTTCTTTCAGAATAATTATCTCTCCAAAATACTTTAGATAATTCTTTAGGTTGATTTGAGAATTTTTTGTCTCTTATAAGCAAAGAATCAGCACCATTAAAAACCTCTTGCCATCTAAGCCCATCAATTGTTATTAAAATTACTTTTTGATCAATTGAATTTTCCTGAGAATTAACATTTCCATTATTAAATATCAAAAAAATGATAAGAAATATAACTTTAAAATAATATGATCTGAGAGTTTTCAATATTCATAGTTAAGATAAAAATTATTAAACTTTTTATATATTGAAAAGAAAAAATTATGAATAAAGTTGAAATTCACAAAGCATTTAAAATTATAGTTTACTCAGTAGTTGTTGGACTACTTTTAATCAGTTGTGTTGCTAATTTTGAATCTAACAGTTCTTATATTAAAAACCAACAAATAGAAAACCACATAATAGATTGGGAAAGATCAAAATCTCATGTATTAGCTATTCTTGATGTTATTCCTGAGGATAAATTAGATTTTAAATCCAATGAAGAGGTGAGAAGTTTTTCAGAGGAATTTAAGCATATAATATCATCTGTCAATGGAATGATTGCAAATGCACTGGATGTTAACCCTCAAGATCTGGATATTGAATCTTTGAAAACAAAATCTGATATAGCAGATGCTGTTACAAGTACATATAATTGGGTAACTTCAAATCTAAGTGAATTTGATACTTCAAGAAATGATGAGCTAATTGAATATTTTGGAATGTTTAGAGTATCTAGATCAAGAGCTATCTCTAAAACATATGAACATCAAGCTCACCATAAATCTAAAGTTATTGGGAATCAAAGATTAGCTGACATTGAACCTCCAGCTTATGGAATGTATTTATTTGATGAACTGATTGAAGATCAAGATTAAATTAAAGGCTCTATTAGGGATTTATTATCATTTTTAGAGTAATTTACTTTATTTGATACTGGATAGAAATCTATTTCAATGGTATTTGTATCGTTATCAAAATTTTTCCAATTAATTTCTGAATCAATTAGAGGCATTCTGTCATGTATGTGACTTAAATTTTTACTTGCCTTTGTTGTAATTAAAACAGCGCACTCATCTTTTATCAAAGTCTTAATAAATAAAGTTTCAAAGGTTTTTGAATAAAAATAATAGGGTTGTTTGATTGATCCTTCTTTCTTCCATTCATACCATCCATTAATAATAGTATAAGCTTTTTTATGGTGTCTAAATGTTGGTTTTGACAATAGAGTTTCTCTTTTAGCATTGATAATCATTCCAGATTTCATCCAACTGGGCGAATATCCCCAGTTTAAAATCTGTGGTTCATTATTCTCATTTACAACAAGGATGTTTGTTCCAGGAGCAATATTATATCTTGCAGGAAGTTCACCATCTAATCTAACTGTATTTGAAAAATTAAATCTACCACACATTTACTCTTCTTTCCAAGTAATTATATCATCTCTGAACTGATCAAACCTATTATTTATTGAATCAAGTATTTTTTCACCTTCTTGAAATCCATATTCTTTATATAAATTAGAAAAATACTTGTAATAATCATATAGACCTCTCCAAGTTAAGTCTGAATACTTTGATTGAAACTTTTTATTTTCCCAAGGATTACCATTGAAATTTAATTTTGCACTTTGTTTGTATACATTAATCATTTCTTTGATAGTAGAGTTATAAACTGAATCAACATTTATCCATTTTTCAAGTTGATCTGTACTTGGTTCTTTAAATATTGATAGATTTCCATGATTTTCCGGGTTATTACAAGAGGTGAATAACAGAAGAATTAAAATTATTCTTTTCATGTTTTAAATTTAAAAAAAAACCTCTCATATTTGAGAGGTTAATCCTTAAGGTATTAGATTTTTTTGACCTTTACAGCATTTAAGCCCTTTTTACCTTCGCTTAATTCAAATTCTACTTTGTCTCCCTCTTTAATTCTGTCTATAAGATCAGAAATATGAACGAAATGTTCGGTATCCGAATCAATCTCCTTAATGAAACCAAAACCTTTTGT
>JAYNJU010000024.1:0-1937 GCA_038110465.1 Bacteroidota bacterium | reverse complement strand
ATTAAATTGTTTCCTTGGTGATATTTTCTAAGTTTTGCTACCCATTTGGCAGGTTCCCAATACTGGACTTGAGAATCATGTAAACCTGTTGTCACCAGAGTATTAGGATATTCAACACTTTTAAGGTTATCATATGGAGAATAGCTTTTTATGTAATCATAATATTCTTTATCATTAGGGTTACCCCATTCATCATATTCTCCAGTTGTTAGAGGTATTGTTTCATCTAACATAGTTGTAATTACATCTACAAATGGAACAGCTGCAATTACTCCATTATATAAGCCTGGAGACATATTCATAATTGCACCCATCAATAGACCACCTGCAGAGCCTCCCATTGCGTATAAATGTTCTTTTGAAGTATAGTTATTTTTAATTAAATACTCTGATGAGCTAATAAAGTCCATAAATGTGTTCCTCTTATTTAACATTTTACCATCATCATACCAATCTCTACCTAAATATTGTCCACCTCTAACATGAGCAATAGCATATACAAAACCTCTATCTAGAAGACTGAGTCTTATAGATGAAAAAGAGGGATCTCTAGTATAACCATATGAGCCGTATGCATATAGCAATAATGGTGTGCTTGAATTTAAATCAGTATCTACATGTCTTACTAATGATATTGGTATTTCTTTACCATCGTGGGATTTTGCGAGAATTCTCTCTGAAGTGTAATTTACAGGATCAAATTTTCCACCAAGAACTTCTTGCTGCTTTAGAATATTTTCTTCTTTTGATTCTGTATTAAAATCAATCACAGTTGATGGTGTTGTTAAAGAGCTATAGTTATATCTCACAACACTAGTATCAAATTCAGGGTTAAGTCCTAAAGATGTTGAATATGTATAACTACTAAAATCAAGTTTGCTGTTATTATTTATAAAGTAATCAAAGCTTCCATCGTAACTTTTTACCCTAAGGTTAATTAAACCATTTTCTCTTTCTTCAATTACCATAAAATCTTTGAATAGCTCTATGTCCTCAATTAAGATACCTTCCCTATGAGGAATTAAATCTTTCCAATTAGTTTTATCAGTTCTATTGACAGGAGTGGTTACTATTTTAAAATTTTTACTATTATTAATATTAGTTGATATATAGAACATATCTTGAAAATGATTTGGTCTATATTCCAGGCCTCTCTCTCTATTTTGTATTATTTTAAATGGCTTTTCTGGACTTTTACTTGATACAAATCTGTACTCACTAGTTAGTGTACTTTCAGAACCTATAAAAATATATTCTCTGGATTTTGAAGGATATACATATGTAGAAAAAGTTTCATCAGTTTCTTCATAAACTAGAGTATCATCACCCTGCTCATCTCCAATTTTATGTCTAAATATTTTATCTGATCTTAAAGTTTTTTGATCTTTTCCAGTGTAGAATATAGTTTCATTATCAGCTGCCCACGTTGCATATGAGTTTACTCCTTTAATTTTATCCTTTAATAGTTCTCCAGTATTTAAATTTTTAAAATTAATAGTATATATCCTTCTTGATAATGTATCAACTCCAAAAGCTAGTTTTTTATTATCTGGACTAATACTTATTCCAGATACTTGATAATACTTATAGTTTTTTGCAAGTTCATTAACATCTAAAATAATTTCTTCCTTCGAGTCTAATGTTTTATGTTTCCTGGTATAAATAGGATGTTCCTTTCCTTTCTCATATTTTGTTATATACCAATAATCATTATAGTAATAAGGGACCGAAAGATCATCTTCTTTAATTCTTCCTTTCATTTCATCAAATAATTTTTGCTGAAATTTTTCAGTTGATTTTAATACTTCATTTGAATATTTATTTTCTTCTTCTAAATAAGATATAACCTCAGGGTTTTCTCTTTCATTTAGCCAGTAGTATGGGTCAATTCTTTGATCATTATGAATTTCTAATACCTTATTTATTTCTTTTGCAAT
>JAYNJU010000023.1:4171-7775 GCA_038110465.1 Bacteroidota bacterium | reverse complement strand
ATAACTAAATTTTGTCCAGTTTATTTTATTTTAAATAAAATAATGCCTGAATCAGATCCTATTCAAAACGGAAAATAGTATTACAAATTCCTAATTAAATTATATTTGCACGCTTGTGAAATTCAAATTCAGTAAATATAGCGGTGCAGGTAATGATTTCATTGTGATTGATAATAGAGACAATGAAATAAAACTATCAAAATCTGATATCATTAGATTATGTAATAGAAATATTGGTATTGGCTCTGATGGGATAATTTTCCTTTCTAATTGTATTAAAAATGATTTTGAAATAATTCATTACACTTCTGATGGAAATCTTGGTTCACTTTGTGGAAATGGTTCAAGATGTGCAATTTCATTTGCTTATAAAAATAATATAATAAAAAAAGATACATTTTTTTCTGCCTACGATGGAACTCATAAAGCCTATATTCTTAATGATGAATTAATTAAAATGGAGATGAAAATAAACTCTAAAATAATAGAAAATGAATATGGAATATGGGTTGATACAGGATCTCCGCATTTAGTAATTGAGTCAAGTAATATTGAAGAAATTAATGTCAAAAAAGAGGGAGCAAAAGTCAGATATAATAGTTTTTACAATAAAGATGGAGTTAATGTAAATTATGTAGAAAAGATTTCTAATAATACATTTAAAATTAGAACATATGAAAGAGGCGTAGAGAATGAAACAAAGGCTTGTGGAACTGGATCTACAGCATCAGCTATATGTATGAACTATCTTAATAAAACTAATAGTGAAAGTATTACAATGAAATGTTTAGGTGGAGACTTAATGGTAGAGTTTGAAAAAATTGATAAAGACTTTAAAAATATTAGTATAACAGGTCCTGCAAAACTAATTTTTAATGGTGAAATTGAAGTTTAAAAAATAAATTTACACATTATAACTCCAATTAAAATTCCCTCAAGCCAAGTTAAAATCAACATTTGATATTTAGATAAATTAAACTGACTGGAAATATTATCAATCATTCTTTCATGCCATTTAAAAAACTTATTCATTTTTAAATTTAAATATTTTTTGAATGCCAATATGCAATTAAGATTAAAAGACCTTGAAATGGAAGTCTTATAATAGTTTGAGATTTATTGATATTTAATAGATACTGTGAAAGCTCACTTTCAACTAGATAAATATTAGCAGGAAAAACGCATATTAAAAGAAGAATTAAACCATATGCAGCAACTCTTCTTGATTTATTAAAAATTAATAGAAGTCCTAGCAATATTTCAGCAAATCCACTTACATACACAAAAAATAGATGTTGAGTAAAATAATTTGGCATTATAGTCAAAAAAAAGTCTGGATTGACAAAATGCATAATTCCAGCAAAAATATATGCAGAAGAGAATATATAAATAGAGGTAAGTTTAATTTTATTTAGCATTAAACAATCATGCTGATATTAGTTGAAAAAAGTTTAACAGATATTGATAACAGTATAATTCCAAAAACTCTTCTAATAATTGCTATACCATTTTTACCAAGTATTCTTTCAATTTTATTAGATGATTTTAAAATAATATATACAAATATAGAGTTAACTACTATAGCAATTATTACATTAACTAATTCATATTCAGCTCTTAGAGAAAGTAAAGTTGTTAAAGTTCCTGCTCCAGCTATAATTGGAAAAGCAATTGGAACTATTGATGCGGTCTCAGGTTCATCTCCATGAAAAATTGTTACTCCAAGTACCATTTCTAATGCAATAAAAAAAATCACTAATGCTCCTGCGACTGCAAATGAATTAATATCTATACCAATTAAATTAAGAATCTCTTCTCCTACAAATAAAAATCCAATCATAATTACCATTGAGACAACAGTTGCTTTTTCTGATTCAATTTTACCGACTTTCTCTCTTAAAGATATTATAATAGGAGTTGCACCGATTATATCTATAATGGCAAATAAAATCATACTTGCAGTAAATATCTCTTTAATATCTATCATTATTAATTCGTACTAAACATCTTATTAAAATTAGATATTTATAAAATAATGTTAAAACTATTATTAAATAAAAGTTAAACACTCGTTATTGTTTTCAGGATTAAATTTAAAATTTGAGTTTTGACCCTCATTTTAATTATGTAAAAATGTTAATTAATTTTTTTAAATATTCGTTTTTAAGTCTTGTACTTACATCAAACTTAAGTGACAGAAATATTGTTGAAACTGCTGTTTCAAATGATAATTTTTCAACTTTAGTTGCTGCTGTACAAGCAGGTGAGTTAGTTGATGCGCTTTCTTCAGAAGGTCCATTTACTGTATTTGCACCTACTAATGATGGTTTTAATAATTTACCTGAAGGTACTTTAGAGACTTTATTATTACCAGAAAATAAAGAAACTTTACAATCAATACTTAAGTATCATGTTGTTGCAGGAAAATTTATGGCAAGTGATGTCGTAGATGCAATCAATAACAATGATGGGCAGTTTACTGTAGAAACTTTACAAGGTAACAAGCTAACCCTAAAGCTATGGGAAGGTGATGTCTATGTAAAAGATGCTAAAGGTAATAAGGCTAAAGTTATCATTACAGATGTAGAAACTTCAAATGGAGTAATACATGCTATAAATAACGTAGTGCTTCCAGAATAATTATTCTAATTATTTTGTTTGGTTGAAAGGACCCATGCGGTCCTTTCTATACTACAAAGGCTCCTTTTTGGAGCCTTTTTTATCTTCTTTTTTTTAATAAAAATCTAAATGCAACTACAACAAATGCTACCATAAAGATCAATCTGAAGAATTCTGTTTCATTCATTTTTTAAATATATAGATTAAATTTATTGTTATAGAAGTTTAATTTATTTATATTATAGTATGGAAATTATTATATTTTTTGTTGGACTTCTTGTACTTGTTCTTCTTACTTCAGCTATCAGAACTATTGAAATAAAATAAATTCATTTTTTAATTTTAGGTATTAAGTATTCTAAAATAAAAAAAGTTAGACAACAAATTCCAACTGCTATTAGATAACCACTATCATCACTTGTATCTATAATACTGTCAAATATCATTGAGCTTAATACAATACCTGTGAATAAAATAAAATAAAAAAATATTTTTTTTATAAACTTTATAATTAGTTTCATTTCTAAATATAAAAATAACTTTTATGCGTAAAAATTTGATATCTGTAATTAGATTTGGCTTAAGAATTCATTCAATATTCCATTTTGTTGAATTCATTACTGCTATTTATGAAGAAGCATATATAACAGCGACAATTGCCTTTATAGCAAGTATGATAGAAATAGTGGCAAGTTATTTAATACCTGATGAACATGTTCACATTAAACCATTTATGTCAAAAGTTCATAAAAAATGTGATGAAGAATAATTAAATTTGAAAAAACAAAAAAAATGAAAAAAACTACTTTACTAATACTATCACTTTTATTTGTCTCTTGTGTTTCCGTTAAGTTCCCGGAATCAATTTCTATTAATTTAGAGCTTGATGAAGAGTCAGCTAAAAACTTAACTGAAGCCTTAAATAATTCAAAACCAAAAATGCACATGATGAGACTTCATTCTGATGGACCAATATCAAAAATTG
>JAYNJU010000023.1:0-4071 GCA_038110465.1 Bacteroidota bacterium | reverse complement strand
AAACCAAAAATGCACATGATGAGACTTCATTCTGATGGACCAATATCAAAAATTGAAGATGGTAATATTATGATTTTTAAAAACAATGAAGATATAGAATGGAATGATGAAGATGGGAAAAAAATGAGAAGGGTAATGATAAGAGGAGAGCGTTTTGGAACTGGCCCTAATGCTGAAAAATATATGAAAGACTTACCAAAAAATCTAATTGATAGAATAAATAAAGCTTCTGAAATGGGTATAGATATAAAGATAGATACAATAATTTCTGAAGATGGTGGAAAAAAAGAAATTAAGATTGAGGTAAAAGCTGGAAATAATTAATTCTTGAATAATTTCTTTAAAATATTATTCACCTTATTAAATTTAATATTCCTTGCCTGTAGTAATAGCCTAGAAATAGACTCTATAAGTTATTCCAAAGTTGATATAATTGGCCCATCTGATTCAAATTTTTCAAGTATCATTAAGATTTATAAAGATTCTATTGACCTTAAAGATCCCATAATTGGAAAATCTGAAAATCTTTATACAAAGGATGATTTTGATAAAGTTAATTTTAATTCTAGTCTTGGAAATTTAATAGCTGATATTATATACCATCAAGCAGATTCAGTTTTCAAAACTCAATATGGAAAGAATATCGACTTTGTTCTTCAAAATCATGGAGGAATAAGAGCATCTTTACTCAAAGGCGATATAAAAATAAGTGATGCTTTTAAAATATTACCTTTTGAAAATGAGATAGTTATTGTAGAAACTGGAGAAAAGACCTTAACTAATATTATAAATTTTTTGAATAAAGAATCTAACCCACATCCTATCTCTGGTTTAAAAATCAAAAGTGGTGGAGATTTTGAAATTTTAAATAAATCAAATTCTGAAAATTATTTTATAGCAACCAATGATTATCTTTTATCTGGAGGTGATAATATGTTTTTTCTTCAGGATAATATTAAAGTATATAATCTTGGATATTCGTTAAGAGATGCATTTATAAATTATATTAAAAAAGAAAAAAATATTAGATCAAAAGTAGATTCAAGATTTATCAAAAGTGAATAGAAGAAATTTTATATATAATTCAAGTTTAGCATCATTATCAGTTATTGGAATGAATTCTTGTAACTCTTTAATGAAGAATACTAAAATTACTATTTTACATTCTAATGATGTTCACAGTCAGATTGAACCTTTTCCAATCAATCATGATAGATTTCCTGATAGAGGAGGTTTTGCAAGAAGAGCAAACATATTTAAAGATATTATAGATCTTAATCCAAATACCTTAATTTTTGATGCTGGTGATATATTTCAGGGAACACCCTATTTTAATTTTTTTAAAGGAGAGTTAGAACTAAAGCTTATGAAAGAAATGGGTTATAATGCAGCTACAATAGGAAATCATGAGTTTGATGCTGGTTTAGAGAAATTAAGAGATAATATACTTAAGACTAACTTTAATTTTATCAGCTCTAACTATGATTTTACAAATACTCCATTAGAAGGACTCACAGAGAAATATAAAATTTACAATAGAGGTGGAATTAAAATTGGTGTATTTGGTTTAGGTATTGAACTAAGAGGATTGGTTAATCCTGATCTATATAAAGAGACTAAATATTTAGATCCTAAAGAAATAGCTGATGAATTGACATATTTATTAAAAGTTGATAAAAAATGTGATCTAGTAATATGTCTATCACATTTAGGATATCAATATAAAAGTGAGAAAATAAGTGATGTCTCTTTAGGTAAATCAACATCTAATATTGACCTTATTATTGGTGGTCACACGCATACTTTTCTTGATAAACCATCTATTATAAAAAATAAAGATGATCAAGACTTAATAATTAATCAAGTTGGTTCTAATGGTGTCTACCTTGGAAAAATAGATTTCAACTTTATTAACAAAGAATTAAAAAAAGACAGCTCTATTGTTCAAGTTTGATTAAAAAACTATTCTGTTAATATTATTGTAGTTGGAGAGTATAATCCAAAAGAAAAGATAGTAAGAATTGTATCTATTATATTTTTTTTAATTGTTATCCTATAATTGCCCCCATTATTTGTTTCTTGAATTATTGGGGTGTCATTTGAGATTAAACCACCAATAAAATTATTTTGCTTGAAAACTGTTAAATTATTTTCTTTTGGGCCATCTCCAAAATTAAATGTATGTATGTGGCAAGAAGAATTAATTAATAAAAGTAGTGTCAGAAGAAAAAATTTGATTTTATTCATACTCAGTAAATTTAGGTAATTTTATAAAATGAAAAAGTCATATAATATTACAGGGATGACTTGTAGTGGTTGTAAAGCAACTGTCTATGAAAAATTAAGTTCTTTAGATAAAGTAATGAATGTTGAAATTAATCTTGAAGAAGGAGAAGCTACAATATACTCTAATGATCAAATTTGTTTAACAACTTTAAAAAAAGCTCTACCGTCAAAATATATTATTTCTGATAAAAATAATTCAGAAACACCGGTAAATGAAGAAAAAAAATTAAAACAACTCAAACCTTTATTTTTAATATTGACATATATTACTATTACAAGTATTCTTATTAATTATAATAAATGGGATTCAGGTAATGCTATGCTTGATTTTATGGGTTTATTCTTTATAATTTTTAGTTTTTTTAAAATTTTAGATGTAGCTGGATTTAAGAACTCATTTAAAATGTATGATCCTATAGCAAAGATTATTCCTATATATGGCTGGATCTATCCTTTTATTGAAATTATTTTAGGAATAATGTTTTTGATGAGGCTAAAAATAAATATAGCTTTGATTATAACATTATTAATACTTGGAATTACAAGTATTGGTGTATTAGAAACACTTTTAAACAAAAAGAAAATTAAGTGTGCATGTTTAGGTACTACCCTTAACCTCCCTATGACTGAAGCAACTTTAATAGAAAATATCATTATGATATTTATGGCAATATCACTTATTATTTAAGTAATAAAAAAAGGCTCCATATAGGAGCCTTAATAAAGTTTAATCAACACTATTCTACAGCCCACATAACAGGTGTTACAATTATTCTAGAAGTAAAACCATTAGGAGCAATTTCTGCCATATTAGAATTTGAAACTTGTGGCTGAGCAAATTCACCATTCATGAATTTTAAAGCATCAGCAACTGTTTCAAAAGAATCCCATGTCATTACAGTAGACCATTGGCTTTGAATATTATTTATTCTTCTTCCAACACCCCAATTAGTTCTTCCTCCCATATTTTTCTTAAAGGCAGGGCCCCAAAGATCAATGTTTTCTTGAATAAAAGCTCCAACATTATTTGGTCTTGCAAAATTCCATACAGATGCACCACCTGATCCATCAATAGAGGTTTGAACACTCCAATGAGATATCGCTTGACCCTCAACTAGGTGGCCAGTAGTTATATCTTGAGGATCAATACCTAAAATTGATTTAGGATCCCAAACAGAGCCATCTGTCATTTGTTCAATTTTTTCATAAACATTAACAAAAGCAAAGTTCCAAGAATCAGAACCTCCTCCTACTCTAGAAACTAAACCCCAGTTTAATTGTTTACCGTTTTCAATATTATGTTTTGCAACCTTTGACCAATATGTTGTCTCAAGTCTAACAAACTCAGAAATATTTTCTTGAGGAACATTAACAAATGTTATTGAATAATATTGAGCATTAGAGGCAAAACCAATGGTTAATAATAAAATTGTAATAAAATTTTTCATAATAATTTTGAATTTAAGTTGCTTAAATTTACTAATCTAATGTTAACTAATTATGAAATTTTTTAGACCTTTTTTAATATTAATATTAATAATGTTTTTATTTAGTGTATTATTAAGTTTCTTTTAGATGACAGAAGAGTATTTTTTTCAATGCCCATATTGTTGGGAAGAAATATCAATGATTTTAGATAATTCAACTTTAACTGACTCTTATATAGAAGATTGTGAAGTTTGCTGTAATCCAATTAATATTTTATACAGATCAGATGGTAATGAGATCACAGAATTTTCTGCAATATCAATAGAACAATAACATAAAAATTATATTTTTAAATAT
>JAYNJU010000022.1:0-8147 GCA_038110465.1 Bacteroidota bacterium | reverse complement strand
TTCTCCTCAATCACTTCCTCTGCTTTTTCCTCAATCACTTCCTCTGCCTTTTCCTCAATCACTTTTTCTATATTATCATTTTCTTTATTAGCTTCAGGGTTTTGTTTTTTTAGCTCTTCCATCATTTTTTCTTCCATCTCTTTACCTCTTTTATATACAAATGTTTTTTCAAGATTTCTATTAAAAAGTTCTGTATCAAATTCACCATTTTCTTTTTTTAAGCTTATCCAATTTCCATTTTCATATACTTCAATGTCAAGACTATTTATGCTCAAAGGATTAAATGTTGCATACCATTCGTTTGTATCTGAACCCTTGGATTTACCTATTTCTGCCATCTTTTCCCATAATAGAGGATTAACTTTTGACTTGTGTTTATATTTGGCAAATGTTACAAATAGCGGGTTTAATTTTGTAATAATCCTAGCACAACCAATGTATTTTTCAAATTCTTCTGGAGTATTAAGATCAAATTCTTTTTTACCATCATTAAATCTTTTAAATGCAGAAGGTTCCCAATTTGAATTTGAAGAAAACCAAAGACCAGGTTTTTTTACTTTTAACATTTTTTCAGTTTGAGAAGTTAGAAGTTTACCTGTTTTGAAAATTTCAATTAAATGAGAGAGAGATGTGTAATGATAAATTAAAGTTTTTTCCATGATTCAAAGATATAAATTGATTTACTCTTTTTAGTTATTTTTGTATTATGAAATCAACATTTGATATATTGTCAAATCAAACTAGTGAATTAACAATTAAGAATTACAGTACTTCTTTTTACTTTTCTAGTAGATTGTTGTCAAAGTCAATTAGACAAGATATTTTTAATATTTATGGGTTTGTTAGACTAGCTGATGAAATTGTTGATACATTTCATGAATATCCAAAAAGAGAATTATTAAGTTCCTTTGAGGATGAATTATGGAAAAGCATTGAGGATAAAATTAGTCTTAATCCTATTTTAAATTCTTTTCAATTAACAGTAAATAAATACTCAATTTCAAAAGATCTTATAAAATCATTTTTAGATAGCATGAAGATGGATCTTGACAAAAAAGAGTATAAATCTGTAGAGGAATACAAAAAATACATTTATGGTTCAGCAGATGTAGTTGGCTTAATGTGCTTAAGAGTTTTTGTGGGAGGTTCAGATAATCTCTATAAAGAATTAAGTCCAAATGCAATATCTCTAGGTTCTGCTTTTCAAAAAGTTAATTTTTTAAGAGATTTAAAAGATGATTCAAAGATTTTAAATAGAGTCTATTTTCCAAATGTAGATATGAATAAATTTGATGAGTCTTCTAAATTAGAAATTATTAAAGAAATAGAAATAGATTTTGAGATTGCTTTAGATGGTATAGCTAGGCTTCCAAAAAATTCAAAATTTGCAGTATATATAGCATATAGATACTATTATAAGCTATTAAAAAAACTTAAAAAGACTTCTTCAGAAGTAATTGTGAACAGAAGAATAAGGATTCACAACCTACAAAAATTATATGTAATTGCAAGATCTTATGTTAAATATCGATTAAACCTAATTCAATGGATATAGTAATATGGATATTAACCCTTCTAGGCTCCTTTTTAATAACTGAGTTTACCGCATGGTTTAATCATAAGTATATCATGCATGGTCCTTTATGGGTTCTCCATAAAGATCATCATAAAAAAGATCACAAGTCATGGTTTGAAAGAAATGACCTTTTCTTTTTTTTCTATGCGTTTCTTAGTGCAGGATTTGTTGTTTTATGGGGAAAAGGACTTTGGTTAGGTCTTCCTATAGCCATAGGAATTTTTTTATATGGATTTGCATATTTCATTGTACATGATGTATTTATTCATCAAAGATTCAAGTTTTTAAGAAATATTGATAACAAATACGCCAGAGGTCTTAGAAGAGCTCATAAAATACATCACAAGAATATTAACAAAGATGGAGGAGAATGCTTCGGGATGCTAATAGTCCCGAGAAAATACTTTAAGTAATTATTCTTTTTTCCAATTATATGCAAAATTACAGTAACTAGAATCATTGTTGATATTTACATAAGTTTCAGTAATTTTTTCTTCCATCCACTTTTTAACAGTTTTTAATTGTTTATCAGTTAATGCAAGCTCCTTAATTTTTACATAATCAATTGAAAAGTCAGCTACATGCTCATCAAATCTATTTGTGACTTTTAGAATTTTATATTTTGGAACACTGTTATCTGAATTATCTAATAATGGTAAGCTTACCTCATTGTCTTGAAGATCTTTAACTTGAGAGTATAAAATAGGATCCATTTTAGTTAGCTCAAACCTAGTATCATTTGTACTTGGGTTAATGATAACACCTCCATTAAGTCTTGTCTCTTTTTCGTTAGAAAATTGAAGAGCAGCATCAGAGAAATTAATTTCATTGTTGGATATCCTTTCTCTTAAATTTTCAATTAATTCTTTAGCATCTTTAAGCTCATCATCAGAAATTTTTGGAATCAATAAAATATGCCTAATATCTATTTCTTGACCTCTCACATTATCAAGCTGAATTATATGCCATCCAAATTCTGTTTTAAATGGCTGAGAAATCTCGCCTTCTCTTAGGGAAAAAGCAACATCTCTAAATTCTTTAGCCATTCTTGGTTTTTTTCTGTTTAAAGTATATCTACCACCTTTACTTCTAGATCCAGGATCCTGTGAATATAAAAGTGCTTTTGATGCAAAGCTCATTCCTCCTTCAAGAATATCTTCTCTAAATAATTTAAGTTGATCAATAATTCTTTGCGTTTCTTCATCAGAAACTTTAGGTTCAATCACAATTTGAGCAATTTCTAACTCTGTTCCAAATATTGGTAGATCTATGGCAGGAATTGCATTAAAAAACTGTCTTACTTCTTCAGGTGTTATTTCAACTTTTTCTACAATTGTTTGTTGCATCATTTCAGAAAGTCTTTGAGTTTTATTTATTTCAAATAACTCATCTCTAAAAGAAATCTCATCTCTTTTATTATAGAATTCTAAAACTTTATCAATTCCACCTAATTGCTCTGTAAAGTATTCAATTTGTCTATCAACATAGTCATATATTTCATTATCTGAAAGCTCCAGACTATCTTGAACAGCATGATGAGCATATAATTTATCTTCCATTAACTTACCAAGTAATTGACATTTTGATACTCCCCTTGTAGATAATCCCTGTGATTCCATATCTATTAAAACTTTATCAATATCAGAATCAAGGATAATAAAGTCTCCAACTACTGAAGAGATTCCATCAACTTTTATTTTTTCTTGTGAGTAAGAGAATTGCATAAAAAGAAAAAGTAAAATACTATTTAAATACTTCATATTTATTTGATTTAATCGCATCTTTTAAAATTTCGTTATTTATATTTTGTAATAATTCTATTTTTCTTTGATTGATAATTATAGATCTTATTCTTTCGTAAAGATAGGATAAGGGAGGAATATTCCCAGATTTAAGTAAATCTTTAACATAAAAATATTCTACATATTCATCTGAATTTATTTCAAATAACCTATTAGCTCTAAAATAATTAGATTTATTTGATTGGTTTAAAAATTCTAATGATGAAATAACTTCCCTTTCTGTAATCCATAATGTATCATTTAATTTAGTATCAGCAAATTGAAAATTAAGAGAATCAAGAAAAACTCTATCATCATCGTTCATACGAATAAAATTCCTTCTTATTCTACTTAAGTTAAAGTTATCAGATGGAACTTTTAAATATCTATATTTTATTAAATTTTCATTTAAACTAAAGTTATTTGTGTTAGACTCATAATATGATTCAATATCATTTTGATCTACAATTGAATCAATCCTAGAGTTAATTATAAGATCCTTATATGAATTAATGTATAAATCAATTCTAAATTTCTCAACTAGCTTATCGATTTCATTTTTTTTAGATTGAGATAGGTTTGTTAAAGAGAGATCATATAATATGTTTTCTTTTGCCCATGATTCAATAAAGTTTAGATATCTTTTGATACTATCTTCCTCAGAATTAAATTTTGGAAGATCATCTTGAAATAAAAAATTCTCTCCAGCTCTTGCTATTAAGCTGTTATTATTATTTGATATTTCTTGACAGCTAAAAAAAAATAAACTAAATAGAATAAATAGTTTTTTTTTCAAAATAATTTATTTAGGAGGACTGTAATTAGGAGCTTCTTTTGTAATGGACACATTATGAGGGTGACTTTCTCTAATTCCAGATCCTGTAATTTTAACAAATTTAGATGTTTCTTTTAGAGATTTTATATCTTTTGACCCGCAATATCCCATTCCTGATCTTAAACCACCAACAAATTGGTGTATGCTTTCATTTAACTGTCCCTTATATGGAACTCTTCCAACAATTCCCTCAGGCACCAGTTTTTTAGTATCAGACTCTTCAGATTGAAAATATCGATCTTTACTTCCCATTTGCATAGCTTCTACTGACCCCATACCTCTATATGTCTTAAATTTTCTACCTTCATATATGATTGTTTCACCTGGAGATTCTTCAGTTCCAGCTATGAGAGAGCCAAGCATAACAGAATCTGCTCCAGCAGCAATAGCTTTTGCTATGTCGCCGGTATATCTAATACCTCCATCTGCAATAATAGGTACATCTGAATTTTTAATAGCTTCTGACACGTTCAAAATTGCTGATAATTGAGGAAAGCCTACTCCAGCTACTACTCTTGTAGTGCAAATAGACCCTGGACCTATACCAACTTTGACCCCATCAGCTCCATTTTCTTTTAAAAACTCTGCAGCCTCTCCTGTAGCTATATTACCTACTATAATATCAGTACTTTCAAATGAATCTTTAAGTTTTTTTAGCACATCTCCAACTCTTGAAGAATGGGCGTGAGCAGTATCGATTACAATTGCATCTGCACCACTGTCGATTAACATTTTGGACCTATCAAAAAAATCTTCTCCAGTTCCTACTGCAGCAGCAACCATTAATCTTCCAAGCTTATCTTTATTTGAAGTAGGTTTTTCAGAGTGTTTATTAATATCTCTAAAGGTTATTAGACCAACTAAAACTCCTTTGGAGTTAACAACTGGGAGTTTTTCAATTTTATGACTTTGGAGTATTTCTTCCGCTTCTGTAAGTGATGTCCCTATCTTAGCAGTAATTAAATTTTTACTTGTCATCACTTCAGAAAGCTTTTTTGAATTATCTTTTTCAAATCTTAAATCTCTATTTGTTACAATTCCAACTAATATTCCAGAATCTGAGACAACAGGTATACCACCTATTTTATACTTTTTCATATTATTTTTGGCATCAATAACATGAGATTCTGGACTTAGTGTAACAGGGTCGATTATCATTCCTGATTCAGCCCTTTTTACTAGCTTAACTTCATTTGCCTGATCTTCTTTTGATAAATTTTTATGAATAACACCAATCCCACCTTCACTAGCAATTGCGATAGCCATTTTGCTTTCAGTAACTGTATCCATTGCTGCAGATACAATAGGAATATTTAATGAAATATTTCTACTAAATTTAGTTTTTAAAGATACTTCTGATGGAAGAACTTTTGAATAAGCAGGTACTAATAATACATCTTCGTATGTTAGACCTTCTCCGACAAATTTTGAATTAGACATAAGCAATTACCTGAGAACTAATTGCATGCAAATATACAAATTATTGAATGATATCTATAATAGTATAAGAATTCCTATTATAATGAAAATCAAGACATTTAAGTACCTAATCTTCTTTGAATTTACCTCAACACCTATCCTCTGACTTATATAATTTGAAGTTAAAGAGACAATGGAGAATATAATAAAAGCTTGAATAATAAAAATAAATCCCAATAATAGTATTTGGTTTGAAACTTTTATTGAATCTGAAAAAATAAAGTTTGGTAAGTAAGCTATAAAAAAGAGAAGAACCTTTGGATTTATTAGATTCATGTACAAACCTCTTAAAAAATATTTTTTACTATTGCTTTCACTTTTAAGATTCTTATTGTTTTTAGACTCTGAGTAAGCTAAATAAAACAAATAACAAGCCCCAAAATATTTTAAAAATTCAATAAAACTTGGGTTATTCTCGATAAAAGATGATAAACCAAAAGAAATTAAGCAAGTGTGAATCAATAATCCAGAACATAAGCCAAGCGAAACAAGTAATCCATGTTTTCTGTTATTTAGACTCTGATTAATTACAAAAAGTATATCAGGACCTGGCATTAATGTTAAAGCTAATGATGATATAAGAAACATAAATATTTCCTGCATAATATGAAATTAATTATTAATTATATTTGGCACCAAATTTTATTTAATGAATAATACTAATTCCAATCTTGAGCCTTTAAAAAATAAATTAAAAAATCATTCCCTTTATAGCAATATTAAAGATTTAGAAGATTTAAAAATCTTCTCAAACGCACATGTATATGCAGTTTGGGATTTCATGTCATTACTTAAGTTTTTACAATTAAACCTAACAACTGTCTCAATACCTTGGCATCCATCTAAAAATAGAGCAACTGCAAAGCTAATTAATGAAATTGTAGCAGGAGAAGAAACTGATGAAGATGAGCAAGGTAATCCTATCTCACATTTTGAAATGTATATAGAGGCTACAAATGAATTTGGCCTTGAGACTGATTCTATTTTAAAAAATATAAGCTCTTTGAATAATTTAGATACAATAGAGATCGATATAAATAATTTAAATGTAAAAGAATATGTAAAAGAATTTCTATCGTTCACTTTTTCAGTAATAAAAAATGGTAAAATTCATGAAATCGCATCTGTTTTTACTCATGGAAGAGAAGACTTAATTCCAGATATGTTCTTACCACTTATAGAGAGATTAAATACTAATAATAATGATTTAAATAAATTAATTTATTACTTTAAGCGTCATATAGAGGTTGATGGAGATATGCATGGACCTATGGCTATGGAAATGCTTGAGTATTTATGTGAAAATGATCCAATTAAAATTTCAGAAGCTAGGTTGATTTCTGAAAAAGCCTTGAAGTCAAGAATATCATTATGGAATGGAATTGAACATGACATTAAAGCAAAATCAAAAAATTATGAAAAAGTTTAAATTATTATTATTTATATCTATAATATCAATTGGATATTCTCAGGAAAAATATTCTGAATCTATAACATCTGATGATCTTAAAGAATTACTTATGAAGTTTGCATCTGATGAATTTGAAGGAAGAGAAGCTGGAAAAGAAGGTCAAAAACTTGCTGTTAATTTTATAAGAGAATTTTATAAAAAAAATAGTATAAATCCTGCAAAAGGAACTGAAGATTACTTTCAAAAAATGCAGATTGATCTTCCAGGAAAAATGGTTACCCTACCCTATCAATATCCAGATTCAGTAAGAGGATACGTTGAAGAAGAAAGTTTAGAAAGATTGAAGAATTTTATGCCAGATTCAAATGATCTTAAAGACCTAACTGATATAGATACAATTATTAATTCCGAAAATGTTGCTGCTATTATTGAGGGCTCTGAATATCCAGATCAATATATTGTGATAACAGCTCACCTTGATCATGTTGGTAAAAGAGGTGAAGATATATATAACGGTGCTGATGATGATGGTTCTGGTTCTGTTGCGCTTTTAGAAATTGCACAAGCATTTAAGTTAGCAAAAGAAGATGGAAATGGTCCAAAAAGATCAATCGTAATTTTGCATGTCACTGCAGAGGAAAAAGGATTGTTAGGATCAGGATTTTATACAGATTATCCTCTTTATCCACTTGAGCAAACAATTACTAATTTAAATGTTGATATGATTGGTAGAACTGATCCTAATAGAGGTTCAGATAATGATAGATACATTTATTTGATTGGATCTGACAGATTAAGCACTATGCTTCATGAGACATCTGAAAGAATTAATAAAGAGACTGTTAATCTTGAGTTAGATTATACTTTTAATGCACCCGATGATCCGAATAATTTCTACGAGAGAAGTGACCACTTTAACTTTGCTAAAAATAATATTCCTGTTATATTTTATTTCAGTGGAACTCATGAGGATTATCATGGTCCAGGTGATACTCCTGATAAAATTAGATATGATCTTCTTACTGAAAGAACAAAACTAATTTTTAATACTGCATGGGAAATTGC
>JAYNJU010000021.1:0-8998 GCA_038110465.1 Bacteroidota bacterium | reverse complement strand
TCAGAAGTTTTATATTTCAGTGAGAATAACAAAAATGAAGCTGATTTAGTTACAGTCCATCTAAGAAAACGTGCTTCATTAAAAAAACTTAAATGGGAATTAGATTTTGCTGATTTAAATACTAAGGGTAGGGATACTAAAGGAAATATTGTCACTAAGTATCTTATCAGAAAAATATCTTTTAAAGAAACTAATCTAATTGGTGATAAAATAAAAAAAATTAAAGATATAGAAGTTAAAGACGAGCAGCAGGTTTCTTCTGAAAATAGTCAAGCACAAACAAAACTAGATTTTTAATCAGAGAGTTTTCTTACAGTCCCTCTGTTTATTTTTTTGGGGTTATTAACTTGAGAATATTCAAAATCATATGAATTTCCGTAAGTTCTTAAAATATTGATTCTAATAGGCCTCTTTTCTTGATTATTTCTAGGTTTTAATTTAGTTAGAATAAATTCACATTCATTAACCCATCTTATACTTGATGAGTCTTTAATTTCATTGAATATTTCAATCTCAAAGTTTTCTGTTCTAGTAAAAGTTGATTTTATGATAGAGTCATTAAAAGTTGTAGAAAATTCAAAAACTCCAGTTCTAAAATCAGAACAATTTCTTTCAACATTGTAACACGAAATAAATATTAGTGAAATAATTAAAAATCTTTTCAATTGTTAAGTTTATTGATTTGTTCAAATTTATTGTTTTCGTAAATAAGGATTATAGATTTTATCTTTTTATTGGGTTCTTTAACATTATCTTCTGAAATTTCCTTACTTAAAACTTCATTTAAATCGTTAATACTTTCAAGATTATCTTTTATAGTATTATTTGATCCAAAAATTAGGTAATCTGTAGATATTCCATCAAAAGCTTCTGATATTTTAATAATCAAATCTAAACTTGGATTATTTCTCTCTGAGAGTAGGTGAGTAACTGAGGATTTTGGAATTCCTATTTTTTCTGCAAATTCTGAATTATTAAGATTTTTATCTTCAATTAATTTTTTAATTCTATTTAGTATAAACTTTTTATTCATGTAAAGGTTTTATTAAAATTTATAATATATTGATTTACAATATAATAAAATTTATTATTTCACAATTGTAAACTCAGAAACAAATGTAAAATTAATATTAAAATCTTAAAAATTTATATAAAACATTTATAATAATTATGATAATTAATAGTATTTAATAATCGTTGAAGAAAATTTAATATTTTAGCAAAAACATGTGAAATATGCAAAAACTAGATGAAGTTGACAGAAAAATACTTGATATTTTAATTGATAACACCAGAACGCCTTTTACGGATATTGCTAAAAGACTATTGATTTCAGCAGGTACTGTTCATGTTAGAGTTAAGAAAATGGAGGATTTAGGTATTATCAAAGGTTCTTCTCTAACTTTAGATTACGCTTCGCTAGGATATAACTTCATTGCATATGTTGGAATCTTAATAGACAGATCAAGAAGAACTTATGAAATCATAGAGGAGCTTAAGAAAAAACCATACGTAACAGAAGCCCATATTACTACTGGTAAATACAATATTTTCTGTAAAATAAGAGCTAAAAGTACTGAACATGCTAGAGAAGTAATTTTTTCAATTGATGATATAGAGGGTGTTCTTAGAACAGAGACCATGATCTCTCTTGAAGAAAGTGTAAATGACAAGAAAAGATTAATGAAAAATATTTTTCAAGAGTTATAGTAGTCTAAAGACTCAATAAATTCTTTCTGACTTACTTTTTGATCTATAACAGCCTTACCTAAATTATCTAATAACACAAAGTTTATGTTGCTTTGAATATTTTTTTTATCAAAAGACATTAAAGCATATATTTCATCATAATCATCTTCTTTAATATTTATTTTTTTGAAATACATATTACAAGTCTTTTTGAATTTATCTACTTTATCAATTGGATAACCTAATAACTTAGAGGAAATATAAAGTTCTGAGATAAGCCCTATTATTATAGCTTCACCATGTTTTAATTGATCTATATTATTTGAAATATGAGAGTGTGACTCAATTGCATGACCAATCGTGTGACCAAGATTTAATATTTTTCTGAGATTTGATTCTAATCTGTCGGACTCTACAATATTGATTTTAATTTGTGAATAATTTGTTATTATATAATCAATATCATCGTAAAAATCATATTGTAATAAAGAATTAAAATTTAAGTTTTTATCATCTGTAATAAGACTATGTTTGAAAATTTCAGCAAATCCATTTAAATATTCATTTTTATCAAGAGATGCAAGAAATTCTGAATCTAAAATTACTTCTTCAGGATCTTTAAATACACCTATTTGATTTTTTAGATTATTAAAATCTACACCTGTTTTTCCACCATGAGCAGCATCAACCATTCCCAAAAGGGTGGTTGGTATATTGTAAAATTTTAAACCTCTAAGATAAGTGGAAGCCACAAACCCACCTATATCAGTTAAAACTCCTCCCCCAAGATTTATCAATAAAGATTTTCTATCAGCTTTATAAGAACTTAACTGTCCCCATAAGTAATAACAAGTTTCTAAATTTTTATTTTCTTCACCTGATTTTATAAGTAGTTTATTATAATTTGAAATTCCAGTTTTTTTAAGTAATATATTAAGGCAAAATTTATCTGTATTCTCATCTACAAGAATGAATATAGATGAAAATTCTCCTGAATTAATCTTTTCTTTTAACAATGAATATTGTTGTGAAATCATTAATAAATTTTGTTTAGATTTACGCAAAATTAGGTATTTATTTTATGCTTTTAGACAATACTAAAAATGGTTTTATACTAAAATCAAATTTTGAGTTAAACAAAGCCTATTTTTTATTTAAAATAATTTCTAGTAGAACACTTACTAATATTGGTAAAAATCTTTTAAATATCAGTTTAAAACTAAAATTACCTATTCATTTTCTTGTCCGATCTACTGTATTTAAACAGTTTTGTTCAGGTGAAACCCTAGACGAATCTTATGAAACTGTAAAAAAACTTAATGAAAAAAATGTAAAAAGCTACCTTCATTACTCTGTCGAAGGCGTTGAAAATGAAGATTCCTATGATTCTTCTCATGATGATGTTAAAGAAGCAATAACTTTTGCTTCTAAAAAAAATATATTAGATTTTACTGTCTTTAAACCAACTGCTATTGCAAGTTCAATCCTTCTAGAAAAAATATCTAAAGGCATTGAGCTTTCAAATGAGGAGAAAATTTTATATGATAAAGTTTTAACTAGGTTTGATAATATTTGCAAACTTGCAGCAGAAAAAAATATAAAGATTTTGATAGATGCCGAAGAATCATGGATACAAGATGCAATTGATGATCTGGCTCTTAAAATGATGATTAGATATAACAAAACAAGTGCTATTGTTTATAATACTTCTCAAATGTATAGACATGATAGACTTGATTATCTTAAACAACTACATAAAATTGCTAAAGAGAAAAAATTTTTTATTGGTATAAAACTTGTTAGAGGAGCTTACATAGAAAAAGAAAATATAAGAGCAAAAAAATTAAATTATAAATCCCCTATATGTTCATCAAAAAAAGAAACAGACATTAATTTTGATAATGGAGCAAAATACATTTTATCCAGCTTAGAATACTTTTCTTTATTTTGTGGCACTCATAATGAAAACAGCATTTATAGTATTATAAATTTAATGAATAAGAATAATTTAAAAATGCAGAATCCTAACATATGGTTTGGTCAATTATTTGGTATGAGTGATAATATTTCTTTCAATTTAGCAGAACAGGGATATAATGTTATTAAATACCTTCCCTATGGGCCAATAAAAGAAGTTATTCCATATTTAATAAGAAGAGCAGAGGAAAACACCTCTGTTAAAGGTCAAACATCAAGAGAATTAGAATTGATTAAAAAAGAATTAGTTAGAAGAAGAACTAATTTATAGTTATAATTGCCTCCTCATCACAATTTTTTATAGTCAAACTTAAATCATTAGATTCTACTAAATATATCCCACAAGGTTCTTCATTTGGAAGACTTTCACTAAAAATTACTTTTCCTTTTATTAAAATATTTAGCAATTCATCTATGCTATATTGATTATTTAAAGAGTCATTTAAAATAATATTTTTTGAGGTTATATTATCAATAACACGAGCATTTGGACCATAGTTGCAAGAAGCTCTTTTTCCATTAAGAATAAATACTAAAAAAACAACTCCAATAATTAGGCCTGTTGAAAAATAATAAAGTCTATTTAAAAAATTCATTTAACTTTTACCAAAGATCTAAAATTACCATCCTTAGATATAACAAACTTATTGAATTCATTACCAATATTTTTTTCTATTAAATCACCCCATTCTATAAAACATTGGTTTTTTGAATATATATATTCGAAGAATCCAATTCCTTCAAGTTCTTCAATAGTTTTAATTCTATATAAATCCATATGATAGATTAAGTCTTCTGAAAGAGTTCTGTATTCATTTATAATAGAAAATGTTGGACTAGAGACATTATCACTTGATTCATAAAGTTTTAGTAATGATTTAATTAAGGTAGTTTTTCCAGCCCCCATTTCTCCTGATATTAGAACCACTTTATAATCAATATTATCTTTTAATACTTGAGATGTTTTTTCAATTTCGTCTAATGAAAATTTTAAATTCATAATTGAAGACAAATTTAAGCATTTAACATATTTGTTTAATTTTGCAATTATGAATTTTACAGCAGGACAAATTGCTGATCAACTAAACGGTATAGTTATTGGAGATAAGGAAGTTGATATTAACTCTTTGTCAAAAATTGAGGAGGGTGTTAAAGGATCACTTACCTTTTTAGCAAATCCTAAGTATACTGAATACATATACAATACTAAAGCTTCTGCTGCAATTGTCTCTGAGGAGTTTAAGCCAACCAAAGAGATAAAAACTACTCTTATAAAAGTCAAAGATCCTTACTCTTCTTTCACTACTTTATTAGAATTATTCAATACTAATAAAAGTGATGAATCAGGAATTAGTAAACTATCAGAAATAAATAAAACCTCAAAAGTCTCAAGTAGTTCATTTATTGGTTCATTTACTATTATTGGTAAAAAATCCGTAGTTGAAGATAAATGTTATATCTATGAGCAGGTTTTTATTGGAGATAATGTAAAAATAGGTTCAGGAACAAAAATATATCCAGGTGTTAAAATTTTAAATGATACAGTAATAGGTAAAAATTGTATAATACATAGTCTTTGTTGTATTGGTTCAGATGGATTTGGATTTGCTCCTAATGATGATGGTAGTTATAAGAAAATTCCACAAACTGGAAATGTAATTATTGAAGATAATGTTGAAATTGGATCAAATTCTACTATAGATAGGGCTACAATTGGCTCTACCATTATCAGAAGAGGTGTAAAGCTTGACAATCAAATTCAAATTGCGCATAACGTTGAAATTGGTGAAAATACAGCTATTGCTGCTCAATCAGGGATTGCCGGGTCCACAAAAATTGGAAAAAATTGTATGATAGGAGGTCAAGTTGGAATAATTGGCCATATTAAGATAGGAGATAATGTTAAAATTCAAGCTCAAGCTGGTGTAACTTCAGATATTGAAAGTAATTCAAGAATTACCGGAACCCCTGCTATTAATTACATGAATTATAACAAATCTTACATACACTTTAAAAACTTACCTGAGATCGTTAAGAAAATTGACAAAAAAATCAATGATTAGAAGAACTATACCACAAAGAACAATTTCTAAAGAGTCACAATTAAATGGTGTTGGACTTCATACTGGTGAGAATGTAAATATTACATTTAAACCAGCTCCTGTAAATACTGGTTTAGTCTTTATTCGTGAAGATATTATTGGAAATAACTCAATAGAAGCTAATATAAAATATATTTCTAATACAGATAGAGGTACAAATCTTGATAATGGTAATTTTAAAATACATACCTCTGAACATGTATTGGCTGCACTAACTGGTTTAGGAATTGATAATTGTTTTATTTGTCTAGATGGTGCCGAAGTACCTATTATGGATGGATCTTCAAAAGAATTTATAAAAGCCATTGAAAATTCAAAAATTGTAGAGCAAAGTGAACTAAGAGAGGAGTTCTTTCCAGAAGAAGAAATTTCATATGAATGTGAGGATACTGGAAGTAAAATTTCTATAATCCCAAATGATAATTATAAAATTGATACAAAAATAGACTTCAATACAAAAGTTCTAGGAACTCAAAATGCATCGTTAGAAAATATTAGTGATTTTAAAAATGAAGTATCTACAGCAAGAACATTCAGTTTTCTTCATGAGTTAGAAACACTACTTGAGCATGGTTTAATTAAAGGAGGAGATCTTAATAATGCTATTGTGTATGTTGATAAACCTCTTGCAGAAAGCAATATGGATAGACTTAAAAAGGCTTTTAATAAAGAATCAATTTCAGTAACTCCTAATGGTATACTGGATAATTTAGAGCTTCACTATCCAAATGAAGCTGCAAGGCATAAATTGTTAGATGTAGTGGGTGATCTTGCTCTAATTGGAACAAAAATTAGAGGAAAAGTTATTGCGGAAAAGCCTGGTCATTCAATAAATGCTAAATTTGCAAAAAAAGTATCAGAAGTGATTAAATCTGAAAGAAAAAACACTTTACCAAAAATTGATCTTAATAAGAAACCATTAATGGATTCTAATCAAATAATGAAAGTTATTCCTCATAGACCTCCATTTCTTTTAATTGATGAAGTATTAGAGCTTTCAGAATCTCATGTAATTGGATTAAGAAGAGTGGAGGAGACAGAGTCTTGGGTTAAAGGTCACTTCCCTGGAGCTCCTGTCATGCCTGGAGTTCTTCAAGTAGAATTTATGGCTCAGGCAGGCGGTGTTTTAGTTTTAAATACAGTGCCAGATCCAGAGAATTACTTAACATTCTTTATGAAAATGGATAAATGTAAGTTCAAGAACCCTGTTGTACCAGGAGACATTTTGATATGCAAACTTGAGCTTATTTCTCCAATTAGAAGAGGTATTATACATATGTATGGACAATCTTTTGTTGGAAATGAAATCAAAAGTGAGGGTGAATTTATGGCTAAAATTGTAAAAAAAGCATAACAATGAATCAACCATTGGCATACGTACATCCGGGAGCAAAAATTTCAAAAAATGTAGTTGTAGAACCATTTACAACTATTAATAATAATGTTGAAATTGGTGATGGAACATGGGTTGGATCTAATGTTACAATTATGGAAGGTGCTAGAATTGGAAAAAATTGTAACATATACCCAGGTGCAGTTATTTCAGCAAACCCTCAAGATTTAAAATTTGATGGTGAAGACTCTTTATGTGAAATTGGAGACAATACTACTATAAGAGAATGTGTAACTATTAATAGAGGAACAAAAGATAGAGGCACAACCAAAATTGGAGCAAACTGTCTAATAATGGCATATTCGCACATTGCCCATGACTGCTTTGTTGGAGATAACTGTATTTTTTCAAATAACTCTACTCTTGCTGGTCATATTACAGTTGGTAATTATGTTATTTTATCTGGTTTTGTTGCTGTACATCAATTTTGTAAAATTGGATCACACTCTTTTGTTGCAGGTGGATCTCTTGTCAGAAAAGATGTTCCTCCATATGTCAAAGCTGCAAGGGAGCCCCTATCTTATGTAGGTATAAATTCTGTAGGATTAAGACGAAGAGGGTTCACAAGTGCAAAAGTTCAAGAAATCCAAAATATTTACAGAATTCTTTATCAAAAAAAATATAATAATACTCAAGCTATGGAAATTATTCAAGCAGAATTAAATGCTACTCCTGAAAGAGATGAGATTATTCAGTTTATTGAAAATTCTCAAAGAGGTATTATGAAAGGTTATTTTCAAAAAAGTTAATATGGCAAGTACAAGTGATATTAGAAAAGGTTTATGTATTAAATTCAACCATGATATATATAAAATCATAGAATTTCTTCATGTTAAACCTGGTAAAGGTCCAGCTTTTGTTAGAACAAAACTTAAAAGTGTTACCAATGGAAAGGTTATTGATAATACTTTTCCTTCAGGTCATAAAATTGAAGAAGTAAAAGTAGTAACTAGCCAGTACCAATTCCTTTATAACGACTCTGATTATTTTTATTTCATGAATAATGATGATTATAATCAAATTACTATAGATAAAGCAAAAATTGATTATCCTGATCTGCTTAAAGAAGGAGAAAATGTAACAATTATTATAAATACAGAAGATAATAATCCATTGTCTGTTGATATGCCTCTAAATGTAGTTTTAGAAGTAACGCAAACTGAACCTGGTGTTAAGGGAAATACAGCTACAAATGCTACAAAACCTGCAACTCTAGAAACAGGTGCAACAGTAAATGTTCCATTATTTATTAATGAAGGTGATAAGATAAAAATTGATACTGAAAAAGGACAGTATCTAGAAAGAATAAAATAAATTTGTCAAAAATTTTTTAAATGAGCATAATTGTAAATAGAAACTCTAGTGTTTTAGTGCAAGGATTTACAGGAAGTGAAGGAACATTTCACTCTGAACAAATGATTGAATATGGCACTAATGTTGTATGTGGTGTTACTCCTGGAAAAGGCGGAACAACTCATCTTCAAAGGCCTGTTTATAATAGTGTTCAAGATGCAGTTAAAAATGAAGATGTAAATACTTCAATAATATTTGTTCCACCAGCATTTGCTGCAGATGCTATAATGGAAGCTGCAGAGGCAGATATTAAAACTATTGTTGCAATAACTGAAGGAATTCCTGTTTCTGATATGACAAAAGTTGTATCTTATATAAAAGGTAGAAATATCAATTTAATTGGGCCAAATTGTCCCGGGATTATAACACCTGAAGAAGCTAAAATTGGTATTATGCCGGGCTTTGTATTTAAGAAAGGAAATGTCGGAATAGTATCAAAGTCTGGTACACTTACATATGAAGCTGCTGATCAAGTTGTTAAATC
>JAYNJU010000020.1:4940-9639 GCA_038110465.1 Bacteroidota bacterium | reverse complement strand
TTTTTTATGAAATGAAATTTTCAGCATCAATTAAAAATAAAAAAAAAGACCTCATATAGAGGTCTTTTAACTACTTGATTTTGATTTTACCAATTTGACGTACTCATATCTCTTCTTAGCCTTAGATGTCTAATTCGTCTTCCCTCAGGCATTAGAGACTCATCTACTTTATTGCTATCTTGTTCATACGCATCTTCTCCATATAATTCATTGTATTTTTCAATCATAGCTTGTAATGGTTCACCATAATCCGCTGATTGACCAGCAAAACCATCATGATGAAATCTTACTTGAACCCAGTTTCCATTACAGCCTGAAGCACACCATAAAACATTCATTGCAGATTTGTATCCACTTTCTTCCATTGCTTTTCTAACTCTTTGTCTAAATCTCCAAAAGTCTTGTTCTCCTGAATCCTTATAGTTATAATAAATAACTCTTCTTAGATCTGCAGAATCACTTCCTTCTGGTGTGTATGATAGATTTGCGTTTCTTGACCAAATTCTTGCAGGCCCCTCTGTGTAATAAGGTCTTACATTTTTGTTCCAATATGCAAGTTCTTCTGAATCAACAGGATTATCTAACTCAGTAATATCTCCCATCCATCTTACCCGAATGAAATCTTGGGCATTTTGGCCAGTAAGAATCTCAAATGTTACAAAATTTGCTGATCCTTCAGCGTCATTGTACATTTTAGTTTTTTTAGATACTCCATCTACAAACTTGCTCATCTGTCCGTCTTTAACTTCTAAAAGTCTTGACTGACCTACTTGAGCTGAAAGTGATGAGATAAATAAAAGTGTAAATAATAAATTTATTTTTTTCATAATTAATTGTTTTTGTTTTTTTAAAATTAATGTTTAAATAATTATTAAGCTATTATGAAAAAATGTTTAACAAAACCATCAAAAAAAGTATTGCTAAAACAATAGTACTAATTTGTCTTACAGGGTCTTTCATTGTTTTCTTTTTTGAATAAAAAATTTCCAAATCAATATAAAAATAAGTGTAAATATTAATAAACTTATATCTAATGAATCTCCATAGTTTAAAAAGTCTCTCATTTAATCTAATATTTTGAAAGTGGTTGTTTTTCTTTGACTTAATGCAATACTATCATTGGATTTAATAAATTCTAACGTAGTAAGAGTTCCGATTTTTTTTTCTTTATCTATACTTAATGAAAATACACCATTGTTAGAGAATTTTATTTTTCCTGATACAATACCTTGTTTTAAAAAATCTAAATTTTTATTTAATTCAGAGTCATATAGCCCCACAAACTTAGTTAGTGTAGGTAAATTAGTTTCTATTAAGACATCTTTATCCGTTAAAGTAATTTTACCAATAATATCAAGATCTTGATAATTAATACCGTTATTTCTATAAATTTTTATGGGAAGTGTCCCAAAAAAACCAAAGTCTCTTAAATAAGTTCCTACTAACCTGTCCCTACTTATTTTTTCGAATTCTGTTTCATCAACAAAATTGAAAAAATCTATAAAAGATCCTGAAAAAATAATATCTGAATCTATGATCTCAAATTTTTTATTAGAAACCCCTCTTCTTGCTAGTTTTAATATTTCATCATATTCACCTTTTATCAATAAGTAAGATGAATATTCTTTTCTATTATTATTCTGTTCCAAAAGCCAATGAATGCTGTCTCCCTTAATTAGTGTAAATACATTTCCATAAAAAGATTTAACTTCCTCTAATTTACCTTCAATCTTATAGTCTTGGAACTTGAGATTTGCATGATTATGAGTAAAATCAAGATAATATTTCAAGTCATTTTTATCATAATATTTTTGACTATAAGTGTTCATGCTTATGCTAAAAAAAACTATTAATAAAATATTCTTCATTTTTTTAATAAAAACAATATTAGAACACATATAATCAAAAAAGTACCTAATCCAATAACGAATACTGGGTTTATAAAGTGTTCAATTAAATCAAATACCATCATTAAGCCTAGAATATTTAAGCATAATGATGCAATTAAAGTCGTAGTTAGATATAAATCTTTCAATTTTAATAAGCTTCAATTAAGTTAGAAAAAAAAATGAAAATGTATAAAATATGAAGACCTCTATAAATAGAGGTCTTACTTTAACTGAATTGACAATGTCAACAAAACAAATTTATATATATATAAATGAAATTATTCTTAAGAAAATTATAAAGTTAAATTTCTCTAGTCCAGAATATAATCCAATTCAAGTTTAGATATTTGAACTTTGTATGACTTATACCATGTTGGACCCATTTTTTTTGCTTTAATATGCAAATTGTTGTGCCTCCATCGATCAATTGATTCATGATCTTTCCAATAAGAAATGAAAATATTTTTATTGTTTTTTGTATAAACTTCATGCCCTAAATAACCATTATTCTTATTTACCTCATCTAAAGTCATTTTATCCATTTCATCATATCCTATGAGATTTTTTGATTTTTCGTAAATAAAAGATGCTATTATCGATCCTCTTGGAATTAAAGTTGACATTTTAAATATATTTGTTTTTAAGTTAGAATAAATAAATCTAAAATGCTAGAAGATAATATTGAAACTATTTTAGGAGATAAGTACACTAAGGAGTTTCTAAGTAATGGTTCTAAGTATAGTAAGACTCTTAAAAAAGACGGTATAATAGTCTTTAATAATTTTATAAACATTAATGGGTTAGGAATATTAAAAAATGAAGCAAAAAAGTTAAAACAACTATCATTTAAAAGCACATCTGAGTATAATGTATACGTCTCAGAACATGATCCAAACTTTTCAGATAACAGTCCGAGAAATAGAATTATGAGCACTTCTAAAAAGTGTATACCAAATGATTTAATCCCAAGGAACTCATATCTTCAACTGCTTTATGATTCAAAACTATTAAAACAGTTTTTTTGTGATATTCTTCAAAAAGAAGTCTTATTTCCATATGAGGATACTTTATCAAGTATTAATATAAATTATTATGATAAAGGAGATGCTTTAGGTTGGCATTTTGATAATTCAGATTATACAATAACTCTCTTAATTAAAAACTGTGAAAAAGGTGGTATATATGAATTCTTTAATGATATAAGATATTTGAATAATCAAGAAAATTATGATTATGTAGAAAAGATTCTTGATAAAAAAGTAGAAGGCATAAAGGTTAAAAGCTATGAAGGTGATCTTATGATATTTATGGGAAATAAATCTATTCACCAAGTATCTGCTGTTGAAAAAGGAGAAAGAATTCTAGTAACTTTTAATTATAATGAAACTAGAGGTGTATCCTTATCAGAACAATCTAGAAGAACATTTTTTGGAAGAATTAAATAAAAAAAGGCCTCATAGAGGCCTTAATGTTTTTTACTCTTCAGCGGGAACAGCCCTTTGTTGCTGATAAACATAAAAGAATTGAACTTTACCATCTTTTATTGCAGCATCATTTACTTGATATACTTCAATATCCTGTCCATCAACACTTAAAGTAAGTTGATTACCAGAAGTAACATAATCGTTTACTTGATTATTTTCTGGATTTTCACCAGTATTATTTATAAACCACATTGGAGCCCATCTCGGATTATTAGCTTCAAACCAGTTTTCAAGAAAAGCTACATGGTCTTCTGTTCCACTTATAAATTCTCCACTTGGCCCCCAAACAATAATGTCATCAGCATTAAGACTTTTTATTTTCTCAATGTCTCTTTCATTATGAGCAGTTATATATTCAAGCCATACCTCTGCAGCTGATGCGGGTCCAGCAGTAATTGTAGATCTTTCACCATTTTGTAAAATTGTAAATCCAATTTCAGCAGGCTCAGAACTTACTTGTGTATCACATGAGTATAGAAATACAGTTAAAGTAAAAATTAAAAAAATCTTTTTCATAATTATATTTTATTTCAATTTAGTTATAATTTTTGGGATTTAATCTTCTATTTGAAATCTTCTCGTACGCATAACCTATATTATAAAGTAACTGTTCATTCTTTGATGAAGTAATAAAAGTTATGTTAGATGGCTGTCCATCTACTCTATATCCCATTGGAATTGTAAATGCTGGATAATGTGCAGCAGCTGCAATTCCTGCCATACTGTTATCAACTGAAATAAATACGTCAAAATTATATTTCAACATTAATTCTGATAAATAGTTTGAAGCATCGCTTTTTGTTTTTTGTTTCATGTAAACCAAATTTTCATCTGAAATAGTATCATTTATAATTTCCTTGAATAATAATTGGTTATATGGTGCATATAAAATAGTATCCCTATTGTTGAATTCATATATATCATTAACATTCCTAACTAATAATTCTTTATTTCCATACTTAGAGATATAGTTTGGAAGATCTCTTTTCATATCAGAAGATAATATGTTTCTAAAATAGGGTAGGTTAGAATTATCTGGATCAAAAGATTTAATTTGTACACCAATTTTATTTAAATCAGCAATTGCAACTTTAATTAAAGAATCATCTATAAATCTATTAAATATGCCAATTCTTAAATTAGAAGCATCAAAACTTTGCATTTCATCTATGTTTATTGGGTTTGCTTTATAGGATAAACCATCATCTTGATCATATCCAATCATTTGATTATAAAGTATGGCATTGTCTAAGACATTTGTAGTCATCGGGCCACTTGTATCAAAAAAACTTGAAATTGGAACAATACCAGATCTGCTTATGCTGC
>JAYNJU010000020.1:0-4840 GCA_038110465.1 Bacteroidota bacterium | reverse complement strand
CCACTTGTATCAAAAAAACTTGAAATTGGAACAATACCAGATCTGCTTATGCTGCCAATAGTAGGTTTTAAACCAACTAATGAATTTCTTGAAGATGGCGAGAGTATTGATCCAGAAGTTTCTGATCCTAATGAAGCAACTGCAAAATTTGCAGCAATTGATACTCCACTCCCAGAGCTTGAGCCTCCACTTTCAAATACTTTTCTTCCATATGGGTTTAATGTCTGACCTCCCATTGAACTGTAACCGACAGGACATGGTCTGCAAAAATAATATGCCCATTCACTCATATTTAGTTTACCTAAAATTAAGACTCCCTGTTCTTTGAGGTTTTTAATTACATAAGCATCATTATCAACTAGATTGCTTTCAAAAGCTGATGCACCAGCAGTAGTTTTTAATCCTTTAACATTTATATTATCTTTTACTAATATTGGAATTCCTGTTAAAAGTCCTCTTTTTTCTTTCGATTTATCTAGCGCTCTTGCTTCATTAATAACATTTTGGTTTAGAGATATAATAGAATTTAGATATAAGTCTTTATTAAGCTCATTTTTATATATCCTATATATAAAAAATTTTACTAATTCTTCATAACTAATTTCTTTGTTTAAAACACTTTTTTGGATAGAAGAAATATCTTGATTTAAAATTAGACCCTTAATTTCATTATGACGTAAAGTGTCATATTTTTTAATAAATGAATAGAATGGTTCAAAAATTTTATTTTTATCAATTGATTTAGATTGAATCCTTTTATACCTCATTCGAGATATTTCATGATTTGAATTAGCTAAAATTTCAGATTCTTCATCATAGTTTTCCCAGTAAACTATTTCGTTATTAGAGCAAGAAAAAAATATTAGAATTGAAATACTTATAAAGACTTTTCTCATATAATATCTTTAATATTTGACCATTTACCACCGTTTGTTGCATTATATCCTTTAGAGATAAAGTATTTTTTTGCAGATTCAGCCCTTATTCCTGCAGCGCAAACAGTTATGATATTATCTTCTTTATTGAATTCACTAATTCTATATGTTAAATCTCCTAATGGGACATTAATTGATTTTTCTATATGTCCTGATTTATATTCAGCCTCAGTTCTTACATCAACTATAACTGCACCATCTTCTACTAGTTTTTTTAAATCAACTTTTGATTTTTTTGAAAAGTTTTTTACTAATATAAGTGAGACTATTACCAGAATAATTACCCACCAATTTGAAATGATTATTTCCATTATAAATTATTTATTTTTTTAAATTTTAAACTTATATATATCCCTATTATTGAAAAAATAGCAAGTATCAAATATACAAACTGATGTCCTTTAATCCCTGGATAAGCATCTAATAAATATCCATATAAAGGAGTTGCAAATATATCAGGAGTATATCCAATTATTGACACAATTCCTATTGCTGTACCAGTTAAGTATATAGCTACTCCACCTTCATTTAATATAGAAAAATATAGACCTCTTATAGCATAAGTTCCAATTGCAACTATTACTAATGATGAAATAAATAAAGTAGTGTATGAACTTGTTATTATTCCACTTGAAAATAGCAATGCTCCAATTAACATTATGATAAACCCATATATGATATTATTTATATTTCCAGTTTTATCAGTATAAAAGGCAATAGATAAGCAAACTAAGGGTCTTAAATACTGCTGATATGCTCCAATTTTTGCAGATTCTAACTCATCATATAACATTACCTCAGATGCATAGAGTGAGTAGATATCAGTTATTTTATATCCCATATACGCACACATTATTATTAACCCCATGTATATTACAGATTTTGATCTAATTAAAATTTTCATTTTATTAAAGTCTCCAATTTTATTGTCCCCTTCTATTTTAATATCAAGAACTTTATATACAATTATTCCAATTATAAATACAAGAATTGATGAAACACCTATAACATATTTAAAAGCATCCTTCTTATCATCAATATTAATTGTTGAAATATCATCCTTAACAACTATAGAAAAAATTATAACACCAATGACTCCAATTGAGGAAGCAACTAACCCTCTACCTGCATCTAAAAGACTAAATGTTTTTCCTTGCCTTTTAATACCTCCAATAATTGTAGTAGCCTTAATCATTGGTGCCCAGAATAAAAATACAGTAGTAAACCCCCAGTATGCAAATAAAACTTGAAGAAGAAAATAGGAAGGATATGTCATCATCAATATTCCTCCAAGAGATGTAAATATTAGGGATGCAGATAATAATTTTCTCGGTGATACTTTATCAGCTATAATTCCACCAAATACATATGAAATAAATGCA
Organism: Bacteroidota bacterium; assembly: GCA_038110465.1. Lineage (GTDB taxonomy): Bacteria > Bacteroidota > Bacteroidia > Flavobacteriales > Flavobacteriaceae > Marisimplicoccus. The sequence continues at coordinate 2,523 of JAYNJU010000020.1, read as the reverse complement.
ACAATACCATAAGTAGAAAAAAGTGCCCCAAGCTCTAGATTATTTAAGTTGAAAACATCTAAAAAAGTTGGTCTAAATACCCTTGCCAAAACATATGGCAGAATATAAATAGATTCTGCTGCAAGAATTAGAGTTATTAGATATGTGTAATACTTATTTTTAATAATAAATTAATTTAACATGCTAGCAAGTTCATTTGAATCAATCACTTTGGCGAATTCATTATTCAGACTTGCAATTGACGACTCATATATTGTCTCACAACTTATAATATCACCATTTATTGATTTTGTATCATAACAGGCTGTTGAATCAGAAATTAGATAAGTATTGAAGCCTAAATTACCAGACATCCTAACTGTTGTTGATATACAATGATTAGTTGTCATTCCAACAACTACAATAGTTGTTGTTTTTGATTCTTTTAATATAATGGACAGATCAGTTCCAATAAAAGCACTATTTACACTCTTTGTTAAAACTAATTCTGAGTCTAGAGGTTTGACGTTATCGTTAAATTCAAATCCAATTTTAGATTCATGTAATAGAGAATCAGGATATATGGAGCTGTGTCTTACATGTATTACAGGAAGTTTAAGCTCTCTCCAAATATTAAGGATTTTTCCACAAACAATTTCAGCATTTGGATTATTTCTATTTAAACCTGGATAATTTGGATCTAAAAAAGCTTTTTGAACATCAACAAGTAATAGTGTAGGTTTTTCATTAATTAGGTTCTTCATTTCTTTGATTTTAGAAATAAATCGATTGATATACCCAGTAACGCGAAATCTTTAGCTAAAGAAAAAGAAAAACCATTGTAAAGAAATGATATTGTAACACAAAATGTAATTATAGACATAATGGCACCAATTCTTTCTCTAAAAATTAATAGGACTACTGCAACTAATTCAAAACTACCAATAAATAAACCAGGAAAATTTTCACCGAAATTATTCATCCATGAAGTTATTATGTTAGACTTTGTCATTTCATAAATTCCTTCATTTACGCCTTCCCAAGCAAAGATTTTCTCAATCCACCCTATTGATAAGATTATTATTAATCCAATTTTTGAGAAACTGAAGTTTTTCATCTAGTTTTTTTATTAAACTAAATATATGAATTAATAATAATGATTATAAACCTGAGTGTTATCCTAGTGTTAATTTTTTAAATTTGTATTATGAAAACCAAATCAGAAATCGTAGATAATTGGCTTGTAAGGTATACTGGTCTTGATTTAAAAAATTTTGGTGAATATATTTTACTTACAAACTTCGATAAATACGTAGATACTTTCTCAGATATCATGAATTGTCGTGTTCATGGTATTGACAAGAATATGCCATCAGCAACTTCAGATAATATCACAATTATTAATTTTGGAATGGGAAGCCCAAATGCTGCGACCATTATGGATCTATTATCAGCAATTAGTCCAAAAGCAGTTTTATTTCTTGGAAAATGTGGTGGTTTAAAAAAGAGAATAGATATAGGTGATTTTATACTTCCAATAGGAGCAATTAGAGGAGACGGAACCTCAAATGACTATTTTCCACCTGAAGTACCTGCTATGCCATCATTTGCTCTTCAAAAAGCAATTTCAACAACAATTAGAGAACATACTACTGATTATTGGACTGGTACAGTTTATACAACTAATAGAAGAGTATGGGAGTATGATAAAAAGTTTAAGGATTATATTAAGAAGACTAGAGCATATGCTATTGATATGGAAACAGCAACTCTTTTTACAGTTGGATTTCATAATAAAATACCTGTTGGTGCTTTTCTTTTAGTATCTGATTCACCTATGTTTCCCGATGGTGTAAAAACATTAGAAAAAGATGAGATTAACTCTAAGCAATTTGATAAAAAACATATTGAAATAGGTATCGATTCTCTAAAAAAACTACAAAACAACGCTGAGACAGTCAGACATCTTAGATTTTAAAAATTGTGAAGATACCTCAAAACCTTCAACTTAGTTATTTATTAGCATTGGATAATCATATTGATGCACAAGGGATTGAAAATAAGAAAGAGACAATGAAAAAGATATTTGAAATAACAAAAGAAATTGCTGATTTAGGATTTGGAGAAGATGATATTCATTCTATAACAAAAGATGAAGATGCTTATGTTAAATATGAGAAGTGGAGAAATGATAAAGGTCTTTAATCTAAAGAGGGAATTGAGTTATTAAGCATGTAGTCCAAGAATACATCCTCTAGGAATTTTCTTAATTCTTCATCTTTTACTATTTCATTTTCTTTAAAAACTCCAAATTCAATATTCGCCTCATAATAAGTCACTACCATTTCATACTCTTCAATTTTAGAATCATGCTCAATCTTGGTTTTTTTATAGAGCATAGTGTTTCCCTTAAACTCTTTTTCTCTTTGACCTTTTTCTGTTTCTATTATTTTATATTTCATTAACGTCTTATAAAACGAATATATACCCAGTAAAAAAATAAAAATAAATACCCAATTATGAAGTAATACCTCATATATAAAA
>JAYNJU010000019.1:0-10118 GCA_038110465.1 Bacteroidota bacterium | reverse complement strand
TCTTCAGCAGGAGCCTCTTCAGCAGGTTTTGAATCTTCTTTTGCTTTAGTTTCCTCTAATTTTTTCTTTCTGTACTCTTCTTCTCTTTCTCTTGCTTCTTTTTTATTTGATTCAAGTGCAGAATTAGCATCATCAATTTTTTTCTGAATTTTAGAGCTTTTTTCTTTCATCCATTCATCAAACTTTTTCTTTGCCTCAGCTTCAGTTAAAGCACCTTTTTTTACACCTCCATCAAGATGTCTTTTTAAAAGCACTCCAGTGTATGAAAGAATTGCTTTGGCAGTATTTGTTGGTTGTGCTCCTTTATCTAACCATGAGATAGCTGAGTCAAAATTTAAATCAATTGTTGCAGGTTTAGTATTTGGATCATATGTTCCAATTTTATCTAAATACTTACCATCTCTTTTAGATCTTGCATCTGCTGCAACAATCCAATAAAAAGGGCTACCTTTTTTTCCGTGTCTTTGTAATCTAATTTTTACTGCCATAATTTTTAATATTTAGGGTTCACGACCCTTGTTACTAATTTTGTGTGCAAATTTAGCAAAATATATCATATAGATTGTGATTATTGTATTAGTAAATTATAGTTTAAACGCTATTTAATATGCAGTATATTTTTATTTAGATATGTTTTGATTAATTTTGAAGCTAAAATTTTATAAATGGATTACTCAAAAGAATTTAAAAAATATGCTACAAAACATCATGGTGTAAATTCACTTTATTATGATAAAATTATTAGTAGTATGACTCCATACATTATTGAAGAAAGACAATTAAATGTTGCTCAAATGGATGTCTTTTCAAGACTAATGATGGATAGAATTATGTTTTTAGGTACAGCAATAACTGATAGTGTAGCTAACGTAATCCAAGCTCAGTTACTTTTTCTTCAAAGTACAGATTCCTCAAGGGATATTCAAATGTATATTAACTCTCCTGGTGGAGGAGTATATGCTGGTTTAGGAATATATGATACTATGCAATATATAAAACCTGATGTTGCTACTATATGTACTGGATGTGCAGCTTCTATGGCTGCTGTTCTTCTTTGTGCAGGAAAAAAAGGTAAAAGATCAGCTCTAAAACATTCTAGAGTTATGATTCATCAACCTTTAGGTGGAGTTTCTGGACAAGCTGCTGACATTGAAATTACTGCAAGAGAAATTCTCAAGTTAAAGGATGAATTATATAAAATCATTTCTAAGCATTCTGGTCAAACATTTAAAAAAGTAAATACTGATAGTGACAGAGATTACTGGATGAAGGCTGAAGAAGCTCATAAATATGGAATGGTTGATGAAGTATTAAATTAATAATATGAGTCAAGAGGAAATATTGTGTTCATTTTGTGGTAGAACAAAATCTCAAACTAAACTACTAATTGCTGGTCTTGATGCTCATATATGTGATATATGTATTTCTCAAGCTGATTTAATTCTTAAAGATGATGAATTAAGTAAGGAGTCAGATAATTTTAGAGTTGAACTTAAGCCTCCTATTGAAATAAAAAAATATCTTGACATGCACGTTATAGGTCAAGATGAAGCAAAAAAGACTCTATCTGTTGCAGTATATAATCACTACAAAAGAATTAACAGTAAAAATTTTACTGATGATGTTGAAATTCAAAAAAGTAATTTATTATTAGTAGGACCAACAGGTACCGGAAAAACTTTGTTGGCACAAACTATCTCCAAATTTCTCAAAGTTCCAATTGCAATTGTGGATGCAACAGTTCTCACTGAGGCTGGCTATGTTGGTGAAGATGTAGAAAGTATCTTAAGTAAACTTCTTCAAGCTGCTGACTTCGATGTTGAAAAGGCTCAAAATGGTATTGTATTTATTGATGAAATAGATAAAATAGCTAGAAAAAGTGATAATCCTTCAATAACTAGAGATGTATCAGGGGAAGGAGTTCAACAAGCTTTATTAAAATTATTAGAGGGGACATTAGTTAATGTACCTCCTCAAGGAGGTAGAAAACATCCTGATCAAAAATTTATAGAATTAGATACATCAAATATATTATTTATAGCAGGTGGTGCATTTGATGGTATAGAAAAAATTATTAGAACAAGATTAAATCTTCAATCTATTGGTTTCAAATCTGATAATGAAAAAATTATTATAAATAGAGAAGAAAATATTCTCAGATTTGTAAATCCTCATGATATTAGAACTTATGGACTTATTCCAGAAATTATTGGAAGACTGCCTGTTATGTGTCACTTGAATCCTCTATCAAAATCTGCTCTTAAGGATATTATGACTTTACCAAAGAATGCAATAATAAAACAATATATTAAGCTATTTGAAATAGATGGAATAACATTTTCAATAACACCTGGTGCTATTGATTATATTGTAGATAAAGCTTATGAATTTAAACTTGGTGCAAGAGGATTAAGAACCCTTTGTGAAGCAATTCTTAATGAAGATATGTATAGTCTTCCATCATCAGATGTTAAAGAACTAAAAATTACAAAGATTTATGCTGATGAAAGATTACAAAAAATCGATCTCTCATATCTAAGGGCTGTTTCTTAATTCATTACCTTTAGCTCTTCTATGTATTCTCTTGAATTAGATAGTCTAGGAATTTTATTTTGACCTCCCAATTTATTTTTTGACGCAAGCCAATCGTAAAATAAATTTTTTCTTGCAACAACAACTTTTGGGATTTCTAATGTTGAATTTTTATATCTTTTTGCTTCATAATCTGAATTTAGATTTTGAAGATTTAGATCAAGAATTTCAATAAATTTTTCAAGATCATCAGGTTTTTTTTCAAATTCAATTAACCACTCGTGAGAGCCTTTTTTATCACTATCCATAAATATAGGTCCAACAGTATAATCTGCTATACTAGATTTTGTCACCTCACTTGTAAGAGAAAGTGCTTTCTCAGCATTTTCTACAACGAGCTCTTCGCCAAAAACATTAATGAAATGTTTAGTTCTACCAGTAATTTGAATTCTATATGGATTAAGTGAAGTAAATTTAATTGTATCACCAATTTTATATCTCCACAAACCAGAGTTCGTTGTGATCACGATTGCATAACTAATGTTTAGCTGAACATCTGCAAGAGAAATTATGTCTCTCTCTGAACCTTTTGTTGGAATGAACTCATAAAAAATTCCATAATCAAGCATCAATAATAATTCTTTAGAATTATTCTGATCTTGAATAGCAAAAAACCCCTCAGAAGCATTATATATTTCAAAATATTTAAAATCACTTGAAGGAAATAAGTTTGTGTAAAGACTTCTATAAGGATCAAAACTTACTCCTCCATGAAAATAAACTTCACAATCCTGCCATACCTCGAGAATATTTGTTTTTCCAGTTTTTATTAAAACTTGTTGAAGGAGTGATAACATCCAAGAGGGTACACCAGCAAAACTCGTAACCTTTTGATTTAAAGATTCAGAAATTATAGCTTCAACTTTCTCTTCCCACTCTGAAATAAGAGATACTTTTGAGCTAGGAGTACTGCTAAGCTCAGCCCAAAAGGGAAGATTGTCAATTATAATAGCAGATAAATCTCCATAATAACTACTATGTTTTTCATATATATCTCGTGATCCACCAAGTCTTAAGCATTTTCCTGCAAGTAATTGTGAATTTGGATTGTTATTAAAATATAATGATAACATATCTTTTCCTGCTTTGTAATGACAATCCTCTAGAGACTCAAAGCTAATTGGTATAAATTTACTTTTAGCATTTGTTGTTCCGCTAGATTTTGCAAACCACTTCACTGGAGTTCTCCAAAAAATATTTTGTTCTCCCTTTCTATTTCTCTCTATATCACTGAAAATATCTTCATATGAGACAATAGGAACTCTATTTTTAAAGTCATTATATGAGTCAATTGACTTAAAATCATATTTTTTACCAATTTCCGTGTCAATACAATAGACAACTAATTTTCTTAATACTTCATGTTGAACTTCAATTGGATAATTTTTAAAAAGATCAATCTGAGTGATCCGTCTTTTCAAGAAAAAAGATGCAACAGTGTTAAAAATTGGAATTGGCATGGAATATTTATATTTAACATAAAAATAATAAAATAGATAATGTTTTCTGGAGTACTAAAAAAAATGATAGCCCTGCATGATAATCCAGTTAAATATATATTAGATTTTGATAGAGACAGCTTATTCCTAAATCAGTTTATTGGAAGAAAATTAAACTTTAATAAAATTGGATACTGCTGTCTTTCATGTTTAGAAAATATAGAAATTTTTGCTAATGGTTTTTGTAAAAAATGTTTTTTTGAATCACCTAAAGCTGGGGAATGGGTAATGAAACCTGAATTGAGTAAAGCTCACTTAAATATTCAAGATAGGGACCTTGAATATGAGAAGAAAATACAGCTGCAAAATCATATTGTTTATCTTTCAAAGACTAGCGAAATAAAAGTTGGAGTTACTAGGTCAAATAATAAAATTACCAGATGGATCGATCAAGGTGCAATTGAGGCAATAGAATTAATTGAAGTTCCTAATAGGTATCTTGCAGGATTAGCTGAGGTCAAGCTAAAAGAAGAGTTTTCAGATAAAACTAATTGGCGAAAGATGATAAAAAGTGAGATAGAAGACTTAAACTTAATTGAAAAAAAAGAAATTGCTATAGACACTTTAGGTGATGAATTTAATCAATACTTAAAAAAAGATTCGGAGGTAATAAATTTTAACTATCAAATTGAAGGAGAAATTGATAAGATAAAATCTTTAAGTTTAAAGAAATCCGAATCATTTTCAGGAAAACTTATAGGAATAAAAGGTCAATATTTGATTTTTGATGATTCAAGTGTTTTTAACGTAAGATCTAACGAAGGTTATGTTGCTGAAATTTCTATTTCTTAATAAATAGCTGATTAATTTCATCATCATTAAGATCTCTATATTCACCAATATTTATATCTAAGTGAATATTCATTATCCTGACTCTTTTTAATTTTGTAACTCTATATCCTAAGGTTTCACACATTCTTCTAATCTGTCTATTCAATCCTTGAGTTAAAATAATTTTGAAACTATTTTCATGTAATTTTTTTACATAACATTTCTTTGTCATCTTACCCATTATTCTTACACCTCTTCTCATTTTTTCAATGAATTCTGAATTCAGAGGTTTGTTTACATGAACAATGTATTCCTTTTCCTTTTTATTTTCTGCTCTTAAAACATTATTGACAATATCTCCATCATTGGTTAATAATATTAGACCTTCACTTTGTTTATCGATCCTTCCAATAGTAAAGAGTCTTTCTTTATGATTAATAAAGTCTATAATATTATCTTTTACTTTTTTGTTACCAGTACATTCAATTCCAACTGGTTTGTTGAAAGCAATATATACCCGCTTTTTTCCATTTGATTCAAGAATCTCACCATCAACTTTGATTTCATCATCAGAATTTACTTTAGATCCCAATTCAGCTAATTTACCATTGATAAAGACTCTTCCTTGAGATATATATTCATCCGCTTTTCTTCTTGAACAAAATCCTACTTCGCTTAGATATTTATTTATTCTTAATGTTTTCAACTAATCAATTTTTATTTCTTCTCCAATTTTAAGATTAAATCTTTTTCTTATTACCCAAACAAAAAGATATAATATTGGGGTATCAAGAATTGCAACAATTACCTTAAATAAAAACCCTGAAATAATTAATACAGTAAATTTTTCTTCAGGTAAAATGCCAAAAAGTATCAGTAATGATACAATTGTGAAAGTATCTATGAATTGTGATGTAAAAGTTGAAAAGTTATTTCTTAACCATAAATGCTTTCCTTTTGTTAGCTTTTTCCAAAAATGATAAATTCTAATATCTATAAACTGAGCAAATAAATAAGTTAACATAGATGCAAGAACTGCCAAGGGTGCATTTAAAAAAACACTATTAAAAGTCTCATCATCAATAGGAGAAGCTTCAATTGCAGGGACATAACTTGAAATTAAAATTAGAAGTATAGAAAAAATTGAAGCAAAAATTCCAGTGATTACAACCTGGTCTGCTTTTTTTCTACCATATATTTCAGAGATTAAATCAGTGATTAGGAAAGTCAATGGGTAAGGAAGAATTCCAACAGAAAGCTCAAAAAGTTTCACCCCTAATATATTAATATCAAGAGGATACCAATAAAATATTTTTGTAAATATTAAATTTGATGCAACAAGAGATGTTATGAAAAGTCCTGCAAGAATTAAATAAATTTTATTTGCAAATGATAAGTTTTTGGAATTCATATAATTATTATGAGTAAAGTATATCTTTCAATCGGATCGAACAAAGGTAATCGATATAGATTAATTAATGAAGCTGTAGATCTGATTGAAAAAAAAATTGGTAAAATATTAGTTCAGTCCTCATTTTATGAGTCAAAATCATGGGGTTTTAAATCAAACAACTTCTATAACATTTGTCTAATTGTAAATTCAATTAAATCTCCAAAATCTATTCTATCATCAATTAATGAAATAGAAATCAAGATGGGAAGGGAAAAATCCTCTGCTTTAAAGTCTTTTGAATACTCTGACAGAACAATTGATATTGACATTTTATTTTATGATGATTTAGTTTTTAATTCCGATAAATTAAATATACCTCATCCAAAAATTGAGTTGAGAAATTTTGTGCTAATACCTTTACAAGAAATAGAACCAAATTATATTCATCCAGTATTAAAAAAATCTATTGAAAATTTAGTATTGGAATCTTACGATAATGAATTGCCAAAAATTTTAAAGAATCTCAGTTTTTAAATAAAAATCCCAAAGAACTATTCCTGCTGCTACCGATACATTTAGTGAGTGCTTAGTCCCTATTTGAGGAATTTCAAGGACTATGTCAGATTCTTCAATTATTTCATCAAGTACACCATCCACCTCATTTCCAAAAATAAATGCATAAAATTTATTCTTTTTAGGAGTGAATTTTTCAATTTTTAAAGATTCATCTGCTTGTTCAACTGATATAATAATTACGCCTTTACTTTTAAGGTTCTTAATTGTCTCTAATATATCATTTGTATACTCCCAGTCAACTGAATCAGATGATCCTAAAGCAGTTTTTTCCATCTTATGATTCTCTGGAGTAGCAGTTATTCCAGATATAATTATTTTGTTTATCAAAAAAGAGTCAGAAGTTCTAAAAATTGATCCGACGTTATGAATGCTCCTAATATTGTCAAGTATTACAATAGCTTTAGTTTTTTTTGAATTTTTAAACTCTTCTACTGTCTTTCTATTAAGCTCTGTATTTCTAAGCTTTCGCATCAATGTAAAATTAAATATATTTACTTTAGTGCAAAGACAAAAAAGTGACTAAAACTTCTAAAATCACACCTTTAATGAAACAGTATAATGATATTAAATCAAAATATCCAGATACTATACTTCTATTTAGGGTTGGAGATTTTTATGAAACCTTTGGTCAAGATGCTGTATTAGTTTCAAAAATTTTAGGTATAGTATTAACAAAAAGAGGAGCTGGTTCAACAAGTGAAGTCGAACTTGCTGGATTCCCTCACCATTCAATAGAAACATATCTTCCTAAATTAGTGAAGGCAGGTAATAGAGTAGCTGTATGTGATCAACTGGAAGATCCAAAACTGACAAAAAAAATTGTAAAAAGAGGAGTGACTGAAATAGTAACACCTGGAATAGCTATAAATGATGGAGTTTTAGATCAAAAGAAAAATAATTATCTAGCCTCAGTATTTATTGAAAAAAATGAATTTGGAATTTCATTCCTTGATGTTTCAACAGGAGATTTTTATGTTTCTCAGGGTGACATAAAATTAATTGATCAATTATTATCAAATTTCTCACCAAATGAAATTCTAATCTCAAAACCCTTAAAAAATAAGTTTTTAGAACTTATAGGTAATTCATACAACATTTATCCATTGGATGATTGGGTTTTTGATAATACTTATTCAGAAAAAAAATTATTAGAACATTTTAAAACTAAAAGTTTAAAAGGTTTTGGAATTGAAGAAATTAAGTTAGGAATTGTTGCCTCAGGATCAATTATTCACTATTTGGATGATACTGAGCATAGTAATTTAAGTCATATTTCTAATATTCAGAGAATTTTTCCTGACTCATATGTTTGGATGGACAAGTTCACAATGAAGAATCTTGAGCTATTCCACTCTAACTCATTGAATGGTTTTAATTTTTCTGAAACTATTGATGGGACAATAACAAGTATGGGTTCTAGAAAATTAAAAAATTGGATAGCTTTTCCTTTAATAGATCAAAATAGAATAAAAGATCGTCAAGATTTAGTTAAATCAATAATTGAAAATTCAGAAGCCTCGGAAGTTCTTGATAGAAATTTGATTGATATTTCAGATATAGAAAGGTTAATGTCAAAAATAGCTACATATAAGGTATCTCCAAGAGAATTAATTAATCTTAAAATTTCACTTGAAAATGTAGAGCAAATAAAAAAATCATTTAGTGAATATAAAGGAAACTTAAAATCATTTGGAAATTCTATTCCTAGCTCAAAAAAAATAATTGATAAAATAGTCAATACAATCAAAGAAGATTCACCTGTATCTGTTCTTAAAGGAGATTATATTATTGATGGATATTCACAAGAACTTGATGACCTTAGGAAAATAAGAAGTTCAGGCAAAGAATATTTAAATCAGATTTTAGAAAGAGAAACAAACAACACAAAAATTCCATCTCTAAAGATTTCTTTTAATAATGTATTTGGATATTTTATTGAAGTAAGAAATACTCATAAAGACAAAGTACCTAATGAATGGATTAGAAAACAAACTCTAGTTAATGCTGAAAGATATATAACTCAAGAGCTAAAAGAGTATGAAGAAAAAATAGTTAACGCAGATGAAAAAATAAAGGACTTAGAATTAAAGTTATTTTTAAAATTAATAGATAACCTTCAAGATGAGCTAAACATACTAAAGTCTATTTCAGAAAAGATATCTATGATAGATATTCTTAATTCTTTTTCAAAAAGAGCATTAAGAGATAATTATTGCTGTCCAAAAATAAATAAATCAAAAAAAGTTGAAATAGTGGATGGTAGACATCCAGTAATTGAATCTAATCTTCCTCCAGGAGAAGTTTATGTTCCTAATGATATTTTAATTGATGAGAATCAACAAATCATTATGATTACTGGTCCAAACATGTCTGGTAAATCTGCAATTTTAAGACAAACTGCATTAATTACAATAATGGCTCAGATTGGAAGTTTTGTTCCAGCCAAAAAAATGAACTTTTCAATTATTGATAGAATATTTACAAGAGTTGGAGCTAGTGATAATATATCAATGGGTGAATCTACTTTTATGGTAGAGATGAATGAGACAGCTTCAATATTAAATAATTTGACAGAAAACAGCCTTATATTACTTGATGAAATTGGACGTGGGACTAGTACATATGATGGAATATCTATTGCATGGGCTATAGCAGAGTTTCTTCATGAGAATAAACTAAAGCCTCATGTATTATTTGCCACACATTATCATGATTTAAATGAGATGGAGTCAATATATAAAGGGATAAAGAATTTTAATGTAAGTGTAAAAGAATCATCAGAAGAAGTGATTTTTTTAAGAAAGTTAGTTAAAGGAGGAAGTAATCACAGTTTTGGAATTCATGTTGCTAAAATGGCAGGAATGCCAAAATCGGTAATCAATTCATCAAAAAATAAATTAAAATTAATGGAGAATAGAAATCCAAAAGGATTAAAAAATGAAATGAATGATGACAATTTTCAATTAAGCTTTTTTGATATCGAAGATCCTAAAATGCAAGAGATAAGAAAGATTATTCAAGATTTAGATATTGATAATTTAAGTCCTGTAGAGGCTCTAATAAAACTAAATCAAATCAAAAAACAAATTAATAATGAAGATTGACTTACATGGTAAAACTCATGCTGAGGGTTTAGAGTTGATTGAAGAATATATGTTATTGAATTCTATAAAGGGAAATGTAAACCTTAAAGTAATTACTGGTAACTCACCTGTAATGCAAGACAAAATAATTAATCAAATATGTAAGAGACACGGTTTCTCATATTATATTCCCTCTCATAATCC
>JAYNJU010000018.1:5101-11239 GCA_038110465.1 Bacteroidota bacterium | reverse complement strand
AAGTGGATTTGATGTATTTATGGTGACACCTGACAAAGATTTTGCACAGCTTGTTTCCAAAAATATTTTTTTGTGTAAACCTGCAAGAATGGGTAACAGTATGGAAATTTGGGGGGTTGATGAAGTGAAGGAGAAATTTGAAGTTAAGTCACCAAATCAAGTAATTGATTATTTAGGTATGATGGGGGATTCTGTTGATAATATCCCAGGGTTACCCGGTGTGGGAGATAAAACTGCTAAAAAATTTTTAAAGCAATATGGAAGTCTAGAAAACTTATTAATTAATTCTCATGAAATAACTGGAAAACTTGGAGAAAAAATTTCAGAAAACAAAGAGCTTGGAATTTTATCTAAAAAGCTTGCAACCATAATGCTTGATGTTCCAATAGATTATAACTTGGAGGAGTTCTTATTATCAAAGCCTAATGATGATGAAGTGTTCAAAATTTTTGATGAGTTAGAATTTAGAAGGATAAAGGAAACTTATTTTAAAATTTTTAGAAAAAATAATACTAATTCAGATGATTTTAACTCATCAGAATATATTCAAGGCGATTTATTTAATAGCAATACTTCCAGTATTAAAGATTCAAACTCTATTTATCAGAAAATTGATTCTATTGATGAATTAAAATTTTTAGTAGGTAAAATAATGGAACAAGAATATGTTGCTTTTGATACAGAAACTGAGAGTCTTAACTCATTGGAGACTAATCTAGTTGGAATATCATTCTCATGGTCAGAAAATAAAGGATATTACATTCCATTTAATTCAAGTTTTCTAAAAATAGATGATATTCTAAATGAGCTTAAACCTTTTTTTGAAAGCATCCATATAAAAAAAGTAGGTCATAATCTTAAATTCGATATGAATGTGTTATTTAAATACAATATAACTGTTGAACAACCTCTGTTTGATACTATGGTTGCCCATTATCTAATTAACCCTGATATGAGGCATAATCTAAATTCACTTTCAGAATCTTACTTAAATTATTCACCTATTTCAATTGAATCATTAATTGGTAAAAAAGGAAAAAATCAATTATCAATGAAGGATATTTCTGTTGAAGAAATAACAAATTATGCATGTGAAGATGCAGATATATCTCTTAGATTGAAAAATATTTTTGATAAAGAACTAGAAAGTAATCAAGTTCAAAAAATATTTAAGGAGATTGAGATTCCAATGATTTCTGTTTTAAATGAAATGGAAACTCAAGGAGTTAAGATTGATACACAATATTTAAATAAGCTTGAAAAAGAATTTGAAGCTGAGTTATCAATTTTAAAAGAAAGGATTTTTGAAAAATGTGGAGAAGAATTTAATCTAAATTCTCCAAAGCAACTTGGTGATGTACTTTTTGATAAACTTAAGCTTGTAAGTAAACCTAAAAAAACTAAAACTGGACAGTATTCTACATCTGAAGAAGTACTATCAGAACTTGCAAATGATCATGATATAATTAAGCAAATTCTTGATTGGAGATCCTTGGATAAGTTGCAAAATACATATGTTAAATCACTTCCAAATGAAGTAAGCGTTATTACAGATAGAATTCATTCAAATTTTAATCAGACTGTTACTTCAACTGGTAGACTTAGCAGTAATAATCCAAACCTTCAAAATATACCTATAAGAACTCAAAATGGACAGAAAATAAGAAAAGCATTTATCCCTAGAAATAATGATTTTATTCTTATGGCAGCTGATTATTCTCAAATTGAATTAAGAGTTATCGCATCACTAAGTAATGAGGAAAATATGATTGATGCTTTTCTTAAAGATCAAGACATTCATACTATAACAGCTTCTAAGATTTATAATATTGATCCCGATAATGTTTCAAGAAATCAGAGAAGCAATGCAAAAACAGTAAATTTTGGAATTATTTATGGGGTCTCAGCCTTTGGATTAAGTCAACAAACTGAACTTACCAGAATGGAATCAAAAGTTATGATTGAAAATTATTTTATGAACTATCCTAAGTTAAAAAATTATATGTCAGAGCAAATTGAATTTGCTAGAAACCAAGGGTATGTTCAAACTATGATGGGTAGAAGACGTTATCTTCCAAATATTAATTCTCAAAATAATATGTTGAGAAGTTCAGCTGAAAGAAATGCGATTAATGCTCCAATACAAGGCACTGCAGCTGATATTATTAAAATTGCTATGATTAATATTAATAATAAGCTTAAAAATCAATCTTTAAAATCAAAAATGATTCTTCAAGTTCATGATGAACTTGTTTTTGATGTATTTAAGTCTGAGAAAGATATAGTATCAAAAATTGTAAAAGATACCATGGAATCTGCTGTTAACCTTCTAGTTCCTTTGAAAGTCGATATGGAATTTGGTGAAAATTGGCTTGATGCACATTAATTAAAAAAAAGTTTTTTTAAAAATTATTAAAATAGTACATTTGCACGCCAAGAATAATAATATATAATGACTAAAAATAGTTATAAGACTATATCGGCGAACAAAAAAACTGTAAACAAAGAATGGGTTCTTGTTGATGCAGCTGAACTTCCATTGGGAAGAACTGCCTCCATCGTTGCTTCTTTATTAAGAGGGAAACATAAAACTGACTTTACACCTCATGTTGATTGTGGAGATAATGTTGTTGTTATAAATGCTGAGAAAGTTTCATTATCAGGAGATAAATGGTCTCAAAAACAATATATCAGTCATACAGGATATCCTGGAGGTCAAAGAATTATTTCTGCTGATAATCTTCACAAGAAAAATAATATTAAGCTTGTTGAAAAAGCAGTTAAAGGTATGCTTCCAAAAAATAAGTTAGGTGCAGATTTATTTAGAAATTTAAAAGTCTTCCCTGGTGCTGATCACAATCATGAAGCACAAAAGCCAAAACTAATTGATGTAAATAGTAAAATATAATGGAAGTAATTCATAAAATTGGAAGAAGAAAAACATCTGTTGCAAGAGTATACATGTCAGAAGGAAAAGGTAGTATTACAGTTAATAAAAAATCTTATTCGGATTTTTTTGGAACTGCTGCTCTTCAATATAAAATTTTACAACCTTTTAACCTTACTGAGACAAAGGATAAATTTGATTTATCAATAAGTGTTAAAGGTGGTGGTGTTAATGGCCAAGCTGAAGCAATTAGACTTGCTATTTCTAGAGCGCTTGTTGAGTTCAATGAAGAATTTAAATCAATTCTTAAGTCTGAAGGATTAATGACAAGAGATCCAAGAATGGTCGAAAGGAAAAAGTTTGGACAGAAAAAAGCAAGAAAAAAATTCCAGTTCTCTAAAAGATAAATTATGGCAAACACTGACGTAAAAGAATTAATGGA
The DNA here is from genome assembly GCA_038110465.1 of Bacteroidota bacterium. Taxonomy (GTDB): domain Bacteria; phylum Bacteroidota; class Bacteroidia; order Flavobacteriales; family Flavobacteriaceae; genus Marisimplicoccus. Next base: position 7,910 of record JAYNJU010000018.1, on the reverse strand, counting down.
TGCAGGAGTCCACTTTGGACACCTTACTAGAAAATGGAATCCCAACATGGCTCCATATATTTATATGGAACGTAATGGAATTCACATTATCAATCTATATAAAACTGCTGCAAAACTAGATGATGCAGTTAACGCTATAAAAAAAATCGTTTTATCAGGAAGAAAAGTCCTTTTTGTTGCTACAAAAAAACAAGCAAAAGATATTGTTGCTGAAAAAGCAAATTCTGTCAACATGCCATATATTACTGAAAGATGGCCTGGAGGAATGCTAACAAATTTTGTTACAATCAGAAAAGCTGTCAAAAAGATGAACGCAATTGATAGAATGAAATCTGATGGAACATTTGAAACTCTTTCAAAAAAAGAAAAGCTTCAAGTTGACAGACAGAGAGCTAAGCTGGAAAAAAACCTTGGGTCTATTTCTGAAATGACTAGATTACCAGGAGCTATTTTCGTGGTAGATACACTTAATGAGAAGATTTCAGTTCAAGAAGCACAAAAATTAAATATTCCAATTTTTGCAATGGTTGATACTAATTCTGATCCTAATGACGTAGATTTCATTATTCCATCAAACGATGATGCATCAAAATCGATTGAAAAAATACTTGATATTGTTTGTACGGCAATTCAAGAGTCACTTAATGAGAGAAAGAAAGAAAAAGAAATAGAAGAACAAAAGAAAATTGATGAGATTTCTGACTCTAATGAAAATGAGGAAATAGAAGTTTCTGAATAATAATTACTAACCTTAAATTTTATCAAATTGAAAATAACTGCATCTGATGTAAATAAGTTAAGACAATCTACAGGAGCTGGAATGATGGATTGTAAAAAAGCCCTTGAAGAATCAAATGGGGATTTTGAAAAAGCTGTTGAGGTCTTAAGAAAAAAGGGGCAAAAAGTAGCTGCCAATAGAGCTGATAGGGAATCTTCTGAAGGAGTTGTATTAGCAAAGGTTAATTCAGAAAATAATTATGGGGTTATAATATCACTAAATTGTGAAACTGATTTTGTAGCAAAAAATGAAGATTACATTAATCTAGCTCAAAAACTTTCAGATCAGGCACTTAATTATAAAGACAAAGAATCTTTTTTAAATTCAGATTTTGATGGCATGACAGTATCTGAAAAACTACTTGAGCAAACTGGTGTTATTGGTGAAAAAATTGAAATTGGTTCGTTTGAATCATTATCCTCAGAATATGTAGGCTCATATATTCATGCTGGAAATAAAATTGCATCTATTGTAGGTCTATCAGAAGTATTTGAAAATTCATTTGAGGTTGCTAAAGATATCTCAATGCAAGTTGCTGCAATGAATCCAGTTGCACTTAATGAAGATGGAGTTAGTCAAGATATTATTGATAAAGAAATAGAGATTGCTAAAGATCAGTTAAGACAAGAAGGCAAACCAGAAGAGATGCTTGAAAATATTGCCAAAGGTAAACTTAATAAATTCTTTAAAGAGAACACCCTTGTCAACCAACAGTTTATTAAAGACAATAAACTAAGTATCAAAGATTACTTAAAAACTCAATCAAGTTCAGCAAAAGTTACTGGATTCTGCAGAGTTAGTTTAGGTTAAAAAGGAAGATCATCCTCTGTTAAATCATCACTTGGCGAATTATCATTATGAATCTGGATATCATCCGAATCAGATTCTAATACTTGATCATCAAGAGATTCAATTCTCCATCCTTGTATAGAATTAAAATATTTGATTCCCTGATCTGGGCTTTCCCACTCCCTTCCTCTTATATTAATTCCAATTCTTACAGTTTGGCCAACACTAAAGTTATCAAGTAATTCACAGTTATTTTGAATAAATTCAATCAAAACATGTTGAGGGTATTGTTCTTCTGTAGTTAATACTAATTCTCTTTTTCTAAACCCATTATCGCCATAGGTTTTAATATCTCCTATCAACTTAATTTTTCCAAGTAGTTCCATTATAAATTTGCTTTAATCTTATCTAATATGTCATTAAACTCTTTTGTAGTTAGTTTAACTTTTGAATTAAATGACATGTCATCCATTGAATTAATTGGAATAAGGTGAACATGAACATGAGGAACTTCAAGGCCTATAACGCTCACACCTATTCTATCGCAATCTACTGCTTTTTTTAGTGCTTTAGCAATTTTTTTAGAGAAATTCATTAATCCAGAGTATGTATCATCATCTAAATCAAATAATCTATTTACTTCAATTTTAGGAATGCATAAAGTATGTCCTATTGCATTTGGGTTTATATCTAAAAATGCATAAAATTTATCATCTTCAAAAATTTTATATGAAGGTATTTCACCATTTACTATTTTTGAGAAAATTGTAGGCATTATCTCGAAATTTCTAAAATTTCAAATTTAACATTACCATTAGGAATAGATATTTCTGCAACTTCTCCAACTTTTTTACCTAACAAGCCTTTACCTATAGGAGAATCTACAGAGATTTTTCCTTTAGATAAGTCTGCCTCACTTTGAGCAACTAATTTATATTCTAAAGTTGCAGAATTTAACAGATTCTTAATTTTAACTGTCGATAATACTAATACTTTTGAACTATCTAGTTTAGATTCATCAATAAGTCTAGCATTAGATAATGTCTCTTCAAGTTTTGAAATTTCAAGTTCTAATAATCCTTGAGCTTCTTTAGCAGCATCATATTCAGCGTTTTCACTTAAATCTCCTTTATCTCTAGCTTCAGCTATTGCCTGAGATGCACGTGGTCTTTCAACATCCTTAAGATGATCTAGTTTTTGTCTAAGTTCTTTTAAACCTTTTTCTGTATAATATGATACTTT
>JAYNJU010000018.1:3159-5001 GCA_038110465.1 Bacteroidota bacterium | reverse complement strand
TTCTTAAGAATTCCATCAAAAATTGAATAAAAGTCCTTGTTCTTATTACTACTAATTGAAAGATTTGTATTTAAATTTAGTTTAGAGCTCAAAATAATGTTTGAGTCTAATTCAATTCCTAATCTATAAGACTCTCCAATATTTCTTCTAATTTCATACCCATTAATATCTCTTTGGCCAGTTAACACAAGTTGATTGTCGTAAATCATATAAAAGGCGTTAACATTAATTGAACTATTCTCTGAAATTAATTTCCAACCTAGTTCGATATCATTTAATTTTTCTGCATCAGGACTTCCATTAGCATAGTCTGTTCTTGTTGGCTCTCTTTGAGCTCTAGCAAAAGAAAAGTAAATATCATTAGACTCATTTAAATTATAAAATAGTCCAAACTTTGGATTAAAGAAGTTAAATGACTTATCTATACCTAATCCCTTAATAAAAACACCTATTACATCTGGATAAGGAGATATTTTGGCTTCATATTTTATATTTCTATACTGTAAATCTCCATATATAGATAATTTATCATTTATTAAATAATCTATTTTAGCATAAATATTAAACTCATTCTTATCCCCATAGTCATCATAAAATTTTTCTTTAAAATCATAACTCTTGATAGAATTTAAATCTTGTTCAATCCATAAATACTCTCCATAGTGTTGACCAGAATATTTATTATATGAACCTCCAATTGTAGAATTATATTTTTTGGTTCTTTGATTTATGCTAAAAATAAATCCATAAAACTCATTATCAAGCCATCTTCTATCAATATAATCAGGGCTATCATAGCCTACATTGTAATTTTCATAAAAACCTCTACCATATGTGTAATGAAGTCCAAAATTTGAAGTCCAACCACCTAAATAATTTTGATTCCAGTGGAGTTGATAGTGATCTTGTTTGTAATTGTCAACCTGATCTTTATAATATAAAGAGTTCCCTTGGTCGTCATAAAATTCTCCAGCCATATTGTACTTCCTATTTGATTCTAAAGTTGCTGAATCTATTCCATACCAAGCTTGATCTGTTATTTCATGACCAGCAAAATTTAATAATTTGACTAAAGTATTTTCATCTCTATAGATCCCTTGCAAAAAGTATGAGCGAAGGTTGGAACCTGATCTATCAATATAACCATCTGACTTAATCCTAGAGATTCTTCCTGATAACTCAAAGTTATTAATAAAGCCTGTTGAAAAGCCAACTGAATTTTTAATTGTGTTATAACTTCCTAAAGTATTGTTAACTTCAAAAAAAGAATTCTCTGAAGCCGCATTTGTTTGAATATTAATACTTCCTCCAAATGCACCAGATCCATTTGTTGAAGTCCCCACTCCTCTTTGAACTTGAATACTTTCAATTGATGAGGCAAAGTCTGGTAGATCAACCCAATAAACTTGCATTGACTCTGAATCATTATATGGAACTCCATTAATAGTAACATTTACCCTAGTCTGATCTGAACCTCTAATTCTTATTGAAGAGTATCCAATACCAGAACCCGCATCTGAATGACTAATTACAGATGGAGTGTTTTTTAACAGTATAGGAATATCTTGGGCAAGGTTAACTTTATCAAGATCTTGTTTTGTAACATTTATAAATGTTACTGGGGTATCATATTTTGCTTTAATAGCATTAACAGTAACCTCATCTAAATTAAGAGTTTTAATTAGTGAATCCTGATCCTTTTGGTTAACTATTTCTTGTGAGAAAGATGATGTACTAATAAGTACAAGAAGTATATATTTTTTCATTTTAAATTCCTTTCACAGTATTACCTGTCTAAGTTCTATGGGTTTAATCTCAGCTTATTCTAAGCACCCCAATTCG
>JAYNJU010000018.1:0-3059 GCA_038110465.1 Bacteroidota bacterium | reverse complement strand
TGCTTTTAAAAGTGATTCATTCTCATTATCTATCTGTCCTTTGACTATATCTATTAGATCTTCTTTTGTACATACTGCGTTTGTTGAGTCCCATTTTTCTTGAAGAAAATCTCTAGCAAATTCTTTAGCAAAACTAGTTTTAAAATGAGAAGCTAATTTTTCAACTAAAGTGGACTTTCCCGTTGACTCAGGGCCACATATAACTACTTTTTTAACTTCTGTTGATTCTTGTTTAAGATTTGTTTCCATGAAATATATCCTAATACTGCAAGTATAAGAAAAATAATATATTGGATTGAAGATATAGTTAACCCTTTATAAAAGTATAGAGGTACTGTTATTATATCTCCTATGATCCAAAAAATCCAACTTTCAACCTTTCTTCTTGCCATTAGCCACATTGCAACAAAGAAAATTGCAGTTGTTATATTATCTACATATGCAGTCCAGTTATTCCATTTATCAAAATATTCGTAAACAAAGTATATGAATATCAAGCTTGAAATCCCTAAGATAAATAAATATTTAACTTCATTTCTTTTAATAGTTGAAACTTGATTTATAAAAACTTCATCTTTTTTTCTAGACCAAAAATACCAGCCATAGATAGACATTGAAAAGAAGTATGCATTTATTATAGTATCTCCTAACAATGAGAAATTTAAAAGTATATAGACAAAAATCCCTGTGCCAATCAATCCTGTAGGATACACTAAAATATTATTTCTTTTAGCATAAACTACGCTCGTAATATTCATTATAACAGCAAATAGCTCCAAAAAAATAAAAGAAGGAGAATACGAGGAATACTGAGAAAAGAGAAAGTCAAAAATTTTATCCATTAATAAGATTCCTTAGCGTAACATATTATATAATCTTCTAATGAGAAAAAACTCAAATCAAATTTAATCCTATTATTTTTGGTAAAATAATATCCAGTTTTCATGTCATCTTTTATAGAATTTACCTCTATTTCCAATTCTTTTGAAAAACTCACTCCTTTTATACCCAAAGATTTATATATAGATTCCTTGGCAGACCAAATTCTAATTAAAGAATCTATTCCAGCATTATTACCCAAATTTTTCTTTTCCTTTTCACTTAGAAACTTACTTTGAATTTTATATATTTTTTCTGTTTTATACTGAATGTCTATACCAAAATTTGTTTCATTCGATAATCCTAGAGCAACAAATTCATTTGAATGAGAGATAGAAATACCCATATTATTGTTTAGATAAGGTTTTCCATTTAAATCATAATTAATCTTTAAGTTAGTATCTTCCATTTTCAATAGTTTTCTTATACCAAGAAATTGCTCTTTACTGATTAAGGATTTCTTAGACTCTAAAAGTATCTTTTCTTGTTTGTCTATGTTATTTAAACTTAATTCGCCAGGTTCTATTCTCCACGTCATGATTTTTGTGTAATCATTTATTATGAAATCTTTAAGAAAAGGCATTTGATTAGAAAGTTTAAAAAAGGTATTTTTGCCTTATAAATATACATATGAAAAATAAAACTGATAGTAAGTTTGTCCCTTATAAAGTTAAAGATATTTCACTTGCAGATTGGGGTAGAAAAGAAATAAAGCTTGCAGAAGCTGAAATGCCTGGTTTAATGGCCCTAAGAGAAAAATATAAAGAAGAGAAGCCTCTTAAAGGTTCGAGAATAGCTGGCTGTCTTCATATGACAATTCAAACTGCTGTTTTAATTGAAACATTAATTGATTTAGGTGCAGAAGTAACTTGGAGCTCATGTAATATTTTTTCCACACAAGACCATGCTGCTGCTGCTATAGCTGCAAATGGAATTCCTGTTTATGCTTGGAAAGGGATGTCTGAAGAAGAATTTAACTGGTGTATTGAGCAAACATTATTTTTTGGTGAAGAGAAGAAACCATTAAATATGATACTAGATGACGGTGGTGATCTAACAAATATGGTACTTGATGAATATCCAGAGCTTGTTTCAGGAATAAAAGGCTTATCTGAGGAAACAACTACTGGTGTTCACAGATTATATGAAAGAATGAAAAATGGAACCTTACCTCTCCCTGCAATAAATGTAAATGATTCTGTTACTAAATCTAAATTTGATAATAAGTATGGATGTAAAGAAAGTGCTGTTGATGCTGTAAGAAGAGCAACAGATATAATGCTTGCTGGTAAAAGAGTTGTAGTTTGTGGGTATGGTGATGTTGGTAAAGGAACTGCAGCATCATTTAGAGGTGCTGGTTCAATAGTAACTGTTACTGAGATAGATCCAATTTGTGCACTTCAAGCATCTATGGATGGGTATGAAGTCAAAAAGTTAAAAACAGTTATTTCTAATGCTGATATTGTAGTTACTGCAACTGGTAATAAGGATATAGTAAATGAAGAATCTTTCAAAATGATGAAAGATAAAACCATAGTATGTAACATAGGTCATTTTGATAATGAAATTGATATGAATTGGTTAGAAACTAATTTTTCTGATCAAAAAATAACCATTAAACCACAAGTAGATTCTTACAGAATCACAAAAGATAAAGAGATTATAATTCTTGCTGAGGGAAGACTTGTTAATCTTGGTTGTGCAACAGGGCATCCAAGCTTTGTAATGAGTAATTCATTCACAAATCAAGTATTAGCTCAAATAGAACTTTGGAGAAATTCTAACAATTACGAAAATAAAGTTTATATGCTTCCTAAGAATTTAGATGAAATGGTTGCAAAACTTCATTTAGATAAACTTGGAGTAGAACTTGAGGAATTATCTGAAGACCAAGCTAGTTATATTGGTGTTCAATGGCAAGGGCCATTTAAACCAGAATATTATAGATATTAAGCCTTTAAAGGCTCTATAGAAACAAAAGATTTATTGTTTGACTTCTTTTTAAAAGTTACAATACCGTCAACTTTTGCATGTAGTGTATGATCTTTTCCAAGGTAAACATTTTCACCTGGGTGGTGCGCTGTACCTCTTTGTCTTACAATTATGTTACCAGCCTGAGCTAATTGTCCACCAAATATTTTTACACCTAGTCTTTTTGAATGTGATTCTCTACCGTTTTT
>JAYNJU010000017.1:7607-11584 GCA_038110465.1 Bacteroidota bacterium | reverse complement strand
GATTCAAAATATAGAAAATAACCCCATAGACTTTTTAAAGGACTGGAAAGAACTAGGATTAGAAAATTATGATACTTCAAGGGATATTAAGAGAGGAGAGCTTGCGGTAGTACTAGACTATTATCTAAACCCTTTTGAAAAAAAAATAAATTTTTCAGGAGAAATAATTGAAAGGTAGATTAATATTAATTCTTTTTTAGCTTAAAGTATATATTAATTACTCCAAAAGAAAACCAAAGAAAATTGAATCCCCACCATAGTACAAAAAACCAATCATTTTTTCTAGTACCATTCCAACTTAACCATTCAAAAACAAAACCCTCAACAAATAAATCAAAAGAGAATAAAACAAAAAATCCAAAGATCCATAATGGGATAAATATGTATATTTTTTGTTTTATTATATAGTTAAGTAAATTCATTAAAGATCTAACCAATAAGTTACTTTTAGATTTATAGACCTATATCTAGGTGTTATACTCTCTGTTGTGAAATAATTGTCATTATATACTAGATATACATCTGAAAGGGGAGAAAATCTCCATTGTAATCTTGAGTTAATACCTAGATTATCTCCTTGATTAGAAAATTGAATTAGGGTATTCCAGAATAAAGATTTATTAAATGTAATTTCAGTTCTAGCAGTTGCTAAAAATATATCAGCTGATGAATAAGGTTCAGGAAGTTTAATTTTATTATAATCAAAAAGTAGACTTATATTAGTGTAGGGTTGAAATCTATAATTAATTTGAGACCTTAATGATGTAATTTTACCATTAAAGAATTCACCAAATGTAGTACCTAAACTATAAGTAAATAAATTTGTATTTCCTGAGGTAAATCTTGCTGAAAATTGATTAAATGTATATCCAATTTTACTTGGAAGAGGAGTACTGCCTGATGTTCTTGTAGGATCAAATGGATACTGAAGATATATATAGTTCTTTAATGTTGAAGCTTCTAATCTAGATTCATTTTTAAAAATACCTTCCCACCTTAAAGAATTCATATAGTCTGTTCTTAATTTATCTCCTTGCGCTTTCCAATAATTAATAGTTAGAAGTCTAAATTCATGAGAATTAAATGACCCTGTTTTTGGATAAATAAATTTACCAATACCAGTCCCCCATTTAAAGAAATCTTTTCTTGGAACAAACCCCAAATCTGCTTTAAAGTCTTTATCAACATAAACAAAGTCTTGAATTATGAACCATCCTTTAGGTTGATAAGTAACAGTTCCTTGCATTGAAAGATTTCCTTTAGTATCAAAAGGTTGATATGATTTATGCATGTAAAACCTTCCTCTAGTAACATCATCAGATGATATGTGATTGTAGTCAAAACCTAAAACTCTATTGTACTTATCTTCTTCACCTAAATAACTTGGGTTATTTATAGTTTCTCTATTGACTAGAAAAGCACTAATATTAGACCTTTCCCCAACCTTTCTTTGAAAAGCAATCATAGAATTATTATTTGAAGCAATTTCATTCTCTTTATCTTCAGCTGTTTGAATATTCATAAGACCAATTCTCCAGTTTTCATCAAGTTTTCCACTTAGTCTTAAACCATAATTAATATCATTTTGAATTAGATTACCTAATTTATCATTAGCTAGACCAATTCTTCTGGAGAAAAAAGGCTTTGCTTCGTTAAAGGTGTTTCCAAAGTTTTCAAAAAGATCACTGTTATCTAGAAAAAATTGCCTTTTCTCAGGAAGTCTTAATTCAAACCTTGTAATGTTTGTGATTATATCATCTACTTCAACATTTGAAAAATCTGGATTAAATGTTAAATCAAGATTTAAACTATTTCCTATTGAAATTTTTGAATCAAAACCACTTTTAAAAAATTGATTTGCATTATCTGTGATATAGTCTTTATCAGCTGATGTATTTATATAGGGTATGAATGATGTTTTTTTCTTTGATTTACCTAAGGGTTTTTCAAACTCTATCTCACCCATAAATGCTAAAGTTGCTAATAACAAGTTTTGAGGAACTCTTACCCATGTGCTCTGTTCATTATCTTGGATATTCCATCTATATGGTCTAAACCTCCATTTAGTTTGACCTTCAATAAATTTTAGTGTATTGAATGGAATTCTAGCTTCTACTGTGTAGTAGTTATCGAAGATTTTAGCATCTGCGTCCCATTTACCATCCCAATTTATGTTAAAGCCTGTTCTAGTTCCACCACCCTCAGAAATTAAACCATCTCTTTTTACTCCATAGGGTGTAATTCCAAAAAAATATCCATTGGACTCATCATTAAAAGTGTCAAGGATAATTGAAATATTATCATTAGAAGTGCCTCCAAAATCTCTTTTTAATGATGAAACAACAAAATCATTATCCCTAGCATAGGCAGTTACACCAAAATAGATATAGTCTTCTGAGTATAAAATTTTAAATGTAGTTGGCTGATTTGCTGGGAGTGAATCTGTAGGAAAAAATTGATAAAAATCTCCACTTTCCTCAGCTAAGCTCCATTGAGATTCATCCAAATTTCCGTCAATAGCTAAATCTGTTTCAATGAATTTTGCCTTAATTGTTTTAACTTGAGAAAATCCAAAAGAGGCAAATAATAAAATTGTAATTGTGATAATATTTCGCATCTTATTTAGACCTTATTTTTATTTAAAAGTTGATTCATTTTTATTTGTGGAATGATAATGCTAATTTAAGAATATTAATTATAGATGAATATGATAGACTTTGATATAGTATCTGCATTCTCCAGATTTTCAGTTAATATTTTATTTATAATATTAATGATAATAATTATTGGAAAACATTTATCTCTAAAGAGATACTCCTTTACTTTTCTATTGATTAGTCTTATTGTTTTTTTTCTATGTTATACTTTAAAGAATTTTGATTTAAATCTTGGAATGGCTCTTGGGTTATTTGCAATATTTGGTATAATAAGATATAGGACTGAACCTCTACAGACAGAAGAAATGACATATCTTTTTATAACAATTGGAATGGCAGTAATAAATGCTTTGTCTGATGAGTTTCTTAATCTGATGCAGCTTACATTAATAAACTTTATTGTACTTGCATTTATCTACTTAGGTGAACTCTTCCTCATAAAGTATTCATTTAGGAATAATATACATCCTCTCGAAGAGTCTTTAAGAAAAAGAATAGTTCTAGAAATAAATTATCAATCAAGTGACCTAAATGATCTAATTAAAAATGAAATAAAAATTCAGGAAGATAATTTTAATATTAAAATTCAAGATTATAAGATTATTAAAATTGATAAGAATTTAAATAAAGTAGTGATACATTTATTTTACTAATATGAAGAAATTTTTTAATTATATATTACTTTTCATATCCCCCATAATCATTGCTCAAGAAACTGATTTTAAAAGTTGGTCAGCAGTTGAATATGATATGAAAATCAATAATGATTTCAATATTGATTTAAGTCAACACTTTAGATTAAAAGATGATCTAAATTCTGTAGATTCATATATTACTGAGGCTGACTTAAGTTTAGAGACTAAAAATAATATCACATTTTCAACTCAATTCAGGTATTATATTAAAAATGATAATAAAGGTGGTATTCAGGGTTTTGAAAATTTATTCAGATATAGAATTGGAGTTGAAAAGAAAATAAAACTAAAGCCATTTAACATTGAGTTTAGGGCTGCATACCAAAATCGTTTTTCTCTAGAAAGAGATAATAGATTTAAAAAAAGATTAAGGTTCAGGCCTACATTAGAGTATAAAATTAAAGATTGGTCAAATAATCCAAAAATATACTTTGAGTATTTAAAGGATTTAGAAGGTTCTAATGAACAATCCTTTAGATATGGAATTGCAAGCAAATTAAATTTTGATGAATTAAAATCTATTACGCTTAGATATTTTTTTCAAAAATCTAAAATTGATTTAGGTTCAACTTCTAATTGGCATGTGATCTCTTTGAAATATAGTTTTTCAAAAGATATATAAAAA
>JAYNJU010000017.1:4871-7507 GCA_038110465.1 Bacteroidota bacterium | reverse complement strand
TTCTAATTGGCATGTGATCTCTTTGAAATATAGTTTTTCAAAAGATATATAAAAAATAAAGCCCATTAATATGGGCTTTATTCAACAATTAAACAATTAACTATAATTATATTATTTTAAAATTATTAATATTTAAAATAAAATAATGTAACCTTAGTTACAATATGGATATTATTTTTTTATGTGCTATTTTATGTATTATTAATACATTTATTTAAGACTAAATATATAATCAACTTATCTTTAAGTTTGTAATTATGATAACAAAAAAAAACACATTGTTATTAGGTTTTTTTAATTTAGCTGTGTGAAAATTTGTGTTTACTGCTCTTCTAGTTCTAAGATTAATGAAAAATATTTTAAGGCTACTGAGAATCTTGCAAAAGAATTTATAATAGAAAAAATTAGTTTAGTATATGGTGGAGGTGGTGCTGGATTAATGGGTCATCTTGCTGATACTATTATTGATAATGGCGGAAAAATTAAAGGAATTAGTCCAAGATTTATGAAAGATATAGAATGGACTCATAAAAGATTAACTGATCTTGAGTTAGTAGATACTATGCACGAAAGAAAATCTAAATTCTTAGAGGGAATAGATGGAATAGTTGCTTTACCTGGTGGCTGTGGAACTTTAGATGAATTGATTGAAGTTATAACATTTAAAAGGTTAGGGCTTTTTACTAAGCCAATCATTATTCTAAATGTAGATGGATTCTATGATCCTTTTAAAGAAATGCTTGAAAAATGTGTTGATGAGAAATTTATGGATGATAAACATCTAGATATGTGGCAATTTGTTGATGACTATCAAGATGTTATTCCAAGCATAAAAAATGCAAAACCATGGAACAGTGATGCACTTAATTTTGCTAGAAAAGAATAAGATTGTGACTAGATCAGAGTTTGAAAAATATATTAATGATCAAAATCTAGAAAAAGATTTAGAAAATGAATACTGGAGAATTTATGATAAAATTAATGAGCCTGGGTCTCCTCTGACATTTAATCAAAGAGCAAATTTTTTATTATCTGAATTAAGAAAAATGAAAAATAATTAATTTAGAAAACAATTTAATTTTTAAATATGGGAAGTAAATTTTTTGGAAATAAAAACGATAACCGAGAGACTAACGGTAAGAGACTATTTAAGAAGGGAGGAAAGTCAAAATCAAAAAATAAGGTATCTTCAAATTCAAACACTAATAATAAAGTTCAAAACAAAGGTTTTGCAAATCCAGGAAGTTCAGGAGTAAGAAAAGTAGGTAGAGGAGGATAGATCATCACTCTATCATAGCTATAATTGTTTTAATGTTATCCAATAATCAAAGAAAACTCATTCTTCAATTAAAAAACAAAAAGTATAGAGTATCCAATAATCTTTTTGTAGCTGAAGGAAAAAAAGTTGTAAATGAACTAATTTCAAATAATTGGGAATATAAGATGTTGTTTGCAACAGATGATAATATTATTCCTGAGGCTTTAATTATAAAAAATGAGGATATGAAAAAAATCACTCATTTTAATACACCAAGTCCAATTCTTGGTGTTTTTGAAATTCCAGGACAAAAAAAAATAATAAACGAATCAATTTCAATTGCACTTGAAGGTATAAATGATCCTGGAAATTTAGGAACCATAATAAGATTATGTGATTGGTTTGGACTTTCAGAATTATTCTGTAGCTCTGATACTGTTGATTGCTTCAACTCTAAAGTAATTCAAGCATCTGCGGGTTCTATTGTAAGAGTAAACTGTCATTATTTAGATGATTTTCCTAAACAATTAATTTCATTAAATAAACCAGTTTATGCAACTAATACTAATGGTGAATCTATTTATTCAAAAGAACTTGTAAAGAGTGCTACTTATGTCTTTGGCAGTGAGGCTCATGGTATTTCAAGTTTGATTTCAGAGATAGTGAGTGGTGAAATCTCAATTCCAAAATTTAGATCGGGTCATAAAAAAGCTGAAAGTTTAAATGTAGCAAATGCTACTGCGATAATTTTAAGTGAACTTTTGAGACCTAAATAATTTAAAAACTTCAAGTATTTAAATCTTAATTATCATAACTTAATTATAAATTAAGATTTATTGATAGTTAAATCATGAAGAAACTTTCACTTTTTCTAATAATACTTTTATTAGGTTGTAATTCAAATAATGTAACAGAAGATAAACTTGAGAATATAATTTCGAAATATGAAGATTTTAGACCCAGTGACTCAAATGAATTTCCCTTAGGTGAGTTCTCAAGAGAACATTATAAAAATATAGCAGATTTTTCAAGTGATTTATTAGATGAACTTAATGATCTAGATTTTAACAAATTAAATGAAAGTGACAGAATTTCAGCAGAACTTTTAATGTTTGTTTTAAATGATAGAATCGATTACCATGCATTTGAACGTTTTTTAAATCCATTATTATCCGATTCAGGATTTCACATAAGTTTAGGATTTATTGTTAGACCAATATCAAGTTTTGAATCAGCAAAAAATTATCTCAAGAGGTTAAACTCAATTGATAATTTTGTAGATCAGCATCTTGTAAATTTAAGAGAATCATTAAAAAAAGGTACTTCTCAACCTAAAGTAATTTTTAAAGGTTATGAATCAACTTATAACTCACATATT
>JAYNJU010000017.1:0-4771 GCA_038110465.1 Bacteroidota bacterium | reverse complement strand
TTCTCAACCTAAAGTAATTTTTAAAGGTTATGAATCAACTTATAACTCACATATTACTAAAACTGTTGAGGAAAATCATTTTTTCTCACCATTTAAAAATCTTCCGGATAATATAAATGATCTACAAAAGGATTCAATTATAACTCAAGCAAAGTTAGCTGTTGAGAATAAGGTTATACCTCAATTTAAGAGAATAAAAGAATTCTTTGAAACTGAATATATTCCAAATACAAGAGAGACAATAGGTGTCTCAGAAATTCCAAATGGACTCAAATATTATCAAAATAGAATTAATTATTATACAACAAGTAATCTGTATGATCCAAAAAGTATACATGAAATAGGATTGAGTGAAGTAAAAAGAATCAAGGATGAAATGTTCAAGATAATAGAAGACTTAAATTTTCAAGGTAATTTTTCAGATTTTTTAAATTATTTAAGAACAGATTCTAAATTTTATGCTGACTCACCAGAGGAATTATTAATGATTGCAAGAGATATGGCAAAAAGAGCAGATGAGCAGTTACCAAGATTCTTTAAAACTCTACCAAGAAAACCATATGGAGTTGCACCTGTTCCTTCTTCTATTGCACCAAAATATACTGGTGGAAGATATGTAGGTACATCTAAAAATAGCACTCAACCTGGTTATTATTGGGTGAATACATATAACCTAAAAAGTAGAAAGCTTTATACCCTACCATCATTAACTGTTCATGAAGCTGTACCAGGACACCATTTACAAGGTTCTTTAAATAATGAATTAAGTGATGATATTCCTCAATTTAGAAGAAATTTATATTTATCTGCTTATGGAGAAGGCTGGGGACTCTATACAGAATTCTTAGCTGAAGAAATGGGAATGTATACAACACCATATGAGCATTTTGGTAAACTTACCTATGAAATGTGGAGAGCTAGTAGGCTAGTTGTAGATACTGGCATTCATGCTCTTGGATGGACAAGAGATCAGGCTATTGATTTTATGGCAAGTAATACTGCATTGTCACTTCATGAAATTAATACTGAAGTAGATAGATATATTTCATGGCCAGGCCAAGCATTATCATATAAAATAGGAGAGTTAAAAATTAGAGAATTAAGAAAAATTGCTGAAGAAAAATTACAGACTAAATTTGATATTCGAGATTTTCATGAGGTAATTTTAGAGGAAGGAACAGTTACTTTGGCAATTTTAGAAGAAAGAATAATGAATTATATTAATAATTCTCTAAAAAATTGACATTCAATAATTTCAAAAAAAATATAAATCAAATTAAATATTATAATACTTTAGCTAAAAATTAGCTGAACTAAATTGAAATTTGTTTCTAGGTTCGGTGTGTTGAGAGTTAAGAAGCTAAACTCAACTTTAGTCTATAGGTTAGGCTCCCGAATTTTAAAGCTAGCTTCTGATAAAATGAACTCACCTTTTTCCTTTATTGGGAATCAAATCTTTCATTGCCCATTCTATTGTAGAGTTTAGTCTTTTAGATCTTAATCTGAACACCCCAAGGCACCTGCTTAATAATAGAAAAAATGAAAACCAAATATATCGACTTTATTGATCAAAATTTTGACTTTCCTCAGGAAGAGTTCAGTCTTTGTAATGATGAATTAGAGTTTCATGGTATTAATATCATGGACCTTGTAAAACAGTATGGTGCTCCACTTAAATTTACATATCTACCTCAAATCTCAAATAATATAAATCGTGTAAAAAAATGGTTTTCTGAGGCTATCAAAAAAGCTAATTATAGTGGAGAATATAATTATTGTTATTGTACAAAAAGCTCACATTTTAAGTTTGTTCTAGATGAAGCTTTGAAAAATGATATTCATTTAGAGACATCTTCTGCAATTGATATGGATATAATTGAAAGCCTTATTAAAGAAGAAAAGCTTCAGAAAAGTAATTACATACTATGTAATGGATTTAAAAGAGATCAATATATCTTAAATATAGCTAAGATTATAGATAGAGGATTTAATAACTGCATTCCAATAATAGATAATTATAAAGAGCTAAAATTACTTGAAGAAGCAATTAATGAAAATTTTAAAATAGGAATTAGAATAGCTTCAGAAGAAGAGCCAAAGTTTGAATTTTATACTTCCAGATTAGGGATAGGCTATAAAGATATCATCCCGTTTTACAATGAGATGGTGAAAAATAATCCTAAAGTGGAATTAAAAATGCTTCATTTTTTTATTAATACAGGTATAAGAGATAATTCATATTATTGGAATGAGCTTTCAAAATGTTTAAGTGTTTATGTTAGTTTAAAAAAAATATGTCCTACACTTGATAGTCTTAATATAGGTGGTGGATTTCCAATAAAAAACTCTCTAAATTTTGACTTTGATTATTATTACATAGTAGAAGAGATAATTAATCAGATAGATTTAATATGTAAAACTGAGAAAGTTTCACCACCAAATATTTTTACTGAATTTGGAAGTTTTACTGTAGGTGAAAGTGGAGTAAGTATATATGAAGTTCTTTATCAAAAACAACAAAATGATAGGGAGAAATGGAATATAATTAATTCATCATTTATCACAACACTTCCAGATGCATGGGCAATAAGTAAAAGATTCATCATGCTACCTATAAATAGGTGGAATGAACATTATGAAAGAGTTTTACTTGGAGGACTTACTTGTGATAGTGACGATTACTATAATAGTGAACAGCATATGAATGCTATTTATCTTCCTAAATACGATGAAAATAAACCACTATACATTGGATTCTTTAATACGGGTGCTTATCAAGAAAATATTGGTGGTTTTGGTGGTTTACAACATTGTTTAATCCCTAACCCAAAACATATTTTAATTCAAAAAGATGCTAGTGGTAAAATTACCACCCAGCTTTTTAAGGATCAACAAACAAAAGAAGAATTTTTAAATATACTAGGATATGAGTAAACCTAAGACTTACGCTGGAATTCCTGAAAAATATGGAAAACTAGAAAATTCAAAAATAGTTTTAATCTCTGTTCCATTTGATGCTACTAGTACATGGCAAAAAGGAGCAGACAAAGGATTCGAAGCATTTTTAGATGCCTCTGAAAATATGGAGCTCTATGACATAGAGACTAATAGTGAAGTTTATAAAAATGGAGTTTTTATTGACGAGTCAATTAAAGAAAAAATATCTCCTGAAAAAATGGTAGAACAAGTCCATCAATTAGTTAAAAAGTATATAATTAAAGACAAATTTGTAACTATTTTTGGTGGAGAACACTCTATTTCAATAGGAACTATTCGTGCTTTTAAAGATTGTTTCAAATCTTTATCTGTTCTTCATTTAGATGCTCATGCTGATTTAAGAGATGAATACGACGGTACTGAATTTAATCATGCTTGTGCTGTTTACGAAGCAAGTAAAACCACTAATCTAATTCAAGTTGGAATTAGATCTATGGATATAAGTGAAAAAGAAGTAATGAATTATGATAAAGTATTTTTTGCTGAAGACATTTTTTATGATGAATCTTGGCAAGATCAAGCAACTGAATTATTATCAGATAATGTATTTATTACACTTGACGTTGATGTTTTTGATCCATCTATTATGCCCTCAACAGGGACTCCTGAACCTGGAGGATTACTTTGGAATGAAACTATCAGTTTTCTAAAAAAAGT
Source organism: Bacteroidota bacterium (assembly GCA_038110465.1). GTDB lineage: Bacteria > Bacteroidota > Bacteroidia > Flavobacteriales > Flavobacteriaceae > Marisimplicoccus. The sequence continues at coordinate 1,117 of JAYNJU010000017.1, read as the reverse complement.
ATTTTCTGAAAAAAATGTTGTTGGGTTTGATATAGTTGAACTCTGTCCAAATCCAAACAATAAGGCTCCTGATTTTATGGTTGCCAAATTATACTACAAGATGTTATCATATAAATTTATTCAAGACAATGAACAATAAAGGACCTATTTCTCAGTTTATAGAAAAATATTATCTGCATTTCAATTCTGCCACCTTGGTTGATGCAGCAAAGGAGTATAACAATCAATTAAAAAATAATTCTAAGATGTTAGTGTCTCTTGCAGGTGCTATGAGTACAGCTGAACTCGGGAAGATATTCTCTAAAATGATAATTAATGATAAAGTGCATATAATTTCTTGTACAGGTGCAAATTTGGAAGAAGATATCATGAACCTAGTAGCTCACTCAAAGTATAAGAGAATACCAAATTATAGAGATTTAACTCCAAAACAAGAACATGAACTTATGCTCCAAGGTCTAAATAGAGTAACTGATACATGTATTCCAGAAGAAGAGGCTTTTAGGAGAATTCAAAAACACATATTTGATATTTGGAAAAAAGCTGAAGAAGAAGGTGAAAGGTATTTCCCTCATGAGTTTATGTATAAATTACTCTTATCAGGTGTTTTAGAAAAACACTATGAAATTGATCCAAAAGACTCATGGGTATTTGAGGCAGCAAAAAAACAATTACCTATGGTGGTACCTGGTTGGGAAGATAGTACTATGGGAAATATTTTTGCTTCCTATGTTTTAAAGGGTGAACTTAAAGCAAGCACAATGAAATCTGGTATTGAGTATATGACATTTTTAGCAAATTGGTATACAGAAAACTCTGAAAATAAAATTGGATTTTTTCAAATAGGAGGTGGTATTGCGGGTGACTTTCCTATATGCGTTGTCCCAATGTTATATCAGGATATGGAATTAACAGAGACTCCTCTTTGGAGTTATTTTTGTCAAATAAGTGATTCTACTACAAGTTATGGATCATATTCAGGAGCAATACCAAATGAAAAAATTACTTGGGGAAAACTAGATGAAAATACCCCAAAATTTGTAATTGAAAGTGATGCAACAATAGTTGCTCCTTTGATATTTGCATATGTATTAAACTTATAGTTTAACTTGAGTTC
>JAYNJU010000016.1:0-11946 GCA_038110465.1 Bacteroidota bacterium | reverse complement strand
ATGCCTTTTATAGTTAGGTTTGCTGTGACATTCCACTTTCCTTCTGAAATTAATTGAGATTCTTGGATACTAAGTAAAGCGGTTGGATGAGCATCTACAGAAAAGAAATCATCAGATTTTAGATGACCTTCAAGTCTTGCTTTTCTATCTCCTTCCATATCCTGATTATTAATTGAAGTCATGTCTACTATGAATTCACCATTTAAAATTATACCATTTGAAACTTCAAATTGTCCAGATAATAAATTAATTGTGCCGTAATGATAGCTTGTTGAAAGCTCTCTTCCAGTCCATGTTATCGAGCTTTGTGAAGTCTCAATAGTATATTGGCTGTCTTCTGCATATACAGTAGATACTTGTTCTGTATTTTGCTGGTTTTGATTATTACACGATAATAATAAAGCGAATAATAATAAAGAATAAAGTTTTTTCATTTTTATAAAAAATTTTGTCAAATCTAGATAATTCAATAATTGAGAAATAAAGAAATAGAGTCTTTATAAATAATTTAACATCCATAAATTGAAGTACACAAAACTAATATTTTTAAAATGTAAAGCTTACTTAACTTTATATATGTAAAGTTTATTTTACAAATAATAATAATAAATATATATGTAAAGTTTATTTTACAAATAATTTTTATATATTTGTAAAGTTTATTTTACAAATGCTTGTTAACAGAGTTAAAGAATATAGAAAAGGTCTTAGTTTTACACAAGAGGACCTGGCTAGAAAGACAAGTCTTAGCCGTCAAACAATTATATCAATAGAGAAAAATAAGTTTATTCCTAGGCTTGATGTTGCAATAAAAATTTCTCAAGCATTAAGCGTTCCAATAGATAGGCTGTTTTATATTGTCTAGTTAAATTGATTTTATTGCTTCTATGACTTTATCAATTTCTTCATCTGTATTATAAACAGACACCCCTAGTCTTGTTACACCTCCTTTATCCTCTAAGCCAAGGCTTTGAATTGCTTTCAATGCATAAAAATGTCCATCCCAAGCACATATGTTAAAAGCTGATAGTCTTTTACAAACCTCATTTGCTGAATATTTTTTATGAACAAAAGAGACGGTAGGTGTTCTTAAGGTTGTTGAAAAGTCAGGGCCAATTATTGTTATATTATCTATTTGCATTAAGGCATTATGAAGTTTTTTAGCCAGGATGTGTTCATGGTTGCTTATTTTGTTATAGGCGTCTTCTAACTTAGACCTATATGAGTCTCCATCTCCAATATTTGCAATAAAATCAATTGCTGCAGAAACTCCTGCACACGCAGCATGGTTGAGGGTTCCTGTCTCAATTTTATATGGTGCAGATTGATCTTGAACAATAAGCCTGTCAGTTTCTAAAGAGTCTAAAACGTTTTTTCTAGAATACAAAAACCCAACGTGTGGGCCATAAAATTTATATGCAGAGCAGAGCATAAAATCACAACCTAACTCTTGTACATTGATTGAAAAATGTGGAGCATAGTGAACTGCATCTAAGAGAAACAAACACTCCTTAGGCAAAAAAGATTTTACTCTTTTAAAATCATTAAGCGTTCCAAGGGCATTAGAAGACATTCCCATACACACCAAGACTGTTTTATTATTTATTTTATTTTGAAAATCATCATAGTCTAAAACACCCTTATTTAAAAGCTTAACTTCAATTAATTTTACCCCCGCTTCTTCTAAAACTTTCCACGGCCCCCTGTTAGCCTCATGATCAAGGTCTGTAATCACTACTTCATCTCCTGGTTTAAATTTTCTAGATAGTGCTCTTGCAAGAGCATAATTCAATGTAGTCATATTTTGACCTATTGATACACAGCCTGGCGTTTCAGCACCAAAAAAAATTGTCATTTTTTTTCTTAAATCATCCATATACAAATCAGTTTCTCTAGATGTAACAAACTCTCCATGAGTATTTGCATTAGACCTTAAATAATATTGAGAAATAGCTTCAATAACTTGAATAGGCACTTGTGTCCCTCCAGGACCATCTAAAAAAATTATTTGATTGCCATTCTCATCAACCCTATTTAGGGGTGGAAAAAAATCTCTAATTTCTTTTATATTCAGCATCAATAAAGATGATTTTAATTTTCTGTTTTCCAGAAAGCAATTCCTCCTGCTTGTTTTCCTATTTGAACACTACTAATAATTTTTGACTTTTTAATATCAATAATATCTACAAGGCCTGGCTCTCCTCCAATTCCTTCTGCCGAAACAAAAGCATATTTACTGTCAGGAGAAATAACTACCCCATGGGAAACACTTGAAGTGTTAGTCACAATATAGCTTTTGTCTTTTTTTAAATCCCAAATTTGTGTTTTTCCCTCTCCTTTTAGTGTAGCAATTAAATAGCGACCATCTTTTGAAATATCAGTATTATAGGGGCCCTTTCCTGACTTTAGCTTATCTGTAACATTCCATTTTTTTGTGTCTATTACAATTATTTCATCAGATCCATTGCCGGCAACAAATAATTTATTTTCCAAGGGATGAGGTGTTACCCAAGTAGGCTTAATTGCAGAGTGATTCATCCCCTGATGATCACTATGTTTTTCTTCTAAATTTAATACCCTATTAACCTCTAGTGTTAAAGCGTCTATCTCAAAGAGCTCGCCAGACATCATTGCGACTGAATATTGAAATCTTCCATCAGAAGAAATTCTTGATCCATGAGGCATTACTCCTGTTTGAATTTGCTTAATTTCAGTCATGGTCTCTGGATCAACAACAGAAACTGAACTTGGTTTCATTTCTCCATGTAAATTAAAATTCACACAATATAAAAGACCTGTAAGGCTTGATATCTGCATTGTAGCGGGGAATAATCCTAGGCTAGTTTTTTCTATAGGGCGATTTGTTAAAGTTGAATATTTTACTAAAGATCCATAAGGATTTCCATGAGCCAGAGACAAATACCAATAAGTACCTGAAGGATCAACTGTTAAACCATGCGGGCCTTCAATTTCTGTTTTCATAATTCCAACTGGAATCCTTTCGACCTCAGTTGCTTTTTCACCATCAAATTTGATTAAAGAGACTGTGTCATCAGATTCAGCAGCAACATAGAAATAATACTCTTGACCTAAGCAAAAATTAAAAGATAGTAGAATAATAAAAAAAATGTTTTTCATTAATCTATAATGGGCGTTCTGTTAATATACTGATTTGCTTTTGAATTATCTGGCTTTAGCTCAGAGACTTTAGAAGAACCAAGGCCTGTGTTCCAGTCAGAATAAAAGACATATCCTTTATAAAGCTGTGCCCCCCATGCCATTGTTGCATTTGGAATATACCCATTTGGGGAACCTGTCATTATATATCCTATTTCTCTACCTTGTCTGTATAAATCTCCCAATAGCTCTCCACTTATATCTACAATTCTTACTCCACCTCCATACATCGCAACATATAAAATATCGTCCTCTATCCAATAATTATGCGAACCTTGGCCTGGAAGCTCATATTTTGCAACCTCTACGGGGTTATCTAAATCTGAAAAATCAACAAAATGAAGAAACCCGGCTGTTATGTTAGGGTTGTTTTCATCTACGCCGTCTGGAAAAATTTCATCACCTAATACTGTATAAAATTTTCCTGTTGACTCGCTCTTAAAAGGAAATGTTGCATGATGTGCTCCTGTTGCATAATCATAATTAGCATATGCTACAGGATTAGATGGAGACCCACCTGCTATTCCATTTCCAACATCAACTAAATAAACTCCATCTCTCCAATTTGAAGAATATGCAATTCCATCTTCAACCCATACATCATGTATTGATTGTCCCTCTTTTCCTATTTCAAACATGCCTACTTCATATGGGTTGCTTGGATCCTCGATATTAATTATATAATATCTCTGGCTTCCGCTCAATGCATATACATGATTGTTGTCAATAAAAACATTATGTACACCTCCTGTTAAATTTTTTGTGTACTCAGCAAGAATTTTTACATCATATGGATTAGTAACATCAATTATAATGATGCCATTTTTTCTGTCAGACGCACCTTCTCTACTTATAACAGATATTCTTCCATCTTTTGAAACTTTAACATCATTAACAGTTCTTGCATCTACTTTAACACTGTCTATTTTTTTAATGTTCGCTGGATCAGTTACATCCCAAAAAAATGATGTTCCATCAGCTCCCCATGTTCCAGTTACTGCATAATCTCTTCCATCAACACCCTCAAAAACCCAAAAATCAGACGTGTGTTTATCAGACACAACACCTTTTCCAACTTTTACTACTTCTCTCTCAATACCTCTTCCCACTACTTTTAAGGGTCTAGACACCGACTTTGTTCCAAGACTAGCTGAAATCATATAATCTCCTATCACTTCTGCAACAAATCTTCCATCATCCATAATCAAACCTGAAGCGTTATTTGATTTATCTAGGGCTTTTCCATAAAAAGTATATGTAAATGGAAGTCCTTTTATTTCATTTCCCTTATTATCAAAAGCTTTTGTTTCATATCTAACTACATCTCCTGTTCTGGCAACATCCAATGTTGAATTTAACTCAAGTGTTTCGATTGGGTTGCTTAATATATCTATTTCAATAGATGAGTCTATACCATCAAATGATGCGTTTAAAACAGCCTTTCCTGGAGAAAGAGCCTTTACATTGTTAAATGCATCAATTTCAATATTATTTGAAGTGCTGCTTAATTGAAAAAATTCATTTTTTCTAGAAAAATTTAATTCATCAACAACCTCAAATTCCAGAGGAATAAAAGAACCCTCATATACTTGTATTGAAGCAAGTGTAATTTTAATTTCTTTGGCTTTTGGATAATCAACAGCTACAGGGAAAGTCCTGCTTAGCCTTTGACCGTCTTGACCAATACATAGCGCTACAATCTCATGTGTTCCCGGCTCGTTAGCTTTAATTGTTCCCTCAGACCTATTGACAGTGATTGCTTTGGCTGAGCTAAATACTCCTTTCTTATTATAGTAAATAACTGCTTGACAAAATGATTTTTCTCCATTTAAAGTTTCTGCAAAAGAAGTTGGTTTAAATGTCTCGCCAACTTTCATTGTTAGTCCCTCAAGATTTGACTTAACAATCAGATCTTGTGAAAAAAGATTTGATGTCATTAAGAGTGCTAAAAGAGATATATATGTTGATGTATATAATTTTTTCATAACTGAATTTTTGATTGTAATAAATATAAAAATAAAAAAGGCTTAGATCTTAAAAAGAGCTAAGCCTCACAAAAAAACAATCAATTAACGTATGAAAATTGTTTCATCGTAAGGCTTAGACCTATTTATTTTCTAATAGTTTAGAACAAATCTGAATTCATGATTTTATTCCAAACTTTTCCAAAGTCATTAACAAACTTTTCCTTATTATCGTCCTGGGCATATAATTCGGCATAAGATCTTAGTATTGAATTAGAACCAAATACAAGATCAACTGACGATGCAGACCATTTAAGATTTCCTGAGCTTCTATCTCTCAACTCATAAGAGTTCTCACCCACAATACTCCATGTGTTGTTCATGTCTGTTAGGTTTACAAAAAAATCATTAGATAAAATACCTTCATTGTCTGTGAATACTCCTGTTTTATTATTTAGGTGATTTGCTCCGAGCACTCTCATACCTCCAATAAGAACTGTCATCTCTGGTGCAGTTAAACCTAAAAGTTGCGCTTGATCCAACATTAATTCCTCTGGGCTTGATTTAGATTTTCCGCTATACCAATTTCTAAAAGCATCTGCTTGGGGCTCAAGATTTGAAAATGAATTAACATCTGTCATTTCTTGAGAAGCATCACCTCTTCCTTTACTAAATGACAATGAAAGGTTATATCCTGCGGCAGAAGCTGCTTCTTCTACTGCTAGGTTTCCTGCTAAAACAATAATATCAGCTAAACTCACTCCTGTTTCAGATGAAATGCTTTTTAGAACAGAAAGAGTATTTGAAAGTCTCTCTGGTTCATTTGCACTCCAATCTTTTTGAGGACTTAGTGCAATTCTCGCTCCATTAGCTCCTCCTCTTAAATCAGAACCTCTAAAAGTTTTTGCACTATCCCATGCAGCTGTAATACGATCTGCAATTGATAGACCCGAAGCAGAAATTTTAGATTTTATTTCTTCTTCATTGTAGTTCTTATTTCCTGCAGGAACTGGGTCTTGCCATATTAAATCTTCCTTGGGAGTGCTTGGTCCAATATATCTGGTTTTGGGGCCCATGTCTCTGTGTGTAAGCTTAAACCATGCTCTAGCAAATGTGTCTGAGAAATAGTCTTGATCCTCTTTAAATTTCAAACAAATTTCTCTATAGATTGGATCCATTTTCATAGCCATATCAGCATCTGTCATTATTGGATTCTGTCTAACTGATGGGTTTGCCGCATCTATAGGCTTGTTTTCCTCTAAAATATCAACTGGCTCCCATTGCCAAGCACCGGCAGGGCTCTTTTTTAATTCCCATTCATGGTTAAATAACATTTCAAGGTATCCATTGTCCCATTTAGTTGGATTTGTTGTCCAAGCACCCTCTAGTCCACTTGTTACTGGTCCTTTTTCATCAAGTGTTGGATTAATCCATCCAAAACCTTGGTCCTCAATATTAGCACCCTCTGGTTCTCTTCCAAGCTTAGAAGCGTCTCCATTACCGTGAGCCTTTCCAACAGTATGACCACCTGCAGTTAATGCAGCTGTTTCTTCATCATTCATTGCCATTCTAGCAAAAGTTTCTCTTACCTGAAGTGCTGTTTTCATTGGATCCGGCTTTCCATTAACACCTTCTGGGTTTACATAAATCAATCCCATGTGAGTTGCCCCCAATGGAGTCTCAAGGGTTGATGGGTCATCTAGGTTTTCATATCTGTTTTCACTTGGCGCCATAATTTCAGTTTCAGGTCCCCAATAAATATCAATTTCTGGATGCCAGATATCAGGGCGACCATATGAGAATCCAAATGTTTGTAATCCCATACTTTCATATGCAATATTTCCAGCTAGTATAAATAAATCTGCCCAGCTAATTTTATTTCCATATTTCTTTTTAATTGGCCAAAGCAATCTTCTTGCTTTATCAAGATTACCATTATCTGGCCAAGAATTTAATGGTGCAAATCTTAGGTTACCAGTTCCTGCTCCACCTCTACCGTCAGCCACTCTGTATGTTCCAGCTGCATGCCATGCCATTCTAATCATTAATCCTCCGTAATGACCCCAATCAGCAGGCCACCATGGCTGAGGAGTAGTCATTAGATCGTGCATATCTTTTTCAAGAGCTTGAAAGTCTAACTTCTTTACTTCTTCTCTATAATCAAAGCCCTTAGAATATGGATTAGTTTTTTCATCATGCTGATGAAGAATATCTAAGTTTAATCTTTTTGGCCACCATTTAAGTGGAGATGTGTCAGGACTTGTAGAAGCGCCATGAATAAATGGACACTTAGCGCCTGAAGAGCCATTGCTTGAAAATTGTTCCATAGTTTTTAAGTTTAGTCAATAAAAATATAAATTTTTATGACTTAAAAATTGATATTATAAGCCTTTATAGTTTTTAAAGTAAAGATTATAGAATTTTCTTATAATTAATCTGTCTCTAAATTTTTAATGATTTATTTATTAATGAAAAACTTGTCTTGATCTGATAAGAAATCAAGATTTTTCCTAGTATTACTAATGAATTCTTTGTCTAGTTCTACAATTATTGTTTCGCTAGACTCTGATAAGTGAGTTATTTGTTGACCCATTGGATCATAGACACTACTGTGACCAATATATTTATTGAACGGATCATCTCCAATAATATTTACTCCAATTGTATAGGAAAGATTTTCAATCGCCCTTGCCTTCAAAAGAGTGTCCCAATGATTTATTCTTTTATCAGGCCAATTAGCTATGTAAACTATAGCATCGAAGCCGCTAGAGTTTCTAGACCAAACCGGGAACCTTAAATCATAGCATATTTGTGGCAGGAATTTCCACCCTTTATATTCTATAATATTGTTTTTTTCTCCTTTTGAAAAAACATCACTTTCTCCAGATAGAGTAAAAGTGTGCCTTTTATCATAATATTCTATATCGCCATTTGGGTCAGTCCAAATTAGTCTGTTATAATATTTGTCATTTTCTTTAATAGCAAGGCTGGAAATAATTGCGGAAGAGAACTGTTTTGACGTTTCCTTTAACCATTTAATTGATTTTCCACTCATTGATTCTGATGTTTTTTTTGCGTTCATACTGAATCCGCTATTGAACATTTCTGGTAAAATTATTATGTCAACCTTTTGTTTAATTGACTTAATTATTTTAGAAAAATTATCAAGATTACTAGTTACATCTTCCCAATAAAGATTAGTTTGAACTAGTGCAATGCTAATTTTGTTTTTCATGAATTAGATAATGGACTCCCCGTCCATATTTGTAGTAAGAACGCTGGACATGTAATCTAAAAACGGTCTTATTGTTTCGAAATGTTTAACAACATTATTCTGAAACTCTTTGTTAACCACCTCTTTATTATCAAAGTTTTTAATAAACACGTATTGTTTTTTTTTGATTAACTCAATGTGGGGGTGGTCTTTATCAAATCCTTTTGGGGAGGTTTTAACCTCATCCCCTTTAATGGGTCCCCAAAGAGATTTAATTTTTTTTGAATTAATTATTTTCTCTAGCTCTTCTCCATCAACTTCAATTTCTTTTCTTATTCTAAGCAGGTCTTCTTTGTTGGGGTTCCAAAAACCTGTTGCAATAAATGAGCTGTCAGGTTGAATATGAATATAATAGCCTCCTCTTAAATATGGTTTATTCCTATTAAAGGACACTCCAAAGTGAGTTTTATATGGTGTTTTGTCTTTTGAAAATCTAACATCCCTATAAATTCTAAAGACCTTTACTTTGTCTATATCATCTTGTTTGTTTAATTTAATTTGAATCTCAGAGGAAAAGTCTTTTACCTCTTCTTGGTGTTCTAAAAATCTTTCTTTGTTTTTATTAAACCAATCCCTATTGTTATTGATCTTTAGTTCATTAAAATAATCTAATATGTTTTTATTTATCCCTTGCATAAATTATACCCCCCCTTACGGGGGGAATAAATAATTAGATTACCAATCAGCTCCCCATTGTCTTATAGCTCTTATTTTCCCTTCCGAGTTAATAAAAAACTTATTTAAAATTCTTAAGCTATCTACTCTTCCGTCTTTCCAGTATAAGTTTTCAAGTTGGCCCGTCTGAACCACATTTATATCTGGCCTTTCTTCGCCAATTAGACGATAAGGTAAAAGGTATACGGCTCTTGATTCAACAGAGTCATATTGAGCCATCCATTGAGGAGTTGCTTCTCTAGGAAGATAAGTTGGGTCTTTTTGGTTGAAACCATAAAAAACTAATGTGTCTGCCATTAATTCTTGCATTGCATCAGTGTCCATATTGTTAAATGCTGAAATCATATTTTTTACAATTTCTACATTTTCATTTGAACCAATTTCATAAGTCTCTCCAGTTGAAACCCACTCTCCTGCAGTTTTATTTACCTCTTGATCACAAGAATAAGTAAAAAAAGCAGCTAATATTAATAATATTGAATTTTTCATGTAATTGAATTTTTGTTGTTTTTAAAATTAAATAAAAATTAATTATTTCAATTTAAATTCATTGATGTCACTCGTTTAATTAAAGTTCAAATTAGGTAAAGGTGCTGAATATGAAAATGATTACCTTTCGGGTTAAATAAGTCAAAAATGAAAAAACTATATATAATTCTTCTTTTGTTGTTCTCTTTTAATGCTTATTCTCAAAATGAGATAGTAAACAATATTGTTGAAGAGGCTGAAAACAATTCTCAATTAGAATCTTTGGCTCATGAGCTCCTTGATTTAATAGGTCCTAGGTTAGTTGGAACACCTCAAATGAAAAATGCTCATGATTGGGCTATTGAAAAATATAAGAGCTGGGGTATTGACGCAAGTCTTCATCAGTTCGGTGAATGGAATGGTTGGGAAAGAGGTATTACCCATATAGATATGATTCAACCTAGATTAAGAACCTTAACAGGGCGACAGCTTGCATATAATCCTTCTACCTCAAAAAAAGGAGTATCTGCAAAAGTTGATGTGATTCCTGAAGTTGAAAACGAAGAAGAGTTTAAAGAATGGCTGGGAACAATCAAAGGAAAGTTTATTTTAAACAGTATGTATCAAACAACTGGTAGGCCTGATTATAATTGGGAGAAGTTTGCCACAGAAGAATCATTTGAAAAAATGAAACAGCAAAGAGAAGAAGTTTCTTCTAGCTGGTATTCTAATTTTAGAAACATGGGTGTGAACAGAAGAGAGATAAATGCTGTTTTAGAAGAGGCGGGTGCTGCAGGCATAATCATTAGTAATTGGGCAGGAGGGTTTGGTGCAAACAGAGTTTTTAGTGCTGGAACAAAGAAAATTCCTAGTGTTGATTTGGACCTTGAAGACTATTCAATGCTTTACAGAATGGTCAAAAATGGAACTATTCCCGAGCTTTCAATCATTGCTACATCTGAAGACCTAGGAACTGTTCCTACTTTTAACACAATCGGAATGATAAAAGGGGTTGAGCTGCCCAATGAATATATTGTTTTATCTGCACATTTTGATTCTTGGGACGGAGCAACAGGAGCAACTGATAATGGAACAGGAACCCTTGTTATGCTTGAGGCTATGAGGGTATTGAAGAAAGTGTACCCTAATCCTAAAAGAACCATTTTAGTTGGTCATTGGGGATTTGAAGAAGGGGGGCTTAATGGTTCTAGAGCTTTTGTTGAAGATTTTCCTGAAATAGTTGATAATATTCAAGCTGTTTTTAATCAAGACAATGGAACAGGAAGGGTTGTAAATATTAGCGGTCAAGGGTTCTTAAACTCATATGACTATATAACAAGGTGGATGAATCCTCTGCCTGATTCTGTTAAAAAACATATTGATACAGACTTTCCGGGTATGCCTGCAAGAGGTGGTAGTGACTATGCTTCTTTTGTTGCAGTCGGAGTTCCTGCATTTAGCTTGTCATCTCTAAGTTGGGATTATGGGAGTTACACTTGGCATACAAACAGAGACACTTATGATAAAATTGTTTTTGATGATGTTAGAAACAATGTCATACTTACCGCTATTTTGGCTTATATGGCAAGTGAAGATAATTCTAGGGCGTCTAGAGAAAAAAGAGTAATGCCTATTAACCCAAGAACAGGTAATCAATCAAGCTGGCCAGAGCAAAGAAGCCCAAGGAGAAAAAGCAATCAAAACTAAAAATTGATAATATATTTGTCTTTTTTTAAAATCTTATTTGTTTTTAATTTTCAGTTATGAAATCCAAAACTGTTATTTATACAAGATTATACAGAAAGCTTCATAGAAATGTTGGGGTTATATTTATCTTGTTTTTCTTACTAGTTTCAATAAGCGGGTTTCTTCTGGGTCTTAAAGATGAACTGGGATTAAAACCCGAAACTCAAACAACAAATTCTCTTAATCAAAGCAATTGGATTTCAATAAAAAAGTTAGATTCTATTTCGAAGATGTATGCAGTCAATGTGCTTGAAATTGATTCTGAAATTGATAGAATAGATATTAGGCCAGACAAAGGAATTGCTAAGGTCTTGTTTAAAAAAAACTTTCAAGAACTTCAACTTGATTTAGAAACTGGAGAGATTTTATCGGTTGCTAAAAGAGCTGATAATTTTATTGAAAGACTACATGATGGATCAATTATTGATTTTTATTTTACTGAAAGTAATATTTCAACCATTACATATGTTAGCATAATATCACTAAGCTTGGTTTTTATGATATATAGTGGATATTTATTATGGGCTAATCCAAGAAAAATTAAACGAAACAAAAAACCCTCATAGTCAAGGACTTAGAGGGTTTAAGGGTGGTCCCACCTGGACTCGAACCAGGGACCAAATGATTATGAGTCATCTACTC
>JAYNJU010000015.1:0-13047 GCA_038110465.1 Bacteroidota bacterium | reverse complement strand
TCATAATTCTCATCTCTTACTTGTGTAAGGAAAATAACAGCTAAATTTTCTTTTGGATCAACCCAAATTCTAATGCTTTTTTGGGATATGCCTGTTTATACTTAATAATTGAATCAAGATAGATATTAACCTTATTATCAAATTGAAAATTTGAAGTTGGTGAAATATTCCCATAGGATAAGCTATAAATAACTAAACAACTAATTAATGTCACTAACTTCATGATTCTAAGTTAGTAAAAGAAAAATAACCACTGAAGTTAATAGTCCAATAAGACCTTGAACTAGAGTAGCAGATGTAAAAAATTTCACAACCTCTTTTATTTCCAAATTTGAATATTTTGTAACAACCCAAAAATAGCTGTCGTTAAAATGAGAAACTGTCATAGCACCAGAACCTATAGAAGTTATTATAAGTACTTTTTCAATTTCACTAATAATTCCAATCTGATCAGCAAGAGGTGCTACCAAAGCACATGTTGTGATAATTGCAACTGTTGATGAACCCTGAACTGTCTTAATTAAAGCAGCAATTAAAAAAACAGATACTAGCCCATATGTACCATTAAAATTTACTATCCCTAAAGATTCAATTAATCCCGATGATCTTATTATGAACCCTAATGCTCCACCTGCACCAGTAATAAGTAATATATCAAATGAGTTTTTTAGAGAATTTCCAATCCATTTTGAAATATTTTTGGAATCATCTCTTTTTATAAATACTGTTGAAATAATTAGACCAATAAATAGAGAAACTTCTGGCTTACCAATAAAGTCAATAAAATTTGTTATCTCATTTTCAATTATATTAAGTGATGGGTACTTTATTAAAGTTGAAATTGATATCAAAATAATTGGAATAATGATTGGAAGGAAAACTGTTATAGATTTTTCATTACTTAGTTTATAATAAGATTTAGAATCACTGCTTAATTGAAAGTCTTTTTTTAATAATACTCTAATCCATATATATCCTGCTAATGATACTGCTATTCCAATGGTTAATCCTATTAATAACAGTAAACCAACATCAGCACCAATTAAAGCCGAAGCTGCAAGAGGACCAGGGGTAGGGGGAACAAAAACATGAGCTGAATACAAACCTGTTGCTAGACATACAGTCAGAATTATCATTTTTCTTCCTGATACTCTAGATATTTCTTTAATAATTGAAGACATTAATATAAATGCTGCATCACAAAATACAGGTATAGATATTATAAAGCCTAGAATATTAAATGTTAGAGGCATATTTGACAATCCAAACATTGAAATGAATGTCGTCACCATTTTACTGGTTGCTCCAGTTTCTTGAAGAAACTTTCCCAAGATAGTTCCAATAATTATTATAGGTCCAATACCAGTTATAATATTTTTAAATCCCTCAAAAATGAGAGTTGATATATCATTTAATTTTAAATTCAATAATAACCCTGAAATAACAGAAGCTAATAATAGAATAATATAGGGTTTAACACCAAATTTAATTTTCATTAAATTTTGAATTTCTGATTATTTGTTGAGAGCACATATAGCCTGGTGTGCCTGCAACGCTTCCGCATGGGAAACTACCAGCTCCACAGTAAAAAATATTTTTATAGTCATAATATGAGTAAAAATTGTTTGAATTAATACTGTAGTTTCTTTTATTAAAATTTTGGTTTCCAGTTAAGGTTACATGATCAATATTACCCTGAGGAAATAAAAAAATTTCTTTTAAATCTTTGGGAGTCAAAAATTTAGAATAAACTAAATCTTCAGGATTTTCAATGTGAGGTAATACTGCTGAAACTATTTTTTCTTTAACTTTTTCTGCCATTTCAGATTTTTTATCAAAACTTAAATTTTTAGTAAAGAATATTAGTTTATCAAAACTTTCAAAATTATTCATTTTTCTTTGAGCACTTCCTTCAGGATATATTTGGATATATCCTGGAGAATAATCATAAACATTGTTATATGCATCTTGACTTGCTTTTTCAAATTTCTCCAAAGTATCTACTGAAAATATAAACCTAAAAGAATCAGAAAAATTATTTGAGTCAACCCACCTGACAGGATTTTTAAAGAATGCAGTTACTTTACCGCTAGTTCCAATTGTTTCAAGATCTATTTTTTGATTGAAGTTTTTAATAATGGATGAAGGAGTGATTGGATCAGTTGCAAAAATTAAACTATCATAATTCAAAATAACTGTCTTATTATCTTGATCAAAAGTTATTTTATTGTTGTCACTATCAACTTCATTAATAGTTGAGTCAAGAAAAAATTTAACTCCAAGTTCTTTATTAATTTTAGTAAGCTCTTCAGTTATCTTCCAGATTCCAATTTTAACAAATCCCCAATAACCATCGTATATAGATCCAGAGTCCATCAAAGGAATTGTAAATGCAGTTCCTGAATCTTTAATTGAGGCTGGTCCACTTTCAATAACTGTCATACCCATATATAACTTTGTTTTTTCAGATGTAAAATAATGATCTAATAAATCTTTTGCTGATCCAGTAACCCAAAGTTTAGTAAGTTCTGTTCCAAGCTCTTTCTCTGCTAATTCGATTGATGGACTCAATGCATTTTTATAAAGATTTTGAATAAAATCAATTACTTTATTTTCATCTTCTCTAAACTCATTTACTTTACCTGTTTCTCCCCATCTATTTTTAAGTTCTAGTTCTAGATGCTTGTGATCTTGAAAAATTTTAGTACTTACTTTTTCATCCTTAAAAAAAACTAGCTTAGGTGTTTTTGGATAATATCCATAAACTTTCTTACTCAATCCTGTATCATTAAATACAAAGTCTTGCATCATCCCAAGAACTGTTGCTCCATATGCAAAATCTATATTTTGACCATCAATCTCTGTACTATCTTTAATGCAAGCTCCACCTGTACTTGATTTCTTTTCAATTATGATAACCTTATAGCCTTCCTTAATTAAATAATTAGCTGCTACTAATCCATTAATTCCGCTCCCTATAATTATTACAGACTTCATATTTATAATCTAATATATATCAAAATCAAAAAAGGAGATCAATTGATCTCCTTTTAGAATGAAAATAATAGAAGTTATTATCTCATAGAAAAATCTCCATATGCACCTGTTCCATGTTCAGCGATATCTAAACCTCTAGACTCTTCTTCTTCTGAAACTCTAAGTCCAATAAACGCCTTAACAATTAACACAATTATTAAAGTACATATCACACAGAATAAACCTACTATCCCAACACTTGCAAGTTGCACCATAAATTGATCAAAACTTGCAGAGGCACCAAAAATTCCAACTGCTAAAGTTCCCCAAATTCCTGCAAAAAGGTGAACAGGTATCGCACCAACAGGATCATCTAATTTACATTTATCAAGTAAAGCTACGCCAAGAACAACTATTACACCACCAATTATACCAATTATAATAGCTTCAGTTGGCCCCATTTGATCTGCTCCTGCAGTAATTCCAACTAGTCCCCCCAGCACTCCATTCATGAACATTGTTATATCCAGATTTTTATAAAGTAAACCTGAGAAAAAAGCAGCTCCTAGACCACCTGCAGCTGCAGCAAGACAAGTTGTGACTAAAACTAATGAAGTATTTGCGGGATCAGCAGATAAAACTGATCCACCATTAAATCCAAACCATCCAAGCCACAGAATTAAAACACCTGCTGCAGATAAAGGAATATTAGATCCAGGAATTGCAAGTGGGTTTCCAGATTCATCAAATTTACCTTTTCTTGCTCCAAGTAAATAAATAATTACCAGAGCTCCCCATCCTCCTACTGAATGCACTAATGTTGATCCAGCAAAATCATAAAATCCAACATCCTCTGTAAGGGAAGATAAAAATCCTGATCCCCACTGCCATGAACCAACAATTGGATATACAATTGTTATATATAGTAATACAATTAGCATGAAAGAATTAATTTTAATCCTTTCTGCTACAGCTCCGGAAATTATAGTACCAGCTGTTGCAGCAAACATTCCTTGGAACAAAAAGTCAGTCCAATAAGTATATCCTTCATTATAAGATAAATCTGATGCAGCATTCGCGTCCAAGCCAAACCCCGCGAATCCAAGAATTCCATTACCTCCAATTATATTAAAATCTCCAGGGTACATTAAGTTAAAACCAATCAAGCAATATGCTATTAAACCAACTGTTATTATAAAGAAGTTCTTAAATAGAATATTGATTGTGTTTTTTTGTCTTGTTAATCCAATTTCTAAAAATGAAAATCCAAGATGCATAAAAAATACTAATGCTGCACAAAGCATCATCCAAACATTATTTGTAGTTAATAATTCCATAGTCTTAGTTAAATGATTTTGTTCCTTTTTCTCCTGTTCTAATTCTGTAGGCCTCTTCACAAGGTAGAATGAAAATTTTACCATCACCTACATTACCTGTACTTCCAGACTTTAAAATAGCATTTACAGTTGCTTCAACAAATGAGTCTGAAACAACAATTGATAAATATCTTCTTTGAATATCTTTAGTACTATATGTTATCCCACGGTATACCTTACCGATTTTTTCATTTCCAACTCCGGTAACATCCCAGTAGCTGAAAAAGTAAACTTCTGCATCTTGCAGAGCTTTTACTACTTCGTCAAATTTTGACTTTCTAATAATTGCTTCTATTTTTTTCATAATAATTTGTTTTAAAAACTAAATCCAAAAACTAAAAAGGCTGTTTCAGCTTTAGGATTAAGTATAAATGAACCAAAGACAGGTAGAGAGTATGAATCAGAAATTTGTATTTCTTTTGATCCGCTGAAAGACATATTTACAATTCCAGCTCCTCCATTTGCATACCATGCATCACCTTGATCATCTCCATAGGCAAGAGCTATATCTACTGGACCAGCAGAAAAACCAAACTCAACATATAGAGCTTCTACTTCAGTAAAATATCCAGCCATTAAATCAATACCCATAAAGGATGTAGATCCACTAACTTCTGTGTAATTGCCTTGAAAAAATCCATATCCATCTTCAGGGTAAACTCCTCCATCTCCTGGAAAAGTAAAATTAGTTAATGTTAAAGCAAGTGGACCAAAATCATAGCTTAAATATGCATCTAATTCATTTCCACCACCTTGAGCTGTTGTTGGAAAACTACCCCAAACACCTGCTTCAAGATTGCCAGAGCCTAATGTCATATATGGTTGAACATGCACTCCGGAACCAAATTGTGTACCTCTCCAAACATAAGAGCTAACAACATCAGCTCCAAAATCTTGAGAATAAGATAAGTTAGATGATGAAATTGCTAAAAGAGAAAAAACCCCAATTCTGCTTAATTTGGAAAAAGTATTTTTTAAATATTTCATAATTATAGATTGTTTATTAAGCCTCCAAATCTATACATCGTAATTATGAGACTAATTAATTAATCAATGAAATATTTGATTTTTACCAAATTGATATTTTGAAACAAATAAAATTTAAAATTTAAAAATTTAATATATTCTTTTTTGAGATATTGAAATTTGGTTTCAATTCTTTTTTTTGATTTCAAACAAAATTTCATTCCTTCTATTATAAAATTTTGTTGGAGCATCATATACTAATAAATATAAGTCACTTATAATTTCTATATCATTTTCAAAAAGAATGTTTTGAAGAATAGTTTTATTTTTTTCTATCTTTTTTTCATTTGAATATCCTGAGAATCTGATTGCAGCAAAATATTTTGGTCTAGAGATATAAACCTCAACATTTTTATCATTTGGTTCTGGTATTTGATCTTTAATATATTTTTTTGGTAACACAAATTCCATTGTTTTATTATCATTATACATATATACTGGAGTGGTCATAGCTATTTTTTCATTTTCTAAATTGCTGCCTGTTATATATCTAAATAGTTTGCCAAAATTATTATTCCTGTTATACTTATCAGAAACTTTAATCATTGGAGCACTTGGATAATATCTCAACTCCACCTCGTTGATACTCTCGATAACTTCATACTCTTGTGTCTCATATTTTTGTGACATAGCATAACATGTATTAATTATTAAGAATATAAAGATTAAATAAAATTTATTCTTGATCATTATTATTTAAATTAATCAAAAATTGATAAGCAAATTGAACTATCTCCTTATAGTTATTGATTGACATTCTTTCATTTATCCCGTGTAATCCTGTAATATTTGATTCATTGACTCTTATCGGATAAAATCTATATGCATTATCTGAAACTTTTTGATAATGTTTTGTATCTGTTCCTCCTCCTACAAGCCCAGGAGTGGTTATTGCATCTGGAATAATTTGCAAAATTGTTTTCTCAATAAGTTTAAATGATTCAGAGTTAAAGTCTGAAACTGGTGATGGAAGATTGGGGGGATTAATTTCTTCAACTAAAATTCTTGAATCATCTATAGTATCTATTATATGTTTTTTTATCTCATCAGGCTGATCTCCTGTCATAATTCTAAAATTTACAACTACAGATGCAGTTGTAGGAATCACATTATCTTTAACTCCACCAGAAATAATAGTTGGAGCAATAGTAGTTTTAGCATTAAACCCTTCCAAAATTATATTTTTGAACAACCACTTGTTTGCAAAAATCATTTTTTCAAAAAAAGGTAATTCAGCTCCAACTGTTTCAATCTGCGTGTTTAATAAAGGAATCATTTTTGGTTTAAACTGATTAGATTCCAATTTTGTTATTGCAGTTGCAAGAGAACCAATAGTATTATCTTTTGGTGGTGCTGAGGAGTGCCCCCCCTCGGTTTTAATGGTTAATTTGTATGATACATATCCTTTTTCGGCAACGTTAATTATAGCCATAGGTTTACTAATTCCATCAACCATTTGTTCTGCAATAAATCCACCTTCATCAAGAACAAACTCAAGATTAATATTATTATCACTAAGATATTTTGCAATAACACCTGCTCCATTATTACCGCCAATTTCTTCATCATGTCCAAAAGCAAGATATATAGTTCTAATTGGTTTAAAGCCATTACTAATTAAACTTTCAACAGCTTCCATTATTCCCATAACTGATACTTTATCATCCAATGTTCCTCTACCATAGATGACACCATTTTTTACTTCTCCAGAAAATGGTGGCGCTTCCCATTCTGTTAGAGTAGAATTATCTACAGGGACTACATCTAAATGAGACATAAGTAGCCCAGGTTTTAAATCATTATTTAACCCTTGCCACTTAAATAATAAACTTTGATTAAAAACTTTTTTCTCTAGATTGTTATGTAAGTTTGGAAAAACACTTTCTAGATATTCATGAAGTTTTAAAAATTCTTCAGTGTAATTATCAGAATCATTTCCTGAAGATATTGTCATGAACTTTATTGCTCCACTAAAACGATTTATTGCATCTTCGGAAATTTCTAATTTTTCAACTTCATCGACAATTATTTTTTTGGGTTTAAGAGATATTGTATTTATAATTAGAATTACAAATAAAACAGCAAATGCGCTTATTACTGATATAATTATTTTTTTCATTTTGAAGATTTAATAAGTAAAAATAAGTTTTAAATTGTAATAGATGAATCTTAAATTTTTAATAACCATATTAGTTTCTTTACTTTTTTTTAAATGTTCAGAGCAAGAAATTAAAATCATTGATAAACCTATAATATTTAATCAAGATAGAATTCATCTAACAAAAGAATATATAAAAGATAGATATAATCTAGATAGAGATAGTATAACTATAACTCCTAAAATTATTGTACTACATTGGACTGTTATTCCCTCAATGATAGAAACTTTCAATGCATTTAATAGTCCTTATCTTCCAAACTGGAGACCTGAACTTGAAAATGTTAGCGGTTTAAATGTCTCATCTCAATTTTTAGTTGATCAAGATGGATCTATATATAGATTAATGCCAGAGACATATATGGCAAGACATGTTATTGGATTAAATCACTCTTCAATTGGAATAGAAAATGTTGGTGGATCTGAGGACCTTCCTTTAACATCAAAACAAGTTGAATCAAATATTAAACTTATTAAATACTTAAAAGACAAATATTCAACTATAGAGTATTTAATAGGCCACTATGAATACAAAGATTTTGAAGATACTGAATTGTGGCTTGAGATTGATACCAGTTATAGAACAATGAAGGTTGACCCTGGAAAAAATTTCATGAGTTCAGTTAGAAAAGAGATAAAAAATTTGGGTTTATTGGGATCGCCAAACTAAAAATATGTTCAGTATTAAATATATAGGTAATCTTCTTTTAAAATTTTATCTAAGTATTGAATAAAATAATCACAATTAGATTTATTAAAAATAATAGGGGGTTTTATCTTAATGACATTATTATTTGGACCATCATAACTTGCAAGAATTCCATAATCTCTTAATCTGTTTACTATATATTTAGTTTCATTTTCAAGAGGATTCATTTCATTATCTAAAAATTCAATGCCTAGAAATAAACCTTCTCCTCTTACATCTTTTATAATTTTATATTTTTTAGATAATTTTTTTAATTCATTTTTTAAATAGTTTCCAACTTCAAATGAGTTTTTTTGAAGTTTATTTTTTTTAACTTTTTTCAAGACCTGATTAGCTATAGAACATGAAACTGGGTTTCCTCCAAAAGTGTTAAAGAATTCCATTCCATTTGCAAAACTTTCAGCAATCTCAGAAGTACATACAACTGCTCCTATTGGATGCCCATTTCCTAGAGGTTTACCAATTGTTATTATATCTGGAATAACATCATGAAGTTGAAACCCCCAGAATTTTTTCCCTACTCTACCACATCCAACTTGAACTTCATCGGAAATACATATTCCACCGTTTTCTCTAATTATTTTATAAGCTTTTTTTAGATACCCTTTTGGTAATTCTACTTGTCCCCCACAACTAATTATTGGCTCAATTATAAAACCACCTAACTTGTTATTTTGTGACTTAATTCTGTAAATACATTCTTCTAGCTCCTTTATATGAAAGTCAACATTTCTATTTTCTTTACAACTAATATTAAATTTTGAAGGAATTGATATTACATGAGTATTTTTTGGAGCGCCCTTTCCTCCTTTACCATCAAATTTATAAGAGGATATATCAACACATATGTTTGTATTTCCATGATATCCATGCTGTGAAACAATAATATTATTACTATTTGTGTGAGCTTTCATCATTCTAACTGCAATTTCATTAGCTTCACTTCCTGAATTAACAAAATGAACAACATTTAATTTTTTGGGCAATGTACTTAGTAGCTCATTTGCAAGCTCATTTATAGAAGAGTGAAGATATCTTGAGTTTGTATTTAAAATAGACATTTGATTTTTACCAGCAGCAACTATTTCTCCTTCTTCATGACCAACATGAGCCACATTGTTCACAGTGTCCAAATATTTTCTTCCATTTTTGTCTATTAAATAGACTCCTTCTCCTCTAACTATATGAAGTGGAGTATCGTAATGTAATTTTAAACTCTTGCCTAAGTGTTTCTTTCTAAAATTAATGAGTTCATTATCAGATTTAAATTTAATTTGATCAAGATCTGAACACTTAAATAAAAGATTTGGATCTGGACAAAGATCTTTCCAGAGATCTAACTGATTATGATAGCATACTCCAGGAAAATCATTTTTATAATCTAACATAGATAAAATAACTTGAAAGTGTAAGTGTGATGCCCAGTTTCCATTTTCAGGAAAGCTTGCAATTTCTGCTATTATATCTCCCTTTTTAACTTTTGATCCAACTTTATTTTTTAATACACTTCTTGCAGTATTATGTCCATATAGAGTAAAAAAACTAAAGTCTTTCGTTTTATGTTTTATTATAATTAACCCACCGTATTCTTTATCACCAGCATCATTAACTGCAGTAAAAACTTCTCCATCAAAAATTGAACTAACTTGAGTTCCTGCCGGAAGCCAAAAATCAACTCCCAAATGAATTGTTCTACTCTCTGTGCCCTGATTACCTATTTTATCATAAGAACTTGAACTGTAAATTGGTCTTGGTTCAAGATATCCACCAGCTATAAGACATTTGGGATTTTCTTCTTGAAGTCTATTTATTTTGAATTCAAAAAATTTAAGATCTTCAATCTCTTCTCTTCCTCCAATCCATTTACTGCCAATACTCAAATCAATTTTAAAAACTTTAGATTTCTTTTCTTTTGGAAATAAATCTTTAAATGAAAATTTATTTTTTTTAGCCCAGTTCTCAAATTGAATTTTGCTTTCAATGGCATCAAGACTACAAGCCTTTCTAAATGAATAATATGCAAACTCTGGATTTATATTTCGCCATTTTTTTAAAAGCGACCAAGCAGATTTTTCACTAATTAATAAATATTTATTTTCAGGTTCTTTTTTTCTATTAATGAAAGATTTAGTAACTGAAATTATTAAACGAATTCCGATCAAATTATATAGAAGCTTTATTTCAGCGTCATTAATTTTTAAATTTTTATTATATCCCCTAACAACATCTAAGCATGCATTAAGTGGATCATCAAGATTCATAATTGCATAAGCACATGTTATAGCTAAATCATTTATAGTTTGAGAAAATACTGAATCACCAAAATCAATTATTGATTCAACTTTTGGGTTTTTTAAATTATTTGAGACTATGATATTATTATCATTTATATCATTATGAATAATAGATTTTTTAAGTTTATTAAAATCATCAAGTCTTTCTTTAAATGACTTTATGAATTCCTCAGCAATTTCTTTTTCTTCATTTTTAAACATTGGAATATATTCTTCTACCCATAATGAGTTTGCTATATCCCAATCTATTTTTCTTTTTGAAAAACCATGCTTGAATTTTAATAATGATCTTGTTATTAAAGAGCTTTGAGATCCTAGATCCTCTCTTAATTTTTTTGTTTTTGGATTTACTTTACTCCACAGCCTCCCATCAATCCAATTATATAAAATTATTGATCTATCCTTGCCTAATTTATCTTTTACAACAAATGATTTTTCATGATTTAAAGTAAGTAGAACAGTAGAGGTTTTTATTTCATCTTGTTTAGAAAGGTGCTCTAGAATTTTTAATTGATAATCAATATAATCAAGATTAAAATTTGGTCTTGAAATTTTTAATAAATACGAATGATTTTTTTTATCTGTTATTTTATAATTAAAATCTATCTCTCCATCAAGCCTAATAATTTTCCCACTAATTCCATAATTTGAATTTAGAATTTTAACTATTTGTTTTTTGGATAAATTAGATTCAACAAGACTCATTAATCAATTTTTTCAGCTCTTTTAAAATTTGCTAAACCATTTTTATTTGAAGATAGATTAATTATTTCACAGCCATAAAACCTACTATGTGCTTGAACTAAACTGAAAATATTCTGTAAGTTTTCTTCACCTAGTCTTAAAGGGTCAGGTGTTCCTTGACCATAAAATGTGTCGGGTTCTTCATCTTTACCATCAAATATTTTTTCTAATTTATTGGAATCTGTTAAATATTTACCATCCCATTTTTTTACCCTATTAGGATTATAATCATGATCAAAACCAAGTAAATAAATCTTTCGGTATCCTTTAGTAAAAGCCCAATTAAGACTATCAAGAAAAATAGTTTTTCCAACTAAAGGTCTAAACGGAAATTTATGATATTTAGCAAAAGCTAAAGTATGATACCTATAGCTATATTTAGAAATTTTTTTTTTGTAGGAGTTTTTATTTGGTACTTCAAATTTTGGAAAATCTGTAGCACATAAATAATAATCTACAATTAAATCATCAAATGCTTTAATGGAATTATTTACAGCCATTACATCAATATTTTTAAGACTATGTTTTTTATACTCTAAAGCTGATTTACCACTTCCAACCAACAGAAGATATTTACCTTTATTATA
This sequence comes from Bacteroidota bacterium, assembly GCA_038110465.1. Lineage (GTDB taxonomy): Bacteria > Bacteroidota > Bacteroidia > Flavobacteriales > Flavobacteriaceae > Marisimplicoccus. The sequence goes on along the minus strand of JAYNJU010000015.1, from coordinate 1,177 downwards.
TACATTACTCCTTAACTTTGAATACCTTTTTAATTTAAAAAAAGTATTTAGACCAAAAAGATGCTCTTTTAGTTTTTTAATAATATCTCGAAGAGGGTTATATAGATGTTTCTTAATAAACAACATTGATTGCTTTTTTTATTTGTAAATTAATCAAATGGAATGGTATTTAAAAGTAATCAATTCTTATTTTGATTTTAGCGGAAGATCAAGAAGAATGGAGTATTGGATGTTTGTTTTAATTAACTCATTAATATCATTATCATGCATGCTGCTTGATAACTTAGTTGGATCAACCTGGCCAATAGGATATGGTCCAATTTATATAGGATATGGTCTTGCTGTTTTAATTCCTGGTATTGCAGTTACAATAAGAAGGCTTCATGATACTGGAAAATCTGGATGGTATTATTTTCTTATACTAATTCCTATTATTGGCCCCATTTGGTTATTGGTTCTTTTTCTTAAGGAGGGAGATATTGGAGATAATAAATATGGTCCTAATCCAAAGAATGAAGAGTTTGAAGAAAGAGATTTCTAATTAAGGTCCAGGGTTAGGAATTAATTCATTCACTTGGTTGATCTCATTAATTATTTCATTAGATAACTTTATGTTAATACTACTAATGTTTTCTTTTAATTGATCCATAGAGGTTGCCCCTATAATATTACTTGTTACAAAAGGTCTATCGTTAACAAATGCAAGTGACATTTGAGCTAAAGAAAGATTATATTTTTTAGAAATATTGAAGTATAATTCTATAGCCTTTGAACAATTTTCATTACTAAACCTTGATAAATTTGGAAATAGTTTAAGCCTGCTATTCTCTGGCATTTTGCCATCCATATACTTTCCAGAGAGAACTCCAAATGCAAGAGGTGAATATGCTAACAGTCCAACATTTTCTCTTTTACATACCTCTGCATTACCAACTTCAAAAAGCCTATTTAATAAAGAGTAAGGGTTTTGCATAGTTATCATTTTTGGTAAACCTAACTTAGAATATTCAATAAATTTCATAAATCCCCATGGGGTTTCATTTGATAAACCAACATGTCTAACCTTACCCTCTTTTACAATGTTTTCAAGTCTTTCTAAAATTTCCTGAAAATTATCTTCCCATCCATCATTAGCATATGAAAAACCTCTTTTACCAAAAAAATTAGTCATTCTTTC
>JAYNJU010000014.1:11959-13821 GCA_038110465.1 Bacteroidota bacterium | reverse complement strand
TTTTGTTTAAAAAAAGGTGTTTTACCAAGTTGAGCTAATGAATCTTTTATTTCACTTAAACTATTTCTATCAATTGAGTCAGCTAAATCTGTAATTATGCTTAAAACAGACCCTGGGTAAAACTGAGTTGGATGAGCTGTTAAAACCGGTCTTATTTTAAAAGATTTTAAATATTTTTTTAACTCATTTTTTTTATTTGTAGACTCTACCTGTTCCTTTAGATTTCTTAGCGTACCTAGACCGTCCATATTGTTTACTTTATTAAATGATGCATCTTCAATTGCATCAAATAATACAACTTGTCTTTCAACATATTGAATAAATCTAAATAACAATGAGATTTTTTCTTCTAATGAATAGCCTTCACAATACTTAGAAAAAAAATTATCTACAATGGATTTTGGATCAAGTTTTTTTGAATAACCAAGTCTACAATAATCATTAAAAATTGGTAAAAGATTACCTGTTTCAGATATGCTATCATATGGAAGAGTGGCAAATATACTATTGTAGACATGAAACCTTGAAAGAACATTTTCTTGAAATCTTTCTTTTTTTGTAAGTTTCTTCATTAATTGGCTTGGTTACAACAAAGTTATTAATATTTCATTGTTTTTTATACTTTTAAAAAAACTATAGATATGGTTAAGACTCCTTCAAATATGATATCACTTGGATCAAAAGCTCCAGGCTTTGAATTAACTGATGTAACTTCTGACACAAAAATTTCGTTAGAAAATTATAAAGGTAAATTAGGAACATTTATTATGTTCATATGCAATCACTGCCCTTATGTTAAACATGTGAATAATACAATTTCAACTTTATCAAAAAAATATCATGGTGAAGAAATTAAGTTTATTGCTATTTCAAGTAATGATATAATAAATTATCCAGATGATAGTCCAGAAAAAATGAAAACTAATGCTATTGAAAACAATTTTAACTTCCCCTATTTGTATGATGAAACTCAAGAGGTTGCAAAATCTTATGATGCAGCATGTACTCCTGACTTTTATCTTTACAATTCAGATTTAGAATTAGTTTACCGTGGTCAACTTGATGATTCAAGACCAGGAAATGAAATTATTTCTGATGGTGCAGATATCATTCATGCATTTGAATGTCTACAGAACAATGAATTAAATAATAGGCTTCAAAAGCCTAGTATAGGCTGTAATATAAAGTGGAAATAACTAAAAAAGACTTAGAAGATTGTAATAAAAGAATAAGGCATTTTATTCATAATACACCTGTACTTAGATCAAGTTTTATAGATAAATTGTGTGGCGCCGAAGTTTACTTTAAATGTGATAATTTTCAAAAAATGGGAGCATTTAAAATGAGGGGTGCTACTAATGCTATTTTAAGCCTAAATTCTGAGCAAATGAAGAAAGGAGTTGTAACACATTCCTCTGGAAATTTTGCTCAAGCAGTTTCACTTGCCGCAAAAAATATTGGAATTAAGGCATATATAGTAATGCCATCAACTGCAACTGAAATTAAGAAAACAGCTGTCAAAAGCTATGGAGGGGAGCTTATTGAGTGTGATCCAACACTTGAAGCTAGAGAAAAAAAAGCTCAAGAAATTGTTGACACCAAAGGGGCTACATTTCTTCATCCTTCCAATGATATTAATGTTATTTTAGGTCAAGGTACTGCAGCCATGGAGTTGATTGAGAAATACAATTTTTTGGATAATATTTTAGTTCCAGTAGGCGGCGGTGGACTTATAGCAGGAACTGCCTTAGCTACAAAATTTTTTGGAAAACGATTTTCAACTGTTGGAACTGAACCATTTGAAGTAGATGATGCATATAGGTCATTAATGAGTGGAAAAATTGAGACTAATGAAACAGCTA
>JAYNJU010000014.1:10616-11859 GCA_038110465.1 Bacteroidota bacterium | reverse complement strand
GATGATGCATATAGGTCATTAATGAGTGGAAAAATTGAGACTAATGAAACAGCTAATACAATTGCTGATGGATTGAAAACTCAACTAGGAGATATAAACTTTCCAATTATAAAAGAGGAAGTTAAATTGATTATTAGAATTACAGAAAATGAGATAATTGAATCAATGAGAACTATTTGGGAGCGTTTAAAAATAATTTGTGAACCTTCTTGTTCTCTTCCGCTTGCTGGAATTTTAAAAAATAAAGAAGAATTTAAAAATAAAAAAGTAGGGATTATTATAACAGGTGGAAATGTTGATCTCAATAAGTTGCCATTTTAATTTTTTATTCAATTAAAAAATTTTAAATCATATTAAAAAAATTACTTATTTAGCTTATTATTTAATTATGATAATTGAGAAAACCTGTAATTTACTTTTTATACTACCTCCACTTTCCCTTGTGGATAATTAAAGATAGTGCTTGGTTTTTAAGCTTAAACTATGAAGCATTCAATTTTTTAAGATATGCATCTGCTAGCTTTGCAATTATAACATTAATTATATCAACAATTCTTCTCAAGAATTCTGATGATAGGTTATCTTATTTTGAGAATCTAATTTTGACAATTTGGCTGCTTGCTAATACCTCGTGGATGTTACATGAAATGTTTTATGTTTCATTTGCAAAAAATATTGCTTTAATTTCATTTTTATTAGGAATTGCTTTAATACCATTTTACATGGTAACAGTATTTAAAAGCAGAAAAATTAAATTTAAGTAAATAAGAATTGTGGGTGATATTGGATTCGAACCAATGACCCCTACCCTGTCAAGGTAGTGCTCTAAACCAACTGAGCTAATCACCCATAACTTGCAAATTTAGAAGATTTCTTTTTACATTTAAAAGATGAAACATTTATCAAAAGAAGATTTTGATGATCTTCAAAAATTTTACAGAATTAATCTAATAAATTCATGTACTGGCTATAAGTCTGCAAACTTGATAGGTACGATTTCAGAGGATGGAATTGAAAATGTTGCTGTTTTTAGTTCAATTACTCACCTTGGGAGTAACCCTGCTATGTTAGGCTATATTCTTAGACCAACTACAGTTCCAAGAAATACATATAAAAATATTAAACAAACAGGTGTCTTTACTGTAAATCATATAATAAAAAAAATAATCAATGATGCTCACCATACAAGTGCTAAATATGAAGAGAATATTTCTGAATTTGATATGACAATGCTCGAGCAAGA
>JAYNJU010000014.1:0-10516 GCA_038110465.1 Bacteroidota bacterium | reverse complement strand
AGACCAAAAAAATAATGGATTTTATATCAGAAAAATTAAGTGAGTATCTTTCTTCAAACTCTGAAGAAGAACCTGAACTTTTAAAAAAGCTTAACCTTGAAACTTATCAAAAAATTTTACAGCCTAGAATGCTCAGTGGGCACATTCAAGGAAGATTTTTAAGCTTAATATCAAAACTTAAAAGTCCATCAAACATTCTTGAAATTGGAACATATACTGGGTATGGAACTTTATGTCTAGCAGAAGGTCTTTCAGATGATGGTAAAATTTACACAATAGATAAAAATGAAGAATTAATTTCAATTCAAAATAAATTTTTTGAAGAAAGTGAGTACAGAAATAAAATAATTCAAATCACCGGGGATGCAATTGAGTGTATTAAAAAATTAAATATAAATTTTGATATAGTTTTTATAGATGCAGATAAAGAGAATTATATAGAGTATTTTAATTTAGTTTCAAATAAGCTTAACAAAAACGGAATTATAATATCTGATAATGTTCTATGGTCTGGAAAAGTAATTGGAAATGGAGATAGTCAAGATTTAGAAACAAATACTCTTATAAATTTCAATAAAAAATTAAATCAGGATGAAAGATTTAAAACAATTATTTTACCTATTAGGGATGGTATTTCTATATCAAGACTAATTTAGATCTCTTTTAATTGAGTCTTTTAAATCATCAAAATCTTTTTTAATATCACTTACACTATCAGACAAGTCTTTAGTCAGAGATTTTGCTGGATTTTTTATATCAGGGTTTTTTGAGATCTCTGTTTTTATTTCGTTAGTTGCTTGTTTTATTTGTGTCATACCCTTAGCTAAACCTTTTGCAATTGATGGTATTTTATCAGCACCGAAGACAAGGAGAACTATAAAAAAAACGAAAACGAGCTCAGCACCGCTAATAAATAAAAACATAATGTCAAATCTAGTTAATAAATAATTCTATTTTATAGTTTTTAATAGTTATTCTGAAATTTTTTCTAGATAATTATTTGCTTCTTGGAGTAGATAATCAATTATTAAAAACTGATTTTTTTCCAGAATTAGTGTTTTAAGATTTTCATCTCTATCAAGCTTGGATAGAAAATCTTCTAAATGGAATGTTTCTAGATTAAGAACATCTTTAAAAAAATTTTCTTCTAATATAAATGGTAATACTTCACTAGGTGATATATTAATTTTCTCTTCTTCAGATTTAGAATCTATTAAAGTTGATAACAATCTAAAAATGTTTACGAAATTTAAGCCGTTTACTACTTGTCTATCATCTGTAAGAATATTCTGAATTCTGGTTGATTTATCAGCCAAATAATCAAATCCTTTAAATTGCTCCTCTTTTAAATCAAGAAATTTATCTGTATCGTCAGGCGTGACTACTACTTCATCTAACTCTCTAACTCTCTGATTAATTTGAACAACTAATCTTTTATTTCTAATTATTTCCTCATTAACCCTGACAGTTCTAATTATATATTGAACTGAAGAAAATATTATTTCATCATCTACCTTAGCAAGTATTTGAAATTCTCCATTATCATTTGTTATAGTAGTAGTTTGAGCTGTATTATTTACAACATTAGCAGCAGGAACATCAATATTTCTATATATTACTTTTCCTTGAATTAATACTCTATCTTGAGAAAAGGATAACTGAAAAATAAATATTAAAAAAAGAGTTAGTCTATACATAATTTTTGATTAAATAAATGTACAAATAATAAGTTAATGGCTATAAATTAGTAAAGCATAATGTCAATGCCTATCTAATAAAGACAGGGTGAAGATCATCTTTTGACTCTTGTTTGCTGAAAGAATATCCATTAGTATTAAAGCCTTTAATTCCTTCAATTGATTTCACTTCTTCTTCTATTAAATATCTTGTCATTAGTCCTCTTGCTTTTTTAGCAAAAAATGAAATGATTTTTAGCTTACCGTTTTTAAAATCTTTGAACTGAGGTGTAATTATAGTATTTTTTATTAAAGATTCATTAATTACAGAAAAATACTCATTACTTGCCAAGTTAATTATTAGTTCATCTTCTGAAATTTCATTTGATAGACTAGCTGTTATCTTTTCAGACCAAAAATCATAAAGGTTTTTAGATCCATTAATTGCTAATTTAGTTCCCATTTCAAGTCTGTATGGTTTAATTAAATCAAAAGGTTTTAGAATTCCATAAAGACCTGATAAAATTCTTACACTCTCTTGAAGTCTATTAAATTTATCAGAAGGCATAGAATTAATGTCAATTCCATCATAAACATCTCCATTAAATGCAAAAATTGCTTGTTTTATTGAATCAGAGTTTTGAAAATTTTGATTTCTTGACCAATTCAAATCACTAAGTTTAGATGAAATTCCCATAAGCTTAGATAGATCCGGGGAGGAGTAATCTTTTAATTTATTATTTATTAAAGTGGCTTGATCTTGAAAAACAGGATTAGACTTTTGATCTGTATTAGGTTTATTTTGAAAATCTAAAGATTTAGCTGGGGATAAAAGTATTTTCATAAAACAAATTTATAAATTTTTGTGCTTAGAGTAAGATCTCCATTTGTCAATTACTAACTTCATATCTTCAGGAATCTCTGAATCAAACATAACTTTTTGCTTGTTTAAAGGATGAATAAATCCTAAAGTTTTTGCGTGAAGTGCCTGCCTAGGAATTAAATTAAAACAATTTTCAACAAATTGTTTGTATTTAGAATATACAGTACCCTTTAAAATTTTATCTCCTCCATATCTCTCATCATTAAATAAGGTATGACCAATATATTTCATGTGAACTCTTATCTGATGTGTTCTACCAGTTTTAAGTTTACAGCTAACAAGTGTTACATAACCGAATCTTTCAATAACCTTATAATTAGTGACTGCATCTTTTCCTCCTTCTATATTTTCATATACAATCATTTGTAATCTATTTTTTGGATTTCTTCCAATGGGAGCATTTATTTCACCCTCATCATCCTTTACATCTCCCCATACCAATGCATAGTATTCTCTTTCGACAGATTTTTTGAAAAATTGCTTAGCTAATATAGTCATGGATTTTTCAGTTTTAGCAATTACTAAAAGACCTGAAGTGTCTTTATCAATTCTGTGTACAAGTCCAGGTCTATTTGATGAATTATTAGGAAGTTTATCAAAGTGAAAAAGTAAAGCATTTATAAGTGTTCCTGAATAGTTTCCATGTCCAGGGTGAACTACCATGCCACTTGGTTTATTAATTACTATTATTGAGTCATCCTCAAATTCTATACTTAAATCAATTTCTTCTGGTGTTAGTAAATTCTCATAAGGTGGGTGTGTAAATAGTATTCTTATTTTATCTCCTTTTTTTACTTTATAACTAGATTTAACTATTTCCCCATTTACTCTTATGAAACCCTCCTTAGCTGCTTTTTGAATTTTATTTCTAGTTGCATTTTCAATTCTATTCATTAAGAATTTATCAATTCTTAATGGTTCTTGACCAACATCAATATCAAATGCAAAGTGCTCATGAAGATCTTGATCATAAATTTCCTGGGAGTTATCTTTTTCCATTACCTAAAATTAGGTCTAATTCTGAATTCATAGGTATTTGTTGACCAGGTAGAATTTTTTCACCTTCAAATAATACATCTAAAACCATATCTTTTCCAATATTATCAACATAACTATATTCACGTACTTGAAAACCTATAGCGTTTAGAATTGACTCAGCATTTCTCTTTGTTATTTGAATTACATTAGGTAATGAAACTTTTTGAAAATTTTTTGGATTTACATTTAAATATATTTTTCTGTTTTTCTTCACTAGTTCATTTTCTTTAGGAATCTGAGAAATTATAGAATAATTAGGAATATTGGTAAAAAACTTTGATGAGTCAAGAACTTCATATCTAAGTTTATTACTCTTAAGTGACTTAATTGCCTCATCAAGGTTCATTCCAGACAAATTTGGAACTTCAATGTAATTATTATGTCTTGTATAAATCATTAGTGAGTTGTATACTAAATTAAAAGCAAGAAATACAAAACATGAAATCAATATTATTTGAGTAATAATTGAATTACTCTTAAGTAAAGACCTAATTTTCATTTATTAATTTTACTGTAAATATAATAAGACATAATTGTCTTTTATTATAATGACTTACATTTGAAAAGTATATGATCAATATTGCTGTTGTTTTTGGTGGCTTCTCCTCAGAACATGAAGTTTCAGTAAAAAGTGGAAAATTTATTTTTGATAATTTAAAAAATAATCCTACATGGAATATTTATGAGGTATGTATTTCAAAAAATTATAACACAGTTAAGCATAGAGAAGAATTCTATAATCTTAATTATAATGATTTTACATTTGAAAAAAATGGAGAAATTATAAAACCAGATTTAGTTTTTAATATGATCCATGGAGATCCAGGTGAGAATGGGGAATTAGCATTAATTTTGGAACATAATAATATTCCACAAACTGCTAGTAATTCAATAGTATCAAAGCTTACATTTAACAAACACAATTATATTGACTTTGTTAAAAATTTAGGAATACCATGTTCAGATCAATTATTATTACACAAAGGCCAAATTATTGATTTTCATAAAATAAAAAATTCTTTTAATCTTCCTTTCATTGTAAAACCTAATAGTGGAGGAAGTAGTATCGGTGTTTCTAAAATTAATAATTATGATCAATTAGAGAAAAGTATAGAATTAGCATTTCAAGAGGATGACACAGTTTTAATAGAGAAATTTCTTGATGGTCAAGAAGTCTCTGTAGGAGTTATTCAAAAAGAGAAAAAAATAAAAATATTGCCTATTACTGAGATAATTAGTAACAATGATTTTTTTGACTTTGGTGCTAAATATTTAGGCCAATCTAAAGAGATAACCCCTGGAAATATTTCTCAAAAATCTAAAGATCTTATTCATGATTATATTAATTTAATATATGATAATATAGATTTAAAAGGAATAACAAGATCTGAGTTTATCATAGTTAATGAAATACCTCATATTTTAGAGACTAATACAATTCCTGGATTTACAGAGCAAAGTATTGTACCACAACAACTTGAAGCTGATGGACAGAATGTTGAAGATGTAATAATTGACCTTGTCAATTCAAATCTTAATAATTCATAAATTTGACTTATGAAAAGAGCTGTTTTTCCTGGATCATTTGATCCAATTACAATTGGGCATCAAGATATTGTAAAACTTGGATTAGAAATATTTGATGAAATAATTATTGGAATTGGTAAAAATGAAGATAAGAAATGCATGTTTTCTCCAGAGAAAAGATTAAGCATTGTTCAAGAAACTTTCAAAAATGAAGAAAATGTAAAAGCTGAAATATATGTAGGTCTTACAGTTGATTTTTGTAATTATAAAAACTCAGGTTTCATTATTAGGGGATTAAGGAACTCTTTAGACTTTGAATATGAAAAAAGAGTAGCATTAACTAATAGAAAAATTTCAGGGATTGAAACTGTTTTCTTTTTTACAAAAGCTGAGAATTCTTTTATAAGTAGTAGTTTAGTAAGGGAAATTATAATTAATAAAGGTGATTATAGTCTACTGATTCCTAAAGGAATTACTATTTAGCACCTCTAGTACAATTAATCTAATATTTTTAAAAGCATCATCTAACAGATTTTGAATCTTATCTTTTGAAATCCATTCTGTTTTCATAATTCCTTCCTCAAGTTGAGGTGAAAGTTTACCATTATATTTTGTAGACATTCTAAACCAATAAGTCTTTTTAATTCTGAATCTTTTTCCTTTTTTGAAAATATGATATGTTTCAGAAAGCTGATTTAAAACAATTAAATCTGCAACACCAGTTTCCTCCTTAACTTCTCTTTTAGCAGCCTCAATTATTAATTCTTTTTTTTCTAATCCACCTTTAGGAAGATCCCATTTATTATTTCTAAATATTAATAAAAATTCTCCATTGTTATTTTCTACTAATCCTCCAGCTGCTTTAACTACTGGAAATTTTTTATAAAATATTTTCCATAATTTATCTATGTTCTTGTGATATAAGAATACTTTTTTGATATCATCAGATTTTAAAGCTTTAATTATTTGACCACCATTGGTATATTTCACATGTAAAAATGGTTCAGAATCCGAGGTTACAGTAATTTTATCAGTAAGAATAAGCGGTTTTTGGTTGAAAAAAACTTTATACATTTGTATCAATGATTTTAGATAAAAAAATTGCTCTTCAAACAATAACTTATCTCACACAAATTAATGCAATTAAATTTAATTCCAAAAAGCCCTTTACCTGGACTAGTGGAATAAAGTCTCCTATATATTGTGATAATAGGCTAATTCTTTCTTACCCTAAAATTAGAGAATTTGTTGCCGATAAAATGGCAGAAATTATTAAAGATAAATATGGTAAAAAAAATTCAATTACTGGAGTAGCAACTGGTGCTATAGCTATTGGATCTATGATAGCTGAAAGATTAAGTTTGCCTTTCTCATATGTAAGACCTGAACCAAAGGGTCATGGACTTAAAAATCAAATTGAAGGTAGAATTGATAAAGAAAATGGAATAGTAGTTATTGAAGACTTGATTAGTACTGGAAAAAGTAGTTTAAATGCCATCAATGCTCTAAAATTTGAGGGTTATAAGGTTAATGGAATGTTATCAATTTTCTCCTATAATTTTCATTTTGCAAATGAAATTTTTGAAAAAGAAGATATTGAGGTAAACTCTCTTGCTGACTACAATGTATTACTTGAAAAGCTTAAAAGTGATGATAAAATAGATGAAAAAGAACTAACTAGATTAATAAATTGGAGAAATGATCCAAAAAATTGGTTTTAATTAAATTAAGATTTTTATTTCACCTGTTTTAAACTCTTTTAGTCCTATACTCTCTATTTCAGCTACTAAGTTTCCATTTTTAATTACTTCAACCACTTTTCCAAAAAATACTTTGTCTTGTATTAAAAATTTACACTCAACCTTTCCATATAAGCAATTATTATATTCCTTTAAGATTAAATTTTCATCTTTACTTTCTAAAAAAAATAATTTGTAGTTTTCTATTAATTTATCAAGAAGATGATCAGAATTAAATTCTTTGCCTTCTATACTTTTTAATGAAGTAGCGTTTGGAATCCTTTTGAAATTCGTTTGATTTATATTTATACCTACCCCAATAATAGAATATATTATTTTACCCGATTTAATTTTATTTTCTATTAATATTCCTGAAATCTTTTTATTTTCTGCCAAAATGTCGTTAGGCCATTTGATACTTATCTTTTGATTAGAAAAGAAACTTATTGTTTTCAATACAGATAATCCAACAATGAAATTTAATTTAGGAATTGTATAATTTGATTCTTTTGATAGATCATAATATAAAGAACATAATAGGTTTTTATCATAACTAGAATACCATCTGTTATTTGTTTGACCTCTTCCTTTATATTGATACTTTGCAAAAATTAAGTCAGAATGATTAATTTTTTTTGATTTAATTAACATCTTCACTTTGTCATTTGTAGACTTTGTGGCATTAACTTTGATTATATTATAGGAATCCATAAGATTAAAAGTAATAAATTTGAAAAAAGATAATTTTTAATGTCAAAACCCAAATCATCAAAAAATGAATTACTAAATGAAGTAGTCCAAGGAATTGAAGACGTAAAGGGAATTGAAATTAATATTATGGATCTTACAAACATAACTAATACGGTTTGTGGATATTTTGTAATATGTACTGGAACTTCAAATACACATGTTAGTGCAATTGTAAATTCAGTAAGAAAAAATGTAAGTAAAAAGCTGAAAGAAAAACCATATAGTATTGAAGGAACTGAAAATCAAGAATGGGTTCTAATAGATTATGTTGACATAGTAGTTCATATTTTTCAAAAAGAAATTAGAGATTACTACGATATTGAAAATTTATGGGGAGATGCAAAAATTATTAATGTTGAATTAAACGCTTAATTAATGACAAAAAAGAAAAAAGACAACAAACCAAAGCTTAATATTTATTGGTTTTATGCTTCAATTGTATTTTTTATTATAAGTATTGGATTACTTGGTGGAGACTCTGGTATTCAAAATACTCAACCAACAGATATATCTTCCTTTGAAGATTATCTTAGAAATGGTGATGTTCAAAAAGTTACTATCATTAATCAAAGATATGCCAGAGTTACTTTGAATGAAGGTGCATTAGAAAAAGACGTGCATAGAAGAGCTAGATCTAAAAACTTTTTAGGACAAGATAATATAGCTGGACCACACTACCAGTTTGAAATTGGAACACCTGAATTATTTGAATCAAATCTTCAACAAATAAAACAATCTCAAAATTTAAAATTCTCAATTGAGTTCCAAACAATGGAAAACAGGTGGTTGGATGTTCTACTTGGTTTCTTACCTATTATAATTATTATTGGTGTATGGATTTTTCTTATGAGAAGAATGTCTGGAGGTGCTGGAGGTACTGGTGGACAAATATTTAATATAGGTAAATCTAAAGCTAAATTATTTGATCAAAATACAGAAGTTAAAGTAACTTTTAAAGATGTCGCAGGCCTTGCAGGAGCTAAAGAAGAGGTTCAAGAAATTGTTGATTTTTTAAAAAATCCCAAAAAATACACTGTATTAGGTGGTAAAATCCCGAAAGGAGCTCTATTAGTTGGATCACCTGGTACAGGAAAAACTCTTCTAGCAAAAGCTGTAGCTGGTGAAGCTAAAGTTCCTTTTTTCTCTCTTTCAGGATCAGATTTTGTTGAGATGTTTGTTGGTGTAGGTGCATCACGAGTTAGAGATCTTTTTAAACAAGCTAAGGATAAATCACCATCAATAATTTTTATTGATGAAATTGATGCAATTGGGAGAGCTAGAGGTAGGAATAATATAACTGGGTCAAATGATGAAAGAGAGAATACTTTAAACCAACTATTAACTGAAATGGATGGTTTTGGTACTGATACAAATGTAATAGTCATAGCAGCCACAAACAGAGCTGATGTTCTAGATAAAGCATTAATGAGAGCAGGAAGGTTTGATAGACAAATATTTGTTGATCTACCTGACTTAAATGAAAGAAAAGAAATTTTTCAAGTTCATCTAAAACCAATAAAGAAGAGTACAACTCTAGATGTTGATTTTCTGGCTAAACAAACTCCTGGTTTTTCAGGAGCAGATATTGCTAATGTTTGTAATGAAGCTGCTTTGATTGCAGCTAGAAATAACAAGAAGAGTGTAGGTAAACAAGACTTTTTAGATGCTGTTGATAGAATAGTTGGTGGTTTAGAGAAGAAAAATAAAATTATCACAAAAGAAGAAAAGAATACAATTGCATTTCATGAAGCTGGTCATGCAATTGTTAGCTGGTTATTAGAGCATGCCGCACCATTAGTAAAAGTTACTATTGTTCCAAGAGGTCAATCTTTAGGAGCAGCATGGTATCTTCCTGAAGAAAGAATGATTGTTAGAACTGAACAGATGCTTGATGAAATGTGTGCAACTTTAGGAGGAAGAGCTGCTGAAAAAATAATGTTCAATAAAATTTCAACAGGAGCATTAAGCGACCTAGAAAAAGTAACTAAACAAGCACGTGCAATTGTTTCTGTATACGGCTTAAATGAAAAGATTGGAAATATAACATACTATGACTCTAGTGGTCAAGCTGATTATAATTTTACAAAACCATATTCAGAGGAAACTGCCAAAAAAATTGATCAGGAAATCACTCTAATTATTGAAAAACAATACAAGAGAGCTTGTGATCTACTAAAAAAGAATAAAAATAAACTTTCAGAACTTGCTAAAAGACTTCTAGAAAAAGAAGTAATCTTTAAAGAGGATCTTGTAAAGATTCTAGGTGAAAGACCTTTTAAAAAGGAAGATGAACAAGAATTAAAAAAGTAATTATTTTGGGATTTTGGAACTTTTTTAAAAAAAAGAAAGGTGTTGAAATAGAAAACCAGAACATTCATCTTCCAAGTGAAGATTCTTTAGATTTAATTTTTGCAAAAAATTTTACAGATTCTGGCGGTAGGTTTATATACCTTGATGAAGGAAACTCTGTTAAGGATATTTACGAAAAAATCATAGAAGAAAATCGATTGGAACATAAAAATGTTTGCTCTTTAGACTCTGATATTTCTAAAAACTTAGACATAAGATTAATTCGAAACATTGATAACGAAAATGTTAAAGCCCTTGTATCAGGTTGTGAATTTTTATTATCAAATACAGGAAGAATATTAATTTGTAACAAACAAATAAAGAATAATAAAATAGAGGATCTTCCTCCAGTTGTTATTATTCTTGCAAAATTTGATCAATTTGTATCTGATCTAAGTGAGGGGATGTCAAAACTTAAAAATAAATACAAAACAAAGTTTCCATCAAATATCACAACTATTGTAGTTAGAAATAACCTAAATCAGGATAATTTTTTGACATATGGCAATAGTGCTAAAGACATTTATCTTATTTTAAGTGATGATTAATTTTTT
>JAYNJU010000013.1:11513-14552 GCA_038110465.1 Bacteroidota bacterium | reverse complement strand
TGGGGAGAACAAAGATCAGGTATTAATTATCATATAATTAGATATGCTGATGTTCTTCTAATGGCTGCAGAAGCTGCTGTTGAAAGTGGTAATCTTGAAAAAGCAAGAGGTTTAGTTAACCAAGTTAGATCAAGAGCTAAAAACAGTCCAAAGGCTGATTCTTCACCTAATTATGTAATAGATACATATAACTCTGCTTGGACAGATGCTGCTGCTGCAAGAAGTGCAGTAAGACATGAAAGAAGAGTAGAACTAGGAATGGAAGGTCACAGACTTTTTGATCTTAGAAGATGGAATGTTATGGTAGAAACTTTAAATGCTTATATTGCTAATGAAGGAAGAACAATCCCTCCATTTGCTGCTAGAGCTAATGCTGTAGGTGCTAAGCATAATGCTTTACCAATTCCGCTTGATGCTATAGATTCTTCACAGGGAGCTCTTACTCAGAACTCAGGTCATTAATCTTTAGTTTATCTAGCTAAAAATTAAACAGGGTGAATTAATTTTCACCCTGTTTTTTTTATATTTATGTCATGAAAAATACAAACCTACTTTTATTAAAAACTTTCGTTTTTTTTATTTTTATTTCTTGTTCAACTTCATCAGAAAAACAGTTTACGCTTTTATCCTCAAATGAAACAGGCGTTGACTTTATTAATAAGTTGAATGAAGATAATGATATTAATTATTTCACATATCCATACATCTACATGGGGGGTGGAGTTTCAGTTGGAGATATTAATAATGATAATCTTGATGATATCTTTTTTACTGGAAATATGACTGAAAACAGATTATACCTAAACAAGGGAGATCTTAAGTTTCAAGATATAACTAATGAATCAGGAATATCGGGAGATGATAGATGGTATACTGGTTCAACTATGGTAGATATTAATAATGATGGATTTTTAGATATTTATGTATCTGTAGCTGGACTAGATGGGGTTAAGAATAATCAGCTATACATTAATAATGGTGATAATACATTTTCTGAAAGAGCAAATGAATATGGTATTGATGATATAGGAAACAGTGTTCAGGGAACATTCTTTGATTATGATAAAGATGGTGACCTTGATCTTTATGTTGCTAATTATCCGATTACTCCTTTTGATGCACCTAGAAGTTACTATTATTATAAAATGCAAAATTCAGGTGACTTTGAAACCGATAATTTATACAGGAATGATGGTAACTCTTTTACAAGAGTAACTGATGAAGCAGGTCTCAGGACATATGGATTAACTTTAAGTGCTACCGTTGGTGATTTAAATAATGATTCTTATCCTGACTTATATATTTCAAATGATTTTAGTTCACCAGACTTTATGTATATAAATAATGGTGATGGCACCTTTACTGATGTTGTAAAAGAAACAACAAATCAAACTTCTTTTTATGGAATGGGTGTTGATATTGCAGATTTTAATAATGATAATTATCTTGATTATATTCAGGTTGATATGGATGCAAAAGATAATAGAAGAGCTAAAGCTAATATGGCTAGTATGAATCCAGACTTATTCTGGAGTACTGTAAACTATGGTTTTCATTATCAGTATATGCATAATACACTTCAGTTAAATAGAAGAGTAGAGGGTAATAAGCCATTCTTTAGTAATATTTCCAGGTTATCTGGAATCTCTTCAACTGACTGGAGTTGGGGTCCATTCCTAGCTGATCTAGATAATGATGGATGGAAAGACTTATTTATATCTAATGGAATAAGAAGAGAAATTAATAATAAAGATTACTTTAATGAAATTAAGCTTAGACCTATGGCAAGAGATAGCTTGTTATACTATACTAATCAAATTCCATCTGAGGCTATTTCTAATTTCACTTTTAAAAATAATTCTGATCTAACTTTTACTGATGTTACCTCTGATTGGGGACTTGATCAAAAAAACTTTTCTAATGGTGCAACTTATGCTGATCTAGATAATGATGGAGATTTAGAAATAATTGTTAATAATGTTGATCAAAATGCACAGATATACAGAAACAACTCTACCAACAACTTTGTTAAAGTGAAACTAAAAGGGGATGATAAAAACATTTTAGGTATTGATAGCAGGGTTTTAATTGAAACAGAGTCATCTTCTCAAATGCAAGAATTAACAATGACAAGAGGATTTCAATCCTCAGTTTCTTCATATTTAAACTTTGGTATAGGCACTGATGATGAGATTAAAAAAATTACTGTTATATGGAGTAATGGTAATCAAGAGACAGTTGAAAATGTTGAAAAAAATACTACAATTGAATTTGATATAAATAACTCTGTATCAATTGAGAATAGTGCTTCTGAAGAGATTAATAAATACTTTGAGTCAGAGAGTATTGTCGAACATAAACATGTGGAAAATATTTATAATGATTATGAAAAAGAAGTTCTACTACCTCATGAAAATTCTAGATTAGGTCCTGGAATAGCTTCAGGAGATGTTAATGGTGATGGACTAGAAGATTTTATTGTGGGTGGTGCAAAAGATCAAAAAACTGCTCTTTTTATTCAAAACTCAAGTGGATCTTTTAATAAGCTTGAAAAAGCTTTCCCCGAGTCTCATAAGGATTATGAAGATATGGATATGATTCTTGAAGATTTTGATAATGATGGAGATCTTGATCTTTATATTGTATCTGGAGGAAATGAGTTTGAGCCAAATACGCCAATTTTAAAGGATAGGCTATATGTAAATGATGGTCTGGGTAATTTTAAATATAGTAATAACTCAGTTCCTGACAACTTTTCAAGTGGAATGAGAGTTTCTTCTGCAGATTTTGACAAAGATGGTGATATTGATTTATTTGTAGGAGGTAGAGTAGTACCTGGAAGTTATCCTCTTCCTGCTGACAGTTATTTACTTGTAAACCAATCTACTAAGGATGAAATCTCATTTATTAATGCAGATGTATCTGTATTCCCTTTTAAAGATATAGGTTTAATAACATCATCTGTATGGGCTGATTATAATAATGATTCATGGCTTGACCTAATTGTTGTTGGGGAGTGGACTCCAATTAAATTTTATA
>JAYNJU010000013.1:0-11413 GCA_038110465.1 Bacteroidota bacterium | reverse complement strand
TGTTCCTCGGATCAAATACCAGCAATTAAAACAAAATTCAAGGATTATGATGCTTTTTCTATTGCAACTCTTGAAGATGTATACACAGAACCAGCTTTAGAAAATTCATTACATTATTTCACAAAAACTTTTTCAACTGTTTATTTAGAAAATACAGGTAATCAATTAAAAATGAGTAATTTACCCACTTTATCTCAATTATCTGCAGTAAATAAAATTTTGAAAAAAGACATTAATAAAGATGGATATACTGACATTATAATTTCCGGAAATATGTATAATTCTGAGGTTGAAACTCCTAGAAATGATGGAAGTGTAGGTGTTTATCTAGAATTTGATCCTAGTAATGGTTTTAAAGCAATTCCAACAAGAGAAAGTGGATTATTTATTAACGGAGATGTAAAGGATATGGAATTTATTTCACTTAAAGGAAATAACTACATTGTAAGTGCAAAAAATGATGATTTAATTGAGTTTACTAAGATTAAATAAGGTTTTAATGAAAAAGATTTCAGCTTTTCTTTTGGTTGTTTTAATTACTTCTTGTAATTCGAATAGCAATGTTATAAAGGTAACATATGAAATAAAGGAAATGAGAGATTGGTCTTTTGATGCCACTTTTACTTTTAATAACACATCTGGAGTAGAACTAAACTCTCCTTGGTCACTTCACTGGAATCAACAAAGCTCTATGGTTGATTCTGATAAAATACCTGAAAATATTATTTATGACTATGTTGGTGGTCAATCTTATAATATTCTTTCTTTTGGAAATAACTATGTTCTACCAAACCAATCATCTTTTTCAATCGATATTGGACAGACTGGGGTAGTAAGAAGAGTATCAGATCTTCCTGTAGGCGGTTTTATAACAACAAACGATGATGTTGTAGATATAGAATTTGAATATATATGGAAAAATGCAAAAGGGATTGAAAATCTAAATTCACCTACTGCATCTGATAGGTATAATAAATTTATTTCAAGTACTCTAATTGATAAGTCTGAATTAGATCTAATAGTTCCAACTCCTACTAAAATTATATTTAATGAAGGTGAAGTTGAACTTTACAGTAATTATTCATTCAAGATAGATGGTAATATTGATATAGAAACTGATTTTGTTAAATCAATTTTCAAAGATTTAATTGATCTTGATAATAATGTCTCAAATGATCAGCTTAATAAAATAATATTAAAGGAGTTAGATACTTTAGATAATGAATCATACATACTTACCATTGATAATGATGGGATTAATATAGGGGCGTCAGATCGAGCAGGTGCTCTTTATGGTCTACAATCTTTAAAGCAAATTTTACTAGTATCTAAATTAGAAAGGGAAAACATTAAATATGTTAATATTGAGGACTCACCTAAATTTTCCTACAGAGGTATGCTTCTTGATATTTCAAGAAACTTCTATGGCCCAACTAAAATCAAACAAATTTTAGATTATTTATCGTTTTTTAAAATTAATCATTTAGATTTTAGATTAACAGATGATGAAGGATGGAGACTTGAAATTCCTGGTCTTGAAGAGCTAACAAGTGTTGGCTCTAAAAGAGCATTTACTAAAGATGAACTGGAGAATTTAATCCCTATGTATGGTTCGGGTCCTGATACTAGCTCAACAGGTTCTGGATATCTATCTCGTGATGAGTTTGTTGATATTTTAAAATATGCAGATCAAAGAAATATACTTATTATTCCACAAATAAGTGTCCCTTCTCATATGAGAGCTGCCATTATTTCTATGAATGCTAGATACCAAAAATATACGGAACTTGGTAATCAGGAAGAAGCTGAAAAATATTTATTAATTGACCCAGATGATAAAAGTGAATATTATTCTGCGCAGGGATTTAATGATAATATTATGAATGTTTGTAGAGAAAGTTCCTTTACTTTTTATAATAAAGTCATAGATGAAATACACTTAATGTATAAAGATGCTGGTATTGAAATGGAAAAATTTGGTGTAGCTGCTGATGAATTACCTTATGGGGCATGGCAGAAATCCCCTATGTGTGATAATTATATGAAGGATAACTCTATTGTTGGAGATTATAATTCGCTATACACTATGATGCAGAGAAGAATTTATGATAAAATATCATCTTATGGTGCTACAATGACAGGCTGGGATGATATATTATTAACATTGACTGAAAGAAATCAATCTGAGACTAAGATTAAAGACTTTTTTAAAGGAGACGATATATTGTTATATGTATGGAAAAATGATTGGGGACAAGGAAGACAGGATATGATATATAAATATGCAAATCTTGGTTACAAAACTATTATGAGTAATTCCAGTGCTTTTTACTTTGATATGGTTGATGATAAAGATCTTGATAACGTAGGTTTATCTTGGAGTGGGTATGCAGATTATAAAGATATGTGGACTGTTGATGTATTCGATGTATTTAACGATGCTTACGGAGTTGAAAAGAATAATATATCAAGTGCTTACATAGAAAGATCTGAGAAGCTTAAAGTTGAAAACAGTAGTAACATTATAGGGGTTCAATCTCAAATATGGAGCGAAACTATTAGAAACGAGGGTATTCTCGATTACATGTTTATGCCAAATATTCTTGTGTTTTCTCAAAAAGCATGGTCACATGATAACTCATGGATGAATATAGATGACCTTGATTTAAAAAGAAAAACTATTGAAAATGAATGGAATAAGTTTTCAAATAATATAGGACAAAGATTACTGCCAATTGTTGATAATATATTTGGTGGTTTATCTTATGACTTACCAAAGCCAGGAGGTATAATTATTGAAAATAAACTATATGCTAATACAGTTTTCCCAGGTTTAGATATTAAGTATACGCTAGATGGATCAGAACCCAGTTTAACAAGTAATACTTATGAATCTCCTTTTGAAATTCAAGAAGGTGATATAATAAATCTTAGATTATTTGATAAAACAGGAAGAGGAGGTAATACAATATTAGTTAATAAGTAAATTATAAATGCAAAATAGATTATTATCAATTGATGTTTTAAGAGGAATGACTTTAATTTTTATGATTATAGTTAATACTCCGGGTTCTTGGGACTATGTTTATGCGCCTTTACTTCATGCTGATTGGAATGGCTTAACACCAACAGATTATATTTTTCCAAACTTTCTTTTTATTGTTGGAGTGTCTATTGTTTTATCATTAAATAACAAAATAAATGAACTCAATAGAATACAGGTGTTAAAAAAAATTATTTGGAGAGCATTTAAAATTTATTTGGTTGGTGTATTCTTGTGGGTATTTCCTGATTTTGATTTCACTAGTATTCGGTGGGTAGGTGTATTACAGAGAATCTCTTTTGTTTTTCTTTTCTGTGGCCTAATTTATTTATTCATTGATAAAAAATTATTCATTTATATATCATTTATAACTCTAATACTTTATTGGTTTATAATGTTATATATTCCAGTTCCGGGTATTGGAACTCCCGATCTAAGTTCTCCTGAGCTTAACATAGCTCATTATATTGATAGTAAATTTTTACCTGGAGTTATGTGGCAAGACACATGGGATCCAGAGGGTATACTTACAACCATACCATCTATTATTACTGGTGTTTTTGGATTAGTAGCTGGTTCTATATTAGTTTCAAATAAAGATATTAAGGACAAGATAATTAAACTATTTTCATTGGGTCTTGTTTTAGTATTTGTAGGAGACTTTTTTAGTTGGTCATTCCCTGTAAATAAAAACTTATGGAGTACTTCATATACTTTTTTAATGGCAGGTATGTCATTTATGTTGGTAGCTGCATTTACATATTTAATAGACGTTAGTGGCTATAAAAAATTTAAAATGTCACAAATTTTTGGTACTAACTCAATATTCACATACGTGCTTTCAGGTACCTTAACTTCAATTTTTTACAGTGATAGATATATTGGAATTGAATTAAACTCACTTTTTGTTGATACTTTGATATCAATAGGAATCTCTCCAAAGCTTACTTCATTATTATATGCAATAATTTTTGTACTGATTATTTATATTCCTGCAAGCTATTTATTTAAGAAGAAAATTTTTATAAAGCTTTAATTAGTAGCTACATTCATCAAGATCTAGTAAATTATCTAGATATATTTTTTCAGTTTTATAAAAGAAAATAGTATTACCTCCTGTAGATTTTGTTTTTTCTATTACACTGTCATTCACAATAGTATAAAACCAATTTGAACCATTATAATCCTCTGATAAATTATCTTTAGTCTGATATTTAAACTCTGCATTAACAATAAAATTATTTTCATAAGTGTAGCAGTTATCACCAGAAATATATACTTCAAGGTAGGCACCGTTAACCTGATTATTAAAAGTCCATACTGATTGATTATTATTGGTTGTCCAATAAGTTCCATCTAAACATTCAAGAAATGTTGAACATTCACTTGATTTTTCATTATTACTACAACTTGATAACAGTATGCTAAAAAAACAAATTTTAAAAAATTTTTTCATATTTATTTAATGTAAGGGACTTGGCTTAAAGCAAGATTAATATTAGTTTCAGGTCTTTGACATACTTTATTTTGGCAAACATATATGTATGTTTCATCATCAAAGAATCTATCGATAAATAAAGGTATATCACTTTCAATGCTTGATTGAACTACTAGTGTATTGGGAGTAAAAAAGCTTGAGATATTATCTGTTATTTTTTTTGAATTTGGGCCAATTATAGCAACTTCAAAGAAAGGTTCAACTTTATTTAGTATGTTGTTCCCCCACACAGAGTAAGCATTTATATTTTCATTAATTATTTCTTTAACTGATGAAATCATCCTATTTGATTGATCAAGGTAATAATCATCAAAAATTATATGACCTATATTAAATAAATTTTCTGAGAGTATAGAGTTAGGAGATGGAATTACACCATCGTCTATAGATATTAGCTTAGTAAAAAGCTCTTCATTATTACTGTATACAAGTAGATCTGAATTTTCAACTCTGAAAATCTCAAAAGCTTCATCTGTTAATTTTTTTGAAAATTCAAAATATATTTCATTACCAGTTGCTTGAAATAGCCTCATTGAAGATTTTGAGAAATATGCATAATCTTCTAGAACTCCTTCTTGAAATTGATTTTCTTTGAATGTATGAATTAGATTCCCTTTTTTAAATGAGTTATTTTGAAGAATAGTATGCATGGAAATAGCATCATCAAGATACTGGTCATTTTTTAATGCTTCATATGCATCAATAAAACTTGATATAGTTAGTGCATTCCATGAAACAATTATTTTATCATCTATTCTAGGTTTAGTTCTTTCTTCTTTAATTTTTAAAATATTATCTATCCACTTTTTTTTGCTTATTAAAAGAGCTTCTTCATTTATACTGTTGTCAATTAACCAGCCTGATAAATTTTTATTTTCTATAGGTAGAAGAAGGTATTTATCATTCTCCCATGGATTACTAGGATCTAAATTGAAATAACTTAGAAATAAGTTAAAATCTGTTCCATTAGAAATTTGAATAAGCTCATTGTAATCAAAAGAGTAGTATTTTCCTTCTTCTCCATCAGTATCAGCATCCATTGCAGCGTAAAAAAGTCCTAAATCAGAATACATTTCTGACTTTAAGAATGAAATAGTACTTGTAATTACATTTTTATATTCTTCTTTTTTAAATACTTTATAAGCTCTGGAATATAAACTAATTAATTGAGCTTGATCATATAACATTTTTTCAAAATGAGGTATTTTCCATTCGTTGTCTACAGTATACCTGTAGAATCCACCCTCTACAAAATCGTTTAAACCACTTGATAGAACTATATCCAGAGTGTTTTCTACATGATTTAATACATCTTGATCATCATAAATAATTCCATAGTTTAGTAAAAAAAGGTACTTAGATGGTGAAACAAATTTTTGTTGTGCAAGATCCCCACCATGTTTTAAATCCCATTTTTGTTTCCATAATTCTATATTACTTTTTAGAAAATCAACATTAAATTCTGATATTTCTTCTTGCTTTTTAATAGTATTTACGTCAATTACACCATTCTTAACATTATTAGCAATTTCCTTTAGACCATCATAATTATCTTTCTTTAATCTTATGATTCTCTTAAGAATATCATCCCATTGAGAAGTGGTGTGGTAAGTGCCTGCATAAATTGGAGTGCCATCAGGTAAAGTAATAACATTTAAGGGCCATCCTCCAGAACCAGTCATCAATTGAGATGCAGTCATGTATGCCTGATCGACATCGGGATTTTCTTCTCTATCAACTTTAATATTTATGAAATATTCATTCATTATAGATGCAATTGAATCATTAGCAAATGTTTCTTCCTCCATTACATGACACCAATGGCAGCTCGAGTAACCAATACTAATAACCAAGAGTTTATCAAGTTCTTTAGATACATTGAAAATTTCATTTGACCATCTTTGCCAATTTATTGGATTTTCAGAATGTTGTTTAAGATAAAGACTTGTTTCCTTACCAAGTTGATTCTTATTAATACTTTCTATGTTCACTTCTGAGCTGCAAGATGTTATAATTAATAAAAATAAACTATATAATTTAATAGGATACTTCATATAGTTTTTGAAATTCCTATTTTTTTGATCTTTTAAAATTAAATTCTTAAAAAACTTCATTCTTTTTTTTCAATTTGATAAAACTCAGAAAAAACTAAAATATAGGTGTTAAAATGTTATAATTCCGTGGTTAAATTTACACAGAATTTAAAACTTACATGTACAATTAACCTAGTTTATGTTCGCTACTATATGTAGTATCTGATTTGCAAACCTGCCTTTTTATGGTTTTTTAGGCAGGTTTTTTTATTTACAATAATTTTCTCCAATTTCAACTGAATCATATGTTTCTCTATCAACTTTACCTGTTCCGTATGGATCTGGTATACCTGTTGATTCATTTGTATTTCTATTATAGTCTAAGACATTATTATTATCTAATAAAAAATAATATTCATTATTAATAATTTCTTTTCCTACTATTTTATAACAGCTTTCTTTTTCACAAGAATTGAAAACAAGAATTAAAAAAAATAAAGAAATACTTGTTATGTTATTCATACTGCTTCCAAACGAAAGTAGTCCCATCATTGTTAACAGCTAATACGTCAAATTTTGCATTTTCAGTTGAAGTTTCCATACCTGGCACATTTGCTCCAGATGGCATGCCAGGAACTGTTATTCCCTTGATATTTGGTTTTTCATTTAAAAGTTTTGTAATTGCATCATGAGGAACGTGACCTTCTACGAAATATCCTGCTATAAAACCAGTATGACAAGATTGAAGGGTAATATCAATATCAGCTTTTACTTTAGCCGAGTACATATCATTAGTTTTAATGGCTTCAACATTAAATCCATTAGTTTCCATATTTGATACCCATCCTGAGCAACATCCACAAGTAGGTGATTGATAAACTACTAATTTTTCTTTTGTATCTTGATTACAAGAGAAAATTATGATTGATAAGATTAAAATATATTTTTTCATTTCACAAATATCGGTTTTTTTTTAATGGAGCTAAATCAAATAACGTTAAAAAAATCTTATGAATATTTATCTCATGATAAAGTTTTAAATTTTTTAATAAATAGATTTTCATCTGAAATTGATATAAATGAAAGGTATAATAAAAACTTTCCTGAAGCACTATCATATTTAATTATTGAACAACAGGTTAGTTTTAAGGCTGCAATTAAGATTAAAAAAAGGTTTAAAGATATTATCAAAGATTTAGATAATAGTCAAATAATCAACCTTACTATTAGTGAATTAAAATCAATTGGGATTTCTAATAGAAAAGCATCTTATATAACAAATGTATATGAGTATTTTTCAAAATCTAGCTTTGATTTTTTTAATTCAAATAATGATCAAGTAATAAGTGAGCTATGTAAAATAAAAGGTATTGGTCCATGGTCATCTCAGATGTTTTTAATATTTGTCTTATATAGAATTGATATTTTTTCAAAAGGGGATTTAGCTCTTATGAATAGTATTAAATTT
Source organism: Bacteroidota bacterium (assembly GCA_038110465.1). Classification (GTDB taxonomy): domain Bacteria; phylum Bacteroidota; class Bacteroidia; order Flavobacteriales; family Flavobacteriaceae; genus Marisimplicoccus. Next base: position 3,371 of record JAYNJU010000013.1, on the reverse strand, counting down.
AATTATGGTATAACTTTAGATAATGAAGATCAATTAGATATGCTTATAGAAAAATGGTCACCATACAAGACAGTTGCATCATTATTGTTGTGGAAGTCTATTGAACACAAGTATTTTTATTCTTAAAAATATTAAATTAGCACTAGTGGAAAAGATTAAAAATTTAATTATTAATATGTATTATGATATAATGTCTCATCCATTATTATCAATATTAATTAGGATTGTTTTTGTATGTTTTATTTTAATTCTAATTGCCTACTTTCTTTTCTATGCTATTATTTTTGGTGTGATTTTAATACCCATCTATTATATTTGGAGGTATATTAATTCAAGATAAATTGAAAAAACTAAATGACTCTGAAATAAATAATTTACTTAAGGATTTAAATCTTTGGTCATATTCTAATAATGTAATTTCTAAAAAATATCAATTAAAATCCTTTATGGAGTCTATGAGCTTTAGCAACCTTATAGCAGATAGATCTGAGCAGATGGATCATCATCCTAAAATTGAAATAGACTTCAAGTATGTTGAAATTTCTATTTCAACTCATAGTGTAGGAGGTATTACAGATTTAGATATAGATTTAGCAAAATTTATTGAGGAACTTTATAATGAATTATACTTTTTTGAAGAGAAGTAGCTTCTTATTTCTATCCCTTATTTTTTTTTACTCTTGTTCTTCAAAGGATGATATTGATTTAATAAATATTAACTCTGAATCTAATTTTCAAAATATTGAAGAGAATACTTTATTATCTGAGTTCCCATCAATAAGTGTCTTAACAAATGGGTTGGAGATTGTTGATGATCCAAAAATAAATGCAGAAATGATAATTAGAGAAAATGATACAGAAAAAAATTATAATATTGGTATAGAGATTAGGGGAAGCTCATCTCAAATGTTTCCAAAAAAATCTTATGGTTTTGAAACAAAAAATGAAGATTGGACTCAGGATAAAGATGAGTCAATAGGAGGGTTTCCAGAGGAAGAAGATTGGATACTTTATGGTCCATATTCTGACAAGTCATTAATTAGGAATAAGTTAACATTTGATTTATCAAATTTAATTGGCTTTAAAGCTAGTAATACTAAGTTCTATAATCTGTTTATAGAATATGACTTTAAAGGTCTTTATATTCTTATGGAAAAAATAAAAAGAGATCTTAATAGAGTTAATATTACAGAACATACTGATGACGGTTTAGACGGTGGTTATATCCTTAAAATAGACAAATCAACAGGTGACTATAATTGTGGTAATTGTTATGATGAATCCTTTTCATTTAGATCTAAATATGATACTAGCGGATCTCTATCAGAACAGTCACAAATTTATTTCATATATGATTATCCCAAACCAGAAGAAATTTCTGAAAATCAAAAAAACTATATAAAATCTATGATTTTTGATTTTGAAACTGCATTGCTTACAGAAGATGATAATTTTATAGATAATTTGATTGATATAAATTCGTTTGTAGATTTTATGATAATGAATGAACTAACAAAAAACCCAGATGGTTTTAGACTAAGTACATATATGCATAAAGACTTAAATGGAAAAATTAAAATGGGACCTATATGGGATTTTAATTTAGCTTTTGGAAATGTTGACTACTGTGATGGTGCTAATCCTCAAGGTTGGATTCATAATTTTAATGATATATGTCCTGGAGACCTTTGGCAAGTTCCTTTTTGGTGGAAATCATTGATGAATAGGGATATATTTAAATCATCTTTAAAAAGTAGATGGAATCAGCTAAGAACATCAACATTAAGTGAATCAAGTTTAAATAATTTAATAGACTCTTATGTAAACTATCTTTCAACCAACAAAGCTGTTGATCAGAATTTTAGTAAATGGCCAATTTTAGGTCAGTACATATGGCCTAATTACTTTGTTGGATCTTCATATCAGGAAGAAATTGAATTTTTAAAAAACTGGTTAAATCAAAGAATAGAGTGGATGGATAATGAAATAAGTTCAATAAATTAGGGTAGTCTTTTTCCCATACTAGATTCTAAAAGTTCAAACCAATCCATTAATTCAATCTCAATATCTATTGAATTAACAGACTTTTTAATTCTTTCTCCTTTAGTTGTTCCTATTACAGGAATAATTCCTGAATTATGTTTTAAAATCCAACTTAGAAGTAATTCATCCTTGTCACATGAATATTTATTGGAAAGTTTAGCTACTGTTTCTTTAAGTTTATCATTATCAGTACTAAAGAAGTTACCTAAAGGGCTATATGCCATTGGAATAATATCATTATTTTCCATGAAATCTAAAGTTCCATCAAACATTGGTTCATAATGAGTTAAAGAGAATTCAATTTGATTATATGAAATATCTATATTTTTTTTTATTAAAAGCATTTGAGATGGAGTAAAATTTGACACTCCAAATTCTTTTATTAATTGTCTATCAATTAATTGATTAATTGTATCGGATATTTCCATAGAGTCCATTATTGGGCTTGGTCTGTGTAGTAATAAGCAATCTAAGTAATCAGTTTTTAAATTTTTAAGTGAATTCTCTACAGACTTAATGATATGTTCCTTTGAGTAATTATAATGTTTTACATCTATAGGAAGTTTTTTTGATGGATACATTATTCCACATTTAGAAATAAAGTATACCTTTTCTCTTTCTAATCCAGATAGTTTAAAACCTTCTCCAAACAATTCTTCTGTAGTATAACCTCCATAAATATCAGCATGATCAAAAGTATTAATACCATTTTCATAAGCAGTTTGAATTAAATTAGCAACTTCTGAACCAGAATAATTTGAACCCCATTCTCCCCAATTCATAGTTCCTGAAATAATTTTTGAATAACTCATAATTGATATGGTATAGAAGAGTGATGAAGAATAATTTTTAAACCTGTATTATAACTTTTATATGAAAATGAATATTCTACTTTTACTTCTGATGTTAGACTTTTAAAGGTATAATTACCCATTGCATGAGCAATTTGATCATTGATAATTATATCAGAATTTTCAAATTTAATATCAATCCATTTTGATAAAGCAAAACCTAAGTCTTCTTCACATTTTCTATTACTCCCTCCAATAAAATAAGAGATTGCCGACTCCAAATCATTTCTAAATTGAATATCTTTTGCTTTTGTTGGTTTGAATAAAACTTGATTTTCAAAATCATAATTCTTTTTCAAAAATTCTTTTGTAAATATTTCAAGTTCATCTCTATCGTTAGATAGTTTACCCATTTTAATAATACCATTTGCCCATTCTCTTTGAATGTTTAGAACATCTTCTCTAGTCATTTAAAAAGTTTAATATTTAAAAATATAATTTTTATGTTATTGTTCTATTGATATTGCAGAAAATTCT
>JAYNJU010000012.1:3741-16849 GCA_038110465.1 Bacteroidota bacterium | reverse complement strand
AATTAATCTTAATGAAAATTCAAATGAAGAAATAAAAAATAATGATTGGGAGGATATTGCTGCAGATGATAATTACATTTATATAGCAGATACTGGAAACAACTTTGGTACAAGAAAAAACTTAAATATTATTAAACTAAGAAATAATGAAAAGTTTGTACTTGAAACAAAAATTAATATTAAATATTCTGATCAAAACTCATTCATCCCTTCTGCAAAACATAAATTTGATGCTGAAGCATTAGTAATAATTAATGAAAAAATTGCTCTTTTTTCTAAAGATCGAGACTCTCTAAAGACTCATGTTTATTTGATTGATTCAAAAAATTCAGAACAAATACTTTCAAGTGTAGCAGAGTTTGAAATAGGATCCTTAATTACCGGTGGTGATTATAATAATAATTTGAAATTATTATCTCTAGTAAGCTACAATTCAAAAGGAGAGCAGTATTTAATACTATTTAAAGATTTTAATTCTGAAAACCTACAAAGAAACTCTTTTAGTAAGTATAAAATACCTGTTGAAAGAGCACAAATAGAAGCTGTAAAAATTATTGATGATTCTACGTTTTGGGTTACATCAGAAGATGAAGGTATAGGTAGTCCTTTTATGTATAAATTAGGATTAGAAAAAAACGCTCCTAACAAAACCAATTAACAAAAATTCAAAATTAACCTAGCTAAAAAAGGACTAAAATGACCTAGGAGCGTTTGTGAATCAACACTATAAAAATAGGTTTAAAAAAGCTGATTTAATTTTAAAGAAAAGTTAAAATTAGTGAAGAAAAAATGTTAAGCTAATTTTTAAAAATGGGTGTCGAAAAGTTCTCTGTTTTATAGTTTCTTTTGACATTGTGTTATAAGTTGTAAGTATCTGAAAATTTTTAAATGTTTTTTTAATTCCAAGCTCAATTTGATTTCTATATTTTTCTGATGGCATTACTAAAGGTGCGTCGTCATTAAACAAGCTGCCTTCAAGCTTATAATCAAAAAAATATAATTCTTGACTGGTCCCGATAAAGAATGATGATTTTGAATTATTATCATTAATTATACCTTCTTTAAAGTTAAACCAAGAAAGATCGCCAATTAAAATACCCATATTAAGTCCTGACATTATTTGATAAGTTCCAATCCTAGTATAGATATTTGTTACCAAATTAATTTTTTCATCCAGTTTAAATCCATTATAAAAACTACCTAAAACATTAATATGAATTGCCTGAGGCAATTGAGCTTCCCATTTAAGGTTGGGAAGATTCAGAACTAAATCATGATAAAGGTTTTGCATTCCTCTAGCCAAAGAAGGATCTCCTGTAATACCTATTTGACCTCCTATTGAAAAACTTGATTTTTCAGAAGTCTTTCTTTTAGATTGATATTCTAAAAAAAGATAACCACTGTATGGATAGTCATATTTTAATGGGTTTGATTCATATCTCATTGAGGGGGTATAAATTAGTTGACCTATTTTGTATGTAGAATACCTTGTTTTCTTCTCGTTAGGTTTAATAAATGATAAAAAAATTCCTGATGAATAATAAAAATCTCTATTAAAATAAAGGTCATTATCTACATCTAAATTTAATTGATTTTGAGAATAGGAATTGAAAACAGTAAATAGAGCTATTAAAATAAGAAATATAGGTTTGCTTTTTTTCAATTGATATAATTTTATCAAATTTAACATTTATTATGCTGGAAATTCAATTAGCAAAAATTAGTGAACTTGAAATAGTAGAAGAAATCGCAAGAGCCTGCGCAAAAGATATGATTAAAAAAAATATATTTCAATGGAATGAATATTATCCAAGTAAAAATGTTTTTAAAAATGATATTGAAAATCAAGATCTTTATGTAGGATCAATTAATTCAAAAGTTATAAGCTGTATAATGTTTTCTTCGTTTAAAGATGAAGTCTATAAAGATGTAAAGTGGTTAAAGTCAGATAGTAAAAATCTATATATTCATAGATTAGCTGTACATCCAGCTTTTCAAAAAAAAGGATTTGCAAGCAAGATGATGAATTTTGCTGAAAACTATGCTAAAATAAATAATTTTAATTCTATTAGGTTAGATACATTTAGTCAAAACCCAAGAAATAATAAGTTTTATAAATCAAGAAATTATATAAAATTAGGTGATGTGTACTTCCCTAAACAAAGTAGTTTTCCGTTTCATTGTTACGAAAAACTAATCACTTAAAAACCAAGATCTTCAAGATCTTTTTTTGCATCAGCACTGTCAATATTTATATTTCCACAATCCAATGGGATAGAAACAACCTCAGGCACAGGGAAGTCTTCAGCTGAAATTCCCAACTCAGGATTCAAGTAAAGGTTTTTCATATACTGAGCCCAAATTGGTAATGCCATTGTTGCTCCTTGACCAAATGCTATATCTTCAAAGTGAACAGATCTATCTTCACCGCCTACCCATACTCCAGTTACTAGATTTGGGACCATTCCCATGAACCATCCATCACTTTGATTTTGAGTAGTACCTGTTTTCCCTGCAATAGAGTTTTCAAAGACATATGGATATCCTGTAATAAGGTTTTTATATATATAATTTGTTTCTTCTAGACCGGAGTGTCTCAACCTACCTCCTGACCCATACTGGGTTACACCTTCCATAAGATTTAGGGTAACATATGCTGCTTCTTCGCTTAAAACATCAGTAGTGTTTGGTATAACTTCAAATAAAGGTATGCCATTCTTATCTTCAATTCTAGTAATAAATATAGGCTCAATGTAAATTCCTTTGTTAACAAAAGTACTATATGCACCAACCATTTCGTATAAGCTTATATCAGGTGTTCCAAGTGCAATGGAAGGAACCTCTGGAAGATAAGATTTAATTCCCATTTTTTTCATTAGAGTAACTACTGGTTTAGGCCCAACCTGATCCATTAATCTAGCACTAATTGTATTAATTGAATTAGCAAGAGCGTTCTTAAGATTTCTAGTTTGACCATATTTATCACTAGAGTTTTTAGGGCACCATGCGTCAATGTTTCCATGTTTCATAGGCTCAATACAGTATAATGCATCTGGCACAGTATAACAAGGAGAGAGTTTTAGTTGATCAATTGCTGTAGCATATAAAAAAGGTTTAAAAGTTGACCCTATTTGACGCCTTCCTTGTTTTACTTGATCATATTGGAAATGCTTAAAATTAAATCCTCCTACCCAAGCTTTTACATGTCCCGTTTGGGGCTCCATGGACATCATTGAAGCCCTTAAGAAAGACTTATAGTATCTAATTGAATCAATTGGTTTCATAATAGTATCTATCTCTCCATCCCATGAAAAAATCTTCATAGGGGTAGCTACTTGAAATGTATCCCAAATTTCATCTTCTTCGATTCCAAGTAATCTCATTTTCCTCCATCTCTCTGATCTCATTGCAGATAATTTTATCAGCGTATCAACTTGACCCTCTCTTAAATCTCGAAATGGCGGTGTAGGATTATCATCTGATTTTATATTTTGGTTAAAAAATTCTGCTTGCAGGTTTTTCATGTGATCATTTACAGATTGTTCTGCTAGTGTTTGTAATCTTGAATCTATGGTTGTATAAATTCTTAAGCCATCTCGATAAAGATTATATCTTGATCCATCTTCTTTTGGGTTTTCTCTTAACCATTGATTCATGAATTCTTGTAAATATGCTCTGAAATATGTAGCCAGTCCTTCTCTATGAGACTCAGGAGTATAATCAATATTTAAAGGAAGTAACGAGAGTGAATCTCTTTCTTGTTTATTGATCATTTTATTTCTAAACATCTGTTGGAATACAACATTTCTTCTTTCAATTACAAGCTCAGGCCTTCTAAGTGGATTGTATAGTGAAGAGTTTTTTAACATCCCTACCAACATAGCAGCGTCCTCTATTAAAAGACTATCCGGTGATTTGTTAAAATAAATTTTGGAAGCTGATCTTACTCCATCTGCTGTATTATTGAAATCGTAGATATTTAAATACATAGCTATAATTTCATTTTTGGTATACCTTTTCTCTATTTGTAGAGCTAATACCCATTCTTTAGCTTTTTGAAGAACGGCCTGAATAATATTTCTAGATCTTACTCCTACAAATAGCTGTCTTGCTAATTGCTGAGATATTGTGCTAGCTCCTCCTCTTGTATTAAGAAAAGCAATAGCTCTAAGTGTAGACCTAACATCTATGCCTGGATGATCATAAAATCTTTCATCTTCTGTAGCAATTAATGCATCTACTAAATTTTTTGGAAGCTCATCAAAAGTGATTGGAGTTCTATTATCATTGAAGTAATATTTTCCAAGAACCTCTCCATCAGCAGAAATTATTTGAGTTGCTAAGTTTGTATTGGGATTCTCTAGCTGTTCAAACTGAGGCATTTCTCCAAAAGCTCCATTTCCTGCCAGAATAAATAATCCAAAAAAAGATATCATTCCAATAATTATGGAAATCCATAGTAACCTTATAATATGTAATTTTTTCAATTTAACTCAGTTTATATTTTAGTTTTGGAGACCTTCCTTTTTTAAATATTTTATTACTGTTGTGCTTGCCTTTTCTTAATCTTTTTTGTTCTTTAACAGGGAGTTCAATTATCTGCATGCATTCATTGGAGCAACAATTGTTCATATCAACTTTACAATTATGACACTGTATAAATAAAAGGTGACATGACTCATTAGCACAGTTAACGTGATCATCACATGGGGTTCCACATTGATGACAATTTGCAACTATTTCTTTAGATACCCTTTCTCCCCTTCTTTCATCGAATACAAAGTTTTTACCAATAAAATTATTCGTTAAATTATTTTCTTTTACCTGTCTAGTATATTCAATTATTCCTCCTTCTAATTGAAAAACATTTTTAAGACCCTTATGTTTTAGGTAGGCACTTGCTTTTTCACATCTAATTCCTCCAGTACAATACATCAAATAGTTTTTACTAGTTCCATGTTTCTCAATTTCATCATCTATTAATTTCAATGACTCACGAAAAGTATCAACATTTGGTTTAATCGCTCCTTTAAAAAACCCTATTTCACTTTCATAATGATTTCTCATATCTATACAAACAGTGTTTTCATTCTCCAATAATTCATTAAATGTTTTTGCATCAAGATGCTTTCCAATATTTGTTACATCAAAAGATTTATCATTTAATCCATCAGCAACAATCTTGTTTCTAATTTTTATTGTAAGCTTTAAAAAAGATTTATTATTGTGCTCAATTGCAATGTTAAGTCTGATTCCCTTTAAGGGAATTATATTTTCAATAGATTGTTTGAATTCTTCAAATAATTCTTTTGGTAAAGAAAGCTGTGCGTTTATTCCTTCTTTTGCTATATAAATTCTACCTAAAACATCAATTTTAGACCAAGTAATAAAAAGATGGTCTCTGAATAAATGTGGATTACCTATATTAAAATACTTATAAAAGGATAAGGTGACTCTTTCTTGTGAAGTAGAATCAATTATTTTTGAGCGTTGCTCAGCACTAAGTTTATTGTACAGTTGCATGCTATACTATAATAGAATGCGAAATTACAACTTTTTAATGACCTTACATGGATTTCCGTAAGCTAGGACACCCTCTGGAATATCTTTTAAAACTAAACTACCAGCACCAATAGTAGAATTTTTAGCTATTTTAACTCCTTGACAAATAGTAGTATTACCTCCAATCCATACATTATCTTCTATAGTTATAGGTTTAGAAAATGTAATATAATCTCCATTATCTTTGATTCTTTTTTTATATTCTAAGGGATGAGATACAGCATATAGGTGCACGCCTGGGCCAATTAAAACATTTGATCCTATAGTGATTAAATTATTATCAATAAATACACAGTTAAAATTTATAAATGTATTTTTTCCAATTGAAATATTAATGCCATAATCACAGAAAAAAGGTGACTCAATCCATACATTTTCATCTATATTACTCAACAAATTATCAAGAATTATCTTCCTTTCTTCTTGATTTAATGCTTGAGAAGAATTTAATTTTGACAAAAGTTGTCTACATCTTTTATGAATTTCAAGTAATTCTGGATCTCTAGCAAAATAGTTTTCACCAGACAACATTTTTTCTTTTTCAGTCATCAAGGCCCTCCTGTTTTGTGCCAACTAAAAGTAATTCGGTTTGTCTTCCATTTACATATCTAAAACCATCTTTTCCAAAAAACCCTGGCACCTCCAGCATGATTCTGATATCTTTATTCCATTCTTGAACAAATACAGTTGTGTTTAATTCAATAGCGTAAGCTGTATTAAGCTGAAGAGGGTGATCGCCTGTAAATGGAACTCCATTCTGAGAATCCCACATTCCAAGGGTTGTTCCAGCAGAGTGGCCATATGTTCCAAGGGGATGGGTATAAATTGCCGGCCTTAGTCCTTCTGATTTTCCTTGTTCTAAAGATTTTTTTAGAATTTCATTTCCCGTAACTCCTTCTTTAAAATTATTAGTAAAAATATCTTGAACTCTATTTCCTTCCTTTAAAGCATTAACTAAAAAATCAGGAGCTTTTTTTTCTCCAGGCTTTAAAACGTATCCTAATTCTTGAGTATCAGTATTTAAGCTTAAATAACTTATTCCAAAATCACAATGAAGTAAATCTCCTGGTTGAATAATATCAAACTTTGACTTATTATCAAAAGCATATAAATCGCTATCATCTTGTCTTTGAACGTCTACTGTTGGATGGAACCAAGTATCTAAGCCAAGTTCAATAACTCTTTCCCTCATCCACCATACAACATCATCTGTAGTTGTTACTCCAGGAGTAATAACTTTTGTTGAAAATGCATCTCTAATTATAGAGCTACTAATTTCAACTAATTGAGAAAAAACAGTCATTTCTAAATCGGTTCTTGTCTCTATCCATGCTATTGCAAGATCTTCAGCAGAAACAATTCTATTTTGAAATTTTGAGGGTAATACATTATAAAGTTGATCAAAGTGATATTTACTTAATCCATCAGCTAATGACTCATAGCTAGAAGTGTTAATTCCAATTTTGTTTGGATTTTTTTTAACTACATAATCTCTTAATGCTTTCCATTGATTAGGCTCTTTCTCTTTATCCCATATAGAAGGTATATTATCACCAAAAGCATACCTTGTTATTGCAACAGATTCAAAGTCATTAGTTAATTTATCTAACGAAAAAACTAAAATAGTAGTTCTTCTGGCATTCAACCATGTCGGTGGAAGCATAGTTTTTACAATTGGGTCCTCATTATACTCTCTTGCAATTATAACCCACATATCAATGTTTGTTTTAGACATTAATTGTGGAAGTAAATTATTAAATCTTTCTTGCTGAAGTTTATTTATAAATTCTGCTCTTTCTTTTAAAGGAAGAATATTTTGTGAGGTTAAGTTAGCAGTTAAAAGTATAGCTATAGTTATTAATATTTTTCTCATAGTTTGGTAAAATATAAATATAAAAAATATTACTTTAGTGATAAATGTCTCAATATGTCTGATCCAAAAGATTCCAAACTTAAAGCTTTAAAATTAACCTTAGATAAACTTGATAAAACATACGGAAAAGGTTCTGTAATGAGGCTTGGAGATCAAACTATAGAAAAGATTGAATTTGTTTCTTCTGGTTCAATTGGTTTAGATATAGCTCTTGGTATTGGAGGTTATCCAAAGGGTAGAGTTATTGAGATTTATGGTCCTGAATCATCTGGTAAAACAACTTTAACACTACATGCAATTGCAGAGTGTCAAAAGGCTGGAGGGATTGCAGCATTTATTGATGCAGAACATGCTTTTGACAGATTTTATGCTGAAAAGTTAGGCGTTGATTTAGGAGAGCTTGTTATTTCCCAGCCAGATAATGGAGAGCAAGCTCTTGAAATTGCTGATAACCTTATTAGATCCGGAGCGGTTGATGTTTTAGTTATAGATTCAGTAGCAGCATTGACTCCAAAAAGTGAAATTGAAGGTGAAATGGGAGACTCTAAAATGGGGCTTCATGCTAGATTAATGTCACAAGCATTAAGAAAGCTTACTTCATCTATAAGCAGAACAAACTGTACAGTATTTTTCATCAATCAATTAAGAGAAAAGATAGGTGTTATGTTTGGTAATCCTGAGACTACAACTGGAGGTAATGCTCTTAAATTTTATGCATCGGTTAGAATAGACATTAGAAAGTCTACTCAAATAAAAGATACAGAGGGTGGTGTGTTAGGGAATAAAACAAGAGTTAAAATTGTTAAAAATAAAGTTGCTCCTCCATTTAAAACTGCAGAATTTGATATTATGTATGGAGAAGGAATTTCAAAAACTGGAGAAGTATTAGATCTTGGGGTAGAACTTGATATTATTGAAAAGAGCGGGTCTTGGTTTAGTTATGGGGGAAGTAAACTTGGACAAGGAAGAGACTCTGTAAAGTCAATATTAAAAGACAACCCCGAATTAATGGAGGAATTAGAGCAAAAAATTTTAGAGCAAATTAAGGACTCTTAATATAGAATTTCTTTCCATTTATCAATTGCTTCAAAAGCTGAGCCTTTAGGGTCGCTCTCTAACTCTTTTTTAATTAAGTTGTAAGCCTTGGCAGTTAAATTCTCTATGTCTTTTTCTTTCAAGTTATCAACAGTAATCTTATTTAATACTTTAACTCTTAACTCACCTAATTTTCCAAATTTTGGATACCAAGGGTGTTTTAGCTTACAATCATAAAATACCATAGGAATAATTGTTAAATTATTTTCAATGGCAATTTTAAAAGCCCCTCTTTTAAAATCTCCAAGAAGGATAGTATCATCCAAATAGTGTGTTTCTGGGAAAACACAAACATTATAACCTTTTTTTAATACATCATTAGCTTTTTCATAAACAGCATATCTACTGGAAGAGTCAGATCTGTCAACCAAGATTGCTGCGCGTTTATATATATAGCCAAAGATTGGTATTTCTGATAATTCTTTTTTACCAACAAAGACAAATGGTTTTTTTGATACAAGTAACATTAGGAAGATGTCCATATAGCTTGTATGATTGGCAATTAACATAGAGCTGTTTTCTGACTTAAGTCTTTCTTTATTTTCTATTTTGATAAAGTAACCTGAGCCATACAAAGTAATACGTGCCCATAGATTTCGCGCGATCCAAAAAAGAATTGAATAAGCATTAGGAAACAGAAGAATTATAAATAAAAAGGGGAAATAAATTACAACTTGTATTCCGGCCAAAAAATAAAACCAAAATCTACCTAATTGTAATAAAAAATTTTTTATCATTTACTTTTTTTCAAGACAACCAAAGTTAATGGTATTTTGTTTCAACATATAAAAAAAATATCTTTGTTTGATAAACTTTTTAGATGTCCAAAATACTCACAGGAATTCAATCAACTGGTACGCCCCACCTAGGAAATATTCTGGGAGCAATTATGCCTGCTATAAAAATGGCCAATGACTCTAATGATGAATCATTCTTATTTATAGCTAACATGCATTCATTAACTCAAATAAAAGATGAGAAAATATTAAGCCAAAATACTTTTGCAACAGCTGCAACCTGGTTAGCTTTTAATTTAGATCCTCAAAAAACTTGTTTTTTTAGACAGAGTGATGTTCCTGAAGTTACAGAATTAGCATGGTATCTTAGTTGTTTTTTTTCATATCAGAGATTAAAATTGGCTCACTCATTTAAAGATAAATCTCAAAATTTAAAAGAAGTTAATTCAGGATTATTCTACTATCCAATGTTAATGTCTGCTGATATCTTACTTTATGATGCTGATATTGTGCCTGTGGGAAAAGATCAACTTCAACACTTGGAAATTACCAGAGATGTGGCAATCAAGTTTAATAAAACTATGGGTGAAACATTTGTTATTCCTAAGGCAAATATTCAAAAAAACTCAAATTATATAATAGGTACTGATGGTCAAAAAATGAGTAAATCAAAAGGTAACACAATAGATATTTTCCTGGATGATAATAAATTAAGAAAACAGATAATGAAAATAAAAACAAATACTTTATCTGTTGATGAGCCAAAGAATCCTGATGATTGTAATGTGTTTAAACTTTATAAGTTAATTGCAGGGAATGATGATATTAAAGCATTAAGGAAAAAATATGAAGATGGAGGAATGGGATATGGAGAAGCTAAAGAAATTTTATTTCAAGAAATACTTAAAAGATTTTCAGATAACAGAAAGACTTTTTTTGAGCTGCAACAAAACAAAGAAGATGTTGAAAAACTATTAATTGAAGGTTCTTTAAAAGCTAGAGAAATTTCTCAAAAAGTTCTTAAAAGAGTCAGATCTCGACTTGGGTTTTAATAGTTTTTTTTTAAATTTACCTAATGACTATTTTTATTGAAACTCAAGAGTTATTATATCAAAATGACTGTGTTATCGTTCCAGGATTTGGTGCTTTTATTTTAAAAAGTCATTCAGCATACATTGAGGGTAGTGTTTTCTATCCACCAAAAAAAACAGTTTCTTTTAACTCTATGTTAAATGAAAATGATGGATTGCTTGTTAAGCATGTATCAAGGAAAAGAGATATTTCTTATAAAGACTCTTTAAGGTTTATTAAAGAAGAGGTTGACGCATTTCAAACAAAATTATTTAAATCTGGTTCAGTAGAAATTGAGAAATTAGGTGTATTTCAAATTTCTGATGAAAATAATATAGTTTTTAGTCCAAACTTATTATCAAACTTTAGCTCTAATTCATTTGGTCTTGAATCATTTAGTAAAAATCCTATTCTTAGTGTGGTTCCAAAATCAGAGACTCCAGTTTCTTCAAGTTTGAATTCATTTATTAGATATGCTGCTATTTTTATATTTACTCTTGGTATAGGATATTTCAGCTATGAAACCTATAATGGCTTTATTAATAACGAAAGATTAAAAAATATAGCAATAGCTCAAGATAAAATTTTAGAAAATGTGCAATCGGCTACATTTAATATTGGACAATTACCAAAAATTAATCTTAATGTTAGCCCTCCTAAGTTAAATGAGGACAGAACATATTATAGTGTGATTGCTGGTGCGTTTAGATCAAAAATTAATGCTCAGCAACATCTAAATGATTTAATTAATAAGGGTTATCAAGCATCATATACTTCTATAAATCCTAAAGGTTTATTTAGAGTTGCATATGGAAGATTAGAATCTAGAGAGCAAGCACTATCTCTTATTTCAGAAATTAGATTAAAAGGAGAAGATGCTTGGCTTCTTATAGAAAATTAAAATTACCTATCTAGCCAATTGCTTGGATTTTCAGGTTTTAGCTCATTAAAAATGTTAAACTTTAAAATAGTTTTTCCATTAGATGAGTTGGTGAATATAATTCCGATTTCTTCATTTGCTTTAATTTTATCTCCCTTTTTAACAAAAATTGTAGAAAGGTTTTGATAGTTAGAAATATATTTACCATGTCTAATTAGAACTCCAGGGTTACCTCCAGAAAATCCATAGACAGAAAGCACCTCTCCATCAAATACTGAATAAGCAATCGAGTTTGGAGAAGTAGTAATTGATATTCCATTACTATTTATTGTAGTAGTTTTTACTATTGGATGAGGCTGTGTTCCAAATCTTCTTGTAATAACTCCAGATTTTACAGGCCAAGGTAATCGCCCTTTATTCGATTCAAAATTTGAGGAAATTAATCTTCCTTCAGGAGTTAAAGCAAAGCTGTTTGAGCTATTATTATTTGTTTCTGCTATAGCAAGTCTAATTAGATTTTGAATTTCATTTTCAATAAGTTTTGCTTGCTTTTCTTTTTTATTTATTTCAGAGACATAGTTCTTTTGCTCTTTTAATAAATTATTAAAAAGTCTATTCTGTTGATTTTGTTCATTTATCAAAGTTGATTTTACACTTTGATTTTCATTTTGGATTAGCTGTCTTTCTTTTTTTCTTATTTCCAAACTGTCTATACTTTTTGAAATTTCAATTTGAGTGTTTTGAATTTTTTCTCCCTGTTTTTTTCTATACTTAGAATATTGTTTGAAATATTGAAATCTATTAAATGCTTGATTGATGTTTTCTGAGGCAAAAAGGAACATAAGCTTCAATTCAGGTGATTTCTTTTTGTATGAACTTAAAATTATTTTTGAGTATTCGCTTTTTAACCTTTCCAAGTTGTTTTGAAGATTTAAAATTCTTTCATTTTGATTGTCTATAATATTATTAAGGTTATTTAATTGTGAATTATTTATTTGTATTAGCTTATCTCTTGCTGAAATTTTAAGCTGAAGATCTTCTAGTTCATTTGCAAGATTTTTAGATGTTTTTTTTGAAGATTCAATTAGACTATTAATTTGATCAATTTCTTTTTTAATTGAAATTTTTTGAGCTTCTAACTGTTTTTGTTTCTCTTTATAGTTTTGAGCATTTACAGGCAAGAACCCAATTAATAAAAAAACATAAAATAATCTATTGAATAATATCATTTATGCTCTTACTATTATAGTTTTCTGGAATTTCCATTGGAAAAGTTAAATTTTCAGGAAAGTCAAATTGAGAGAATTCAAGATTAATTGAGATGATCTCACTTCCTCTCATAGATGAAATATTGACATTTGTTGGAATAGATTTTTCCTCAAATGTTTTATAGTTACTATATGATATAGTTACTAATGATGATATTAATGGCAAATAAATCCTTTGTTGTGTAAGCTCAAAGTTTTCAGGATTAATAAAAATAGTGTTTTGTATTCCCTCAGTAGATTGTAAAACATAAAAATTTGGATTATCTATTCTTTTCCATTCACCTTTTGTGATATCCAAAAGTGGCTCTCCATAAAATAAATTTTGAAATAATTTTACTGGAGAGTTAATTCCAATTAAATCTTTAATTTCATTTAATTCTTGATTTATATATGTTTTTTGAAACCTTTCGTAAAAAACTAGATTATCATCAGTAATCAGAATTTTTGCAATTGGAACAATCATTGAAGCGCTCATCCATATTACCTCATTTTCTGAAGCTCTTAAATCTACAATTACAGTTTGGACAGATTTACCATTATTAAATTCCGCCTTAAGTCTGTGCCTAAAATTATTGAAATTTAGTGATGATTTACTAATACTTTTAATTAATTCAGAACTTTC
>JAYNJU010000012.1:0-3641 GCA_038110465.1 Bacteroidota bacterium | reverse complement strand
AATTATTGAAATTTAGTGATGATTTACTAATACTTTTAATTAATTCAGAACTTTCTATATTATCTATTGGAAAGGTACTTGTAATTGTTTTTTTTGATGAACAAGCGTTCATAAAAATAATTATGAAAAAGAATATAAATACGTATCTTTTTTTGAGTATCATTATTTACATTTTTGTATTATCTCCTAAATAAACTTCTGATCCTTCACCTTCATATTCTGAATTTGAACCAACAATTGAATCTTCAAGCTTAGAATTTATAACCTTAACACTGTCATATATTAATGTGTTTTTTAATGTCGAGTTCTCTATTTGACAACCTCTTCCTATACTAACATAAGGGCCAATAACTGAATTTCTGATTTTAGTGTTAATTCCTAAAAATACAGGCTCTACTATTGTTACATCATCATGAATTGTTTTATTAAATATAGTTGAGGAATCCATGATAGTTTTAGCAGATTCTAATAAAAGTTTTGGCGTACCACAATCCATCCATTTTTCAATTTCTTTAGGCATGAAAGTATAATTATTTTCAATCATCTTTTCAATACCATAATTTAAAAGATACTCTTGCCCATGTGGTAATTTTTCTTGAAGATGAATCTCTAGATAATTTCTAAGAATTTCTATTTCCTTAAAATAATAAATTCCAACAACTGCTAAGTCAGTTATAAAGTTCAAAGGCTTCTCCACTAGTTCAATTATCTTACTTTGACTGTCAAGCTTAACTACCCCATATGCCTCAGGATTTTTAACTTTTTTTACCCAAATACTCCCATCAATATTTGGATCAATTTCTATATCTCCTTGAATCATAGTATCAGCATAAGCTATAACAGCTGGTCCTTTTAGTGAATTCTTTGCACACATAATTGCATGTCCTGTTCCTTTTTGCTCTAGCTGTCTATAAACTTTTGTATCCGCATTATATTTTTTAGAAATATCTTTTAATGAATCTACAACTTCTGAATTAAAATAATTTTCATCTCCAAGAATGTAAATAATCTCTTCAATTTGAACTTTAACAGTAGATGTGATTTGATCAATTAAGTGTTCTACTATAGGTTTATCAATAATTTTAATTAGAGGCTTAGGAGTTGTAAGTGTAAAAGGTCTAAGCCTGGTGCCTTTTCCTGCCATTGGAATAAATATCTTCATTTAGATAATTTACATCAAAAATACAAAAAGTGTATGGGTTAAAAGTACTATGCGTTTAATGCTTCTGCACCACCAACGATTTCAAGAATTTCATTAGTAATTGCAGTCTGTCTAGCTTTATTATATGTAAGCTTAAGCTGATCTCGTAATTCAGATGCGTTATCTGTTGCTTTGTGCATTGCTGTCATTCTTGCACCATGCTCACCTGCTATTGAGTCCGAAATAGCTTTATATAATTGAATAGATAAAGACTTAGGAATTAATTCATTTAGAATTTTAGATTTATTTGGCTCAAAAATATAGTCACCTTGAATATCGTTTTCATTTTCTTTATCTTCAGATATAGGCAAATACTGTTCTTTTATTACAATTTGAGTTGCAGCATTTTTAAAATGATTATAGATAAGGATAACTTGATCATATTCTTTATCTGAAAATTTAGTCATAATATTTTCAGCTATTGTTTTAATAGATGTGTAATTAAAGTCATCATATACCTCATTATGGGAGCTAATTACATTATTAGTCTTTTTAAGAATATCATTCCCCTTTTTTCCTATAGCAAGTACGTCAATATTTTTTGAGTCATTTTCTTTTTTAAAGTTATTAACTTCTTTAATGATGTTAGAATTAAATCCACCGCAGAGACCTTTATTAGATGTAATTGCAACAATTAAAATATTTTTTTCAATTCTTTTTTCAAATAATGAATTTGAATCATCAGAATCTAAAGAAGATGAAATACTTTTAATTAACTCAGAAAGCTTGTTAGAATAAGGTAAAGTTGCAGAAATAGAGTCTTGAGCCTTCTTAAGCTTAGCAGCTGAAACCATTTTCATGGCATTAGTAATCTGCATTGTTGAAGAGACGGAGCTTATTCTATTTCT
Source organism: Bacteroidota bacterium (assembly GCA_038110465.1). Lineage (GTDB taxonomy): Bacteria > Bacteroidota > Bacteroidia > Flavobacteriales > Flavobacteriaceae > Marisimplicoccus. The sequence continues at coordinate 1,592 of JAYNJU010000012.1, read as the reverse complement.
TATTTCTTTTAATCCTGACATTTACTAAAACGTTTTGGCTATCTTTTCAGCAACTTTTTTAATTTCCTCTGTTTCTTTATCTGATATATTTCCAGCCTTTAATTCAGCTAAAAGTTTCTTGTTATTTTTTCTTAGGTCATTTAAAAAAGCTTCTTCAAAAGCTTTAACTTTTTCAACTGGAACATCTTTAAGTAAGTTTTGTGAGCCAGCATAAATAATTGCAACTTGGTCTTCTACTTGAAATGGATCGTTTTGATTTTGTTTTAAAATCTCAACATTTCTCCTTCCTTTTTCTATAACATTTAGTGTAGCGGCATCTAAATCAGACCCAAATTTAGAAAATGCTTCTAATTCCCTATACTGGGCTTGATCTAATTTAAGAGTACCTGCAACTTTTTTCATGGACTTTATTTGAGCCGAGCCTCCTACTCTTGAAACTGAAATACCAACATTAATCGCTGGTCTAACTCCAGAATTAAAAAGGTCTGACTCTAGGAAAATCTGACCATCAGTAATAGATATTACGTTTGTTGGGATATATGCAGAAACATCACCTGCTTGGGTTTCTATTATTGGAAGTGCTGTAAGAGAACCTCCTCCTTTAACTTTAGATTTTAAAGATTCAGGTAAATCATTCATGTCACTTGCTACTTTATCATCATTAACAATCTTTGCAGATCTTTCAAGTAATCTTGAATGAAGATAGAAAACATCACCTGGATATGCTTCTCTACCTGGAGGTCTTCTTAATAATAATGAAACCTCTCTGTATGCAACAGCTTGTTTAGATAAGTCATCATAAATAATAAGAGCAGGTCTTCCAGTATCTCTAAAAAATTCACCTATACATGCTCCTGCAAAAGGTGCAAATACTTGCATGGGGGCTGGGTCTGAAGCATTAGCAGCTACAATAGTAGTGTATGCTAGTGCTCCTCTATCTTCAAGTGTTTTTGCTATAGCAGCAACTGTTGAAGCTTTTTGTCCTATAGCAACATAAATACAAAAAACAGGATTTCCTGCATCGTAAAATTCTTTTTGATTTAGAATTGTATCTATACAAACAGTTGTTTTTCCAGTCTGTCTATCACCAATTACAAGCTCTCTCTGGCCTCTTCCAATTGGAATCATTGCATCAATTGATTTAATACCTGTTTGTAAAGGCTCATTTACTGGTTGTCTAAAAATAACTCCAGGAGCTTTTCTTTCTATTGGCATATCAAAAAGTTCTCCTTCAATTGGTCCTTTTCCATCAATAGGATTTCCAAGTGTATCAACTACTCTTCCTAATATTCCATCTCCTACTTTAATTGACGCAATTTGATTAGTCCTTTTAACATTATCTCCTTCTTTTACCTCTTTTGAAGTACCAAAAAGTACAACACCTACATGATCTTCCTCAAGGTTTAGAACCATTCCTTGAAGACCATTCTCAAATGAAACAAGCTCACCGTACTGAGCATTTGTAAGCCCATAAACTCTGGCAATACCGTCTCCTACTTCAAGTACAGTTCCTATTTCATCAAAAGAAGATTTAATATCTGCTGACTCTAATTGTTTTTTTAATAATGCTGATACTTCAGCTGGTTTAATTT
>JAYNJU010000011.1:17822-23026 GCA_038110465.1 Bacteroidota bacterium | reverse complement strand
AAGAAAATAAAAAAAAATAAAAAAATTTCTTTGAATAATTTCATGCATATCACTTAATATGTATAAAAATAAAAAAAGCCTCAATTGAATGAGGCTTTTAACAATAATTAATTTTGGTACTATGAATTCTTAAATGGTAAATAAGGACTTTTAAACCACTTAGTTAAAGTGGATAAAACACCATAGAAAAAATGATAAATAGCTAGAGCTAAATATAATTTTGCAAGAATTAGAATTACTTGAACATATTCCCATCCAACAGCAACTAAACCATCGATAGTATAGCCAGTTGCTTCAGATCCAGTTAAGTCCCAATTAAAGAAGTCACTTAAAACTCCTCCAACAAAGTCTAATCTTATCATTTCTAAGAATGTTGCAGTAGCATCTATTGGCAGTGCATAAGCATAAGCCATTCCACCATAAAGATCAACATTCATAGTCATGCCATCTGAGTTTAAAACCCATCCAACTGTAGAGCAAATTGCACCAAATAAAGCAACCAGAGCAGTTATATGCCCTAGAGCTTTAATATTTTCTGTTACAAAGTCTCTAAAAATAAAATCTACTGATTTACTTTTTGAAGATGAAAGACTATCACCAGCAGATCTAACAACATGAGCAATTGGAAAAGCAGCATAGACCAAAATTAACATACAGATAACTGCAGAAACTTGTCCCATTCCACTACTTCCATTCATAGTGTCCATTCCCACAGTTATTACTGATATTAAAGTTACAACTAACAAAACAAGAGCGCCAACCTTGAATGCAGTTCCAGTCCATGATTTCATGGAAGTTTCAGAATTGTTCATCATTTCATTAAAACAATTCTTAGGTAGTTTCTCATTTACCGTTTTAGGTAAATCAAGCAACATATTTAATAGTTTATCCATATGAAGGTTTTTAAATATGTATTAATTTAATAAAATTAACTGATTGATAATCATAAAGTTATTCTAAGTTATGAACAACTAATGTTATATGATTGATAGAAAAAAACCTTTCCAAATAAGATATAGAAGGTGTCCTAGAATAAGACCTATAGTTAATGCTATTTGAGCTTTTTTGTCACCTTGGAAAAGTTTAAATCTAGAAACTAGTAAATAAGAGATAACAAAACTTATAAAAATCCAAATAGCAAAAGCAGTATAGTCAGTTACTGTGAAATTCATAGATTATTTTTAATAAACTCATAAAAAATGATTGTAAAAACAACTCCTTTGATAAAAGCAATTCTCGTTGATAAAACTGGATTTTTCTTTATCCAGTCTAGTCTCCATTTAAAAAAATTTTTCATTTTAATTTATTAGTTTTTCAGATTCTTGTTTAATCCTAGATTTATTTAAAATACTATCTTTCAGTTCATTTTTTCTTTCAAAATCCTTGTCAGTAACATTAATTTTCATCCTCTCTCTATTGACTGTATATATCTCATAATTATACATTGCAAGATTTAAAAACTCAAGCGCTTTAATTTCATTATCTACTCCACCAAGATTATTATCAATTTTAATTGCGTTTGAATAAACACTTATAATTTCTTGTGCAATTAACTCATAAGCTTCAATATGCGCTAAGTTTAATTCGGAAGATTCTAACTGTTTAGTCTCATACGGATATTCATCTGATTGGCTAAAATTATAACTATCTAAATAGTAAATTTCATTACCACATCCAACAATGAAAATTGCTAAAAAAAGTATTTTTTTCATACTTAAATTTAACAAAAACTGAATTAATCAATAAAACTAAAGCTTACAGCGTTCTTTGTTGAGGAACTATTTCCTATATATAGATTAAATTCACCCGGTTCCGCTATCCATTGATTTGAAGCATTATAAAACTCTAGCATTTTCTCATCAATAGTAAAATTAATAGCTTTTGTTTCTCCAGGATTAAGGTCAACCAGCTCAAAACCTTTTAATTCTTTAACAGGCCTTGTAGTACTTGCATACTTATCTTGAATATATAATTGAACCACTTCTCTACCTTTTATATTACTTGTATTAGTTATCTCAATAGTTGCTTGTATTGACTCTCCAGATTTTAATTCATTGGAACTTAATTTAACATCTGAGATAATAAATTCAGAATAACTAAGTCCAAAACCAAATGGATATAAAGGTGAGTTAAGCTCATCAATATAGTGTGACCAAAATACACTGCCAGGGTCCACTCCATCTATTCCTGGCCTTCCAGTACTTTTATAGTTATAGTATAAAGGAAGTTGACCAACACTTCTTGGAAATGACATAGGTAATTTGCCACTTGGATTAAAATCTCCATATAAAACACTAGCTATTGCAGATCCACTTGAAGAGCCTAAATGCCATGCCTCAACTATTGCAGGAAGATTTTCTTCATGCCAATTCAAAACAAGGGGTCTTCCATTCATTAAAACTAGTACTATGTTTTTGTTTACTGAATAAACTTCTTCAAGAAGTTCTTGTTGAAGGCCTGGAAGATCAAGTTTTGCCCTACTTCTCGCTTCACCAGATTGGAATCCATATTCTCCTAAAACCATGACTACTACATCAGCATTTCTGGCAATTCTTTTAGCATCTGAAATTCCTGATTTATCAGTTTCATTAATTGAAACCTCCTCATGGAATCCATCAGGAACTTTATTAATTAATCTTACTCCGATAGAATGAGTTATTTTATTTCCATCGTAATTTTCCATACCCTCTTTAACTGAAATAGCTGAATTATTATCAGCTGCAATTCTCCAATTTCCTAGTGGACTATTTTTATCATCAGCTAAAGGACCTATAAGTGCAATACTTAGACCACTCTTTTTTAGTGGCAGTATATTATTTTCATTTTTTAATAGCACAATTGAATTTTGAGCAACCTCATAAGTAGCATCTAAAATCTCTTTTGATCCAATTACACTTGCCTCCCTCTCTTTATCAAGATATTTATAGGGATCCTCAAATAGCCCTAATTCATATTTTACCTTTAAAATTCTTGAAACTGCATCATCAATCTGACTCATTTTAACTTTGCCTTCATTTATTAGTTCCTCTAAATATTCCAGGTAGATATATGACTCCATATCCATGTCTGAGCCTCCATTTAAAGCCAGTTCACCAGCATTTTTTCTGTCTTTTGCATAGCCATGATCAATCATTTCTCTAATTGACCCCCAATCAGAAACGATAAATCCATCAAAATCCCAATCACCTTTAAGAATTTCTCTTTGTAAAAACTTATCTGCAGTTACAGGTATACCATTTAAATCATTGAAAGAGTTCATAAATGTTTTAACTCCTGCTTCTAAACTTGCCTTGAAAGGAGGTAGAACAATATTATAAAGAGTATTAATTCCTATATCAACAGTATTATAATCTTTACCAGATTCTGAGAAACCATATGCAGCGAAATGTTTGGCAGTAGCAGCAATTGTTTCCTCTGAAGAAAGGTCACTCCCTTGAAAGCCTTTAACTCTTGCAGCTGCAATTAAACTTCCCAAATAAGGATCTTCTCCAGCACCTTCCATAACTCGTCCCCATCTAGCATCTCTAGTTATATCTACCATTGGAGCAAACGTCCAATTTATTCCCGCTGCAGCAGACTCTTTGGCAGTAAGTCTAGCAGATTTTTCGATTAAATCTAGATTCCAACTAGCAGATTCAGCAAGAGGAATAGGAAAAGTAGTTTTATAACCATGGATAGCATCAAATCCAAAAATTATAGGAATTCCTAATCTTGATTCTTCAACAGCAAGTCGCTGAACGGCTCTTACTTCATCTACTCCTCTAACATTAAGCATTGAGCCAACTAAACCATTTTTTATATTATCATATTTGTTTTTTTCATCTCCACCCTCAGGAGCAGGGCCAGTAAAATTTGTGAATCCATTATATTGATTCATTTGACCAATCTTTTCTTGAATGGTCATTTGACTTAATAGCTTACTGACTTTAGAATCAATATCATTAGTTTGCTGACACGAAATAATTAGTAGAGAAAAAAGGATGATTATTTTTTTCATATTTAATTTTTAATTGATTGATAACTCGTAGTAAATATCCTTTATAAATTGTAGTTTATTTCCTCCTAAATCGTAAGGTATATTATTTAATACTTCTTCAACTGATAGTCCACTTTGAAAACCTTTTTCAGCCTCTTCATAAAATATTTTAAGGATATTCCTTCTTTTTGATACATCACTAACACTAGAAATATCTCCATGCCCTGGTATTATTTTTGTATTCTCATCTGATAATGATATAATCATATTTAAAATATTTATTAACCCCCCTAACCTTCCTCCGTTATCTATATCTATATAAGGATAGCCTCCAACAGTAAAAGTATCACCAGCATGAATTATGTTGTCGTTTTTAAAAAAAATTATAGTATCACCATCTGTATGACCATTACCAAAGAAATAAAGATTAATCTCCTCAAAATCATCGTATAAAATCATATGTTTTGAATATGTAGTAGTTGGTAATGCCTCTTGTGGATATTTTTTTACAAGTCTCGCGTACCTTCCGAATTGATTAGTATCTCTGTTTAATCTTTTTCGCACATTTGAATGAGCATAGATTGGAATATTTTGTTTTCCAAAAACTATATTTCCTCCTGTATGATCACCATGATAATGTGTATTTATAATTAACTTAACTGGTAAATCTGCAATTGATTTTAAAGCTTCTAAAATTTTTACTTCATTAACTTCAAATTGATCATCGATCAAAATAAAACCATCACTTGATTTATATACTCCAATATTTCCACCACCAGGACCACCACTAACAGCCCTTAAAACTGAAACCTTATCAGATAATGAAGGAATGTCATATACTACTGTAGATTGACTTTGAGAATAAAAGAAAGAACCTAATAGGGAAGCTAGAATTAATAAATTTTTCATAAAAATTGGTTTATAGACAAATATATTAATTGTATTAAGATTATAGTTTGCTAAATTTTAAAAAAAATGGGTAAAATCAGTTTGACTTTACCCATTATAAAAATTTTATAGATAATACTAATGATCCATGTGCATGCTATGATTCATCTTTTTTCCAAGATTAAAAATTGGCATCATAATACCAAATGATTTCATCATGTCTGAATGATTATAGTATACCTTTAACATTCTATTTTTAAAAGGCTTGTATTCTAATCCAAAGTATGGTTCAGTTCCATCCATCGTCATATCCATACCCATATTCATACCCATATTCATA
>JAYNJU010000011.1:7406-17722 GCA_038110465.1 Bacteroidota bacterium | reverse complement strand
CATACCCATATTCATACCCATATTCATATTCATGTCACTATCATCAGCCATATTCATGTCCATTAAACCTCCTACTAAATAAAAGTTTCCGATCTTATATTTAGCATTATACATTATCATATAATCATCACCATCTTCAAAAGGTGTAACCATGGCCATTGCACCAACAGAAACTTTTGGTAATAACATATAATTTAATCCAACACCAACTTGAGTATTTTCAGATTCAAAGTTGTATCAACCCATCGCTCCAATGTGAGCTTGGGAAAAGGAGTTGATTGAGAATAATAAAGCTGCTATAATATTTATTTTTTTTAATAATTTAATTTTTTGGTAAAGAGCCATGACGATCATAATAGTCTTTATCATAAGATATTTTTTCTTTTGTAGACGATACTAAAAACGCTAGTACAACTAAGGTAACTAAAACACCAAAAATGAATATAGAAAGAGTTGGATCTCCAAGAAATAAATCTTTTATTTGACCATACCTGTTCATGAGGCTAATTTATACTCAGAAAATTACTATTTATTTTTATAATCTAATTATTTTATTATCAATAATTAACATAAATTTTTGATTTTAGTTTAATACTAAAATTTACATTTGCAGTGTGATAAATCCCAAAAAAATACCTAAAGAATTTTATCCTGAAATTCTCTTTATGCTATTCCTCTTTGTCATGTTTGTTAAGGTTTATTTTTTGATTCAATTAGCTAATGCAAGCTAAAAAATAATTACCTTGGAGATATGAAAAAACTATCTCCTTTCTATCTATATTTTACTTTATGTTTAATCTTTTCAAACTCTTTTGGACAAGTAAACTTTAATGAAATTCGTCCTGAAATAGATATTACTTTTCTTGAGTCAGAGCCTATAATTGATGGTAATATTATTAACGATCCTATTTGGAATTTAATCAGTCCCATTAGATCAATGACTCAAGTTAGCCCAAGTTTTGGTGCTTTATCATCTGAGGAAACAGAAATTAGAATAGCCTATTCAGTCAAATCTTTGTTCGTATCTGTAATTAATTTTGATAGCGACCCATCTAGAATAGTTGTTTCAGACTCGAGAAGGGACTCAGATCTAAATGATGAAGATAGTTTCTTATTTATCATAGATACCTATAATGATCTTCAAAATGGTTTTTTATTCGGAACAAATGCAGATGGAATGCAGTATGATGCTCAAATAGACAACGAAGGAGTGGGAAATTTTAATCAAAATGCTAGGCAACAAGGTGGAACAATCGGTGGAACAAATGTTAATTGGGATGCATCATGGATTGTTGCCACAAATAAAGGTGATTATGGGTGGAGTGCAGAATTCGAGATACCACTTAAATCAATACGATTTCTCCCAGGAATTAACAAAACTTGGGGAATAAATTTTCAAAGAAATATTTCTAAAAATAGTGAAACTTCATATTGGGCATCGTTACCTTTAGGATTTGATATTAAAAGAGTATCAATTGCAGGTAAGTTGAATGGTCTTAATTTAAAAAACCCTAGAAATCTTAAGGTTATTCCATATACAATTTCTAATGCTTCTTATAGTAAAACAAGAGATAATACAAATGTTTCTGCTAATATTGATGCAGGAGTTGATTTAAAATATAGTTTATCCCCTGGATTAACTCTTGACTTAACTTATAATACTGATTTTGCTCAAGTTGAAGTAGATGAACAACAAATAAACCTTGACAGATTCAATTTATTTTTTCCTGAAAAAAGAGCTTTTTTTCTTGAAAATGCTGGTCAGTTTTCAGTTGGTAGTCCTGGAGAAATTGATCTTTTTTTTAGTAGAAGAATTGGAATTGGTGATGAAGGTCAAGTTGTCCCAATAAATGGAGGTGGAAGAATTTCAGGTAAAATTGGAAGTACAAATATTGGACTTTTGTCTATGAATACAGATGAAATATCCATTGATCAAATTAATGGAAATAGATTTTCAGTTGCTAGAGTAAATCATGATTTTAAAAACTCAAGATCATCACTTGGAATGATTTATGTTGGTAAAAATGAATTTGGAAATTCAAACCACCTCAATCAAGTCTATGCAATAGATGGAAAAATTTCACTTGGAAAGAAAGCTGATATATCTGGATTTTTTTCTAAAAGTCAATCACCTGGGATAAGTTCTCAAGATCATTCATTTAAATTAATTTATAACTATACATGGGATGGCTGGAGAATAAATGCAGGTTATACAGAAGTTGGAGAAGGATTTAATCCAGAAGTTGGATTTTTAATTAGAAAGTCATTTAAAAAACCTGAGTTCATTGTTTTCAAGCAAATAAGACTTAATAACTTCGCAGGTCTATTAGAGGTTAGACCTCACATTGCTCATAGGTCATATTTTGATTTTAGTGATAGACTTGTAAGTAGTTGGACTCATATTGATAATCATTGGGTATGGCCATCTGGATTTGAAATTCATACAGGTATAAATCTTACTTCTGAAGGTGTTTTTGATTCGTTTAAAATTTCAGATGTAGTAATACCAAGAGGTGTATATAATCACCAAGAACTTCAATTGGTTTTTCAATCAAATAGAAATAAAGCATTAAATTATTATAATAGAACAGTTATTGGAGGATATTATGGTGGCAAAAGAGTGTTTTTAACTAATAATATAAATTATAGAATAGGCAATAAATTTAACTCTAGTCTAAATCTTGATTATACTTCTCTAGACCTAGAGAATGGTAAAATTGATGCATTATTATCAGGAATTAGATTGAGTTATTCATTTTCTCCTTCAATGTATTTACAAAGTTTAATACAGTATAATAATGTAACGAATAGAACCTCAATAAATACTAGATTTGGAATGCTACAAACTGCTAATACTGGCTTATTTGTTGTAGTTAATTTTTTAAAAGATCCTGATTGGTTTGACTACTTGAATTCTCAGACAATTGCAATTAAATACAGTTATCAATTTGATACATTATGAAAAAAAATCTTAAATATTTAATAATAGGTTCATTAATAATTAGTTGTAATAATGATCAAAAAGAATGGGTTTCATTATTTGATGGACAAACTTTAGATGGTTGGGAAATAAAAATTGCTGGATATGAATTAAACAACAATTATAAGAATACTTTTAGTGTTAAAGATGGAACCATAAGAGTATCATATGATGATTATGATTCGTTTGATGAAAAATTTGGCCATATTTTTTATACAAATAAAAAGTTTAAAAATTATCATTTAAAAATTGATTATAGATTTTATGGAGAACATGTTAACTCATTTAAAAGTGAAGAAGAAGCATGGAATTACAAAAACAGTGGTGTAATGCTCCACTCAGAACATCCCAATCTGATGCTATTAGATCAAGGATTTCCAGTAAGCATAGAGGGTCAATTTCTAGGAGGTTCAGGTACAAACGAAAGGCCAACTCTTAATATGTGTTCTCCGGGAACTGAAGTTGATATAAATGGAACTCTTGCTTTGGATCACTGTGTTAATTCCATTTCAAAAACAATTCATACTGATGATTGGGTAGCTGTTGAATTTGTTGTTTTTTCAGATTCAATTGTCCATCATATAATTGATAAAGACACTGTAATGACATATACTAATATACGGCTTGGAGGCACATATTTATCGGAGAATTTTAGCAATAAAATTGGTGAACCATTATCAGAAGGCTATATTTCACTTCAATCAGAAGGGCATCCAATAGAATTTAAAAATATTAGAATAAAAGAGTTAGATTAATTTATAAAATTTTACCCCAGTCTCCTCCCGTATAAATCTCAATAATTGACCAAGCTAAGAATACGACTGTTATTATTGTAAATATAAGTGTGTAAAAAATCCAAAATAATTTTTTTTTAATTAAATAAAATAAAGATCCAACAATTAATGAAGGTATATTAAGAATTAATACAAGCATTAAAGGATCAATAAGAATAAATGTTTCAAAGTCAAAATTGTGAGTTAAAAAGAAAGCTAATCCTATCATGTAGCTTATTATAATAAATGACTTTATCTTACTCATAAGAATTTATAAATTTATTAAAACTAATTCAAGTCAGATGAATATTAGAGAAGCAAAAATATCAGATCTAGAAGAATTATCAATACTTTTTAATGCTTATAGGATGTTTTATGGGAAAGTATCAAATATTGAAGTTTCCAAAGAATTTTTAAAAAATAGGTTAGTAAATAATGACTCTAAGTTATTTGTTTGTGAAGCCAATAATATTATTACTGGTTTTGTACAGTTATACCCTTTATTTTCATCAACAAGAGTTAGTAAATATTGGCTTTTAAACGATCTATTCGTAGGTAAAAAATATAGAGGCAGTGGCTATTCAAAATTACTTATCGAGAGATCAAAAGAACTTGTTAAAGAAACTAATTCCTGTGGAATGATGCTTGAAACAGAGAAGTCAAATAAGATAGGTAATAATTTATATCCAAAAACAGGATTTAAAATTAATGATTTATCTAATTTTTATGAGTGGACTCCTAGTTAATGATTTTTATTCTTTCTTAAAACTTCACCCGCTCTAAGTCCCATAAAATTATAATCATCTACAGCTAGTTTTCCATTTACTATAACGTATTTTATTCCTTCAGGATATTGATGAGGAGAAGTGAATGTTGCCTTATCAATTATAGTATTTTTATCAAAAATTGTAATATCTGCTTTCATCCCTTTTTTTAAAAGTCCTCTATCAGATATTCCAAAAGCTTTTGCAGGTAGATATGTCATCTTATAAATTGCCTCATTTAAAGAAAGAATATTTTTTTCTCTAACATATCTTCCTAAAACTCTAGGAAATGTTCCATAAGCTCTAGGATGTGGATGTCCAACACCTGGCTCAGAAAGCCTACCATCTGATGCGATCATATTATAAGGATATTTCATAATATTTTCAACATCAGACTCGTCCATTGCATGGAATATACAACCAGCACCTCCATTAAGTTCAGCTTCAATTACTAGCTGAGCTCCATTTTGAATATTTGGTTCAAGTCCTTTAATCATTGCCCAATCTTTTAATGTTTTTCCCTCCAAACTAGGATCCCAACTTACACTCGAAAATTGAATTCTATCTAAATCATTTCCTCCTCTATCGTTTAAAATATTAAAAATAATCTCGTCTTGAATTTTCTTATTTGTCTCAATATTTGAAACTCTTTTTTTGAATTCTTCACTACCCCCAGCTCTAGCCCATGTAGGTATAAGAACGTTAATTCCTGTATGGCTGGCGCTATATGGATATTGATCAGTCATAATTTTAATTCCTTTTTGTCTTGCTGAATCAACTAATGAAAGAGTTATTGAGCTTTTTCCCCACATTGGTTTTCCAATTACTTTGTGATGAGTTAGAACTACATTAATATCTGCTTCCTTTGAGATTTGAATAGCTTCATTAACAGCATCAATTATATTTAATCCTTCATCTCTTAAATGAGAAGTATAAATTCCTCCTTTACTTGATATTTCTTTTGATATTTCAATTACTTCTTCAACCTTTGAAAAGTTACCAGGTAAGTATTTTAAACCTGTTGATATTCCAAATGCACCTTCATCCATTGCCTTTCTTGCAATAGATTTCATTTTTTCAAGTTCCTCTTTAGATGGATCTCTATTATCTAGATCCATAACTAATCTTCTGATTTTGTTATGCCCTGTTAGAAATCCTACATTCATTCCTACACCTACAGATTCTATTGAATCTAAAAATTCCTTAAATCCAAAGTTTAGCGGAGCACCTCTTCCATCTGGTCCACCAAAACTTGTTGTAATTCCTTGTCTTATAGAACTCTCACCATCTGAAAGCTTTATGAAGTTACTCATTGGGTCTAAATGTGCATGGGTATCAATAAATCCTGGTGATACTACTAAACCATTTGCATCGATAATTTTTTTAGAGTTATTAGTTTTTATATTACCAATTTTAACAATTTGATCTCCAATTACTCCTATATCAATGATTTTACTATTTGAGCCAGACCCATCAAAAACTTCTCCATTTTTAATTACAAGGTCAAATGAATCATTGGAGCAACCAAATAAAATGAAAACTGTAAAGATTATAGTTATTAGTTTTTGCATATTATAATTTATAAAATTTTATTCAATAACAGTGATGCTTATATATTTATTAGGGACAGGAGTATAAGCTTTACAAACTGCACAAATGTTTTTAGAATTATTTCCAATTTTGAATTTAAAGGTTTCTCCTTGATTTAAAGTTGTTGGAAAATCACATACACTCTCAAGTGTAAATACGTTTTTATATTCTATATTAGAAAATTCGTCAATCCATTTTTTTTCAATTAATGATTGAGGAAATTCATTATCATTCACCTCTATAACATAATTCAAACATATACCTTTTTTAACAAGCTTACCGATATAAATATCAGATGATGTTTCTTCATCTTTTGTACAAGAAAGTATAAGTAGTAATGTGATAAAAATTAATTTAAAAAATCTTTTAAGAAACATTAATTTATTTGATTAATAAGTATAAAAAAAAATAAAATATTTCGTAAATTTGCACAAAATTTAAAAACCCAAATCATAACATGAAAAAGTTACTATTTTCTATCATTTTTTTACTATTCAGCTCATCATCTTTTTCCAATGAATTAAACCCAAGTATTTATGGTTATTGGATTAATAATGATAGTGAAATTCTTATAATTCAAACTAATAATACTTTTGCTAGAAAGTCAAAGACTGAAACACTTGCAAAAGGTAAATTAGAAATTATTAATGATAAAATTTATGTTTTAAGAACAGATTCTGATGAAGAATATTCTCTTGAATATTATCTAGGAGAAGAAACTCTAGTTGTAAAAAAACCAAACTCAAATGAAGCTTGGCTTTTTACAAGAATCGGTGATTAATGAGGAAGCTTGTCTTTTAAAACCCCATAAATTAAAGTCCCAATTAAGGCTGATATAATTACTAGAATTATAGAATAAAATCCAGCTCCAAAAAGGACAAACATCGGTCCAGGACAAGCTCCAACTAAAGCCCAACCTAAGCCAAAAATTGATCCACCTATTATGTATCTTTTTAAAGTATTCTCTTTAGGGCTATACTCAATACTATTATTATTTAAATCTTTAAGCTTAAAGCTTTTTATTAAATAATTACCTATGAGACCAAAAGCAATTGCAGAGCTTATAATTCCATACATATGAAATGATTGAAAATTAAACATTTCAAAAATTCTAAACCATGATGCTGCTTCGGATTTAATCATTATGATCCCAAAAGCAATACCAACAATAAAAAAGTATAAATTTCTCATAAAAATAAAATTGGGAATATTAAATGTATCATTGTAAGGCCTCCTATAAAAAAGCCAACAACAGCAATTAAAGATCCTATTTGTAACTGACTTAAACCTGTAATGGCATGACCTGATGTACAACCACCTGCATACCTTGTTCCAAAACCAATCAGAAACCCTCCTACAATTAAGATAGTTATACTATTTATATCTATGGTTTCCAAATTAAATAACTCGGATGGCATATAATCATTTTCATAACTTTTTATACCATATGATTCAAGAATCAATTTTGTGTTTTTTGAAATCTCAACTGAGTTGGAATTTGATAAGAAGTTAAATCCAATATATCCACCAACAACTGATCCAAAAATGAATATTAAGTTCCAAAGGTGATCTTTGATCTTGATGTTAAAAAAGCTTGAGAGCTTTTCAGCTCCACATACAGAACAGATTGTTCTAAGATTAGATGAAACACCAAATGTTCTACCATTAAAAATTAGTAAAAACATTATAATTGATATTAAAGGACCTGATATATACCAAGGCCATGAATTAAATATAAAATCCATTATTATGATGTAATTATTTCTTTATTATTCATTATCTGCTTATATCCTCCCCTAATATTTGATATATTATGAATCCCTCTGCTTTTTAAAATTGAACATGCAATCATACTCCTGTATCCTCCCTGACAATGAATGAATTTATGAGTTTCAGATGAAAATTTGCTTTGGTTTTCGTTTATTGTAGAGAGACATATATTATCTGCATTTTTAACATGTCCATTTGCAAATTCAGATTTCTTTCTAACATCAATGATTTTATTTTTAATAGAATCTATCATAGATGTCTCCTCCGGATTTATTGAGGAAACTGAATCAATTTCCTTTCCAGAGTCTAACCATGAGTTGATCCCACCGTTTAAATATCCTAAAGTATTATCAAAACCTACTCTTGATAGTCTTGTAATTGTTTCTTCTTCTCTTCCAACCTGACAAACAAATATTATTTTTTGATTTACATCTGCTATCAACTCTCCTACCCAAGGTGCAAATGAACCATCTAATCCTATAAATATAGATCTGGGAATATGAACTTTTTCAAACTCATCTGGAGTTCTGACATCTAATATTATAGCATCTGTTGAATTAACAATTTCTTCTATTTGATCTGGACTTAGAGGCCTGTTTTTACTTACTATACTATCTATATCTTCATAACCTTCTTTGTTCATTTTTACATTTGATGGAAAATACTTTGGAGGATCTCCAAGTCCATCTAATACTGCTTCAATAAATGACTCTCTTGTTAAATTTTTATTCAATGCATAATTTAATTCTTTTTGATTTGCAAGTGAATCTGATGTTATATTCATCATGTTTTTACCACATGCAGATCCAGCTCCATGAGCAGGATAAACAATAATTTCATCAGGAAGATTCATTATTCTATTTCTTAAACTATCATAAAGTTTTCCGGCGAGTTCCTCTTTAGTTATTTTAAGATTTTCTTGAGCTAAATCAGGTCTTCCGACATCCCCAAGAAATAGAGTATCACCAGTGAAAATAGCCACTTCTTTTCCATTCTCGTCTTTTAGCAAATAACAAGTACTTTCAAGAGTATGCCCTGGAGTATGAATCGCTTGGATTGAAACTTTTCCAACTTTAAATTGTTGATTGTCTTTAGCTATTATACAATCAAAATTAGTTTCAGCTGTAGGTCCATAAATTATTTTAGCTCCAGTTTCTTTTGCAAGTGTAAGATGTCCACTTACAAAATCTGCATGAAAGTGAGTTTCAAAAATATATTTAATCTTAGAATTAGAAACTTTTGCCTTATTAATGTATTGATTAACCTCTCTTAAAGGATCAATAATGGCTACCTCGTTTTCACTTTCAATATAATAAGCACCTTGTGCTAGACATCCAGTATATATCTGTTCAATTTTCATATGTTATAAATTTAAAAATTCATATAGTATAATTAATACTCCTATAATTAAAATAAATATTGCAAAAATTTTCTTTAAAAGTTTGGAATCAATATAATGAGAAAAGTAGTTTCCAATAAAAATACCAAATATTGATATTGAAGCAAACTTGAATAAAAAGATCCAATCAATATTATATAATAATGTATCACCAAGAAAAAATCCTGATAAAGATTTTAAAGAAATTATCACTAACGAAGTTCCTACTGCTTCCTTCATTGGTATTTTTCCTAGAATTACTAGAGAGGGTATGATCAAAAAACCGCCACCTGCTCCAATTAATCCTGTCAATCCTCCAACAAAAAATCCTTCTGAAATAATTTTAAAATAATTTTTTGCTGTATTACTTTCAATAAATTCTTTTTGATTCTTAAACATGAAGTAACTAGAAACGATAAGTAATATTGAGAAAAGTCCCAGAATAAATAACCTTCTTGAAATATTTAATTGGCCTAAAGTAAATATTGTATCTGGAATAATTGGAATTATAAAATATCTAACCAAAACAACTGAAATGATTGATGGAACTCCAAATAATATTACTTGATTCCAATTAACTAATTTTCTAAAAAAATAATTTACACCCCCAATTAAACTTGTGGTTCCTACAATAAAAAGAGAATATGCAGTAGCAATTTTTTCATCAAATAAAAATAAATATGTTAAAATTGGCACAGCTAAAACTGATCCTCCACTACCTATTAATCCAAGAATAAGTCCAATCAAAAGCGCCCCAAAAAAACCTAATAATTCCATTAAGCACAAAACTAGTGCTTAAAATTTTGATTTATAGTAACATGAGTTACAATTAAAGAACCTCAACATAATTTCTCCCTAACTTTACTACAGATTTATTTTCAAGTAATTTTAGTATTCTTGAAACAACTACTCTTGATGTGCTAAGTTCTTTAGCTATTTCTTCATGAGTTGTTATGATTTTTTTTGATTTTAGAAGAGAAGATTTTTTATGAATATAATAGTCAATTCTTTGCTCTAAATTATCAAAGCTTATAGAATTAATGACATTGAAAAGTTCATCA
>JAYNJU010000011.1:0-7306 GCA_038110465.1 Bacteroidota bacterium | reverse complement strand
TCTTTGCTCTAAATTATCAAAGCTTATAGAATTAATGACATTGAAAAGTTCATCATATCTTCTTTGATAACTATTTATTATAAAGGATCTCCATGATTCATATTGTGACATCCATTCATTCATTTTTGATGCAGAAATTAAAATAAGTTTTACTTCTGTTTCACAGACTGCCTTTACATTGCTTTGTTTAAAACCAGATAAACAGCTTGTAGAAACTGAGCAAGTATCTCCACCCTTTAAATAATATAGCAGTCCTTCACCATAATCTTTATCTTCTTTCAATACTTTTAATACTCCCTCCAAAACAATTGGAACATACTTTATACTATCACCATAATTAATTATAACATCTCCCTCTTTAAATTCATGAATTTCTGAAGAGCTTTTAATCTCATCAATTAATGATTTTTCAAGGTTTAAACTCAATAACTCAATATGTTTTTTTTCAATCATAAATAATTATAACAACTCAAAGTTTCTATATTTAAGTTATAAAAAAGCCAGGTAATGAAAAAATTATATTTATTATTTACATTTTCTTTAATCTACTCCTTATCATATGGTCAACAAAAAAATATTGACTCTTTAACCAAGAATATGGATGTTAAATATGGGATCATCAATACATTCAAAAAAAATGATAAACTATTAATAGAAATAAACAGAAATATCCTACATAAAGAGTTTCTAGTTGTAACAAGATTAGCTCAAATTCCATCAAATTACTCTCCTTATGTAAATGCTGGTTCAAAAACATCTGAACAAGTAATAGAGTTTGAGAAAAACAACAATAAAATTATTATTAAGCAACTTTCTTATCTTAATGTAGCTAATGATACAGACCCAATAAGTCAGAGTGTTTCCGAAAATAATTTTCCACCAATCCTAGCTAGTTTTGAAATTAAAAATTCTGAGGAAGACTCATATTTAATTGATGTTTCAGATTACTTTTTGAATGATTCTCCTGGTTTTAATATCATTAATTCAAGAATTAAAGATGAATATAAAATAGGTAATGTTGATAAAAAAAGAAGTAGTATAGACTCCGCTAATAGTTTTCCAGAAAATACTGAAATTTTATTCACTCTAACTTTCAATGTTAACAACCCTCCCAGAGAGAATAGGTCTAAAACATTCAGCTTTCAAATTAATCACTCAATTATTTTATTACCCGAAGAAAAAATGAAAATAAGATATAACGATCACAGAGTTGGTTGGTTCACGATAAATAAAATAGATTATAGCTCAGAGGCATTAAAATCTGATTCATATAAATTAATTAGAAGGTGGAAGCTTGAACCAAAAGATCCAGAGGCATATATGAGAGGTGAGTTAGTTGAACCAAAAAAGCAAATAGTATACTATTTAGATCCTGCAACTCCAATTAAATGGAGACCTTATTTTATAAAAGGTATTGAAGACTGGAATTCAGTATTTGAAAAAGCAGGGTTTAAAAATGCAATAATGGCTAAAAATCCACCATCAAAGGATGAAGATCCAAACTTTAGTCCTGAAGATATTAGATATTCAACAGTTAGATACGTTGCATCAACTACAAGAAATGCTGTTGGACCAAGTGTATCAGATCCTAGAACTGGAGAAATTTTAGAAAGTGATATAATATGGTATCATAATCATCTTAGATCTTATCGAAATAGATATATGCTTGAAACTGGTGCTGCTAATCCATCAGCTAGAACTTTAAACACTCCTGAAGAAGAAATTGGTGAGATGATGAGGAGAGTTATATCTCACGAAATTGGACATGCGCTTGGATTGCCACATAATATGAAAGCTAGTAGTGCATATCCTGTTGATTCGTTAAGA
This sequence comes from Bacteroidota bacterium, assembly GCA_038110465.1. Taxonomy (GTDB): domain Bacteria; phylum Bacteroidota; class Bacteroidia; order Flavobacteriales; family Flavobacteriaceae; genus Marisimplicoccus. The sequence goes on along the minus strand of JAYNJU010000011.1, from coordinate 5,479 downwards.
TCAGGAAAATTTACTCAAAAAATGGGAATTGCTACTACAATAATGGATTATGCAAGATATAATTATGTAGCTCAACCAGGAGATGAAAATATAAGGTTTGTTAGACAACTTGGACCTTATGATGATTATTCAATTGAGTGGGGTTATAGATATTTTTCTGATAAAACAATTGATGAAGAAACTGAGACACTTAGGAAATTTGTTGATGAAAAAAACTTAAATCCTATATACATGTTTGGTTCTTCTTGGGGTGATCCAAATTCACAAACCGAAAATATTGGAAATGATCCAGTATTAGCTAGTGACTATGGTTTAAAAAATCTAAAAATTGTTGCTGATAATCTAATTGAATGGACATATGAACCAAATAAAAATTTTAATGATCTAAATGAATTATACGGAGAACTTCTAGGGGTTTATTCAAGGTATATTTTTCATGTTGCAACTATTATTGGAGGAGTAAATGAGACACTTTTAAATACTAATCAAGGTGAAAACTATACCTATAAAAACGTAAGTAAAGAAGAACAACAAAGAGCATTAAGATTTCTTGATAATGAGTTATGGAAAACTCCTTTATGGCTGTTAAATAAATCCATTATTTCTCAGACTAATAATTCAGATGGATTATATAGAATTGAAAGAATTCAAGAAAGAGTAATTAACTCTCTGTTTTCTAACTCAAGATTGAATAGAATGCTTTCATCTGAAAAATCAATTGAAGGAAATGGTTTAACATACAATGAGTTATTTGATAATATTTTTAATTCTATTTTTGGAAATATGAACTCTGATGATACAGTTGAAAGGAATTTACAACTTTATTTTACCAAAAAAATTAATTCCCTTTTGAGTGAAAAAGATCTAAAAGACGTTATAAAATCTAAGGCTTTATCAGTAAAAAGAGATATAAATAAATTCGCTAGCAGAAAAATAAGAGCAAATTCTGATAAAATCTTAGCAGATCATTTTGAGCATATTGAACTAATAACAAAAGAAATAGACTAGGCTGTTTTAGATTTTAAATTATACCATGAAGAAATTAGGGTTATTGGGTACCAATTTAATTTATCGTTACAAAACACTAAATGTTTAGTTGATTTAGGTTCAAATAAATCACCTGTCTTTGATCTATAAATTATTTCTTTTTTTGAAAAGGTATCATTTTCATCTGTAATTATTTTATCAGAAAAATAATTGACAATTGTTACAGGGACTTTATCATATCCGAGCTCCTTAAGGGCTGTATATCTATGATGTCCATCTATAATCATATTTGATTGACTACAAATTAAAATTGTTGAAATTATTATATACTCATCTTTATACTTTAAACTACTCTTAAGAACTTCTTTTTTATCAATAATAACTTTTTCATGAGGTAAAATATCATCAATACTTACCTCTTTGATTTCTTTTACAATATCATTATCTAATTTTATAGAAAACATATTAATCAATTATTGCATCAGCTTCAATTTCAACAAGATAATGTTCTCCCACAAGGTCAGCTTGAACTAATGTATTTGCTGGATTAATTCCCTTAAATCTTTTTCCATGAGCTTCAGCAATACTCTTCCAATCATCAATATTTTTTACAAAAATTCTAGTTCTAACAATATCATTTAATTGACCTCCTAATGATGTAACAGCTGCTTCGATTTTATCAATAATGAAATTTGTTTGAGCAACTGGATCATTAATACCTATAACCTTATTATCATGTGTAGCAGTAGTCCCAGACACAAAAATTTTATTACCATATTTTACTGCTCTAGAATAACTAGCCATTTCCTCCCAAGAAGTTTGACTTGAGACATTTTCTCTTTTATGATTTATTTTAACAGGTTTATACACTTTTGGTATAGAATTTAAATGATGACTTAGATCACCTGATGCTGTAAGATAAGGAGGTTTTCTATACTCATCACCACAGTCACCTGGAACAGTCTCTAATAAATTTAATGATTTAGTAATTAATTCTTTATCATTATCCGATAGATTAATTTCATAAATACTCCTATTATCAGATAAATATTGGTTTTCTCCTAATCTTGCACCAATAATAACTGATGCAACATTTTTATTTTCTAGTATGAATCTACTTGAGACATTTGATATTGAAGTATCATACTTTAATGAAATTTTATAAATTACTTTAAGTAAATCTTGAAATTTATTCCATCCACCCGTAACATCTATAAATCTTTTATATTTCATTTGGGACCAGTTTAAATCACTACTTAGTTTAGGCTCTTTAGCACCCAACCACTTATTTGAAAGAAACCCTCCAGCTAATGTTCCAAAAGCCAATATTTTTATATTAAATTCTTCACAGAGTTTTGACATTTGGTGACTAGCTCTATTATCTAATAAAGAATAACATATTTGATTAGATACTAACTTAATACCTGATGTTAATGCAATTCTCAAATGGGCAGTATCAAAATTCGTAACTCCTAAATTTTTAATTAACCCTTCTTCTTGTAACTCACTCAGGTAAAAAAGTGCATCAATCCAATTTGGATCAGAATATTGCCATGCATGAAACTGCATTAAATCAATTTGCGATTGATTCATTCTTTTTAATGATTTTAAAACAGCTTCTCTTGTAGATTCTTTTGTAATTTTTCCTGGCTTAGGGACCCATTTTGTCAATAGGTTTATCTTTTCTTTATTTATATAATTATTTTTAAATACACCTGCAATTATTTCACTAGAACCATAGTGATCAGCCATATCAAATGTTGTAAACCCATTATTTGCATATTCCTCCATATACTTGGAGGTTTTTATAGGGTTTAGAATAGATCCATTCTTTTCCATGTCTGCAATTTGCCATAGTCCAATCAGAACTCTAGGAACTTCTAAGCTGTCAGAAATTTTAATTTGATTATTCATTAGGCAATCTATTAAAGATGTCTTTATCGTTTTTTAAATATTTCCATCTTATTAAAAAATAAATAGAAGCTAAAGTCATTACTATAAGATATATATATGTTGAATGAAAATACCACTGTTTTACATTTGAAGTTAAATCTTTATATGTATGGATAATCAGGAAAATAGTAATTATAAATGACCCAGTAAAACCTATAAACTTTTGAATCTTTCTATTCTTAATAATCTTTATGTTCTTATGAAGAGAAGGATTGACATTTATAATTGAAATAACCGTTATACACATCAATAAAAAATTAATCATCATAGCTGTAACCATTATATCAATTCCAAGAAAAAAGTCACCAGCATAATGAGATCCAATTGAACCTATACTAGATACAACTCCAACTATAAAAATTGATTTATAAGGGGTATTATAATTTTTATGTACTGCGGATATTTTTTCTGGAAAAATTTTGTCTTTAGCCCATGAATACATTAATCTAGAAACTGATAATATCATAGCAGGAAGGTCATTAATTAATGCTATAGTTGCACCTAAAATTATTAGAGTTCCCCAAAATGGGGATAAAATATAACTTAATAATCCAGGGGCTGTTATATCCTTTGATAAAGATTCCTCAGCAATAAAATTCCATGGTACAATATTATATACTGAAAATGTAAAAAGCATATAATAGATTGTTACAGTAAAAATAGCAAGCATAATAGCCCTAGGGACAGTTTTAGTAGGATCTTTTGCTTCACTACCAGTTTGAGCAATAGCATCAAAACCAATAAAACTTGAAAAAAGGAGAGTAGAAGCGGTTAAAAAAATTCTAATATCAAATCCTTGATTTAAATTATTTTCTATTTGCCTTCCTTCAATAGATAATAAAGATTCTATAAAATCATTCTCGGTATAAATTAATCCGGCTGCAATAACTATTCCTCCTAGAACAAACATCAAAATTAACATAGGGATTAGAGTGTTTTTATAAAGTTTTCCTCCAATTATATTTATAAAAACAAAAAGCCATATTAAAATTAAAGACAGTGATAGCCTTACATTGGCTATCTCTAAAAACTCCGAAATATTTGTAAGTCCTAGATTATAAAAAACATCTCTGATGAATGGAACTATTATATATGCAATTACACCAATAACAATTGATAAACCAAACCATTGAGAAAAACTAGCTATAAAACCAAGATATGGATTTAGTCCTCGACTTGCATATAAGTAACTTCCACCTGCTCTTGGCATTGATGAAGATAAAATTGCATAAGAAAAAGCTGCGAAGATTGCTGGAATAGCAGCAAATAAAAATGCAGGAATTACATACGGTCCAATTCCTGGTACATTTTTTTGAATCATAAAAGGGATTACATTTATAGATGCTCCCATCATTGAACAAATACCTGTTGCCGTAACAAGTATTAATCCCATCTGTCTAGCTAATTTTTCTTTTCCCATTTAATTTCTGAATCTACAAAATACATATAATTTTATGTGTTTTTGTAAATTTAACTATGTCTAATGCTTCTCATTGGGAAAATATATATAAAAATAAAAGCCCTAATGAAGTTTCATGGACAGAAGAAGTCCCATCTACTTCTATCAAATTTTTTAAAGATTTTAATATTGACAAAAACTCACCAATAATAGATATAGGTGGTGGCGAAAGTAAGTTTGTTGATTTCTTAGTAGAAGAGGGATATAATAATATTTCTATTCTAGATATTTCTGAAAATGCATTGATAAAAGTGAAGCAGAGATTAGGGGTTAAAGCAAAAAATATAAAATGGATAGTAAGTGATATAAACACTTTTAAACCAGATACTAGATATAAGATTTGGCATGATCGAGCATTATTTCACTTCTTAACTTCAAAAAAAGAAATTAATAGATATATAAAAAATGTGGGTAAATATGCAGAGAATGTTATAATTGGCACATTTTCAAAATCTGGACCTAATAAGTGTAGTGGGCTTCCAGTAACTCAGTACGATCAATATTCGCTTGAGAATTGTTTTAAGAAAAAATCATTATCACTTTCAAAGTCTGAATATATTGATCATACTACACCTTTTAATACAATTCAAAATTTTATATTTTGCAGTTTTTCATCTAAATAAAATTATATGGAGTATACTAATCTACCTGGAACAGATATTAAAGTAAGTAAAATATGTCTAGGCACAATGACCTGGGGAAGACAAAATACTGAAGCAGAAGCTTTTGAACAAATGGATTATAGTCTTGAAAAGGGTGTAAATTTTTTTGATACAGCTGAACTATATCCTGTTCCTGCAACACCTGAGAGATATGCTGATACAGAAAGAATAATCGGTAACTGGTTAGCTTCAAGAAATAATAGAGATAAAATAATTTTAGCTTCAAAAATTGCTGGACCCGGTGACTATACTGCTCATATTAGAAAAACTGGCTTTAAAGGTAACTCATTAGATGAGGCAATCAATGGAAGTCTTAAAAGACTTAAAACAGATTATTTGGATTTGTATCAATTACACTGGCCAGAAAGAATGACTAATTTTTTTGGTAAAAGAGGTTTTTCATATGCTAATGATGGAT
>JAYNJU010000010.1:0-24251 GCA_038110465.1 Bacteroidota bacterium | reverse complement strand
CCAATACAGAATTTAGAGAATATGGAACCTAAAATGTCCTGATCAATATCTATTTTACCTGTAATTATTGAGATGTTTATTATAGCGTCATTTAGATCTATGCTAAGTAAATCTCCTGATATTCCATCCTCTAATCCTTTTTTAACAGAATTAATAGCATTTAGAGAGTTTTTTAATGCTTCAAGGTGTCTTGAATTTGTAACTATAATACTATTTTCAGAAGATAGATTTAGATCCTTCGAAATAGCATCTTTAAGAACTTCAATATTTGTTTGATTTAGTGCAGAAATTTGTAAAAAATTTATCTTATTTGACTTAATTAATTCATTTATATTATCTTTGTAAGTATCTGTATTTAAATTATTTAACAAATCAATTTTGTTTTCAACTATAAAAATATTTAAATCTTCTCTTTTATAGCTTTCAACCTCATTTATTAGCTCATTTTCATTCATATCTGACCTATCAAATAAGTATATTAGCACTCTAGATTTGTTTATTTTTCCTTTAGCCCTCTCAACACCAATAGACTCAATCTTATCTGATGTCTCTCTAATACCTGCAGTATCAATAAATCTGAACTTTATTCCATTAATTACTGTTACATCTTCTATTGCATCCCTAGTAGTTCCAGGAATGTCAGATACTATAGCTTTATCTTCATTAACTAATGCATTTAGAAGTGAAGACTTACCTGCATTAGGCTTACCTGCAATTGTAACTGTTACACCTTCTTTAATAACATTTCCATAAGTAAATGATTCTATAAGCTTTGATAATTTACGCTCAAGAGTGTTTAAAAGCTCTTTTAAGTCTTTTCTATCAGCAAATTCAACATCTTCCTCAGAAAAATCAAGTTCTAACTCAATCAATGATTTAAAATCAATCAATTTTTCTCTTAACTCTTCTATCTCATTAGAATATCCACCTCTCATTTGTTGCATTGCTACTCTATGAGCTTCTTTTGATTCAGAGGCTATTAAATCACTTACTGCTTCTGCTTGTGAGAGATCCTTTTTATTATTTAGAAATGCTCTTAATGTAAATTCACCAGGTGAAGCTAGTCTTATTCCAGAACTGATAAAAGATGAAATGATCTCTTGTTGAATATAATTTGATCCATGACATGATATTTCTACTATATCTTCTCCGGTATATGAATGTGGAGCCTTGTATATACTTATTACAACCTCATCAAGAATTTCACCCTCTATTATAAAGTTTCCATAGCTAAGTGAATATCCATCACAATCTTTTAACTTTTTTCCAGATTTTGCTTTAAAATACTTATCTGTTGATGAAATAGCAGAATCACCAGATAATCTAATAATAGATATTGCACCAGATCCAGGAGGGGATGATAGAGCTATAATAGTACCTTCATTATACATTTAAATAGCTTTTGTGAACGTTGCCCTGTTTTTGTGTTGATTGTTCTCGTAATTCTTCCAAAGTTGCTGAATTGCTGTATTTTCAATAAGTTCTGGATTTGTTTCAACCTCTTTAATTCCAAACTTGTTGTAAAATTTCTGAAGCTCATTAAAGAGTATAGCAATAACTCCTTTATTTTGAAAATCTGGTCTAACTCCAATCAAATACAACGATCCTTTATTGTTGAAATTTTTAGCATACAGCAATCTTAACAAACCTATAAAACTTACCTTTCCATTTATTTTCTTAAGTGCACTTGAAAAAGAGGGCATAGTAATTGCAAAAGCTACAAGTTGATCATCTTGATCTGTCACACATTTTATAAATCCTGGATTGATATATTTAATGTATTTATCCTTATAATGTTTAATTTGATAATCTTGAATAGGAACAAAGGTCTGAAGTTTATCATAAGTCTTACCCAGCAAATCAAACATTTGATCTACATAAGGAATTATTTCCTTAGTAGATTTAAAGTTCAATTTTTTTAGATTGTATCTATTTAAAATTAAATCTGAAAACTTTTTTACTTTTTCAGGTGAATCATCATAATTAGCTATTTTCAGTTCATATTCAACCCATTCAGCCATTTTATTATATCCATGAGCTTTCATGTGATCCTGGTAATAAGAATAATTATACATAGTGATCATGGTATTCTTTTTTTCAAAACCTTTTATTAACATTCCTGCTTTGTCCATATTTGAGAACCCAACAGGACCTTCAATAAATTCTAGATTATTCCTTTTACCAATTTCAATTACTTTATCAAGTAATGCTTTTGAGACATTCAAGTCATCTATAAAATCAAACCAACCAAACCTAACTTTCTTTTTCTTTAAATCATTAACTTCAACCCAATTTATAAGAGCAGCAATTCTTCCTACTATTTTTCCATCTATATATGCAAGAAAATAATGACCTATAGCATTTTTAAAAACAGGATTTGTTTTCTTATTTAAAACCTCTAATTCTTCTTTGATAATAGGAGCAACCCAATATTTAGATTCTTTGTACAATTTATGAGGAAACATCACAAATTTTCTAAGATCATCACTTGATTCTATTTCCTTTATAATAATATTTGAATCCTTGTTCATTTGGAAAAGCAAGTTACCAATAAATAGTTATTTTTCAAGATTTGATTAAATTTGATAAAGGCGTTATTTATGAAGTTTTTATTGGTTTTTTTAACTATATATCTAATTATAAGATATATAATACCTTCTATTTTTAAGATACTCTTGTCAAGTTTATTTAAGACTCCAAGCAATAACCAAAAAAACAGAGATACCTCAAATTCTAAAAAGAAAAAAACTAATGATAAATATGGAGAATATATAGATTATGAGGATATCGATTAATAAAGTACTTATCAGAAAATCTTTAATCCATTTATATACTGCCATTGGATTTGCTGTATTATCTATGATATTTTATAACCCTTTATTAAATGGTAAAAAATTATTCCAATCTGATATAAATCAATATGAAAGTATGTCAAGAGAAATTCAAGAAAACAGAGATAATTTTTCTGATGAATTATACTGGATTGACAATGCTTTTGGTGGTATGCCTACATTCCAATTAGGTGCAAGATTTGCTTATGATATACTATCACCGTTTCATTATTTATTTAGATTCATTCCTAGACCTGCACATACACTTTTCTTGTACTTGCTTACAATGTATATTCTTTTAATGGTAATTAAAATACCTTGGAAAAAAGCAATTCTTGGATCAATAGCTTTTGCATTTTCAACTTATTTACTAATTATCCTTCAAGTCGGACATAATACAAAAGCACTAGCAATAGCATACATTCCTTTAGTGGTTGCTGGATTAGTCCTATTAAGGCAAAACAAGATGTTACCTGGATTTATAGTGAGCTTATTAGGTATTTCACTTCAAATAAGAGCAAATCATTACCAAATGACATATTACATGCTTTTATTACTTGGAGTTTATTTTATTGTTTATCTAATAGATTCATACAAAAAAAATGAGTTAAATCAATTTCTAAAATATATAGGAGTCTTTATAATTGCTGGAATATTATCCCTTGGTTTAAACGCCCCTAATATCTTATCAACTTATGATTATTCAAAATATTCAACTAGATCACAAAGTGAGTTAAAGTTAAATCCAGATGGATCCCAAAAAGAAATTTCATCTGGTCTTGACTATGATTATATCACACAGTACAGTTATGGAATATTTGAAAGTTTAAATTTAATTGCTCCAAGAATTCAAGGTGGTGCTTCATCTGAAGATATAGGTGAAGACTCCAATTTACATAAATTTCTTATTGATAATAATGTTCCAAGAAAACAAGCTGATGATTTTGTCAAATCAGTTCCAACTTATTGGGGTGAACAACCTATTCTTGAGGCCCCTGCATATATTGGAGCTTCTGTTTTTTTTCTTTTTTTATTATCACTTTTTGTTGTAAGAGGTCCATTCAAATGGTGGTTATTAATATCTTTCATGCTCTCTTTGTTACTTTCTTGGGGTAAAAATTTTCCATTTCTTACAAACCTATTTATTGAATATTTTCCTTTTTATAATAAGTTTAGAGCAGTATCATCCATTCAAATTATAATTGAGTTTGTAGTCCCTCTTATAGCTGTTATTGGATTAAATAAATTCCTAAGTGACTACAATGATAAAAAATTAAATAAAGCTTTTTTACTATTTATTATTCCATTAATTATTTTACTAATAATCAAGAATACATTTTCTTTTTCTGGTTTATATGATAGTTATTACTTGAATGCTTATGGTCAAGAGATATTCAGTAAAATTATTGATGAAAGAGAAAGTATTTTTACCAAAGATGTTTTGCGAGCTATAATAATAGGATCGATAATATTTATCAGCTTAAGACTTTATAAAGTTTTGGGAAGAAATTCTTTATTTATAATTATTTTTTTAATTGTATTTATTGATCTATTTAATGTTAATAACAGATATATATCAAATGATTTATTTATAGATAAATCAATAAACACGTTTCAGAAAACAAGTATTGATGAAGAAATATTAAAAGATTCAACTAGCTTCAGAGTATTTAATGTTTCAAATGGATTATCGAATGCAAACTCTGCATACTTTCATAATTCATTAAATGGTTATCATGCTGCTAAACTAAAAAGATATCAAGAATTTTTTGAATACTTTTCTTACCACGATAATGACAAACTGTTTAATTCATTAAATGTAAAATATATAATAGCAAAAGATGAAAACAACATAGATCAACTTTATATAAATTCAGATAAATATGGAGATGCATGGTCTATTGATTCAATAATTACTCAAGAAAGCGCAGATGATGTTTTAAATAAATTAAAAGAAAATGACTTGAGAAGAGTAGGGGTTACATTTTCAAGTTCTATTCCACCTGATATTTCTATGAATTATAATTCAGATGATCTTGTAAGTATTCAAAAAATTAAAAACTCATCTTCTCATTTAACATACAAGATTGAATCACTTTCAAATCAATTGATAGTGTTTTCTGAAATTTATTATCCTTCTGGTTGGAAAGTTTTTCTTAATGGTATAGAAACTAGTTATTTTGATATGAACTATTTACTAAGAGCAATGGAAGTTCCCGCTGGAGTTAACCAAGTTGATTTTTATTTTTCACCCGAAATAGTTAAAACTGGAATAAACGTCAGATTATTTACAATTATAATTACCTTTAGTTTAATAGTATACATGCTCTATAAGAAAAACAAATGGGTATAGTAGTTAGGCAGTCTTTTCTAAATTTAATAAGCATAGGAATTGCTTTTATCATTGGAGCAGTTAACACACTTTATCTCTATCCTACATTTTTAGGAAGCAAACTTCAAGGACTTGTTATTGCTTTATTGGCTATATCTAATATAATACAACCTTTTATCTCTTTTGGAACTCAACATGCAGTTGTCAGATTCTATTCAAAGTATTCAAAAAAGAGAGAAAAAGATAGCTTATTAACATTATCTCTTTTATTTCCAATTATAATAACAGTTTTATTTATACCATTATTTTATAACTATTACGACCAGTTAAAAGAATATTTATTTCAAAATGATCAAAGTTTATCTAAGTACACTTATGTAATATTATTTATAGCACTTTCAACAGCTTTTTTTGAAGTATTTTATTCATGGTTGAGGGTAAAGTTAAAATCAGTTTTTGGAAATTTTTTAAAGGAGCTCTATCCAAGAATGCTGGTTTCTTTTCTTCTGATTTCTTTTTCTCTAGGTCTTATTGACTTTGAGAACTTTATATTATTTCTAATTTATGGATATTACTTAAGGCTTATAATAGTTATTATTTACTCTATTTATGTTATTAAACCCAAAATAAATTTCAGTTTTAGAGAAGATATAAATGAAATATTTAAATACTGTTTGCTTATTTTTTTATCAGGTGCTGCATCCAGTATTATTCTAGATATAGACAAGTCAATGCTTTCTTCAATTTTAACAGTTGAAAATGTAGCATATTATTCTGTAGCTGTTTTTATTGCTGCAGTGATAGAAATACCAGGAAGAGCAATGTTTCAGATTCTAGCTCCTGTTGTTGCAAATTCTATAAATAAAAAACATTTTAAAAAACTCAAAAGCTTATATAAAAAAAGCTCAACCAATCTAGTTTTAGTAGCTTGTCTATTCTTTCTTTTGATAATATTAAATCTTGACGATTTTTATAATATGTTAAATCAAGAAGGATACTCTATTGGAATACCAATTGTAATTATTGTTTCATTTGCTAAACTCTACACCATGTCTACTGGTTGTGTCAATAATATTATTTCAAATTCTAAATATTATTACTATACATTTTGGTTTTCTATTTTTTCATCAGTATTAGCTGTTGTCTTAAACATATACTTGATAAAAATATATGGTATAGTTGGTGCTGCTTATGCAACTCTAATAGTCTTAATCTTAATGAATACACTAAAAATATATCTGGTATACAATAAGTTTAAAATGCATCCCTACAGCAAGGACACATTAAAAATAGCTTTATTGAGTGTCTTAGCCTATATTGTTTTTTCGAATTTGAAATTAGGATTTGACCCAATTGTAAATATTATAGTAAAATCTAGTTTAATGTTTATTCTTTTTACACTAGCTGCGTATATTTTTAAGCTAAGTGATGACGTAAACATATTTATAGATAAGTTTAATAAGAAATGGTAGTTAAATTTATCCTATCTTTTTCTTTAGATACTGACCAGTATATGAACTATCTATCTTAACAATCTCTTCAGGAGTTCCTTCAAAAACTAATTCTCCACCTTTATCACCACCTTCAGGCCCTAAATCAATTATGTGATCAGCACAAGATATCATATCAAGATTATGTTCAATTACTAATATTGAATGACCCATTTTTATCAATTTTTCAAAAGTATTGACAAGTTTTTTTACATCATGGAAATGTAAACCTGTTGTAGGCTCATCAAAAATGAAAAATGTCTTTTCAATTTGATCTCCTTTACCTATAAAAGAAGCAAGTTTAATTCTTTGTGCTTCTCCACCAGAAAGAGTATTAGATGATTGTCCAAGTGATACATATCCTAAACCAACTGATTGTAGAGGAATAAGTTTATTAACGATTTTGATCTGATTATATTTTCTAAAAAAATTAATAGCATCATCAACTGTCATATTAAGTAACATATCGATACTTATACCGTTATATTTAATAGCAGTGATTTCGTTTTTAAATCTTTTCCCTTTGCATATCTCACAATCTAATTCAACATCAGCCATAAATTGCATTTCAATTTTAACTACACCTTCTCCTTTACATTCATCACATCTTCCTCCATCGGTATTAAATGAAAAAAACTTTGATGTAAATCCTTTTGATTTAGCTTGAGGAATTTTAGAATATAAGGTTCTAATATCATCATAAACTTTCAAATAAGTAACAGGATTTGATCTTGATGATCTTCCTATGGGATTTTGATCAATAAATTGAACAGATTTAATTTTGCTTAAATTACCAGTTAAATCATTGAATTTTCCCGGCTTTTGTGTGTAGTCTCTAAAATAATTTAATAAAGCAGGATAAATTATTTTTTTTACTAAAGTTGATTTTCCGCTTCCAGATACTCCTGTAATCATTGTCAAACACTCCAGAGGTATTTTTACATTTATATTTTTTAGATTATTTTCTTTTGCTCCATTTACATTTATAAAATTAGATGGCTTTCTTCTAGAGTTTGGTTTTTCAATATTTTCAACTTTTCTTAAATATTTAGAAGTTAATGTGTCTGTTTTTAATAACTCATTTATATTTCCATATCCAACTATTTCACCTCCTAGTGTACCTGCTTTTGGACCAATATCTATAATATGGTCAGCTGATAAAATTATTTCTTCATCATGTTCTACTACAATAACAGTATTACCAATATCTTTTAGATTCTTTAAAATCTTAATTAAATTATTATTATCTCTTGAGTGGAGACCAATTGATGGTTCATCAAGTATATACGTTGAGCCAACAAGACTACTACCTAATGATGACGCTAAGTTGATTCTTTGAGTTTCACCTCCTGATAATGTATTTGCTTTTCTATTTAATGTAAGATACCCAAGTCCAACATTTACCATATAATCTATTCTATTATTAATTTCTTTGAGAATTCTTTTAGAAATTTGCTTATCATTATCTTTTAGGTTTATTTTTTTAAAGAATACTTCTAAATCATTTATAGGCATAGACAATATTTCAGATAAATTTTTATTATTGATTTTAACATAAGTTGATTCTTCTCTCAACCTACTTCCTTTACATTTATTACATAAAGTTTTACCTCTATATCTTGATAACAGTACTCTATTTTGAATTTTATAATTTTTCTTTTCTAAATAATTGAAAAATTTATTAATTCCAGTAAAATGCTCGTTACCATTCCAAAGAGTATCAATTTCTTTATTTGATAATTGACTGTATGGCTTATAAATTGGAAAATTAAATTTATCTGCATTGTTAATCAATTTCATATAATACTTTCTTAGACCTGTTCCTCTCCAAGGCGCAATTGCATCATCATATATTGATAAATTTTTATTTGGTATAACTAGTTCTTCATCAATTCCTATTGTTTCACCAAAACCATCACAAAATTTGCAAGCTCCAAATGGATTATTAAAGCTAAATAAATGAATAGAAGGCTCAAGGAAGGTTATCCCATCTAATTCAAACTTATTAGAAAAATATATTTCCTTATTAGTATCAAGTTCATAGATTGAACAATTGCCTTTACCTTCATAAAATGATAGTTCAATAGAATCAGATAATCTAGATTTTAAATCGTCATCTTGTTTTACTATTATTCTATCTACAACTAACTTAAAATTTAATGGCTCATTGTTATTGATTTCATCTATTTTTATAATATCACCTTTATGAAATATTCTTACAAACCCCTGTTTTTTTAGTATTTGAATCTTCTCTTTTGAATCTTTTTTTGTTTTTGATTCAATGGGGCAGAGGAGTAATAACTTTTTGTTTTCATCATAATTAAGTATGTGATCAACTACATCAGAAACATTATCTTTTTTAACAACCTTGCCAGAAATAGGTGAATACGTTTTACCAATTCTAGCAAATAATAGCTTTAAGTAATCATAAATTTCAGTTTTTGTTCCTACAGTAGATCTTGGATTTGAAGTATTAATTTTTTGCTCAACTGCTATAGCAGGTGATATACCTTTTATATAATCTACTTTTGGCTTATTTAACTTACCCATAAACTGTCTGGCATAAGAAGATAAACTTTCAACATACCTTCTTTGACCCTCTGCATAAAGAGTATCGTATGCTAATGAAGATTTACCAGATCCTGAAAGACCTGTAATAACAGTAAACTTATTTCTTGGAATAACTACATCAATATTTTTAAGGTTATGGAGTCTAGCACCTTTTATAATTATATTATTTTTTGGGTCAACTGAAGAAATATCTTTCATTAAGGCATTGAAAAACGCAAAATTACTTAATAAGTTTATTAATTATTGATTTCCTACCAATTGTTTTTGTTATTAAGTCATTTTCGATATTCCATCCTCTTGCAGGGGAGTATTCTCTTCCATAATATATGATTCTAAGATGCAGATCATTCCATTTGGATTTAGGAAAAATTCTTTTTGCATCTTCTTCAGTTTCTTTAACATTTTTCCCAGAGGATAAACCCCATCTATACATTAATCTATGAATATGCGTATCAACTGGAAATGCAGGAATTCCAAATGCTTGAGAAATTACAACACTTGCAGTCTTATGTCCAACTCCTGGAAGCTCTTCTAACTTATCTATATCTTCAGGGACAGAACCATTGTATTTCTCTATCAAAATTTTTGATAAGTTCCAAATACCTTTTGATTTTGCTGGAGAAAGACCTACAGGTTTAATTATCTCTCTAATTTCATCAATTGAAAGACGAACCATATCAAAGGGGTTATCAGCTTTTTTAAATAACAGAGGAGTGATTTCATTTACTTTCTTGTCAGTGCTTTGAGCTGACATTAAAACAGCAATTAAGAGTGTATATGGATCTTTATGTTTTAATGGAATTTCCAGTCTTGGATATATTTCTTCTAATTTATTAATGAGAAAATCAACTTTTTCTTTTATTTTCATTAATTAATAATTTAATTGCGATATCATGTTAAAAGTAGGCGATAATATACCAAATATAAATCTAACAACACATAAAGGAGAATCTTTAAATTTATCTAATTTAAAAGGAAAAAAAATTATTCTTTTCTTTTATCCAAGAGCTAATACTCCAGGTTGTACTGCTCAAAGCTGTAATCTAAATGAAAATTACTCTAGTCTAGTTTCTAAAGGTTATGAAGTAATAGGGGTTAGTCCAGATACAGTAAATAAACAAAATAGTTTTGCCAATAAATTTGGTTTTACTTATAACTTGATTGCAGATGATTCAAAAGAATTGATTAATGCTTTCGGTGTTTGGGGTAGAAAGAAGTATATGGGTAAAGAATATGAAGGTGTGTTAAGAACAACTTTCATAATTGATGAAAATGGTATTATTGAAAAAGTTATAGATAAGGTTAACACTAAAGATCATTACAATCAAATAATTGATTAGAATCAATTATAGCCAAATAATTTTTTCTTTTTTATCATGTCAGAAACTCCCTTAGGAAGCTTGACCTCCCATCCATCTTCATTTTTTTTAATTTGCTTTAAAATATCTTTAGAAAAAATACTTAGATATTCTTCAGTGTATTTAAGATCAACAATTTTTTCATTAACCTTAAAGTATTTATAGAATTCTTTCATATTGTCTTCCAACTTTAAATTAGTAGAATCAATTACTTTATTTTTCTTATTATCAAAGAGGGGATAAAGGTAAATTTTCATATTATTTTTAAAAATATTACCAAAAGCTTCTAGAATTCCACCCTTTAGATTAGTGTAATATTTCTCATCAAATATTTCTACTAGGTTACTAACTCCCATAGTTAACCCAAGCTGTTTTTTAGTATATGAAGTCAAATACTTAACAAGTTTGTAGTACTCGGAAAAATTTGAAATCATTACCATATGTCCCATAGAACAAAGAAGTTTAGCTCTATCTAAATAGTCACTATCTTCTATATCTCCAGTAGACTTTAAATTTGAGAGTGTAATTTCAAATATTACTATTGTATTATCTTTATTTACCCCCTTTTCTTTTAAGAAATTATTTAAAGACTCCTTAAACATTTCTTCATTGACTTTAGTTATGGGTCTATAGCTTCCCCTTAAGGTCAAAATGTTCTTTTTATACAATACTTGAGCAGGAAGAACATTAGTCCCATTTTTATCAAATAATACTGCATCAGTATGACCTAATCTAACTAGTTCAAGACTAATCAACCTATTATCTACATCTTTAAATAAAGGACCACTAAAGTTAATGGTGTCAATCTCTATAGCATCACTATCTATGTGATCGTATAAATATCTCATTAATTTAAGTGGCTCATTATGTTTATAAAAAGCACCATAAATTAGATTAACACCCATTATGCCTAGACTTTCCTGTTGAAGCTTAGCTTCATTTTGTCTAAATCTTAAATGGATTTTTATCTCAGAGTATTCATCTTTGGGATCAGTTTGAAATTTTATTCCCATCCATCCATGTCCCTTAAATTTTTTGACAAAATCAATAGTTGCTACAGTATTTGCGTAGACAAAGAAAAATTTATTTGGGTTTTCTTTTCTTGATATTCTTTTTTCTAATAGATTCATCTCATGAGTAAGCATTTTATCAAGCCTATTCTGAGTTACATATCTTCCATCATCTTCTTTTCCATAAATACTATCACTAAAGCTCTTATCATAAGCACTCATAGATTTTGCTATAGTCCCAGATGCAGCGCCAACTCTATAAAAATGACGAGCAACCTCTTGACCTGCTCCAATTTCAACAAATGTTCCGTAAATATTTTCGTTTAGGTTTATCCTTAAAGACTTTCTTGGGATAGATGGACGAGATTCGTACTCTTTATCTCCAGGAAGAATAATATTCATCGATTTTTTTGTAAAATTACAAAGATTGTTTAATAAATAAGAATAAATTATAATAGATTTAAACGTGATTAAAATTACTTTTTTAGGAACAGGAACTTCTCAAGGTATACCAGTTATTGGAAGTGATCATCCTGTATCATTTAGCAATGATCCAAAAGATAAAAGATTACGTTCATCAATTAATATTCAAAACAACAATTTTTCTATAAATGTTGACTGTGGACCTGATTTTAGACAGCAGATGCTAAACTTAAATTGCTCAAGAATGGATGCAATTCTATTTACACATGAGCATGCAGACCATACCTCTGGAATTGATGATTTGCGACCATTTTATTTTCGACAAGGTAAAATCCCTATTTATCTTCATAAAAGAGTTCTATCATCATTAAAAGAAAGATACGCATACATATTTGATTCTAAAAAAAGATATCCTGGAGCACCTGAATTTGAAATTAATTTGATCGATAAAGACACAACGTTTAAAATAAAAGAAATTCAAATTACTACTATTGAATCCTTGCATCTAAATTTACCTGTTTTAGGTTTTAGAATAAAAGATTTTGCTTATTTGACAGATGTAAAGACTATAGATGAATTAGAATTAGAAAAGTTAAAAAACTTAAACGTTTTAGTCCTTAATGCTCTAAGATTTGAACCTCATCCATCTCATTTAAATGTAGATGAAGCCATAAGTATAATTAATAAAATTAAACCTAAACAAACTTTTTTTACTCATATTAGCCATAATATGGGATTCCATGAAGAGGTTTGTAATAAACTTCCAAGTAATATCTCTTTAGCATATGATGGGCTAGAAATTAATTTAGATTAAATACTTGTATTTTTTATCCAATTAATTATGCTTATAAGATTTTCTTGAGATATAGTATGACCTGATTCAAATTTTTCAAAAGTTAAATTATTCTTTTCAGATAATTCTAAAATATACTTTTCAACTAAATTCAAAGGAATTACATCATCATGTATACCATGAGAACTGTATATTAATAAATTTGTATAATCTTTTAAATTTTTGTTTAAGTATGTTGGATGTATAAATGAACTTATTGGTAATATCCTTCTAAATTTTAGATTATGATCAAGTCCTATTTTCCAACAAATACTTCCTCCTTGACTAAATCCTAAAATACTTATATCATTTAAATCTAAATTGAATTTTTCTGTGAGAGAATCAATATTATTTAAGATTGATTCAACACCATCATTTATCTCCTTATATCTTTTATCCAAATTATTTTCAATTATATCAGTGTAATCGATATTGAACCATGAGAAACCTCCAAATGGTAGTTTAATAGGGGCTTCAAGAGAAATAATTGTATGAGTATTTGGAAAAAAGTCTGCTAATCCAAAAAGATCTTCTTTATTACTTCCATATCCATGAAACAAAAAAATTCCAGGAGCTTTTTTATCTAAATAATTTGATTTTCTTATAAGATAATCTAAGTCCATAAATCATTTAAGGTGATTTGATTGTTATTTATTGAGCCATAAACAATTCCACTTAAATCTTTTCCTATAAATGAACAGTTTTTTGAAGTTGATAAAATATGTTTTTCTGTGAATTTATAATTTTTATCTGGGTTGAATAATGACAAATCTGCTTTATTTCCTTTTTCTATTGAATAATCGTCAATATTGAAAATAGATTTTTTATTAGTTAAAATTTCAATTGTCTTTTCCAATGGAAAATTATTTAGCATGAGTCCAAAAACACATTCTAATGCAATTGTTCCTGGTAAAGCATCATCAAAAACAACTTTTTTATTGTCTTCATCTATTGGTTCATGCATGCTTGTTATAAAATCTATAGTACCGTCAATCAAACCTTTTTTTAGAGCACTTATATCATCAGATTTTCTGAGTGGTGGATTCAATTTAAAATTAGTATCAAAATCTAAAATATCTTGATCTGAATTAATAATATGAGAAATGCTAACACTTGATGTAATATCTAATTTTTCTTTTTTTGCATTTCTAATTAGTTCAACTCCTTTTTTTGTGTTTACGAATGGTATATGAAGTTTACCTCCGGAATATCTTAATATCTCGATATCTCTAAAAATTAAGATTGATTCAGCAATATCAGGAATTCCTTTCAAACCATTTTCAGTACTGGTCAATCCTTCATTTATAACACCATTTAAAGAAAGACTCTCATCTTGACAGAATGATATAACTCTACCTCCAAAAGTTTTTGTATACTCTAATGCAATTTTCAACATTGAGCTATCATTTATGACTTTTTTATAATCACCGAAAGCAACAGCTCCAGCTGTTTTCATATCATATAATGAAGTAAGTTCTTCTCCACTAGAATTTATAGTAAGATTAGCAATTGGGTATATTTGAGAAGTTTGATCTTTAGATTTCCTTTTTAAAAATTCAACCGAGGAATGGTTATCTATTAAAGGAAAACAGTTTGGATTTAATAAAATTGAGGTAAAACCAGATGCTGCAGAAGTATATAGACCATTTAAGATGGTTTCCCTTTCTTCAAAGCCTGGTTCTCCAAAACTAACTGATGTATCCATCCATCCTCTTGAGACATGAAGGTTTTCTAGATTTAAAACCTTAGAGGCTTTAGAATTTATGTTGTCAGCAATATCGGTGATAACTCCATCATTAATTAAGATATCTTTTTGAATAAAATTATAATTACTCTTATTGTCTACAATTTTTGCGCCTTTTAAGAGTATACTCATAGAAAAGAATTTAGCAAAATTAACTAAACTTATTTACACATTATAAATTAATTCATTAAAAATTTTCATATACTCCAAGTCCAAATAATGCAAAGTCATATTTAACAGGATCCTCTGGATCCATTAACTTAAGTTTTTTATCTAATTCAATAACAGATTTTGAGTCATTTTGATTTCTTTCAAGTAATCCAAGTGCTCTTGAAATTCTTCCTGTGTGAACATCTAATGGTATTGAAAGTTCTGATTTTTTAATATTTTTCCATATTCCAAAATCAACACCTTTACTATTGCTTCTCACCATCCAACGTAAAAACATATTAAATCTTTTGGCACTAGATCCACTAGCAGGACATGGTAAATGTTTTCTAGTTCTAGTTGGGTGATCTAAACTAAAAAATAATTTTTTAAAGTAAGAAATTCTTTCTTGTAGATTGTTTCCATTATTAGAGTCTGATAAGATGTTTTCTAAAGTTTTATGATTACTGTAAATTTTTTTAAGAGATTTAACAAAGTAATTTAAATCTGTAGAATTAAATGTTCTATGTATTGGTTTATCTTCTTTAAATAAATCTTTTTCATGGTGGTTTAAGATAAAATCATATGGTGAGTTATCCATAAACTCTAATATTTTGTTAGCACTTTTAATAATTGATTTTCTTGTCCCCCAAGCAATAACTGAAGTCAAAAAACCTGAAACTTCAATATCATTAATTTTTGAAAAACCATGAGGAATTAGAATTGGATCATCAGTTATAAATTCAGTATTTTCATACTTATTTGATTTTTCATCTAAAAATTCTTTTATATCTGCTAAATCAAGAAACGATTTTACCATCTTTGATAAGAAGTTTTCTATCACAAACATCTGCATTATCAGAGTTATGAGTAACAATAACTATACTGCATCCATAATCATTTCTAAGCTTGAAGAATTGGGCAAAAAGAAGTTCTGAGTTTTTAGAATCTAGATTACCTGTTGGCTCATCAGCAAAAATAATTTTAGGTTTATTAATCATTGATCTTGCAATAGCAGCTCTTTGTTTTTCTCCACCAGAAATCTGATTTGGCTTTTTATTTTCAAGATTATTTAGCCCAAAATATTTAATTAGTTCTTTTGCATTTTTATTAGTATCAGGATCTTTTTTAATCCATCCAGGTAATGAAATGTTTTCAATTAAAGTTAATTCTGGGATTAATTCATGAAATTGAAACACAAAACCAATTTTTTCATTTCTAATTTTAGATAGATCCTTATTATTTAATTTAAAAATATTGATATCATCTATAAATAAGGAAGAGTTATCAAAACTATCAGGGTTATCAAGTGTACTAATTATGTTAAGTAATGTAGTTTTACCAGCTCCTGATGAACCTGTGATAGCAACAATTTCAGATTTTTTAATCTCTATGCTTATATTATCTAGAACTATTCTATTCTGGAAACTTTTTGAAATATTTTTAGCTGAAAGTAATATTTCCATAATTTTACAATATTAATTCTTTAATATAAAATCTAAAAATGAATAATGTCATTTATTTAGGTGGTGGATGTTTTTGGTGCATAGAATCTGTTTATAAAAAAATTAAAGGAGTTAAATCAACTTTGCCAGGATATATGGGTGGTAAAACTGATTCTCCAACATATGAAGAGGTATGTGAAGGTTATACAAATCATGTTGAGGTTGTAAAAGTTGAATATGATAAATCAATAAAGCTTAATCAAATTTTGAGCATATTCTTTTCAATGCATGATCCCACATCAATTAATAGGCAAGGGGCTGATGTTGGTACACAGTATAGATCTGCTATATTTTGTAATTTAGATGAAAGGCCTGAAGTAATTAATTTTATAAAGAAACTTGAAAACGAAAGGATATATAACGATAAAATTGTAACTGAGGTTAACGATATAAAGAACTTTTTTAAAGCCGAAGAATATCATCATGATTACTTTAATAAAAATCCTGAAAATGCTTATTGTCAAGCAGTTATTAATCCAAAAATTCAAAAACTTAAATTAAATTATCAGAATTTAATTACGGAATAAAAAACCTAATCCAAATAGTTTTAAAAACTTAATTACAAATTTTAAGAAGAAATTGTATTGAAAGAATATAAATCCAAAGAATAACAATAATACTTGATATATAGGCATAATAATTATTATTTGAAGAGTAAGCTTTAAAAATCCATTAAGTTCAATCTGTCCAAAAAGATAATCAATGACAGGACCTGAAATTGCTGCACTTGTTGATCCTGTAATAGCAAAAACTACACATATGATAAATAGTTGAAAATTTGAGGTGATACCCCATTTTTGCTTAAGTCTTTTTATCATTAATTAAATAGTTCATTTATTTTATCAGCTAATTCGACACCAATCCTATCTTGAGCTTCACTAGTAGCTGCACCTATATGTGGAGTTAGAGAAATGGATTTATTCATTAAAACTTTTATACTAGGTACCGGTTCATTCTCAAATGTGTCAATTCCAGCGAAAGATATCTTTCCACTGTCTATTGATTTTAATAATTCAACTTCATTTATAATTCCTCCTCTAGAAAGATTAAGTATGCCAACTTGATCCTTCATTATTTCAAATTCTTCTTTATCAATAAGATATTTATTAGATGCTGGAATATGAATTGTTATAAAATCAGAAACTTCAAGTACTTTATTTAAATCAGATGAATTAAGATTAAAAGTTATATTTTGATTATCATAAAATGTTAAATCAATTCTAGCTTTATCAATGTACTTGTCATGGTATATTACTTCCATTCCAATTCCAAGAGCAATTTTAGCTACTTCTTGACCTATTCTTCCAAAGCCTATAATGCCAATTTTTTTTCCTGAAAGTTCTTTACCGGCAGAAAAGGATTTCTTTAACTCTTTAAATTTAGAATCTCCATCCAATGGCATTAATCTATTTGATTCGTGAAGAAATCTTACACAGCCGAATAGATGTGCGAAAACTAACTCCGCTACTGATTTAGATGAAGCTGCTGGAGTATTTATTACATGAATTCCTTTGGATTTGGCATATTCAACATCAATGTTATCCATTCCAACACCACCTCTTCCAATAATTTTTAGGCTAGGACAGCTATCAATTATATCTTTTCTTACTTGAGTAGCACTTCTCACTAAAAGTGTTGATACTGAATTTTCATTTATATAATCTATTAGTTGATTTTGTGCAACTGAGGTAAGATCAACTATAAATCCATATTGTTCAAGTTTAATTTTTCCAGATTCTGAAATACCATCATTAGCTAATATTTTCATTTTATTTAGATTTAGATTCAAATTCTTGCATGCAGCTTACTAGTGTTTCAACACTTTTAATTTTTAAGGCATTATATATAGATGCTCTATAACCACCTACAGATCTATGTCCATTAATACCAGATATATTATTCTCTTTACATATTTTATTAAATAAATCACCATCATATCCTTCAATTAAATTAAAAGTAGCATTCATTGCACTTCTATCATCTAATGAAGAAAATCCTTTAAAACAACTGTTTCTATCAATTTCATTGTATATCAAATTAGATTTTTCGATATTATTTCTTTCAATTAATTTAAGCCCTTTAGATTTTATAAGTCTTAAGTTTAGCAATACACAATAAATAGGAAAGACAGGTGGAGTATTAAATGAACTTTCTTGTTCTATATGAAGTCTGTAATTTAACATTGAAGGTACTTTCCTCTTAACTTTTTCTAAAAGATTGTTTTTAATAATTACTAATGTTACTCCAGCAGGACCAAGATTTTTTTGAGCTCCAGCATAAATAAGATCAAAAGAAGAAAAATCAATTTTTCTTGAAAAAATATCAGAACTCATATCTGCGAAGAGCGGTAAATCTGTTTTTGGGAATGATTTAAATTGAGTTCCATAAATAGTATTGTTTGATGTTACATGTATGTAATCAAATTTATCTGTAATTGAATAATCTTTAGGTATATAATTAAAATTTGAATCTTTTGAAGAAGCAATTTCTGTAACTTCACCAAAAAGCAAGGCTTCTTTCATAGCTTTTGAAGACCAACTTCCAGTATTAATGTAACCAGCCTTGTTATTTAGAAAGTTATATGCTACCATTAAAAATTGAAGACTAGCACCACCTTGGAGAAATAAACAACTATAATCATTATTATTTAAACCTGCTATCTCCAAAGTAAGTTTCTGTGCTTCACTCATGACAGAAATAAATTCTTTACTTCTATGAGAAATTTCTAGAATAGATAATCCAGTGTTATCAAAATTTTTAATAGCAGAAGCTGAATCTGTAAATACTTCATCTGGTAAAATTGAAGGTCCAGCGCTAAAGTTATGTACCATCTTATTTTTAATCTTTGCAAATATCTAAACTTAAGATTAATAAGCAATAATTGATAATTTTAAATTATGTAAAAATTGTTAACAAAGATTAAACAATACATGTTATTTTTGCTCAAGATAAGATGGCAATAATCATAACAGAAGAATGTATTAATTGTGGTGCTTGTGAACCTGAATGCCCCAATAATGCTATATATGAAGGTCAAGAATCATGGAATTATAGTAAAGGAACATCACTTAAAGGAGATGTAATCCTTCCAAATGGTAATAAAGTAAATTCTGATACTTTGAATTTACCAATTTCTGATGAGGTATTTTTTATAGTTCCCGATAAATGTACAGAATGTATGGGTTTTCATGAAGAACCTCAATGTGCAGCAGTTTGTCCTGTTGATTGTTGTGTACCTGACGAAAATAATGTAGAGACAGAAAATGAACTTTTGTCTAAACAAAAATTTATGCATAAATAATTAATGAAAGTAGGAATTGTAGGATTACCAAATGTAGGTAAATCAACTCTTTTTAATTGCCTTTCTAAAAGTAAAGCTCAGAGTGAAAATTATCCCTTTTGTACTATTGAACCTAACGTTAGTATTGTAAATGTCCCTGACATTAGGTTAGAAAGGCTAAGAGAAATTGTTCAACCTGAAAAGCTAATTCCTACAACAGTTAAAATTGTTGATATAGCAGGTTTAGTTAAAGGAGCAAGTAAAGGTGAAGGTTTGGGAAATAAATTTCTTTCCAATATTCGTGAGACTGATGCTATTATTCATGTTCTAAGATGCTTTGATGATCCAAATGTTGTCCATGTCGATGGAAAAATAAATCCTTTGTCAGATAAAGAAGTTGTTGAATATGAGCTAATTCTCAAAGACCTTGAAGTTATAGAAAAAAGACTTGATAAAATAAAAAAAACATTAAGATCAGGTAGTAATGAAACTAAAAAGGAGATTGATACATTAGAGAGAGTTAAGTCATCTCTGGAAAATGTTTCGATTAATAAAAATGATTTTTCAGAAGATGAATTTCAAGAATTTATAAAACCATTAGAATTAATATCCTTCAAGCCGATTCTTTATGTTTGTAATGTTGGAGAATCAGATGTTCTTAATGGAAATGATCATGTTGAAAAAGTAAAACAACTTGTTAAAGGTAACGATGTTAAAGTAATAATTATTTCAGCCAAAATAGAGTCTGAAATTAATGAGCTTGATTCAGAAGAAGAAAAAAGAATGTTTCTAGAAGATTTAGGACTTGATGAGTCAGGTTCCAATAAGTTAATCAGGGCCTCATATAAACTATTAAATCTACACTCTTACTTTACAGCTGGTAAACAAGAAGTAAGAGGATGGACAATTAGAGTAGGTGATTCTGCATACGACGCTGCTGGTCAAATTCATACAGATTTTCAAAAAGGATTCATATGTGCTGAAGTTATTAATTACAATGATTTTATGGAATATGGGTCAGAGGTTAAAGTTAAGGAAGCAGGTAAAATGAGACTTGAAGGAAAAGATTATATTGTCTCTGATGGTGATATTATGCACTTTAGATTTAACAATTAGTATATTTAAAAAAAAATGGCCAATACATCTAATTATACAGAAGAGAATATTAAATCCCTAGATTGGAGAGAGCATATTAGACTTAGACCTGGAATGTATATAGGAAAGTCAGGTGATGGTTCTTCTCCAGATGACGGTATATATGTATTGTTAAAAGAAATTATAGACAATTGTATTGACGAATTTGTTATGGGTGAGGGGAAAATAATAGATGTTAATATTAATGATGATTTAGTCTCTGTTAGAGATTATGGAAGAGGAATTCCTATTGGTAAAGTAGTAGAAGTAGTCTCTAAAATGAATACTGGAGGTAAATATGATACTAGAGCATTTAAAAAATCTGTAGGACTTAATGGAGTTGGAACAAAAGCTGTGAATGCTTTGTCATCCTCTTTTAAAGTGTTTTCAAACAGAGACGGAAAAAGTAAGTCTGCTGAGTTTGAGCTTGGTGTTTTAGTAAATGAAGATTTACAATCTAGTGATCAAAAGAATGGGACATATGTAGAGTTTTCTCCAGATAAGTCAATATTTAAGAATTTTAAGTATAGATTAGAATATGTAGAAAAAATGATAAAATTCTATGTGTATCTTAATCCAGGACTAACTATCAAATTAAATGGTGAAAGGTTCCATTCAGAGTCTGGTCTAAAAGATTTAATAGAGGATCAATCTAATTCTCAAGATTTTTTATATCCTATCATACATTTAATAGGTGATGATATTGAGGTTGCAATAACTCATTCTAAATCTCAATATAGTGAAGAATACTATTCTTTTGTTAATGGTCAATACACAGTACAAGGCGGAACTCATCAAGCAGCATTTAGAGAAGCATTTGTAAAAACAATAAGAGAATACTATAATAAAAACTATGACTCATCAGATATCAGAAAATCAATTATTTCTGCAATAAGTATTAAGGTTATGGAGCCTATTTTTGAATCTCAAACAAAAACAAAATTAGGTTCTACTGAAATGGGTAAAGGCCTAAAATCAGTTAGAGTATTTATTAATGAATTCATTAAAAAAGAATTAGATGACTATTTACATAAAAACCCTGAAGCTGCAGATTTCATTCAAAGCAAAATTGTTCAGGCAGAGAGAGAAAGAAAAGAACTTTCAGGTATTAGAAAATTAGCAAGAGAAAGAGCAAAAAAAGCAAGTCTTCATAACAAAAAGCTAAGAGACTGTAGAGTTCACTTAAATGAGTTGAAGAAATCTAATAGATTAGACTCTACAATATTTATTACTGAAGGTGATTCTGCTAGTGGTTCAATAACAAAATCAAGAGATGTAAATACTCAAGCCGTATTTAGTTTAAGAGGTAAACCACTAAATTCTTATGGTATGACTAAGAAAATTGTATATGAAAATGAAGAATTTAATTTACTTCAAGCAGCTTTAAATATTGAGGATAGCATAGAAGACTTAAGATATAACAATATAGTCATTGCAACTGATGCAGATGTAGATGGCATGCATATAAGATTGCTAATTATAACTTTTTTCCTACAGTTTTTTCCTGAACTTATTAAAAATGGTCATCTCTATATTCTTCAAACTCCAATATTTAGAGTTAGAAATAAAGAAAAGACACATTATTGCTACAGTGAAAAGGAAAAAAATGAAATTATAAACTCATCCAAAAGTAAATTTGAGATAACCAGATTTAAAGGTTTAGGTGAAATTTCACCTGATGAATTTAAGAACTTTATTGGTGATAATATCAAGCTAGATCCTGTTGTTATTGATCATTCTACAACAATTGAAGACCTTCTCAACTTTTATATGGGGAAAAATACACCGGACAGGCAACAATTTATTATAGATAATCTTAAAGTAGAATTAGATTTAGTAAACGATAATTCAAATGAATGAAATTGAAGATGAAATAAATCCAGTTGAAAATAAATACCTAACCAAAGTTGGAGGTATGTATAAAGAATGGTTTTTAGATTACGCATCATATGTAATTTTAGAAAGAGCTGTTCCTGATTTGATGGATGGATTAAAACCAGTCCAAAGAAGAATACTTCATTCAATGTTTGATCTTGAAGATGGCAGATATAATAAAGTAGCAAATATAGTAGGTACCACCATGCAATACCATCCTCATGGAGATGCTAGTATCTCTGATGCATTAGTTCAAGTTGGTCAGAAAGAATTATTAATTGATATGCAGGGGAACTGGGGTAATATATATACTGGAGATAGTGCTGCAGCCTCAAGGTATATTGAGGCCAGACTTTCTAAATTTGCTCTAGAAGTTGTTTTCAATCCAAAAACTACTAATTGGCAATTATCTTATGATGGAAGGAAAAAGGAGCCTATTCATTTACCTGTTAAATTCCCATTATTATTGGCACAAGGTGCTGAGGGAATTGCAGTTGGACTTTCAACAAAAATATTACCTCACAACTTTAATGAGTTAATAGATGGTAGTATTAAATATTTAAAGGGCAAAAGCTTTAAGTTATTCCCAGATTTTCAAACAGGTGGGAGTATAGATGTTTCAAGTTATAATGATGGAAATAGGGGTGGTAGAGTAAAAGTAAGAGCTACTATTGAAAAGTTTGATAAGAATACAATACTTATTAAAGAAATTCCATTTGGAACAACAACTGCATCTATTATTGAATCAATCATTAAAGCATCAGAAAAAGGAAAGGTGAAAATTAAAAAAATTGAAGATAATACTTCAGCAGAGGTTGAAATTTTAATTTATTTACCTACTGGATCATCAATTCAAAAAACTATTGATGCACTTTATGCTTTTACTCAATGTGAGGTATCAATTTCTCCAATATGTTGTATAATATCAGATAATAAACCTCATTTTATGGGAGTTATAGAAATTTTAAAAATCTCTACTGATAATACAAAAGAATTATTAAGAAAAGAATTAGAGATTCAATTAAATGAATTAGAATCTCAATGGCATTCCATTTCTTTAGAAAGAATTTTTATTGAAAACAGAATTTATAGAAATATAGAAGAAAAAACAACATGGGAAGATGTAATTGATACAATTAGCTCTGGTCTTCAACCATTTAAAAATAAATTGAGGAAGGAAATTACCATTGATGATATTAAAAAATTGACTGAAATTCCAATTAGAAAAATCTCAAAATTTGATTTAGATAAAGTAAAAGATAAATTATCTTCAATTGAGATAAACATAGAGGAGGTTAAAAACAATTTAGAACACCTTATAGATTTTACTATTCAATATTTTTCTCACCTAAAGAAAACATATGGATTTGATAATAAAAGGAAAACTAGAATTAATGAGTTTGATGAAGTTGATAAAAAAACTATATCTATAAAGAATCATAAATTGTATGTAAATAAAACTGAGGGGTTTGTTGGAACATCTTTGAAGAAAGATGAGTTTGTCTGTGAATGTTCAGATTTAGACGATATAATAGTTTTTACGGATTCAGGAATAATGAAGGTAGTAAAAGTGGATAGCAAGTTATTTATTGGTAAAAATATACTACATGTTTCTTTATTTAATTCTAAATCAAAAGAAAAAGTATATAACCTAATTTACAGAGATGGAAAAAATGGCACATCTTATATGAAAAGATTTAAAGTCTCAGGGGTTATTAG
>JAYNJU010000009.1:0-26406 GCA_038110465.1 Bacteroidota bacterium | reverse complement strand
GGGTGGTCCCACCTGGACTCGAACCAGGGACCAAATGATTATGAGTCATCTACTCTAACCAACTGAGCTATAGGACCCTTATTGCCGCAAATATACAATTTCAAGATATTTTATAAAACATTAAAATAATTTTCTTTTTTAATGAATTACTTTTGAATAATGGAAAGCCAGAGACAAAAAAAAATTTCTTCAATAATTCAAAAAGAAATAGCTTCTTTGATAAATGAAGATCTGCGAAGGGGAGGGACAAAGAATCTTATAATCTCAGTAACCAAAGCAAAAATATCTCCTGATCTTTCTCTTTGTAAAATATATTTAAGTGTTTTTCCTAGCAGTAATTCCTCAACAGTTCTGGAACAAATTCAAAGTAATGCTTCAACAATAAAACATGACCTTTCAAACAAACTTAAAAAGGCTATTAGAAAGATCCCTGACCTAGTGTTTTATATTGATGACTCTTTAGATTATATTGACTCAGTTGAAAATTCAATTAAAAACCCAAAAAACCCAATCAAATAGTAATGTTTAGCTCTTACATATACAGAATTGCTTTTCGTTATTTAATTTCAAAAGACTCTAAAACAATTATTAACAGAATAAATGGTTTTGCTTTTATTATGATTGTTGCCTCTTCATGTGTTTTACTGATTGTTCTGAGTGCTTTTGAAGGTCTAAAAAATTTTGGTTTATACTATACAAGTTCTTTTGATCCTGATTATAAAATTGTTCCCAAAAATGGTGTAAGTTTTTATGCAGATCAACAAAGTTTAGATAGAATCCGCGGTTTATATGGCGCTATACATGTTTCAGGAGTTGCTGAGAAAAAAGCTGTTTTATCTAATGAGTTTAACTCAGGTGCTGCAATATTAAAAGGGGTAGGTGCTGATTATTACTTAAACGAAACTTTAGACTCTGTTTCTTTGGTTGGGGTTTTTTCTCCACAAAAGGAAAACAGTATTTATCTCGGTGCTGAGCTTGCCTCTTCTTTAGAGGCAGTTTTAAGTGAAGATTTTTCATTATTGGCTACCGTTACACCTCAAAACCCAGAAATGTATTTTGGTTTCTCACCGTTTCGTAATGCAAAATTTGACATTGAAGGTATTTATCAAATTAGCAAAGACATAGAGGGTAAATATGTTTTCGCTCCCTTTTCATCTGTTTCAAAGCTTATTGGTTTACCAGATAATAACTATACCTCTGTTGAAATTTTTTCAAACAATAAATTGAATCAAACCCAGCTGGAAGAGCTTGCTTTGGTCCTTTTTGACAACAACGTTAATGTTCTCAACAAACAAGACTTAAATCCTGCTCTATATAAAATGCTTAACACAGAGAACCTTGCTGTTTACTTAATTTTCTCTTTAATTTCTTTTGTTGCAATGTTTAATCTTGTTGGGGCTTTATCAATAATGATAGTAGAAAAAAGAAAAGACTTAAGAATTCTTAAGTCTATTGGGGGTGATAAAAACGATATAAATAGGGTCTTTTTTTTACTAGGTGTTCTCATAACTATTACTGGCTGTTTTATTGGCATAGGCGTTGCTAGTATAATTGTTTTATTTCAAAACAATCTTTCTTTCATAAGTGTTCCTGGCACTTCTATTCCGTATCCAATCTCTTTAGGTTTTAAAAATGTTTTAATAGTATTGATGACTATTTCCTCTCTTGGTTTATTAACTTCCTTTTGGTCAACAAGAGGTGTGAGAGATTAAACAAGCTCTGCTTGAGAAAAAGATTTAATTATTCCTTCTAGGTCCTTGATAATAACAGAAGACTCTTGTTCGTTTAGTATTTTACTCTTTATTTCTTTAAAGTTTGGAATGCCTTTAAAATAATTACCATAATGTCTTCTTGTTTCTAAAACACCTAAGGTTTCACCTTTCCATTCAACTGCCATTTCAAGGTGTCTTTTTGCCATTTTAGCTTTTTCCGCAATTCCTGGTTCTGGTTTATGGCTTCCTGTTTTTAAAAAACATTTAACTTGATCAAAAAACCATGGGTTTCCAATTGATGCCCTTCCTATCATTGCTCCGTCTAGACCAAATTCATCCCTCATTAATTTAGCTTTTTCTGGACTATTAACGTCTCCATTCCCAAACACAGGTATATGCATTCTTGCGTTATTTTTAATTTCAGATATTTTTGTCCAGTCTGCATCTCCTTTATACATTTGAGCCCTTGTCCTTCCATGAATTGATATTGCTTTAATACCAACATCTTGCAGTCTCTCTGCTACCTCAACAATTTTTATTGACTGTTCGTCCCAGCCCAGCCTTGTCTTAACAGTTACTGGAATACTGGTTCTTTTAACTATTTCTTTAGTTAAGCTGACCATAAGAGGTATGTCTTTTAATATCCCAGCGCCCGCACCCTTACAAACCACTTTTTTTACAGGACACCCATAATTAATATCTATTATGTCTGGGTTTGTTTTTTCTACTATATCAACCGCTTGAAGCATTGAGTCGAGGTTTGCTCCGAAAATCTGAATACCAACCGGTCTTTCTTTAGTGTATATGTCAAGTTTTTTTGTGCTTTTTGCTGCATTTCTTATAAGCCCCTCGCTAGAAATAAATTCAGTATAAACAACATCTGCTCCTTGCTCCTTACATAGGGCTCTAAAAGGGGGATCACTAACGTCTTCCATGGGAGCTAGAAGCAATGGAAATTCATCCAGTTCTATGTTGCCTATTTTTACCATGTCGCAAATTTACAATTAATTGAATTTATCGGATAGTGCCAGATAAAGAATATACAAAGTGCTATCTTTGTCGAAAACACAAACGTTGTCAAAAAACATCAGAAACTTTTGTATTATCGCCCATATTGATCATGGAAAAAGCACGCTTGCAGATCGTCTTTTGGACTTTACGGGCTCAGTTTCTGAAAGAGATCGACAAGATCAACTTTTAGACAACATGGATTTGGAAAGAGAAAGAGGTATAACAATTAAGTCGCACGCCATTCAAATGGATTATGAAAAAAATGGTGAACAATATGTACTTAACTTAATTGACACTCCTGGTCATGTTGATTTTTCTTACGAAGTTTCCAGGGCAATAGCGGCATGTGAAGGCGCTTTATTGGTTGTGGATGCTGCCCAAAGTATTCAAGCTCAAACTATTTCAAACTTGTATTTGGCTTTAGAAAACGATTTAGAGATCATACCTGTTATTAATAAAATCGACCTTCCCTCTGCAAATACTGAGGTGGTAGTAGATGAGATTGTTTCCTTGATTGGGTGTAAGCCAGAAGAAATTCTTAAGGCGTCTGCTAAAACAGGTGAGGGAATTGATGAAATTCTTGAAGCAATAGTTGAAAGGGTACCTCACCCTGAGGGTTCTACAGACTCCCCTCTACAGGCATTGATTTTTGATTCTGTTTTTAATCCATATAGGGGGGTTGAGACATATTTCAAGGTTGTTAATGGAAAAATTAAAAAGGGAGACAGGGTAATGTTTATGGCAACAAAAAAAACCTATGGCGCTGAAGAGGTTGGAACCTTAAAGCTTTCACAGATTCCAAAAAATGAAATTTCTTCAGGTGATGTGGGTTATTTGATTACAGGAATTAAAGATGCTAAGGATGTAAAAGTTGGAGACACAATTACCCTTGCTTCTGAACCAGGTGTTTCTGCTATCGAAGGCTTTGAAGAGGTGAAGCCTATGGTCTTTGCGGGAATATACCCTGTCGATACAGATGACTATGAAGACCTTAGGTCTAGTATGGAGAAGCTTCAGTTAAACGACGCCTCTTTAGTTTTTATGCCAGAAAGCTCTGCTGCTCTAGGGTTTGGTTTTAGGTGTGGATTTTTAGGAATGCTTCACTTAGAAATTATTCAAGAGCGCCTTCAAAGAGAGTTTAATATGTCGGTTATTACTACTGTTCCTAACGTTTCTTATAAGGCTTATATAAAAAAGGATCCCTCTGATACTATTTTAGTAAACAACCCCGCGGACCTTCCTGACCCTTCTTATCTTGACAGGGTTGAAGAGCCTTATATTGATGCTACAATAATAACAAAGTCTGAGTTTGTTGGTAATGTTTTGACACTTTGTATAGAAAAAAGGGGTGAAATAAAAAATCAACAATATTTAACCCCTGAAAGGGTTGAGCTTTCTTTTAAGCTGCCTTTGGCTGAAATTGTTTTTGATTTTTATGATCGTCTTAAGTCTGTTTCAAAAGGATACGCTTCTTTTGACTATTCTCCTGCTGGCTTTATCGCTTCTAAACTGGTTCGATTAGATATTTTGTTAAACGGCAAACCTGTTGACGCTCTCTCTTCCTTGATTCATTTTGACAACGCACAAAGAATGGGAAGAAAAATGTGTGAAAAACTTAAAGAGCTTATTCCAAGACAGCAATTTGATATACCTGTTCAGGCGGCTATTGGGGCTAAAATTATTTCTAGGGAAACAATAAAAGCATACCGAAAAGATGTGACCGCAAAGCTTTATGGTGGTGATGTTACTAGAAAGCGTAAACTTTTGGAGAAACAAAAGAAGGGGAAAAAGAAGATGAGAATGATAGGAAATGTTGAAATTCCTCAGCAAGCGTTTATGGCTGTTTTGAAAATTAACGATTGATGAAACTATATTCTGTAGAAACCGGCAACTTTAAATTAGATGGTGGCGCTATGTTTGGTGTGGTGCCAAAATCTCTGTGGGAAAGAACTAACCCCGCAGACTCAAAAAACAGAATACAAATGAGCTCAAGGTGTTTGTTGATTGAAGATGGGAAAAATCTTATTTTAATTGACACTGGTCTTGGAGAAAAGCAAGATGAAAAGTTTTTTGCTCACTATGACCGAAGTAATGAAGTTTCTCTTTCTTCCTCCATAAGATCTCTTGGTTTTAGCACAGATGATATTACTGATGTTTTTTTTACTCACCTACATTTTGATCATTGTGGGGGTGCTACCGCTAGAGAGGGAGACAAGATTGTTCCCGTCTTTAAAAACGCTAAGTTTTGGTGCTCTAAATCTCATTGGGATTGGGCGACAGTTAACCCCAACCCTCGTGAAAAATCTTCTTTTTTGAACGAAAACATCATGCCTTTAAAAGAAAGCGGGCAATTAAATTTATTTACCAGCACAGGCCTTGTTGCCGATCTTGGCCTAGAGTTTATTTCTGTTGACGGTCACACCGAAAAAATGTCTCTTCCAAAAATAAACTATAAAGGAAATCTAATTTTATTTGCCTCAGACCTCGTGCCCACTTCTGGCCATATACCTGTTCCGTATTTAATGGGTTATGATGTAAGACCATTAAAAACAATGGAAGAAAAACAAACAATTTTAAGCGAGCTTGAGGACAACAATTCCTTTTTGTTTCTTCAGCACGACCCTACAACAGAGGTTGTTTCTTTAAAAAAAACAGAAAAAGGTGTTCGCTTAGACCAAGCTTTTTTATTAAAAGATTTATGAAGCCTTTAAAAGGAAATAAAAAAATAGAGGAGTTGTTTTCTTCAGGGGAAAAACGTTCTTCTTCTTCTTTTGTTTGCAAATATTTATATAAAAATATTGAAGAGGTTTTTGTTGTTGTTTCTGTTCCTAAAAAGCTTTTTTCTCGTGCTGTTGATAGAAACAAGATTAAAAGAAGAACAAGAGAGGTTTTAAGAAAAAACAAAGAAGTGGTTTATAAAAACGGGGGTGGGTGGTATATGTTTATTTTCTCATCTCAAAAAATCCTAACTTTTTCTGAGATTGAAGAAGATCTTCTTTCCCTTTTTAACTAGTTTTATTTATAGTACATTGCACAGTGAGGTATGCCATCCTCTATGTATTCTTCCCCCCTTCTTTCAAATCCTAGTTCTATATAAAATTTCTCTAAATATGCTTGCGCAGATATTTTTATTTCTTTTTCTCCAAACCTTTTTTTACAAACCTCTATACACCTTTTAACAAGTTCTTTCCCATATCCCTTTCCTCTTTTTTTTTCTGATACAGCCACCCTTCCAAAGCCCGGATTTTTTTCATAATAATTTCCTTCGTCAAATATTCTTGCATACGCCATTATTTCTCCCTCTATTTCTCCAGACAGATGTATGGCTTTATAGTCTTTTCTGTCAAAATCGTTGTATAGTATTTTTTGCTCTACTACAAATATTTCACATCTTATTCTAGAAATCTCATAAAGCTCTTCTGTAGAGAGTTCTTTAAACTCTTTTTCAACCCACTCAATCATTTTCTATTTTTTTTACTCTATTTTCATGCCTTCCTCCCTCAAATTTTTCTTCTAAAAAAACATCTACTATTTCTAATGCTTCGTTTGTACTAACAAATCTAGATGGAATGCTTATAACGTTTGCGTTGTTGTGTTTTCTTGCAAGGACTGCAATTTCTTTGTTCCAACAAATGGCTGCTCTTACTCCTTTGTGTTTGTTTGATGTCATTGCTGCTCCGTTTCCACTTCCACATATAATAATTCCAAAGTCTACATTTCTTTCTTTAACATCATTTGATACTGGGTGTATAAAATCTGGGTAGTCTACTCTTTCTTCTCCATCATACCCCTTGTTTATTATTATGTGTTTTTTCTCTTCTAAGTGCTTTCTTATTTCTTTTTTTAATTCTACGCCCGCGTGATCATTTCCTATAGCTATTTTCATGTTAATTAAATTAAGAATTAGTTTATTATTGTTTTATAGCTTGTTAATAGTTGTTAGTTTTTTCTTGATAAGTTTTTGTTGGTTTTTTTTTAAAGTTATTTAAACAATTTTTTTTATTAATTATTAATTAAAGTTATTAGTTTTTAAGTGTTAGTTTAAAAAATTAACATGTGTTTATAAATCTTCTTTACTTCTAATATTCAATAATTTATGTTGTTTATTTATTTTTAATAAACTTCTTTTTTTGTTTAATTCTTTTTTTTTTAAATATGTTATAACGATATCAACAACTAATAATAATCAATTATAAAATTAAATTAATATTATAATATATATGTTTAGTGTTTGTTGGAATAAAAAACTCTATAAAAGTTTTATAACTATATCTTTGAACAAATTATAAAATGGGAAAAAAGAAAGGAGATTTAAAAGGATTAGAAAGAAAAATTATATCCTATATAACAAACATACACAATAAAGAGTTTAATTATAAGCAGCTAGCTTTTTCCCTTGATATAAAAGACACAAAAGGAAGAAATGATATAATTAAAATACTTAACAAGCTCTTAAAAAAAGAAAAAATTATTAAAGTAGATAGAGGAAAATTTATATACCCTTTTAATCAAAAAGAAATAAAACAAGGGGTAATTGAAATAACTAGCACGGGAAGGGGGTATGTTGTATGTGAAGATCTAGAATCAGATGTTTTGGTGGAACAAAAATATTTAAACAAAGCTTTTCATGGTGATACAGTAGAAGTGTTAGTTGGAGATAAAAAACAAAATAAATACGAAGGTCAGGTTTATAGTATAATAAAAAGAAAAAAAGAGATTTTTGTTGGGGTTTTTGAGAGAAACAAAGATTATGGGTTTGTAAACACAAGAAATGCTAGAATGTACACAGACTTTTTTATAGAAAAAGAGGAAATGAAGAAATATGAAACAGGAGAAACAGTAGCAGTAGAAATAAAAAAATGGGAAAATTCAAAAAACTCACCAGAAGGAAGGATTATTAAAACATTTGGGTTTAACAACGACTCGTTAGACGCATATTCAATCCTTTATGAATATGGCTTGTCTACAGAATTTGAACAAGAAGTAGAAAAAGAGGCAGAAAAAATAGAAAAAAAAATTAGTGAAAAAGAAATAAAGAAAAGAAGAGATGAAAGAGGAACACTAACATTTACAATAGACCCAGACGATGCTAAAGATTTTGATGACGCAATTTCTTTTAAAAAAATAGATAAAGAAAAATATGAAATAGGAGTTCATATAGCAGATGTATCACACTATGTAAAAGAAGGAGGGGTTATTGACATCGAGGCAAAAGAAAGAGCAACATCG
This sequence comes from Bacteroidota bacterium, assembly GCA_038110465.1. GTDB lineage: Bacteria > Bacteroidota > Bacteroidia > Flavobacteriales > Flavobacteriaceae > Marisimplicoccus. The sequence continues at coordinate 18,454 of JAYNJU010000009.1, read as the reverse complement.
GTATATCTAGTAGACAGGGTAATACCAATGCTTCCAGAAACACTTTCTAACAATCTTTGTTCTCTTAGGCCAAAAGAAGAAAAATTAACTTTTTCAGCAATTTTTATTGTAAACAAATCAGGAAAAGTAGTTGAGGAGTGGTTTGGAAAAACAGTTATAGAATCAGATGTTAGGCTTTCATATGAGGAGGCCCAGTTTATAATTGACAACAAAAAAGGAGACATACCTAAAGAGACAACTATTTTAAAAAAAGAAAAAAGGGTAAAAGAAAACGTTGTAGAGGCAATCTTTATCATAAACGAAATTGCAAAAACGCTTAGAAGAAAAAGGATAGGAAACGGGGCTATTATTTTTGACAAATCAGAAATAAAATTTAGGTTAAACAAAAAAAATGAACCAAAAGAAATAGAATTCAAAACAGCAAAAAGCTCTAACAAGCTAATTGAAGAGTTTATGTTGCTGGCCAATAAAAGGGTTGCGGAAAAAATGAAAAAATCACAGAATAAGTTTGTGTTTCGTGTTCATGATCAGCCTGACCATGAAAAGCTAGAAAACTTAAAAGCAATAGTTGGTAGAATGGGCTATAGCCTTAACCTTAATAAAAACGAACTAAACAATTCTTTAAACAATCTTTTGGAGAGCACCTTTGGTAAAAAAGAACAAAACCTTATTGACACTTTGATGATAAGAAGCATGAGTAAGGCTGAGTATACCACAAAAAACATAGGTCATTACGGATTGGCTTTTGACAATTATACACATTTTACCTCTCCTATTAGGAGGTATCCCGACATACTGGTTCATCGTCTTTTGCAATCAGAGCTAAGCAAAGAAACAACAAACATAAAAGAGTTAGAATCGCTCTGTCAACACTCAACTCATATGGAGATTTTAGCAACCAAAGCAGAAAGAGACTCAATAAGATTAATGCAAATAAAATTTATGCGAGACAAGGAAGGAAAAATATTTGAAGCAGTAATATCAGGCGTAACAGCTAGAGGTGTTTTTGTAGAGGTTTTAGACAACAAATGTGAGGGCCTTGTAAAAGCAAAAGATTTACCAGGAGATTTTTTTACACATGACCCAAAAAACCACCTGTTTTACGGAGAAAAAACCGGGAATAAAATTCAACTAGGTGATAGAGTTAGGGTTATGTTAATCAAGGCAGACCAAATAAAGAAAAGACTTGATTTCCAAATTTTAAGTTGAGGCATCGAGCGGATTCGAACCGCTGTAAAAGCTTTTGCAGAGCTCCGCCTAGCCACTCGGCCACAATGCCATTAGTCAGCAAAAATATAAAAAAGATTAAACTTTCTTTCTTAATTCAACAGAATCGACACACCCGCCAATAGGAGGATTTATTTTTTTTATACTCACGTCAACAAAAAGAATGTTTTTGTGTAGCGATTTAATTGATAAAACAATTCTTTCTAACACCGCCTCAAGAAGTTTTGAGGGAACCTCCATCTCTTTTTTAATACAATTATAAACATCAACATAGTCTATGGTTTTATCTAACCTGTCGCTTTCTTCTGCTGTTTTTGTTTCAAATTCAACTTCTGCAGACACAATGTACTCTCCCCCTATTATGGTTTCTTCAGGAAGACACCCATGATAAGAGTAAAACCAGGCGTTATTTACACTAATCGTAGACAAAAGTTTGTCAAAGATATAAAACCACACTAACAATTTATTATCCTTTTCAATATCTTTGACACAGTGAAAAAGAAAGGACCAAACTTTATAGAGCAGATCATAGACGGGGATTTAGCAAGGGGGTTTAAAGAAAAAGACTTAAGGTTTAGATTTCCTCCAGAGCCAAACGGGTATTTACACATAGGTCATCTTAAAGCAATTTGTTTAAACTTTAACCTTGGAAAAAAATACAGCGCGCCTGTTAACCTAAGGTTTGATGATACAAACCCGGAAAAAGAAGCAAAAGAATATGTAGAGGCAATTAAAAGAGATATAAAGTGGTTGGGTTTTAGGTGGGACAAAGAGTGTTATGCTTCAGATTATTTTGATCAATTATATGAGTGGGCAAAAGAACTAATTAATAAAAAACTAGCATATATAGATTCTCAAACCTCAAAAGAAATCGCTGATCAAAAAGGAACCCCAACAGAAGCAGGGAAAGAAAGCCCATATAGATCAAGATCAATAGAAGAAAACTTAAGGCTTTTTGAAGAAATGTTTCAAGGAAAACACAAACAAGGAGGCCACGTGTTAAGGGCAAAAATAGACATGACTTCACCAAACATGCTGATGAGAGACCCTGTGATTTATAGAGTTATGGAAACTAACCACCACAGAACAGGTGATAAATGGAAGATATACCCAATGTATGATTGGACACACGGTGAGTCTGATTATATTGAACAAGTTTCACACTCTTTGTGTACCCTTGAATTTGAGCCCCATCGTGAGCTTTATGATTGGTTCCTAAACGCTATAAGCCCACTTAAAGGGATTAGACCAAAACAAAGGGAGTTTTCCAGATTAAATCTTTCATACACCATTACAAGTAAAAGAAAACTTAACGAGCTTATAGAAAGCAAAGTGGTTGAAGGTTGGGACGACCCAAGAATGCCCACCATTTCAGGATTAAAAAACAGAGGTTATACGCCTGAATCTTTAAAAAACTTTGCCCTTACGGTTGGTATATCTAAAAGAGAAAACATTATAGATGTTTCTTTACTAGAGTATTGTGCAAGAACACATTTGAATGAAATTGCGCCAAGGGCAATGGCTGTTTTAGATCCAATAAAGGTTACAATTATCAATTATCCAGAACAAGAGGAGGGCGTGGATTTTGATGTTAACCCAGAAGACAAAGAAGCTGGAAAAAGAAAAATAACTTTTTCAAAAGAAATTTATATTGAAAGTGAAGACTTTCAAGAAGCTCCAGAAGAGGGGTTCTTTAGATTGTCCCCAGGTTCAGAGGTTAGGTTAAAAAACGCATATATTATTAAGGCGGTTGAGGTGATAAAAGACGGCAAAGGTAACATTAAAGAAGTGAAATGCGAATATGACCCTAAGAGTAAAAGTGGGTCTGACACACCAGAGAGCAACAGAAAAGTAAAAGCAACCATTCATTGGGTTTCAGCTAAATACGCAAAGCAAGCCAAAATTAATATTTATGACAGGCTATTTAGTGTAGAGGAACCCGGCAAAAAAGGAGATCTTTTAAAAGATTTAAACAAAAACTCTTTATATGTAAAAAGCGCCTATGTAGAACCCTATTTAGCCGACTCTAAAGAGGGAGAGAGTTTTCAGTTCCAAAGAGCGGGATATTTTATTAGAACCAATAACAAAAAAACCCTAGAGTTTAATAAAACAGTAGGGTTAAGAGAAGGTTGGAAAAAGTGATTATAGATTATAACATCTCTTCATCGAGATCTTCTTCACCAAATTCTTTTGTAGGGCTTTCTTTAGGTTTTGAAAGCTTAATTTCAGGGTTTTTAGCATTCTCTTTTTGCATTGCTTCTCCAATTTTGCTACTTGCTGTAAATGCAGCAACCATGTCATTTAACATTGTGCTTCCAGCTTGAGGAGAATTAGGAAGCAGTATTAAGTTAGAATTAGTTTCCCCCCCAATAGATTGAAGTGTATCATAATGCTGTGTTACTACAATAAGCGCAGATGCTTCTTGAGAATTAATACCAACAGTTCCCAGTGTTCCAACAGAGTCTTCAATTCCTTTTGCAATTTCTCTTCTTTGGTCAGCGATTCCCTGTCCCTGAAGCCTCTTGCTTTCGGCCTCAGCTTTTGCTTTTTCAACAATTAATATTCTTGCAGCGTCTCCCTCATATTGAGCAGCTGTTTTTTCTCTTTCAGCAGCATTAATTCTGTTCATTGCTTTTTTTACTTCAGCGTCTGGCTCTATATCAGTAACAAGCGCTTTAACTATAAAATAACCATATTCTTCCATAGCGTCTCCCAAAGACTGCTTAACAGCAACAGCTATGTCGTCTTGTTTTGAAAAAACATCATCAAGTTTCATTTTAGGAACCTGAGATCTAATTAAATCAAAGACATAGGAAGTAATTTGATCTTGCGGAAAGTCAAGCTTATAAAAGGCGTCAAAAACTTTTGATTCAACAACCCTATATTGAACTGAAACCTTAAGTTTAACAAAAACATCATCGCTGGTTTTTGTTTCAACCACAACATCTAGCTGAAGCACTTTTAGGCTTAGCCTGCCAGCTATTCTATCAACAACAGGTATTTTTAGCTGAAACCCGGGACCTCTTACAGATTGAAATTTACCAAACCTCTCAATTATTACTGCGGTTTGCTGTCTAACAATGAAGATTGTAGAAAAAAGAACAAAAAATAGAAGAAGAAAAAGTAAAGGTGTAGTAAAAAAGCTCATATTTAAATTTTATTTAATAGGTTATTAATTCTTTGTAGGGCTTCTTCAGCCCCAATATAATCTATAATCTTAAACAGATCTGGGCCTGAAAGAGATCCAACAAGAGCAAGACGAAGAGTTTTCATAATATGACCAAATGAAATGTTTTCATCAGCCCCAAATTTCATTAAATTCTCTTTAAAGCTTGTTGACCTTAGAATCAAATCCTGATTCAATTTACAAAAAGTAAGAATTTTAAACATTGTCTCTCTGTTAATTTTTTCTACCGCGATAGCATCAACTTCTTTGGGTTGTCTATAGAACACAGAAAGTTCTTTATCTATGTCTTTAACAGTGTTAAGCCTTTCTTTAATTAAATTAACCATCTCCTCTATTTGAGAAGGGTTGTAAATTTTAGATAAAGAGCTTTTAGAATTATCAGAAAGCCCCAATATTTTATTTGCTTCAAAGTTTTTTAAATGAAGGTGGTTGACCCACAAAGCCTTTTTATAATCAAACCTTGCTCCAGACTTATTAATATTAGAGGAGTTAAAATATTTAATAAGATCTTCAAGACTATAAAGCTCTTTGTTTTTTTCACCGCTCCACCCCAATAAAGCTAAATAGTTTATAAGGCCCTCAGGAGTAAAACCAGATTCTTTAAAACCCTCTGAGTCTTCCCATTGAACAGCAAAAATTGGATGTCCTTGTTGTTCAGCGTCGCGTTTAGAAAGCTTTCCAGAACCCTCACTTTTTAGAATTAATGGAAGGTGGAAAAACTTAGGAATATTCCAATTAAAGTAATTGTATAACAAAATGTGACTTGGAAGAGAAGACAACCATTCTTCACCTCTAATTACAGAGGTTATTTTCATATCGTTGTCATCTACAACATTAGCAAGATGATAAGTGGGCATTCCGTCTGACTTTAAAATAACTTTGTCTTCAAGTTCATTAGAATTAAAACTAAGAGAGCCTCTAATTTCATCATAAACCTTTATTATCTCATTGTCAGGAACAAGCATTCTAACTACATAGTTGTTGTTAGCTAGTCTTTTTTTAACTTCTTCTTCATCAAGTGATAATGAATTAAAAAGTTCCATTCTATACCTGTGGTTATACTTAAATTCAGCGCCGTGCTTTTGCCTTGCCTCTTCAAGTTCTGATTGAGTATCAAACGCATAATAGGCATACCCTTTTTTTAATAGCTCTTTTACCTTTTTTGTGTAAAGGCTGACTCTTTTACTCTGCCTTATAGGCCCTTCGTCAAACTCTATACCAAGCCATTTAAGAGAATTTATAATATGTTCTTCTGCACCCGGAACCGTTCTTTTAACATCAGTGTCTTCTATTCTTAAAATAAAGTCACCTCCGCTTTTTTTTGCAATTAAGAAATTGAACAGCGCAGTTCTCACACCCCCAATGTGAAGTGGTCCAGTTGGGCTTGGCGCAAACCTTGCTCTTTCTTTCATTTTTCAAATATAACACCATATTAATGGTTTTAGAAATATTACTTCATAATTGATTTATATTTGCAAAACAATGAAAAAGATAAAAATAATAGGAGCTAAGCAACAGCTGAATTTAAAAGAAGAAGCGATAAAACAACTCTTTTTTTTAGCTAAATCTGAGGGTTATAAGATTGACAAGCTAATTTATAATTTTGTTGATAAGGATAAAATGTATGCTCTTAATACCGAGTATTTAAAGCATAAAACAGACACAGATATAATAACTTTTGATTACTCAGAGTTAAAAAAAATAAAAGCAGAGGTTTATATATCCGAGTCCCTTATGATAGAAAACGCTGCAAATAACTCTCAAAGTGTTGAAAATGAGTTACTTAGACTGCTTTCACACGCTCTTTTACATTGTATGGGTTACACTGATAAGACTAAACAAGAGAAGGCTATAATGAGAAAGAAGGAAGAAGAGTTTATCTTTGCTGTTTCACGTGAAACATAGAATATGTTTGATAAAAAATATGATGTTATTGTTGTAGGGGGTGGGCACGCAGGTGCAGAGGCAGCTGCGTCCTCAGCAAATCTTGGAGCAAAAACATTATTGGTTACAATGAATCTTCAAACAATTGGCCAAATGTCTTGTAATCCAGCCATGGGGGGTATAGCAAAAGGACAAATTGTAAGAGAAATTGATGCATTAGGGGGCTACAGCGGCATAGTATCTGACCTAACTGCCATTCAGTTTAAAATGCTCAATAAGTCTAAAGGGCCTGCCATGTGGAGCCCTAGAGTTCAGTCTGACAGAGCACAGTTTTCGTTGAAGTGGAGGGAGCTTTTAGAAAAAACTAAAAACCTAGATTTTTATCAAGATATGGTGGTAGGTTTATTGGTAAAGAATAATAAAATTGAGGGTGTAAAAACTGGTCTTGGTAACTCAATTTATTCCAAAACAGTTATTTTAACTAATGGAACTTTTCTAAATGGGTTAATTCACGTTGGAGAAAAAAACTTTGGAGGAGGAAGGGTTGGAGAAAAATCATCTACAGGGATAACAGCAGACCTAGAGTCTTTGGGCTTCGACTCTGGAAGAATGAAAACCGGAACCCCACCAAGAGTTGACGGAAGATCGTTAGACTTTAGTTTGATGGAAGAACAGCCAGGGGATTTAAATCCTGGTAAATTTAGTTTTTTAGAATCTATTAAGCCCTTAAAGAATCAAACAAGCTGTTATATAACTTATACAAACAAAACAGTTCATTCAATAATGGCAGAATCTTTTGAAAGATCCCCAATGTTTAACGGAAGTATAAACAGCACAGGGCCTAGATATTGCCCCTCAATAGAGGATAAAATAAATAGGTTTTCAGATAAAGATAGACACCAAATTTTTGTTGAGCCTGAGGGTGTAAACACTGTTGAGGTATATGTTAATGGTTTTTCAACATCTATGCCGGAAGATGTTCAGTATTCAGCTATCAAAGAAATTAAAGGTTTTGAAAATGTAAAATTTTTTAGACCAGGCTATGCGATTGAGTATGACTACTTTCCCCCTACTCAATTAACCCTAACACTTGAAACCAAGCTTATTGAAAATTTATTTTTTGCAGGTCAGATAAATGGAACAACTGGTTATGAAGAAGCGGCTGCTCAAGGCTTAATTGCTGGAATAAATGCAGCATCAAAAGTTTTTGAAAAAGATCCACTCATACTAACTAGAAGTGAGGCTTATATTGGTGTTTTAATAGATGATTTAATTACTAAAGGAACAGAGGAGCCATACAGAATGTTTACTTCAAGAGCAGAGTATCGCACGCTGCTTAGACAGGACAACGCTGATATTAGATTAACAGAAAAGTCATATAATTTAGGCCTTGCAAGCGAAACAAGATATCACAGAGTATTAGAAAAACAATCATCAGTAAAAAAGTATGTTGATTTTTTTGAGAAAACAAGCTATGAGATAAATGAGGCAAACGTTGTATTAAAAAGAGCGGGCTATGAGCCTATATTGCAAAAAGCTAAACTTGATAAATTGTATTCTAGGCCGAATATTAAAAAAGAAGACATAATATCAATGTCTCCTGTTATTGATTATTTGAAAAACAATCAAATAGATGAAGAAATTCAGAATCAGGCAGAAATACAAATTAAATACAAGGGTTATATCGAAAAAGAAAAAAATAATGCAGATAAGTTGCAAAAATTAGAAAACATTAAAATACCTCCAAATTTCAACTATAATGAGCTTGCCTCACTCTCTTATGAAGCTAAAGAAAAGCTTAATAACATCAAGCCTTCTACCTTGTCACAAGCATCTAGAATAAGCGGTATTAACCCCAGCGATATAAGTGTATTGTTAGTTAAAATGGGAAGATAGCCTGTTCCACGTGAAACAAGTATTACAAAAAGATAGTTTTTTTCTTAAATCTAAAGATCCTTTAGACAACTCAAAAGAATATTCTTTATATAAAGATGAAACTACAGGCATAATTTGGACTGATATTGAACATGATCAAGATCATTCGAAATATTACAATTCAAGTAATTATATGCCGCATTCAAACAAAAAGTCACTATTGGGCATCTTATATTCTTTTGCTCAAAAATTAATGTTTGTTTATAAACTTAATATTATAAAAAAACATCTTCAAATTCATTCAAAAATCTTAGATTATGGTTCTGGTGATTCAAATTTTGCAAAATATCTTAGAATAAAAAAGAAAAACATTCAAACATTTGACCCCCTGTACTCTTTGATAAAAAACAAAAAAACAGAGACTCAATTAATTGATAATCAAGTAGATATGCTTATGATGTGGCATGTTTTAGAACATATTCCAAATGTTTTTACAGAACTCCCTAAAATTTCACAACTAATAAAGAAAAAAGGTTTTTTAGTAGTTGCTGTTCCAAACATTAACAGTTTAGATGCTAAGTTTTATAATAATTATTGGGCTGGACTAGATGTGCCTCGACACCTTTATCATTTTAATCACACTAGCTTAATTAGCTTATTAAATAGAGAAGGTTTTAGTTTAATAACAAAACACCCATTGCCTTTAGACTCTTATTATGTATCAATGTTGTCAGAAAAGAACAAACGAAGTTTGTTTTCAATTATAAAAGCAATAATCATTGGATCTATTTCAAATTTTTTAGCAATATTCTCTACTAATTTTTCTTCCTCTGTATATATATTTAGAAACAACTAATCTTCCACAATATTTATAAGCTTGGTAAGGTTTATAGCAAAGTTGGTAAATATAATTTTTGAATTAACATTTCTTGAAACACAATAATGTGCATCTTCAATTAGATCTACCAAATCAATTAAGTTTTTGCTATGTATAAAAGGAGAAAGCTTTTCTATATTAAAATCAGTACTTGAAAGGAAGGTGCTTATTTTACTCGAACTATAACTTATTAGCATTGCTTCTCTAACTAAATATGAACAAAAAGAAAGAAACTCTTTTTGCTGTTCTCTAGTGTTTGAGGCAATTTGCTCAGACCACTTAACAAGATCAATAACTGCAGATTTGCTTTTTTTGGCTAAAAAAGCAAACCTCAAACATTCAACAAATTTTTTTTCATGAGATATAGATTCAGAACTCTCTTGAGCATAATTTAAAGCTCTTGAAATGCTCCCCCTAGAAGAGTTTGAAATTAGCTTCAAATCCTTATTTGAAAAATCTTCATTTAAATAATTATAAATTTCATCAACAGAAATTGGATTAAGAGTAGAGATTTGACATCTTGAAATTATTGTTGGTAATAGAGCTTGAAGGTTGTTAGTGACCAGAATATAGAAAGTGTTTTTTGGAGGTTCTTCTAGAATTTTTAGAAGCTTATTTGATGCTTGAGGCATCATTGTTTCAAACCCCCAAAGAATAAAAACTTTATTTCCCCCAAGAAAGGGTTTTAATAAAGATTTTTCTTGAATTTTCTCAACATCAGAAACTTTTAAAGAACCTTGAGATGTTGTGTTGCCCATAAAATTGGACCAACTTAAATAATCACCATAAGGATTTCGTTTTGTAAAAGCTAATACATTCTTATAAAAATCTGTATTGTCCTTCAAAGAGGAAAACGAAGGAAAAGAAATGAATAAATCAGGATGATCAAATAAATCCCCACTATACTCACTAGATTTTATTAATAGACCTCTACTTATTTCAATTGATAAATTAAGACCACCATATCCATCTTTATCTACAAATATTTTTGATTGAGGAAAAGTGTTGTTTAAAATTGAATTGCTGATCTTCTCTTTTAGATTTTCTTGACCTAAAATTCTGTCTAAATCCATATTCAAATATATATCATATTATATCTTTGTCGACAAAATTATATCAACATGAATTTTCTTAACAGCATTGATTTTCAAAACAAAAGAGTAATAATTAGAGTGGATTTAAATGTTCCTTTAGATGAGAATAAAAGAGTAACAGACTCAACTAGAATAAGTGCCTGTAAAGAAACAATAAAATATGTACTTGATAATGGGGGGGCTTGTGTTTTACTTTCTCATTTAGGGAGACCAAAAGGAAAAGATAATAGCCTTTCTTTGATACACATAGTAAACACCATATCAGAAATTTTTGGTCAGAAAATACACTTTCATAATGATTGTATAGGGGATGAAGCTGAGAATAAAACGAAACAACTTAAAAGCGGAGAGATTTTACTTATGGAAAACCTAAGATTTTATTCCGAAGAAACTAAAGGAGATCTTGAATTTGCAAAAAAACTATCAAGGCTGGGGGATGTCTATATCAATGATGCATTTGGAACATGTCATAGAGAGCACTCGTCAACTGCTGTAATTGCTAAGTTTTTTGAAAATGATAAATACGTGGGAAAACTTTTAGAAAAAGAGCTAGAAGCTATAAGTGAAATTACTGAAAATGGTAAAAAACCAGTATTAGCTATCTTAGGAGGGGCAAAAGTATCTAGTAAATTAAATATTCTTTACAAGCTTATTCAAAAAGTAGATAAAATAATAATTGGGGGAGGTATGGCGTATACTTTTATAAAAGCTAGCGGTGGATTTATAGGCAACTCTCTTCTTGAAAAAGAGCTTATAGATAATGCTAAAGAAATAATGAAAATTGCTAAAGAAACTAAAGTAGATATTATTCTTCCAGTTGATATTAATTGCTCAAGAGATTTTGACAATAATAATGATATAAGAGTTTTTAAATCAAATGAAATCGAAGAAGGATGGATGGGTTTGGATATCGGACCTGAAACAATATTAAAGTTTAGCAAAGAGATTTCATTAAGTAAAACTATTTTTTGGAATGGACCAGTTGGAGTCTTCGAAAAAGATCAATTTTCAAAAGGAACAGAGGCAGTTTGTAAATTCTTAAAGTCTGCAAAAGAGTCAGGGGTAAATGTAATAGTTGGAGGAGGAGATTCAATAGCGGCATTAAAAAAATTAGGAAAAGAGGAATGGGTAAGCTATATTTCAACAGGAGGAGGAGCTCTTTTAGAAAGTTTAGAGGGAAAAGTGCTCCCAGGAGTTTATGCATTAACAGATGAATATAAATAGATTTTACTTTTTTATAACTTTAGTTTTCACGCTACTTATAATTTCTTGCAATAGTAATTCTAGCAATGCTTATGTACCAGAGTCAAGTGGAAACATAAATGCTTTAACCATTGTAATGAATCAAAACTACTGGAATGGAAGTCTTGGTACATCAATAAAAAATTCTTTAATGGAGCCATATGAAGGACTTCCTTTTGATGAACCCAAATATGATTTATATCATCTTGATCCATCGATTTTCAGCGGGTTTGCTAGAAGTGGTAGGAATATTATTATGTTCCAAAAAGACACATCAAATCAAGGGTTTAGATTAATTAAGAATTTGTGGGCTAGACCACAAATAGCTGCATTAATTACGGGTGAAGATTCGGAGGTTATGAAATTCTATTTTCAAGAAAACCTAGGCTTGCTTATTAGGTCAGTTGATGAAAACGAAAGATTAGAAAAGATTAGAAGAATGTCAAAGTCTTTAAATAAAGAATCAGAGCTTAACGAAAGATTTGGCATAAACCTTACATTCCCAGATGCTTATAGTATTGTTAAAGATACAGCTAATTTTATCTGGATTGAAAAGCAAGTTGTAAAAGGACATTTAAATATTATAGCCTATTCCCTTCCTTATGATATAGATCTAAATAGAATAGAAGAGAGAATACCTAAAATTAGAGACTCTATAGGGATGTTATATGTTCCAGGGAGAGTGCCAGGCTCTTATATGATTACCGAAAGAGCATATTTGCCTTATTATTATAAAACTAAAGTCAACAATTTTGACGCTATACTAACGAAAGGTACCTGGGAAGTTCAAAATGATTTTATGGCCGGCCCTTATGTAAATTATATTATCAAAGACACAACAAATAAAAGGAACTTAGTAATTGAAGGTTTTGCTTTTGCACCCTCAGAAAGCAAGAGAGATTACATGTTTGAGTTAAACACTATAATTACAACAATGAAGCTAACCAGATAATTTAATCTGTTGATTCTTCTTCTTCCTCTTTAGTAGCTTTTTTAAACTCCTTAATACCACTTCCTAATCCGCGCATTAGTTCAGGAATTTTTCTACCACCAAATAGTATAAGAACAACAATAATTATTAAAATAATTTGAGGTCCACCTATCATATCTAATTTTTTAGAAGTACGTTCATTAACAAATTTAGTTAATTATTTTATCTAATTGGAATTTATTAATCACTTAATAACTTCTAAGTAACTATATCTATATTTGTATTAATGCCAAAAAAGAAAAAAAACAATCTAAGTGAGAAACTCTCTACCAGATTTCACCTACTTCTTGTGAATGAGAAAACTCTTGAAAAGAGAAAACTTTTATCTTCTTCTTCTCTAAATCTAATTTTAACCAGTTTTTTTGTTTTTCTTATGGTTTTAGCCTCATCTTTTTTAGTAATATACTTTACACCTCTTAAGGAATATTTTAGGGGATACACTAGTGTTGAGCTAAGAGAAAATGCTATAGAGAACTCATTGAAACTAGACTCTCTTGAAAACTTGTATATTTTGCAAAGCAACTACTTAAATTCAATTAAAGATTTATTGGCAGGCAACATTTCATTTATAGATATTAATAGAGATAGTATATTAAACCAAAACTCAACTACAGAGCTTGAAATTGTAAAAACTAATATAGAAGACTCTCTTTTAAGAGCATTAGTTGAAGAGGAAGACAAGTACAATGCCCTTGAATTAACTGGAGAAAGATTTACAAATGTACTATTTCCACCTGTTAAGGGAGGGCTCTCCTCATTTTTTGATGAAGACAGTAAGCACTATGGTGTAGATATAGTCATGCCCCTGAATTCTCCCGTTCATTCTATTAGTGAAGGAATTGTTGTTTTTGCTGAGTGGACTTCAGAAACAGGATATGTTATAATTATTGAACATTTAAATGGATTAACCTCAATTTATAAGCATAACTCTTCCGTTATAAAAACACAGGGAGACAGTGTACAAACTGGTGAAATTATTGCGTTTACCGGTAACACAGGAGAGCTAACAACTGGACCACACTTACACTTTGAGCTTTGGTATCAAGGCGAGCCAGTAGATCCTCAGGGCTATATCGAGTTCTAAATGAAAACATTAATTACAATTTTATTTGCCAATTATGTAAAAAAAAGAAATCAAAAATGGATTAACAATCCTATAGATTATCAATCGAAAACATTTAAATATCTGATAAAGTCTGCATCTAAAACTGCATTTGGGAGAGATCATAAGTATAATCAAATTTCTAATTACTCTGATTATACAAAACAAGTTCCTGTAAGAGATTATGAAGGGCTCAAGCCCTATATAGAAAAAGTTATTTCAGGTGAGGAGAATATTCTATGGCCGGGTAAACCTAAATATTTTGCAAAAACAAGCGGCACTACATCTGGTGCTAAATATATCCCTATAACAAAGGAGTCAATTAAAACTCATATTAAATCTGCTCGAAATGCTCTTTTGAATTATTTTTTAAAAACAAGAAATTTTAAACCAATAAGGGGTAAACATATGTTTCTTCAAGGTAGTCCAGAGTTAGAAAAAAAAAATGGAATTTTAGTAGGTCGTTTATCAGGCATTAGCGCTCATTATGTGCCAAAACTATTTCTAACGAATAGAAAACCATCATGGTCAACCAATTGTATTGAAGATTGGGAAGAAAAAGTTAATAAAATAATAGACGAGACTGTAGGTGAAAAAATGACAATAATTGCAGGAATACCTTCTTGGGTACAAATGTATTTTGAAAAAATAGTTGCAAAAGAAAACAGAAGTATTTCACAAGTATTTCCTGATTTGAATTTATATGTATATGGTGGTGTTAGTTATGAACCATATAGAAGCACTTTTGATAAACTCTTTGGAAAATCTATAGATACTCTTGCAACATTTCCTGCTTCTGAGGGTTTTTTTGGTTATCAAGATGAATTTAATAAAGGAAAAACAGACCTATTATTGCTGCTAAACAATGATATTTTTTATGAATTTATTAAAACTGAAGATTTTCTTCAGGGTAATGAAAATAGAATCCAGTTAAAAGATGTTGAGTTAAATGTAAATTACTTACTAATAATTTCTACTTCTGCAGGCCTATGGTCATATAATATTGGAGATACAGTTAAATTTACATCACTACAACCATACAGAATTATCGTAACCGGTAGAGTAAAGCATTATTTATCAGCATTTGGAGAGCATGTAATTTCAGAAGAAGTTGAAAATGCGATTAAAATAGCAACAAAGCAACACGAAGTAGCAATTAGAGAGTTTACAGTTGCTCCAAACATTAATCCAAAACATGGTTTGCCTCATCATGAATGGTATATTGAGTTTGAATCTATGCCAAATGATTTAAAATCATTTTCAAAATCTTTAGATCAGGAAATGATTAATCAAAACATTTATTATAAAGATTTAATTGATGGTAAAATTCTAAAAAATTTAGAAGTTATTTCTTTAAAAAAAGGAAGCTTTAATGAGTATATGAAATCAGTTGGTAGATTAGGTGGTCAAAATAAAGTCCCAAGACTTTCTAATGATAGATCAGTTGCCGATAAATTAAACAACCTATCCATTGACTAAAAAGATAACATTAGTTTATCCAATTTTAAGGAGCTTTGTTAAGTCCGATATTAAAATATTTGAAGCTCTTGGCTATGAAATATTTAAGCTTCAATCATATCCAAGTAAAAAGCTTTGGGGGTTTTTAAAAAATAGAGCTTTAGAGTTACTTCTATTACCTTTCCATATACTTAAATCAAAGATTGTAGTTTCATGGTTTAATGATTATCATTCTTTTCTACCTATACTAATCTCGAAACTTCTATTTAAAAAATCAGTAATAATAGTTGGAGGGTACGATGCGATAGTAGACAATGAAAATCAACATGGAATTTTTTATAATTCAGGAATGAGATCTTTAATAGCCAAATTAAATTATATGCTTGTATCAGAGGTTTGGGTTGTTCATAAATCTCTAGAATATGGATGTAGCTTTGCAAAAAACGAGTATAATATTACCTCTGGCATCAGAAATTTTATTTCAAAAAAAGGAATAAAAATTAAGGAAATTAATACTGGTTATGATTCAAGATTTTGGAATTATAAAGAATCTCACAAAAAATCTGGA
Source organism: Bacteroidota bacterium (assembly GCA_038110465.1). GTDB lineage: Bacteria > Bacteroidota > Bacteroidia > Flavobacteriales > Flavobacteriaceae > Marisimplicoccus. The sequence continues at coordinate 2,949 of JAYNJU010000009.1, read as the reverse complement.
ATTTTAACTGCTGCATTTTTTTATGAGGAGAGAGTTATAAATATAAAAGGATTAAAAGTTTTTAATAAATTGGCTTCTTTACTACCTGATATTGAATTTACTGTAGTTGGGGAATCAGGAATTAAGATTTCGGACTATATTAATATTGAAAAAAACGTAAAAGTTCTTGGAGTAATGAACAAATATCAAATTAAAGAACTTTATCAAAATTCTAAATTTTATTTTCAAGGCTCTAGATTAGAAGGCTTACCAAATTCTTTGTGTGAAGCTATGCTCTGTGGATGTATACCTATAGGCTCTAGAGTGTTTGGAATACCAGACGCTATTGGCGACACAGGAATACTATTTGATTCAGACAAAAATCTAGATAAAATTGTTCAATTTATTAACTCAGATTTTGGACCACAAGATTTTAAAAAAGCAAGAAAAAGAATAAAAAACCAGTTTCACATTTCTCTGCGATCTAAAAAAATTAAAGAAAACATTTAAATTGAAAACAGGAGTTATAGGATTTATTGGATCAAAAAATATAGGAGATTATATTCAAACTAAAGCTGTTATAGATATTCTCAATAATAAAGAAATTAAAATCTTAGATAGAGAAAACTTAAACTCTTATTGTGATGAAGAAATAAAAGCAATAATAAATGGCTGGTATATGCAAAACCCAAAAAATTGGCCTCCAAGCAAGAGTATTTTCCCTCTTTTTATTTCTTTTCACATTAACCCTATGGCCCAATCTCTCATGCTATCTGACAATTCATTGGAATATTTAAAAAAGTATGAACCAATAGGATGTAGAGACAATTTTACTAGAGAGGTTTTATCAAAAAAAGGAATTGAAGCATATTATTCATCATGCGTAACAACAACATTTAGAAGAGAAAATTATTTAGAGCCAAGCGACAATCCTGATGGAATTTTAATTATAGGTCCTTTTGATAGGCTCAAGCCAGAAATAAATAAAACTTCTTTTTTTCATCTAGCGGTTTCGTTAATTAAATACCCTTTTAAGGCAATAAAGTATCGCTTAAACCTTAATAAACTAAACAAGTATTTAAAAAAATTCTCTACCACCATTAAAAGCCATGATCAAATAATAGAATCAAAAATTAAAACACATGAACATGGCTTAAAGCTAGCCACAGAGATGTTAAAAAAAATTGCAGAAAGTGAAATATTGATAACGTCCAGAATCCATTCTGCTATACCAGCCGCTGCAATGGGTTTAAAAGTTATTTTTATTGATGAAGGATTAAATCATATAAACCATAAAAGTAGAACAAAAGATTTAAAGAACTTTTTTCAATGTGTCTCATTGAAAGAATTTTTTATGATTAATTTAGATGATGTGCGAAAAAGTTCAGATCATTTATCATTCGCAAGAAATCTAAAAAAAAATATAAAAACTTTTATTGAAGAATGAATGTTTTAGTAATTGGCTCTGGAGGAAGAGAACATGCTATAGTTAATAGTTTCTTCAAAAGTGAATCAGTAAGCAAGATATTTGCTATTCCTGGAAATGGGGGAACAGACTCTTTAGCAGTAAATATAAATTGTGACGTCAATGACTTTAACAGTATAAAAGAAATAGTCTTAAAAAATGAAGTTTCTCTAGTATTTGTAGGACCTGAAGATCCAATAGTAAAAGGGATTTATGACTATTTTAAGTCTGATCAAAGTCTTTCATCAGTAAAAATAATAGCACCTAGTATGAAAGCTGCTGCGCTTGAAGGCAGTAAAGATTTTGCAAAAAAATTTATGATTAAATATGGCATACCCACTGCAAAACATAAAACCTTCACAACACAAAACTTAAATGATGCTGATGCTTTTTTGGAATCAATGAAGTCACCTTATGTATTAAAGGCTGATGGACTTGCTGCAGGGAAAGGAGTTTTAATTTTAGATGACTTAAATGAAGCGAAGGATGAAATAAGAAAAATGATAGTTGAACAGAAATTTGGAGACTCATCTAAAAAAGTAGTTATAGAAGAATTTCTAAAAGGGATTGAATTATCATGTTTTGTGTTGACAGATGGAAATACATTTAAAATACTGCCATTTGCCAAAGATTATAAAAAAATAGGCGAAGGAGATACAGGATTAAATACTGGAGGAATGGGAGCTATATCGCCTGTCCCTTTTCTTGACACGGAGTTATTAAAAAAAATTAAAGAAAGAATAGTTAGGCCAACTATAGAAGGTATTAAAAAAGAAAACATGGAATATATAGGAGTTGTCTTTATTGGTCTAATTAAAGTTGGAGACGAACCTTATGTAATTGAATATAATGTTAGAATGGGAGATCCAGAAACCGAGGTTGTCTTTCCAAGGATTAAAAATGATATTGGTGAGCTCCTATTTTCTTTAGGAGAGGATGAATTCAAAAATATAAATCTTGAATTTGATGAAAGACATGCTGCAACTGTAATAATGGTTTCAGGAGGATATCCGGGTTCATATGAAAAAAATAAAAAAATATCAGGCATTTCAAATGTTAAAGATTCTATTGTTTTTCATGCTGGAACAAAAAAAATAAATGAAGATTACTATACTAACGGAGGTCGAGTCCTTGCAATTACCTCGCTTACAGACAACTATAAAGAATCTCTCAAAAAATCTTACGAAGAGATTAATAAAATAAAATTTGAGAATTTAAATTACAGAAAAGATATAGGTTTTGATTTATAAAAAAGAATGAGATGTAATGTCTTTGTTTTCTTCATTATTATCATCGAACTTTTTAAGCTGTTTAATCCAATATGTAGCTCCTGCAATTCCTATAAAAATAAAAGTAAATGTTACAATATTAGCAATATACCAGCTGTCATATTGAATAGACCTTAGAAGATCAAAAGGAAAAAATAAAACTTCCTCAAAAAGCCATGCAATAGAATAAAAAAAATCTTTTACCATAATTGAATTATTAATCAAAATTAATACATT
>JAYNJU010000008.1:0-41451 GCA_038110465.1 Bacteroidota bacterium | reverse complement strand
TATGGCACTAGAATTAAATGATTCAAACTTTGAGGAAAATGTTCTTAAATCTGATAAACCCGTTCTTGTTGATTTTTGGGCAGAATGGTGTGGGCCTTGTAGAATGGTAGGACCTATTATAGAAGAATTAAGTGAAGATTTTAAAGGAAAAGCAGTTGTAGCAAAAATTGATGTTGATTCTAATCAAGAATTTGCAGCAAAATATGGTGTAAGAAATATCCCCACCGTCCTTCTTTTTAAAGATGGAGAGCTTGTATCTAGGCAAGTAGGTGTTGCTCCGAAAAAAACTTATGAAGACGCAATTAATGCTGCTTTATAAAGCAAATTAATTATATTTGCATCCGTTTTGGTCTGGTAGTTCAGTTGGTTAGAATATCTGCCTGTCACGCAGGGGGTCGCGGGTTCGAGTCCCGTCCAGACCGCAAGTAAAAGCTCTTAATTTAGGAGCTTTTTTTGTTTATATATATTAATTAAAAAAAATATTTAAATTTGCAAGTTGTGTGTTGCTATTGGCAACTAAATTAGCTTTCCTAACGGAGGGCTTTTTTTATTCCTCTAAAACAGGTTTTTCAATATTTTCAGTTTCAACTCCGATTCTACTTTTATCACCAGTAAGCTTAGTGATATCTTTATCAATCTTTTTAAACTCTCTATTTGTCTGGTTAAATTGATTTACAACTGTTCCAATTGTGCTACCTAGCTTCTCATGATATGTTAGGTAAGAATTTAAATGATTTCCAAGTTTTTCAATGTTCATTTGAATTTCATTGATTGATTCTTCTACTTTCATATTATTTAATGCCTTATTGGTTACTTGTAGCATTGGAAATAAACTCATAGGAGAAACAATCATCACTTTTTTTTGATAAGCATATGAAACTAAATCTCTTTGATTAATTTTTAAAGAACCTACTTTATTGTTCAATAAGTCTTGATAAAGCCCGTCAGCTGGAATAAACATATATGCATAATCAACAGTGCCTTCATTAGGTCGAATATATTTTGAAGTTTCATCAATTCTGTTTTTAATGTCATTTTTAAATTTTTTTTCCAACTCTATTAACTTTTCAGTCTCAGTTTCATCACTCTCTATCATTTTATTATAATTATCAAGTGAAAATTTAGCATCTATAGGTATTATAAATTCACCCACCTTAATAATTGCATCAACCGATTCTCCATTGAAAAAAGAGTATTGCATTTGAAATAATTCTGGTGGAAGTACGTTAGCAAGTAAGTTTTCAAGTTGAATTTCACCTAAAATCCCTCTTTGCTTTTGATTTCCAAGAATTTTCTCTAGAGTTTTCATTTGATTTGCAAAAGTTAAAACTTGCTCATTAGTACCTTTAATTTTTTCAAGCTCTTTTGTTAATTTAGTAATAGTCTCAGAGAATCTAATCTCCATATTCTTTTGATCTTGTTTTGAATCTTGAAGTTGTTTATTTAAGCTTTCAGCAGAAGTAAGCTTAAATGCTTCAATAAAAGATTCTAATTTGGTCTCTAATTCTAGGCTGTTATGCCTTGAATTATTATCAATTAGCTTTTTTATTAAAAAATAAAGCGCAATTATAATTAGAGAAATTGAAAAAATTACTAGAATATATTCCATACATAAATTTAAAAAAATCGAACTGTTATTGTAAATATTTCAAAAAAAAACCCTCTCAAGGAGGGTTTTTTATTTTAAGAATTTTTTATTCTTGAGTATACATGTAATAATCTTGCATCGGATACATTACATGGGCGTAAGGCGTGCCAGCAAACATTACATATGGTGCTCCAGTTGTGAAATCAGTTGTCATTCCATCTAAAGTTGATGGGTCAGCTGGCATTCTCATTAGATGAGGTCCAGATACAATCCATTGACCAGGAACTGCATCTTCTTCATTTAAAACTCCTGCCATTGTATTATCCTCTCCCATATCACCATGCAACATCCAGGCATATCCATCTTTATCCATAGAAGGAACTTCTCCTGCAAAATATGCCCCAATCCATTTAAATACTTCAGCATCACCACATAGAGGCATTGCCTCGTGAGCATCTACCCAACCATTTTCAGGATCAGATTGACCTCTTGGGTTAGCGGGTAAGCATACCCAACCATTAGTTCCTTCTCTAAGTAGCTGTCCACCCATGTCTGGTGGTCCATCAAAAACTGTTGCATTTTCAGCTATATAATCTGGTGCAGCAGTAGAATATGCCCATATCTGCCACTCAGCAGAAGTATGTGGTGCATCAGGCTCTCCATTACTTGAAGCTTGAGTATTAACAGGCGTATCACATCCTATCAAAAGAGCTAATGCAAAAATTGAATACAAATATTTCATAATTAATTGTTTATTATAAAACTAAAGAAAAATAGATAGTAGTCCAAAAAATAAAAAGTGTATTATTAAGAGATTTGTTGAAACTACATATTCTTTTTCTTTAATATACTTGAAGTAGAGACTATGAAAAATTAAAGAGAAAATAAGCCACCAGATGAAGTTTGATAGGGGAACAGGACTTAAATCAAATTTCCAAAAATCTAATGCAGGAGCTACTTTTTCAATAAAAACATCAAGAGAAACCATTAAAATAGAGGATAATAAAATTTTAAGTATAAGCTTACTTTTAATTAGTCTATCTATAAAGTTTGCAGAAATCATTGAAAGCATTAACCAGTTAAACCCAATAACAATTGGTACACCAAATACTTTAACGCCCAATGTATCCCCGTATTTATACTCTCCAAAAAATAATCCATAATTCACTCCTAATATTTCTACCAAAATACCAGCTAGGATAATAAATAAAGTAGTTTTCAATATATCTTTTTGTAAAATATTGTGATTTAAGATTAGTATAAACACAGTTAGTGTCAAAACATAAGGAGTAGCTGACAAATAGAATTCCCTTTGATCAGATAATATTCCAAAAAAACCACTAACATTAATTAGCCAGACCAAAAAAATACAAAATCTTTTAAACTCAATATTCCTATAAAGTGTATTCATGGTTTAAATTATTTTTGATACTATTTCAGCAGATTTTAAACATAATGGAATTCCTCCTCCAGGATGAACACTTCCACCACAAAAAAATAAATTTTTTATTTGATTTGAAAAATTAGGATGTCTTAAAAATGCCGAATTCATTGAATTACTAGAAGATCCATACAAAGATCCAAATTTTGATAAAGTTTTGATTTCAATATCTTTTGGTGAAAGAATCCTCTCCATTTCAATATGCTTGGAAATATCAACTTTTAAAATTTTATTCAATTTATTAATAATGTCTATTTTTAATTTTTTAGAAATTTCTTCCCAATTTTGACCAGAATCATGAGGAGCATTAATCAAAATAAACCAATTTTCACAATCGTTAGGAGCATCTGACTTAACTACCTTTGAAGTAATAGAAATGTAAATGGTTGGATCCTCATAAATAAGTTTTTTATTAAAGATATAATCAAATTCTTCAAAATAATTATCAGAAAAAATTACATTATGAAGTTTTAACTCATCAAAAGATTTGTTCATATTCCAATAAAAAACCAGTGCTGAGCTTGAAGGTTCGTAATTTTCAAGATATTTTGGCTTTTTAATTCCCACTAGTAATCGTTCATATGTATAATTGACATCCATATTTGATACAACAATATCAGAATCAATTTTTTTTGAGCTAACTTCAATTCCAACAGCAAACTTGTTTTTAATTATAATTTTATCAACTTGGCTATTAAAATAAAATTTAACTCCAAGATCTTTTGCAAGCTTATATATTGAACTTGGTATCTCATTCATTCCATTAACAGGCATATAAGTTCCAATATCATGCTCAAGATGTTGAATCATTGACATAATTCCAGATGTTTTATATGGATTTGATCCATTATATGTGGCAAACCTGTTAAAAAATTGAACAACTTTTACATCTGTAAAGGTCTTCTGATTAAGAGAGTTTAAAGAAGTAAATAGGTTGAGTTTAAAAATATTTAAAATACCCTTAATAGTATCAAGAGAAAAATAGGTTGAGAATTTATGAAGTGAGTTATCTAAAAATATACTTTTAGTTATTAAAAATTTTTTCTTTGAATTAGATAAGTAATTTCTAAGGTTTTTTTCATTTACTCTAAACTTAGAGACAAATTCCTTTATAAGTCTCTCTCTATCTACGTATGCATTTAGCTCTTTACCATCTTTCCAAAAATATTTGCAGCTAATATTTAATTTTTTATAGATAAAATAATCTTCAATATTTTTATTTGAAATTCTAAAAAGATCTAGAAGATATTGAGGCATTGTAAATAACTTTGGGCCGAAATCATACCGAAATTCTCCAAGTTTAAATTCTTCTAACTTTCCTCCATAAGTGCTATTTTTTTCATAAACATGAACATCATAATTTTTAGACTTTAATCTTACAGCAAGCGCCAAACTTGAAATTCCAGACCCTATTATAACTACTTTTTTACCCATTATATTCTCTAGTCTCTAATACATTAAATCTCATAAACATCTCCTCTGAATACCAATTCTGCTTTCTGGACTTTGATATAATATCTTCATGACTTTTATTTTCATAGGCATATTTTTTCATGAAATTTTCATTATCCCAAATACTTACAGTTGCTTGTTCAATTACAGGTAACTCACCAATACCTTTGTAAAAACTTACACCTTTAAACCCCTTAATTGATTTGGAAGCATATGAAGTATTTATTAAAAAGTTTAAAATTTTTATAGGCCTAACCCTAGCCCTAGTTAAAACTAATATTTCACCACCTCTGTAAGATGAATTAATTTTAAATGGGTTAATCCCATTCCATGTTCCTTTGCTTTGATATGGTTCAATCAATTTTTCTATTCTAAATGATGATTTATCAATCATTTGTTTTAATAAATAATGATTCAAAAAGTTTAATCTTGATTCTTCATCAATAAAACTAGAAATTGTAATATAAGTAGAAAAGTCAGGATATATGCTAAATCCATTTCTTGAGCCAGTACCTAATAATTTAAAGAATTCTAATCCAGATGAATTAAAAATGTTTTTATTAAATGTGTAGCTACCCATTAATTTAAAAATCCAAAATTTAGAATTATTAAAATTGAAAATGTCTAAATAATATATCATGATTAATCTTAGAAGAAAAAATACAAAAAATCCTCAACAAATGTTGAGGATTTAAAGTGGTACCACCAGGAATCGAACCAGGGACACAAGGATTTTCAGTCCTTTGCTCTACCAACTGAGCTATGGTACCAAAGGAATGGCAAATATATTAATATTTAGACAAAGGTGTAATTAAATGTTTCTTTAATTTTACAAAAAACTTTGATGGATTTAGTAATTGATATAGGTAATAGTAGAGCAAAATTATTTCTATTTAATAACTCAAAAATAATTGATAGAATAAATACTGATTTAAATTTAATTGAAGATATTTTAAAACTAATTTCAGATAAAAATCAGATAAAAAATATCATATGTTCAACTGTTTCAATTAAAATAGATGATCTAGTCAAACAATTTTTTAGTGATTCAAATTTTATAAGTCTCTCAAATGATAAAATAACTTTACCCTTTGTAAATAATTACAAAAATAAAAAGACACTAGGCCAAGATAGAGTCGCACTAATATCTTCTTCAATTTTTTTATACCCAAAAAGAAATAGTTTGATTATTGACCTAGGAACATGTATAACCTATGACATAATTGATAGTAAAAATAATTATTTTGGAGGGGCTATTTCTCCAGGCTTTCCAATTCGTTACAAAAGCCTTAATAATTACACTGAAAATTTACCATTATTAGAAATTCAACAATTTCAAAAAGTAATAGGTAATGATACTAATGAATCTATTCATTCTGGGATAACTAATGGTGTAATTGGTGAGATTAATCAATTTATTTATGAATTAAATAAAGATTTTGAAAATCTAAATGTTATTATAACAGGTGGTTACTCAAAGTACTTGGTTAATAGGATAAAAAATGTAATATTTGCTGACCAAGACTTTTTAGCCTTTGGCTTAAATCATATACTAAAACTAAATGAAGAAAATTAGGTTTTATTCTACACTAACATTATTTAGTCTTTCATCATTTATAACTTTTAGCCAAAATAATACAGGTTCTCCTTATTCTATCAATGAGTTAGGTGAAATTAGTTTTATTGGAAATGTATCAAATATTTCAATGGGTGGAATCAGCGCTTCATTAGATTCTATAGAGTTTAATATTGATAACCCTTCATCACTCGCAAAATTAAAAACTACAAACTATCAAGTTGGTACTTTTTTTAGATCAACTGGTATTTCAAATTCAAATGCTACAGATAGATTTAACTCAGCCAATATAAATTACATTGCCATAGGAATTCCAGTTAAAAATTTTGGATTTAGTTTTGGTGTACTTCCATATTCATCAGTTGGATTTAATCTTCAATCTACTGAAGAATTTAATTCATCAAATTCAATTAATACCAGACTATTTGGAGCAGATGGAAACATTAATAGAGTCTTTTTTTCATTAGGATTACCAATTTTAAAGTATGCTTCAATTGGCGGAACTGTTAATTATAATTTTGGAAAATTTAATTATGAAAAATTTAACCAATATCAGAATTTAAATTATGGAATTTTTTCAAACAGTAGCTCTGAAATTACCGGTTTTAATTATTCATTATCTTCAAGTTTATCAATCCCGCTAACTCAAGATATCTTTTTAAATTTTGTATATATTTACTCACCATCATCAGATTTAAATTCTTATAATATTGAGTCTTTATACACTGCATCCTCTTCAATAATTAATTTAGAAAATTTAGGTGACTTTGTTGATGTAGATCTAAAATCTAAAGACTTAGAGAATACTAAATTATTGATGCCGCAAAAAAGTATTTTTTCTTTTGGATTTGAGAAAAAAAATTCTTGGTTAATAGGACTACAGTATGAAAATAAAATATCTTCTAGTTTTGAGAACTTATTCCTGAAACTTAATAATGTAACTTATAGAGATTCAAATTCTTTATCATTTGGAGGCTATTATATTCCAGATGCCTCATCCTTAACAAGTTACTGGGACAGGGTGGTTTATAGATTTGGTTTTAAAAGAGAACAAAAAAGTATTATTGTAAATAATTTGCCTGTAAATCATTTTAGTTTAAATTTGGGGCTTGGTTTGCCACTTTCAGGCTTATCTAAAGCAAACTTAGGTCTTGATTTTGGTGCCATAGGAGATGATAAATCTGTTTTAAAAGAAAATTATTTTACTTTAAGACTAGGTCTATCTCTCAATGATATTTGGTTTATTAAAAGAAAGTTTAATTAAACTTTTTTAATTTACTGATTTCAAATAATTGTATAATTAAAATAAAAATATGAATAACTATAAGTTTTTTAGAAGTTTATTTTTAATTCTTTTTGTATCTCCAAGTTTTGCTCAATTATCTACTAATGAGTGTATGGAACAACTATCTATTTTTGCAGAATCTGCAAAAATAAGAAATTATCAAGCTGCTTATGAGCCATGGAAAAATGTAATAGATAATTGTCCTAAATTAAATGTTGCTACTTATCAATTTGGTGAAAGAATATTAAAAGATTTTATTGAAAAGTCATCTAATCAAGAAGAAAAGTCAAAATACGTAAATGACTTATTAAATATGTATGATTTATGGGCTGAAAATTTTCCAACTAGAAAAAGTGAAAATCAAATTGGAAAAATACTCAGTAGCAAGGGTCAGGCGATGTTAGATTATGGAATTTCAGATAAAAACTTAATTTATGAGACATTTGATTATGCTTTTAAAAATGATCCTGATAGCTTTACTAATCCAAAGTCTCTAGCATATTATTTTATTACTGGGTATGATCTTTTTAAATCAGGCCAAACAATTACATTAGAGAATCTTTTTGAAAAATATGAAGAATTAACTGAAAAATTTGAATCTCTTAAAACAGATATTTCAAAAAATTTAGATGTTATATTAAAAAAGGAAGAATCTGGTGATGCTTTAACATCTACTGAGGCAAGAAATAAAAGAGTTTACAATACTAACACTAATGCTGTAGGATCCTATCTTCAACTATTAGATCAAACTATTGCAAAAGAAGCAACATGTGATATTTTAATTCCTTTGTACACTAAAAACTTTGAGGAAAATAAAAATAATACTTTGTGGATAAGAAGGGCTGCTGGTAGACTCGATGGAAAAGAATGTTCTGATGATCCATTGTTTGTAACACTTGTAGAACAATTACATAATCTTGAGCCATCAGCTGATTCAGCATATTATCTTGGAATTCTTAATGATAAACAAGGAAATTCAGATGAAGCTCTTAAATATTATCAAGAGTCTGTAACCCTTGAAACTGACAATTATAAAAAGGCAAATATCTTATATAAAATCGCTGTAAAATTTAGAAACTCAGGCAGAAGAATTTCTGCTAGAGATTATGCTGAACAGGCATTATCTTTTCAACCATCTCTAGGTAGAGCTTATCTTCTAATTTCAAACTTGTATGCTGATAGTGCTAATGATTGTGGAGAAACTCAATTTAATAAAAGAGCAGTTTTTTGGCTTGCAGCTCAAACAGCGCAAAGAGCTGGTAGAGTTGATGCTTCATTAAAAAGCTTAGCTGATAGAACAGCTGCTGCGTTTAATGGAAGAGCTCCTTCAAAAACAGATGTTTTTACTGAAGGGAATGCAGGTACTTCTATTTCCTTTTCATGTTGGATAAGAAGAAGTATTCAGGTTCCTAACCTTTAGAATGAGAATTTTTATTTTACTGTCATTTTTTATAATTATTTCATGTAGTGAGGAAAACAATATAGTTGTAAATAGCAATAATAAAATACCACTCAGTATTGCAAACAACTTTTCTATGACATATACAGATTCAATGTTAACTAAGTCAATTGTATCCGGAAAAACTCATTATGATTTTTCCAATGATCCACTAAATTATTCTGAACTATACGATGATGTTGAGCTTAAGATTTTCGATAATAATAAAACTTCCAATATAAAATCTGATTACGCAATAATATATAATGCATTTAGGTTTATGGAATTCAGAGGTAACGTTGTTATAAATACTTCTGATGGAGAATTGCTTAAAACAGATCAGCTTTTTTATGATACAGAAAATGAATGGCTTTTTACTGAAAAAAAATTTGAATACTCTGATAGTACAAATAAAATTATAGCTCTAAGACTTGATTCTAATAGAGACTTTACCGATCTTGTAACAGGAAATTTAACAGGTACAATTAATGTATCAGAATCTGAAGAATGAAAAATTATTTAATTTCTGAAATAATCTATTGGGTAATCGCTGTTATCTCTTTTTTTAGTTTTTTTGAAAACATAAGTAATGATAAAAATAGGGCTTATATTTTTTTAGGGTTCTGTATTCTTTCTGTATTTATGGCTCTATTCAGAAGACACTTCAGAAAAAAGTATTCTAATAAAAAATAATGATAATTATTTTAAGTCTTTTGCTATCCGCTTTTTTTTCAGGAATGGAAATTGCTTATGTCTCTTCCAATAGATTGAATTTAGAGATAGAAAAAAATAAATCAGGATTAATTCCAAAAATACTTTCTAATCTAACTCAAGAACCATCAAGATTTATTGCAACCATGTTAATTGGCAACAACTTTGTGTTGGTAATTTATGGAATTTTCATGGGTCAATTTATTATTGAAAATATAGACTTTATTGAATTATATGCTTTGAGTGAATTAACAGTTGTATTGATTCAAACATTAATTTCAACAATAGTAATCCTATTTGCTGCAGAGTTTATTCCTAAGGTTATTTTTCAAATCTATTCTAACTTATCAATGAAAGTATTTGCCATTCCAGCATATTTATTTTATTTGTTATTCTACCCAATTACAAGTTTGGTTACTTTCAGTACAAATTTAATTTTAAAGATTTTTTTTAAGGCAAAACCAGAAGATATAGGAGCTTCTTTCTCTAAGGTAGAGTTAGAAGATTATATTGAAAAAGAGATTGAAAGTTCAGATGAAAACATCGACTCCGAAATTGAAATATTTCAAAATGCTCTTGAACTTTCAGAAATTAAAGCTAGAGATATAATGGTTCCAAGAGCTGAGATTATTGCAGTTGATGAAATCTCAGAATTAAAAAAAGTAAAAGAAATTTTTATTGAAACAGGATTATCAAAAATCCCAATATTCAGGGACACAATAGATGATATAATTGGATATGTTCACTCTTTTGACTTTTTAAAAAAACCTAATAAAATTAAAAAGTTAATCCTACCAGTTATATATGTTCCTGAACCTATGCTTGTAAATGATGTTTTGGAACAGTTAACTAGACAGAGAAAAAGTATTGCGGTTGTAATTGATGAATATGGTGGGACTTCTGGAATAATTACTGTTGAAGATATTATAGAGGAGCTATTTGGTGAAATTGAAGATGAACATGATAACTATGATTACTTTGAGAAAAAAATTGATGAAAACACATATGAATTTTCAGCTAGACTTGAAATAGAGTATCTTAATAAAACCTATGATTTAAATTTAGCTGAAAGCGAATCATATGATACACTTGGTGGTCTAATTGTATTTAATCAAGAACAGATTCCAAAAATTGAAGATGAAATTTTAATTGATGAATATCTTTTAAAAGTAACTGAAGCAAGTTCTTCTAAAATTGAAAAAGTTATTCTAAAAAAAAACATTCAAGAATAGTATAAATTAATACTAAATCGTATTTTCGAAAATTATTTGAACTATGGCTATACTTGGACAGATTAGAAAAAGATCTATATTCCTTATAATTGTTATTGGAATGGCACTTTTTGCCTTTGTTATCTCAGGTGTTTTTACTTCAAATGGAGGTTTTGGAACAAATGAACCTATAGGAGAGGTAAATGGTGAAGAGATAGATTATGAAATGTTTAATATGCTTGTTGAGCAAGCTCAGACTGTTTATGGATTAAACACAATAAATGCGGTAAATTTTGCCTGGAATCAAGGTATTAGAAGTCAAGTTCTAATTCAAGAAATAGATAAATTAGGTATTGATGCTGGCAAGGATCAGCTTGAGCAAATTATTTCAAGCGATGAATCTATTGTCCTAAATCCTTTATTCCAAAATGAAATTGGTTTATTTGACTTTAATAAGTTTTCTAATTATATATCTCAATTAAAGTCCTCAAATCCAACTTTATATAATTCATGGAGACTTCAAGAGCAAAATATTATCTCTCTCGCTAAGCAAAAAATATATTTTGATCTAATTAAGTCAGGCATAAAGTATACTAATGTTGATTCAAATATTCAATATCATTTAGAAAATGATAAAGTTTATTTGGAATACATTAGAATTCCATTTGAAAGCATTGATGACTCTTTAATTCAAATTAAAGATTCTGATATTTCTTCATATTTAAAAAACAATAGAGAAAATTATGTTAAATCTAACTCAGTAAAAATAGAATATGTTTTTGTTCCAGATGCTGCCTCCAACTTAGATGAAAATAATATCTTCACTAATCTAGAACTTTTAAAAGATGGTTATACAGAAATTAATCAAGTTACAAATTCACCTGAGGAAATAACTGGTTTTAAAGATGTTAATGACTATGCAGACTTTATAGATGTTCATTCTGAAGTAACTTGGGACTCAATTTATAAGACTAGACAAGAGTTAAGTAGTGATTTTTCAGATATACTTTTTGAGTTGAATATAGGTCAAGTATTTGGTCCATATAAGGATGGTAATTCATATAAAATCTCAAGAATGATTGATAAAAAGAGAGAAGGATCTTTGAATAAAGTATTAATTGCAGATGTTGTTAAAGAAATTATTCCATCAACTGAATCATCAAATAATAATTATAGAATAGCCTCTCAAGCTGAGTTTGATGCAAATAATAAGTTGCCTTTAAATAATAGTGAGCCAAGTCTATTTGTTGATACTTTTGAATCCTTTGATGACTTTGACTCAAGCATACCAGGTTTTGATAATTCAAGACAAGTAATCAAGTGGATATATGAGAAAAGTACTAGAGAAGGCGATGTTAAAAGATTTACTTTAAATGATGGCTATATTGTTGCAAGAGTTCTTGAATTCAGTAAGGAGTCACTTCCTAATATTGATGATGTAAGGGAAGAAATCTCAGATATACTTAAAAAAGATAAAAAGTATTCTTATTTACAAAACTTTTACAAGGATGGAATAAATTTTAATGAAATTGCCAGTCAATTTGAAATTGAAGTTGAAAGAGCTAGTGCGGTTACTCAATCTGACCCAATTCTGGTTGGAGCTGGTGCTGAACCATACATTATTGGATCCGCTTTTTCCTTAGAAACAGGTCAAACTTCAGAATTTTTAAATGGAAATAATGGAGTTTACTTAGTAAGACTAATTTCAAAAGACATTGCAGAAGAAATTAATCTTGCTTCTGCTATTTCAAATTCTCTAAGTGATAGGGAAATTGAAAGAATTTCAAACCTAATTCCAGAAGTTTTAGAATCAAAAGCAGAAATTATTGATAATAGAAGTTTCTACTACTAGAGAACAATCTCATCAAACTTATATATAGTATTTAGTCCTCTTGAATTAAAGTATTTATATGGATCATCCTTTGTAGATGCTAAAATAAAATCTCCACCCCAAGCTCCTAAACTTTTTAATTCTCCATTAAAATCTTTGAATTTATTTTTAATTGTTTTTTTTGATATTATGCTAGAAATTATTTTTTCATGACTACTTATAAGAATATTGAATTCATCAAAATTTCTGCAGTTTAGTATTTTAAGAGTAATTTCATCTATTTCAGAAATTACACTTTTCTTCTTTTTTACCTTTTTATACATATTTAATTCATCTAAAGAATTTTGTTTCTTATCTAAGTATATAAAGTATAGATTTTCTTTAAAAGGCGGATTAAATTTTACATTTTTAATAATATGATTACCATCAATAATCTGATATAAAATATGAGAATTTGATGAAGCACATGCTATATCATAGCCACTTCCTTTAAATATTCTTTTATTTAATTTAAAAGGATCTATTTCTGCTAGTTTTGAAAGGTTGTTAATAAGTGTTGATGATGTTCCCAAACCCCAATTTTTATCAAAAGTTAAACTTGTAGTAATTTTATGGCCTTGATTTCTCAAGAATTCTGGTTTTTCTTTCCTTATAAATTTTAAAATTTTTAAAAGTTTATTTGAAATTTTTTCTGAAGATGTTGATTCTAAATTCAAATTAGATATTTGAATTTTACATTTAAACCAAACTTTTCCATTCTTATCTAGACTCTCCCATTCAATAAATTGTGAATCATTTGAATCTATTTTTAATTCTTGACCAAACTTTGTAGGAACTGCAAGAGATTTTGCTCCATCTAATATTAAATATTCTCCAGTAATTAAAAATTTACCGTTACTATAAAACTTCATATTTAATTGTTAAGCTTTAGATAATCATCTATAGATTTATTATCTATTTTTTTTTGATTAAAGTAATCATCTGCTTTATTAATTTGATCTTTTGTAGCATTCTTCTGAATTAGTAAATTTTTTAAATGCATTTTCATATGGCCTTTTTGAATACCAGATGTTACTAGAGCTAATACAGCTGCAAAATTTTGTGCAAGACCTACACTACAAATAATCTGCATTAATTCATCTGAAGATGGTTTTCCAAGTAATTCATGAGATAAATTGACCAAAGGATGAAGATTAGTCACCCCTCCAACAGTTCCAATAGATAAAGGAATTCTTAAAACAAACTGAATTCTATTTTCTTTAATATTGCATTTGGAAAGACTTTTATAAAATCCATTTTTTGAAGCATAAGAATGGACACCTGCTTCAACTGCCCTGAAATCATTACCAGTAGCAATTAAAACAGAATCAACACCATTCATAATACCTTTATTATGAGTAACAGCTCTATTTATATCAATATTAGCTATATCAAAAGCAAGTTTGATCTTCTCTGATAAATTTTCATTTGAATTTTCTTTTAAAGAATTTAGATTATCTACTGTACATTCTGCTATTGATTCTACTATACATTCAGGTGTATAATTTGATAAAATTGACATTATGATATTAACTTCACCATAAGATTCATCATTTTGACTTTCAGCATCTAATATATTTTTAAAATTAATAGCTATTTTTTCAAGACAAGAGTTAATAAAATTAGCCCCCATAGAATCTTTTGTATCAAACTCAACAGATAATTGAAAATAATTTTCAAATTTGACTCTATTATCAATTAATGAAATATTTAAAATTCCACCACCTCTTTCCTGCATTTTTGCAGTAATATCATCAGTAGATTTTATTAACCTATCTTTTAATTTATCAAATAAAAAAAATAAACTTTCTACATCTCCTGAATAATTAAAATGAATCTGACCAGTCTTTACCTTATTTAAAACCTTAGATTTAAAGCCACCATTATCATACCAAAATTTTCCGGAATACGATAGAGCTGCAACAACAGAACTCTCTTCGGTTACAACTGGAATACAATAGTTTTTATTGTTAATTAAAAAATTTGGAGCAATTGAAAATGGCAGATAAAAATTAGAAATGCTATTTTCAGAGAAAGAGTTATGAATTGACTGAAGCTCATTATCAGTATTTAAGTACTTGTCTAGAATTTTTAATGAATCTTTGGAATTCTTTAAAAAATTTTTACCAATCCAAGCTAATTGTTCATTTCTTGAAAGTTTTGAAAACCCAATTATTTTTTTTGGCATAAATTTCTTTTCTTTATGTAAATATAAGTTAATTCAATTTCAATAAATTAATAGATAAAATGAACAATCTCACTAAATTCTGGGGAGATGAAATAAATCAAAGAACAATTTTAGGCCATCCATCCGGCCTTTTTACATTATTCTTCACAGAAATGTGGGAGAGATTCTCATATTATGGTATGAGAGCAATTCTCGTTTTATTTTTGGTTTCATCTATTGACAATCAAGGTTGGGGTTGGGAAAGATCTGAAGCACTTGTTCTTTATGGATGGTATACAGGATTAGTATATGTGACGCCTATTTTTGGCGGACTAATTGCGGATAGACTTACTGGATACAGAAAAGCTGTAATAGTTGGAGCTTTACTTATGACGCTTGGTCATGCAGCAATGGCCCTTGAAGTATTCTATGACTTTTATTTATATGTTGGTCTTAGTCTTTTAATAATAGGTAATGGATTATTTAAACCCAATATCAGTTCAATGGTAGGTCAGATGTATAAAGATCAAGGAAAAATTAAAGATGCAGCATATACTATTTTCTATATGGGAATTAACTCTGGTGCATTTCTTGGTATACTTTTGTGTGGATATATTGGAGAAACTGTTAATTGGCATTATGGATTTGGTTTAGCAGGAATCTTTATGCTCTTCGGAATGTTACAATTTCATTTTGGTCAAAATATTTTTGGAAAAATTGGTTTAAGTCCATCTAAAGAAAATATTGAACAAGAAAAAAATCTAGAGAGTAATAATAAGATTGTATTAGACAGATTACTTGTAATTGTAATATTTTCTTTGGTTACAGTGTTTTTTTGGTGGGGATTTGAACAAGCTGGTGGTAGCATGACAATTTTTGCATATGATTATACCAACAGAGAATTAATTGGAGTAGGGGCATTAATTTTTAAAATTATTAATAGTCTATTGGTAATCGTTCCTATGATTATACTAACGTATATTTTATTTCTTCTTTTTAAAAATACTTTTGAAAAATATGCTATTTCAAATTTATTTTTATCGTTAAGTTTTTTAATTATATGGGCTATTATAATCTGGATGTTAAATAGAGAATTTATAAAGGATGCAACTGAAGTACCAGCATCTTGGTTCTCTATATTAAACTCATTCTACATAATAACATTTGCACCAGTATTAGCTAAAATTTGGCAATCTAAATATAATCCTTCAGGTCCTGTTAAATTTGGAATAGGACTTATTCTTTTATCTATTGGGTTTGCAATATTATCCTATGGCTCTATAAATATTCCACTTGGAGCTGCCACTGCTTCTCAAAGTATGATATTTCTGATCTTAGCATACTTATTCCATACTCTTGGTGAATTATGTGTATCCCCAGTGGGTCTTTCTTATGTAAGTAAGTTAGCGCCACAAAAATTAGTTGGTTTAATGTTTGGAGTTTGGTTTGTTGCAAATTTTTTCGCTAATCTTAGTGCTGGAATTACTGGAAGTTTTATTGATCCAATTGTTGAAGATTATGGTATGGCAGTATTCTTTTTGATTTTTACAATTTTACCAGCTTTTGTAGGGTTGATAATGTTATTATCAAATAAAAAGATTGTGAAAATGATGCATGGAATTGAATAGCTTATTTAAAAGAAACTATTGAATTTGCTATTTTAAATGATGTATTATCTCCTTTAAGAATGTTATATATTTTAGAATAATCTTCCAAAATTTTCTCTCTTGTATCAGCATTAGTTATAGAAATAAATTCCTCAAGAATGTTTTTATAGTTTAATTCATTTTGAATTAGCTCTTTAACTACTCCTTTATTTAAAATTATATTTACCAGTGAAATATACTTTAGTTTAACAAAAAATTTTCCTATTAAAAAACTAAATAAACTTGTTTTATAGCAAACAACTTGTGGTAAGTTAAAAAGAGAGCATTCAAGAGAGGCTGTACCACTAGTAACAATAGAAGCGAAGGAATTACTTAGTAAATCATATGTACTGTTAGTTACTATATATACGCCTTTTTTAAGAAATTGATTATAATACTCAATGTCAATATTATTTACACCAGCAATTACAAAAGTATATTTATCGAAATTATTAGCTAAGGTTATAAAAATAGGAAGCATTGACTTAATCTCTTGCTTTCTACTTCCTGGAAGTAAACTAATTATTGGTTTATCATTTGGAATATTATTATCACTCAAAAAATTTGAATTAGGTTCAAATGAACTAATATTTTCAATTAATGGATGACCATAATACTCTGTATCCATATTGTGTTTTTTAAAGTAATATTCTTTTTCAAAAGGAAAAATTACAAAGAGCTTATCTACACTTTTTTTAATAATTTTTATTCTATTTTCTTTCCAAGCCCATATTTGAGGACTTATATAATAAAAATTTTTATATCCTTTTTTTTTTGCCCAGCTACTAATTCTTAAATTAAAACCAGGATAGTCAATATAAATTATTCTATCTGGATTAAATGATATTATGTCCTTTTTACATAAACTGAAATTCTTAAAAATTGATCTAAGATTTTTTATTACCTCATAAAATCCCATAAATGCTAGATCTTTAATATGTTTAACTAGGGTCCCCCCGCTAGAAACCATTTTATCTCCACCCCAGAATCTAATTTCTGAGTTTGAGTCAATAGACTTAATTTCTTGTATTATTCTGGCTCCATATAAATCACCTGATGCTTCTCCAGCAATAATGTAATACTTCATTTAAAGTTCCATTTTTTAAGACTATCTATAAAATGATATGCAGTTAGATCAAATTCAACAGGTACAATAGAAACATAATTATTGTTTAGAGCCCATTCATCAGTATCTGTAGATAAATCCTCGTTAATGAATTTTCCAGTTAGCCAATAATACTCTTGTCCCAAAGGATTAGTTCTTTTATCAAATTCTTCTATCCAATAAGCTTTTGCCTGTCTACAAATTTTCACTCCCTTAATTTCACCGGAGTTAACAGAAGGAATATTTACATTCAGGACAACTCCTTTTGGGATTCCATATTTTAAGGCATTTGTAGTTATTTTTTTGATAAATTCAGTTGATTGAGAAAAATCTGCATTCCAACTATAATCTAGAAGAGAAAAACCAATTGCAGGAATACCTTCTATTCCTGCCTCAATAGCCGCGCTCATTGTTCCAGAATAAATTACATTAATGGATGAATTAGATCCATGATTAATTCCTGAAACACATATATCAGGTTTTCTTGGCATGAGCTCGTTAATTGCAAGTTTTACACAATCAGCAGGAGTGCCAGAGCAACTATATTCTATTATTTTAGAATCTTTTTGACTGATAAGAGATGAATGTAAAGTAGAGTTAATTGTTATAGCATGACCCATTCCTGATTGTGGACTATCTGGAGCAACAATAACTATTTCACCAATTTCTTTCATAACATTAATTAAAGTTCTAATTCCAGGAGCGTTAATTCCATCATCATTTGTTATAAGAATTAAAGGTCTTGCCATGATTTCTTTTTTGTAAATATATGAAAAGGATTTACTAGTGTAACTTTAACAAAAACTTTACTGGTAATAAGTTCTTCCATACTTTTTTTTAATATAAATTAGCAATATGTTTTTAAGGATTTTTGGATTTATTATATCGGGTATAATATCACTTGTAATATACTTTGAGGTTTCCAACGTAAAGTTTTCAAGTGATGAGCCAAATAAAGACAGGCTGTTAGTTGATTTAGTATCCTATGTTCTTGATAAACTACACTATAATCCTCAGATAATAAACGATGATTTTTCATCTAATGTTTTTAATGAATTCATTGAAGCAATAGATTCTCAAAAAAGATTCCTTCTAAAATCTGATATAGATAATTTAAGACAATTTGAATTTCTTATTGATGATCAAATCAATTCTTCAGATATTACATTCTTCAACTCTACTTATGATATTTTATTAAAAAGGATTTCCCAAGTAGAAGATTTTTATGAAGAACTACTAAATAATCCTTTTGATTTTAATCAAACTGATGATATAAATCTTGACTATGAAAAAATTGGTTACGCTTATAATCTAGACGAATTAAAAAAACTATGGAGAAAAAGACTAAAATTATCAGTATTAGATGCTTATGCTACTAAAAAAGAAATCAATGAAGAAACTCAATCAAAAAATGATATTGACCTAGAAGTTGAGTCAAGAGAATCAATAAAAGAAAACTTAATAGACTTTTTTCAATTTAATAGAGAACTAGAAAGATTTGACTGGTTTTCTATTTATTTAAATTCAATTGTAACTCAATTTGATCCTCACACTTCATACTTAGCTCCTGAAGCAAAAGAAGTCTTTGATCAGAATATATCAGGAAAGTTCCAAGGTATTGGAGCTAGATTATCAAAAAGAAAGCAACAGGTTGAAATTGTTGAAATAATAATTGGTGGTCCTGTTTGGAGAGATAATTTATTAAATGTTGGAGATATAATATTATCAGTTGCTCAATCCACAGAGGATGAACCAACAGAGATCTCTCTTATGAAATTGAGTGATGCAACTGATTTGATAAAAGGAGAAAAAGGAACCGATGTATTTCTAACTGTTAAAAGAGTTGATGGAGGAATAGAACAAATTAAAGTTACTAGAGATGTTGTTGAACTCGAAGAAACTTATGCAAAATCTTCTGTTATTAGAGATAATAACAACACTTATGGATTAATCAATCTTCCTAGATTCTATGTAGATTTTAATGATTATGGTGAAAGAAATGCTGCTAGTGATATTAAAAAAGAATTAATCAATTTGAAAAATAGAGGAATGAATGGCTTGATACTTGACTTAAGAAATAATGGAGGAGGATCCTTAAAGACAGTTGTTGATATTACAGGGTTATTTATTGAAAAAGGACCCGTTGTTCAAGTTAAAAGTATCGGTGGAAGAAAAGAAATTTTAAGTGATAACGATTCTTCTATTCTTTGGGATGGTCCAATTGTTGTTTTAGTAAATGAATTTTCTGCTTCAGCATCAGAAATTTTAGCAGCTGCGCTTCAAGATTACAACAGAGCTATAATTCTGGGTAGTAAACAAACTTACGGTAAAGGAACTGTTCAAAATGTAGTTGATTTAAACAATGTAATTTCTGGAAATACATATGGTGATTTAGGTTCTATAAAAATTACTACAGATAAATTTTATAGAATCAATGGTGGCTCTA
The DNA here is from genome assembly GCA_038110465.1 of Bacteroidota bacterium. Lineage (GTDB taxonomy): Bacteria > Bacteroidota > Bacteroidia > Flavobacteriales > Flavobacteriaceae > Marisimplicoccus. The sequence continues at coordinate 21,515 of JAYNJU010000008.1, read as the reverse complement.
CTCAACTTGAAGGTGTAAAAAGTGATCTGATCTTTCCAAATAGATATTCATATGTTGATATTGGAGAAAAAGATTTAGATAACCCATTAAGTTGGGATAAAATTGATCCTGCAAGATATAATAACCCATATAAAGTCTTCAACTACTCAAAAGCAATTTCAAAAAGTATTGAGAGGATAAATCAAAATAAATTCTTCAATATTATTGATGAACATGCAAAATGGATAAAAGAACAGCAAGATGATAAAGTAATTTCCTTAAATTATGAAGCATATAAAAATGATTTAAAAATTTCTAAAATCCAAAATGATAAGCTTAAAGAAATTGAGAATTTTATATCTCCCTATTATTTTGAATTTAGTCAAAATACTTTAGATGAAAATGCATACGAAAAAGACATGAAAGAACAAAGAGATAGATGGATAGAGCTTCTTAGAAAAGACATTTATGTGAATGAGGCTATCAATTTGCTCAAGGATTTATCTGAAATTAATTCTGTAGAAGTTCTATCTCAGTTGAACATTGATTAGCTCTCTTTCAGTCGACTAGAGTCAAAATTCAAGTATATAAAAAACATTATACTAAAAATTAACAGGCTTGATCCCCCATAACTTATAAATGGTAATGGTATTCCTATTGAAGGTACAATTCCCATTGACATTCCAATGTTTATGAAAAAATGTAAAAAGATTATTGCTGCAAAACTATATATATATATTCTCCTAAAATATATTGCTTGCTTTTCAGCTCTAATTAAAATCCTTATTATAAATACACAAAATAAAATTATTGTCATGAATGACCCTAAAAACCCCCATTCCTCTCCTATTGTACTAAAAATATAATCAGTATGTTGTCTTGGAACAAAATTACCTTTTGTCTGAGTACCTTTAAGAAACCCTGTTCCTGAAAAGCCTCCTTTACTAATTGCAATTATTGATTGATTGGTATTATATCCAACTCCACTAACATCAATTTCTTTTCCAAGAATTAAATTGATTCTATCTCTATGTCTTTGTTCTAATACATTTTCAAAAATGTAATTTGTAGAAAAAGAAATTAAAATTAAAAAGGTTGTTAAAAACAGATTTTTTAAAAATCTAAACTTTAATTTTTTATATCTGGAAACAAAATAATAGATCAAAAAAATTATTAATAAAATAATTGAAATTAAAGACCAATTAAGTATTAATGTAAATATGAAAATTGATAAAACAATTAACCCAAAATAGAAAAAATCTAAACTTAGCCCTTCTCTGAAAATAGGAAAAAATAATGCTGTATATATTATAGCAGAACCTGGATCAGGTTGAAAAATTATGAGAATTACCGGAATTAAAAGAATTATAAATACTATTAAAATATCTCTAAATTTATTTAAGTCAGTTTGAACAATACTCAAAAATTTAGCTAAGAAAAGTGAAGTTGTAAGTTTGGCAAATTCACTAGGTTGGAAACTAATTGGTCCAAATGAATACCATGATTTAGCACCTCCTCTTTCTACTCCAAAAATAAATACTCCAATCAATAAAATAATTGATAGTATATAAATATAGAAAGAAGTATTGTCAAAAATTTTAGGTTTTAAAAAAAGAATAAAAATTAAACTAATAATAGATATTAAAAAAAAAAATATTTGTTTTCCAATAAGTGTGTTAAAATCAAAAATTGTTGTAAAATTTTCATTATAGCTTGATGAAAAAATATTTAAAAGTCCAAAAACTACAAGAGTTATATAAATAAGAAAAGATATTAAATCATATTTAAATATATTGAAGCTATTCATTTATCGAAAACTCTTTAAATTTAAATGGCTTTTCATATTCAGCTATTAAGCTTCCATTTATCATTCTATTTTCTAACCATTTCCTTTTAGTATCATTTGTTAGATATTTTTCAATAACTAAACTAGCGATTGGTGCAGCCCAACGACTTCCCCAATATCCATTTTCGATAAAAACTGAAACTACTATCTTTGGATTATCTGCAGGTGCAAAAGCTATAAATGTAGAATGATCTGTTAGCTGTTTTTTTTCACCTTCAATTATTATAAAGTTTTCTACAGTTCCTGTTTTGCCTGCAATCTTTATTCCTTCAATTTTTGCTATTCTTGCAGTACCTCTTTCTACTACATCAACCATTCCATTTATTACTACTTCAAAATTCTTTCTATCAATTGTAGTCAATATTTTTTCTTCAGGATTTATATTAAGGTCACCTAACTTTTTAACAAAGTGTGGCTTATGATAAAATCCTCTATTTGCAATTGCAGCTGCAAAATTTGCCATCTGTATTGGAGTAGTAAGAATCTCCCCTTGACCTATAGAATTAGAAATAGTAGTAGAGGAACTCCACCTATTATTACCGTAAAATTTATCATAATAATTAGACTCGGGAATAAATCCCTTTTTACCAATTGAAAGATCATATCCCAAATAGTTGCCAAGTCCAAAGCTTTTAATATGGTTGGCCCAAGTGTTAAGTCCATCACTAGGTTTATCATATTTGTCAAGAATCATTTTATATGTTTTTGCAAAATATGTATTACATGAGTTGTAAATCCCCTTTCTTAGATTACTTATTGTCCCATATTGATTATGACATGCCATAAATGCATTTCTAGCATAATAATGACCACCATTACAAGTAAATTCAGTGTTTTCATCAATAACACCTTCTTGTAGTCCAATTAAGGCATTTAATATCTTCATGGGAGATCCAGGTGAATACTGAGCTTGTAGTGATCTGTCAAATAATGGTTTATTTATAGTGTCATTTAGTAATTTTTGAAAATTAGATGTTCTATTTTGCCCAATAAATTCATTAGATTCATAAGTTGGTGAGCTAACAAGTGTTAGAATTTCTCCAGACGAAGGTTCAATTGCAACCACTCCTCCTCTTTTGTTTGTTAATAAACTTTCAGCGTATTCTTGAAGATCTATATCAATTGTTAATGTAATATTTTTAGAATTAATAGGTTCAAAGTCTTCAGATGAATCATTAAAAGGTCCAATGATCCTGTTAAATCTATCCTTTTGGAAATATTTTTTTCCTTTAACACCTCTCAAATCTTTTTCATAATAGCTTTCAATTCCTTGTTTACCAATCATTTCACCTTTTTCGTAGTAAGGGTCCTTATTAATATCATTTTGATCAACTTCACTAGTATAGCCAATTACATTACTTGCATATGGTTTTTTATAGTCTCTTACTGATTTTTTTCTCAAGTAGAAACCTTCATATAACCATATTTTTTCTTGAAGGAAAGCGTTTTCTTCTTTTGATATTTGTGATTTTATTACAGAGGGCAACCTAGTAGAATATTCTCTAGAATCATCAATTTTTTTTCTAAGTTCATCTTCATTGATGCTTATTAAATTAGATAATTCTAGAGTATCAAACACTGCTGTATTTTCAGGTATTACGAAAAGCTCATACATTGGCTGATTGGCTACTAATAATTCACCATTTCTATCATAAATTAATCCTCTTTCGGGATAAACTGAAATTTCTTGAATAGCAAAATTTGAATTAAACGAACCTTTTGATAGCTGGAGACCTACTAATCTTAGAGTAAAAACTGCTGAAGTTAATATCGTGAACCAAATTAAAAGATTTTTTTTTAGCATTATTTTTCAAATATTAATTCTGAAATTATCCAAACAATTATAAAGGTAATAATTGAATTATAAAGTGTTGACAATATTATTCTTAATAAAAGTTCTGAGTTAAAGTACAATAGGATGAAATATAAAAGAGAATGTAAAATAGTGATGATTATAAAATAAGTCAATCTATTTGTTAATGAAGTTCCTTTAACCATAGCATTTGGTAGGTTAGAGTTTACCCCAAAAGAATATTTCTCAATCCATTCTCTTAAAAAACAAACTGTTAATGAAGCAAAAGCATGACAACCATAAGTTTGCATTGATAAGTCAATAATTAAACCAATTATAAATCCAAGTATTATTAGTAGAGTCTTATCATAATTAGTTTTATATAGAATAAATAATATTACATATATTGAGGGTGATGATATTCCAAATAAATTAATATGATTAAATATTAATATTTGAGATAGGATTATAAATAAACCAAAGATTATATTCTTAAATATTTCTCTATTCATTTATTAATTTTTTAATTTCTTCATTATCAAACCTTCTTAATATGTATAAATTTGAAAGTGATCTAAAATCATTGAATAAAGAGACACTTATTTCGTAATACCCATTCAGAGTTTGATTTTTATAATCAATTATTTCTCCAATAGGTATACCTTTTGGAAAGTAAAAAGACATTCCCCCAGTTACAACTGTATCACCAACTTTTAATGAATTACTTAGCGGAATATCATTTAGATGTACAATTTTTGAATTTTTTCCATCCCAACTAATAGATCCTATAGTTGAAGTGTTCTTTAAAATTGCATTGATTTTTAAATCAGTATTTAATACTGAGATAGCTGATGAGTAATTTTCAGTAACATTTTTTATAATTCCAACAACTCCATTAATTGTAATAACGCCCATCTCTTTTTTAACTCCATCCACCTCTCCCTTATCTAAAACTATAATATTCTTATTCTTATTTATTGAATTAAGAATAATATTAGCATTTATTAAAACATTGGAACTATTTATAGAGTCAGCTTTGTTATAGCCTATAAATATGGATTTATCCTGAAGTAATTTTAAATTTTCATCTAATAATTTTGAATTCTCTTTTTTAAGATTTAAGAATGATTTTATATAATATGAAATATTTGAAGTCTTTGCAGAAATATATAAGCCTAATTTTCCAAATTGAGTATAGTAAATTGAATTTCTGTTATATAAATTATTGAATATTAAAAGAGATAAAGCAATGTAAATAATTAAGTTCCTGTATTTATATATGGAATTAATTATAGATTGCATTAAGAATTACTTAATTAGGACTGACTTGAATTTATCTAGATTTTTAAGTGCAATGCCAGTTCCTCTAACAACAGCTTGAAGGGGATCTTCAGCAATATAAACTGGTAGATCAGTTTTATTAGATAGTCTTTCATCTAAGCCTCTAAGAAGAGCTCCTCCACCTGCTAAATATATTCCAGTATTATAAATATCAGCAGCAAGCTCAGGTGGTGTTTGAGATAAGGTTTCCATGATAGAATCTTCAATTCTAATTATTGATTTATCAATCGCCTTTGCAACTTCTATATAGGAAATCACTTTTTCTTTTGGCTTACCTGAAAGTAAATCTCTACCTTGAACATGCATGTCTTCTGGAGGGTCATCTAAATTTTCTGTTACAGAGCCTACTTCAATTTTGATTTTTTCTGCAGTTCTATCACCAACATAAAGATTATGTTTAGTTCTCATATAATAGACTATATCGTTTGTTAGAACATCACCAGCAACTTTTAAAGATTTATCACATACTATACCAGAAAGAGCAATAACTGCAATTTCAGTTGTTCCACCTCCAATATCAACAACCATATTACCCTTAGGCTTAACTATATCAATTCCAATTCCAATAGCGGCAGCCATAGGTTCATGTATAAGATATACTTCTTTCCCATTTACTCTCTCTGCAGATTCCTTAACTGCTCTCATTTCAACTTCGGTAATACCTGAAGGTATACATATAACCATAGTTAAAGAAGGAGCAAACCACCTCTTTTTTAGGGTAGGAATACTTCTAATAAGTTCGCTGATCATTTTCTCAGAAGCTTCAAAATCAGCAATTACACCATCTTTTAAAGGCCTAATGGTCATTATATTTTCATGAGTTTTACCTTGCATGAACTTAGCTTCTTCTCCAATAGCAATAATTTTTTTTGTTGATCTATCCATTGCTACTATAGATGGACTATTTATTACCACTTTATCATTGTGAATGATAAGTGTATTGGCAGTTCCAAGATCAATCGCTATTTCTTCTGTAAAGAATCCCATAATAGTTTGCAAAGTTAGTTAAATAATAACAATTAATGCTTAAAATGTCTTATTCCAGAGAAAATCATTGACATATTTTTTTCATTACAATAATCTATTGAATCCTGATCTCGAATTGAACCTCCAGGTTGAACAATTATATTAATTCCATTTTTATAAGAAATTTCAACACAATCTGAAAATGGGAAAAATGCGTCACTAGCTAAACATGAATCTTTAAGGCTAAAACCAAATTTTTTTGATTTTTCAATTGCATGATTTAATGCATCAATTCTTGAAACTTGACCTGTTCCAGAACCAATTAGTTGAAGATTTTTCACAATAACTATACAATTAGATTTTGTATGTTTGGCTATTTTTATGGCAAGATCTATGTCCTCAAAATTGTTTTTTCCTGGTGATTTATTGGTTACAACTTTTAGTTCATTAATTTTTTCAGTTTTAAAATCTTCATCTTGTTCTAAAACTCCATTTAAACATGATCTAATAATGATTTCTTTTTTTGGTAGTTTTTTTAGTTTAATTAAAATTCTATTTTTTTTAGATTTTAGTATTTTGAGCGCATCTTTATCAAATTCGGGAGCAATTAATATTTCAAAGAATAACTTATCAATTTCTTTAGCTGTTGATATATTAATTTTTTGATTAGAAGTTAAAACTCCTCCAAAAGCAGAAACATTGTCACAGGAAAGAGAGTCTAAAAATGCATCCTTTAATGTTTTTCTAATCGCAACTCCACATGGATTGTTGTGTTTATGTATAATAAAAAGTGCATCATTAGTATCAATATCCTTCAATAATTCTAATGCAGAGTCTATATCTAATAAGTTATTAAATGAAATTTCTTTACCATGAATCTGAGAAATTATTTCATCTAAATTTCCAATAAATCTACCTTTTTGATGAGGGTTTTCACCGTATCTAAGTTCTTTAATTATATTTGATTCACTTTTTTCTCCATTTTTTGAAATGTATTCTGCGATTTTAAAATCATAATTAGAACTAATTTCAAAAGCTTTTTTTGCAAGATTTTTTCTATAATCTAGACTAGTAGTACATCCATCATTCAATACTTTTATTAAATCTTGGTATTGATTATTAGATGAAATACATACCACTCTTTCATAATTTTTTGCACTTGCTCTTATTAAAGAAATTCCGCCAATATCAATTTTTTCAATAATTTCTTCATGGATATTGGAATTTTTAACAGTTTCTTCGAATGGATATAAATCAACTATCACCAGATCTATATCTGGAATATTATACTTTTGAGAATCTTCTTTATCAGACTGAGAAGATGTTTTTAAAATTCCTCCGAATATTTTTGGATGAAGAGTTTTTACTCTTCCATTAAGTATCGATGGATATGATGTTATATCTTCTACTTTTTCAACATCTACTCCTAAATTTTTTATATAATTATAAGTTCCTCCAGTTGAATAGATCTTAATATTTTTTGAAGAAAGAAGTAAGCAGATTTCATCAATATTTTCTTTACTATATACCGAAATTAATGCTGATGAAATTTTCTTCATTTTAAAAATCTAAAATAAAAAAAAACCTGCTAAAAGCAGGTTTTAATTTAGGTAATTTAAAATTACATCATTCCAGGCATTCCGCCGCCACCCATAGGTGACATAGGTGCAGGATTTTCCTCTTTTATATCAACTAATGCGCATTCTGTAGTAAGAATCATTCCAGCTACTGAAGCTGCATTTTCAAGGGCAACTCTAGTAACTTTCTTTGGATCAATAATTCCTTCTTTAAGCATATCAACATATTTGCCCTCTTTAGCATTATATCCAAAGTTCATATCTCCATCAAGAACTTTAGAAACTACTACAGAGCCTTCACCACCAGAGTTTTCAACTATTGTTCTTAAAGGTGTTTCAATAGCCTTATTTACTATTTGAATACCAGTTAACTCATCAGGATTTGAGGCTTTTAATTTAGCTAACTCTGATTTAGAATTTATAAGAGCAACTCCACCCCCTGCTACTATTCCTTCTTCAATAGCAGCTCTAGTAGCGTGAAGGGCATCATCTACTCTATCCTTCTTTTCTTTCATTTCAACTTCAGACGGTGCACCTACGTATAATACAGCAACTCCTCCAGCTAACTTAGCTAATCTTTCTTGAAGTTTTTCTTTATCGTAATCTGAAGTAGTAGTTTCAATTTGAGCTTTTATTTGGTTAACCCTAGCTTGAATATCTTTCTTGTTACCTGCTCCATTGACTATTGTGGAATTATCCTTATCAATAGTAACTTTTTCAGCGGTTCCAAGCATATCAAGAGTAGTATTTTCAAGAGTAAATCCTCTCTCTTCAGAAATTACAGTTCCTCCAGTTAAAATAGCTATATCTTCAAGCATTGCTTTTCTTCTATCTCCAAATCCTGGAGCTTTCACTGCAGCAATTTTTAAAGATCCTCTAAGTTTGTTCACTACGAGAGTGGCAAGGGCTTCACCATCTATATCTTCTGCAATAATCAGAAGTGGTTTTCCTGATTGTGCAACAGGCTCAAGAATTGGTAAAAGATCTTTCATAACCGAGATTTTCTTGTCAGTTATTAATATTTGAGGTGAATCAAGATCAGCTTCCATTTTTTCTGAATCTGTTACAAAATATGGAGAAATATAACCTCTATCAAATTGCATTCCTTCAACTACATCAACATAAGTTTCAGTACCCTTTGCTTCTTCGACAGTAATCACTCCTTCCTTACCAACTTTTTCAAAAGCATCTGTAATTAATTTACCGATGGTTTCATCATTATTTGCTGAAATACTTGCTACTTGAAGAATTTTATCTGATGCATTTCCGATTTCAACAGATTGTTTTTCTAGTGCAGCAACTACAGATAAGACAGCTTTATCAATTCCTCTTTTAAGATCCATTGGATTTGCACCTGCTGCTACGTTTTTTAATCCTTCAGTAACAATTGATTGTGCAAGAATAGTTGCTGTTGTAGTCCCATCTCCAGCTAAGTCATTAGTTTTTGAAGCAACCTCTTTTACCATTTGAGCACCCATATTTTCGAGATTATCTTTCAGTTCAATTTCTTTAGCAACTGTCACTCCGTCTTTTGTAACTTGGGGAGCACCAAAAGATTTCCCAATAATTACATTTCTCCCTTTGGGTCCTAATGTAACTTTTACAGCATTGGCAAGTGCGTCGACACCTCTTTTGATGCCATCACGTGCTTCTATATCAAATTCTATTTTTTTTGCCATTTTATTTAAAATTTAGTTTATGTTATACTATTGCAAGAATATCGTTTTCTTTCATAATTAAATAATCTACACCATCATGATGTAGCTCTGTACCGGAGTATTTTCCATAAAGAACAATGTCTCCAGTTTTAACAGTTATAGGGTTTTCTTTAGTTCCAGGTCCAACCGCTACAACTTTACCTTTTTGGGGTTTTTCTTTAGCAGTATCTGGAATTATAATTCCAGAAGATGTTTTAGTTTCAGCTTCTGAGGGTTGAACTAAAACTCTATCAGCAAGTGGTTTAATATTAATTTTACTCATGATAAATATTTTAAATATTATTTTCCATAAATTATGCCATAATTAAAAACTATGTCAATACAAGATATTTACTGTCATGATGACACTAATCTTGATCAGATTGTACAGGAATCTCAGGAATAGTTTGCACAGGAATCTCAGGAATAGTTTGCTCAGGAATTGAATCATCAATTAGAATAGAATCAGAATTGTCTGATTCATTCATCAAAGTAACATTAGAAATTAAAATTAGAACAAGAATAACAATTGCAAGAGCCCACGTACTTTTATCAAGAAAATCAGTTGTACTTTTTACTCCACCAATTTGTTGTTGCCCACCACCAAAAGTAGATGATAACCCACCACCTTTAGGGTTTTGAACCATAATTACAAGTATTAATAAAATACAAACAAACAAAATAAGTGAAACTAAAATCCAAAAAGTTCCCATAATTAATTTTTACTTTTTTTTAGGTTTTTTATACTCTTTATTTGGTCTGCAAATAAACTACTTTTTTTTGGATATTTCAAGCTTAAAATCTCATAAGCTTTTATGGCCTTTTTATATTTTTCTTGTGATACATAAATTTTTGCAAGAGTCTCAGTAACAAGCTCATCTTTCATTTTGGATTCAACCATTAAATTTTTTTCTGATTTGAATTCTTTATCAACTATAATTTTTGGTGAATTTTTTATAAATCTATTTATTAAATCTATCTTTTCATCAACATTTTCTTTATCATCATTGATTACATCAAACCAGTCTAAAAATGAGTGTTTAGTTATATTATTACTAATATCATTTTTTGATTCTTCTTCTGAAAAAATCCATTTCCTTAGTACTGATCTATTATGAGTTAAAATAGCAGTCTTTGGAAGCAGTTTTTCAAATGTTTCTTTCCCCTGTTTTTTTAAAGACTTTAAGTAATAGGCTGATGCTAATTGAAAAAATGGATAAGAATTTAAAATTTCTTTTAAATATGAAGATGAAACAGAATCATTAGGATCAAAATTATTTAAAATTTCATTAAAAGATTTTTTACTAACATTTACCATTTAGCTAAAGTTTCATTAAAAATATCTTGTGTAATTCTTTCAAAAATCTCTTCCAAAGCAGAGTCTTTTACATCAAATACTTGAAGATTTCCAGGAAAATCAAAATAAAATGAAAATCTTTTTTCAAGGTTATCATCTTCATTCAATGTGTTTTCATAAATTAAATTTACAGTCATAGTAAGTCTGTTTTGAGCAGCCTTAATCTCAGCTGTTGCTGCCATAGGAGTAACACTGAACTCAACTATTTCACCACTATAAATAATATCACCTCCGCTGTTAACTAAATTTAGACTAGTTTGATTTAGAATCAAATCTTGTAATGCTATTGTGAAATCTCTATCAATTCCTGGTTCAACTGTAGACCCAGGTCTATTTCCAGCAGTATTTTCAAAATAATCAACTTGAAAAGTTTCTACTCCAACTGGAATTGATGATCCAGTAAAAGAATATATACCGCATGAAAATGTTATAATAGATATTATAACTATTAAAATTCTAATCAGAAAATTCTGAAACATCGCCTAAATTATGTTGTTTAATTTTTCTATATAGTGTTCTCTCAGAGATTCCAAGCTCCTTTGCAGCATTTTTTCTTCTTCCATTAGTTCTAATTAATGCTTGCTTAATCATTTCAAGCTCTTTGTCTTGAAGGGATAACGTTTCTTCTTCTTCAATAGTCTCTGCATATTCAAAATTATTTTCTTGATTCTTATGAGAACGAATGTCCATGTCTAAAGGATTTGAATGGTTCTCTTCATTATCGATAGAGTTTTCATCTCCATATATTTTATTAATTAAGCCTTGATTTCTCTCTTTAAAATCCATTGTACTTTCACCTTGCATAAGCTCCATTGTTAATTTTTTAAGGTCATTTAAATCATTTTTCATATCGAATAATACCTTGTAAAGAATTTCTCTTTCAGAAGAAAAAGAAGAATTACTTTCCTTAATATCATCCATTGTAGCAGGTAATTTGGAGATCCTATTAGGCAGGTAATTGCTTAGTGTATTAGTTTTAAGATTCCTTTCTTTCTCTAATATTGACATTTGCTCAGCAACATTTCTAAGTTGTCTAATATTACCTTTCCATTCTTGCTGACATAATAATTCCTGCGCTTCGTCATCTAATCTGAGGGTGGGCATATTATATTTTTGTGCAAAGTCAGATGCAAATTTCCTAAATAGGACAGGAATATCATCTTTCCTGTCTCTCAATGGTGGAATATCTATAATTATAGTGCTAAGTCTATAAAATAGGTCTTCTCTAAACTTACCTTTATTAATGGCCTCATCCATATTAACGTTTGTTGCAGCTACAATTCTAACATTAGTTTTTTCAACTTTTGAAGAACCAACTTTAATATATTCACCACTCTCAAGTATTCTTAATAACCTAACTTGAGTTGATAATGGCAGTTCTCCAACCTCATCTAAAAAAATTGTCCCACTATCTGCTACTTCAAAATACCCACTTCTGTTTGAAGTAGCACCAGTAAATGCTCCTTTCTCATGACCAAATAATTCAGAATCAATTGTACCCTCAGGAATTGCACCACAATTTACAGCTATGTATTTAGAATGCTTTCTATGAGAATATTGATGAATTATTTTTGGAATATTTTCTTTTCCAACCCCACTCTCACCAGTTACAAGAACAGAAATATCAGAATTTGCAACTTGTATAGATTTTTCTATTGCTCTATTTAATTTAGGGTTATCACCTATTATTCCAAATCTTTGTTTTACTGAAAGAACTGATTCCATTATGCTGAAAATTCAAATTTATTAACATCTCCAATTAAAGTAGCGTTGGTACAGTCAGTCACCTTAACTTTAATAGTTTCACCAAGATTAAAATTATACTTTGGAAAAACAACAACATTATTTTCAGTTGTTCTTCCACTCCAAAAATCATTTGATTTTTTAGAAGACTTATCTATAAGTACATAACACTCTTTATTTATAAACCTTTTATTTCTCTCAAGACTATGTTTTTGTTGTAACGTAATAATTTCTTCAAGTCTTCTTTGTTTTATAACAGGACTGATATCATCTTCAAAGTGTCGAGCAGCATATGTTCCAGGTCTTTCTGAATAGGCAAACATGTAACCAAAATCATATTTAACTTCTTCCATTAGAGACAGAGTGTCCTGATGGTCTCTCTCAGTTTCAGAAGGAAACCCAGTAATCATATCATGAGAAATTCCACAATTTGGAATAATATCTCTAATCTTTTTTATTAATGATAAATATTCTTCTCTTGAATGTAGTCTATTCATTTTTTTTAAAATTCTATCACTACCAGATTGAATAGGTAAGTGAATGTAATTACATATATTTTCATATTTAGCCATAGTCTCTATTACATCAAGGGTCATGTCTTGAGGATTAGAAGTAGAGAATCTAATTCTAATTTCAGGAAAATTTTTAGCAACTAAATCTAGTAAGTTTGAAAAGTTTTTTGAATTTTTCTTTTGCTCTTCACTAGCTTTTTTAAAATCTTTTTTTGGACCACCTCCATACCATAAATAACTGTCCACATTTTGTCCAAGTAGTGTTATTTCTTTATATCCTCTTTCATTAAGTTCATTAATTTCTCTTAGAATACTCTCAGGATCTCTGCTTCTTTCCCTTCCTCTTGTAAATGGAACAACACAAAAAGTACACATATTATCACAGCCTCTAGTTATTGAAACAAAGGCATTAATACCATTATTATGAATTCTAACAGGAGTAATATCTCCATAAGTTTCAGACTTTGATAAAATAACATTAACTGCTTTTTGATTATGATCTACTTCTTCAAGGAGATTAGGTAAGTCTTTGTATGAATCTGGTCCAACAACAATATCAACAATTTTTTCTTGTTCAAGAAGCTTATCTTTTAATCTTTCAGCCATGCATCCCAGTAATCCTACTTTAAGGTCTTTGTTGTCTTTTTTATAAGAATTATAGTTTTTAAGTTTATTCCTTACTGTTTGCTCTGCTTTATCTCTAATTGAGCAAGTATTTAATAAAATCAGATTGGCATCTTTTGAATCTTCAGTTAAATTATAACCATCCTTTTTTAAAATAGAAGCAACAACTTCACTGTCTGCAAAGTTCATTTGACAACCATAAGTTTCAATATATAATGACTTCTTCTTAATGCTAGAATAATTTAAAAAAACAAAATTAATGATTTATTTTATTATATGCCAATTTGTCAGTATTTAAGTATATCTCAACACTTAATTTGTTAAAGATTTTGTTTTACAAATTTTAAAATTTTGATTTTTTTTTGACTCAAAACAATAAATCTATTTACATTTAGCCCCAAAATTTAGATCATGGCAAAGAATTTAGTTATTGTTGAATCTGCTACAAAAGCTAAAACCATAGAAAAAATTTTAGGTAAAGACTTTAAAGTTGTCTCATGTGTTGGGCATATTTCTGACCTGCCTGTTAAAGAGCTTGGAGTTGATGTTGAAAATGATTTTAAACCAAAATATATTATTCCAGCTGATAAGAAACCTGTAGTAAGAGATTTAAAAAAATATGTTAAGGATTCTGATAAAGTATGGCTAGCCAGCGATGAAGATAGAGAAGGTGAAGCAATCGCATGGCACTTGTATGAAAATTTAAATTTAAGTAATAAAAACTATGAAAGAATAGTTTTTCATGAAATTACTAAGTCAGCTATAGATAGGGCACTAAATAACCCTAGAGAAATCGATTATAATTTAGTCAATGCTCAACAAGCTAGAAGAGTACTGGATAGACTTGTTGGTTATGAGCTTTCTCCAGTCCTATGGAGAAAAGTTAAAGCAGGCCTATCTGCTGGTAGGGTTCAATCTGTTTCAGTTAGGTTAATTGTTGAAAAAGAAAGAGAAATCAAAAACTTTGAATCTGTAAGTAATTATAAAGTCACAGCCTTTTTTATTACAAATTCAGGTTCAAATTTTAAAGCAGAATTAGATACTAAATTCTCTAATATTGATGAGGTCAAGGATTTTTTAGAGAATAATATTAACTCAAGCTTTAAAGTCTCCAGTGTAGATAAAAATCCATCAAAAAAATCTCCTACTCCACCATTTACAACCTCAACTCTCCAGCAAGAAGCTTCAAGGAAACTTGGTTTTGGTGTTACTAGAACTATGTCTACTGCTCAAAAACTTTATGAAGCTGGTTTAATTACTTACATGAGAACTGATAGTGTAACAATTTCAGATGAAGCCAAATCCTCAATTGTTAATAAAATCCAAGCAAAATATGGTAATGAATATGTGTTTTTGAGAAAATATTCAAATAAAAATAAATCAGCTCAAGAAGCTCATGAAGCAGTTAGGCCAACTGATATAAATGTAGAAGATATCCCCTCTGATTATGATCAGCAAAGGCTTTACCAATTAATTTGGAATAGAACCATTTCTTCTCAAATGTCAGATGCTAAAATTGAAAGAACAGTAGCTAATATTTTTTCTAATTCTTTTAATCATAAATATATAGCTAGGGGAGAGGTAATAAAGTTTGATGGATTTCTTAGAGTATATAATGAAGGTAATGATGATGACATTGAAGAAGAAAAAAATATTTTACCCCCATTAAATGTTGGAGAATCTCTAGATCTTACAAATATTTACTCAAGACAACTTTACACTAGACCTCCTTCAAGATATACTGAGGCTTCTCTTGTGAAAAAACTAGAAGAATTAGGAATTGGAAGACCTGCAACATATGCAACTACTATTTCAATAATTCAAAATAGAGAATATATAACAAAAGGTAATAATGAAGGGACAGAAAGGACGTATAATGTTATTGAATTAAAAAACGGAACTATTACTGAATCTAATCTAAAAGAAAAAACAGGATCAAATAAAGGAAAGCTTATTCCAACTGATATAGGAATAATTGTAAATGATTTTTTAGTTGATAATTTTACTCAAATTCTTGATTATGGATTTACAGCTGAAGTTGAAAAAAACTTTGATAAAATTGCTGAGGGTAATCAAAATTGGACAGAAATTATTAAAAATTTTTATAAAAGTTTCCAACTGAATGTTAGTGAGGTTAAAGATAATGCAGAAAGACAATCTGGAGAAAAGATATTGGGAAATGACCCTTCTTCTGGAAGAGTTGTAAAAGTAAGGTTGGGTAAATTCGGTCCAATTGCACAAATTGGGAATATTGATGAAGATGAAAAACCACTTTTTGCTAGTTTAACTCCAGAACAACAATTAGAATCTATCACACTAGAAGAGGCTCTTGAATTATTTAAGTTTCCAAAAGAAATTGGTAACTATAAAGGAGAAGTTATCTCTATTAATAATGGAAGATATGGTCCATATATTAAGTTTTCTTCTAAGTCTATATCTATTCCAAGAGATCAAGACCCCCATTCAGTAGAGCTTGAAACTGCAATTAATTTAATAGATCAAAAACTAAAATCAGAGGAGCCAATTCATTTTTATAGAGAATTACCTGTTACTAAAGGTAAAGGAAGATTTGGCCCATTTATTAAGTGGAACGAAATGTTTATTAATGTCAATAAAAATTATGATTTTGACAATCTAACTGAAATGAATATTGAGGAATTAATTGAGGCAAAAATTCAAAAAGAAAAAGAAAAATTAATTTCTGAATGGGTTGAAGATGGAATAAAAATTGAAAAGGGAAGATGGGGTAGATCTATTATCTCAATGGGTAAAAAGAAAATTGAAATACCTAAAGAGATTGACCCCAAAAAAATTACTTTAGAAATTGCTAAAGAATATTTAAATCCAAAAAAGAAAAAATGAGCCTTGAGTTACTTAAGCCAATTTCAAATAGCTTAATTGATGAAATAGATAAAGTTCAATTACAAGGTTCAATTATAAAAAATATTACATATCATAGTGAAAGTTATGGTTTACCTAATATTGATGAAGCTTCAATCTTAATACTAGGTGTAACTGAGATCAGAAATTCCTCTTTTAATTCTCATAGTCAAGATTTAAATATATTTAGAAAAGAGTTTTATCAATTAAAATATGGAGATTGGAAACATAAGATCGCAGACATTGGTGATCTTCCAAATGGTGAAACTGTTGAAGATACTTACCATGCGATATATGAAATTTGTAATGAAGTAGTTACAAATAATAAAATTTTAATAATAATTGGAGGAAGTAATGATCTGATTTTTCCAATTTTTAAATCTTTTAATTCATTAAAAAATAAAGTAAATATTGTATCCATTGATAATCAATTTGATCTTTATCAAGACTCTGATATAGTCTCAGGCAGGTCTTACATGAATAAAATAATTATAGATGAATCAAACAAACTAAACGATTTTACTAATATTGGCTACCAAAGACATCTATGTTCTACTGATGAAATAGAGCTAATGGAAAAATTATTTTTTGAATATATTTCCTTAGGAGAAATTTCCGAGAACAACAATAAGGCTGAACCATTTATAAGGGATGCAAACATTGTAGGCTTTGATGTTAAATCATTATCATTTAATTCTAATGTTAGCTCTGATATTTCATATCCTAATGGAATTAATCCAAGACTCGCATGTATTTTAGCAAAATATGCTGGATCAAGTTTTAAAACGCAATTCTTCGGACTATTTGAATTATTAGAAACCAAAATTTCAAATAAATTATACGCCGAAATAATTTGGTATTTTATAGATGGGGTCAGAAATAGAACTAATGAAATTAATTTTAATGACTCGAATAAGTTCTATAAATATATTGTTCAAACTTCTGGAAACGATTTAGTTTTTTTTAAAAGCAAGATTACTAATAGATGGTGGATGGAAATAAAATCAATCGATAAAAAAGTTTCTAAATATATTCCATGTCTTGAAGAAGACTATCAAGCTTCATTAGGTGATAATTTGCCAAAAAGATGGATTATTGCTTCAAAAAGGAATTAAATTTCTTGTAAATACCTTTCAGCATCTAAAGCTGCCATACAACCTGTTCCTGCCGCAGTTATAGCTTGTCTGTAATCTTTATCTTGAACATCTCCAGCTGCAAATACACCAGGTATATTAGTCTTAGTTGATGTCTTGTCTGTTATAATATATCCGCTATCATCCATATCAATAATACCCTTAAAGATACCTGTATTAGGGGTATGCCCAATAGCTATGAATAAACCTGTTATGTCAATTTTTGAAATACTATTATCTTGACTGTTTTTAATTTTAATTCCAGTAACAACTGTATCTCCTATTACCTCTTCAATTTCATGATTAAATAAAACTTTAATATTTTCAAAGTTTTTCAACCTATGTTGCATTGCTTTTGAAGCTCTAAAATGATCTTTCCTAACTAGCATGGTAACATGCCTACAAATTTTTGCCAAATATGTAGCCTCTTCTATTGCACTATCACCACCTCCAACTATTGCAACATCTTGGTCTTTATAGAAGAATCCATCGCAGACAGCACAAGCAGATACTCCACCACCAATTAATTTTTGCTCACTTGGTAAACCAAGATATTTTGCAGATGCACCAGTGCAAATTATTACAGTTTTTGATTTAATTTCTTCACCATTTTGAGTATAAATTTTATGAATTCCTCCTTTTTCTTTTGAAAATTCAACTTTTGAAATAAAATCAAGAATAACCTTAGTGCCAAATCTCTCTGCTTGAGCTTTTAGTTCATTCATCATAGTTGGACCATCAACACCATTTGGATAGCCAGGAAAATTATCAACCTCAGTTGTTGTAGTTAATTGACCACCTGGTTCCAATCCAGTAAAAATAATAGGTTTTAAATCTGCTCTTGCAGCATAAATAGCTGCTGTATAACCTGCTGGGCCGCTACCTATGATGATTGTATTCATAATAAGATTTTAGAGATTTTTTTGATTTTGTAAAATTAAAAAAACATAATTATAAATTGAATAAAACATTATTAACTTTGTGATTTCATAGTGTAATATAAAAAATGGCTAAAAAAAACCTAAAGTATCAGTCACCGGGAATCAACGAGGCGACTAGATTTGAAAAACTTCATACTGTTATACTTGAAAGCTCTTATGATGCATCTAAAGAAATTGCAAGAGAGATTTGTGAATTAGTTAAATCAAAACAAGAAAAAAATAAAAACTGTGTAATAGGTTTTGCAACTGGTTCATCTCCAACTCAAGTTTATAAGGAGATGATTAGAATTCACCAAGATGAATCTCTAAGCTTTAAAAATGTAATTGCTTTTAACCTTGATGAATATTTTGGGATAAAAAAAGATGACATTAATAGTTACCACCATTTTATGATGGAAAACTTATTTGATCATATTGATATCTCAAAAGAGAATATAAATATTCCGTCTGGAGAGATTAGTGAGAAAGAAGTAAAGAAATACTGTCAAGAATATGAAAAAAAGATTGAAGCTGAGGGGGGGATTGATATTCAATTACTTGGAATAGGTAGAACCGGTCATATTGGTTTTAATGAGCCAGGATCACATTTTAATTCTTTGACTAGATTAATCACATTAGATCATACAACGAGATTTGATGCAAGTAAAAGTTTTAATGGAATTGAAAATGTTCCATCAAAAGCTATAACTATGGGGGTTAGAACTATATTTAATTCAAAAAGAATTATAGTTATGGCATGGGGTATACACAAAAGTTTAATTGTTAAAAAATCTGTTGAAGATGTTGTAACATCATTAATACCGACAACATATCTTCAAAATCATAAAAACACTACTTTAGTTTTAGATAAAGAGTCTTCATGTGAATTAACAAGATTTAAAACTCCCTGGATAGTTCAATCATGTGATTGGACTGATTCGCTAAAGAAAAGAGCAATTGTCTGGCTTTCAGAATCTACTGGAAAATCAATATTGAAATTGACCGATGAGGACTATAATAAAAATGGTCTCTCAGATTTACTTGCCCAAGAAGGGTCTGCCTATGATTTAAATATTAAAATGTTTAATCACTTTCAAAATACAATAAGTGGTTGGCCTGGAGGTAAACCAGGGGCTGATGATTCAACAAGACCAGAGAGAAAAAGTCCAAATTCTAAAAGAATAATTATTTTCAGCCCACATCCAGATGATGATGTGGTATCAATGGGAGGAACATTTGATAGATTAGTTTCTCAGGGTCATGAAGTTCACGTAGCATATCAAGTAAAGGGAAACATAGCAGTTTCAGATCACGATGCATTAAAATTCATTGAGGTTTCAAAAGATATGTTCCCAAATGATTCAAAACAATCAATTTCATCCTTAATAAAAGAATTGAAGAATAATAAACCTGATAAAATCGATTCACAAGCTGTCAGGAATTTAAAAGGTTTTATCAGAAAACGAGAGGCTATTGCCGCTACAAGGTACATAGGAATACCTGATTCAAATACTCATTTTATGAATCTGCCATTTTATGATACTGGAAGAATAAAAAAGAATCCACCATCAAAAAAAGATGTCTTAATTACAGCTTCGCTACTAAATAAAATTAAACCTCATCAAATTTTTGCTGCTGGAGATCTTGAAGATCCACATGGAACTCACAAGGTATGTTTAGATATTATTTTAGATGCGCTAAACACTTTAAAGGGAGAAAAGTTTATTAAAGATTGTTGGCTATGGCTTTACAGAGGTGCATGGCTAGATTGGGATATACATGAAGTAGACATGGCAGTACCAATGAGTCCTGCACAAGTACTTAGAAAAAGAAAAGCAATTTTTTTCCATCAGACACAAAAAGACGGGGTTATGTTTCAAGGACAAGATCATAGAGAGTTTTGGGTCAGAGCAGAAGAAAGAAATAGTGAAACAGCTCTTAAATATAAAAATTTAGGACTAGCAGATTATGCTGCAATAGAGTCTTTTAAAAGACATTATTATTAAATAAAAAATAAACAATATGAAAAACCTTTTATCATCCATACTTATTGTATGCTCAATTTTAACTCTAAACTCTCAGAATAATTTTTCTAAAAGAAAGATTAATAACCTTAAAAATCAAGTTTCACAATTGGTTGAAAGTGACAAAAAATCTACTCAAATCATGGTAGATAAAGTATTTAGTTTTGCTGAACTTGGATTTCAAGAATTTGAAACTTCAAAATATCTTACCAATATACTTGAGGAAAATGGATTTTCGATTGAAAATGGAATTTCAGGTGTACCAACAGCATGGTTTGCTACATGGTCAAATGGTGAGGGAGGACCTACCATAGCCCTTGGAAGTGATATTGATGGAATACCAGTTGCATCTCAGTATCCAGGTGTAGCCTATCATAAACCAATGGTTGAAGGTGCCCCAGGTCATGGAGAAGGTCATAATTCTGGATTACCAGTTGTAATTACTGCTGCTTTATCTGTTAAAAAAGTAATGCAAGAAAATAATATACCAGGTAAACTTGTAGTATGGCCCGGAGTAGCTGAGGAGCAAATTGGAACAAAAGCGTGGTATGTAAGAGATGGATACTTTGATGATATAGACATGTGTATATTTACTCATGTTAGTAGTAATTTGGGCGTATCATGGGGTCCTGCAACAGGTACTGGACTTATTTCTGTTGAATATACTTTTAATGGTGAAACAGCTCACTCTGCTGGAGCTCCATGGAGAGGAAGAAGTGCCCTTGATGCTGCTGAATTAATGAACATAGCGTGGAACTACAAAAGGGAGCACTTACATCCATTAAAAAGGTCTCACTCTATTTTTACTGATTCTGGAGATCAACCAAATGTTGTGCCTTCAAAAGCATCAATTTGGTTTTACTTCAGAGATGTAACTTATGAAGGAATAATGGATATGTATGATACAGCAAATAAAATGGCTGAAGGTGCTGCTTTGATGACTAACACCTCTTTTACTTCAAGAATACTAGGAACTGCTTGGCCAAGACATTTTAATAGAACTATTGCTGAAGAAATGTATGAAAACATTCAAGAAGTTGGATTACCAGAGTGGTCCGATAAAGATCAAAAACTTGCTATTGCAGTTCAAAAAGAAGTTAATTCCTCAAATACTGATGGCCTAG
>JAYNJU010000007.1:2172-61218 GCA_038110465.1 Bacteroidota bacterium | reverse complement strand
GGAAAAGGCAGAGGAAGTGATTGAGGAAAAAGCAGAGGAAGTGATTGAGGAGAAAGTAGAGGAAGTGATTGAGGAAAAGGCAGAGGAAGTGATTGATAAGAAAGCAAAGGAAAAATCTAAGGGTATTTTCTCATCTATCAAAAACTTTTTTGGAAGAAAATAAAGTGCCTACGAGAGGACTCGAACCTCCACAAGCTTAAGCTTACTACCCCCTCAAGGTAGCGTGTATACCAATTTCACCACGTAGGCAATTAAAATATAGGGTTGTGACCTGGCTGGGGCTCGAACCCAGGACCCTCTCCTTAAAAGGGAGATGCTCTACCAGCTGAGCTACCAGGTCTAAAAAAGAGGTTAAATATACATTGAAATATTCATTATCCAATGATCTTTTTTATTATAAATTTGTTAAGCAATGGTAAGTACAATTTTTCTTGTAGGATATATGGGTGTCGGTAAAACAGCTGTTGGCAAGTCCCTTGCAAAGAAATGTAAATATAATTTTTACGACCTAGATAACTATATAGAACTAAAAGAAAAAAAAACAATAGACAATATATTTAAAGAAAAAAATGAAGTCTATTTTAGAAAAATTGAACATAAATATTTAAAAGAATTATCTAACTTAAAAGAAAATAAAATTATATCTACAGGAGGTGGTACTCCTTGTTTTGATAATAATTTAAATATCATTAACTCAACAGAAAATTCAATTTCAATTTATTTAAAAGCTTCAGTTGAAGTCTTATTAGATAGACTTAAAAATGGAATAAATAAACGCCCTTTAATCTCTCATCTAAATGAACATGATAAACTTAAGGAATATATTAAGAAGCATCTTTTTGAGAGAAGTTTTTATTATGAGCAATCAAAAATTAAGGTTAAGACAGATAGTATGAATCTATTTGATATTACTAAATTGTTATTCGAAATCTTAACTTAAGTAAACTTTTATTTCTTCTTTATTATCTATTTCAACATCTATATGATTATTGGTTGATGTAGAAAGACTAATTCCAGAAAAATCAACTTTTATTGGAAATGAAGTTTGATCCCTATTTATAAGAACAGATGTCTGAATTTTTGATGGATTATAATTCATTAATTTACTTACTACTGATAATAGAATTTTACCTGATTGAGAAACATCATCAATTACTATAATAGAAGATTTCTTTATGTTAAATTTTTTGTCAAATTCAATTGTATTTACAGGATTTTTTTTATCTAAAGTTACCTTTATATAATCGGCATCTATTTTTGAGTTATTCACTAAATACTTAATAATTTTTTGAGCAATTTTTATGCCATTATCTGAAATACCAAAAAGTGTAATTTTTGATTCATTTAAGTTATTTTCAATTATTTCTAATGAAATTCTATTAAGTTTTTTTTCAATATCTGAATTATTAAATATTATATTTTTATCTGATAGTTTATTCATGTTTAAGCTATGTAAATAAATGAAGTAATGTTGTATATTCGCTCTAAATTATGAAGAAAAATTTATTTTTTATTATAATTATTTCTTTACTAGTTTCTCAATGTAAAAAGGATGATAATACAGATACCTTTGTATTAAGAGACTATTCTGAGCAATCTTTGTTAGACCATAATTTATTAGAGTCTTATCTCCAAACTCATACTTATAATTATGAAGAATTTAATAATGATAATAATATTGATATTAAATTTGATACTATTACTTCATACAACGCTAATAGACTATCTCTTTTTGATCTATCAAAAAAAGTAACTATTGATGTAATTGATGATAATGGTAATTCAATTCCTCATAATTTATATTATATAATTGCGAGAGAGGGATCAAATAGAATGCCTTCTATTGTTGATTCTGTTTATGTTGCGTATGAAGGAAGATTATTAAATGGAGATTCATTTGATAAAAGAAAATTCCCAATTTGGTTAGATCTTGCTAATTCGCTCGAAGGATTTAGGGAAGGGGTATCTAAACTCAGGACAGGAAATTATTATGAAAATTCTGATGGGACTATAGAATATAGAGCTTTTGGTGTAGGTTTATTCTTTTTGCCCTCAGGCCTAGGTTATTATGAAACTATTAGTTCTGGAATACCTGAATATAGCCCATTGATTTTCAATGTCAAATTAATGACTCATACCGATACTGATCATGACAATGACGGTATTCTTTCAATCTTTGAAGATATAGACGGTGATGGTAAACCATTTGGTGATGATTCAGATAATGATCGAATTTGGAATATGTATGATAGTGATGACGACGGTGATGGTATACTTACTATCAATGAAATTGATAAAAACAATGATTCAATCATTGATGATACAAATAATGATGGAATACCAGATTATCTTGATCCAGACAATTAATTTTTCTTTTTGAATAAACCATAAGGAATATCATAAGAAATATTTAAAGAAAGTTTATTAGTAGTTAAATCTACATTTGCTTCATTCAATTCAATTCCATTTGCATTAATTATTGATATCTCTTTGTTATTTAAACCTCTTTCATATCTTAATCCTAAACTAATTGAACTAATCTTTGCTCTAGTGCCAAGAATTATACCAACTGTATATTTATCTTTGATTTCTTCAAGATTAAAATTACTTTTCTCAGATAAACTATATTTAAATGAAGGTCCTCCAAAAATACTCAATGGTCCAAATATCTTATATCCAAAAATTATTGGTAACTGAATATCACTTGATTTATATGAATGTTCAAGAATTGATATAGACTGGTTATCCTGTATTTCAGATGCATTTTGTATTGCAGATGCATTTTTTGATCTTGAGAATATAAGATTCAATTCAGGTCTTATATAAAATGTAATAAGATCAATTTCAGTGAATAAGCCAAATTGAAAACCAGTAGAATTTTTTATATCAAGACTATAATTTTCAATCTTATCTTTTAAATTTTCAATAGAGCCAAAATTATCATCATTTATTCCAAAGTTAAGCCCTAAATTTCCTTGTGCAGATAAACTAGTTGATATAAAAAAAAATAAAAATAGTTTTTTCATATTATGATTTTCTCTTTAATGATTTTCTAGCAGCATTCATAATTGCTTCTTTGCTTAACCCATACTTAATCATAAGTTCATCAGGAGTTCCAGATTCTCCAAAAGTATCATTAGTTCCAACAAATTCTTGTGGTGCTGGTTTTTTTGTAGTTAAAAGTCTAGATACACTTTCTCCTAATCCTCCATATATATTGTGTTCTTCTGCTGAAACAACACATCCAGTTTTGGATACAGATTCTAAAATTATTTCTTCATCTAAAGGTTTGATAGTATGAATGTTAATCACTTCACAATTAATACCTTCTTTTTCAAGAAGTATTGAAGCTTGAAGAGATTCCCATACTAAATGACCTGTTGCAATAATAGAAACATCGGTGCCCTCTTTTAAAAGGATCCCTTTACCTATTTTAAATTTTTGATTTATATCAGTGAAGTTTGCAACTTTTGGTCTTCCAAATCTTAAATAGACTGGTCCATCAAAATTAGAAATCTCTATAGTGGCATTTTTTGTCTGATTAAAATCGCATGTATTAATAACAGTCATTCCTGGTAACATTTTCATTAAACCTATGTCTTCAAGTATTTGATGTGTTGCTCCATCTTCTCCTAGAGTAATACCAGCATGAGAAGCACATATTTTTACATTTTTATTAGAATATGCCACAGATTGGCGAATTTGATCATAAACCCTTCCAGTTGAAAAGTTAGCAAATGTGCCTGTGTAGGGAATTTTACCTCCAGTAGCAAGTCCAGCAGCTAAGCCAATCATATTAGCTTCAGCAATTCCAGTTTGAAAAAATCTATCAGGATTTTCTTTTGCAAATGTATCCATCTTTAAAGAACCAGTTAAATCGGCACATAGAGCTACAACATTATTATTAATTCTACCTAATTCAGTTAATCCCTCTCCAAATCCTGATCTAGTATCTTTATCTCCTTGATTTATATATTTCATTTAATAATCTCCTAAAGTTTCTGGATTTTGATTTAATGCTATTGCTAGTTGATCATCATTTGGAGCTTTTCCATGCCATTCGTGTGTATGCATCATAAAGTCAACTCCATTACCCATAATTGTCTTCATCAAAATTATAATCGGCTTTTTATTGCCAGTCATATCTTTTGATTTATTAAGAGTGTTAAAAATTTCTTCTGTATCATTTCCATTTTCTATTTCTAAAACTTCCCATCCAAATGACACAAGTTTAGATTTTAAATCTCCAATATCTAACACATTTTTTGTTGAGCCATCAATTTGTTGACCGTTATAATCAACAGTTACTATTATATTATCTACTTTATTTGCTGATGCATACATGAAAGCTTCCCAGTTTTGTCCTTCTTGAAGTTCACCATCACCTGTCAGAACATAAACTAAAGAACTATTATTATTTAATTTTTTTGATAAAGCTACACCAATACCTACAGATAATCCTTGACCTAATGATCCAGATGAAATACTTACACCTGGAAGATTATCATGATTAGTTGGATGCCCTTGTAGTCTTGAATTTAATTTTCTAAATGTTTTTAGTTCTTGAATTTCAAAATGTCCAGTTCTGGCAAGAATGCTATAATAAACAGGAGAAATATGACCATTAGATAAAATAAATGTATCCTTAGAAAGATCAAGTATCTTTTTATACAAAGTAACAAAGAATTCTGTACAACCTAGTGATCCACCTGGGTGACCAGAATTCACTTCATGAACCATTCTTAATATATCCCTTCTTACTTGTGTAACTAAATTTTGAAGTTCTTCAGTCATTTTTCGTAAATGTAGGATTATACTGTTCAGAATCAAAATAGTTTAAATTGAATTTATCATAAATTTTATATAATTAATTAACATTCTATCTATAGTACTAATTCATTTTTTAATTTTGAGATGTTGAGAATATTAGATAAGTATATAATCAAAAGATATCTTGGTACCTTTTTGGTCATGTTTGGGTTATTTATACCTATTGGAATAATGGTAGATTTTGCCGAAAAAATTGATAAGTTTCAAGAAAATGAAGTTCCTGCTGATTTAATTTTTAGTTATTATATTGATTTTATATGGTACTTTGGAAGCCAGCTATATCCTATATTTTTATTTTTAGCCGTAATATGGTTTACCTCTCGATTAGCAAATAATACTGAAATTACAGCCATACTTTCATCTGGTATATCATTTAAAAGATTTACGAAACCATATTTTATATCAGCAGGTTTAATAGTTACTTTTGCTCTAGTCTCAGTAATGTTTATTGTTCCAAAATCTAATGAGGGTTATAATCAATTTATTGCAGACCATGTTAAATCAGAAGAGAAAAGAAATACATCTAGACTTTTTAAGCAAATAAATGATAATGAATTTATTTATGTCAGTAGTTATGATCCTAGAAGAAAAAGAGCTCTAAATTTTACATTAGAGAATTTTTCTGGAAATTCTCTAAATCATAAAATTACAGCATCCACTATTAGATGGGATGATTCAATATTTAGATTAACTAATTTTGTTAAGAGATCAATTAAAAATGATGTTGAACTAGTAGAAAGAGTTACAAGAAAGGATACAATTTTAGATTTTGACATTGAAGATTTAGCACCATTAAATTATGTTGCAGAAACACTTAATTTTTTTGAACTTAATAAGTTAATCAAGTATGAAAAAAGAGCTGGATCTCCACTAATAAATTCTCACTTATTAGTTAGGCACAAAAGATACACTATACCTTTATCATGTTTTATATTAACTATAATTGCTATATCAGTTTCTTCTTTTAAAAGAAGAGGAGGTACAGGTTCTAATTTAGCAATTGGAGTTTCACTAGGATTTCTCTTTATTTTTTTAGATAAAATCTTTAGTGTCCTTGTTCTTAAGTCAAATTTTTCACCCGCTATTGCTTCTTGGGGAATACTTTTAATTTTTTTAGTTATTGCTTTATTTCTATTAAGGAAAGCTTTAACATAGATTATTAATTTGAATTATATTTACAAAAAAAATAAATGGAATATTTAGATTTTGAAATTCCAGTAAAAGATATTTTAGATCAAATTGAAAAATGCAGATCTATAGAGAATGAAAGTGAAGTTGATACTACAGACACAATAAAACTTCTCGAAAAAAAATTAATTGATACTAAAAAAAGTATTTATTCAAATCTTAGTGCATGGCAAAGAGTTCAATTATCAAGACATCCAAATAGACCATACACATTAGACTACATAAATAATATATGTGGGGATACATTTCTTGAACTGCATGGAGATAGAAATGTTAAAGATGATAAAGCTATGATAGGAGGACTAGGTAAGATTAACAATCAATCTTATATGTTTATAGGTACTCAAAAAGGATATAATACCAAAACAAGGCAATATAGAAATTTTGGAATGGCAAACCCAGAAGGTTACAGAAAAGCATTGAGATTAATGAAACAAGCTGAAAAATTTAATATTCCAATAGTAACATTAATCGATACACCAGGTGCATATCCTGGTCTAGAAGCAGAAGAAAGAGGTCAGGGTGAAGCTATTGCAAGAAATATTTATGAAATGATGAACATTAAGGTTCCTATTATATCAATAATAATAGGCGAAGGTGCTTCAGGAGGTGCATTAGGAATTGGAGTAGGGGATTCTATATTAATGATGGAAAACACGTGGTATTCAGTTATTTCACCTGAGTCATGTTCATCGATATTATGGAGAAGCTGGGATTATAAAGAGACCGCTGCATCTGCTTTAAAATTGACAGCATCTGACATGCTTGAAAATAAACTTATTGATAAAATAATTAAAGAACCTCTTGGAGGTGCTCATTACAATCCATCTGAAGCATATAATTTAGTTAGTAAAGAAATTGTAAATGAAGCAAAAAAAATATCAACTAAGTCTTTAAAAAAAATGATTTCAGATAGAAGAAAAAAGTTCACTAGAATTGGAAAATTTAAATCATAGATTTGAAATTAACAATTTACTCGACTTATTAACATTTTACTTGTTTAAAGATTTATAAAATACTAAGCAGGTTTCTTTCTTCTAACTCTTTTAATTTCCATACATTTACCTCATGGAGAATAGAAATCCACTTAAAATATATGACAACACTCATCAGCCAATAGTAAACCTTTCTGATGGCAAAATACCTCCTCAGGCTATTGATCTCGAGGAAGCAGTTTTGGGTGCAATGCTAATAGATGAAAAGGGTGTAAATGAAGTTATTGATATACTTTCTCCTGAAGTTTTTTATAAAAAATCACATCAAGTAATTTATGAGTCTATTCAAAGATTATTTAAAGAATCTGAACCTATAGATCTATTAACTGTTTCTTCAGATTTAAAAAAAAATAAAAATTTTGAATTAGCTGGAGGAGACTTCTATTTAATTAATCTTTCTCAAAAAGTTTCTTCATCTGCTCATATTGAATTTCACTCTAGAATTATTCAACAAAAGTATATCCAAAGAAAGCTTATAAGTATATCAAATGAAATAATTCAAAAGTCATACAACGAAAGTACTGATGTAATTGATTTGTTAGATGAGGCTGAATCTAAGTTGTATGATGTTGCACAAAATAATATTAAGGGATCATCTGAAACTGCACAAAACCTTGTAATTCAAGCCAAAAAAAGAATTGAAGAAATTTCTAAAAAAGAGGGTTTAAGTGGAATTTCAACTGGATTTGAAAAACTAGATAGATTAACATCTGGATGGCAGCCAAGTGATTTAATTATAGTAGCAGCTAGACCAGGTATGGGAAAAACAGCTTTAGCATTATCTATGGCAAGAAATATTTCTGTTCAGAAAAAAATACCTGTTGCTTTCTTTTCTTTAGAAATGTCTTCAGTTCAATTAATAACTAGGCTTATTTCGTCAGAAACAGGTTTGTCTTCAGATAAATTAAGAACTGGTAAATTGGCTGATCATGAGTGGCAACAATTAAACATTAAAGTCTCAGATCTTGAATCTGCACCTTTATATATTGATGATAGTGCTGCACTAACAATTTTTGAATTAAGAGCTAAAGCAAGAAGACTTGCTTCTTCTTATGGAATTAAATTAATAGTAATTGATTATTTGCAGTTAATGAATATTGGATCAGGTAATAAAACTGGAAATAGGGAACAAGAAATTTCAACTATTTCCAGAAATTTAAAAGCTTTAGCAAAAGAATTAAATATTCCAGTTATTGCTTTATCTCAATTATCAAGAGCTGTAGAAACTAGAGGTGGAACTAAAAGACCTATTCTCTCTGATCTTAGAGAATCTGGAGCAATTGAACAAGATGCAGATATTGTATCATTCCTTTATAGACCAGAATACTATGGTATTACTGAATGGGATGATGATATGAAAACCCCGTCTGAAGGTCAAGGAGAGTTTATAGTTGCTAAACACAGAAATGGTGCTCTAGATTCAATTAAACTTAAGTTCGTTGCTAATCTTGGTAAATTTGAAGATATTGATAATTTTGACTCTTCTTTTGAATTTCAATCAAAACTAAATCAAGAAAATAAATTAAGTGATTTCAGTGAACCTTCAGATAATGATGATATACCTTTCTAATTTTTAGAACCTAGTAAATAAGATTTTAGAAATTCATTAATATTACCATCTAGTATACTATCTGTATTTCCAGATTCGTAACCAGTTCTCACATCTTTTACTATTTTATATGGGTGAAGGACATAATTCCTGATCTGAGAACCCCATTCTATCTTTTTCTTTGATTCCTCTATTTTTTTCTTTTCTTCATTATTCTTTTGAATTTCAATTTCATAGAGTTGAGATTTTAATAACATCATTGCTTTTTGTTTATTATCGAGCTGGGATCTAGTCTCTGAATTTTCAATAACAATTCCTGTAGGTTTATGTTTTAGTCTTACTGCAGTCTCTAATTTATTTACGCTTTGTCCGCCTGCTCCTCCAGACCGCATTGTTTCCCACTCTAAATCAGAAGGGTTAATTATAATTTCAATTGAATCGTCTACTAAAGGGTATACATAAACAGATGCAAAAGAGGTATGTCTTTTTGCATTACTATCAAAAGGAGATATTCTTACTAGTCTATGAACTCCATTTTCCCCTTTAAGCCATCCAAATGAATAATCTCCATCTATTTGAATAGTAGCAGTCTTTATTCCAGCAACATCACCTGGCTGATTATTTAGCTCTTTTATTTTATAATTATTATTTTCACCCCACATTAAATACATTCTTAAAAGCATTTCAGCCCAATCGCATGATTCTGTTCCACCAGCTCCTGCTGTAATCTGAAGAATAGCACTCATTGAGTCTTCCTCTTTATTTAACATCATTTTGAATTCTATATTTTCTAGATAATTTAATAGCTGAGTGTATGAATCATTTATCTCAGTTTCAGTAATCTCTTTACTATTTAAAAAATCACTTAAAACAATAATATCATCATATTTTGTATTAAGTATATTGAATTCTTCAATTTGATTTTTTAAAAGTTTTAATCTTTTTAAAATTTTCTCAGCTTTTTTGGAATCATTCCAAAATTCAGAATCGGATGTCTTTTCCTCAAGGCTTTTTAATTCTTTAACTTTAGAATCAAGGTCAAAGAAACCCCCTTAACGTATCAATACGTTTTTTAATATTTTTTAAATTTTCTTTTGAAAACATACCTCAAATTTATTATAAGATTTAAGAAAAAAAAATTATATATTAAAAGAAAATTATCATGAACAAATATATTACCATTTCACTTTTATTTTTGAACACAATATTTTCTCAAAATATTGAATATGAAGGATTTATGAATTTTACTTATAGTAATGATACAGGAAAAATTCTTCTTGAAATTGATAATCTTAATCAAGATTTCTTATATATAAATTCATTAAGTAGGGGAATAGGTAATAATGATTTAGGTTTGGATAGAGGACAGTTAGGTAATACAAGGATTGTTCACTTTGTAAAAAGAGGAAATAAAATATTACTAATTCAGCCAAATACTAAATTTGTTTCAAATTCTAATAATCCTCTTGAGAATAAAGCAGTAGAAGAAGCGTTTGCTAGATCTGTTTTATTTGGCTTTGATATTGTAGAAAATAAAAATAATTCCTACGTAGTAGATCTAACCCCTTTTCTTATGACTGACGCTCATGGCGTTAGTCAAAGGTTAAGATATTCAAATTCTGGTAGTTATTCTTTAAATAAATCAATGTCTGCTATTGAATTAGATAGAACAAAAGCATTTCCTAAAAATGTCGAATTTGATGTAATATTGACATTTACAGGAAATCCTTCGGGTAACCTAGTTAGAAGCGTCACTCCAACTCCATCAAATATAACTGTTAATCAGCATCACTCATTTGTAGAGTTACCAGATAGTAATTATAAAAAAAGAAAGTTTGACCCAAGGAGTGGTAGTAATCCATTTATTGTTTATGACTATTCAACCCCAATAGATGAGAGTCTTGAACAAAGATTTATTGTAAGACATAGATTAGAAAAAAAGAATCCAAATAATCAAATAAGTGAAGCAAAAGAACCTATTGTTTATTATATAGATAATGGAACTCCTGAACCAATTAAATCTGCATTGATAGAAGGAGGTGAATGGTGGGACCAGGCATTTGAGAGTGCTGGATTCAAAGATGCTTTTCAAATAGAAGTTTTACCCGAAGATGCTGATCCAATGGATGTTAGATATAATTTAATTCAATGGATTCACAGGTCAACCAGAGGGTGGAGTTATGGAGCAAGTATTGTAGATCCCAGAACTGGAGAAATTATTAAGGGACAAGTTAGTTTAGGAAGTCTTAGAGTTAGGCAGGATTATATGATTTTAAGTGGTTTAATTGATAACCCGCATGATAAAGAAAACAAAGAATTGATAAAAAAAACCTCTTTGGATAGAATCAGACAATTATCAGCACATGAAATTGGTCATACTATTGGATTTGCTCATAATTATATTTCAAGTGCAAATGATAGATCATCAGTAATGGATTACCCTCATCCTAAAATTGAATTAATCAATGGAAAAATCAGTATAATTAATGCATACTCAAAAAATATAGGTAATTGGGACAAAGTTAGTGTTCAGTATGCATATAGTGAATTTTTAGAAAATCAAAATGAAGATGAAGAGCTAAATAATATTTTAGAAAACGCAATAGATGAGGGCCTATACTTTTTAAGTGACTCAGATTCTAGACCTATTTCAAGTGCTAATCCATACTCACATTTATGGGATAATGGAGAAAAACCTTATAAAGAACTTGAAAATTTAATTAACATAAGAAAAATTGCTCTTGGTAATCTTGATCATGATAATTTAGAATATGGGCAACCTTTTGATAGATTAGAAGATATTCTAGTACCAATTTATATGTTACATAGATATCAAATTGAAGCAACAGCAAAAGCAATTGGGGGAATAGAATATTTATATTTTGTTAAAAATGATCAAAATGATAAAGTAAAATATGTAGATAATGATTTTCAAATCAACTCTGTAAAAACACTGCTTAAATCAATTAAGCCTGAAAATTTAACAATTCCTGACCATTTAATTGAATTATTATCACCTAGATCCTTTAGAAATCCTAGAACTAGAGAAAATTTTGTAACAAATACAGGTGTAGGATTTGATTATATAAATGTATCTAGCTCTATTATTAATCATGTCTTTACTTTTATGTTAAATTCTGAGAGATTAAATAGAATTAATCAGCAACATGCTCTTGGAACAAACAACTTTGGAGTAAAAGAATATTTAGATATGATAGGAGATTCAGTTTTTGACTTAAAAAAGTTAGATAATTACGAAATGTTAATAAAAAAGAATACAATTTCACTTTTTGTAGATCACTTATTTATGACTTATGTTGATAGTACTACTGATGAAGTATCTAAATCTATAATTTTAGGTTTTATAAAAAAAATTAGGACATCTTTAGCTCAAAGCAATGATACTTTCGATAACTATTTAATATCGAAAATTGACTCGTTTATTAGTAAACCTGAATTATATCAACCTATAGAAAAAACTAAAGTTCCTGACGGTTCTCCAATTGGTAATTTTTCATGTGATTACTAGTTTTTTTCTTTAAATTTGTAGCTCAATTGGATGACCTAATGCTCGAGGCAAAAAAAGTTTACAATAACATATTAGAATTAATTGGGGGCACACCACTTATTAAATTAAATAGTGTTTCTAAGTCTTTTCCTGGTAATTATTATGCTAAATTTGAAGGTTTTAACCCAGGACATTCTAATAAAGATAGAATTGCATTTCACATAATTGATCAGGCTGAAAAAAAGGGTCTTTTAAAAGAAGGTAGTACAATAATTGAAACTACTTCTGGTAATACAGGTTTCAGTTTAGCTATGGTATCTTTACTTAAAGGTTACAAATGTATACTTGCTGTTAGTTCTAAATCATCTAAGGATAAAATCAATATGATGAAATGTTTAGGAGCTAAAATCTATGTTTGTCCCTCAAATGTTCCTTCAGATGATCCTAGATCATATTACGAGGTTGCTAAAAGACTTAGCTCAGAAATAGAGGATTCTGTTTATATCAATCAATATTTTAATGATCTTAATATTGAAACTCATTATAATACTACAGGTCCAGAGATTTGGGAGCAAAGCAACCATGAAATCACTCATTTAGTTGCATGTAGTGGAACTGGCGGAACTATTTCAGGTATAGGAAGATATCTTAAGGAACAAAACATTAATATAAAAATTATTGGGGTTGATGCATATGGTTCTATTTTAAAAAAATATCATGAAACTGGAGAGGTTGATCCAAATGAAATTTATTCATATAGAATAGAGGGTCTGGGTAAAAATATAGTTCCATCTGCAACAGATTTTAAAATAATCGATAGATTCATAAAAGTTACGGATTCCGATAGTGCTCATATGGCTAGAGAAATTACACTAAAGGAAGGATTATTTGTCGGCTACACATCTGGTGCAGCTTTTCAAGCAGTTAAGCTACTCAATATTGAGAATGAATTTGATGATAATAGCCACGTAGTCATTATTTTTCCTGATCATGGATCAAGATACTTGAGTAAAATATATTCAGATGAATGGATGAATAATCAAGGATTTTATGATTCTAGTTTTTATCAACCAAACAAAAATTCGATTACATATATATAAGCAATGCAAGATTTATTTGATAAAATTTATAAAAACAAAGGCCCTCTTGGAAAGTGGGCATCAATAGCAGAAGGCTATTTTGTCTTTCCAAAATTAGAGGGTCCGATCTCTAATAGAATGCAATTCAAAGGAAAGGAAGTTATCACCTGGAGTGTTAATGACTATTTAGGTCTAGCTAACAACCCAGAAGTAAGAGAAGTAGATGCAAAAGCGGCCAAGGACTACGGTAGTGCTTATCCCATGGGTGCAAGAATGATGTCTGGCCATACAGAGCTTCATGAAAAGCTAGAATGTGAACTTGCTGAATTTGTATCTAAGGAATCTGCTTATCTATTAAACTTTGGATATCAAGGTATTTTGTCAACTATCGACACTCTAGTTTCAAAAAATGATATTATAGTCTACGATATCGATTCTCATGCATGTATAATTGATGGTGTTAGACTTCACTTAGGTAAACGTTTTACTTATCAGCACAATGACATGATAAGTCTAGAAAAAAACTTGGAAAGAGCCTCTAAGCTTGCTGAACAAAATGGTGGTGGTATTTTAGTAATTTCTGAGGGAGTATTTGGTATGCGAGGTGAACAAGGTAAACTAAAAGAAATAGTTGCTTTAAAAGATAAATTCAAATTCAGATTATTAGTTGATGATGCCCATGGATTTGGAACTCTAGGTAAAACTGGAGCTGGCGCAGGTGAGGAACAAGGAATACAGGATCAAATAGATGTATATTTTGCTACTTTTGCTAAATCTCTTGCCTCCACTGGTGCATTTATAGCAGGTGATAGTGAAATTATAGAGTTTCTTAAATATAACATGAGATCTCAAATGTTTGCTAAATCTCTTCAGATGCAGTTAGTAATAGGAGCATTGAAAAGATTAGAACTTCTTAAAACCAGGCCTGAATTTAAGAATAAACTTTGGGAGAATGTTAATCTACTTCAATCTGGATTAAAAGAAAGAGGCTTTGATATTGGAAATACACAAAGTTGTGTTACACCAGTTTATCTAAAAGGAAGTATTCCAGAAGCTATGGCCCTTGTCAAAGATCTAAGAGAAAATTATAAGATATTTTGTTCAATTGTTGTCTACCCAGTAATTCCAAAAGGACTTATTCTTTTAAGACTTATACCTACTGCTTCTCACAATATTGAGGATATTAATATTACACTAGATGCATTTGCTTCTATTAGAAAAAAGCTTGAGAAAGGTATTTATAAAAAAGCTTCAGAAGGAGTTGAAGAATCAATAGGTTAATCATTAAGCATAACCGGCATTACCAACATTGTAATAGATTCATTTGATTCACTTTTATCGTTAATTGGCCTGATGATTCCTGCTCTATTTGGATGAGACATTGATAAAGTAACAGTTTCAGAATCTAGATTATTCAACATTTCAATTAAAAATTTAGAATTAAAACCTATTTGAATATCATCTCCAGAATATTCACATTCTAAATTTTCATCTGCTTTATTACTGAAATCAAAATCTTCAGCACTAATATTTAATAGGGATCCTGCTAATTTTAATCTAATCTGATTAGTAGTTTTATTTGAAAATATACTAACCCTTCTAACTGAATTTAAAAATAGCTCTCTATCTATCGTTAACACGTTAGGATTATCTTTTGGAATAACTGCTTCATAATTAGGAAATTTTCCATCAATTAACCTTGATGTAATTGATGTTTTTCCAAAAATAAATTTAGCATTAGACTCATTATGTTGGATATTTACTTCAGAATCAACTGATTGTAAAATTCCTTTTAGAATTTGTAACGGTTTTTTTGGCATTATGAATTCAGAGACTTCCTTAGATGTATAATTTGATGTTTCAAACTTTACTAATTTGTGAGCATCAGTAGCAACAAACTTAAGAGATTCTGAATTAAATTGAAAAAAAACCCCACTCATAACAGGTCTTAAGTCATCAGTTCCAGAAGCAAAGATTGTGGAATTAATAGAATTCCATAAGTCTGAGCTATTAATAATAGTTTCATGAGCGTCTAATAATTCAATTTGCTTAGGAAATTCATTTCCATTCAAATATGCTAAAGAGTATTTTCCGTTACTAGCAGTAATTTCTATAGTATTATTTTCTGTCTTGATAAAAGTAAGCGGCTGATTAGAAAAAGTTTTAAGTATATCGGTTAATAGTTTTGCAGAAATTGCTATTTTATCTGAAGAATCAGATTCAATTTCAATTTCTGATGTCATAGTTGATTCTAAATCAGATGAACTTATTTTTAATGTATTATTTTCAATTTCAAATAGAAAATTGTCTAGAATTGGAATAGTATTTGAGGAATTAATTACACCTCCTAAGACTTGTAGTTCTTTGTATAATATAGATGATGAAACTATAAATTTCATTTGTTTTATTTCAAATATATTTATTTGATGTCATAAATCTAATTTAAAATATTAAAAGTTATCTACTAACTACAAACATTAAAAGTATATAGAGACAGGGTCTCTGTAGTCAAGACCAAAAAGAGTGCTGGCACTTCCAACAGTTTTTGGATTACTTTTATAGATACATAGTTGAAGATATCCTAAACTATTAAATATTGCAAGGCTTTTTCCATCTTCTTCTCTATCTTTTTTTTCTATTTTAAAATCAATTGCATCGGAATAATTTTTAAAAATTTTATTAAATTTTACATTTCTAGCATTGATAGTAAAAGGTCTTGTTTTAGATACTTCTTTAAAGATTTTTTCAGTAATGTTTGTAATAACATTTCCAAAATTATCTATATAAATTACACTACCTATAATTTGATTTTGATCTTTGCTAATTACAGGTCTCAAGTTCTTAATCTGTTTGATTGTATCTATATTGCTTCCAACAACATTTAATGGTCCAGATCTTAAAATGTGACCAGCGACTTTTATAAATAAATCATCAGATGAAATTTTATAATTAAAGCTATTATGAAGGTTTAATTCAACTATTTGTTCAGGAATTATATCTTTAAATAAAAGAGAAAGTACTCCATTGTCAGCTCCTATATAAAAAGATCCATCATGCTTAATTGCTATATGTTTGTTTTCTGGAGTAAGCTCAGAGTCAATAAAAATCATATGAATAGTTCCTTTAGGAAAATCCTTACATGCACCTTCAAGTATATATCCGGCTTCTGTTAAATTAAAAGGACTTACTTCATGTGAAATGTCAACTATATCAATTTCATCAATCTCTTGTTTTAGTTTAGCTTTGATAGAGCTAATA
Organism: Bacteroidota bacterium; assembly: GCA_038110465.1. Taxonomy (GTDB): domain Bacteria; phylum Bacteroidota; class Bacteroidia; order Flavobacteriales; family Flavobacteriaceae; genus Marisimplicoccus. Next base: position 44,811 of record JAYNJU010000007.1, on the reverse strand, counting down.
AAATAGTCTTTGTTTCCATAATCAGAAGTTAAAGTAATGATTGACACGAATTAAGAACTTTATAAAAATTATGTAAATTTGAGTCAAAATATCTACTATAACAAATTTTTAAAAATAATCCATTGAGTGAAATTCAATTTGAACTGACGGATGTTGATCCACAAATTTTTTTCTCTAGAGATAATCTAAATTCACTAAAAATAAGTTTTCCAAAACTTAAAATTGTTCAAAGAGGCCAAACAATTAAGGCTCTTGGTGATAAAAATGAGTTAAAAGACTTTGATTCTAAATTTAGAGGTCTTCTAAATTATTATTCAGATTATAATACCATAGATCCTAATATAATAAATGACATTGTTGTTAACAACATAAAATTTAATGGTGAGAGACCTTCTTTAATCCTTCATGGAGTCTCTGGAAAACCAATATTAGCTAAAACACTAAATCAAATTAAACTACATGAATCAATAATTAAAAACGATTTAATATTTGCTATAGGACCTGCTGGTACTGGTAAAACTTACACCGGAGTAGCGATGGCTGTTAAAGCTCTAAAAGAAAGAGAAATAAAAAAAATTATTTTAACAAGACCTGCAGTCGAAGCTGGTGAAAATCTAGGGTATCTTCCGGGAGATTTAAAAGAAAAGTTAGACCCATATATGCAGCCATTGTATGATGCATTAAGGGATATGATTCCATACAATAAGTTGCAGAAATATTTAGAGGATAGTACTATTGAGATTGCCCCTTTAGCATTTATGAGAGGAAGAACTTTAGATAACGCTTTTGTAATTCTAGATGAGGCTCAAAATACTACGAATTCTCAAATGAAAATGTTTCTTACAAGAATGGGTATGAATGCAAAATTTTTGGTAACAGGTGATCCCGGTCAAGTAGATTTACCAAAAAGCGCAAACTCTGGTTTAAAGGATGCAATAAAAATTTTATCTGGAAAGAGAGGAATAGGTATAATAGAACTTGATGATTCTGATGTAATCAGACACCCCATAGTTAAAAGAGTTATTGATGCATATAACAATCTAAAGTAATATAATTGAACACTATTTTTAAAACTAACTTTAATTTTCCAGGACAATCATCAAAGTATGAAGGTAAGGTAAGGGATGTTTATACAATAGAAAATGATTTACTTGTAGTAATTGTTTCTGATCGAATTTCTGCATTTGATATTGTTATGCCAAAACCGATTCCCTTTAAAGGTCAGGTTCTAAATCAGATATCTCTTGAAATGATAAATTCAACCAATGACATTATTGATAATTGGTTAATCTCTTCACCAGACCCAAATGTTTCTATTGGAAGAAAATTAAACCCAATTAAAGTTGAAATGGTTATAAGAGGATATTTAAGTGGTCATGCTGATAGACTTTATAAGTCAGGTGAGAGATCTATATGCGGTGTTAAATTACCTAATGGAATGGTTTCGAATCAAAAATTTGAAAATCCAATAATTACTCCAAGTACAAAAGCAGACTTTGGACATGATGAAGATATTTCAAAGTCTGACATTATAAAAAATAAAATTTTAACTCAAGATCAATATGAAGAAATTGAGAATATTACATTCAAACTTTTTGATAGAGGATCAAAAATAGCTAAAGAAAGGGGTTTAATTTTAGTTGATACTAAATACGAATTTGGTTACGATAATAATGGTAAGCTTTATTTAATTGATGAAATACACACACCTGACTCATCTAGGTATTTTTACATTGATTCATATGAACAATATATGAATAAGGGAGAGCATCCAAAACAACTATCAAAAGAGTTTTTTCGCCAGTGGTTAATTTCAAATAATTTTCAAGGTAAAGAAAATCAAACTCTACCCTTGATAACTGAAGAAATTATCCATAATGTTTCTGAAAGATATATTGAATTATATAATACAATTATTGGTAAAGACTTTATACCAAGAAACTCTTCTAATATACTTTCTGATGTTGAAAAAGAAGTAGTTAACTTCCTTTCTTAATTAAACTCACTAGATAGAATTCCAATAAAAGTCTCAATACCATTAATATAATTAACTAATCTCAAGTTTTCATTTGGACTATGTTGATTATTATCTTTATTAACTGTAGGAACTCCAACTGCAGGAATATTTAAAATATTAACAAAAGGTGATATTGGAACAGACCCTCCACTTGTTCTTTTTAAAACAGGTTTTTGATCAAAAGTATTTGTTAGAACATCATTTAACCAATTACCTAATTCACTATTAATCTCTGTCCTAAAAGCTGGATATGATACTCTGGATGTGAATTTTAGAATTTTATCATAATTTACTCTCTCTTCTTTTGTTGGTTCATTTTCAGTAATATAATATCCCAATGATTCAATATGTTTTTTAATTAAATTTATTAACCTATAACCATCTGACTCTATTACTAACCTAATATCAATTTCTGCTATACATTCTGATGGGACTATAGTTCTTGCTTCAGATCCAACCCAACCTGATTGAATTCCTCTAACATTTAAAGAAGGAAATTGAAGAGATTCTTGATAAGAGCTTCCAACAGATTCTGGTATCTTAAATTGCATTTTTTCTCTCATAGAAACTTCATCATCAGGGACTTGTTCTAAATATTTTTTAATTTCATCATCAATAACTATTCCGTCATAATATCCTTCAATTAATACAATACCATTTTCATCTTTCATAGATGATAAAATATTGGACATCCTAAATACAGGGTTAGGAGCGTAATTCCCAAAATGACCACTATGTTGAGGTACAATTGGCCCATAAGTTTTTAGTGTTATTGATCCTATACCTCTGTTACCAAAATTCAAAGTTGGTATACCAGATTCATGCTGAGGTCCATCAAATATTAACAAGGCATCACTTTTAAGAAGATCTTTATATTTCTCAACAGCAAATGGAAGACTTGGAGAGCTTTTTTCTTCTTCAAAATCCATAATTAGTTTTATATTAAATCTTTGATCAATATCATTTAATTCCATGAATTTTAATGCTTGTATAATCATCATAACAGGTCCCTTTGCATCTGACGAAGATCTTGCAAAAATTCTAACATCTTTAGATTCTAATTGATCAAAACTTAAATCTTTAATACTGTCCCAGTTGATACCAGAAAAGGAATTATTATTACTAATTTTGAAGACTGGAGAAAAAGGGTCTTCTTGATCCCATTTAGAAACGTCTATTGGCTGACCATCAAGATGAAGATAAATTAATATAGTTTTTGATGAATTATTTACTTTCTTTTCAGCAAGCATAAGAGGAAAAGTATCTGTATCTAATAATTTGATATCAAAATTAAGTGATTGAAATTTTCTTTCAGTCCAATCAATTAGCCTATCAATATCATCTTTTACATTAGCATCATTAGGTAATGACAAGAACTCTATGAATTCATCCATATTTAACATTGCATTGGCTAAGATTTCTTCTTTTATTTTTTGACCACTAGTAGGAAGAATTATAAGTAAAGTAAAAAAAAGAGATTTAAAATTTTTCATGTGTATTGCTAATTTTTGAGATTATTGAATTCGCATTAGAATTTGAATTGATTCTAATCGCATTTTTATATTTTTTTAACCATGTTATCTGTCTTTTTGCATAGTTTCTAGTATTCTGCTTTATTTTACTGATGGTATCATTATAAGATAACTCTCCATCAAAATACTTAAAAAACTCTTTGTATCCAACAGTATTCAAAGTATTTAATTTTTTATAATCCATAAGTTGATAAGCTTCTTTCTCAAGACCATTTTCTAACATTTTATCTACTCTGGTATTTATTTTAAAATATAAATCATCTCTTGATGACTCTAAAATTAATATATGAGACTTAAACTCTCTTTCTTTCTTTTTATTTGTTCTTAATGAAGAAAATTTAAAATTGGTTTGTTTTATAACTTCTAACGCTCTTGTAACTCTAACAACATTATTTTTATCAACTTTATTGTAATATTCTGGATCTAGTATTCTAAGTTCTTCTAAAATATAATCTAGACCACTATTTTCTAAATCAAATTGAATTTTTTCTTTAATTTCTTTAGATATATTAGGAAATTCATCAATTCCAAATAAAATAGAATCAGCATAAAGTCCTGAGCCACCTACTAGAATTAAAGTATCTTTTATTTTAAAAATTTCAGATATTAAGTCAATAGCTTCTTTTTCATAGTCTCCAACGCTGTATGTATCTTTAATACTTTTATTATGAATAAAGTGGTGTTTAATATCATTTAAATCATCAAAAGATGGGGGGCAAGTTCCAATTTTAAGTTCTTTGTAAAATTGTCTAGAATCACAGGAAACAATTTCAGTATTAAACTTTTTTGCTAACTCAATAGCTAGCTTAGTTTTTCCAATACCTGTAGGACCAGCTACATAAATCAGGTTTTTATTTTTCATCTTCTAAATGAGAACCACATTCATGACAATATATAGCATTATCTTTGTGTTTATCATTCAAACATTCAGCACATACAGTTGTATTTATATCAACATTTTTTCTTCTTTGTGCCATTTCAGCAGAAATTATACCTGTAGGAACAGCAATTATTCCATAACCAAGAATCATAAGCATTGAAGCAAGAAATTTACCCATTCCAGTTAATGGAACAATATCACCATATCCTACAGTTGAAATTGTGCTTATACACCAATAAATACTTTCAGGTATGTTATTAAATCCAGCTTCAGGACCTTCTACTAAATACATTAATGTTCCAAAAAGTATACACATAATTAGAACAAATAGTAAAAATATAATAATCTTAGCTCTGCTTACAAGAAGAGATCTTACTAAAAAATTTGACTCACCAATATATCTTGAAATATGGAGAACTCTAAAAATTCGAAGAATCCTAAGCGCTCTGATTGCCATCATAGTTTCTAGATGTGCACCTACCACAAATAAAGATATATATTTAGGTATCATAGCTAAAAAGTCAATAATTCCATAAAAACTAAATACATATTTACTTGGATGATGAACTGATACTATTCTAAGAATATATTCAATTGTAAATAGAATTGTTATGACCCATTCTGCAATATTTAAGATATCATAATATTGCTGATTAATCCAACCCACTGTTTCTAAAGCAACAAGTATGACACTTATAATTATGACAATAATTAGAGAAATATCAAACACTTTTCCAGCAGGAGTGTCTGCTTCAAAAATTATATCATGTATTTTTTGTCGAGTCTTATTCAACTTCTGTTATTTTATAAATTTCACTCAAATTTACTAGTTTTTTATATCTCTTATCAGAAATTAGCTTATAGACGTAGTTTTTTATTTTATAATAATTGAAAACCTCAACTAATCTAGAATTGATTTTTTTCTCTGAATTAATATGATTATATAGTTCAAAATAACCATATCCTTTGATTATATTATCCTTGACAAGAATAAAACTTTTATCAACATCTTTTTTTCCATTAAATGTTAAAACAAAGTTTTTATTAGCTTTAAATTCTTCAGGTATATCAATTTTAGTATATAGTTTACGGTTTACATTGTTTTTTATTTTAGGATTTAAAGTTTTTATTTCATTAAGAACTTTAATTATTGCAATATGAATATTTCCAGTTGGATGAACATTTAAATATTTAAAATTGTTTTGCACATATTTTGGAATAAACTTTTTACTTGTGAAAAGTTTTATAAGCTTATTTTTAATATCTCTACTAAAATCTATATATATAAGATCTTTTTGGTTATTGTAAATGTAAAATACACCAGTATTCTCTTTTAGATTCTCTATTACATCTTTAAAGATACTATCCATTTTTTCACCTGGAAACTCCATAATATTTTCCTTAATTTCATTTGATGTATCTTTTTCAAGTAATATCTTAAATAATTCTACAGTTGCTAATGCGTCTCCACTAGCTCGATGTCTATTTTTTAATGCTATTCCCATGCTCTTAGATAGCTTACCTAGCTTATATGATTCTTGATTTGGAAGAAGTTTTTGAGACAGAATTACAGTACATAAAGAATTCATAGAAAAGTCATACCCAAGTCTTTTAAATTCTAACTGTAATATTCTATAATCAAATTGAGCGTTGTGTGCAACAAGGACAGAATTTGATGTAATTTCAATGATTCTCTTTGCTATTTCATGAAACTTTGGAGCTGTTTCAACCATTTTTGATGTTATTCCAGTCAATTTCTCTACATATGGGTGAATTTCCTTTTCTGGATTTACAAGACTAATAAATTGATCTGTAACAGAAGTACCATCAAATTTGTATATTGCTACTTCAATTATTGATTCTTCATTAAATTTACCACCAGTAGTTTCTAAATCAATTATTGTATACATCATTGATTTCTATTACCAAAAATTTTACTTCCAACTCTAACCATATTTGATCCATTTCTTATTGCTATTTCAAAATCATCACTCATTCCAATTGAAAGAGTATTAATATTTGGATTAATATATTTTAACTTATTATATATACTTTCTATAGTTTGGAATTCATCCTCTATTAAAGATTCATCATTAGTAAAGCTAGCCATACCCATTAATCCAACTATATTTAAATGACTAAAATTTAATAGCTCTGAATAAAAGTTATCAATTTTAGATGGCTCAAGTCCAAATTTGGTATCTTCTCTAGAAATCTTCAATTGTATTAAACAATCAATTTTTCTATTTTCTTTTTTTGCACACTTATTTATTTCTTCTGCTAATGATACTCTATCTAAAGATTGTATTAAATCTATGAAGGAAGAAATGTACTTTACTTTATTTTTTTGAAGATGTCCTATCATATGCCACTTTATGTCCTTTGGCAGTTTATTGTATTTTTCAACTAATTCTTGAACTCTATTTTCGCCAAAAATTTTTTGACCTGAATCATAAGCTTTTATAATCTCTTCATATGACCTAGTTTTTGAAACTGCTACTAATTTAACCGTAGGCCCAATTTTATTAATTAAGTGGTTTATATTATCATGAATATTCATAGTTGACTCATAATCTCCTCAGCAACTTCAAGTGCTTTTAATCCATCATTCAGCGAAACTTTTGATTCAGTTTTATTTAAAATTGAAATATAAAAATCATTTAACTCTTGTTCAATTGAATTAATGTTATCCATTAATGGTTTTTCAAAGAAAATTACCTTTTCTTCGCCGACATTATTCTTAACAACAAGTGAGTTTTCATTATCATCTACATCTTTATCTCTAATTTTTACAACCTGAAAATCTTTTTCTAAAAAATCAATAGATATATATGCATCCTTTTGAAAAATTCTTGCTTTTCTCATCTTCTTCATTGAAATTCTACTAGAAGTCAAATTTGCTATACAGCCATTATCAAATTCAATTCTTGCGTTAGCAATATCAGGTGTAGAACTAATTATTGAAACACCAGATGCGTTTATACTTTTAACTTTTGAATTTACAAGACTTAAAACAATATCAATATCATGAATCATTAAATCCATAATTACTGAAACATCTGTTCCTCTTGGATTGAAGTCAGCTAATCTATGACATTCTATAAATTTGGGCTCTAAAATGTAATTTTTACAAGCTAAAAAGGCTTGATTATATCTTTCTACAAAACCTACTTGACCAATAATATCATTTTGATCAGCTAAAGATTTAATTATCCTAGCTTCACTAGAATTTGAAGTCAAAGGTTTTTCAATAAAAACATGCTTTCCTTTCAGTATACATTTTTTAGCAATATCAAAATGCGAAGTAGTTGGAGATACAATTACAGCTGCATCAATGTTATTAATCAAATCATCTAACTGTTCATAAAAAACATAACTTTTTTCAATTGATAATTTTTGTGAGTTTTGAATGTCAGTATCATGGAATCCGACTAATTCAAATTGGGAAGAGTTTAATATATTTAAATGTATTTTTCCAAGATGACCAGCACCAATTACGCCAACTTTAATCATAAGTTAAAATTACAATCTTCTTTTGAAATATTTTGTAATAAATTAATCAAACAATAAAATGAAAGATAATTTTAAACATCAAGGAAGAAGAAGAAATTTAGCTAAAGAGTTAAAATTAAAGGGTATAATCAATAATACAGTACTCCAAGCTATTGAAAAAATCCCTAGACACCTTTTTATTGATCCTGGTTTGTCTGAACAAGCATATTTAGATAAAGCATTACCAATAGCTAATAACCAAACAATTTCTCAACCATATACAGTTGCATTTCAAACTCAGCTTTTAGATCCAAAAAAAGATGAAAAAATTTTAGAAATTGGAACTGGATCAGGATATCAAACAGCTATTTTAAATTTTTTTGAAATTGAAATTTATACAATTGAAAGAGATCATAAACTTTTTAGAGATACATCTAATCTCTTTAAAAAATTAAATATTAAACCAAAAAAATTTTTATATAGCGATGGTTATAAAGGAAATTCAGATGATTCACCTTATGATGGAATAATTGTAACTGCAGGATCAATTGATGTCCCAAAAAATCTTTTGACTCAATTAAGAGAAGGGGGTAGGCTAATTATTCCTTTAGGAAAAGATATTCAAAGAATGACTAGAATTACTAGGCTTTCCAATAATAATTTTCGTAGAGAATCTTTTGGGAACTTTAGATTTGTTCCTATGTTAAAAGATAAAAATTAGTTATTAAAATTTTTCTTAATCCTCTTTAGACTTATTTTATTATCTCTGTCTTTAATAGAATTTCTTTTATCAAACTCTCTTTTACCTTTTGCAACAGATATATTTAATTTAGCAATCCCTTTTTTACTAATAAAAAGGGAGGTTGAAACAACAGTAATTCCAACATCTCTTACCTCTTTTTCAATTTTCTTTAATTCTTGCTTACTCAGAAGAAGTTTCTTTTTTCTTTTTGGATTATAATTTGGATCACTAGAATTCTCATATTCATCAATGTGTAAGTTTATTACAAATAATTCTCCATTATTAAACTCACAATATGAATTATTTAGAGATACTTTGGAATTTCTAATTGATTTTATCTCATTTCCAGTCAATACAATACCACAAGTATAACTATCCAGTAAAGAATAATCATACTTAGCTTTTTTGTTTTTTATGTTAACTGAACTATTCATGCTGTAAAATTACAATTTTGAAATAAGAAATGTTTATAACTAGTTGATTTATATGATAGGAAACATCAAAACTAGAAAACCTATTTTATTAATTTAGCACTTTAAAATATCTATGAATTCTCAAGAAAAAATTTTTAATCTAATAGAAGAAGAAAGAAAAAGACAACTTGGAGGTCTTGAACTGATTGCATCTGAAAATTTTACTAGTGAAAATGTTATGAAAGCAACAGGTTCAATACTAACTAATAAATATGCTGAAGGTTATCCTGGAAAAAGATATTATGGTGGTTGTGAAGTTGTTGATAAAATAGAATTGATTGCTATAGAGAGATTAAAAGAGTTGTTTAAAGTAGAATATGCTAATGTTCAACCTCATTCAGGATCTCAAGCAAATACTGCTGTTTTTGATGCTTTCTTAAAGCCTGGTGATAAGATTTTAGGTTTAGATTTATCTCATGGTGGTCATTTAACTCATGGTTCTAGTGTAAATTTTTCAGGAAAGATCTATAATTCTAGTTTTTATGGGGTAAATCAAGATGGTGTGTTTAATTATGATGAAATACTCAAAAAAGCTAAAGACACAAAACCTAACTTAATTATTGTAGGGGCTTCTGCTTATTCAAGAGATATTAACTTTTCTAAGTTTAGAGAAATTGCAGATGAAGTAGGATCTTTTCTTCATGCAGATATCGCTCATCCTGCAGGTTTAATTGCCAAAGGTTTTTTAAGTGATCCTGTTCCATACTGTCATGTAATTACATCTACTACTCATAAAACTCTAAGAGGTCCTAGAGGTGGTATAATTATGATGGGTAAAGATTTTGAAAATCCATTTGGATTAAAGCTGAAAAATGGAGATTTAAAAATGATGTCATCAGTTCTTGATTCGTCAATTTTCCCTGGTAACCAAGGGGGTCCATTAGAACATGTAATTGCTGCGAAGGGTATTGCATTTGGTGAAGCTTTAGAATCTAAATTTGATTTATACATTAAGCAGGTTATTCTTAATTCTAAAAAATTAGCTAATAATTTAAAAGAACTAGGCTTCAATATAATTTCTGGAGGAACTGATAATCATTTGATGTTAATTGACTTAAGAAATAAAAATATAACTGGTAAAGAAGCAGAAAAAGTTCTAGGGATAACTAATATTACAGTTAATAAAAATATGGTTCCTTTTGATAACCAATCTCCATTTGTTACTAGTGGAATTAGAATCGGTACACCAGCAATCACAACCAGAGGACTTAAAGAAGATGATATGGCATTTGTTGCAGAAGCAATAAATGAAACTATTGAAAACTATAATAATCTTGAAATTTTAAATGATTTGGGAAAAAAAGTTAAGTCTTTCATGATTGATAGACCACTTTTTAATAGTTAGATCACTATTCATCTAAAATTTTAATTTCAAACAACTTATTCCAATTTTTACCAGTAACATATAATTTACCATCATTTTCAGCAATTCCGTTCATCACATCAGTATTATTATCTGCTTCCAAATAATCTCTAATTCCAGAAAAATTAATAATACTTTCAACTTTACCACTCTTTGAGTTAATAATTAAAATAACATCTCGATTCTGTTGATATGTATTTGCAAAAATTTTACCATTTATATATTCTAATTCATTAATACTTTTTATCCTAGATTTATCTGTCATAACTTCTATAAAATCAATTTCTTCAAGATTATAAGGATCAAGTTTCCATATTTTGCTAGTTCCATCTGACTTATAGATATACTTTCCGTCATTTGTTAATCCCCATCCTTCTTGGCTTTTATCGTAATTAAAACTTCCAATTTTTTTAAAATCTAAATCGTATATGAAACCAATTTTATTTTTCCATGTTAATAGAAATATTCTATCGTTTAATATTGTAATACCTTCTCCAAAATATTCATATTCTAGATTGATATTGTTTAAAATATCTCCACTATTTAAATCAACTTTCCTTAATGTAGACTTGCCATTAAGCCCTGTACTTTCATATAGAATATTATTATAAAATTCAAGTCCCTGAGTATACGCTTCTTTATCATGCGAATACTCATTAATAATTTCATAATTAAGTATGTTTGGTTTTGTATCTGAAAATATATCAAACTCTTTGGTCAATTCTATTTTCTTACCACCAGAAAAGACCTCAGCTCTTGCAGAATTTGTTCCTAGCTTAACATTACTAATTGTAAATTCATTTTTTACTCTTACATCATTTAAAAAATATTTTACTGAATCTATAATTATATTGGATTTTGACTCAATATTTATTTTTATATCATCCCCATATGAAATAATCTTATCATCAGTTATGATACTTATTTTAAAATCTTTATTAATTGATGTTTGGCAATTAATTAGTATAAAGGAAATTAAAAAAACGAGACTATACTTCATGAATTAAATTTATACTAATATATTTAATAAAATATGAGTAAAGTAATTTTAATTACCGGAACATCTTCAGGATTTGGAAAATTAATTGCTGAAAAACTTCACTCCAAAGGACATATTGTAATTGGAGCTTCTAGATCAATTATTAAAGACGTTAATTTTAAAAATATTTCAATAGATATAAACAATTATAATGAAGCTAGAAATAGAATAAATGAAATTATAAATGAGTATGGAAAAATAGATGTCTTAATTAATAATGCTGGTATTAATTTAACGGGACCATTAGAAATCATGAAAATTGAGGATGTAAAAAAAGTATTTGAAACTAATTTTTTTAGCCACTTAAATATTATTCAATCTGTTTTACCTGTCATGAGATCAAATAATAATGGATTAATTATTAATATTACTTCTATTGCAGGCTATCTCGGTCTTCCTTTTTGGGGGGTATATTGTGCTTCCAAAGCTTCATTTAAAATTATTGCAGAAAGTTTAAACATTGAGCTAAAAAAATTTAATATTAATGTAGTTAATATTGCTCCAGGTGACTATAGAACTGAAATTTCAAAAAATAGAAAAGATTCTGAAAATTTAAACTCTTCTCCATATTATTATGAATATGGTAATGTAATAAAATCAGTTGATAAGAAAATGTCTCATGGAAGAGACCCAAATGAAGTTGCTGATTTAGTTTTGAAAATTATTGAAAAGAAAACATTAAAAATTAATTACCTTGTCGGTGGATTTCTTGAAAAAAAAATAAGCTTGAAAAGTTTATTACCCGATAAGCTTTTTCAAAAAATAATAATGAAACTATATAACCTATGAAATTTTTTATTGATACAGCTAACCTAGAACAAATAAATGAAGCTCAACAGCTTGGTATACTTGATGGTGTAACTACAAACCCTTCTTTAATGGCTAAAGAAGGTATTACAGGAGAAAAAAATATTTTAGATCATTATATAAAAATATGTGAAATAGTAGATGGTGATGTTTCAGCAGAGGTAATATCTGTTGATTTTGAGGGTATTATTAAAGAGGGAGAGGCTTTAGCTAAACTTAACAATCAAATAGTTATAAAAGTCCCAATGATTGAAGATGGTGTTAAGGCTATTAGATATTTCTCTGATAAAGGACTTAAAACTAATTGTACTCTTGTTTTTTCATCCGGTCAAGCTTTACTTGCAGCTAAAGCTGGAGCAACATATGTCTCACCTTTTATTGGTAGATTAGATGATGTCTCTACAGATGGATTAAACCTTATTAGTGAGATAAGGGAAATCTATGATAATTACGGATATAAAACTGAAATTTTAGCTGCTTCGATAAGACATACAATGCATATTATTGATTGTGCTAAAATTGGTGCTGATGTAATTACTAGTCCAATTTCTGCAATTAAAGGACTATTAAAACATCCATTAACAGACATAGGATTACAAAAATTCTTAAGTGACTTTAAAAAAGGAAATTAATTATTATTTAAAATTTCCTCAATTTCATTGGTAAAAAGATTACTAAAACCATCTATTATATTAGCCTTTTCATCAATAATAATTGTTTTATTTAAAAAAGTTAAAACCCAATTTTTACTTGATTCTTCAAAATCGTTGAATGAATATTGATTTGATAAATCTAAATTTAAAATATTTTGAGCTTGACTTACCATATCAGTATAGGGCTGAATACAAATTCCTACAAATCGGTATTCTGGAAAAACACTTCTAAGTTCATCAACTCTTCTAATAGTTCTTCTGTAATGGTTCATTTGTGATTGTGACCAGAAATATATAAGAGTTTTAGTTCCTTCCAATTCATCATTACTATTAGTAATATTTCCACGAAAATTAATAAATTCTACATTAGGCAGTTTCTGACCTTTTTGCATTTTATTAATATCATTATACAATTGATTAATTTCATTCAAGTATCTTTCTGATGTATTAACATAACGATAGTAATCAATAAATTCTTCATGAGACTCATTGTTTTTGAAATTTAATATTTCCTCAACCGCAGTAGCTCTTGCCAAATTATTTTTCAACAAATTATCTTTAATTTGAGAATCTATGATTAATAATTTTTTGATATTAAATTCTGTTTTATTTTTTTCATTAAAATAAATTTTTCCACTATCCAAAGTTTTTTCATTAAAATAGTTCATTAGATAGGTTATGTATGGTTCAAATAATGATAAATCAGAATCGTTTAAATTTATATCCTTTCTAAAGCTAAAAAAATTGTCTCTCTTCTCATTTGTCCAATTTGACCCTCTAAGTAATGCATACCTTTCTAGCTTATTATAATAATTATATTTTATGCTTGAAAAAGTTATATTGTTTGAAAGTTTTTTTTGATTTATACTATTATCTAGCCTATTCCATAAATTAATTTTTTCATCCATCAAAGAATCAATAATCTCCTTAAACCTGTCACTTTCTTCAATATAATATTGAGCTAAATATTCATTTTCAAAATCATCATAATTTAAAATATCAACTAAAAAATTATTTTTAGATGACCCCCTTCCTGAAAATGATAAAGATTCTTTAAAATCCTCAACATTTACTCTTATCCATAAGCTATCTCCATTCTCGACTATTATATATTGGTTCTCAGGAAGATGCTCTATTCTATAAATACCAGGTTTTAAATTTTCAATTTTCTTAAAAAATTTATTTTCATTACCTAATAAAATTGAATCGATTTTGACATTATTATAATAAAAATTTATATAAGAAGATGAAGGATTTATTATTTCTCCACCAAGATAAAAGTCACTAGAAGTAACATTATTATTGCATGAAATTGAAACTATAAAAATTATACATGTTTTAATTAGTTTAAAAATATTCAACTTATTATTTTTGCGCATAATTATGTTATCTGTTTCTAATCTATCACTTCAATTTGGCAAAAGAGTACTTTTTGATGAAGTAAATATAACTTTTTCTCCTGGAAATTGTTATGGCATTATAGGAGCTAATGGAGCTGGTAAATCTACTTTTTTAAAAATATTATCTAAGGACTTAGAGCCTAACACTGGTTCTGTATTTTTAGAACCAGGTAAAAGATTATCAGTTCTAGAACAAAATCATAATAGATTTGATGATAATACAGTACTTGAATCTGTTATTCTCGGAAATAAAAACTTATTTGAGCTTAAAAATGAAATAGATTCTATTTATGCTAAAGTGGATTTTTCTGATAAAGATGCGGATAGAGTAGGAGAGTTGCAAGCTTCTTTTGAAGAAATGAATGGATGGAATGCTGACTCTGATGCTGCATTTTTATTATCAAGTCTTGGTATTTCAGAAGACATTCACTCTCAATTTATGAGAGATATCGATCAAAAAATCAAAGTTAAAATCTTATTAGCTCAATGTTTGTTTGGAAATCCTGACGTTTTAATAATGGACGAACCTACTAATGATCTTGACTACAATACTGTTGAATGGTTAATTAAATTTATTAATGAATTTGAAAATACTGTTATTGTAGTTTCTCACGATAGATTTTTTCTTGACGCTGTATGTACTCATACTTCTGATATTGATTTTAGTAAGATAAACCACTTTTCGGGAAATTATACCTTCTGGCAGCAATCAAGTGAATTAGCAGCAAGACAAAAAATGCAGCAAAACAAGAAAGCAGAAGAAAAGAAAAAAGAGTTACAAGAATTTATTTCTAGATTTTCGGCAAATGTAGCCAAATCCAAACAAGCAACTGCAAGAAAAAAAATGATTGAAAAGCTTAATATTGAAGAAATAAAGCCTTCTAGTAGAAGGTATCCTGCAATTATTTTTGAACAAGAAAGAGATGCAGGAGATCAAATACTTGAACTTAAAAGTCTTTCATATGAGAATGATGGGGAAATTTATTTCAATGACATTAGCTTTAACCTAAATAGAGGAGAAAAAGTTTTAATTCTATCAAAAAACTCTAGATCAATAAACTTATTATTTGATTGTCTGTCTGATAAAATTAAACCTACAAATGGAACATATAATTGGGGTATTACAACTTCCCATGGATACCTTCCTATGGACAACCACTCATATTTTGATAAAAGTATATCATTAGTTGATTGGTTAAGACAATGGGCTAATAATGATGAAGAAAGAGAAGAGCTTTTTATTAGAAGTTTTTTAGGGAGAATGTTATTTAGTGGTGATGAGGCTTTAAAATCTTGTAATGTTTTATCTGGTGGTGAAAAAGTCAGATGTATGCTTTCCAAGATAATGATGGGAAAGCCAAATGTATTATTAATTGATGAACCAACAAATCATCTTGATCTTGAATCTATTACTGCATTTAATAACTCATTAATAAACTTTAAGGGCACTGTTCTGTTCAGTACAAACGATAGGGCTTTCGCAGAATCTGTTGCTAATAGAATAATTGAAATTACACCAAATGGTATAATTGACAGTTATTTAAAGTTTAATGAATACATAATAGATGATAAAATCTTATCATTAAGAGAAAAATTATATTCTTAGTTATTTATCTCTAATTTCTGCTTTAAAATCATCTACAAATCCTTTGATTAATTTTGCCATGATTTTATCAATTAGTTGATCAGTGAGCGTTTTTTTTGAATCATTAAATATGAAGCTTATGGCAAATGATTTTTTACCTTTTCCTATTTTGCTGTCTTTATATTCATCGAAAAGATTAACATCTTTTAAAACTTTATTTTCTAAATCAAATGAAAGCTTTTTGATTTGATCAAAAGAAACTTCATTGTCTAGAATCATTGAAATATCTCTTCTAGATGATGGATACTTAGAAATTTCAGAGTATTTTACTTTATTTGAAGTAGATTTTATTAGATCTAATTTAAGATTACAAATAAATATTTTTTGATCAATTGAGAACTCTTTCAAGTAACTTGAGCCTAACTCTCCAATAGATCCAATATTTAATTTCCCTTTTTTAATTTCATTTTTAAAATGATATAAATCATCTTCTACTAAATTGAATGTAAAATTTATGATGCCAATAGAATTTAGAATATTTGAAATTACTCCTTTTAAGAAATAATAATTATTCTTTGTATCAAATTCAGTCATCCAATTCTCATCAAATACTTCTCCAGTTAAACCTATAATTAGTTCATTTGATTCAGTGTAGCTTTTATCTTTTTCATGATAAACCTTTCCAAACTCAAATATCTTAATATTTCTATTTTGTCTATTTATATTATGTTTAATAGTTTCAAGTAGATTAGGAATCAGAGAGAGTCTTAGGTTTGAAAGCTCAACACCTTGTGGGTTAATAATATTAACAGATTTGTTATCATATTTTTTATTTTCTGAGGGAGAGCAAATTGAATTATTAATTACTTCATTAAAGCCTATTCCAATTAATTGATTTGATATTAATGATTCATTTTTTCCAATGTTATTTCCAATTGACTTAGGCATGTTAATTGTTAACTTTGATCCAATTTCTACATTGTTATATCCATAAACTCTAAGTATTTCTTCGATTACATCAATTTCTCTAGTAACATCATGTCTGTATTGTGGTGAGATAAGATTTAATCCATCTTCGCTATGACCTTTAATTTCAAAATCTAGAGAATTTAGAATTTGAGTTATATTTTCTTTACTAATCTGTTTTCCTATAATATCATCAAGTCTTTTATATCTTAAATAAATACTTTTATCATTTAACTTAAGATTATCTTCAATGATAATATCTGATATTATACATTCAGGATTATCTTCTTTTATAATATTTGCTGCTCTTTTCAAAGCATAAATAACCTTTTCTGGGTCAACTCCTCTTTCATATCTGTATGATGCATCAGTATACAATTGATGCCTTTTAGAGGATTTCCTGATTGAGATTGAATCAAATATGGCAGATTCTAAAAAAATATTTGTAGTTGAATCATTTACTCCAGAGTCAAAACCACCATATATTCCTGCCAAACAAAGGGGTCTATCATTTGAGCAAATCATTAAGTCTTCATTATTAAGTTTAATAATACTTTGATCAAGAGTTTTAAATTCAGTATTAGATTTTAATGATTTTACACTTATATTATCAATTTTGTCAAAATCAAATGCATGAAGAGGTTGACCAATTTCATGCATAACATAATTAGTTATATCAACAACATTATTTATTGGTTTTAAACCAATAGACATAAGCTTATCTTGAATATTTTTTGATGAGTTAGATACTTTTATATTTTTTATAATTAAACCAGAATAGAAAGGACATTTTATATTATCATCTATAGTTATTCTAAAGTTTTCATCTAAAGGAATTGATTCAAAGTTTCCAGTGCTTGGAAGAGTTATTCTTGATTTTATATTATTTAAATCTAGATATGCTTTAAGATCTCTAGCAACGCCATAGTGAGACATTGCATCACATCTATTTGGAGTTAATCCAATTTCAAAAATATTATCTTTTTTGATTTTAAAAATTTGACTAAGAGGAGTGCCTGG
The DNA here is from genome assembly GCA_038110465.1 of Bacteroidota bacterium. Taxonomy (GTDB): domain Bacteria; phylum Bacteroidota; class Bacteroidia; order Flavobacteriales; family Flavobacteriaceae; genus Marisimplicoccus. The sequence goes on along the minus strand of JAYNJU010000007.1, from coordinate 26,842 downwards.
TATAATATCTTTATCTAATATCATTATTCCATCATGAGAATTTCCTAGTCCAATTTCATCCTCAGCACAAACCATACCATTACTAACTACATCTCTAATCTTGGACTTTTTAATTTTAATTTCATCACCATCATTTGTATATATCTTTGATCCAACTTTAGCAACAGGAACAATTTGACCCTTATCTATATTTGGAGCACCACAAACAATTTCTAATATTTCTTTACCACCCATATCTATAGTGGTAACTTTAAGTCTATCTGCGTTTGGATGCTTGGAGCAAGTCAACACTTTTCCAGCATAGATTCCATCTAATCCACCTTTAATAGTTTCATAGGGTAAAATTTTTTCAACCTCTAAACCTATATTGGTTAATATTTCAGAAATTTCTTCAGATTCTAATTCAGATTCAAGATAGTCGTTAAGCCAATTTAATGATATTTTCACAAGCTTATTTTAATTTAACAAATATAACAATCAGCTAATATATCTCCATATGTTTTTTGAATTAGACAAAGATGATAAGGCTTTTCTTATTGGAAAGTTTTCTGTTTGTTTAATTTTTGGATCGTCTTTAAGAACTTTGAAAGCAGCTTCTCTAGCCTTTTTTAAAATTTCTGAATCATAAATAATATCAGCTAGTTTAAACTTTAAAACACCACTTTGCTTTGTTCCTAAAAGATCTCCTGGTCCTCTAAGTTTTAAATCAACCTCAGCAAGTTGAAATCCATCATTGGTATTAACCATAGTTTCTATTCTAGTTTTCGAATCTTCAGATAACTTTTCTTTTGTCATTAAGATACAATAACTTTCATCACTTCCTCTGCCAACTCTACCTCTAAGCTGATGTAATTGAGATAAACCAAATCTTTCTGCACTTTCTATAACCATTACACTTGCATTAGGAACATTTACTCCTACTTCTATAACAGTAGTAGATACTAATATTTGTGTTTGATTTTTAATAAATCTGTTCATTTCAAATTCTTTGTCTTTTGGATTCATTTTTCCATGAACTATACTTACTTGATAATTAGGTATTGGAAACTCTCTTAAAACACTTTCATAACCATCCATTAAATCTTTATAATCTAACTTTTCTGATTCATTGATTAAAGGATATACCAAATAAACTTGTCTTCCCATTTTAATTTGTTTTTTTAAAAAGTTAAAAACAGACAATCTATTTTTATCATACTTATGAACTGTTTTTACTTTCTTTCTTCCAGGAGGCAGTTCCTTTATAGTGGATATATCTAAATCACCATATAGACTCATAGCCAGTGTTCTGGGTATTGGTGTAGCTGTCATTACTAAAATATGAGGTGGAGGATTGTTTTTGTTCCAAAGTTTGGCTCTTTGTGCAACTCCAAACCTATGTTGTTCATCTATAATACTCAATCCAAGGTTTTTAAATTTTACAATATCTTCAAGTATAGCGTGAGTGCCTACTAGGATATTTATTTTACCAGAAATTAAATCATTATGTATGATTTTTCTTTCACTTTGTTTAGTTGACCCAGTTAAAAGATTTATACTAATATCTAAATCTTTTAAAAGTTCTTTAATTGAATTATAATGTTGATTTGCAAGAATTTCTGTTGGAGCTAATATAGTACATTGGAAATTGTTATCGATTGCTATAAGCATAATCATTATAGAAACAATAGTTTTTCCAGATCCGACATCACCTTGAAGCAATCTATTCATTTGTTTTCCATCTCTAAAATCATTTCTAATCTCTTTTATTACTTTCTTTTGATCATTTGTCAATTCAAATGGAAGGGACTTAAAGTAAAATTCATTTAAATTATTTCCTACCTGTTTGAATTTGAATCCGTTAAGTTTTGAAACTCTATCATTTTTTGTTAATTGGAAACCAATTTGATTAAAAAATAATTCTTCAAATTTTATTCTAAATATTGATTTTGATAAAAGTTCTTGAGATTCTGGAAGATGTATATTTATAATAGCTTGATATCTATCAATTAAATCATACTTCTTAATTATAGATTTTGAAAGGTTTTCAGTGATTTCATTTTTTATTGAAGTTAGCAGGTTAAAAATTATCTTAATGAAATATTTTTGAGTAACTCCTTCGTTGATTAATTTTTCTGTTGAAGGATATATCCCATGTAATCTTCTTGGAATACTCTTTTTAAAACCTTGAATTGTTTTAATTTCGGGATGAGAAATTGATACTTTTGATCCATACCAGTTAAGTTTTCCAAATATAACATACTCTGTTTCTATTTTTATTTTTTCTTCTACCCATGAAAACCCTCTATACCATATAAGATCAATTTTTCCTGTATTATCGTAAAATTCACAGCTTAATCTTTCTCTGAATTTTATTTTTGTCCTTCTAATATTTCTTATTTTTCCTACAATCTGTACTTCAGAATTATTTTTTGGTAGTTCATTTATTCTATAAAAACTTGACCTATCAATATATCGATATGGATAAAAATCTAGTAAATCCAATACAGTCTTTATATTTAACTCTTCATTTAAGAGTTTTGATCTTGAAGGACCTACACCTTTAACAAATTCAATAGATTGATTTAAAAAATCATTATTCACTTTTTAAAAAATCTATAGCAAGATTAGTCATTGTCTTAACTCCTAAAATCATTGAGTTATCATCAATAAAAAAATCTGGAGTATGATGTGGTGGAGCTTTTCTTAAGTCATTAGTATTATAGCCCCCAAGTTCAAAAAGAAAACCTGGTATCTCATTTAAATAATAAGCATAATCTTCAGCAATAGTTTTTGCATTACTTAAAATAACATTATCAGACCCTGCAGATTTTTTTAAAGATGGAAGCATTTTATCCATAGTTAATGGATCATTGAACGTAATATCTGCTCCGTCAACAATTTCAACTATTGCTTTTCCACCATAAGAGTTAGCTATACCTTCAGCTAATTCGTGTATTCTTTTTTTAATATAGTCTCTCATCTCATAATCTAAAGACCTGATTGTTCCAACTAGGTTAACTTCATTAGGTATAATATTAAATCTGTTACCTCCTTCAACTTTTCCAAAAGAAATTACTGCAGGTTCTTTAGTTAATTCAGATTCTCTAGAAATTATTGTTTGAATTGAGTTGATTATTTGAGCTGTAATAACAATAGGATCAACACCAAGCCAAGGTGTTCCACCATGGGCTTGACTTCCAATTACTTTAATAGTAAATCTAGAAGATGATGCAAAAAATCCTTTAGGTTTATAATAAATTTTATTCATGGGAAGTAAAGAACTTATATGCAACCCAAAAATTGCATCGACTTTAGGATTCTCTAAAACACCTTCTTTAATCATCATTCTTGCTCCACCTTCTTCCCCTGGAGGTGGCCCCTCTTCAGCTCCTTGAAATATAAACTTTACTGTACCATCAAAATTTTTATTTTTTGATAATATTTCAGCTGTAGCCATTAAAATTGCCATATGGCTATCATGTCCACAAGCATGCATTACACCACTATTAACTGATGCGTAGGGTAAATTATTGTTTTCCTGAATTGGTAAAGCATCCATGTCCGCCCTAAGAGCCACTACTTTACCTTTACTCTTTCCTTTAAGAATGCCTACAACACCATTTACGCCAACATTTCTTTTAACTTCAATACCTAGTGATTCTAGATGTTTGGCAATAATTTCAGATGTTCTAAATTCCCTGTTTGATACTTCAGGATATTTATGAAAATCATGTCTCCATGAGATCATTTTTTCTTCAATACTTTTAATTTGACTATCTAAGGATTGAGATTTAGAAATTTGAAAATTAAATAGTAAAATAAAAAATAAAAATTTTTTCATATGAAATGATTTAAATCTTTGTTAATAGTAAACAAGACTCATTATTTATTTAAATTTATAACAATGATAGAAGATAACCAATCTTATCTAAATGATCTTAATGATGCTCAACTAAATGCGGTCATAAAAACTGAAGGTCCCTCAATGGTGATTGCTGGAGCTGGATCAGGTAAAACTAGAGTTTTAACATATAAAATTGTGCACTTAATCAATAATGGTATTGATCCATTTGAAATACTTGCATTAACCTTTACAAATAAAGCAGCTAAAGAAATGAAGTTAAGAATAGCTTCAATGATAGGTGAAAGTGACTCTAAAAATATTTGGATGGGCACTTTTCATTCAGTTTTTGCTAAAATCTTAAGATTTGAGGCTCATAAAATTGGATATACATCAGATTTTACAATATATGATACACAAGACTCTGAAAGACTAATTTCATCAATAATTAAGGAAATGAACCTAGATAAAGATGTATATAGATCGAAGTCAATAAGAAATAGAATATCTTCATTTAAAAACAATTTTATCACAGTTAATGCTTATTTTTCAAACACTGAATTAATTGAATCAGATAACCTCTCTAAAAAACCTCAAACTGGAAATATTTATAAAGAGTATTCAGATAGACTAATTAAATCTAATTCTATGGATTTTGATGATCTGTTAATGAAGACTAATGAACTTTTAAACAACCATCCAGAAGTATTAGCGAAGTATCAGGAGAAATTTAAATATATCCTAGTAGATGAATATCAAGATACTAATAACTCCCAATATTTAATTGTTAAAGCTTTAGCTGATAGATATCAAAATATTTGTGTGGTAGGTGACGATGCTCAAAGTATTTATTCTTTCCGAGGAGCAAACATAAATAATATTCTAAATTTTAAAAATGATTATGAAGATGTCGAAATATATAGGCTAGAACAAAACTACAGGTCTACAAAGAATATTGTAAACGCTGCAAATTCAGTTATTGATCATAATAAAAATAAAATTGATAAAGAGGTTTGGACAGACAATGATTTTGGAGATAGAGTAGAGGTGTCTTCATATCAATCAGATATAGCTGAGGGACGAACTATATGTCAAAAAATTCAATCCTTAACTAACTCTTCTTTAAACGATATAGTAATTCTTTATAGAACGAATGCTCAATCTAGACCAATAGAAGACTCATTGAGATTAAATAAAATATCGTATAAAATTTTTGGTGGGGTTTCATTTTACAATAGAAAAGAAATAAAGGATGTATTAGCTTACTTAAGATTAATAGTAAATCCAAATGATGAGGAAAGCTTAAAAAGAATTATAAATTATCCTGCAAGAGGAATTGGTCTAGTTACAATAAATAAAGTAATAATTGCATCAAAAGAAAACAATTTAACACTTTATGAAACTATTAAAAATCAAAAACAATTATCACTTGGATTTTCCCCTTCAGTATCACAAAAACTAGAAAATTTTATAGACTTAATAGAGGTTTTAAAAATAGAAAGTGAAAAAAATAATGCATTTGATCTTACAAAAGAACTTTTGAATAAAGTTAAAATAATTGATGAATTGAAAAAAGATGAATCACCTGAAGGAATTTCCAGAATTGAAAATGTTCAAGAGTTATTAAATGGTATTAGAGATTTTATTGAAGATCAAAAAGAGATAGTCGATTCTAGTGATAAATTATCTGAGTTTTTATCTACAGTATCATTATCAACAGATTTCGATCTAGATGATCAAATTGAAGACAGTGTCTCTTTAATGACTCTTCATCTTTCAAAAGGACTTGAGTTCAAACATGTATTCATTGTGGGCTTAGAAGAGGATCTTTTTCCTTCAGCACTTAGTTATAATACTAGGAGTGAATTAGAAGAGGAAAGAAGATTATTCTATGTTGGTATTACTAGAGCTAAAGAAAACTTATATCTTTCTTATGCTAATTCAAGATATAGGTGGGGTAAACTAATATACTGTGAAGAAAGCAGATTTATAAATGAAATTGATAAACAGTATGTTACTATAAAAAAGCAAAATGATTTTACAACTAATACGGTTCATAATGTAAAAAAGAAAATTATTTTTTCACCTGGAGGAAACTTTAAGAAATACAAAAACAAAAACCAATTAAAAAATGACATAGAAATAAACCTTTTGGAAGGAGATTACGTTTCTCATGAAAAGTTTGGAAAAGGAAAGATAGTTAAATTAGAGGGTTTAGGAAATGATTTAAGGGCAAGCGTAGAATTTGAAAAATTTGGTGAAAAAAACTTATTGTTAAGATTTGCTAAACTTAATAAAATAAAAAAAGCATGACAGTGTCATGCTTTTTTAAACTAATCAATAAATATTTTTTAATCAGGTTTATTATCTGAATTTATTGTTTCACTTGGAGCTGTAGCAGGAACATTCATTGACATACCTTCTTCAACTAAATTAAAGAACTGATCTAGTTTAGGTAACACAATGATTCTTGTTCTCCTGTTTCTTGCTCTAGTAACACTTGAATCGTTATCTGCAATAGGCATGTAAAAACTTCTACCTGCTGCAACTAATTTAGATGGATCTACACCATAATCATTCTGAAGTATTCTAACAACAGATGTTGCTCTTTTTACAGAAAGATCCCAGTTATCTAAAACTCCTGGAATAGTCTCAGCAGCTTTCTCTTGATCTATTAATTGATTATCAGTATGACCTTCTACCATAAATTCAAGATCTGGCTTATCGCTTATAACTTTAGCAATTTTTTGAAGTACTTGTTTAGCTCTATTAGTTACTGTAAAACTTCCGCTATTAAATAAAAGTTTATCTGAAATAGAAACATAAACAACACCTTTCTCTACATTAACTTCAATATCATCATCACTAAGTGTTCCTAGAGAGCTTTTAAAGCTTTGAACAAGTGCTAAAGTAACTGAATCTCTTTTAGTCACTGCATCTTGCATTCTAGTAATAATTAAATCTTTTTCTTTAATACTTTCAAGAGATCTTTCAAGATTTTCAGCACCTTTCTGTGTTAAAGTAGTAAGATTACCTATATTATCAATTAGATCTTGATTGTTAGCTCTTAAAAAGTTGTTTTGCTCTGTTAAAGCAGCTAATCTTTCAGAAGTAGCTGAAAGGTTCGTTTCAGCAGCATTAAGTTTTGCAGTTGCACTATCTAAAAGTTCTTTAGTATTTTGTTGTAGGCTTTCTAAATCTGAGTATTTCTTTTGAGACACACATGATGTTAATAAAAAACCTAAAATTCCAACAATTATTATATTCTTTTTCATATCAAAAGTATTGGTTATTAATTAGTCAGCAACAAAAATAATATTTTTATACTAATATATTGTATCATAATCTAAAGAATTTTTTTTTACCAAGAATGAAATAATCTAGGATTATACTATTAACACCATAATAATTATCTTTTTTTAAAACATTATCCCTTTCTTTCAAAATTTTTGAAACAATTTTAAAGTATTCAAAATGAGCTTTGAAAATAGCAAATGAAAACTTGATTTCACCTTTAAATAAATGCCTAAATGCTGAAATTAGATCTAAAATTAATCTTATTAGGAGTCTTTGAAGTAATCTACTAATAGGAAGATTTTTAGTTAACATTATAAGTGAATTCCTATAATTAAGAAATACTTTTTTTGAATTTCTCTTTATACTAACAGCTCCTTCATGGTATACATGAGAATTTACTACAGAAAAACATTGATACCCCTTATTAAATGCTCTCCAACATAGATCAATTTCCTCCATATGAGCAAAAAAAGAATTATCAAATCCATTTAATTCAATAAACATCTTTTTTGAAATAATCATACATGCACCAGATGCCCAAAAAATTTGTTCATCCTTATATTGCCCATTATTCTCTTCAATAGTATCAAAAATTCTACCTCTACAATATGGATACCCAAATTTATCTATATAACCTCCTGCTGCACCTGCATACTCAAAAAAGTTTCGATTTTTAGAATCTAAAATTAAAGGTTGAATAATTGAATTAGGATAATTTTTAAAATGAATTAAAATAGGGTCTAGCCAGTTATCAGAAACTTCGACATCATTATTCATAATACAAATCAATTCTTCATTTACATTTTTTAAACCAGTATTGTATCCCTCAGCAAATCCATAATTTTTATTTAATTCAATTAAATTAACTAAAGGGAATCTTTTCTTGATAAAATCTTGAGAACCATCTGAAGAATTGTTATCAATTATATAAATATTTGATGTACCTGATTTATCAATTATATTATGTAGGTTCTTTTCTAATAATTTTTTACCGTTCCAATTTAAAATTACAATGGCTATATTCATTTAATTTTATTTAAAAACTTTTTACCTGAACATATCTCATTTCATTAATATTTAATTTAAAATAGAAATGTTCTAATCCATTAGTCAAAATTAGAAACTTACTTTTCAATTCAATGTTGTATCTCATCAATTGATCAAAATCTTTATTGCTAATTTTAACATTTGCAGCCTTACACTCAACTAAAATTTCTATATCACCTATATTATTGAATACTACAATATCATACCTTTTTAGGACTTTGTTGATATAAAATGCTTTTTCACAGTTGATTAGAGAAATAGGGATATTTTTAAAGATTAAATATTTTATAAAATTTTGTCTCACCCATTCTTCAGGAGTTAATTTTACCCATTTTTTTCTAATCTCATCTAAAATAATTTTATTGTTGTTTTCTTTTTTAATTTTAAATTCAAAATAAGGTAAATTCAACTTTTTCATAAAATATGACAGAATATAATAAATTAATAAATGAAATAGAGAATAAGAATTTTTCTCCTATTTATTTATTTCATGGAGAAGAAGATTATTTTATAAATAAGTTAATTGAAAAGATAAGTTATAACTCAATGGACGAAAGTTCAGTTGATTTCGATAGTTTAAAAATTTATGGAAGGAAAAGCGAAGAAAACCAAGAAAAAGAAATTATTGATTTTGCTAAAAGATTTCCATTATTAGGTAAATTCAATCTAATAATAGTAAAAGATGCAAAAAACATTTCAGATGATTTTAGTCTCATTACTTCTTATTTAGAAAAATACAACAAGAATTCAATCTTAATTTTAACTTTTAATAATTCAATCGATAAAAGAAAAAAAATATTTAAAATATCAAAAAGTAAAGGGGTAGTATTTGAGTCAAATAAACTTTATGAAAATCAAATTTATCAATGGATCGAAATTCAATCTAAAAATAAATCTGTTCAACTTCATCCAAAATCTATAAATATAATATCTGAATTTGTAGGAAATGATCTTTCTCAAATTGAAAATGAATTAGATAAATTAAAATTAAATTCAAAAACTGGTGATATAATTGGTCCAGAAGAGGTAGAAAAAATTATTGGATTTAGTAAAGAATATAATTTTTTTGAACTTACCAAGGAGATTGGAGAAAATAACTTTAATAAATCAATTAAGCTTGCTACATATATGGCTAAAAATTCCAAAAAATATCCTGTACCTGCATTAATAGGGACTATATATTCATTTTTCAATAAAATATTTATCTACCATTCATTGGATAATAAAAATGATGCACCAAAGGCGTTAGGAATTAATCCTTATTTTTTAAACGATTATAAAAAAGCTGCATTAACTTTTCCAATGAAAAGAGTATCAAAAATTTTTAATTACTTACTTGAGGCAGATAAAAAATCTAAGGGTATAAATTATGATGGTACGGATAATGAAGGAATTTTAAAAGAACTGATTTATAAAATTTTAAAATCAAATTAGCCTTCTATATTTACTTGGATTATGCTCGTTCATAATACTATAAATTTTATCAAAAATATCCTCAAATGAAGGTTTACTTATATAATCTCCATCAGACCCATATGGAGGTCTGTGCTCTTTTGCAGTTAGCAAACAAGGCTCACTATCTAAGCTTTTAAAAATATTTTGTTTTTCAAGTAATTCTTGTAAAATATAACTTGATGCTCCACCTGGTACATCTTCATCTACAATCAATAATTTATTGGTTTTTATTATGCTTTTTGAAATTTCTTTTTTAGTATCAAAAGGAATAAGACTTTGTAAATCAATTACTTCACAATCAATGTTAAAATCTTTAAGTTTTTCTGCAACTTTGGCTACTATATTAAAAGTAGATCCATAGGAAATTACAGTAATATCAGATCCTGTTTGAGTTATTTCAATTTCCCCAATAGGAGTTTTGAAATCACCATAATTTGAAGGAAGTTTCTCTTTTGTTCTATATGCATTTAAGGGTTCTATTACTATTGCTGGCTGATCTATTTCTAATAAAGAATTATAGAAACCAGCTGCTTTAGTCATATTTCTTGGTGTTAAAATAAATACCCCTCTTAAGAAGCTAATCATTCCACCAAGTGGTGAGCCTGAATGCCAAATACCTTCAAGCCTATGACCCCTAGTTCTTACAATTAGAGGAGCTTTTTGCTTTCCTAAGGTTCTATAACTTAATGTTGATAAATCATCACTTAGTATCTGTAGAGCATACAAAATATAGTCTAAATATTGAATTTCTGCAATTGGTCTTAACCCTCTAATCGCCATACCTATACCTTGACCTATAATTGTTGATTCTCTGATACTTGTATCAAAGACTCTATCTTCTCCATATTTTTTCTGAAGACCTTCTAGTCCTTGATTTACATCACCTATTTTTCCTACATCTTCTCCAAAAATAAATACATTGGGGTTAGATTCTAGAATTTTATCAAAGTTGTCCCTTAAAATAATTCTACCATCAACTTTTTCGTCTGTTTCATAAACTACTCTAGATTCTTTGAGATTAGATATTTTATCTAAATCCTCTGAATATAAATTTGATGAATATTTATCTGATAAAACATTTAAATACTTATCTCTCCAATTTAAAAGTTTATTTCTATCAGCAGTATCACCTGAGGGTATTTCATACAAAACTCTTCGACAAATCTTTATAACATCAGAAAAACATGAATCATCTATTTTAGAAAATAATTGATTAATATATTCTTTAGAAAACTTTTGATCAAGAGATATAAGAGTAGATCTTAAATCATTTTTAGAATCAATAATTGGTCTTTGATATAAATCCCATGCTAATTTTCTTTCTTCAATTACGTATGATTTAGTTTCATTTTTAATTTTTTCAATTTTATTTTTTGTTGCAATTTTATTTTTTAGTATCCACTCCTCAAATTTTTTATTACAGTCAAATTCTGATTCCCACTTTAGTCTATTTTCAGATTTATATCTTTCATGAGAACCTGAAGTAGAATGACCCAATGGTTGTGTTAATTCTGTTACATGTACAATTACAGGTACATGATATTCTCTTGCAACTTTTTCGGCATATGAGTATGTTTTGATTAATGATTCATAATCCCATCCTTTAACTTCTAAAATCTCAATTCCATTTGAATCTTTATCAACCTTAAAACCTGAAAGAATTTTTGAGATACTCTCTTTAGTAGTATGATCTTTATTATGTACTGAAATTCCATATTCATCATCCCAAATATTGATAATTGCTGGTATTTGTAAAACTCCACATGCATTGACCGCTTCAAAGAAAATTCCTTGACTAGTACTAGCGTTACCTATAGTTCCCCACACTATTTCATTTCCATTTTTTGAAAATTTTTGTGAGTTTTTAATATTTGTTTTTCTATATATTTTAGATGCTAAACCTAGACCTACAAGTCTTGACATTTGACTTGCAGTAGGTGAAACATCAGATATATGATTTTTTTGATTTACTTGATCAATCCAATTATCATTTTCATCTATAGTATCTGTAAGAAAATGTCCAACCATTTGTCTTCCACCTGACATTCTTTCATAAAGCTGATCAGGATGTCCGTATATAGAAGAAAAAATCTCTCTAGCAGACAATAAGCCCTGAGCCATTAAAATTGTTTGATCTCTATAATAACCTGTTCTGTAATCTCCATCTTTAAAAAAATGGTTCATCACAATTTGAGGTAATTCTTTTCCATCTCCAAAAATCCCAAACTTTCCTTTTCCTAATAAAACTTCTCTTCTACCAAGTATACTTACTTCTCTACTTAGACAAATAGTTCTGAAGTCATTTAATATTTTTTCTTTGAATTTTTTAAGACTAATTTCTTCTTTAAGTGAGGACTGGGTGCTCATAGGGTCACCAAATTTACAAATAATTAATCTAAATGATTTACAACCATCTTCTTGAAAACAATTTTCCTAATGATTCCAGGTTATAAGAGACAATAAACCTAATCTTTTTAGAGTAATTTTTTTGTGATAATTCAAAACCGTTACTTGAGCTAACAGGAAAGTATAATTCAAAGAAATCTGGAACCAAATTAAGCCTTATACCAGTTCCATAAAAGTATCTAGATTTTTCATTACTATTTTTTAATAGTCCTAAATCAAGATATGATTCAAACCATTTCCAGATTCCAAAATTTAAATTTGAAGATAGTATAAAATTATTTGTGGATGGATTCTCAAAAAAAGATTTAAATCCTCCTCCAGCCATAATAAATTGTTGACTAAGAAGACCTTCTTTTTCTGATCTTCCTATATAATTTCCAGTAAACAAGTAATCCCCAGATCTACTTAGATTATAATTAAAATATGTATTCTCTTTATTTTTATTCCACAAAAACTTACCAAAATAAATTCTAGCCTGTAATTGTCTGTTATTATCTAATAGTTTCCTGAAGTCAAAAACAAAACTAATTTTTCCAAAGTTCTTTGAAAGCTGAGTGTTAAAGGATGTTCTTAGGGATTTGATAATATCAATCTCGGAATAACTGTGGCCAAGATTATATACACTATATTCATTAAGATATTGATCATTATCAATAGATTCTTTTTTAACTGTGTAGTTAGATAAAGAAAATGACCTTATTATATTAGATCTTAGATTTTGATTATCTCTAAAATTTAATGTAATAGATGGTGAAAAAACATGATACCTTAAGTCTTCATCATAGTGATTAGTCTTATAATGAATATTGTATGTGGTGGAGTAGTTTTTGCCAATTTCATCATTTATTTGATATTTTAAGTTTATTGATCCTACTAAGCTTTTTGTTTTTGATGCATATTGACTAAAAATTTCATATGTAAAAGGTTTATTCTTAAAGCCTCTGTTTAGAAGGTTAATACCAGGGGATATTCCATCATATAAGTTATATGAAATCTCAGGTCTATAGTATATGTTATTAAATCTTGGATTATCTATATCTCCAATAAATTTTAATCTTAGAGGTTTTAATTGTCTTTTATTATATATCCAATTATTATTCCTATTAATTTCTGGTAATTTATAAATTGGATTTATTGCGATATAATCAAATTCAAGCTCAGGTAAATTAATAATTCCATAACTTTTAAAATTTTGACTAAATATTAATGAGTCATTTTTCAGAAGACCAATAGAATAGGGGACTGAGATATTATTTTTTTCTGAAACTAAAAACTTTGAGTTAGATTTTTCAATATATAGATCTATAGATTGTCTATCTCCTATATAATCTTCTAAAAACCAATCAATTTGATATTCTGAGTAATCTTCAAAGACATTAATTACTTGTGTAGAGGTAGTTGAATTTATTAATTTTTTAATTAAAGAGTTGAAATTTTCAACACCCATTGTTTTTTCTAGGTACAATAACCCAATTCCTGTATGATACGGAGATGAAATTTCATTATTAATTTTAGTTAATTTATCACTAGAAAGAATGTCTTCTTGATGAAGATTAGCTCTTTGAATATATTCCGAATAATTTAGAAATAAATCAGTAAAATTTAAATCAGAGAGTTCATAATTTTTCAAAATACTATACCCAGCAATGCTTCCTAGAAACTTTACATTTGGATAATAGTTTTTTATGTATTTATCAATTAGAAATATTTCTATCCCTTTATACACCCAATTGAATTCTCTTCTGTTTAAGTGAACATTTTCAATTAAGTAACTTTTTACAAAAGCTTTTAAAAAAATAATCTCTTCTAGAAATTTATCAGAAAATGGACTTAAAAAACTTGGAAGTTGGTTTAATCCATAAAAAGGGTTTTCTTCATAATCACTTCTAGAAACTAAAAGATTAAAATTTGATTCATTTGAAAAATAGTCAGTAATGAAATTACTAACTCTATTTACTTTAATTTGGGAATCAACATCATCAGATAAAATAAATATGTCTGTTTCTATACTATTTTGGTTATTATTAAATAATCTGTAATTGCTTTTTTCAAGAATTTTTATTTTTACTTTTCTTGTATTAACCCCACTGAGTATAGCTAATTTTTTTGTATTATCTGTTTTATTAATATTTTTCTTTAGATTAGATATAACTTCATATTTTCCATCTATTTCTAGTTCAATTTTATAATCTGAAAAATCTATAGTCTGATCTCTTAAATTTAAATTAGGTTGAGAATTCCCCTTTGAATTCTCAATATTTGAAAAAGCAATGATCCAATCCTCTAAATAAAAGTTATTTTCATCGTATCCATGACCAGTAAATTTATAATCTGGAAGTTTAATTAAATAGTTTATGGATATTTCTATTGATTCATCTTTTATCAAAGGTTTTAAAAGATTTACCTCAATAATATCCTGATCTTTAATTGATCTTTTCCAAGATTTAATCTGATTAGATTTTAATTCTATAATTTCAGTGAAACCAAGTTGACTTTTTTTTGCAAAAGTAAACGACCTTGAGTACTCATCAGATATTCTCTCTGCTAGTTTAGTTGAGTTATCTTTATATGAATTAGACCAATCCTCTAAAAATATTGTGTTTAATTCGTTTAAAGTTGAATTTTTGAATTTCATAATCTGCTTAACATTTAATGTCCTTTCAATATGATTTAATTTAACTTTAAGATTATACGAGTTGTTTGTTTGTGAAAAAACAACATTAAAAATTAAAAACGTAAATAAGAACTTAATTTTATTCATTATAACAACTCCTTTTCTAGGTACTTTGCTGTATAGCCAATATTTCTCTTAATTATATCCTTTGGACTTCCTGAATCTATTAATTTTCCACCATTTTTTCCACCTTCAGGTCCAATATCAATTATGTGGTCTACTTGTTTGATTACATCTAAATTATGCTCGATGATAATAATTGTATTTCCCTTATCAACCAACTTGTTAAGAACCTCTAATAATATTCTTATATCCTCAAAATGTAATCCTGTAGTAGGCTCATCAAGTATGTATATTGTTTTTCCTGTATCTTTTTTTGATAACTCTGCTGCAAGTTTTATTCTTTGAGATTCCCCCCCAGATAATGTAGTTGATGATTGACCTAATGTTATGTAACCTAGTCCTACACTATCTATTGCTTTTAAAATATTATAAATTTTTGGAATAGATTTAAAGAAATCTAATGATTTAGTTATACTCATATCAAGTATATCTGAAATAGATTTTCCCTTATATCTAATTTCAAGTGTTTCTCTGTTGAATCTTTTTCCATTACAATCTTCACATTCTACATAAACATCAGGTAGGAAATTCATTTCAATTAACTTCATGCCACCACCTTTACAGGTTTCACACCTACCACCTGCAACATTAAAGCTAAATCTTCCGGGTTTATATCCTCTTATTTTTGATTCAACTGTATCAGAAAATAATTTTCTTATTTCATTATAAACCCCAGTATAAGTAGCTGGATTACTTCTTGGAGTTTTTCCAATTTGTTGTTGATTAACCTCTACTACTTTATCTATGTTTTCTAATCCATTAACTTTTTTATATTCTAATGGTGTTTTTACACCTTTATATATCTTAGTATTTATTATTGGATATAATGTTTCATTAATTAAAGTAGATTTACCACTTCCTGAAACACCAGTAACAGCTATCATCTTTCCTAATGGAAATTCAACATCAAGATTTTTTAGATTATTTCCACTACATCCATAAAGTCTAATAAATTCCCCAGTTCCTTTTCTAATTTTTTTAGGTACTTCTATTTTTTTTATATCATTTATATAATCTGCTGTAATTGTCTTAGCATCTTTAATTTTAGATGGAGATCCCTCATAAATAATGTTGCCACCGTTGATACCTGCAAAAGGCCCAAGATCGATAATGTGATCTGAGCTTAGTATCATCTCTTTGTCATGTTCTACTACTATAACTGAATTTCCAGTATCTCTTAGCTTCTTAAGAGATTCTATTAGCTTAATATTATCTTTTTGATGAAGGCCAATGCTAGGTTCATCTAAAATATAAAGAACTCCAACTAATTGAGATCCAACTTGAGTAGCGAGTCTTACTCTTTGAGCCTCACCACCTGAAAGAGATCTTGTTGACCTTGAAAGAGTTAAATATTCAAGTCCAACATCCATTAAAAATTGAATTCTAATTAATATCTCTTTTATAATTTCTTCAGAAATTTTTAATTCTTTAGAACTTAATTTTTTATTTAATGTTTCAAACCATACTTTTAGCTCTGATAAATCCATCTCGGTTAACTCAAAGATATTTTTTTGGTTGATCTTAAAATATCTTGATTCTATTTTCAATCTGCTACCTAAACATGATTCACATTTATTAGTATCTACAAACTGCATAGCCCATCTTCTTAAGCTTTTAGATTCATTATTATTAAGTTGCTCTTTAATAAACGACTCGATTCCCATGTAATCTATTTGGTACTCTCTTTTAACTCCTAATTCCTTTGAATTGATTACAAAGCTTTCTTTACCACCATTTAAAATAAAATCGAGAGCTTCTTGTGGTATTTTTTTAATAGGATCAGATAAAGAAAAATTAAAATATTTAGAGATTAATTCAATTTGTCTCCAAATCCAAGAATTATCCTTTTTTCCAATTGGAATTATTCCTCCATTATTTAAAGAAATTGAATAATCAGGGATGAGTTTCTCAATATTAATTTTGAATTCAGTCCCAAGACCATTACAGTCTTCACACATTCCTTTTGGAGAATTAAATGAAAATGTATTAGGTTCAGGCTTAGGATATGATATTCCTGTTTCTGGACACATTAAATTTCTACTAAAATATTCTGGTTTTCCTGACTCTGAATCCAGAATAAAAATTGTATCATTACCATATTTCATAGCTATTTTGATAGATTCTGAAAGTATTCTTTTTGATTCAAAATCATCTTTAACATGAAGATTATCAACAGCAAGACTTATATCATGAGTTTTATATCTGTCAAGTTTCATACCTCTTTTAATGTCTATGATATCGCCATCTACAATTACTTTAGAAAATCCTTGTTTAATGAAGTTTTCAAAGAGATCTCTATAATGTCCTTTTCTAGATCTTATGATAGGAGCTAAAATTATAATTCTTTGGTTTATATATTTTTCACAAATAAGTTTAATTATTTCTTCATCTGTGTTTTTTACCATTTTTAAATTGGACCTATAACTAAAAGCAATACCAATTCTAGCATAAAGTAGTCTAATAAAATCATATATATCAGTTACTGTTCCAACAGTCGATCTAGGATTTTTACTAGTAGTTTTTTGTTCAATTGCTATGACTGGAGATAGTCCCTCGATTTTTTCCACATCGGGTCTCTCATAATTACCAACAAATTGCCTAATATAAGCTGAGAAGGTCTCCATATATCTTCTTTGTCCCTCTGCATGAATAGTATCAAATGCTAATGAGGACTTTCCACTTCCAGAAAGGCCTGTAATTACAACTAGTTTTTCTCTTGGAATTTCAAGATCCAAATCTTTAAGATTATGAACCTTAGCACCTTCAATTTGAATTGTATTACTCAACTTAATTATTCTAATATTGAAGCATGATCATCTCCTCTAGGATCAGCTCCACCTGAAACATTACCTTTTTCATCAATTAAAATAGCATCAACTCTACCAATAGAAGATCTAGCTGACATTCCAGCAGTATTAACATTTATTGGTAGTGGAACCATCAAATAGCCTTTTGAACTTAGAATTGATAGTTTTTCTTCATCATAACCTCCCTCTTCTATGATTACAACATCAGGAAGCCATTGATGATGAAATCTAGGAGCGTTTACTGCTTCTTGAACATTCATCCCATACTCATATACATTCAATATTGTCTGTAAAACTGAAGTAATTATTGTTGAACCTCCGGGAGTACCAACTATTAATGAAGGCTTGTTGTCTTTTACTACAATTGTTGGCGTCATTGAGCTAAGCATTCTTTTATTTGGTTGAATTGAATTGGCTTCGCTTCCTATTAATCCGAATGTATTAGGATAGCCTGGTTTAGAGCTAAAATCATCCATTTCGTTATTCAAGAAGAATCCCCCTTCTTCAACAAAAACCTTAGAACCATAATTAGTATTCAAAGTAGTTGTAACTGAGACAGAATTACCGAATTTATCAATTATTGAGTAATGTGTAGTTTGGTCACTTTCATTAATTACTATATCTCCATGGGATACTTCTGAGGATGGTGTTGCTCTCTCCCATGAAAATGATTCCATTCTATTATTCACATATTCTTCATCCATAAGTTCATATACAGGTAATTTATTAAAATCAGGATCACCCATAAAATAACTTCTATCTGCGTAGGCTCTCCTTTCTGCCTCAACTAAAAGTTGAATAGATTCAACAGAATTATGCCCATATTCACCAATATTATACTTCTCTATTGCTTTTAACATTTGACCAAGTAAAATACCTCCACTAGAAGGAAGTGGCATTGAAATCACTTCTAAATCCTTATACATAAATTTTATTGGATCCCTCCAAACAGAATTGTAGTTTTCAAGATCTTCAAGCGAAATAATACCTCCGCTGTTATTTACCTCACTTACAATACTATTTGCAATTTCACCTTTATAAAATCCATCAGGTCCTTCAATTGCAATTTTTTCTAATGTTTTTGCTAGATTTTCAATTTTAATTGTATCTCCCTCTTTGTATTTTTTTGAAAAAAGAGAATTCTCCCCGTTAATTTTTATAAAGTCATCTAACTTTTCTTCTAATGCAGACTCTTGTTTTTTAGTCACAATAAATCCATTTCTAGCTAGGTCTATTGCTGGTTGAAAAAGTTCAGAAATCGGAAGAGATCCAAATTTAGAATGAATTTCAAATATTCCAGATATAGAACCAGGAACACCTACTGCAGCACCACCAAGAGTACTCATATCTTCAATTACATCACCATTTTCATCTAAATACATATCCTTGTATGCATTACCCGGAGCTTTTTCTCTAAAATCAAGTGATCCACTTTCTCCATTATATGTTCTATATACAACAAATCCACCTCCACCAATATTTCCTGCAATTGGATAAGCAACTGCAAGGGCTAAATGTGTTGCTATCATAGCATCAAAAGCGTTTCCGCCTTTTTTCATAATTTCAACCCCTATATCAGAAGCCTCTTTCCTTGCAGATACTACTGCTGGATTATATGTTTTTGTGCAGCTAAAAATTAGAAATGATAGTAGATATGGGATATATTTTTTCATAATAAAATAAGGTGTAATTTACAATTTATATATTTACAATAAGTATGACTCTAATAAAAAACATTTCTGGATTTAGAGGAACAATTGGTGGCGAAAATAATAAAAATTTAACACCTATAGATGTTGTCAATTCTATAGCTGGATTTTCTATTTTTTTAAAGAAAAAATATCCCAATAAAACTTCATATACAGTTATGACGGGTAGGGATGGAAGAAAGTCAGGTAAAGTTATTCATCAAATTGTAAATTCTGTTTTTTCTTCAATGGGAATTAATGTAATTGATTGTGGTATATCTACAACTCCTACTTTATGTTGGGGAGTTCTAAATAACGAATCAGTCGCTGGTTTAATGATTACTGCAAGTCATAATCCTGAAGAATATAATGGGCTAAAATTTTTTAATTCATATGGAGAGTTTTTAGCAAGAGAAGATGTTGTTGAAGTAATTAAAAATTCAGAAAAAGAGACTTATGAATTTTCGCCCAACGATAAGTTAGGATCAATAGATACATATCATAATTTGATTGAAGATCATATAAATGCAATTGTCAATCTTGAAATTTTACCAATAAATGATATTAAAAAATTAAATATCAATATAACTGCTGATGCCATAAATTCTGGTGGGGCAATTTCTATTCCTAAGCTTCTTGATAAACTTGATATTTCATATCAAATTATAAATTCAGAAATTGAGGGTAAATTCTCACATACTCCTGAACCTTTAAAAGAAAACTTAGAAGAATTATCCAAAGAAATTGTAAAGAATAAATCAGACTTTGGAATTGCTGTTGACCCTGATGTTGACAGATTAGTTTTTTTTGATGAAAATGGTGAAATATTAAGTGAGGAAAATACACAAGTATTATGTTCTGATTTTGTTCTTTCACAAAAGAAAGGATCTACTGTGTCAACTCTATCTTCATCAAATGCATTAAAAGACATTACAAAAAAGTATGGTTGCGATTATTACTTTACTCCTGTAGGAGAAATGAATGTAGTAAAAAAAATGAAAGAAGTTGGAGCTATTGTTGGAGGAGAAGGTGGGGGAGGTATAATTTACCCAGAGCTTCATTATGGAAGAGATGCTCTTGTAGGGATCGCTTTATTCCTAGGATTAATCGTAAAAAAAGGTAAAGCTGTCTCTGAGATAATGAAAGATTATCCTATTTACTACATGAAAAAGCTCAAGATATCATTAAAAGATTCTGCATTAATAGACTCAGCATTTGACAAAATTGTAAATAAATATTCTGATCTATCTCCTAATACAGAAGATGGTGTTAGAATTGACTTCGATAATGGGTGGGTGCACATGAGGAAATCTAATACTGAGCCTATTGTAAGAATTTTTTCTGAGTCAAGTTCTCAAAATATAGCAGATGATATAGCTTTAATGATTGAAAAAGAAATAAAGGATTTATCCTAGTTCATCAAATGCTTAAACCTGTTGTGAGTCCAAAAATACTGACTCGGATCTCTTTTAATTTGACTTTCAAGTAATTTAATAAATTGATCGGTAATACTATATTCACTGTCTTTTTTATCTAAAATTTCTGTAAATGTTGTCTTATAAAATCCTCTTTTTATTCTAGTGACATCTGCAAATACAACCGATAAGTTGAATTCTCTTGAAAATCTTTCAGCGCCAGTGAATATAGGCACCTTTTGACCTAGAAAATAATTGATGTATGACTTTCCAACTTTTCTTGGTGACTGATCAGCAGCGAAACCAAATAAATAATATTTTTCAGGATCAAGATTATTCATAAAATCTTTGATCTTATATCGTGAGATTAAATATGCCTCATGTTTTTTCCTAATTTTTTGAAATAAATTATCAATATATTTATTTGTCATAGGAGTATAGATACCATAAACATTTCCTAAAGTATTGTATCCAATTGAATTAAGCCATTCAAAATTTGAATAATGGCCACATATTAGAATGATGTTTTTCTTTTTTTCTTGAATTTTTTTCAATACCTCAATATTTTCGTATGTACATCTCTTAATCATTTGCTTTTTGCTCATTCCTAAAGGTTTAATACTCTCTAAACTTATATCTGAAAAATATTTATAGAAGTTTTTCTCAATTTTTTTTAATTGACTATCAGTCTTATCATTAAATACTAGTTTTAGATTATTTCTTACAACACTTAATCTGTATTTAAAAACTTTGTGCAGTAAAAAGGAAATTATATCAGATACAAAATAAAGTATCCTAAAAGGAGTTATGGATAAAATTTTAATTAGTGGGTAAGAAAGAATATAAACTAGAAAATGCAATTATCAATCATTTAATGATAATGCAAATTTAATTTTTTCTTCTAGATCGTTACCTCTTAGATTTTTACCAATTACAATACCATTTTCATCTACTAAATAAGATTGAGGAATAGCCCTAATACTATATTTTCTTGCAATAGGATCATTCCAAAAGTCTAGATTTGAAATATGTATCCATGGTAAAGCATCATCTTCAATTGCTTGTAACCATTGATCTTTAGTTCTATCAAGAGAAACACCAACAATTTGAAGACCTTCGTTTTTATATTTATTATGAAGTCTAACTAAATTTGGGTTTTCAACTCTACAAGGTCTACACCAAGCAGCCCAGAAATCAAGAAGGGTAACCTTACCTAGGACCTTACTGAAAGTAATATTAGTACCATCAACAGATGGTCCTGTAAAATCTGGAGCAGTTTCTCCAACTTCAATAGGATCAGCATATTGATTCAGTAAGTCAGCTATATTTTTACCAACATTACTTACTTTAATCCTGTTTGAAAAACTTTCATATACATCAATAATACTATCCTTATTTACTTTATTTTCAACCATAAATACTTCCAAAAGCAAAGCAGACATGTAAGAATCTAAATTATCTATAATGAAATCCCATTCATAAAGAAGTACTTCTTGTTCTTTTCTTTTGTAATCTTTTTGAAGATTTTCAGCAGTAGCCATATCACCATCCATGATTGCATTTTGAGTTGCAAAAGATACTTCGTTCATGTAATCAACTAGAGATTTTGTTTCTGCTTTATATTTTATAAAATCATCATTAGAAATTGTACCGGTAACCGAGGATTTTGAGATACTATCTCTATAAATATCAGCTTTAATTGAACCTTTTTCTAATATTACCATTACATATCCATTAACACCTTCAACTTGTAAATAACTGATTTCTGGTGTTGCAGAAATTCCTTTAAAAGAGAATTTGTTTGATTTGACAGATGTTGAATCTTGAATATATGGTTGATTATTTTGGTCAGCTTGAAGCACATAAACTTTAGTGTTATCTTCTACATTAACTGATCCATCAATTGTATAACCGTTTTTGTTACTACAAGACGTTGTAGCTAAAACTAACGATAATGCCGATAATTTGATAAATTTATTTTTCACACTGCAAATTTAGTTTTTTAAATTTAATATCTTGAGTTAACGTAATGTTAAGTTAAAATGGACTATAAAGAGTTAATTAATTCATTTAAAACTATTCTAGATGACTCATCAATAATCACTGGGAGTTCATTAAAAAGTAGATTTTATCATATATGGAAAACAGATATACCATTAGATTCTATTTGTCTTCTACAACCAAAAAATACAAAAGAAGTATCATCCATCTTAAAAATATGCTATGATAATCATCAAGAAGTAATTATTCACGGAGGGTTAACTAATCTTGTAGGTTCTACAATCGCAAATAATAATCAAGTGGTTATTTCACTTGAAAAGATGAATAATATTCTAGAAATAGATGATAAAGGAAAAACTCTCACATGTGAATCAGGAGCTATTATTGAAGATCTAATAAACGCTGCTAAAGAAAAAGACCTTTTGCTTCCTTTAAATTTTGGTGCAAGAGGTTCTGCTCAAATTGGTGGTGCAATTTCAACTAATGCAGGTGGCTTAAGGGTCTTTAAATATGGAATGACCAGAAATCTTGTTTTAGGTTTAGAAGTTGTTCTTCCTGATGGTACTATAATTTCATCACTAAAAAAATTGATGAAGGATAACTCTGGATATGATTTGAAGCAGTTTTTTATAGGTTCTGAAGGAACTCTTGGAGTAGTAACTAAAGTTGTTCTTAGGCTTTATCAGCATCCAAAAACAAGATATACAGCCTTAGCTGCAATAAATGATTATAGTAAGGTTCTGGAGTTGTTAAGATTCATGGAAAATAAAATTTCAAAAAACTTAACAGGATTTGAGATGCTATGGAATAAAACTTACACTCAAATGGTAAGCGATAAAACAGTTTATAAAAAATATTTACCTGATAGCTACAAGTATTATGTTTTTATTGAATTTATGGGAGGAGATTTTGACAATGATTATACTTTTTTTGAAAATGCAGTTATGGATTCTCTTAATAGTGGAATAATTGAAGACGCTGTAATTGGTAAAGATGAAAAAGAGCAATTAAATATTTGGGGTATTAGAGAAGATGTTGCTGTTCTTGCTGAAGAAAAAGAATTTGATCAACAATTTGATATAAGTATACCAGTTGACTTAATAGGTGATGTTATAGATCAAATTTCAACAAAATTAGAGTCAGTAGATGGTGTAAAGACTATTTTTCCATTTGGTCATATAGCTGATGGAAATATTCATTTTATAATAGGTAAAGATTCAGATGATAAAGAATTAAAGTCAGCTATTAATGATGTTATTTATAATGCTACTGAAAAAGTTAATGGGTCTATTTCTGCAGAACATGGTATTGGTCTTGATAAAAAGAAATATCTAATAAAAAGTAGAAGCGAAGATGAAATTAACCTAATGAGATTGATTAAAAAATCTATTGACCCAAAAAATATCTTAAATCCTGGTAGAATTTTTTGATATAAGGTCTTATCTTTATAATTCAAGCTATGGCTGGAAATTCATTCGGAAATATCTTTAAAATTTCATCATTTGGTGAATCTCATGGTAAAGCACTTGGAGGTGTGATTGATGGGTGTCCAGCTGGTGTTGAAATAGATTTAGATTTTATTAATTCAGAATTAAATAGAAGAAGGCCAGGACAATCAAAAATTGTTACTCAAAGAAAAGAAGATGATTCAGTTGAATTTCTTTCTGGAACTTTTGAAGGTAAAACTACAGGTACTCCAATAGGATTTATTATAGTAAATCAAGATCAAAAATCTAAAGATTATTCCCATATTAAAGATAGTTACAGACCTTCTCATGCTGATTTTGTATATGATAAAAAATATGGATTTAGAGATTATAGGGGAGGTGGTAGAAGCTCAGCTAGAGAGACTGTTGTAAGAGTTGTTGCTGGTTCAATAGCAAAACTTCTTCTAAAAGATGTAAAGTATAATGCTTTTGTTTCCTCTGTTGGTA
>JAYNJU010000007.1:0-2072 GCA_038110465.1 Bacteroidota bacterium | reverse complement strand
GCAAAACTTCTTCTAAAAGATGTAAAGTATAATGCTTTTGTTTCCTCTGTTGGTAAGATTAAATATGACTACGACATATCAAATGTAAACTTTGAAAATATTGAAAAATCAATTGTAAGATGTCCAGATCTTGATAAGTCTCAGGAAATGGAGGATCTTATTAAGCTAACTAGAAAAAATGGTGATACAGTTGGAGGTATAATTTCATGTATAATCAGAAATGTACCGATTGGTCTTGGTGAGCCAGTTTTTGATAAACTTCATGCAGAACTCGGAAAAGCAATGCTTTCAATTAATGCCGTAAAAGGATTTGAGTTTGGAAGTGGATTTTCTGGATCAGCTATGAATGGTTCAGAACATAATGACTCTTTTAATTCAGATGGATCAACTAAAACAAATTATTCTGGAGGAATTCAGGGTGGAATTTCAAATGGAATGGATATATATTTTAACGTAGCATTTAAACCTGTTTCAACCATCATGAGAGATCAAGATTCTATTGATAGTCATGGAAATGAAGTAAAAGTCAGTGGGAAAGGTAGACATGACCCTTGTGTAGTTCCAAGAGCAGTTCCCATAGTTGAAGCTATGTCAGCTCTAGTATTAGCTGATTACTTTTTATTAAATAAACTTTCAAAAATCTAATTATGAAGCTGCATTGGAAAATAATTATTGGAATGGCATTAGGAGTAGTATTTGGTCTTGTGATGTCTCAGACCAGTTTTGGATCTGACTTTATTAAAGATTGGGTTAAGCCATTTGGAACAATATTTATTAACCTTTTAAAATTGATTGCAATGCCATTAATTCTTGCATCATTAGTAAAGGGTATATCGGATTTAAAAGATATTTCAAAGTTGTCTACTATTGGTACTAGAACACTTGGAATTTATATTTGTACAACGGTAACTGCGGTTATAATTGGACTTATCCTTGTTAATATAGTTCAACCTGGAAGTACAATCACAGAAGAAACTAGAATAGACCTTGTTCAAGAATATGAACAAGGTGTTATTGAGAAACAGCAACAAGCTCAACAACAAGCTGAGAGTGGTCCACTTCAACCTTTGGTTGATATAGTTCCTTCAAACATTTTTGATGCTGCTACAAATAATAGAAATATGCTTCAAGTGATATTCTTTGCAATATTTTTTGGAGTGGGTATTATTTTAATTGATCCAAAACATGCCAAACCAGTAAAAGATTTTTTTGACGGTTTAAATTCAATTATTCTAAAATTAATAGACCTTATTATGGAATCAGCTCCATACGGAGTTTTTGCCCTTTTAGCTACACTAGTTGTGGAGTCACCTAGTTTAGACTTATTTATAGCTCTTGGTATGTATTCACTTACATTAATTATTGGTCTTATTTTAATGATAATTGTATATAATATTCTTGTAAAAGTTATTACCAATACAAATCCTTCATTTTTTATGAAAGGTATATCAGCTGCTCAATTACTAGGTTTTTCAACGAGTTCAAGTGCTGCAACTCTTCCAGTTACAATGGATTGTGCAGAAAATAAACTAGGAGTTGATAAAGAAATTACAAGTTTTGTTCTTCCAATTGGTGCTACAGTAAATATGGATGGAACAAGTGTTTATCAGGCAGTTGCAGCAGTATTTATAGCTCAGGCCTTTGGTCTAGATCTTAGTCTTGGAGCTCAACTAGGAATTATTGTAACTGCAACGCTTGCTTCTATTGGTGCTGCAGCTGTTCCAAGTGCTGGAATTGTAATGCTGGTAATCGTGCTTGGCCAAGCTGGTATTCCAGAAGCTGGATTAGCTCTTATAATTGCAGTTGATAGACCACTTGATATGTGTAGAACTATAGTGAATGTTACAGGTGATGCTGCAGTTTCTATGATTGTTGCAAAATCAGTTGGCAAACTTAAGGATCCTAAAGATGTCAATAAAAATTGAAGATTCCTGGAAAGATCTTCTAGACACAGAATTCAATAAAGATTATTTTAAAGAGCTTATTTCATTTGTAAAAAATGAATATTCATCATCAGTATGTTATCCTAAAGGATCTGAAATTTTCTCTGCATTTGATAATTGCCCAATAAA
>JAYNJU010000006.1:14275-62108 GCA_038110465.1 Bacteroidota bacterium | reverse complement strand
AGTGCAGTAGCTTCTACATCTGCTGATGCATTATGTGCAGAATCAAATTTTTCTTTAAATAAATGTTGATATAATTCAATTAATGTAGGTAATTTATATTTCCTGCCTCTTCCTCCAGGAAGAAGACATATTTGAGCAGTTTCTTCGGTACAAGTATCTATTTTTGGAAAATCTTGAAGTGGATTTGTACCATCAATTCTTAAAAATTCAGCACCTAAAATTTTTTCATCAAAGTTTAAATTATGCCCACATATAAAGTCTGACTTATTTAAGTCTTCTTTGAATTTTTCTAGTGCAAAATTGACCTCTACCCCAATTTTTTTTGCAAGATCAGTAGATATTCCATGAATTTTTTCAGAGTCAAAAGGGATAGAAAATCCTTTGGGATAAATAATATGACTTTGATTTGAGATACATTTTCCACCAGAATCATGTAATTGCCATGCAATTTGAATTGCTCTTGGCCAATTATCAAAATCTGTCAAGGGAGCACTCCACTTTTTTGGCAAGCCTGTAGTTTCAGTATCAAATATTAAAAACATAGATGGAATAGTTTCAATTACTAATTTAATATTTTATCTTGGAAAGATTTTAGAGACTTATCAATAGTTTTTAATGACAAAGAATAAGCAAACTTTTACAATTACTGCAGCACTACCATACGCTAATGGACCCATTCA
Organism: Bacteroidota bacterium; assembly: GCA_038110465.1. GTDB lineage: Bacteria > Bacteroidota > Bacteroidia > Flavobacteriales > Flavobacteriaceae > Marisimplicoccus. Next base: position 61,428 of record JAYNJU010000006.1, on the reverse strand, counting down.
TATAGGGCATTTAGCAGGTGTTTATATTCCTGCTGATATATATGCTAGATATAAAAGATTGTCTAATAACGATGTTGCTTTTATTTGTGGAAGTGATGAGCATGGAGTAGCAATTTCTTTAGCATCAAAAAAAGCCTCATTAACTCCAAAAGAATTAGTAGATAAATATCATAAATTAATTAATGAATCACTTGAAAATTTTGGAATTACTTTTGATAATTATTCTAGGACATCTAGTAAAATTCACCATAGTACATCACTAGATTTTTTTGAAACTTTAAAAGAAAAAAAATTGTTTAAGCTAATAGAATCTAAACAGTTTTTTGATGAAGAAGAAAATCAATTTTTGGCTGATAGATATATAATTGGTGTTTGTCCAATTTGTGCTTTTGATAAAGCATATGGTGATCAATGTGAAAAATGTGGTTCAACACTTAGTCCAGATGAATTGATAAATCCAAAGTCTACCATTTCTAATTCAAAACCTGTAAAAAAAAATACTAAGCATTATTACATTAAACTAGATGAATTTGAAGATTTCATTGAAAAATGGATAACAAAAGAAAAAAAAGATGTCTGGAAGCCTAATGTAGTAGGTCAAGTTAAAGCATGGTTAGAAAGTGGATTAAAACCCAGGGCTGTTACAAGAGATTTAGATTGGGGGATCCCAGTTGAGGTTGAAGGAGAAAAAGGCAAGGTTTTATATGTATGGTTTGAAGCTCCAATTGGATATATTTCATCGACTATTGAGTGGGCAGAAAAAAATAAAAAAGATTGGGAAAAATATTGGAAAGATGATAAAACTAATTTGATTCATTTTATTGGTAAGGATAATATTGTTTTTCACTGTATAATTTTTCCAATTATGCTTAAAATGTATGGAGGTTTCATTATCCCTGAAAATGTTCCTGCAAATGAATTTTTAAATTTAGAAGGCGACAAAATTTCTACTTCCAGAAATTGGGCAGTTTGGCTTCATGAATATTTAACTGACTTTCCTGAAATGCAAGATGTTTTAAGATATGTATTAACTTCTACCTGCCCTGAAACAAAGGATAACGATTTTACATGGAAGGATTTTCAAACCAGAAATAACAGTGAACTTGTTTCAATTTATGGAAATTTTGCCAATAGAGTTCTTTCATTAATTGTCAAATATTATAATGGTAAAATTCCTAATCCTAAGGAGAATATTGATTTTGATAAAAATATTATAAATGAAGTTTTATCATTAAAAGAAAACCTAGAATATAATTTGAATGATTTTAAGTTTAGAGAAGCATTGAAAAATTTAATTTCCATTGCTAGATTAGGAAATAAATATCTTGCAGATAGTGAACCATGGAAGTTAAAAGATTTAGATCCTGATAGAGTTAATCAAATTCTAAATACCTCATTTAAAATCTTAACATATCTTTCAGTTTTGAGCGAACCATTTTTACCTTTTACATCAACTAAATTAAAGAAAATGATTGGTGTTAATTGCTCTGACTGGTCATGTCTTAATGATTTATCAAACTTGATTAATTATGATTTTAAATTAGAGCAAATTGAAATACTTTTTAGAAGAGTTGAAGATTCTGAAATTGAATTTCAAATAAATAAATTAAAAAACACCTTTAATAACTAGAGTCATTAATAATAGATTGTATCATATTCACTGAATAATTATAATAAGTAAAAATTTTATCTAGTTCTTCAATTCCATTTTTTTTATCAATACTTGAAATATTAATTTTAGTTTTTTGTATTTGAATGTTCAATAGTTTTAATCTTCCTTTTATTTCTGAGCTTTTATTTAATAATTCAAATTCAGATTTTAGGATATTTGAAGAATTATTTGAAAGTTTATTTAGAATATCTTCAAGATAAACTGCATCATTTTCAACATATCCATTTATCGAATTTGCTAATATTAAAATATTATTTTCAAGTATTAAAAACTCAGACCAGTCATCTAAATTATGATTATCTTTTAATTCTTTTTCAATAACAATTGGAATTGTGTAATCTAATTCAAATTCTATGTTCTCTTGCTCAATAATTTCATTTGAAATGGTTGTATTACCACTACATGAGATAAGTAAAACAATTAATAGCGATAGATTAAAGCTTAAAATATGATTCATTATTCAACTAAATCTACGATATTTTATACTTTTACCATTCAATATTTTAAAGATGAGTAAATCATTTGTTGCATTTATAGTTATTTTCTCAATGGTTGTAGTTCTTGGTGCCATTTTATATGACTACGTCACATCAAAAAAATGATTAAAAAAATTTTGATCATTGGTTCAGGTTTCTCCTCTATTTCTGCTGCAACTTATTTAGCGGATAAGGGCTATCAAGTTACTATTTTTGAAAAAAATAGCACTTATGGAGGAAGAGCAAGAAATTTTAAAGCAAAAGGTTTTTCTTTTGATATGGGACCTTCATGGTATTGGATGCCTGATGTTTTTGAAAAATATTTTAATGACTTCAATAAAACTGTATCAAATTACTATACTTTAAAAAAGCTTGATCCTGCTTATAAGGTTTTTTTTGGGACTAATGATGAAATAGAGATTAAGGGGGATATATATGAAATTGCAAAAACTTTTGAAAATCTTGAGAAAGGATCTTCAAAAAAGTTATTCAATTTTATGAGTGAGGCAAAAAAAAATTATTCAATTGCAATGGATAAAATTGTATATAAGCCTGGTATTTCAATTTTAGAACTTATTACTTTTCAAACTTTAAAAAGAATTAGGTACTTTTTAACTGATATTAAGTCTGAAATTGCAAAAAAATTCAAACACAAGAAGATTCGTCAAATTCTTGAATTCCCAGTTCTTTTTTTAGGAGCAAAACCAGAAAACACTCCTGCTTTTTATAATATTATGAACCATGCTGACTTTGGATTAGGAACTTGGTTTCCTGAAAAAGGTGGAATGTACAAGATTGTAGAATCAATGATTGAACTTGCAAAAGAAAAAGGTGTTCAGTTTTATTCAAGTAGAGCTGTAGAAGAAATATTAATCGAAAATAATAGTGTAATAGGTGTTAAGAGTAATGGAGATATTTATGATTTTGATATCATAATAAGTGGTGCAGACTATAACCATACAGAAGCACTAATTGATAAAAAGTATAGAGGATATTCTGAAAAATTTTGGAGTAAAAAAATTTTTGCTCCATCATCACTATTGTTTTATTTAGGCATTAATAAAAAAGTTGAAAATTTTGATCATCATAATCTTTTTTTTGATGTAGATTTTAATAAACATGCATCTGAAATTTATGATAATCCAAAATGGCCTGAATCACCTTTATTTTATTTAAATTTTCCTTCTAAAACAGATAATACTATGGCTCCAGAAGGATGTGAGAATTGTTTTATTTTGATGCCAATTGCACCTGGATTAAATGATACTCAAGATTTAAGAGAAAAATATTTTAATATTATAATTGATAGGATAGAAAAAGTTTCCGGAGAAAAAATTAGAGATAATATTGTATACAAGAAATCATATTGTATAAAAGATTTTACAGATGATTATAATTCCTATAAAGGAAATGCTTATGGACTAGCTAATACCCTTTTACAAACTTCAATTTTCAAACCTAAAATTAAAAGTAAAAAAGTTAAAGGACTTTTTTTTACAGGCCAGTTAACAGTTCCAGGCCCAGGTGTTCCTCCGTCACTTATTTCAGGTAAGATAGTATCTGATCTTGTTATGAAGGATTTCCCGAATCAATAAACTCTTTAGTTTCGATAATTTCTATTAGAATATCTGAAACAATTTTCTTTATTTCATCAATAGATACTTTAAAATGATCCTTAATAGTTAAAAACTGATTATCAATTTTTTTAAAAGAATAGATTCCTAATTCTTTCAATTTATATTCCTTATAATTATTTAAAACCAATAATTTATAAATCAATAGCTGCAGAAGATTTGAAAATTTGCTATCATTTTGAATTGAATTTAAATAATTTATATCTAGGTTTTTTTGATTTACTAATCCAGACTTATAGTCAATAATTCTTAATTCGCCATTTAATAGATCTATTCTATCAATAATTCCTCTAATTTTAACTTTTTCTCCGTTTAATTCTATAAAAGATGATAATTTTTTCTCGACAAAAAGAATCTTTATTTCAACTTTATCTCTTTTTATGATTTTTCTCTCAAATTCAATTATTCTTTTGATATACTCTTTAACAATTTCTACAAAAATTAAATTTTTACCATCTGGTTTTTTTGAGTAAAGTTCAAAAAATGTTGAATCTGTAATCTCATCAATTTTTTCTATTATTTTATCCAGATAATCTATTTCTAAAACTTTATTTATATATGGAGTGTAAATCTTTTCAATAACTTTATGAATTAGTGTGCCTTGATCCATATAATTTAAGTATTTAGTCTCTTCATAATCATTAATACCTAAAATTTTTTGCTCATAAAATAAATATGGATTTTTGATAAACAGATTAAGAGTTGAAGCTGAAATACCATCATTAAACAACTCTTGAATTTTATTTCTAATAATGTCATCTATTTTAATAGTTTCATTTTTTTCTTGATTTAAAATTATTTTGTCATTTAAAGTTTCCATTGAAACATTAATATTATCTTGATTCAAAAATTTTAATTGTTTAATAAATCTACTTTCCTCTCCATTAGATATTGATCTTAAATCAGTGTCATAAGTTAGGTAAACTTCTTTAGCATTTTTAATTAGTCTGTAAAACAAATTAGAAATACGAATTTCTTTTGATTGATTATCCAATGATTCAAAATCAGATAAATAATTATCTTTTCGTTCTGAATCATTGATTTCATAAAAAGGGAATAATCCTTCATTAAGATTGGTCAAAATGACATAATCAAAATTATACTTATCAGATTCTAAAAAATGTATATCAGAGTATTTAGAAGATTCTGAATTTTTGAAGACTTCAATTAAAGTTTTAAAATTTTTATCAAAATGGTATATATAAACATTTGCTGATTCATTTACTCTTAATATTTCTTTTAAGGTTTCTGATACATATATTGCTTGGTTTACATTTTTTGATGCAGCTAATATCTTTACATGACTTTTATTTTTAATTTGCTTTTTCTCTTCTTTTTTTATTCTTGTTTTATTGCCAATTTTAAATTTATTATCATAATTCTTAAAATTTAAGAAATCCTTAATCAAAGAAGAGTATGTATTATGAATGTAATTTTTATTTTCTAAAAAAATATATAATTCTTTTTTTGGTCTTGTAAAGCCTACGTATAAAAGATTGATTGAATCAATTAAATTATTTAAAACACAACTATCGTATATATCTTTAGTTATACTTCCACCATCTATTAGCATTTTTGATTTCTTTATTGGTACCCACTCAAATTTTTTCAATTCTTTAATTGGTTCGTGGAGCCATAAAATTTCATTAAAGTTAGCTTCGTCTAATTTCTCATTCATAAAAGGCATAATTACAGCTTGAAATTCTAGACCTTTAGATTTATGTATTGTTGAAGTTATTATTGAATTATTATTATCTGGTAAGCTTAGGTTAATTGTATCAGATTTTTTTTCCCAATGATTTAAATACTCACTCACAGATTTTTTTTGATCACTGTTAAACTCATAAATATCATCTAAAAGTGATTTTAAGTAGATGTTATTTAAGTCTAGCTTAAAAGTTTTACAGCAATAAACAAATGATTGAATTAAGTCTAAGTCTATAAAAAATTTAAAATCAAATTTTGATTTAGTGATATTATTAAAAAAATCAGGTAAACTCTCAAGTGATAGATTATTTATAAAACATTGATTTAGATTTAAGTATGAATCTCTAAAAAAGTTTTTATTGTAAAGAAATTTTAAGATATTTCTTTTTTCAATTTTATTTACTGAGGTACTTAACTTAAAGATTGAAATTATAAACTGGACATCAGATGAAGTATTTATATTAAGAGCATCATTGGAAAGTAATTCAAAATTCTCAGACTTAATATTTTCAATTAGATCTTTTATTTGATTATTTTTTCTAACTAATATTGCTATATCTGATGGAAGAAAACCTCTACTTAGTAAATCATTAATTTTACTCTCAATTTCAATATAAAAGTTATCATTTATATATTCATGAACCTCTAAATACCCATCATCTTTTTTTGATGTTTTTTGTTTAAAATTTAATAGGTCTGTATTGTAAATATCTAGATTTAGCTTGTTACAAACGAAAGAAAAAAACTCAGAGTTAAACTCTACAATTTTATTAGAGCTTCTGTAATTAGTATTAATATTTACAATTTTTGGGTCAACATGAAATGGATTATTTTCATTTATAATAAGATTGATAAACTGATTTATTCTACTACCTCTCCATCTATAAATTGATTGTTTTGGATCGCCAACTAATAAAAGTGAGCCTTTTGAACCGTCATGATCTTCGCTATGTATTGAATTAGAAATTAAAGGAATTAAGTTTTTCCACTGAAGCTCAGATGTATCTTGAAATTCATCAATAAAAAAATCATTATACTTTGATCCAAGTTTTTCATAAATCTCAGGTGTATCATAAGATGTAATTAAATTATTAAGTTCATAATTGAATTTTGAAATTAATTTAAGATTATCTGCTTTTTGTATTTTATTTATTTTTTGATTTACCCTGGGAATAATTGATAAAATTGGGAGATAAAGGAGTAGAGAGTTTAAGATATTTATATCAACAACTGTTTTTTTTATATTATAGTAATTGTCTAATAAGTCAGGTCTTATTTGTTCTATAATTTTAACTTTATTATCAATAAGTGATTTATTGTATAATCTTGTGTTTCCTTCAAGAGCATTTTCAATTGAGTTATTATAGTATATATTATCATCATTAATTAAAGAATTCAAAAAATTAGGAAAATAACTTCCTTTAAAATCTTCAGATTGTATTTTTTTTTCTTGAAATAAATTCAAACATTTCTTTGCATAAACTTTTATATCCCTTTTCTTTTTTTTCAATAAGCTGAAAGCTTCTTCTCTAGTATTAATAAAATATTTTTCATTTTTTTCTTTAAAAAAATCAATTTGAAATTTGTTAGACTCTTTTTCTAGAAATAATAGGAATTCTTGTAAATCAAAAGAAATATCCCAACTTTTATTGTTAAATATTTTAAACTTAGAAAATTGAATAAATAATTCCTTTAAGTAATTATCATTTTTTAAATCTTCAAATAGTTGATCAATAACTTTATCGATAATAACGCTTGAATCTAATTCTATTTTATAGTCTGTTTGTTGGTCATTTGAAAAATCAAAAGATTTAAGAATATCATTTGTAAAACTATCAATAGTTAAAACATTGAAATATGAATAATTATCTAATATTCTCTTTAGGGACATTTCAGATTTTTTTTGTATTAAATTGACTTCTAACCCTGTCTTTTCTTGAAAGATTTTTTTTAATAATTCATTATTAGAATTTTTCAATTCTAAAAGATATTGTAATATTCTATCTTTCATTTCTGATGATGCTTTATTTGTAAATGTTAAAGCAATCATCTTTTTAAAATGATTAGGATCTTTTTCTGTTAAAATTTTTGATATAAACTCGATTGCTAGATTAAAAGTTTTACCTGATCCAGCTGAAGAATTAATAATCTTAAAAGAGTAGTTCATTTACTGTGTTGATACTTATTAAAATAATTCTAATTTTGTAAAAAAAAATTATGGCTTTTGAATTACCAAAATTAAATTATGCTTTTGATGCATTAGAACCAAATATAGATACAAAAACTATGGAAATTCATTATGGAAAACATCATAATGGATATACTAATAATTTAAATAATATCATATCAGGCTCAGATAATGAGTTAAAGAATATTGAAGAAATACTTAAATCTTTAGATCTAGAAAATAGTGGCCTAAGAAATAATGCAGGGGGGTACTATAATCATAATTTATTTTGGGAAATTATGGGACCTAATTGTGGAGGTGAGCCAACTAATGAAATCTTAGATTCTATAAATTCTAATTTTGGTTCATTTGAAAATTTTAAAAGTGAGTTTCAGAATGCCGCTGCTGGTAGATTTGGATCTGGATGGGCTTGGTTGTGTTCTCACGGTAATAATAAGCTTGAAATTTGCTCTACAGCCAATCAAGATAATCCTTTAATGCCAAATGGATGTGGTGGAACTCCTATACTTTGTCTTGATGTATGGGAGCATGCATATTATCTAAATTATCAGAATAGAAGACCAGATTATATTAATGCTTTCTTTAATGTTATTAACTGGGAAGTTGTAAATCAAAAGTTTTTAGAAGTATAAAAAAAGGGGGTAACCCCCCTTTTTTTGCCCCAAATCTTACCATGAACTTAACCTACTTATGTTCTGGTATGTTCAATTTATGATTTTTTTTAAATAAAAAAAACTTATTTAAAAATTATTTTTTATTATAGTTTTAGTATGCTCTGTTAGAATTTCCTTCTACAAAATTAATGAATGCTTGATTCACAACTTTATTTCCTCCATTAGTTGGGTAATTGCCTGTAAAGTACCAATCTCCTTTATGGTTTGGGCATGCTTTATGAAGATTCTGAACTTTCTGAAAAATAATATCTAACTCCACTTTAGATTCAGAACTCAATAACATATTGGACATTTTAATTGATATCTCTTCTTGTGAAAAGTCTTTGTAAATATCCTTTACATAGTTAGTTTTATAATTTAAAGACTCTTTTGCTTTCAAGCATTTTTTATAAGTTTCACTGATTATCTTATCATACGTTCCTCTATCCCTATGTAATTCTATAGCAGCTCTAAAAGCAATAAAATCTTCAATCTTAGCCATATCAATTCCATAACAATCTGGATATCTTATTTGAGGAGCACTGGATACAATTATAATTTTTTTTGGATTTAAACGAATTAACATTTTTAATATACTCTCCCTAAGAGTAGTACCTCTTACTATACTATCATCAATAATCACTAGATTGTCTGATTTCTTAACTACTCCATATGTAATATCGTAAACATGAGCTACTAAGTCTTCTCTTCCTTTATCTTCAGCGATAAATGTTCTCAACTTTGCATCTTTAATAGCAATTTTTTCAATTCTTGGGTTATGTTTTTTTGCTTTTTCAATTAATCCAAGAAAAGAAGTCTCTGCAGTATTTGGTATAAAAGAAAAAACAGTGTTTTTATAATCTTTTTTTATTGCTTTTTCCACTTGTGGGATAAGTAGGTTCCCTAACATTTTTCTCTCTTTATATATATCAGCATCTGAACCTCTAGAAAAATAAATTCTTTCAAAAGAACACGATTTTTTTATCTTTGGTTTTAAAATTTCTCTAATCTGACTCTTACCATTTTTCTTAATTATTAACGCATTTCCATGAGGTATTTCATTGATATCAGAATAAGATATATCAAATACGGTCTGAATAGCTGGTCTTTCAGAAGCTACAACAATTACCTCATCATTTTCATGATAATAAGCTGGTCTGATGCCATGAGGGTCTCTTATTATAAATGAATCTCCATGACCAATTAATCCAGCAATAACATATCCACCATCCCATTTTTTTGCTGATTTTTTTAAAATTTTGACTAAATCTAAATTCTTCTCAATCAAAGGAGGCATCTCTACCTTATTAATTCCATCTTTTTTATACTTGTTATATTTAGCTATGACCTCAGAGTCAAGAAAATGACCAATTTTTTCCATTATAGTTATAGTATCTGACTGTTCTCTAGGATGTTGTCCAAGCTTAACCAAGCTATTAAAAAGTTCATCTGTATTAGTCATATTGAAGTTACCAGCTAAAATGAGGTTTCTATTCATCCAATTGTTTTGTCTCATCATTGGCTGAACATAATCAATTGAATTTTTTCCATAAGTTCCATATCTAACATGACCTAGCATTACATTTCCAATAAATGGTGACTTTTTATAGAATTCCTTGGAATCTTTATTGATTTTATTTGTCTTTAAAAAATTTGATAATTTTTTATTTATTTTTTTAAAAATAGAGTGAATTGCCTGTTGTTTAAATGATCTAACTCTATAAAAATATTTTTCTCCAGGCTTAAGATTGAATTTAATACTTGCATAACCTGCTCCATCTTGACCTCTATTTTTTTGTTTTTCCATCATCAAAAACATTTTATCAACTCCATACATATGAGAGCCATATTTTTGAGTATAAAATTCTAAAGGCTTTTTTAAGTGGATTAAAGAAATACCACATTCATGTTTTATCTTGTCACTCACCTAATTTATAGTATTGATTCTTGATTTGATATCTTCCATTGTCAAATTTAGTAAGTTTTTTGTTCCCATACTTTCAACATTATAAGAAGCTATTGAAGTTCCGTAAGCAATTGCAGACTCAATATTTTTAAATGATATTTCATCACATTGAGTTAGGTATCCTGCTATACCACCAACAAAACAATCACCTGCTCCAGTAGGATCTACTACATTAGTAACTTTAAAAGCATTGAATTTTGACTTATTATTAAAATTAAATAGCTCTGCACCTGCTTCAGCTTTTTTAATAATTACATATTTTGGGCCTAAACCATGAAGAATTTCTGCAGCTTTTTCAAGATTTTTTTCGCCAGTAATCATTTCAGATTCTTCATCATTTATAGAAATTAAGTCTGAATTAGCTATAACTTCTCTTAAAGAATCCCAAAAATTTTCAATCCAAAAGTTCATTGTGTCTAGTATTACTAAATCAGGTTTTTTATTAAGCTGTTTAATTGCCTTTAATTGTATATCCGGATGAAGATTTCCTAATAATAAAATATCAGGATTTAAATTTTTTTTAGGAATTACAGGATTAAAGTATTCCATGACATTTAAGTCTGTTCTTGTAGTGACTCTTTCTTTAAAATTATTCTTATAAATACAACTCCAATAAAAAGTTTTATCGTTTTGTATAATTTCAACTCCGGAAATATCTATACCACATGATTCTAGTAAATCAAGATCTTCCTTTTCAAAATCATATCCAACAACAGAGACAATTGAACAGGTTGCCTTAAAATGTTTTAGTGATAAGCATATATATGATCCTGCACCTCCAAGAATATGATCTACTTTATTTTCATGGGTTTCAATTCCATCATAAGCCAAGGAAGCAACTATTAATAAAGATTTTTTTGACATAATTTTGATTTTTAAATTTTATTGTATCCTATATCTTCAATAAGATTATTACTTTTTGCTGCATTATTGGCCAGTTTATCACATCTATCATTATACTTATTATTACTATGACCTTTTACCCAAATAAATTTTATATTGTGCAAATTATAGATTTTCAAAAACCTTATCCATAAATCTTCATTTTTCTTATCCTTAAAGTTTTTTTTCTCCCAATTAAATACCCATTCTTTTTCAACAGCATCTGAAACATATTTTGAGTCTGTATAAATATCTACTTCAGCATTTTTAACTTTAATCTTCTCTAGGGCAACTATTACAGCAAGTAATTCCATTCTATTGTTTGTAGTTAACTTGTATCCTTCACTAAATTCTTTTATATAATTTTGGTTTTTAGATAACATTACTATTCCATAACCTCCTGGCCCTGGGTTGCCAATTGATGATCCATCAGTATAAATAATTATTTTATTAGCTTTCATTAATTTAAAAGAGACTCTATTATTTTTGGATAATATTCATATTCTAACATATGAATTTTTTTTTCAATTGTTTTAGCATCATCATCCTGATTAATTGGAATAGGTTTTTGAAAAATTATTTTTCCTTCATCATATTCTTCGGAAACATAATGAATTGTAATTCCAGTATTAATTTCTTTATTTTTTATTACATTCTCATGGATAGCAGATCCATACATTCCTATACCTCCATATTTTGGAAGAAGTGATGGGTGAATATTAATTATTCTATTTTTAAAATGGGATATAAATGATTTAGGTATTTTTTTTAAAAATCCTGCTAGTATTATTAATTGAGGGTTTATTTTTTTTACCTCTTCTAAAACCTTAAAGTCTAATTCATCATTTTTGAATAGAAAGTATTTAATCTCAGGGTTTTTTATTTTTTCATTTTGAAAGTGAATATTATTCGAGAAAATATGGGAAACACAAAAACTATCAGTTTTTTTTGAATATTCAATTATGTTTAAAGCGTTTGTGCCTTTTCCGGAGATAAAAATTATTACTTCTTTTTTCATATAAAATTATGGAGGTTCATAATAATTGAAAAAAAGTTTTTTTATTTAACAAATAAAGGTATAATTTAGGATTTTAAGACGAGTTTTAGATAAAGTTTTTTTAATTTTGGCATCTGAACTCATAAACAAAAATATTATGTCAGATATTTCTTCAAGAGTAAAAGCAATAATTGTAGATAAATTAGGTGTTGATGAAAATGAAGTTGTTCCTGAAGCAAGTTTTACAAACGACTTAGGGGCAGATTCATTAGACACAGTAGAATTAATTATGGAATTCGAAAAAGAGTTTGATATTCAAATTCCTGATGACCAAGCAGAAAATATAGTTTCTGTTGGCCAAGCTATCGAGTTTATCGAAAAGTCAAAATAAATTTTAATAATGACATCAAGGAGAGTTGTTGTTACAGGAATGGGAGCTTTGACTCCTATTGGTAATGATCTAAACTCATATTGGAATGGTTTGATAAGCGGAACCAGTGGCTGCTCTAATATTACCTATTTTGATGCCTCAAACTTCAAAACAAAATTTGCATGTGAAGTAAAAGGTTTTGATCCTGCTGATCATTTTGAAAAAAAAGAATTCAGAAGGTATGATCGTTTTTCACAGTATGGAATTGTTGCTGCGAGTGAAGCAATCAAAGATTCCAGCTTAATAGAATCAAGTCCAAATTTTGATAGAGTTGGTGTAATATGGGGGGCCGGTATTGGAGGTTTAGAAACGTTTCAAAACGAAGTACTCAATTTTGCTGAGGGAGACGGGACACCAAGGTTTAATCCATTCTTTATTCCAAAAATGATACCTGATATAGCAGCTGGTTTAATAGCAATGAAATATGGGTTTCAAGGGCCTAACTATGCTACTGTATCAGCATGTGCATCTTCATCTAATGCATTGATAGATGCATTAAACTATATTCGAATTGGACATGCTGATGTAATAGTTGCAGGTGGATCTGAGGCTCCAGTTACAATTGCAGGAGTTGCAGGGTTTAATGCAATGCACGCACTATCTACCAGAAATGATGATCCTTCGACTGCTTCTAGACCATTTGATAGAGATCGTGATGGGTTTGTTCTTGGAGAGGGTGCTGGAGCATTAATTCTAGAAGAATATGAACATGCTTTAAATAGAGGCGCAAAAATATATGCTGAACTTATTGGTGGTGGATTGTCTTGTGATGCTTATCATATGACAGCACCTCACCCTGATGGAAGAGGTGCAATAAAGGTAATGAAGAACTGTTTGGATGATGCTGGACTTGATCCATCTGATGTAGAGTTAATTAACATGCATGGAACTTCTACACCCTTAGGAGATGTAGCTGAGACAAAAGCGGTAAAGTCTGTATTTGAAGATCATTCGTATAAATTAAATATAAATTCTACTAAATCTATGACTGGTCACCTTCTAGGTGCTGCAGGTGCTGTTGAAGCTATCTCATGCGTTTTGGCTATTAAACATGAAATGATTCCTCCAACAATAAATCATTTTAATGATGATGAAGACATAGACTCTAAACTTAACTTTACTTTTTCTTCTCCTCAAAAAAGATCCATTAAAATTGCCATGTCTAACACTTTTGGTTTTGGAGGACATAATGCATGTGTTATATTTAAAAAGATATAGGTTAAAGACATAAATATCAGACAGATTTTAAAACTAGATTCGGTAATTCAAGAAAGATTTAAGCTAATTGCAATAAATTCTGGTTTGAAAATTTATTCCTTAGCTTATCAACTGAATAGATTTTGTTTTACAAATTTTTCAAGATCTAAAAAAGATGTATTAGTAAATAATCTAGGTTTAATCCCTCATTTTAAATGGGTTAATGAAAAAAAAGGAATTGATTTTGAACTTTTTCCTAACAAGTATAAAATTGAAAATTATGATAATAAACCAAATGACTCTCTTTTTAGCATCTCTGATTCAAAAGAATTATATTTGATAGATTCTCTTAAACAAGTTGACTATTTAATTAAACAAAACTGCTTTTTTTCTACAACTAATTTGATAAAAAAGATGTCGAATATTCCTACAGTTTCTATTTCTTACAAAATACCAGAAAAAAATATAGATGAAAATTTTAATTTAGATTTATGAAGAGGATTAAAAAAACAAAAATAATTGCAACACTAGGTCCTTCATCTTCTTCGATTGATATGATTGAGAAATTAATAAATGAAGGAGTTGATGTTTTAAGAATAAACTTCTCTCATTCCTCCCACGAAGAAGCAAAAAAGATAATTAAGAACATTAGAGATTTAAATGAAAAAACATCTTCAAACACTGCTATTCTTGCTGATTTACAAGGGCCTAAACTTAGAATAGGTGAAATAAAACAAAATACTACTCTAAGTGTAGGAGATATTATTACAGTAAAAACAGATAAAGAATTTTTAGGAGATAAAGAAAAAATTTATTTAAACTATAAAAACCTAGCAAAAGATATCCAAAAAGGTGAAAAAATATTAGTTGATGATGGTAAGATAATATTGAAAGCAATCAAGACAGATAATAAGAATACTATTCAAGTAGAGGTAATTCAAGGAGGAGATCTATCATCAAACAAAGGATTTAATCTACCAAATACTAATATCTCTCAACCAGCATTAACCAAAAAAGATATAGAGGATGCAATTTTTGCAACAAAAGAAAATGTTGACTGGATAGCGTTATCCTTTGTTAGACATAAATCAGATATTGAATCCTTGATTTCAATAATCAAAAATAATTCTAATCATAGAATTCCTGTAATAGCCAAAATTGAGAAACCAGAAGGAGTGAAAAATATAGATGAGATTATGAAAGTTGCTAGTGGAATTATGGTTGCAAGAGGTGATCTAGGAGTAGAGATTAATGCTGCAGAAGTACCATTAATACAAAAAAAACTAGTTAATAAAGCAAAAAAAGCTAGAATTCCTGTAATAATTGCTACTCAAATGATGGAAAGTATGATGAAGAGTTTAAATCCAAATAGAGCTGAAGTAAATGATGTTGCTAATTCTGTTATGGATGGAGCAGATGCGGTAATGCTATCAGGAGAAACTTCTGTAGGAGATCATCCTATTGAAGTTATTCAAACAATTTCAAGAATTTTAAGTAAGGTTGAAAACTCTGACTTAATTTCATTAAAACATAAGCATCCTGTTGATTTTGAGTCAGAAAGATTTATAACAAAGTCTGTTTGTTTTCATGCTTCTAAAATAGCAAATGATACCAAAGCAAAAGCAATTAGTACTCTTACAAATAGTGGATATACTGCATATCAAATTTCCTCTTGGAGACCTAAATCTCATATTTTGGTATTTACATCAAATAAAAGAATTCTTTCTCAACTTAACTTGCTTTGGGGGGTTAAAGCTTTTTATTATGATGGATTAGAGAGTACTGATAAAACAATTGAGCAAATAAATAATATTGCCTATGAAAATAAATATTTACAGAAAGATGATAAAGTTATAAATCTAACCTCAATGCCAGTGGAAAAAAAAGGAATGGTAAATACTATTAGAGTTTCAAGAATATAATATATGACTGATTTAAAAGATTTATTTCAAAAATATAATATAGATGAGCTATCAGAGGGTTGTTCAACCGGTTCAAATTGGTTTGGATCTGGAGAAGTTATTGAGAGCTACTCACCTGTAGATGGTAATTTAATCAGAAAAGTAAAAGGAGGGACTAAAAAAGAATTTGATGAAATAGTTAAGATTTCAAATAGTGCTTTTAAAAAATTCAGAGAAATTCCTGCGCCTAAAAGAGGTGAGCTTGTAAGACAATTTGGAAATAAATTAAGAGAAGAAAAAGAATTAATTGGTAAACTAGTATCTTATGAAATGGGTAAATCATATCAAGAAGGACTTGGTGAAGTTCAGGAGATGATTGATATTTGTGATTTTGCAGTTGGCCTTTCAAGACAGTTACATGGTTTAACTATGCACTCTGAAAGACCTACACATAGAATGTATGAACAATATCATCCACTTGGAATAATTGGGATAATTTCAGCATTTAATTTTCCAGTAGCTGTTTGGAGCTGGAATGTTGCCCTTTCGTGGATTTGTGGAAATACTACTATATGGAAACCTAGTGAAAAAACTCCTCTTTGTAGTCTAATTTGTCAAAAAATAATTGGCGAAGTTTTTAAAGAAAATGACGTTCCTGAAGGTGTGTCTTGTTTAATTAATGGCGACTATAAGATAGGTGAGTTATTATCTGAATCTAGAGAAATACCTTTGATTTCTGCTACTGGATCTACAAGAATGGGTAGAATTGTTGCAGAAAAAGTTGGCTCAAGATTGGGAAAAACTCTTTTAGAGCTTGGAGGTAATAATGCAATAATTGTTACACCAGACGCTGATTTAAAAATGACAATTATGGGTGCTGTTTTTGGTGCAGTTGGAACTTGTGGTCAACGTTGCACTTCAACTAGAAGGTTAATTGTTCACAAAGACATTTATGATAAAGTTAAAGAAGGACTTCTGAGGGCATATGATCAGATTAAAATAGGAGATCCTTTAGATTCAAATAATCATGTTGGCCCCCTAATAGATAAAGACGCTGTTAGTATATATAAAAATGCATTAGAAAGTATTACTGAGCAAGGTGGTAAATTTTTAATAAAAGGTGGTGTTTTAAGTGGAGATGATTATAAAAGTGGATGTTATGTTAAACCTGCTATTGCAGAGGTTGACCATTCTATTGAAATAGTTCACAAAGAGACTTTTGCGCCTATTTTATACTTAATAAAGTACTCAGGTAATGTTGAAAATGCAATAAATATTCAAAATGAAGTTGATCAGGGTTTGTCGTCTGCAATAATGACAAACAATCTTAAAGAAGCTGAAATATTTTTATCTCATTGGGGAAGCGATTGCGGTATCGCAAATGTAAATATTGGAACTTCTGGAGCTGAAATTGGTGGAGCTTTTGGGGGTGAAAAAGATACTGGTGGAGGAAGAGAAAGCGGTTCTGATGCATGGAAGATCTACATGAGAAGACAAACAAATACAATTAACTTTTCTTCTGAACTACCACTTGCTCAGGGTATAAAATTTGATATTACTTAAATTGATTTAAAAACCTAATATCATTTTCAAAAAACAGTCTTATGTCTGGTATTTGATAAATTAACATTGCTATTCTTTCAATACCTAATCCAAATGCATAACCAGTATACTTTTCAGAGTCTATATTACAATTTTCAAGAACTTGAGGATCAACCATACCACATCCCATAATTTCTAACCATCCTGTTCCTTTAGTAATTCTATAATCTGTTTCTGATTCCAGTCCCCAATAAATATCAACTTCAGCACTAGGTTCAGTAAATGGGAAAAAAGAAGGTCTAAACCTTAATTTAGATTTACCGAACATAGACTTAGTAAAGTATAGAATCATTTGTTTTAAGTCTGCAAAAGAAACGTTTTCATCTACATAAATACCTTCAATTTGATGGAATATACAATGAGATCTGGAGGATATAGCCTCATTTCTATAAACTCTTCCTGGAGAAATAATTTTTAATGGAGGAGGGTTGTTCTCCAAATATCTTACTTGGACAGAAGAAGTGTGAGTTCTTAGAAGTATATCAGGATCTTGTTGAATAAAAAAGGTATCTTGCATATCTCTGGCTGGATGATACTTTGGTAAATTTAGTGCTGTAAAATTATGCCAATCATCTTCAATCTCTGGACCATCAGACATTTCAAATCCAACTTTAGAAAAAATTTCAATAATCTTATTTTTAATTAAGGTAATAGGATGTAGAGTTCCTTTGGATATAGGGAAACCTGGCTTAGTTAAATCTTCATCAATTTTATTACTTACTTTAGAAACAGTTTTAATTAAATCTTCGTATTTCTCTTGAACAAGAATTTTTAATTCATTTATTTTTTGGCCAACCTCTTTTTTTTGATTGACAGGCACATTTTTAAATTCAGAGAATAAATCATTAATAAATCCTTTTCTTCCAAGAAACTTAATTTTAAATGATTCTAATTCATTTATATCTTTTGAAGAGAAACCATTAATATATTTTATATGTTCTTCTAATTTATCTAACATCTATTTATAATAAAATTATATTCTGTTATCAACGTTGAGTATATTGCAAATATAAATTAAGTTTCATGAATTTAATTGATTTATTAATAATTGGATTTATATGCTATGGAGTAATCAAAGGGTTTAAAAATGGATTGATTATAGAGGTTTTTCGTTTTATAGGACTTTTTATTTCATTTTTTTTATCAACCAACCTTGACAATATTTTATCAAATGAGATCTTGAAGTTTATAAATATCAATTATGAAGTATTAAATATAATTTCTTTTGTTTTTTTATTTATTGTTGTTCAAAGCTTGATCGTCTATTTTGCCAAAGGATTTACTAAGCTTGCAAAAATTGTTTATTTAGGGTTTTTAAATAGCTTTCTTGGATCAGTTTTTGGTGGATTAAAAATTTTGCTGATACTTCTGATTCTTGTAAAGATAATTTTTTCATTTAATCTAGTTAGTGGTGAGCTAATAATTGAATCTGAAATAATTATGAATCTTCATGTTTTATCAGAGATTATATTTAATTCGATTGAATTGATTAATGAAGATATTGAAACTAATTTAATCTAAAATTCTAATACTTGATGACTGTATCCAGCCAATTGTTCCATTTTCAAGCTGAATATTAACCCAATCTTGAATTGTATCAATTTTTTTAACTTTTGTTCCTTCGTGGAGTAAAAACTTTAGCTCTGAAATTTTATTTGGCTCAGACCAAACCTCTACTTCTTTATTAAAAATTATTGCAAATTCTTCATTAAGTAATAATTTTTTTTCCATGTTAACAATTAATAAGAATCCACCAATCAATAATAAAACAATGGAACTAGAGAAAAATAACCTCTTAAGATTTGAATTTTTTATAAGAATATAACACCCAAATGTTATAGAGGATAACCAAATAAAAACAATAAAAAGTATTGACCAACATTTTTCAGAAAAAAGATTCAAAGATTTTATCTTGAAGCTTTGTATTTGAGAAACTGGTAATTTTTCAATTTTATCAATTCTCAGATTTTGAGCATATGAAAGATTTACAAGTATATCTTCATCATTTGGAGATATAGATTTTGCTTTTTCAAAATAAAAATTAGTCTCAGGAATATTATTCAGCTTGTAATATGAATTTGCAAGATTAAAATATAACTCAGAACTTTCAAATCCATATTTTAAAATCTCTTCATATCCCTCAATAGCTAAATTATACTCTCCATTTGTATAGAATTCATTAGATCTTTGAAATATAGAATCTAAATTTTGATTACTTATTATATAAAATATTAAAAGAAAGATTTTCATTTATTATGTGATAAAATTATATCAACTATTTTTCTAGTACTACTTAAATCATTATTCATTATCATATTTGATGATCTAGAATACTTGGCTTTTTCACAATTCTCAATTAATTGAATTATTAATAATATGTCATCATTAGATAATCCTTTTTTTGAAGTTATATCCTTTATTTTTTCTTTATTAAAACTTTCAATAGTGATAGAAAATTTGAAGGATAAACTTTTTAAAATTGCTTTTTCTATCAAATCATAAAACCTATTTTTATCTTCAATCGATTTTTTAGCAGATTCTAAAATAGATTTTATCTCTTTTTTCTTGATCTTATCAACCTCTAATGATGATTTCTTCCTATTTCTTTTATAAAATGTAAATGCAATTAATGATGCTAATATTGCAAAGGGAGAAGTTACTAAAACATAGAAAATATCTGATTCAAAAAATCTTTGATTATTAAATTTATTTAAGTTTCCTTTAATCTTTATAAATCTAAAAGATTCATTTGAAGAAATAATATTAGCATTTTCTGAAATTAAAGAAGGATTTAATGAAGGTCCATCATATACATCTATAGTCAGCCTAGGAGATCTAAGTATTTTGTAGCTTTCAGTTTGAGGATCAAAATATGAAAACTCAACTTCCTCAATTGGAAAGCTGCCTTGAAATCTTGGAACTACAGTAAAATATTTTGATACTGAACCGCTCATTCCTGTCAAGTTTGTTGAAATTGATTCTTCTCTTTCTGGTTCAAATAGTTCCATTGAACCAGGTACTAGTATATCAGGTAAGTCAAATAGTTTAAGATTGCCTTTACCATTTACTTTTAATTCAGCTTGAAATGATTCAGTTGCTCTTAATGAATTTTTGTTTAATATAACATCAAATTCAAATTGGCCTACAGCGCCGGAGAAGCTCACAGGTTTTCCAACCTCTGGAAGCTCTCTTACGTTTATTCTACGCATTCCTGTAGAAATTATTTGAGATGTTTGATCATATATTATGTTTCCAAAAAAATCTCTTTTATCGGTAGGTACATCAAGTACAAGATTTAATGAAAGTGGTGAAATTTCTAATTCTCCTGATTTTTGAGGAAATAGAACTACTTTTCTCCATTCAACAACATTATAATTTTGTCCTTTATAAATTTCTCTTTCAACTTTTAATTGTGGAATTTTGATTACTTGGCTCCAAAAATCCTTGTAATTGGGAGTCTCTGTTTCTCTAGCATCAGATATATTTATTGGGGATTTATAATATAGTTTATAGACTATAGTAATTGGCTCATTCAAAAATGGAGAGCCTTTAGAAATTAAGGCTTGTAATTCAATATCATCATCATTGTAGTATTGTGTAACAGAATCAGAAGGTTGGCTAACTGAGTCAGTAATTAAAACTTCAATTGGTAAAGACTTATATGTCTCACCTTCAATTTCAATACTTGCCTGCTCTATTTTTAAGTTTCCCTTTTTTAGAGGTTGTAAAAAATAAGAGTAAGTTTTTGAAAAACTTCTTTCACCATTAACATATGAAGTCTTTATTGATTGGTTTGGCCCACCTATTACCTGAAAATTTTCAAAATTAGGTGGAGAAAAATTATCTCCATTTTGATTCATGACAAAATCAACTCTTAACCTTTCATTTAGACCAAGTTTATTTTTACTAACTGATGCATTAAATGAAACCTGAGACTGAAGATGAATACTAAAAAGGGTTATAAACAATATTAAAATTCTCATTACCAATCTTTCTCCGTTTTCCTTGATGTTTGAAACTTCTTTTTACCAGATTTTAACTTTTCGTTTAAATCCTTTTCCAAATTATTAACTGCTTCCAGCAAATTTTCCATCTGTTGTTTTGACAACCCCCCTCCTTCATCTTGCTCATTATTATCATCTTGCTCATTATTTTCCTTTTGATCAGAATCTGAGTTTTGCTGATTGTTTTGATCTTGCTCATTATTATCATCTTTATCCTCAGATTCATCCTGTTTTTGATCCTCAGATTCATTATTATTTTGTGAGTTTTGTCGTTTGTCGCCCTCTAAAAATTTCTTTGCAAGAGCATAGTTATATCTAGTTTCTTCATCTGATGAGTTATTTCTTAATGCGTTTTTATATGCTTCAACAGCTTGAGCATAATCTTTCTTTTTCATATATGAATTTCCTAGATTATGAAATGCAGAATGTCTTTCTATATCAAGCTCAGAGTTTTTTTGAGTTTTAAAATATTCTTGAATTGCTTCATCAATATTTTCATTTTTAAATAAAAGATTACCTAAATTATGATTTGCTTGAGTTTGATTTTGATTTTTGGAAATGGCTTTTCTATACTCAACTTCTGCTTTCTTGTAGTTTTCACTTTTTGATTCCAAATTTCCTTTTAGTACAAAATTATCAGGATCACCCTGAGAGTAACCAAATAGAGTAAATAAAAATATAATAACAGAAAGATTAATTTTAATCATCATTAAATAAATTTAAATTTTGAATCCATTTAGTTTTTGTCTGAAAAACAAAAACATCACAAATAATAAATATTAGCGATAATAATAAAAATATTTGAAATTGTTGTTTATAATCAATAAACTCAGCTGTTTCAAATTCAGATTTATCAATTTCATTTAATTTAGATTTTACAATTTCAAGAGCATCTTCAGTAAAGTTTCCATCTATATAAATTCCATTAGATAATTCAGCAACTTTAGTCAGAATTTCACTATTTCTTTTTGTAATTACTACATCTCCATTTGAATCTTTTTTGTATGAGTCTATAGCACCATTTAATCTAATTGGAATTGTTGAACCATTATCTTCTCCTACACCTACTGTAATTAAGTTTATATTATTACTGGATATTAAATCAATAATTGAATCAGGTATATCATCATGATCCTCACCATCAGATATTAAAATAAGGACTCTGTTTGTATCAGATTGTTGATCAAAGAAATTAATTGAGAGGTTTAGTGCTGCATCGATAGAGGTACCTTGTGAGGAAAGCATGTCTGTATCTATTATTTGTAGGAAATTTTTAACAGAAGCAAAGTCAGTTGTAAGCGGAACTTGGGGTATAGCTTGAGCAGCATATGCTACTATTCCTACTCTATCACTTGATAAAGAGTTAATAACTTCAGAGATAATTCTTTTAGCTCTGAGTAGTCTATTTGGAGCAACGTCCTCAGCTAACATACTTTTTGAAACATCTAGTGCAAAAACAATATCTACGCCCTCCCTATTAATTGTTTTTAATTCAGTACCTATTTTTGGATTTGCCAATGCTATTGCTAAAAACATAATCGACAGAGATTGAAAAGTAAGTTTAAGATTAAGTTTAAAATTTGATCTATTTGGACTAATAAAGTCTAAAAGATCTTCCCCAGAGAAAGATTGTTGAACTTTTCGTCTCCACGACATATATATATAATTAATTAGAAATAATATTGGTATTATTATTACAAAATAAAGGAAGCTTGGATTATCTATTTCGTACATTATATAAAGCTTTTGTATAAAGTTCTAGTTGCAAATACTTCAAAAATTAAAAGAATTAAACCTATAAAAGCAAATGATCTATATTTTTCAGAAATATTTGTAAATATAGTCTCTGTTATCTCTGTTTTTTCCAATTTATTTATTTCATCATATATATTTTGAAGTTCTAAATTATCTGTTGCTCTAAAATATTGTCCAGAAGTTTTCTCTGAAATATATTTTAAAAGATCTTCATCTATTTCAACTTTTGTTAAACTAAATTGAAAATTTCCATTAGGAAGAATTGAAACTGGGGCTAAAGCTCTTCCATTTGTTCCCAACCCAATAGTATAAGTCTTAATTTCATATTCAGCAGCAAGTTCTGCTGCAATCCTAGGATCTATAAAACCTGAATTGTTAACCCCATCTGTTAATAGAATTATCACTTTACTTTTTGCAGTGCTTTCTTTGAGTCTATTAACAGCTGTTGATAGACCCATTCCAATTGCAGTTCCATCTTCAAGTAATGATTCATAATTAATTTCAGATAATGATTGTTTTAGTATCAGTTTATCTGAGGTTACCGGAGTCTTAGTATAGCTCTCTGCAGCATAAACTACTAATCCAATTCTATCATTAGGTCTATCATCAATAAAATTTGAGGCTACATTTTTCAGTGCTGTTAATCTATCAGGTTTTAAATCCTTTGATAACATACTTGATGAGATGTCAATCACCATCACAATATCAATTCCTCTAGATGTCTTTATTCTCTTTGAAGTAGATTTTGATTGTGGCCTAGCCAATGCTAAAACTAATAGTAGTACTACTAAAATTCTTAATACTTTTAAAATAGGTCTAAGTCTACTTAAAATTGAGTCATTAAATCTAATTAAGTTAATGGATGAGTGTTTTAATGTAGCCTGAGTTTTTTTCCCAAACTTGAACCAAAAGAATATGATAACTGGAATAAATATTAGTACCAGAAAATATTCAGGATTTGCGAAGTATATATCTTCAAATATCATAACTCTTTTATTATGTTAAAACTCTCTAGAATTTTTGTTTCAATTTCATTAGCATATCTATCATTAGACCTATAAACAATGACTAGTTTAATTGTTTTTTGATCATAAGGAAAAATTACTGAAGTAAAATTAGATCTTAATAGCTTGTTATTAGATTCAATATCAAGGCTTCCAAATAATCTTAAACCAGTATCCCCAGATTTAATTGTGAACTGATCCTCTTTTACAAGAATATTTTTTGAACCAAGGATCTGGAAACTATTAATTAGTTCTGATTTAATAAATTCAAGATTTGAATTTGATTGAGTATCAAGAACTTCTTTAAACTTTAATGAGATATAAAATGGATCTTTAAATGAACCCATCTCAAACATATTTATGTCACTAGAGTCAATTGTTCTTAATAAGATATTTGGCGAATTAAGCTCAACTGGAGGAGATCCATATTGACTAATGAACCATTCTCTAGACAACATTCTTTTGGTTGGGTTCATTAAAATAGTATCTCTAACAGGATAATATCCAAAAATTAAAACAGATATGATTAATGCAGATGAAAAAACTAATAGTGAATATTTCAGATATAAACTAACTACTGTCCATATAGGTTTATTTTCTATTTCCTCTGCTTGATCTTCATCAACATTAAATTTATCATTATAGATTTTTTCAATGTTTTCAATGAATTTACTTATCGTATCAACATCATTATTTATATCCTTTTTTGATGGAAGAGATCTAGCAAATTTTATTAAGTCTGATTTAGTGAATAAGTTTTCTAGTTTATTTATCTCTCTTTTTTCAAAGTCATAATTTCCACTATCCTTTAATAAATTAATTCTGGATATAAGTTCATTTGAAGTACTTTCCATTGCAGGAATATTTACCTGGTATTCTAAATATTCTCTAAAAATATCGATTAGAATTGTGTAGTATTCTTTAAATTCAATTTGAGAATTCGGATGCAAATTATTTAAACCACGAAGTTTTTCATTTGCTATTTCATAAAGAGACTTTACCTCTTCTTTTTCATTCGATGATTTTAATGGGTTTCTTTTATAGAATAGATAAATAAGTGCAAGTAATACAGTAATAATGATAATTCTATAAAATAGTTTTTGATAGTTCCTTTTAACAGGAATAATAGGTTTAATATCATACAAATTTTGCTTTAGGGTATCAACTTCAACATCATTTACAAAAATTAAAAGTGAGTCTGAAAATTTTACAGTTTGATTGAAATAAATTTTTTGTCTAGGAATCCAATATTCTCCTGGTTCAAAATTAATTAGTGAATATTCTTTTTTAAAGCTTGAAGAATTATTAAGTGTATCAGTTTGATATGTTTTTAAAATTTCAAAAGGAATAAAATTTGGTTTTTCATCAAATCTGATGTTATAATTATTATCTGATTTAATTTCTATAGTATATAAGATTTCTTCTCCAATTTTAACTTGAGTAGTGTCTACAATTGTGTTTATTTGAATAGAGGTGTCAAAATTAGCTGATTGTCCGACTAGGGTCCAAATTGAAAAAAAATAGATAAGAAAAATTTTTTTCATGCTACCTATGTTTAAAATATCCCAAGAGTTTCTTTACATAACTCTCATCAACCATACAATTGATAATACCTGCTCCATTCTTATTAAATAGATCCTCAAAATATTTTACAGAGTCTGTATAATTTTTTGAATATTCTTTTCTAAGTTTTTTGGAAGAAGTATCAACCCATATTAATTCATTGCTTTCAGCGTCAATCATTGGTACAAAACCTAATTTAGGTATTTGAGTCTCCATATTATCAAAAATTCTAATTCCAGTTAGATCAAATTTCTTAGCTGCAAGCTTTAATGATTTATCATATTGCTTATCAATAAAATCAGACAATATAAATACTATTGCTTTTTTTTGAATTACACTCAAAAGAAATTTTAGAGACGAATCAATAGAGGTTTTAGAACTTTTTGGTTTAAACTCAAGTAACTCTCGAATAATTCTAAGAATATGTTTTTTACCCTTATTAGGAGGTATAAATAATTCTATATCGTCAGAAAAAAGAATTGCACCTACTTTATCATTATTTTTTAATGCTGAAAAAGAAAGTGTAGCAGCAATTTCAGTGATAATTTCCTTTTTTAATTTGTTTCTAGTTGCAAAATTTTCAGAACCACTTACATCAATTAAAAGCATTAATGTTAACTCTCTTTCTTCTTCAAAAATTTTTATAAAAGGTTCATTGTATCTTGCTGTAACATTCCAATCTATGGCCCTAATGTCATCACCGAATTCATACTTTCTAACCTCACTAAAAGTCATACCTCTTCCTTTAAAAGTACTTAGGTATTCTCCTCCAAATAAGTTGTCACTAAGTCTTCTACTCTTTATTTCAATTTGTCTTACTTTTTTTAGTAACTCCTTAGAATCCATATTTTATGGTACTTCAACAGTATTAACTATTTGTTTAATTATTTCTTCCGTATTGATATTTTCCGCCTCAGCTTCATAAGTAAGACCTATTCTGTGTCTAAGGACATCCGTAATAACTTCTCTAACATCTTCTGGAATTACAAAGCCTCTATGTTTAATAAATGCATAACATTTTGAAGCTAATGCAAGATTAATACTACCTCTTGGAGATGCACCAAAAGAAATCAAAGGTGATAGGTTTTTTAAGTTGTATTTCTCAGGATATCTTGTAGAAAAAATTAGATCAAGTATATATTTTTCAATCTTTTCATCCATGTAAACATTATTTACAATATTTTGAGCAGTAATAATTTGTTTAGTGGTTATAACTGAGTTTATTTTTTCATTTGAAGAATTTAAATTCATGTTTATGATTTTTTGTTCTTCTTCAATCTCAGGATAATCAACTATCACTTTCAACATAAATCTATCAACTTGTGCTTCAGGTAATGGATATGTACCTTCTTGCTCTACAGGATTTTGAGTAGCCATTACTAGAAAAGGATCTGATAATTTAAAAGATTTATCTCCAATTGTCACCTGTTTTTCTTGCATTGCTTCTAATAAAGCAGATTGAACTTTAGCTGGAGCTCTATTTATTTCATCAGCCAAAACGAAATTTGCAAAAACAGGACCCTGTTTGATAGAAAAATCTCCAGATTTCATATTATATATCATAGTCCCTATGACATCAGCAGGAAGCAGATCTGGAGTAAACTGAATTCTACTAAATGAGCCCTTAACTGCATTACTTAGACTGTTAATTGCAAGTGTTTTAGCTAGTCCTGGCACTCCTTCAAGTAAGATATGGCCTTTACCCAAAAGCCCAATAAGTAATCTTTCAATCATCTTTTTCTGTCCAATAATTTTTTTATTGATTTCCATTGTAAGCAAATCAATAAAGGCACTTTCTTTTTTTATAAGCTCATCATTTTTATTTAGATCTATACTGTTTTTTGTATCGCTCATCTTATTTAAATTTTGTTGTTATAAATTTCAATATTTATTAGTAAATCTCTTGTTAATAATTGGTTAAATAGAAAATTTGATTTTACTTACTTAGAAAAGTATTCTGGATATAAAAAATCATTTTTTGGATAATGACTTAAGTCTACATTTCTAACTAATTCATAAATTTCTTTTCTTAGATTTTCAAAGTTAATTTTGTCAATTGCTGAAATAAAAATTGCTTTACCATTTGTTTTGTTCATCCATGTATTCCTCCATTGTAAAATAGAAAAATGACTTTTTTCTGACTTATTAGAGTCATTAAATTCAGACTGCTTATACTTATCTATTTTGTTAAATATCATCAAGCTATATTTATTATGGCAGTTAATTTCATTTAATATCTTATTTACAGAATCAATATGATCTTCAAAACTTGGATGAGAAATATCTACTATATGAAGTAGAATATCAGCGTCTTTAACCTCCTCTAATGTGCTTTTAAATGATTCAATTAACTGAGTTGGAAGTTTTCTAATAAACCCTACTGTATCTGATAAAAGAAATGGCAAGGTATTAATCACTACTTTTCTTACGGTTGTATCAAGAGTTGCAAAAAGCTTATCCTCAGCAAACACATTACTTTTTGACAACATATTCATTATTGTAGACTTTCCAACATTAGTATAACCTACTAATGCAACTCTGACTAGTGAACCTCTATTACCCCTTTGGACCTTCATCTGTTTATCAATAGTCTCAATTTTTCTTTTCAAAAGAGAAATTTTATCTCTTACTATTCTCCTATCTGTTTCAATCTCTGTTTCTCCAGGTCCTCTCATTCCAATACCTCCTCGTTGTCTTTCTAGGTGAGTCCAAAGTCCCTTTAGTCTTGGAAGTAAATATTCATATTGAGCTAGTTCAACTTGAGTTTTAGCATAACTTGTTTTTGCTCTCTGTGCAAAAATATCTAGAATTAATGCTGTTCTATCTAAAATTTTACACTTTAAGAGTCTTTCAATATTTGCTTGTTGAGTCGGAGAAAGTTCATCGTCAAAAACAACAATAGAGACCTCATTAGCTTTTACATAAGTTTGAATTTCTTCAATTTTACCTTTACCAATAAATGTTCTAGGATTTGGATTTGAAATTTTTTGCAAAAACTTTCTAACTACTTTACCTCCAGCTGTAATTGACAAAAACTCTAGCTCCTCAAGAAATTCAGATAATTTATCTTCATCTTGAGAATCATTAATTATTCCTACTAGAACAGTTTTTTCATAATTTGATTTTTTTGATTCAATCATTTTTTGCAGAGTATGTTCTAAGATTAAATGTTTTTCCATCAAATACACCATAGGTATAGTGTGTAATCCAATCTCCAAGATTTATATACTTCGATTTAGTCTTTAATTGATGAACTAGTGGAAGATGTCTGTGTCCAAAAATAAAATAATCTATATGTTCTTCTTCAAGTTTTTTTATACTAAACTGAATAAGCCACTCTTTATCTTCTCCTTTGAATTTAAGATCTTCTGTTCCAGAAATTAGTTTATTTTTTTGAGATAAATATTTTCCTAATCTTATTCCAATATCAGGGTGGATTAACCTAAATAATTTTATAAAGAAAGTATTTGAAAGTATTAGCTTCATTCTTTTATATCCGAAATCTCCTGGACCTAATCCATCTCCATGACCAATAAAAAAAGATTTTGAATTAAAAATAAACAACTCAGGTTTTCTAAATATTTTGATATTTAATTCTTCTTCAAAATAATTTTCCATCCATAAATCATGATTCCCTACAAAAAAATAAATTTTTATACCAGAGTCAGTCAACTCAGCTAATTTTCCTAAAACCCTAGTAAATCCCTTTGGAACAGCTTCTTTATATTCAAACCAAAAATCAAATAAATCACCTAAAAGGAAAATAATTTCTGCATCATTTTTGATTGAATCAAGCCAGTCAATAAAAATTTTTTCTCTAACTAGACTTTCTTTGTGAGAAGGTGCCCCAAGATGATTATCTGAAGAAAAATATATTTTTTTATTAGATGGAATCTCCATATTTAACCAATAGCATTATTTAAATCATCGATCAAATCATTTACATCCTCAATTCCTACACTTAGCCTTAGCAGAGAATCAACAAGACCCGATTTCTTTCTCTCTTCAGGCGGAATAGATGCATGTGTCATACTTGCCGGATGACAGCATAAGCTCTCAACTCCTCCCAGAGATTCAGCTAGTGTAAATAATTGAAGCTTTTCTGCAATTTTTTTTGCAGTTTCATAGGTATTATCCTTAGGAATAAAAGAAACCATTCCACCATATGCATCCATCTGCTTTTTAGCTACTTGGAAGTTTTTATTTTCTTGTAATCCAGCCCAATACACATTTCCAACTTTATTATGATTTTTTAAAAATTTAGCTATTTGTTCAGCATTTTCAGAATGCCTTTGCATTCTTAAATGAAGAGTTTTTATACCTCTTAGTGTTAGAAAACAATCCATTGGACCTGGTGTTGCACCAGAAGCATTTTGAATAAATGATAACTTTTCAAATATTTTTTTATCATTAACAACAATTGCACCTATGACAACATCGCTATGTCCAGCTAAATATTTAGTTGCTGAGTGCATTACAATATCTGCTCCTAAATCTAAAGGTCTTTGAATGTAAGGAGTTGCAAAAGTATTATCAACACATAACAATAGATCATTGTCTTTTGCAACTTTTGAAATTGATTCTATATCTATGATATTCATCATTGGGTTTGTTGGTGTTTCAGCCCATATCAACTTTGTATTATTATTTATTTTATTTGCAACTTCATTAAGATCTTCCATATTAACAAAGTGAAACTTCAAATCATATTTTTCAAATATTTTTTTAAATAATCTATAACTACCCCCATATAGATCATTAGTTGAAATTATTTCATCTCCAGGGTTTAATGTTTTTATAATAGCATCAATGGCAGCTAGACCAGAGGCAAATGCTAACCCATAATTTCCATTTTCAAGAGATGCTATAGAGCGTTCAAAATTT
Organism: Bacteroidota bacterium; assembly: GCA_038110465.1. Classification (GTDB taxonomy): domain Bacteria; phylum Bacteroidota; class Bacteroidia; order Flavobacteriales; family Flavobacteriaceae; genus Marisimplicoccus. The sequence goes on along the minus strand of JAYNJU010000006.1, from coordinate 30,913 downwards.
GATCTTGTTGGATTATGTGTTCTACTATACTCATACCCTTTGTGAATTCCAGGTGATGATTGAGCATAAGTAGATGTTTGATAAATTGGTGTCATAACAGATCCATATGCAGGGTCAATAATTTGTCCTCCATGAATTGTCTTAGAATTAAACCTTAATTTCTTTTTCATCATTAGCAAAGATAAAGATATTGGACTTTAAGTATGTGATTAGAGTAAAATCATTTTCTTTGTTCAATAATTAAAGAATGAATAAAAGAATCCTTGCTTTAATAGCTGCTTTTTTGGCAACAACGATATATGGTATTAATCATTCTGTAGCTAAAGAAGTCATGCCTATATATATAGGATCATCAGGATTCATAATGCTTAGACTTATAGGTGCAACAACCCTATTTTGGATAATTAGCTTTTTTAGTCCTAAAGAAGTAATTGAAAAAAAAGATTATTTAAAAATCTTATTTGCATCAATTCTTGGAATGTGTATTAATATGCTATCTTTTTTTAGAGGGTTAGAGCTGTCTACTCCAATAAATAGCGGTGTTATTATTACTCTTTCTCCAGTAATAGTTCTAATTCTATCATATTTCTTTTTGAAAGAAAGAATTACCTTAAAAAAAGTTTTAGGAATTTTTATAGGATTTTCAGGGGCAATTTTTTTAATATTAAATAGCAGTAAAACAGGAATCAATGCACCTAATATTCCTCTTGGTAATTCATTTTTCTTACTAAATGCATCTGCATATGCAGGTTATTTAATCATAATTAAACCATTAACTGCAAAGTATAATATTTTCACATTAATGAAGTGGCTCTTTTTAATTGGTCTTGTTCTATCAACACCAGTTACCTACAATCAATTTGTTGAAGTTTCTTGGAATGAGCTGCCATGGTTTGCAATTTGGAGAATGATATATGTTGTAATTGGAACAACATTCATGACATATTTACTAAATATATATGCACTTAAAACTTTATCTCCTACTATAATTGGTTCTTTTATATATCTTCAGCCAATCATAACTATAATTTTTGCATTGATTACAGCAAATGATTTTTTAGATTCAACTAAAATAATAGCATGTTCTTTAGTTTTTTTAGGTGTTTACATGGTATCACAAAAAAATAAAAGTAAAGCAATAGTTAAATAATCTATTTAAATATTGATTAATAAAATTTCTGTAATAAATTTGAAAACTAACAACATAAAATGAAAAATCTTTTAACAATACTAGCTGGAATAATTATTATCTCATGTAATAATACAAATAAAAGTTCTTCTGAGAGTTTTCAATACGAAAGAGTAAAAGAAGATACAACCTCAGTTCAAGCTTCTAACTCTGTATCAAATAAAGTTGTTATAAATTCAAATGACCAAATGAAATTTGATAAAAAGATAATAAGAGTAAACTCTAATGAAGAGGTTACTTTAACTTTGAATCATACAGGAAGGTTTCCTGTAAGCTCTATGGGTCATAATTTTGTTCTTCTTAAGAAAGATGTGGATGTTAATTCATATGCATTAAATGCAGCTGGAGCAAGAAACAATGATTATATTCCAGAAGGAGGTAACGAAATTGCATACACTAAGATGCTTGGTGGAGGTGAATCTGATACTATAACTTTTGATGCTCCAGAACCTGGTACTTATATTTTTATTTGCTCATTTCCTGGACATTATCAATTGATGATGGGCGAATTTATTGTCATATAAATGAATAGATTTATATTCTTTCTGATTCTTTTTTCTTTAGGGTGTAATTCATCAAACGATTCAAAAAATTATCAGGAATTAAAAGAAAATAAAGGTATTGGACCAATTACAAATGTTGTATTAAATAATCCAATTGATCTTTCAATGGCCTCATCAGGTGAAAAGTTATTTAATCAGCTTTGTACTGCATGTCACATGGTCAAAGAAGAGTCAATAGGTCCATCTATTTCTGGTATTTTAGATAGAAGATCCCCAGAATGGGTAATGAATTTGCTATTAAATCCTAATCAAATGTTAGAAGAAGATCCTATTGCAAAAGATTTACTTGTAGAGTATAATAATATCTACATGTATAATCAGAATTTGATCGAAGAGGAGGCTCGAGAAATACTTGAATATTTTAGAACTTTAGATTAGACATCAACGCTTCCATCATAATAACCTGGTATAGGAACATATCCTAATAAGTTTGTCATTACATATTCAGAAGTCTTGTATGAACTTACTGCCATTCTCCTCATTAGCCTACAAAGCTCCGAGTAGTTATTTCCATTAGAGTCTTTAAAATCATCAGAATTTAAATGATTAGATAAATGTTTTTCTAATTTTTCATCTTCAATTTCACTAATTGATTTCTTATTCTCATTGGAAAGAATAACAGATAAAAATTCATCTATTTCCTCATTAAGTTCCTTTTGTTCTTCTAGTGAGATATTCTTATAGATGTATGCATCAGTAAATTTGGATAGATTGAGTGTATTAGACCCTGGAGTATCAGTTTCTGGAATTATTATTTCAAAAATTCTATCAATTAAGCCTAATCTTTTTGAATTGAAGAATTTTAAATTAGTAGAACTTGATTGACATGATTGAACTAAAGACAGTGTTGAGGCAGATATAGTTATAGATGCAAAAGACAATCCTATGTTTTTTAAAGCTTCTCGTCTTTTCATAATTATATGTTTTGTTTTTTTAATTCTTCTACTGCATAATTTGCAGCTCTAGCAGTTAAAGCCATATAAGTTATTGATGGATTTTGATTACCTGCAGAAGTCATACAAGCTCCATCAGTAACAAATACATTTTTAACACTATGTACTTGATTAAAGCCATTTAAAACTGAGGTTTTAGGATCTCGACCCATTCTAGCTGTTCCCATTTCATGAATACCATTACCAAAAATATAGTTTGAATCATATCCTATTATATTTTTAAAACCTGACTTTTCAAGCATCTCAACAGCTTGTTCTTTCATATCTTTTCGCATCGCCTTTTCATTTTCTTTTATTGTAGCATTAAATGTAACAGTTGGTAATCCCCATTTATCAAGTCTAGAATAATCTAATGTCATTTTGTTGTCATGATATGGAAGAATTTCTCCAAATGCCCCCATAGATGCAGACCATTCTCCATCTTGAACAATAATTTTTTTCAACTCTTTTCCATATGAGACCATTTCTTCTAAACTATTAGCTATTCCTTTAGAACCTCTTGAAGCTCCTCCTTGATAACCAAATCCTCTTAAATAATCTTTTCTATTAGTATTCCCCCCAATATTTCTAAACCTAGGTATATAGAAACTTGCAGGTTTTCTTCCATATGTTTTTTTATTTTTAAATCCTTCATAAATACCATAAGCTCCAACTTCAAAATGATGATCCATTAAGTTATGACCAAGCTCTCCAGAATCATTTCCCATTCCATTTGGAAATCTATTTGATTTTGACTGCATTAATATAGATGTAGATGCAACAGCTGAAGAACAAAGAAAGATTACTTTGGCAAAATATTCATAGGTTTGATTATTTTCAGAATCTATTACTCTCACTCCAGTTGCTTTTCCCTTAATTTCATCATAAATTATTTCATGAACTATTGAGTTAGGCATAAGAGTCATATTTCCTGTCGCATCAGCAGCAGGAAGTGTAGATGAATTACTACTAAAATAAGCTCCATATGGACAACCTCTCATACATCTATCTCTGAGTTGACATGATACTCTTCCAAGCCCTGGTTTTGTTCCTTCTGTTACATGAGCAGTTCTAGCATTTGAAAGAATTCTACCATCATTAAAGTTTTTTGAAATACTTTCTCTCATATGCTGTTCAAGTACATTTAGCTCAAATGGTTTTAAAAATTTTCCATCTGGGAAATGAGCTAGTCCTTCATTTCTTCCCTGTACGCCAATGTAATTTTCAACATAGTCATACCAAGGAGCAATATCTTTGTATCTAATTGGCCAATCAACTGCAATTCCATCTTTAAGATTAGCCTCAAAATCAAACTCACTTAATCTATAAGTATGTCTTCCCCAGGTTAATGATCTTCCACCAACATGATAGCCTCTTATCCAATTAAATTTGTTTTGATCTTCATTATAAGGATGATCTATATCGTCCACGAAAAAATGTCTTGAAGATTCTCGGTTAACATACCCAGTTCTACTTTGTTTTGGTTGTCTTTTTTTGGCATCTTCTGTTATATTATCTCCTCCTTCAAAATCCCATGGATTCATATTAGCAGTATGATAATCTTCAATGTGAGTTATCATTCTTCCTCTATCAAGAACTAGAGTCTTTAGTCCTTTTTCTGTTAATTCTTTTGCAGCCCATCCTCCGCTAATTCCAGTTCCAACTACTATAGCATCAAATTTATTTTCCATAATTTATATTTAGACAAATATTTTATATAAAAGTTTAACCTTTATTCAACAATTTAAACATTAAAAAAATTAAATGGCAATTATTTATTTTAATTTTTACATTTATAGAAATAAAACCCAATTAATATGAAAAGGAAAGAATTTATTAAGCTGGCTTCTACAGGTGTTATTGGAATCTCTTCACTTGGTTATATGTCTTGTCAGTCTCAAAAAGAAATATTTTTTAAACTTTCTCTTGCTCAATGGTCGCTACACAAAGCCATTCAGAGTGGAGAAATGTCACCATATCTATTTGCTGAGAAAGCTAAAGAATTAGGATTTTCAGGTATTGAGTATGTAAATGCTCTATATGATGATGTAATGAAAAGTGATGATAAGAAATCCAATATAAAATCCTTTATAGAAAAAAATAATCAGCTTGCTAATGATAACGGAGTTGAAAATGTATTAATAATGATTGATTCAGAAGGAGATCTAGCAGCGGAAGATGAAGGTGAAAGAATGCTATCAGTTGATAATCATAAACTATGGATTGATACAGCTGCTGAAATGAATTGCTCTGCAATTAGGTTAAATTTATATGGTTCTAAGGATGTAAGCACTTGGAGAGATTTATCTATTGATAGTTTATCAAGACTTGGTGAGTATGCTCAGGGAACTGGAGTAAAAGTCACTGTTGAAAATCATGGTAGAATTACATCAAATATTCCAGAGTTAATGAAAGTAATTAATGGAGTAGAATTAGATAATGTTGGTACTCTTCCTGATTTTGGAAACTTTTGTATGGCAGATGAAGGATACGGATCTGTTTTTGATGGATCATGTGAGACTCTCTATGATTTCTATCAAGGAGTTGAAGAAATGATGCCAAAGGCTTTTGCAGTAAGTGCTAAATCTAATGATTTTGATGAAAATGGATTTGAAAAAACTATTGATTATACTAAAATGCTAGAAATAGTAAAAGGGTTTGGCTATACAGGATATATAGGCGTTGAATATGAAGGTGAAAGATTATCTGAAGAAGATGGTATTCTAGCTACTAGAGATCTATTAATTAAAGTTGGACAATCAATTTCATAAAAATGAATAAATCAATTAATCTTAAGCTTAGCGTAATGATGTTCCTTGAATTTTTTATTTGGGGATGTTGGTTTGTAACAATGGGGACTTTTTTATCACAAGCATTTAGTGCTTCTGGTGGAGAAATTGCTTTAGCATATGAGACTCAGTCTTGGGGTGCAATAATTGCACCTTTTATTATAGGGTTAATAGCTGATAGATATTTTGATGCTGAAAAAATCCTTGCATTGATTCATATCATTGGAGGGGGGCTCCTATTTATGTGTTCAATAGCTCTTGGATTTGATTCCTTCTATCCATACATATTAATTTATATGATTTTGTATATGCCAACACTTGCATTAGTCAATTCAATTGCATTCAGACAAATGTCAGACCCATCAAAAGAATTCCCAAAAATTAGAGTTTGGGGAACAGTTGGTTGGATAGTTGCAGGTCTTGTAATTAGTTATGGCGTAGGTTGGGAAGCAAGTCAAACATTAGAATATACATTTTATCTTTCTGCAATAGTATCAGTAACTTTAGGATTCTTTAGTTTTTTACTACCAAAAACTCCACCTAAAGCTAAAAACGAGAGTCCAAGTTTAAGAGAAATTTTAGGTCTTGATGCTTTAAAACTTTTGAAAGATACTAGATATTTAATCTTTTTTATTTCATCAATTCTAATTTGTATTCCATTAGCATTTTACTATCAAGATGCAAATCTATTTTTAAATGAATTAGGAATGGCAAATGCAGCCGGAGTTATGACATTAGGACAAATATCAGAAGCTTTATTTATACTTCTACTTCCTATATTTTTAAATAAATATGGCATTAAAAAAACTTTAATACTTGGAATGTTTGCATGGAGTTTAAGATATGTCTTATTTGCTTTTGGTGATACCGGCTCAAATATCTGGATGTTAATATTTGGTATTGTTCTACATGGGATTTGTTATGACTTCTTTTTTGTGTCAGGTCAAATTTATACTGATTTTAAAGCTGGAGAAAAATATAAAAGTGCTGCTCAGGGTCTAATTGCACTTGCAACATATGGTATAGGTATGCTAATAGGGTTTAGGCTTGCTGGCAGAATTACAGACCAATTTGCTATTGATTCTGGACATGACTGGAATCAAATTTGGACATATCCTGCAATATTCGCTGCAGTTGTTCTTGTGATTTTTATAGTAACATTTAAAAACGAAAAAATCGAAGTTGAAAAATAAAATTAGACTTGGGATTTTAGGTGGTGGTGGAGATTCTTTAATTGGAATTGTTCATAGAATTGCATCTTCTATGCATGATAGTTATAAAATAATTGGTGGAGTTTTCAATCCTGATTATTCGGAAAACATAAAGTTTGCAAAAGAAATTGGATTAAATGAAAATAGAGTTTATGAAGATTTTGAGAAAATGATTGAAGAGGAGTTAAAGCTAGAAGAAAATGAAAGGATGCAAGTTGTATCAATTTTAACACCAAACTTTTTACATTATCCAATGGCAAAAAAATTATTGGAGAATAACTTCAATGTAATTTGTGAAAAACCAATGACTACAACATATGAAGAGGCTAAAGACTTAGAAAGAATATATAAATCAAAAAATCTCACATTTGCTGTTACATATACCTATACAGGATATCCAATGATAAGGCAAATGAAAGAGATGATATCCTCTGGAGTAATTGGTGATGTTCAAAGAGTTGATCTTCAATATTACCAAGGTTGGATTAACCCAATAATACATAATAAGTCTAAAAGATCAGAGACTTGGAGATTACAACCTGAAAAATCTGGAATAAGTTGTTGTATAGGTGATATTGGTACACATGCTTTTGATATGTTAGAGTATGTAACTGGAATGGAAGTAAATGAATTACTATCAGACTTAAACTATGTTTATGATGACAACTCTATGGATGTTGATGGAACAATTCTTATCCGATTTTCGGATAAAATAAAAGGAGTGATAAGAGCAAGTCAAATAGCTACTGGTGAAGAAAATAACTTTACAGTTGCTATTTATGGAAGAAAAGGTGGTCTTAAGTGGGAGCAGCAAAATCCAAATTATCTCTATTATTTAAGTGAAGATAATCCATTACAGATTTTAAAACCTGGGCATGAATACAATACAGATTTTGCTAAATTATCAAGTAAATTACCTCCTGGTCATCCAGAAGGAATGTTTGATTCAATGGCAAACATTTATTATGGTGTTGCTAGAGAAATTAACGGAAATAAAGAATTTGAAGGTGAATTTCCAACTCTAAATGATGGTTTGAGAGGTATGCTTTTTATTGAAAAAGCAGTTGAGTCTCATAAAAATGGTAATACTTGGGTAAAACTTTAATATTATTTGATGAAAACAATTAAAGGACCAGCAGTTTTTCTAGCACAGTTTGTTGACAAGAAAGCTCCTTTCAATACACTTGATGGAATGTGTAAGTGGGCATCTGATTTAGGGTATAAGGGTATACAAATTCCAACTTGGGAAACCTTTTTAATTGATTTAGATAAAGCTGCAGAAAGCCAAGACTACTGTGATGAACTTCATGGAAAAGTAAGGTCTTATGGTCTTGAAATAACAGAATTATCGACTCATCTTCAAGGTCAACTTGTTGCTGTCCATCCAGCATATGATCTAATGTTTGATAATTTTGCTCCTGATAATCTTAAAAAGAACCCTAAAGAAAGGACAGAGTGGGCAATACAAACTGTCAAAAAAGCTGCAATTGCAAGTAGAAGACTAGGTATTAAAGCGCATGCAACTTTTTCGGGAGCTTTATTATGGCATACATGGCATCCATGGCCTCAAGCTCCAAAAGGTCTTGTAGAAATGGGTTTTAAGGAGCTCGCAAAAAGATGGATCCCAATTTTGGATGTGTTTGATGAAAATGGGGTAGATGTATGTTATGAAATACATCCGGGAGAAGATCTTCATGATGGAATTACTTTTGAAAGATTTCTTGAAGCTACAAATAATCACAAAAGAGTAAATATACTTTATGATCCAAGTCATTTTATACTTCAACAGCTTGATTACATAACATATATAGATCATTATCATGAGTTTATAAAATCATTTCATGTCAAGGATGCTGAGTTTAATCCTAACGGTAAAAAAGGTGCTTTTGGTGGATATTTAGATTGGGCTGATAGAGCAGGAAGATATAGATCATTAGGTGATGGGCAAATAGATTTTAAAACTATTTTTTCAAAGCTTACTCAATATGGATGTGATGTTTGGGCTGTAATGGAATGGGAGTGTTGTATTAAAAGTCCTGAGCAAGGCGCAATTGAAGGTGCAAAGTTTATTAAAGATTTAATAATAAATTGTACTGATAAAAAATTTGATGATTTTGCTGGTGGTGATGTAAATGAAGATGATCTTAAAAATATTTTAAACTTATAATTCTAAAAATAAAATCATGAAAAAAATATATTTACTTACACTTGTGTTATTTTTTAGCCTAAGTTATTCTCAAGATAAAGAGTGGACATACTTGTTTGATGGAGAAACATTAAATGGTTGGCATCTATACAATAGTGATAACTTAACTGGAGATTGGTATGTCGAAAATGGCGAACTTGTACTAAATTCAAATGATGATAATAGAGGGGGCGGAAATGATATAGTAACTGATAAATCATACACTGACTTTGAACTATCACTTGAATGGAAAATTCCTAAGGGAGGAAACAGTGGAGTATTTTTTAAGGTAGTGGAAATTCCTGAGGTGCTCGATGCTTGGAAGACAGGGCCAGAAATTCAAATTCTTGATAATAGAAATTTTATTGGTGGACCAACTACAAGATATCATAAAGCTCCTGCACTATATGACTTAAAACCAATAGGAAGTGTAAAGTATAATCCATTCGGAGAGTGGAATCATCTTCTCCTTAAAATAGATCATAAAAAAAATATAGGGTCAATTACCTTTAATGGTAATTTTGTATACTCTTTTCCATTGTATGGCCCAGAATGGGAAGAAATGGTCTCTAGATCTAAGTTTAGTAGTGATGAATATTATGAAGATTTGAAGCCTGATCATCCATATTTTACTTATGCACCTTTTTTTGGAAAATTTAAAACTGGAAAAATTGGCCTTCAGGATCATGGATATAGTGTTAGATTTAGAAATATTAAAATTAAAGAGCTTTAATTAATATAGAGTATGTTAAGAAATAAGCTGATAGTCTTTTCAGCACCTTCAGGAGCAGGGAAGACTACGCTTGTAAAACATATTCTTTCTCAAAATAAAAACGTATCATTTTCAATTTCTGCTACTTCAAGAAAACCTCGAGGAAATGAGGTAGATGGAGTAGATTATCATTTTATAGATAAAGAAGATTTTAAAAAGAAAATCGAAAACAATGATTTCATAGAATATGAAGAAGTTTATGATGGAATTTTTTATGGTACATTAAAATCAGAGTTAGAGAAAATATGGGATAATAACAAAGTTGCAATATTTGACATAGATGTTGTTGGTGGGGTTAATATTAAAAAAATGTATTCAAAAAATACTATTTCCATTTTTGTAATGCCTCCAAGTTTAGAAACTTTGAAGGCAAGACTAATTAATCGAGGAGATATTGATGAGAAAGAAATTAAACGAAGAATAGAAAAGGCTGAAAAAGAGCTTGACTATGCATCTTTTTTTGATAAAATTATTATAAATAGTGATTTAGAAGGATCAAAATCCTTAGCATCAAAAATTGTTGATGAATTTTTAAATAATGAGTAATATTGGTTTATATCTAGGAACTTTTAATCCAATTCATAATGGTCATGTTACTTTGGCAAAGTACTTCTCAAGTTTGCCAGAATTAGATGAGGTACTTGTAGTAATCAGCCCTCAAAGTCCTTTTAAACTTGAAGATACTTTCATTAATGATATTGAGAGATTAGATTTGGCCATTAAAGTCTTTAAAAATTTTAAAAACGTTAGGGTTTCTGATATTGAATTTAAAATGTCAAAGCCAAATTTTACAATAGATACATTAAAAGAATTTAAAAAGAGACACAAGAATAATAATTTAATTCTTTTAATTGGTGAGGATAATTTAATTGGTTTCAATAAATGGAAGAACTATAAAGAAATAATTGAGATTGCTGATATTTATGTTTATCCAAGAGATACGGATCATAGAATTCCTGATGAAATTTTAAAAAACACAAAAATAAAATTTGTGGATGCCCCCAAGATTAAGATTTCAAGTAGTCTCATCAGAAATTATCTTAAGGAAAAAAAACAGATTAATCATCTAGTTCCTTCTGAAGTAATTGATTTCATTAAATCTAAGACTTAAATACTTTTTATAACCTCAACTAATTTTTTTGTTAAATTTTCTCTTGATAAATGATCTAGGGAAATAGTTAAATCCTTTTTTAACTTTCCTACCAGCCAAAGATTATATTCTTTATTAATAAAATTATATACCTTATCAAAATCATTATTATTTGCATTAAATGATTTTTTTGAATTCATTAAAATTGATTTAGATTCTTCACTAAAATTAGAGAAGTTAATTACAGGTGATCCACTGGCAACGTATTCAATTAATTTTCCTGAAACCATATCAGTTTCTTCAGTTTGAATATAGTTGAAATTTATAAGTAAATGAGAAGACTTCATTAAACTTATTGATTCATTATGTTCTAGGTACCCTTTATACTCAGTTATAATTTTGCTTGAAAATAACTTTTTAACATCTAGATCTATTTTACCTGCAATACTAAATCTCATATTTAGATTATTTTCTTTTGGACTTAGTTTATCTATTACTTTCTTAAATAATTTATAGTTATGATTTTTTGACAAAACTCCACAAAAAACAATGTTATAATAGGAGGTTTCTATTGCTTCTATTTTATCAAAATTTATTTTGTCATAACCATTATAAATTCCATGAATATTTTTCTTTTCAGTAATTTTATTCTGTAAAATTTCATGATATTTTTCTCCAACTGTAGTAATAATTTTATCAGCAGAATTAAGAACTTTTCTTTCAAGACTTTGATCAATTTTTTTTGATATTTTAAATTTAAATTGATTCTTAGTATAAAATATTTCAGACCAAGGGTCTCTGAAATCAACTATCCAATTAATATCAAATTTCTTTTTAATTTTTAAACCTACTAAATGAGAAGAATGAGGTGGACCTGTAGTGATCAAATAGTGAATATTATTTTTAATAATTATTTCTTTTGCTTTATTAAAAGCAAACTTATTCCATCCTACTCTTGCATCAGGTATCATAAAGTTAACTCTAATAAAGGATGTCAGTTTGTCAAAGATTGATTTATTAGGTATATATGATTGGGGGTAGTTTTTTGAATTATTTTTTGATTTAAATAATGAGTATAATTTAAGAATTTCAAGACTTTTAGTTTTGTGTACCTCTATATTTTTTACTTCTTTAATTAGACTAAAATCAATAGAACTATAAGAAGCATATTTTGGATCTACTGTAATAATTATAGGATTATAGCCTAATTCTTTCAGATACTTTGAAAAGTACATCCACCTTTGAACACCAGAACCACCAGATGGTGGCCAATAATAACTTATTATTAAAATACTCTTCATTACTCTAAAGTAAAAAAACCCTCTAAATGAATAGAGGGTTTTTTAAAGTTTGTAAATAATAAATATTAAGTAATTAATATAAATTAATCATCACAACCTTCATAATAATCATCTGAATCAGTATAATTATCGTCTGAATCATAATAACTTTCTTCACTGTAATTTTCTTCACAGTCATGAGAATATTTCTCATCATCTTCTTTCTCACATGATATAAAGATTAATAAAAGTGAGAAAAGTAATAAAAGCTTTTTCATTTTAAATTTTTTATAAATCTAACCTTCTATTAAAATGCAAATTGTAACACATGTTACTTATATCACATTTTAACTTTTCATTAATTAGTTCAGTTTAAGTTGTGCGCCAATTCCTAATACCTCTCTTACTTGAAGTCTTGAGATAGCATTATCGTCATAAATAAGTTGAAAAATTAACTGAGTAGAAAGTAAGGGGTTTATATCAAAATCTATTTGAACAAGATAATCTAAATCTATATTGGAAGGGTCTTCTAAGTAGTTAGAAAATAATTTTAAATCTTGTTTATAATGAACATTTTCATAAAGAACTCCCTCAGAATGAAAGGTTAAATTTGTTCCAAGTTCGTATCTAGAAGATTTATTTTTTTCTACTCCAAAATATTGTTTACCCTCCGAAAGATTGTCGGTAAATCTTTTGTTAACTAAAATTAATCTTGTAGCAACAGGTGAATAATTCACCCATAATTTTTCACTTTTTTTCCACAAAAATCCCGAACCAAGCTGAAAATATGCTGGAGATAAAGTTGTAGTTGTTAGATCTCTAATTTCATTATTTTGAGAGTCTTTTTTGTATTTATATCCTCTTCCAAATTGAGATGTGAAATTAAAAAAAGATGAAAATGAAAGATTTTTAGTAAATTCTTTACCAATTATAGATTGTACTAATATTCTATCATCTATTTTTCTTGCAAAAGGAGCATTTTTGTATTTAGCAAGGCCAAAAGCTGACTCTATATTTGTCAACCAATCCCAGCCGAGTTGTTTTAACTCCCACTGATAATCAAATTTTATTGTACCAGATAAATTATTTGTACCTCCCCCAATCCAGTTACTAAATCCTGTTTGATTTACTAATAATGATATGTTTCCACTCTTAGTCCAGAGAGAATCTTTAGAAGAAGATTCCTGAGAAACAGAATTAATAGTTACTACTAAAAAAATGATCAGTAATAATCCTCTCATAAACTTTTATAAAAAGCCTAGTTCAAGTTTTGCTTCCTCGCTCATTAAATCTTTTGTCCAGGGAGGATCAAAAGTAATTTCAACTTCAGCTGATTTTACTTCATCTATAGATTTGATTTTTTCCTCAACCTCTTGAGGTAGTGTTTCTGCAACAGGACAATTTGGTGTAGTTAATGTCATCAGTATTTTGACTTCATTATCCTCATTAACAAAAACATCATATATCAATCCTAACTCATATATATCTACTGGTATTTCCGGATCAAATATTGATTTTAATTCTTTTACAATTTTTTCACCTAGATCTTCTGATTGTAATTTATTTTTTGTCATTTATCATGTTTTTGATTGATATGCTAAAGCATAAATTTTTATCTGTTTAATCATAGACAATAATCCATTTGCCCTTGTTTGTGATAGATGAGTATTCAATCCAATTTTTTCTATAAAATCAATTTTTGAGTTTAAGATTTCCTCTGGTGTATGTCCTGAAAAAACTCTTATCAAAAGTGAAATTATTCCTTTGGAAATTATTGCATCACTATCAGCTTCAAATATAACTATGTTATCCTTAAAAGAAGAACTTAGCCACACTTTACTTTGGCAACCTTTTATAAGATTAGAATCAATTTTATTTTTTAAATCAAATTTTGGTAGGTTTTTACCTAAATCAATTAAATATTGATATTTTTCAGTCCAATCATCAAAAAAATTAAATTCATCAATTATTTCTTCTTGTATTTCTTGAATTTTTTGCACAATCAAAATTAATTAATTACGCCAACATTTTAGATGCTTTTTTTAACGCTTCAATTAATAGATCTATCTCACTCTTAGTATTATAAAAAGAAAAGGAAGCTCTAACTGTTCCAGGTATTTGGAAATGATCCATTATAGGCTGAGTACAGTGTTGACCAGTTCTGACTGCAATTCCATATTGATCAAGTATAGAACCTATGTCAGATGGATGATGGTCGCCTACATTAAAAGAAATTACTGAGATCTTCTTATTAGAATTTCCATAAATCTTAATACCCTCTATTTCCTTTAATTTTTCAGTCGCATACTCTAATAGTTCTTTTTCATGTGATTCAATATTTTCAAATCCTATTGAATTCATATAGTCTATCGCAGCTCCAAATGCAATTACTCCGGCAATATTTGGAGTGCCTGCTTCAAATTTATGAGGAAGTTCTGCGTATTCAGTTTTTTCAAATGTTACAGAGGAAATCATTTCACCTCCACCTTGATATGGGGGAAGTTTATCAAGAAGTTTTGATTTACCATAAAGAAAACCTACGCCAGTAGGTCCACATAATTTATGAGCTGAGGCAACATAAAAATCCACGTCTAATTCTGTTAAATTAATTTTCATATGAGCAGCTCCTTGAGCACCATCAATTAATACTTGTGAATTATTATTATGAGCTAGCTCTATAATCTTTTCTATTGGATTAATAGTCCCTAAAGTATTTGAGACATGATTTATAAAAACAAACTTGACATTAGGGTTTAAAAGAGATTTATATTCATTCATATTAAGGGTTCCATCTTCATTTATTGGTATTACTTTAAGTTTTGACCCAGTTTTTTCACAAAGCATTTGCCAAGGGACTATGTTAGAGTGGTGTTCCATCCCAGAGACAATAAGTTCATCATTTGAGGTTAATGATTTTTCTAATCCAGAAGATAAAATATTTATCCCATGAGTTGTTCCTGAAGTAAAAATTACTTCATGACTTTTAGAAATTCCAAAGTGGTCTTTTATTTTTATTCTTGATTTTTCATATTTATCCGTAGCATCTATACTAAGTGAATGTAGACCTCTATGAATATTAGAGTTATAAGTCTTATAATAATCAGAGATTACATCAATAACCTGAGTTGGTGTTTGAGAAGTAGCTGCATTATCAAAATATACTAAGTCAGTATTATTAATTTTTCTGCTTAGTATTGGAAAATCTTCTCTTATTTTATATACATCAAACATTTATAGATCAAAACCAAGATTAACACCTAGTTTGTTAGCAATTAGTCTATTGATTCGCTTTTTTAGATTTGGGATTTTTACACTTTCTAAGACATTATTTGCAAATGCATAAGTTAATAAAGCTTTTGCTTCTTTGTCTGGAATTCCTCTTGTTTTTAAATAGAATAATGCCTCCTTATCAAGTTGGCCAACTGTACATCCGTGGGAACATTTAACATCATCTGCAAATATTTCTAATTGTGGTTTAGTGTTAACCTTAGACTTGTTGTCTATTAGAATATTGTTATTTTGCTGAAAAGCATTTGTTTTCTGTGCAATCTTATCAACTATTATTTTTCCATTAAAAACACCAACTGATCTATCAGAAAAAATTCCTTTATAATCTTGATGACTCTCACAATTAGGATGTGCATGATTTACTAATGTATTATGGTCAACATGCTGATTTGATTCAAGAATGGTAATCCCCTTTAAAGTAGAATTTATATTTTCTCCTTTATGATAAAAATTTAAGTTATTCCTTGTAAGTTTTCCACCAAAAGAAAAAGTATGAACACTAACATTGCTGTCTCTTTTTTGACTAATAAATGTATTATCAATAAGACATGCACTATGCATATCATTTTGAATTTTATAAAAATCAACAAATGAATTTTTTTCAGCATAAATCTCTGTAAGACTATTTGTTACAACTGAATGATCTTTTAAACTCTGATGTCTTTCAATAATCTCAACTTTAGAACCTTCATTTACTATAATTAGGTTTCTTGGTTGAAGCCATAAAGATTTTTGATTTCCAGTTGAAAAATGCATGATTTGGATAGGATCTTCTGGTGAAGTATTCTCTGGTATAAAAATATATGCTCCCTCTTTTGTATACGAAGTATTTAAAGAAGCTAAACTTTCATTTTCTGGAACTATTTTATTGAAATATTTTTTAATTCTAGAATTATATTTTGTTTTTGATAATGCAGCAGAAAGAACACAAATATCCATTCCATCATGGGTTGTCTTAGATAAAAATGGACTGTAAACTCCATCAATAAATACAATTTTAAAAGAGTCAATATCATGTAAAAAATATTCTTTTACATCTTTAAGCTCAATATTTGAATTTGAATTAGGATAAAGAGAATAGTTTTTTTGAAGAATTGATTTCAGAGAGGTGTATTTCCATGATTCTTGATTTTTTGTGGGAAATCCTGTCTCTTCAAACCTTTTCAAAGCACTTTTTCTTTCGGGATGAATAGGACTTAAAAGATCAATATCCTGTTCAAATGCAATAAAAGAGTCTAATAATTTTTCTTGAAAGCTCATCCTATGATTTTTCTTTTTTTAACCAATCGTATCCTATTTCTTCAATCTTTTTAGCAAGATCTTTATCCCCTGATTTTAC
>JAYNJU010000006.1:2411-14175 GCA_038110465.1 Bacteroidota bacterium | reverse complement strand
ATTTCTAACATAATTATATATTTATCCTACTGAACCTTCTAAAGAAATCTCTAAAAGTTTTTGCGCTTCAACGGCAAACTCCATTGGCAATTTATTAAGTACTTCTTTACTAAAACCATTTACTATTAATGCTATAGCTTTTTCAGTATCTATTCCTCTTTGATTACAATAGAAGATTTGATCTTCTCCAATTTTACTAGTTGTAGCCTCATGCTCAATTTGAGCAGTTTTATTTTGAACCTCAATATATGGGAATGTATGAGCCCCACATTTATTTCCCATAAGCAATGAGTCGCATTGAGAAAAATTTCTAGCATTTTTTGCTAATGGAGAAATCTGGACAAGACCTCTGTAACTATTCTGTGATTTTCCAGCTGAAATACCTTTAGAAATGATCGTGCTTTTTGAGTTTTTACCAATATGGATCATCTTGGTTCCCGTATCTGCCTGCTGAAAGTTATTAGTTACTGCTATTGAATAAAATTCACCAATTGAATTACTTCCCTTAAGTATACATGATGGATATTTCCATGTTACTGCTGAACCTGTTTCTACCTGTGTCCAAGAAATTTTTGCTCTGTCATGACAGATTCCTCTTTTAGTTACAAAATTAAAAACTCCTCCATTACCATTTTTATCTCCAGGGAACCAATTCTGAACAGTTGAGTATTTTATTTCTGCATCATCAAGGGCAATTAGCTCTACTACAGCAGCATGTAGTTGATTTTCATCTCTTGATGGAGCAGTACAGCCTTCTAGATAACTTACGTAGCTTGATTTATCTGCAATAACTAATGTTCTTTCAAATTGACCCGTTCCAGCTTGGTTAATTCTGAAATAAGTTGATAATTCCATAGGGCACTTTACTCCTTTGGGAATATAACAGAATGAGCCATCTGAAAATACAGCCGAATTTAAAGCAGCATAATAATTATCTTTTTTTGGAACAACTGTCCCAATATATTTTCTAACAAGTTCAGGATGATTTTGAATTGCTTCAGAGATTGAGCAAAATATTATACCTTTTTCCTCTAAAGTATCCTTAAAAGTTGTAGCGACTGAGACAGAATCTATAACTACATCCATTGCTACACCGCTTAATCTTTTTTGTTCGTCAATAGATATTCCAAGTTTATTAAAAGTTTTTAAAAGCTCAGGATCTACATCATCTAGAGAGTTTAAATTTGGTTTTTTCTTTGGTGCAGAGTAATAAGATATTTTTTCAAAATCAGGCTTTTTATATTTTACATTCGACCACTCAGGCTCAATCATAGATTTCCATGAAGAAAATGCATCTAGCCTCCATTCAGTCATCCATTTTGGCTCATTCTTCTTTTTAGAAATAGCCCTAATAATATCTTCATTTAATCCAACTGGAAAAGTTTCAGAATCAATATCTGTGTAGAAACCATATTCATATTCTTTAGTTTCCAGTTCTTTTTTTAATTCTTCTTCTGTGTAAGCCATTAAATTTTTGATAACTTTTGGCAAATATACAATTAAATCAAGGTTTATTGAATATTCCAGTTTGTTAATAATTACATAATTATCCTTAAAAAATCATTCAATAATTTATCATTTACTTTAAATTTGAGACATGGATGAATCAAATGATACAGATAATCTTCAAAGTTTAAGCGAATCTGAATTAATTAAAAAAATTACCAAATCATTTAAGAATAAAAAGAAATCTACAATACTTGATATTGGAGATGACTCAGCTATTATTAAGTTTGAAAAATCTAATATTGCAATCTCTCAAGATATATTAGTTGAAGGAGTTCATTTTGATCTTTCTTATGTTCCCCTAAAGCATTTAGGATATAAAAGTGTTGTAGTTAATGTTTCTGATATTATATCAATGAGTGTAAAGCCATCTCATATTTTAGTTTCAATAGCAGTTTCAAATAGATTTAAAGTTGATGCTCTTGAAGAATTGTACAAAGGGATTAAACTTGCCTGTAAATTTTATGATGTTGATTTAATTGGTGGAGATACAACCTCTTCTAATAAGGGATTAATGGTTTCTGTTACATGCATTGGTAATAAAGAAAATGATAAAATAACAAAAAGAACTGGTGCTAAAGAAGGGGATTTATTAGTTGTTTCTGGCGATTTAGGATCTGCTTATATGGGACTTCAAGTTCTTGAAAGAGAAAAAAAGGTTTTTGAAGTCAATCCAAATTCTCAACCTGATTTGTCTAATTATACTTATTGTATTGAAAGACAACTTAAGCCTGAAGCAAGGGTTGATATAATAAATCATCTTGAAGAGCTTAAAATTAATCCAACCTCAATGATAGATATAAGTGATGGTCTTTCAAATGAGATTAATCATCTTTCAAATTCATCTGGAGTTTCATTTCATATATATGAAGAAAAAATTCCAATTGCTAATGAAACTAAAAAGATATGCAATGAGTTTAAAATTAATCCTTCAATTGCAGCATTAAATGGTGGAGAAGATTACGAACTTTTACTCACCGTTGATAAGAGACATGAGAAAAAAATTGAAAGTTCTAATTATTTGACAATCATTGGATCTTCTTTTAATAAGAAAAATGATAATTGTATGATAACAAGTATTGGTCAGAAAATTAATATTAACAGCTCAGGGTGGGATTCTTTTAAGACCTAATTAACCTAAAGCTACATCTAGAATCATCATAACAATAAAACCACCTATGAAACCTAAGGTAGCTATATCGGTATATTTATCTAGTTGTGTTTCAGGTATTACTTCTTCAACAACTACAAATATCATTGCTCCTGCGGCAAAAGCTAAAGCATAAGGCAAAATTGGAGTAAAAAAAGTTACAGCAAGTGCTCCTATAACTGCAGCTATTGGTTCAACAACAGCTGATAATTGGCCATACCAAAAACTTTTAAATCTACTTAACCCTGATCTTCTAAGTGGCATTGAAATAGCTATTCCCTCCGGAAAATTTTGAATTCCAATTCCAAATGCTAAAATAACTGCTCCTGAAATAGAAGCTTCTGGTATTCCAGCAGCAACACCACCAAATAAAACACCTACTGCAAGACCTTCTGGGATATTATGCAGAGTAATTGCAAGAGTTAATAAAGTTGTCCTTCTCCATGGAGTTTCTATTCCTTCTGCTTTTTTAAAGTTTATGTGAATATGAGGTAAAATTTTGTCCAAAGAAAAAATAAAAAGAGCACCTAACGCAAATCCAATTGCTGAAGGTATTACTTTTTGAAATCCTTCACCTCCACTCATTTCAATTGCGGGAGATAATAAGCTCCAAAAGCTTGCAGCTACCATTACTCCTCCTGTAAATCCCAACATACCATCAAGTGCCATTCTACTCATCGACTTAAATAAGAAGACAGTAGACGCACCTAGAGCAGTTAAACCCCAGGTAAATAAAGTGGCATATAAAGCTCCTACAACAGGGTTTACATTTGAAAAAAAATCAATTATTTGGTCCATATTTGTATATTAGATAGGCATTGTGATGTTAAAATTATAACAACTACCTTACATACCAATGAAAATCGATAAAAAATACGACTACATAATTTGCGGTGGTGGTGCCAGTGGTTTACTTCTTTCCTACTCAATTTTATCTGATGAATATTTCAAGAATAAAAAAGTTCTTTTGGTTGAAAAAGACAAAAAAAAAATAAATGATAAAACTTTTTGTTTTTGGGATGATAAAAAAACCATCTTAGATAAAATAGTAGAAAAAGAATGGAGTAATGCAGAATTTATTGATGAAAGCTATAACTCTTCATTTAGTCTTTTACCTTATAAGTATAAAATGATTAAGTCTGAAAATCTCTACACATTTTTAAAAAATAAAATTGATAAAGCATCTAATTTCGAATACTTAAATGCAGAGATATCAAATATCTCTAGTTGTCAAAATTTAAATTTTATTGAAACAAGTAAAGGTGTTTTTGAGTCTCAAATTATTTTTTCTAGTATATATAATCCTAAAGAATACAGTTTTAGAAAATTTCCAATAATTAAACAACATTTTCTAGGTTGGGTAATTGAAACTGATGACATTGAATTTGATGATAATAAATTTAGATTTATGGATTTTAGTATTAAACAACAAAATGAAATAAGATTTATGTATGTCTTACCTTATTCAAAAACAAAAGCTTTATTTGAATATACTTTTTTTGGAGGTGAAGTCTTAAAAGATAAAGACTATGAGAAAGAAATTAAAATTTATCTTAAGGATCAAGGAATATATAATTATAAAATTTTAGAGAAAGAAAAAGGAATAATTCCTATGACTTGCTATCCTTTTTTTAAAAGAAATACGGATAATTTTATTTCTATTGGAACTGCTGGAGGGTGGACAAAAGCTAGTACAGGTTATACTATTAAAAATTCTTTAGAAAAAATAGAAGTTATTTTAGATGCATTAAAAAAAGATAAACCTTTATCTCAAATAAAATTTAGAAATAGGTTCTGGTACTATGATATATTATTTTTAGATGTATTAATTAACTCTAAAGGAAAAGGAAGTAAAGTCTTTTCTGATCTTTTTAAAAATAATGATCCTATTTTACTATTTAAATTTTTAGGTGAGAAAACCTCTTTGATTGAAGAATTAAGAATATTTATATCAGTAAACGTTATTCTATTTGTGAAATCACTTTTCGCAAGAGTTAAATCTGTCTATCTAAAAGAATTTTTGAAAAACTGATAATCTCATTCTTTTTAAGATCATCTAATTCAAGTTGATTGATCAAATTAATAGACTTTCCATAATAAAGTTTAACTTGATTTTTTAAATATTCATCTGAGCCAGATTTAACATAAAAAGATTTTATTGTTTTTATTTTTTCTTCTTCATCAATAAAATCTGAATAAAATATTTTTTCAAAATCTTTTTTTGAAGTATTGTCAAGATTTTCATTTGTATTTATGAACATCAATGTCTTTTTTTTCTCCAAAATATCTCCACCTATTTTTTTTCCAAATTTTATTTCATCTCCAAAACAATCTAAATAATCATCTTCTAACTGAAAGGCAATACCTAGATTAAGACCAATCTCATATAGAAGATTTTTATTAATCTCAGTTGAATTAGAAATTATTCCGGAAAACAAAAATGAACAGGCTATAAGTTCAGCTGTTTTATTTTTAATCATTTCAAAATAATCTTTTTCAGATATAAGTTTTTGAGTCGAAAAATCCATGTCAGATTGTTGGCCCTCACAAACTAATCTAGAGGATTTTGTTAATTGTTTATTAAGCTCTTTAAAAACTGATCCTTCATAATTATTTAATAATTCATATGCCAATATTAGCATAACATCACCTGAGAGAATTGCAGTATTATTGTTCCATTTTGAATTCATAGTTTCTTTTCCTCTTCGCATTTTAGCATTATCCATTATATCATCATGGGCTAAAGTAAAATTGTGAAATACTTCCAAAGAAGCAGCAGCTGGAAGAGCTTTGTTAAAATTATTTAAAAGTATATCTGTTAATTTAATTGTAATTAAAGGTCTTAACCTTTTACCTCCAGATTCTAAAATATATTTTACAGGATTATATAAATTTTTTGGATTTTCGTGCTTTAAATTTTCTTTTAGAAATTCTTCGAAAGCTATTAAATAATTATTCATAAGATTAATTCAAAATTAACTATAGTATTTAATTTATGTTAATTTTTTATTAATCATTTGTTTAATTCAGATGTTTAAACTTAATTTGCGCGCAAATATATCAAGTTGGACTCGAACTTTTCACAAACAGAATTAAAGATAAAAGAAGCTGCTAAAACTCTTTTTTTAAAAAAAGGTTACAGTGGTACTACAACTAGAGATATAGCCAAAGAATCAAATATAAACTTAGCAATGCTTAACTATTATTTTAGAAGCAAATGGAAGCTATTCGAAATAATTATGTTTGAAACTCTTTATGAGTTTCTAAGTACAATGGTAGAAGTGTATAATGATCCCCTAACTTCTCTTGAAGAAAAAATTGAAATTTGCTGCTCGAGATATATTGACAAAACAATAGAAGAACCTCTACTTCCCTCTTTTGTTTTAAATGAATTAAAAAATAATCCAAGTTCATTTTTAAAAATGCCAACTACAAAAATGATAATGAAGTCAGAGCTTATTTTACAATATAATGAAGGAGTTAAAAAAGGAATTTATAATAAAGTAGAACCTATCCATTTTGTAATAAATATTTTCAGTTTAATAGTGTTTCCATTTATGTGTAGCCCAATAATGATGAAAATGGAAAACTTGTCAAAAAATGAATTTAAAGGCTTAATGGAAGAAAGAAAAAAACTGATTCCTAATTGGATAATACAAATGATAAAAAAATGAAAAAAATAATTCTAGTAATTTTTATAACTAATTTCTGCTACTCTCAAAATGAGATAGTTAGTCTTAGTCTTGAAGAAGCAATTGAATTTGGTATGGAAAATAATAGAAGTCTAAAAAATGCTGAAAGGGAAATTCAAATGGCATTCAAAGAGAGATGGAAGACTATAGCAATTGGACTTCCAAACATCAAATTAGATTTAAACTATCTTAACAATATTGAGCTACCTACTTCTTTGATTCCTGCAGAGTTTTTTGGAGGTAATAAAGGTGAATTTGCTGAGATTCAGTTTGGAACCGAACAATCTGCAATAGGTTCTGTAAGAATGGAGCAAGTATTATTTGATGGATCTTGGTTAGTTGGGCTTGAGTATAGTAAAATATATCTGGCTACATCAGAAAATTTTTATGAAAAAACACTTCTTCAAGTTAGAGAGTCCATTGTTAAACTATACAGTTTGATTGTAACTTTAAATGAGGGAATTATTCTACTTGAAAACAACCTTGAAAATTTTAGAAAAGATCTTTATGAAATTACTGAACTTTACAAAAATGGCTTTGAAGAGATTGAAAATGTTGAACAGATAAAAATTACTCTTGCTCAATCAGAATTATCTCTACTACAAACTAAAAAAACTCAAGAAAATCAGCTAAATCTTCTAAAGCTTGTTTTAGGAATTGATCTAGAAGATGAAATAATTCTTACAACATCTATCAACAATTTTATAGGTGAAAATATTGTTTTTTCTAACTCATTAGAAGAATTTTCAACATCTGAAAATATTGATGTAAAAATTTCTCAAAATGCATTTGATACTAAAAGAATAGAGTATAAACTAGAAAAGTCCAAACAACTCCCTAAGTTATCTGGCTTTTTAAGTGGAACCTATACTGGATATAACAATGAGTTTGATTTTCTTAATAAATCTCAGAATTGGTTTGGTTCATCTGTAGTCGGAATTAACATAGAAGTACCTCTTTTTAATGCAAACAGCTTAAATGTCTCTTCACAGAAAGCTAAAATTGCAATGGAGAAAGCTAAAACAAGGCTAGAAGAACAATCAGATAAGATTGAAGCTGAGGTTAAAGACAAACTTAATCAATATGAACTTGCAGTTAATTCATTAAACATTAATCAAGAAAATATGATGCTCTCTATGTCTATTGAAGAAAAAAATTCAATTAAATTTTTTGAAGGAATAGTTTCTTCATTTGAATTAAGGCAAGCACAGCTTCAATTGCTTGATTCTCAGCAAAAATATTTGAATTCAGTTCTGGACATAATTTCTGTAAAAGCAGAATTAGAAACTTTATACAACAACTACTAATCATGAAAAAAATATATCTAATTTTTATAATAATTACAATTCTGAGCTGTAACTCATCAAAAAACTCATCAATAGAATCTCTAATTGAAGATGGAAAAATAGAAGAGTTAAAAAATAGAAAAAAAGAGTATGTAGATAGAATGAATAATTTACAAGTTGAGTTAAATAGTATCAATAATGGAATAGCATTTTTAGATGAAAATGAGAAGTTGACCCTTGTAACAAAATTTGATGTTGAGGAAAATCTATTCACTAGTTTTATTGAAACTCAAGCCAATCTTAAAACTAGAAAAAATGTAATCATACTTCCTGAATTTCAAGGCACATTAGAGAGGTTATTAGTTGATGAAGGTCAAAAGGTTAAAAAAGGTCAATTACTTGCTCAAATAAATGATTCTGGTCTTCAAGATCAACTAGACCAAATGATGATTCAAAATGAATTTGCAAAAGAAAATTTTGAAAGAACTCAAAGGTTATGGGATAATCAAATTGGATCAGAGATGCAATATTTAAAAAGTAAAACTGATTTTGAATCAAGTGAAAAAATGGTAGCACAAATGAGAGATAGATTATCCAAGACAAAAATTTATGCTCCATTTGATGGTGAGATTGATGAAATTATTTCTAACGTAGGAAGTAACCTGATACCTGGAGTATCCCAAATTTTAAGAATAGTAAATCTTGATGAGATATATGCTGAGTCTTCAATTTCAGAAAAGTATATTTCCTCAATTAATGAGGGAAATGAGGTAATTATACAAATACCTCTATTGAACAAAGTAATAAATTCTAAAATTACCCAGACAGGAAATTTCATAAATCCATCAAATAGGACTTTTAGAATAGAAGCACCTTTAGAAAATTTTGACAATAAAATCAAACAAAATTTAGATGCTAAAATGAAAGTTAATATTTATAAAAATGATAAAGCTTTAGCAATTCCTCTAAGAATTGTTCGTGAAGATGCATCTGGAAGAAATTACATTTATAAGATGGCAAAAGATGCAAAGGAAGGGGTTTTCATTACCTCAAAGCAATATGTTGTTTTAGGTAATAAAAATGATGATCAGGTAGAGATTATTGAGGGAATTGCCAAAGGAGATGTTTTAGTTCTAGAAGGTGCTTACAGTGTAGAAGATTCACAAAGAGTAAAACTTATTGATTAAAATGGTAAAAAAAAATAAAGAATTTTTTCTTTCGAGTTGGGCAATAAATAATAAAACTATCATTTATGTATTAATGATAATCTTTCTTGTTTCAGGTATTACTGCATATAAAACTATGCCTAGAGAATTATTTCCAGAAATTAACTCATCAAATATATTTGTTACAACCATTTTCCCTGGAAATAGTGCTGAGGAAATAGAGAAATTAATCACAGATCCGCTTGAGCAAGAAATAAAAGGTGTAGTAGGTTTAATAGAGATAGAATCTACATCAAGTGAAGGAATATCAATTATAAATGTCGAATTTGATGATGAAATTCCAACTGAAGTTGCCAGACAAAGAGTTAAAGATCTTGTTGATAATGTTATAGTTGGAGATGATTGGCCAACATTTAATAATGCTAAAGTTGATCCAAATATTTTTGAATTTGATATTGCTGAAAGGTTTCCTGTTTTAAACATAAGTTTAGTAGGAGATTATACTGTAGAGCAACTTAAAGAATATGCTGAATATTTAGATACCCGAATTGAAAGATTACCTCAAGTTAAAACTGTTGAAATTAGAGGTATTCAAGATTTTGAAGTGGAAGTTGCTGTGAATCCTTACATGATGAAAGCAACCAATACAAGTTTTAATGATATTATTAATGCAATATCTCAGGAAAATGTCACTATCTCAGCTGGTAGTTTAGTTTCAGATGGACAAAGAAGAAATGTTAAAATCATTGGTGAGGTTTCTGAACCTTCAGAATTAAATAGAATTATTGTTAAAAGAGATAAGGGCCCAGTTTACCTTGAGGATGTTGCTAATATAGAGTTTAAAGAAAAGGAAGCTAATTCGTATACAAGATCATATGATAAAAAAACTGTAATGCTTGAGGTTGTTAAAAGAGGAGGAGAAAATGCAATTTTTGCTTCAAATTCTATTAGAGAAATAATTAACAAGGCTAAAGAAGACTTCCTCCCTGATGATTTATTAGTTCAAATTCAAAATGATCAGTCTGAATACACTATTAATTCAGTTAATGATCTAATGAATAACTTAATATTTGGAATTATTTTAGTTGTTACAGTCTTAACATTTTTCCTTGGTTTAAGAAATGCATTGTTTGTTGGTTTTGCTATTCCAATGTCTATGTTCATGTCCTTAGTTATACTTTCGTCTTTTGGTTTCACATTAAATAGAATGGTATTATTTGGACTGGTAATGGGTCTTGGTTTATTAGTTGATAATGGAATAGTTGTTGTCGAAAATATCTATAGGCTAATGTCAAAGGAGGGAATGTCAAGAGTTAAAGCAGCAAAATTAGGAATTGGAGAGGTTGCTCTCCCAATAATTGTTTCAACAGCTACAACAATTGCTGCATTTATTCCACTTGGAACTTGGCCAGGAACTCTTGGTGAGTTTATGATATATTTTCCCATAACTCTCTCCGCAATATTGGGGTCATCTTTAATAGTAGCAATATTTTTTAATTCAATGTTAGTATCAAGTTTTATGGATTTATCTGAAAGAGAAATGAGTAAAAAAAATCTAGTTAGAATGACATATATCTTAGGTGGACTAGCATTAATTTTTGTTCTTTTTAGTAGCACAAGAGCAATTGGCTCACTTTTTATCTTTATATGTTTTCTTTTTTGGTCTTATAAATACGTTATTAAAAATTCTGCCGTAAGATTTCAAAATACATTTTTAGTAAAATTAGAAAATAGATATAACGAATTTTTATCATTTGCACTTGCAGGATACAGACCATATATGTTTCTAGGAGGGACTGTAGCTCTTTTATTTTTTTCTATTATTTTAATGTCAATTTTCCCTCCAAAAGTTGAATTTTTTCCTGATAATGAGCCTCAACAAATTCTTGTATACATAGAATATCCTGAGGGAACTGATATTAAGAAAACTAATGAAACTTCTCTTTTAATTGAATCAGAAACTTACAAAGTTGTCAATAATTCAAAATACCTTAACGAGGGTTATAACTTTTTAGTTGAGTCTGCAATATCTCAAGTAGGAGAAGGTGCAGGTAATCCTGAAACTGACGCAGGTGGTACTGGAGAAATTCCTCATAAATCATTAATTACAATGACCATGAGAGAATTTAAATATCGAAGAGGAATGTCAAGTGAAGAATTAAGAAAAGAAATTCAAGTTGCACTTATTGAAAAATTTCCTGGTATTGCAATCTCAGTAGAAAAAGACTCTCAGGGTCCTCCTGGTGGTTACCCAGTTAACATAGAAATATATGGGGAGGACTATGAAGAATTGATAGAAACTGCAATATCAATGAAAAATTACTTAAATCAAGAAAATATTGAGGGTATTGAGCAACTTAAAATCGATGTTAGTAGAAGTAAACCTGGTTTAGAGTTTAATGTTGATAGGGAAAAAGCTGGGGAATTAGGAATCCCTACAGGGCTAGTTGGTCAAACTATTAGAAATTCCATTATAGGTTCTAAAGCAGGAGTATATAAGTTGAGAGGTGAAGATTATGAAATTAATGTAAGATTTGATAATGAATATAAAAATGATATAAATTCAATTATTAATCAAAACATTATTTTTAGAGATCAGTCTACTGGAAGTACTAAAGAGGTTCCAATAGCTTCAGTAGTTAATCAAAAAAACATTACTTCATTTAGTGCAATCAAGCATATTGATCTCCAAAGAGTCGTAACATTATATTCTTCAATACTTGCTGGTTCTAACGCAAATCAAATAGTAAATACAGCAGAAATAGCATTAACTGGGTTTGAAGCTCCAAAGGGTGTAGATTATAAATTTACAGGAGAAATTAAACAACAATCAGAAAATCAAGAATTTCTTTCTGGTGCTCTTTTAACTGGAATTGCCTTAATTATACTACTTCTTGTGTTTCAATTCAATTCTATATCTAAGCCTTTTATTGTTCTTGCCTCTATTATTTTAAGTTTTACTGG
>JAYNJU010000006.1:0-2311 GCA_038110465.1 Bacteroidota bacterium | reverse complement strand
CTTTCTCTTGAGGTAAGAAATTATCTCTCTGAAAATAATTTTATTGATGTAGAAACACCTTATTTAATTAAATCAACTCCAGAAGGTGCTAGGGATTTTATTGTACCAAGTAGATTAAATCCTGATCATTATTATGCTCTTCCTCAATCACCTCAAATATTTAAGCAATTACTCATGGTAGGTGGAATTGACAAGTACTATCAGATTGTGAAATGTTTTAGAGATGAAGATCTTAGATCAGACAGGCAGCCTGAATTTACTCAAATTGATTGTGAAATGTCATTTGTAGACCAAGAAGATATATTTGAGCAATTTGAAGGATTGATGAAAAGATTATTTTTAAAGTTTAAAAATACAGAAGATGTTTCTTTCAAAAGGCTTACATATAAAGAGGCAATAGATAATTATGGGACAGATAAGCCTGATCTAAGATATGAAATGAAAATAAATAATATTGCTGAGGATGTGAAAGGTAAAAATTTTCAAATCTTTGATAATAATGAGTTGACTTTATGTATAGTAGTAAAAAATAAGTCTGAGATACCAAGAAAAGAAATTGATGACCTTACCGAATGGGTAAAGAGACCTCAAATTGGAGCTTCTGGTCTATTATGGGTTAAACATAATGATGATTCTACATTTAAGTCTTCTTTTGATAAATTTTTTTCTGAGTCAGATTTAAAATTAATTTCAGAAAAAATTGATTCTAGTCCAGGTGATTTAATTCTAATATTATCAGGGGATTCAAAAAAAACCTATGAACAAATGGGTAATTTAAGAATAGAAATAGCTGAAAGATTTAATTTAATTGATAAAGAAAAAATTTGTCCACTTTGGGTTACAGATTTTCCTCTTTTTGAGTGGGATGAAGATGAAAAGAGATTTTTTTCAATGCATCATCCCTTTACCTCACCAAAACCAGAGTTTTTAGATTTACTAAAAAAAGATCCTTCTAGTGTGATTGCAAATGCCTATGATTTAGTCTTGAATGGTAATGAAATCGGTGGTGGTTCTATAAGAATTCATGACTTTGATACTCAAATGAAAATATTTGAATTACTTGGAATGAGTAAAGAAGAGTATAGTGAGCAGTTTGGGTTTTTGATAGAAGCTCTTAAATATGGCGCACCTCCACATGGTGGAATTGCTTTTGGTTTAGATAGACTAGCAGCTGTATTAAAAGGGAAAGAAGTCATTAGAGATTTCATAGCTTTCCCAAAAAATAATAGTGGAAGGGATCTAATGATCGATGCGCCATCTAAATTGACTAAAGAACAACTTAAAGATTTATCAAATAATTAATTTTTGAAGTTTTTTAATAAAATACTATCATACCTAGTTTTTATCAGTTTATTTATTGGAATTATATTGAAAGAAGCTCATAGTGATCAATTAGGAGATATGATTATTGGTCTTTCTGTTCTAATTGGAGCATTTATTTTTATGCCAATATTTTTAGCGATTAGATGGAAAGGGAAGAAACTTAAAGATTATACCTTAAGTGATGAAAACTTGAAAAAAATGAGAGAAAAAGCTGAAGATTTTAATCTCTGATTTTTTTAAAAAACTTATCCAATAATTCAATACTTTCATTTTCCATAACTCCTTTTATAACTTCAATATTTCTATCAACTTTTGTAATACTATTTGAAAATCCTCTTTTTGAATCTGAAGCAGCATATACTATTGTTTTTATTTTAGACCAATAAATAGCACCATAGCACATTATACATGGTTCTAAAGTTGTATAAAGTATGCAATTATCTAAAATTTTTGTATTTAAATTGTCTTGTGCAGATGTAATAGCAATTAACTCGGCATGAGCAGTAGAATCATTGAGTAATTCTACCATATTGGATGATCTGGAAACAACTTCATTATTTGCTACAATGACACATCCAACTGGAACCTCATTTTTAAATAGTGCATAATTAGCTTCCTGAAGTGCTTTTTTCATAAAAAGTCTATGATTTATTTCCATTTAGCTAATTTATAGACTTTTAAATTAGGGATTATTAATCTTTGTATATTGAAAAGCATTTTAATTGATTATGAAAAGTTCAAAAAAACTTTTTTTACTTGATGCATATGCTCTAATATATAGAGGTTATTATGCCTTCATTAAAAATCCTAGAATTAATTCTAAAGGAATAGATACTTCCGCAATACTAGGTTTTATGAATTCTTTATTAGAGATCATTAAAACTCAAAATCCTGATTATTTAGCTGTTGCTTTTGATAAAGGAGGTTCAACTTCTAGATCTGAAATGTTTGAAGAATATAAAAGCAACAGAGATAAAACTCCTGAACC
>JAYNJU010000005.1:4400-82843 GCA_038110465.1 Bacteroidota bacterium | reverse complement strand
CAAAAGAAAATTTAGCTGTTATTTTCCTTACACAAGTAAGAGATGAGAATTATGAGTTAAAGTATCATGAAAAACTTAGAGCTTTGATTTATCAATCTCTTAATTAAAACAAAAACTTTGTAAATTGATAAAAATAAAAAATTAAAAAACTATACTTATGAAATATTTACATTTTCTAATTTTTATATTAATTCTTGGTTGTAATAATATGAATGAAGATGAATTGAAAATTGTTTTTTTAGGTGATTCTATTACACAAGCTGGTGTATACGATAAAGAGGTCGGTGTTGAATATAATGGTGAATTAGTTTATCCTAATCATACTGGATTTATTACACTTTTATCAAAAAACATTTCAGAAAACACAAAACTAATTGGTAAAGGAATTGGTGGAGATAAAGTCTCTGATTTATTAGTTAGATACAAAAAAGATGTAATAGATGAAAATCCAGACATAGTTTTCATATATATAGGAATTAATGATGTTTGGCACAAATACGATTTTGGAACTGGAACCGATTTAGACGTTTATGAAATTGGTCTGAGAAAGATTATCTCAGATATTAAAAATTCTGGAGCAAAAGTTGTTCTTTGTACTCCAACAGTGATTGGTGAAAATACTGGAGAATTTATTTTGGGTAACCAATTTAAAGATGTTGAAACAATGGAAAAGATGAATTACGATTTAGATAGTTACTCGGATGTAGTAAGAAAATTATCTTCTGAATTAGATACTGAAATTTTAGATTTAAGAAAACTTTTTATTGATTACATAAGTAAGAATAATCCTGATAATAAACCTTCTGGAATTTTAACATATGATGGTGTTCATTTGAATGATTTAGGCAATAAGTTAATTGCAGATAGTATGATTGAATTTATAGATTAATCTATCTATAATCTTGTAAACATATTTCTTTGGAAAGGTAAAGCGGGTGCTTAGGAGAACCATTTTTATTTTTGCCAAAACATTTTGGTTTATCTATTTTAAGTTTTAAAAATTTAGGCTCTTCCTTAAAATTACCCCATGCGTAAACTACATTCATAGAAAGTTCAACTAAGCTTAAAATAGTCTCTTTGTTTTTTTTTGAAATAGGTTTGGATTTATCAATGCTCTTTGGATCAGAGGATATTTCAGTAAAAATATTAGCAACATAAAATCCTCCAAAATCAAATTTTTTTGTAAAATTTATAAGACGTCTAATTGTAGGATCATCTTTTTTCTCATCTGCAATAGATGGATTTAGCATTATATACAGAATTAAGTCTTTTGAATTATCCCACTGTCTTTTAAGTAAGTACCTGTTTTTTTTATCCTTACTAAAAGTAGCCTCTCGAATCATTTTTCTATCTTTTGCAATCTCTAAGTAAGTCTCTTTCTACTACTTTAAGATACTTTTGTCTTTTTTTATCTGAAACAAATGGAACTGACCAGAATTGTTTTGTATTACTCCAATTACCTCCCCATCCAAACACAAAAGTAAATACTCCAAGAACAAGTCTGAGTTTAACTGAATTTAAATAAATTGTCTTAACAGGAATTGAAGGCGCTCCATGAGTAAGATAACACCTAATTTTTTTATCTTTTAAAAAAGATCTAGGATAAGCATAAGTTTTAGTAATATTTACAAATTCATATGCAAATCCAGGAGTAAATACTTCATCAAAAAAAGTTTCCATTTTTGGAGTCAGTCTAAACCACCAAACTGGTGATATAAAATAGATTCTGTCTGACCAAGTTACATCATTCTTGTACTTTTCAATCAAATCTTTTTTATCTCTATGAAGCTTGTCATCATAAAGATCAATTGTTCTAATTTCTTGATTATTATTTTCGTTAAGAATCTTAACTATAGTTGAAAAAATTCCATTATGACAAAATGAATTTTTATCCGGATGTCCTATTATGACTAAATTATTCAATGCTTGATTTTAAAATTAGTTGACAAAATTAATAAATTTGCCAAGACTAATAGTATGAGAGATATAGTAATTATTGGTGCAGGCCCCATAGGACTAGCTTGTGGTATAGAAGCAAAAAAAAATAAACTTGATTATGAAATAATTGATAAGGGAATGCTTGTCAACTCAATATATAATTATCCAGTGAATACAACGTTTTTTTCAACTTCTGATAAATTAGAAATTGGAGATATACCATTCATATCTCACAATGTTAAGCCTACAAGAACAGAAGCTCTGGAATATTACAGAAGAGTGTGTGACTCATGGAATCTAGAACTTAATTTATATAATGAAGTATTGAATATTAAGAATAATGGATCTCACTTTAGCCTGAAAACTGATAATGGTATTATTGAAACTAAAAAAATAGTTATAAGTACAGGTTTTTATGATATTCCTTATCTATTAAATATTCCTGGTGAAGAACTTGATAAAGTTTTACACTACTATAATGAATCTCATCCTTATTATAAAATGGATATTGCTATAGTTGGTGCTGGCAATTCAGCAGTAGACGTAGCTCTAGATACATATAGGAAAGGTGCTAATAGTGTAACGATGATAATCAGAGAAAATCAAATTGGAGAAAATATAAAGTATTGGGTAAGACCAGATATTTTAAATAGAATAGAGAGTAAAGAGATTAAAGCATACTTTGAATCTGAAATTGTTGAGATAAAGAAAAAATATATAGTAATTAGCACTCCCAGTGGTCATCAGGAACTAAAAAATGATTTTGTTCTAGCAATGACAGGATATCAACCTAACTATAATTTACTTAAAAATCTTGGTGTTAGAATTAATGATGATGAATTTATGACTCCTGAATATAACAATGATACAATGGAGACGAATATAAAAGGGGTTTTTCTTGCAGGTGTTATCTGTGGAGGTCTCAAAACAAATAAATGGTTTATTGAAAACTCTCGAGATCACTCAGAGAAAATACTTTCTAAGATTATAAGTGAATAATAATTTAATTCTTATAAACTTTTCCCTTTTTAATTACTAGATCAACATCTTGAAGTAAAGAAATGTACTTTAGGACATTACCTTTTACTGCAATTATATCAGCTTGTTTACCTGATGAAATAGTTCCTACTTTGTCTGAAACACCCATAAAATATGATGGCCAATAAGTAGCAGATTTTATTGCATCAAGAGGGTCAACACCCATAATATTTACCCAAACATCTAATTCATTCCATGTACTCTGTGAATGAAATTTCATAGGTATTCCGCTATCAGTTCCAATTAGCATGACAACTCCAGACTCCCTTAATTGATTAAATTTAGTTTTTAGAGTTGGTTTTCTAATAGGGGTTAATTGAAAATATGGTAACTCACCTGGTTTTTTTATGGAATTTTTAATATCAAGAATTATTGAGTCTGGCAATCCAAGATGCCAAGAATCATTATCTAAATGCTCGTTGCTTTTTATTACATCAGTATAATTGTATAGTCCTTCAATTGTAGGTGTCCAATATAACGGGCCTAAATTCATTTGACCTGTTCTCTCATTTATCATTTCAATAACATCATCTGGATACCTAGGTGCAGAAGATAA
Source organism: Bacteroidota bacterium (assembly GCA_038110465.1). Lineage (GTDB taxonomy): Bacteria > Bacteroidota > Bacteroidia > Flavobacteriales > Flavobacteriaceae > Marisimplicoccus. The sequence goes on along the minus strand of JAYNJU010000005.1, from coordinate 79,311 downwards.
TCCTGTATGCTCAAAATTGTCAATTCCGACTTTAAGTCCAAGTCTTATTTCTTCAGGTCGATGAGAGTGAGCAATTACTTTAAGGTTATTTTTATGTGCCTCATCTACTACAGCTGACAATTCTTCATAAGTCATTTGATCTTGATCTATTAATTTTATGACATCCACACCAGCTTTTGCAAGTTTTTGTATTTTATTTCTTGCATCTTTTTCACCATTAATACCCCATCTAAAAAGTTCAGTTCCTGGATATGGTTTTTTTTGAATAAAAGGGCCACTAACATAAAGTGTTGGTCCTGGAATTAACCCTTCATTTATTTTATCTCTAACTTCTATACTCTCATCAAGTGGTCCTCCAAGATCTCTAGCACTTGTAACTCCAGCTAATAACAATTGGTGAGCTGAAGATGGCATAATTACATCATTAAATAATGAAGGATAAGTTTTGTCCCAATAATCATAATCAGAGTGTCCATTTATCATAAGATGAACATGCATATCCCATAATCCAGGAAGGACTGACATACCTTCAGTGCTTATTAATTCATAATCTTTAGGAATTTCAATAGAACCTATAGTTCCAATTTCAGTAATTAACTCTCCTTCAATTAGAATCACACTATCGTGAATTGGAGAGTTTCCAAATCCGTCAATCAAAGTACCTCCTACTAAAGCTTTTTTTTGAGAGTAGCCTAATGAGGAAAATGTAATTAGAATTACAATTAAAGTTTTTTTCATATTATTCAATTTTAATATTATCAATTTTAATTAGAGTGTTTAATAATACATTTGCCCCTTTTTTAATCATTTCAATATCAGTAAATTCTTGAGGTGAGTGACTTATTCCATCTTTACTTGGCACAAAAATCATTGCTGAAGGGGATATCAATGCCATATCCTGAGCATCATGTCCCGCCCCACTGGGCATAACTTTTGAAGAATACCCAAATTCATCTGATATATCCTTTATTATACTCATTAATCTTTTATCCATTAGTGCTGGATCACCTGTAGCATCAATCGTATTGAATGTAAATGAGGTATTTGTTTCTTGCTCAATTTGCTTAGTGTTTCCAATTATTTGATTGTAAATACTTGAGATTTTGTCAGCACTTAAGTCTCTTAATTCAAGACTTAAATTAACTTCTCCGGGAATTACATTTGGTACTCCTGGCATAGCAGACATTCTTCCAACTGTACCAACTTGACTTCCCTCAATAGATCTAACATTTTCATTAACCATAAGTATGAATTTAGCAGCTGCGATTGCAGCATCTTGTCGCTGATTCATAGGGGTAGTTCCCGCATGATTAGCAAATCCTGTTATTTTAACATTCCACCATTTGAGACCAACTATTCCCTCAACGATTCCAATATCAATTTTTTCAGTGTAGAGATTACTGCCTTGTTCAATATGCATCTCAATAAATGCATGTATATCCCCATAATTTCTTTTTACTTCAAATATTCTATCAGAGTTACCGCCTAATCTATCTACTCCTTCTCTATTAGTATATCCCGACGCCGTTTTAACTTCAAGTGTTTCATTACTAATTTTTCCAGCTAAAGCTCTACTTCCAAAAACTCCTCCTTCCTCATTTGAAAAAATTAAAAATTCTAATGGATGATTAAATGTTATTTTTTGATCATATATACTTTGAAGAACTTCAATGGATGCAATCACTCCTACTTGTCCATCATAGTGACCTCCATTTGGAACTGCATCAATATGAGATCCAAAAGAAATTGGCTTCAATACACTATTTTGAGGATTGTATATTCCTACCAAATTACCTGCAAAGTCAGTTTTAACAATAACTCCAATTTTTTCTAATTTATCTTTAATAAATTCTCGAGCTTGAATATCAAAATTACTATAAGCAACTCGATCATTACCTTGATTATCATTAACTCCAAATGTTTTTAAATTTTCAAACAAATTTGTTATCCTACCCTTATCAACTTCATAATTTTGAGCAAAAATTAGATTTAAACCAAACAAGTAAATCAAGAAATATCTATTCATAATTAAGTGTTTATAAAGTTTGATAATAATGAGTGAAAATGGTGAACTCCTTTTTCTTTAGTTGGGGAGAATCTACCTGTTTTATAATATTTTGAATTAATTCCTTTTTGAACTCCTTCAACTACAAATTCATCTTCTCTCTCAACTTTATCAAGAGAAGAACCTGCTCCAGTTTCTAGTTTTGATTCATCAAAAACATAAGTTAAGAATTGAACTTTAGTTTTATTAATACTTATTGGTTTAACTATGTTTATTGAGAGTCCCCAAGGATAAAAATTCAGCATAATATTTGGAAAAATCCAATAGTAATATGCAGCAACATTTTGACCAAAATCTATATGTGAATTAGGTAAATTAAAAACTTCTTCTGCATCTTTAGCATAACCAATCTGCAGATTAAAATTTTCATAAATTTCTGTATCATAATCTCCATAATCAAGAATATTATTTAAATCATTGTGTACAAAAGGTATATGAAACCCTTCAAGATAGTTGTCACAATATAATGCCCAGTGAGAATTAACAAGGTAGTCTTTACTTAAATCACTTCTGTATTGAAGTTTTTCATATGGTATAAAAGATGTCCTTTCAATTATATGATCAAATATTTTTTGAATATCAAAAGCTGGCTCTAACCCTACAAAAAAATATGGCCCTAATTTTCTTAATTCAAACTCTTTGAGATTATCGCAATCTCTTGGAAAATTTTTTGCATGCTCAAATTCAGGCATAGATTTAAATTTTCCATCTAAGTGAAATTTTCTTCCATGATACATACATCTTAGATCAGATACTTTACACCTATCATTAACTATAATATTTGCTCTATGAGTACAGACATTTGTAAGACATCTATATTTTTCTTTTTCATTATTAACCAATATTAAAGGTTCATTTATATAATCTTTTAAAAATTCAAATGGATAAACATTAGAGGCAATATTTAATAATGATTCATGTCCTACAAGTTGCCATGATTTATAGAAAACTTTCTCTTTTAAATTTTTAAAAATTTCATCTGATTTATAAAAATTAGCAGGTAAAGTTTCTGCCTCAGATATATTTTTTGCAATCTTGAATGGTTTCATTGAATAGTTAAAAGAATACTAAAATCTAATATAAATAGTTTTTTTACTAAATATACATATTAGATTTAGCAATATTTAGATAGCTAATTATGGAAAGAAGAAAATTTTTACAAAATACTTGTCCTACAGTTACTTTTGCATTTTTTGGAATTTCTTTTATTCAGGCATGTTCAAAATCAGATGATGAAGTATCAAGCTATAGTTCAAGCTCTAATAATAGTAATAATGGAGCCAGCCAAGCAAGCTCATCTCAATCAGGTTCATCTACTAGTTCTTCTGGATCCTCTTCAGGAAGCTCCTCAACATCTGGATCTTCAAGTGATAATGGAATAACTTCAAGTGGAAATACTGTGACATTAGATCTAACAAATTCTACTTTTAGTAATTTGAATAACCCTGGAGACTTTGTAAATTTAACTTCAGTTAATCTTTTGGTATTGAAAATTTCAAATTCAGAGTTTAGAGCTTTTGATAATTGTTGTCCTCACCAAGGCGCAAGAAATGATTGGACATTTGCAAATGAACAATTTAAGTGTAATAATCATGGAAACAGTTTTAATATTGATGGGAATGATGAGAAAAGCTGTAATTCTGGTTCAACTTCAGGTGGATTAAAAAGGTATACTGCATCTTTATCAGGAGATACTCTTACAGTAACAACATCATAAAATGAAGTCTAACAAGAAAAAATATTTTTTTTTAATATTTATTCTTGTATTGAGTATAAAATCTTCTTTTAGTCAAGATTTTTTTGATGAATTTGAAAGTTTAATTGAAAAAGAAAAAACTTCCCTTTTACCTGATAAAATGATTTTGACCCAAAGAATACTTTGGGGAAATAATGGATTGTTAAGAAAGACAGGACTATCTTCATTAAGCACAGAAAATAGGCAGAAAGAGCTAATTTTAAGAGAGAAAATGTTGAAAGCTCACCAAATAATAGGTTATGTAACATTTGCAGGAATGATCGCTCAGGGTATACTTGGTGGAAAGTTGTATAATGGTGACTATTCATTATATGAAACTCACAAATCCATTGGTAACTTTGTTACTGCTTCATATTTTACTGGTGCTGGGTTATCTTTATTTTCTCCTCCACCTCTTGTATCAAAATCAAGTGATGGATTAAATAATATAAAAGTTCACAAAATTCTGGCAAATCTTCACGTTCCTGCTATGATTATGACAAATGTTCTGTCAGAAAAAGACAGAAAACAACATAGGGCAGCTGCATATACTGCATTTGCTAGTTACACTTTAGCAATGGTTTCAATTATAATAGATTTTTGATGAGGTATCTTTTTTTAACTATTTTATTTTCAAGTAATTTGCTCTTTACTCAGGAGACTGTCAGAGTAAATACTGGATTATCTTCAATTAGTTATTCTGGAAAACATTTTTTACATAGTTGGGATTCTGAAAACACGAATATCTCTGGTATTATTGAAGTTGATGGTAAAAAAATTTCTAATCTTGGAGTAGTAGCTAAGGTTATTGGTTTTAAGAGTGGAAACTCAAATTTAGATAGCAACTCATATAGAGTGTTAGAGGCTTTAAAATTTCCAAATATAATTTTTAGATCATCCAATATTGAATATGAAAATGAACAATTATTTATAAAAGGTATATTGAATTTTCATGGTGTTGAAAAAGAAATCTCTACAAATTTTATTCAAACAGAAGAAATTAATAGAATAATTCTAACCGGAAGTTTTATTATTAGTTTAGGTGAATTTAATGTTGATAGGCCATCATTGTTATTAAGAAAGATTGATGATCAAATTGAAGTTCAAGTCAAGTTAGTATTTAGATAATTATTATATTTATAAATAACCTTTAATCAATTAAAATGAAAAATACAATTATTTCACTTGTTGTAATTTCTTTGCTTATAGTTTGGGGTATTACAACAAATTCTCCTGCTGAAAGTTTAGAAGTTTCTTCGGAAGCAAGCTCAGAACTTCCGACTGTGGTTGATGCTTCTCCTTTTATTGAAATTTACACTGCTTTAAATGAAGCAATGAATAATAAAGATATTGAAGCAGCTACTGCATTATTTAATGAAGATGCTGTTTGGTCTTTCCCAAATGAAGTTGAAGTAGAGGGTGTTGAAGCTATTGGAGAAATGCTTACAACTACTACTGGAATTTGGGATACAATTTCAAATTTTAACGAAGATGACTTTCTTGCATTAGAAGGTAATGAAAATGGTGAAACATGGAATGCTTTATTAGCATGGGGTGAACAGTCCTACTCTAATGAAGACATAACCATTACAGTTCCATATCATTTATTTATGGCAGTTTTTGAAGGTAAGATCCAATGGTTAGGTGGTCTTTATGATAGAACAAAATTTGTAGAGTACTACGATCAGGATCCAATTAATTAATAAAAAAATGAAAAAAATAGCTATCATTATATTTGTTTTACTTGTATCATGTGAGACAACTTCTAATTCAGAAACTTATATTGACTCTAGTACATTTGATAAGAATGTCCAAACTTTAAAAAATAACTTTGTACAAGGCTACATTGAAGAAGACTTTGATAAGGTAATTTCAATTTTTGCTGATTCAATTAAGTGGTATGGTCCTGGTGTAAATTCAGAAATGGTTGAGGGGATTGACATATTGAAAGAAAATGTTACGTTTTGGATGGACAATTTTGAAGACATTTCTTTTACAGAAGGAGGAGGTCTTCCAGGAACTGATGTAGGATTCTGGGGAGGAAATACTTATCCAGTTTCACAAGCAATGTCTGGTCAGAATAACGTTAGGATGTATGGAACATGGAACGTTACCAATTCAAATACTGGCAAAAATGTTAGTTTTAAACATTATTTAGTTTGGAATTTTAATGAAGATGGAAAAGTTCATACAGTTACTGAATATGCTGATGTTGGAGGTCTTTTAAGTACTTTTAACGAGTAATTGTTAATAATTATTAATAACCATAATTATCAATTCTGAAAAATCTTAATAGATTTACTTGTTGGCTTCGGCGAACATAAATTGGTTTATGGTTAATTAAAAACCCTCAAGATCTCTCTTGAGGGTTTTTTTATTTATCTATTTAGTTAAAATTATTCTTGCCTAATTGAGTATTGTCTAAGAGTAATAATTTTTCCATCAACAACATAATAACTTTCATGTTGTAGATTAGTAATTTCCTCTGTTTCTTCTGTAGCAGGATATGTAATAGAGAACCCAGCTTGAACATGCTCACCACCAATTGTTGGGTCTAAATCAACAGAAAAGGCATAATCAAATGACCATGTAGCAGAAGGACCTGAGCTAAAAGAGCTTACAAAATCATCAAATGTGTCAGTGTAATCACCATTTGGTCTCCAAACTTTAACTGAATCAGCAAAGTAAGGCCTCATACCCTCAAAATCTTGATTAGTCCATAATTCATCCACAATAGAAACAATATCAATAGCCTCTTGAGTACCAAGATGCCATTGAGTGTCTGAGTTTTCCCCAGTCACAAATCCAATTGATCTTTCCTGCATTTGAGTTTCACATGCAGAAAATATTAAAAATAAGAATATAGTTAATGTTAATTTTTTCATTGTATTTATTTAATTATCAAATATATTACAAAAATTATATACTTAATCGTACTATTTTATAAGTGTATTATTTTATTTAAATATTATAATTAATAAAAAATTATAATAAAAGTTTTTTTAATAATTTTATTATCTTATTAAACAGTATTATTCCTAAATAATTAATTAAATTATATTTTAATAAATAATTATTTGTATCTTTTATACATATTTTAGCACAATGAAAAAAATAATTATTTTATCTTTTTTACTAACTGTGTCTTGCTTTAATTATCAAAATAATTCTGGTAGTGAAGCATCAGAAATAGAATATTATATTTCTGATTCTACAAAAGAGGTAGATTTTCCATTTTCTGATGCTACTATTGTTAATAATATTATTTATGTGAGTGGTCAAGTTGGAAATATTCCAGGTGAAACTAAAGTGGTTGATGGAGGAATTAGAGAAGAAACAAAGCAAACAATTAGAAATATTGAAAATATTTTGGAAGCACTGGGAAGCTCTCTTGATAATGTTTTTAAATGTACTTGTATGTTGTCAGATATATCTGAATGGGCAGAAATGAGCGATGAGTATAAAAAGTATTTCAGTAAAGATACAAGACCATCTAGAAGTGCTTTTGCAGGTTCAGGATTAGCTCTTGGAGCAAAAGTTGAAATAGAGTGTTGGGCAACTAAATAATTATCTTCTAGTCTTTTGTAAAGATTCTGTAATTAATTCTGAGAGAAGCTCATCTGCTTTTTCATCAGCTTCAGACTTTTCTGTTATATCAAACTTTTCGTATACAGACTTAAAATGGGTTGCAGTTCTTTTTGAAATTTTCTTTAATAGATAAGCCTCTTGAACTCTTCTTAAGAAGATACTTTTTGAATTAATTGGCATTGGTTATTAGTTATAACTAAAATTAAGAAAAAATCTCAATTATAAAAGTTAAAGTAGTTAAATAATAACCATTCGAGCATATATTTTTAAAATATAGCTTAAGATTGTATTAAATATTGAAACTTGATGAAGATTTGAGATTTGTTAACCTTGTAATATGGAGAATTATAATCAATAAAAGTATCAATGTAATTTTGATTTCCTCCTATATAAAAGATAGTATCAGAATTTGGCTTCCAAGAAATTAAAGGTTGCACAAAAAACTGATCAGAAAACTCATTATACTCTGAAATAATTCTAATATTTAAAGAAGTGTCAAATTGATAACGCAAATCCAATCTGGCAATATACCCATCAAAGAAATATTCATTTGAGTCTAGCTTTTTTAACTTTTCGTAATTAATACTAGGGCTAATTCTAAGGTTATCATTAACATTAAAAGAGAATGAAAAGTCTAAATTAGATCTTTCACCAAGTTGAGGAATTTCTTCTCTGTATGCTATATCTTTCCCAAAGCCATATCCCATTCTCAAATCAAGAAATTCAAGAGGCCTTGAAGACATTCTCATGTAATGACCTATATAATCATTGAATTCTGATTGTAAATGAGTATTAAAAAAGTCGTATTGATAGTTGTAAAATATATCAGTATTAAATATTGTCAATAATGATAAATATGCTTCAAAAGAAGATCTTCTTAGATTATAAGAATAGTCAAATTCACGATCATATCTTGCGCTTATTCTATAATTTTTTAAAAACTTTTTATCTGGGTATGCATAATAGCTATGCCAAAACTCATATTGCTTTATATCATTTTGTACTATAAATCCAAGATCAGCTCTAAAAGTTGGAGAGATATCTGTATATCTTACAAATGATCTCCAATTTTCAGTATCTCTTCTTAACTCAGTAAAAATTGCATTTCCTGTAAATTGCTCACCATCTAATCTTACAGTATATTTTGAAAATGTTTTGTCAGAATCTATCCAGTCAGCTATTGGCTCTCGATTGGCACTACCAAAATATTCAAATCTAAACTTCCAACTATTGCTAAAGTTAAACAAGCCGTTAAGTCCATATAAATTTCCATATGCATCTCCTTCATAAAACCTATTAGATAGAATCCCTCCAAGTCTAGAATTTGGGCTTAAAATATTTTCATATCTGATTACATTATTAAATGATCTTCCTCCTAGTCCTGAAAATGACTCAAAGTTTGTTGGCACTAAATATGGAGAATCTTTATCTACAGCTGTCAAAATATATAATCTTGATTTTTTTCCTTGATTTAAAAGTTTAGTTGCAAACTCAGGATTATTTATAGATCTAGAATAAAATACATCTAAAGAATAATTGAAGATATCAATTCCTCTATTAAAAAAAGGTCTCCTTTCAGGATAGTTTATAGCTGTTGGTGAATTTACATCAATTCTGGTTCTATCAGATTCAACTTGAGAAAAATCTGGATTTAATGTTGCTTCAAAAGATAAGTTTTTACTTAAGTCAAGGTTTACACCTACTCCGTAATTTAAATCTGGAGTTTCATAATTTACTCGATCATAATATTTATCCCTGAACCCTGTTAGATTTGAGCTAACATAAGGCAAAAAGTTAAGAACTTTTTCAATTTTGATATCCTTCATAACTATTGTATGATCTAGCTGGCAAAGCTTACAAGAGTTGTCTCTATCAAGTTTACTACTGTATACTCTAGCAGTAACACCCTGTTTTGAGTTATCTCTATAATTGGTACTTACATTTATTTTCCAGGTTTGATCTTTTCCATTAGGGAAGGGAAGTGAAGAAAATGGGATAATAAATTCTACCTCATATCCAAAGTCAGTATATCTGCCTAAGGATTGAAAATCAAAATTTGCATCTTGACTCCACCCTGAGTTATTCCCACCTCTAAAATCATTAGAATCAATTCTTATTCCATCAGCTTGGCTCCCGTATAAATTTGCAGTTAAGCCAATATTATTTCTTGCGTCACCATATGTATCAAGGTGAATATTAGCAAAGTCATCTTCAAATAATGATCTACTATCTCTTGGATGAATATCAGCTTTAACCTCATCTCTGTATGCTTTAAAACCAATATATAAGAAGGTGTCTGTATAAGTTAAATAACTTACAGTTTTTTTTGATGGTGAAGTATTATATCCAGGTTCATGTTCATAAATTATATCTATTTCAGATGAGTTTTTAAGTTCATTTTCAGATAATATTCCATCTAAAATAAACTCAGAGATATCAGTCTTTTTTAGATTTAAAACTTTTTCCTGTGAAAAAATAAACGAAGTAGTTAGTAATAATAAAGTAAGTAGTTGGTTTTTCATGATGTTTAGACCTTATAAAGGTTTATTAGTTTTATTTTCTTTAATTCCTAGAAATGATTTTATTTTAATTGAGTATCTAATCCACAAAGCTAAACTACACCATATAGAACCTCCAGGAATCCACCAAAGTACTGCTAATAAGGCAATAAACTCTTTATTATTAGCTTTTTTAACTTTTTCTTTAAGTTTTGAGTAGCTAGGTTTTTTCATTAATCAGTTTGATGCAAAATTGAATTTTAATTGATTAATAAGAATGATTAATAATTAAATTAAAGACATTTCTATTATTGCCTCTACAAGTATATCCAACTCTTGAGTAGTAGTAAACACATTTGGGCTAATTCTGCACCCTTTAACATTTGCATAATCAATTGCTACAGTAAAAATTTTATACTTATCCATTAATATTTTGGACATTTCAGATGGAGTAATATTTTTTAATCCAACATTAGCTATTCCACAACTTCTATTAATATCTTCAGGTGTATTAATAATTATATTATTTATGTTTCTAAGTTTGTCAGACCAATAACGTTGAAGAAATCTCATTCTCTCCTCCTTCTTTTTAATGCCTATCCAATTTATGTAATCAATCGAATTTGAAATAGCAAGATCTGTATGAACAGGGTGTGTTCCAATATGATTTAATCTTTTAATATCTGATTTATTTTGAATTCCATTAGCTAGTAAAGGCCATAGTTTTTCTGTATTTTTTTTGTTTACATACAAAAGTCCTACCCCTAAAGGAGTAGCTAGCCATTTATGAAGACTTGAACCATAATAATCACAATTAAAATCATCGATTGAAAAATCAAAATGACCAACACAATGAGCACCATCTACCATTACTTCAACGCCATATTTATGAGCCATTTCGCATATTTTCTTAATTGGAAGAATCTGACCAGTAATATTAATCATGTGACAAACCATAATTAATTTAGTTTTTTCAGTTATTTGACTTTCGTATAAAGAAACTATCTCTTCATCGTTTTTTGGATGATTTGGAATTGAAATAACTTTATTGATAACACCATACCTAGAGGATATTTGCTCAAACATTTCTTTCATAGTCCCATAATCTTGTTTTGCATAAATAGCTTCATCCCGTTCTTTCCATGGGAACCCAGAGATTACAAGATCAAGAGATTCAGTTGCATTTCTAGTTATTGCAAGTTGATCATTAGAAGATCCTACTAGTTTGGCAAGTTCAGATGTTATTCTATCTTTATTTTTTTTTAAATCATACCTCATATAATAAGAACCTTCAACATTTACATGTTTTACATGTTTTATAAAATTCTCTAAAATTGGATTTGGAATAATATTATAATAACCACTCTCAAGATTAATATAATCATCTTTAAGAGTATAATGAGATCTTACTTCTTTCCATAGCTCCTCATCTTTTTCAATTTTCGGAAGTTTATTTTTAATAGAAAATGTTTTTGAAAGCTCATTCGCTGATAAAAGTGGTGAAAAAGATAAAGCTCCTATAGTTTTTAAAAAATTTCTTTTATCCATCAAATTAATTTTATTTCAATTTAATAAAAATGTACGTGCAAGAGTTTTTTGTTTTCTATTTTATATAATTTTATAAAAAACCAACTCTTTGAATCATAATAAATATACAGATGATTTTTTTGAAGTGAATTCCCTAAATGGATTTCTTCCAAAAAGAAGTCCTTTAGAAAAATTACCTGACACGTATAAAGAACTTCAAGTCTTAATAGATGAAATGCCAATAAAAAAACCTGATGGATCAGATGGGTTTTTATCTATAAAAGGTGCTATAGAAAGAGCTGTTGAAAACCTACCTAATTACGAAAATGAAGTAGCCAATGAAAATGATATACTTATAATTCAAGCTTTATTTAGAGCATATGCTTTTATTGCTAGTGCATATCTATTAGCACCAGCTCATTTTAATTTTATTGAAACAAAAAAATACGGAAAAGCTCATACTATTCTTCCATCTCAAATAGCAATTCCTTTTGTAATAGTTAGCAAAAAATTAGATGTATACCCTTTTATAGATTATCACTATGCCTACTCCCTAGGTAATTATGTTAAAATTGATAAGACAAAAGGTTATGAATGGGAAAACCTAGCAATGGCTGCAAAGTTTTCCGGAATGGATGATGAAAGAGGATTTATTATGCTTCATGTAGATATTAATCAACACTCTCCGGATCTAGTTGGAAGTATTTTTGATTTTTTAAAATCCAAAGATGATAAAGATGTAAATGATTCTTTAAGAAAATGTTTATCCTCGATGAAAAAAATAAATGAGAGGAGGCAAATAATGTGGCAGGCTTCAAGATGGAAACACTATAATGACTTTAGAGTTTTCATAATGGGAATAAAAGGAAATGAGGAAATATTTGGAGAGGGGGTTGTTTATGAAGGTGTGTCTGAAAAACCTGTACAATATAGGGGGCAAACAGGAGCTCAAGATAATATTATTCCAACAGTAGATATTTTTACTGGAGTTATAGACTATTACCCGTCTAACGATTTAACAAAATATCTTTTAGACTTAAGATCATACAGACCTAAATGTATACAAAGATTTTTCTCAGATTTGAAAGATGAAATGAAGAATAATTTATTATTTAATTCTTTAAAAGAGTCAAAAAACGAAGAAGGTCTCTGCTTATTGATTCAAATCCTTGATGAGATTTATTATTTCAGAAATGGACACTGGCAATTTGTACAAAAGTATATTATGGCTAACACAAAGTACGCTAAAGCAACTGGAGGAACCCCAATTATTTCTTGGATTCCAAATCAAATTACTGCTGTTATTAATTATATGAATGATGTTTTAGAGATAATTTCAGATGATTCTGAATTCATTGATAAGAAAAATTTTTCAGATCAATTAAATAAAAAATCAATACTTCTAGATAAACAACTGAAACTACTTCATGGTGATAACTACAATGCAGATGAAGTGTTTCTTTTAAACAAAAAAATGAATCTTAATGATGATTAAATAAATTTTTTATTTGGATAATTAAAATAAAATTAAGTACTTTGTATAACATAGTACCTTGTAGTAATGAGTACAGAAAATTTTAAAATACAAATAAGAAAAGGATTGCTTGAATTCTGTGTTCTTCAAATAATATCTAGAGGAGAAGTATATACCTCAGATATAATAGATGAACTTAAAAAATCACAAATTATTGTTGTAGAAGGTACGCTATATCCATTGCTTAACAGGCTCAAATCATCTAATTATGTTGCTTATCAATGGAAAGAATCAAAACAAGGGCCTCCAAGGAAATATTATATTTTAACAGATGAGGGCACTAAACATTTAAAAGAGCTCAATGTTTCTTGGGGTGAAATAGATAAATCAGTTAAAAAAATAATTAATCTAAAAAAATGAAAAAAACTCTAAATATTAATATAGGGAACAAAGTTTTTAATATTGATGATGATGCTTTTGATTTATTGAAGAAATATTTAGACTCAATCAAAAAATATTTTGATAATATTGAAAGTGAGGAAGATATTTCTAATGACATAGAGAATAGGATTTCCGAAAAATTCAGCAATATAAAGTTGCCAGATGAGTCATTAACTATTAATGATATAAAAAATATCATTGATGAAATGGGTTCATTAGATGATTTTAAAGAAATCTATGAAGAATATTCAACTGATAATGATAAAGAAAATCATCACGACACCAATGCCAAAAGCGAAAATAAAAGAATTTTTAGGAATGAAAACGATAAAGTGATTGCTGGGGTTGCATCTGGTATTGCAAACTATTTTAATGTTGATCCTATAATTACAAGGTTAATTTTCCTTGCTTCTTTATTAACTGGATTCGGATTTATTATTTATTTAATATGTTGGATAGGCATTCCTTCTAAAAAAATTGAGATTAATCAGTCTCCAAAGAGATTATATAGAGATGCTGATAATAAAATTATTGGTGGTGTTGCATATGGAATATCTAACTACTTCAAAGTTGATCCTGCATTAGTAAGAATACTTTTTGTTATCTCTTTATTTATTGGCGGATTTGGATTGATCACATATATACTTTTATGGATTTCCATCCCCGAGGCAAAAACAGTTGAAGAAAAAATGAGTGCAAAAGGATATGAAATTACTCTAGATAATATTGAAAAGTATATAAAGGGGGCTTTTAAAAAAAAAGACGGTGAAGAGAATTTATTTTTAAAAATTTTATTATTTCCTTTTAGAATTATTGGCCCTATTATCTCTGCTATTTTTTCTATTATTTTTCCAATTATTAGGCTATTAATAAGTTTTGTGTTATTTATTGTATCAATTGTATTTATTGTGTTTGCTGTAATATTCACGCTTGGTTTTTTTAAAATTACTGGCTTTCAGAATTTTACTCTTGGAAGTATAAACGGATCTTATATTAATGGAGTCGATCTTTCAATTATTATTGGTGAGCTACCTGTTTATTTATCTGTATCTATAATAATATTTTTTATTGTTTTACTTCTAATATTAATTTTAGCTATATCTAAGATTTTACTTAATACAAAAAATATAAATCCAACTAATTTCTTAGGACTGATATTTATAGTAATTGCTTTATTCATTTTTAATTCATTCATTTTATCTGATAAGATTGAGGATTGGAAAGATTCAGGTCAATTAAAAGAGTGGGTTGAAGATGGTGTTATTAAAATTGAGAAATGGAAAACTTACAGATATTAGAATTTGATTATTTTTGGCGTTCATATGAAAAAAGTTAGATTAGCATTTGCGCTAATAATCTCATTAAATATATACTCTCAAAAAGAATTTATTTTAGTTAAATCATCTGATTCATCAATCACTCTTGATGGACAAATTTCAAATAGTGAAAAACAGAATTCATTAATAGTTCCAATAAATTATGAGCAAGAGCCTGGAGATAATGTCCCCTCCAAATTAAAGACAGATGTTTATGTAACTTATACAGATACTTATTTGTATTTTGGAGTTAAAGCTTATGGAGATCCAAAAAATATAAGGGGTCAAGTAAAACCCAGAGATCAAGTTGAGTATCAAAATGAGGATATCATTTTTTTAAGATTTGATCCATTCGGGGATTCAAGAGTTAATTACATTCTTGGTTCAAATGCATTTGCTAGTCAGTTAGATATAAGGGCAAAGAATGGCATAAGTGATGAAGATTCTTTTGATGGAAGTTATAATGCAGTTTATGAAACTGAATCCTCAATTGTTGATGACGGGTATATTTTAGAGTTTAAAGTACCTTTTAATTCATTACCCTATCCAACTGGTAAGGACCAAGTATGGAATTTTAATATTTCTAGAGTATTTACTTTAAATGGCACATTTTATAGAAATCAGAGTCAGCCCTATGATAGAGACAACCCTTGTTGGGTTTGTCAAGTAACAGATAAATTGGTTATGAAGGATATAGTCTATAAAGGTAAAACAGAATTACTTCCATATGTTACATCTAATGTTTCGGGTAAGAGAGAAAATGATATTAGTGATCCCATTACTTACGGAAAAGTTGGTGGTGACGTGGGTATTGGACTAAACTATGACTTTAATCCTTCTTCTTCTGTTGAGTTAACAATAAATCCTGATTTTTCTCAAATAGAGGCTGATGTTACACAAATTGATATAAATTCTGCATATGCATTAGAATATCCAGAACTAAGACCTTTTTTTAATAGAGGTATGGAGTTGTTAAATTTTCTTGACGGTGCATTTTATTCAAGGACAATAAACGCTCCTAGCTTCTCATCTAAATATACTAGTCTTGGAGAATCTTCTGGAACTATTTTACTAAACGCGATAGATCAAACTTCTCCATACCTCATTGGAGGAGAGGATAAATCTTATTTTGGAGATGGTGGAGTTAGTTATGTAAATGCTTTTAGACACCAAAGAATAATTGATGAAGGAAATAGGTATGGGGTTTTTACAACAAGCAGATATTATAAAGAAGGTGGATATGGAAATCTTTTTGGAGTTGATGGTTTATTTACTTTTAATAAAATCTGGAGATTTCAATTTGAATTTATTAAAAACTTTAATGAAGAACCAGAGGCAAATTGGATAGAGAGTGATGACTCATTCATGGATAAAACAGTTGAACTTGATGGAGAGAAGTTTAAAGGAAGTGCAAGTTACTTTAGAATAGCTAGAAATACTGAGAACTGGAGCACATATTTATTTTACAGAGCTATTTCCCCTGGATATAGAGCTGATGTTGGATTTGTGCCAAGAATTAACAGAAAATGGACCACCTTTTATCAAGGTTATAGAAACTTTTTTGAAAAGGACTATCTTCAAGAATTAAGTGTAAGTATAAAGGGTGATTTAACTTACAATTATTATAACAAATTAAAGTCAAAAAATATTGATTTTGATATCACTGCAAAAACTTTTGCAAAAACTCTTGTTATGTATAATTATGATATTAATCCATTTAGAAATTTCAGAGGAATTGATTTTAAAAATGTTGGTAAATCGGAAATTACAATAATGGGTTTTCCTAATGAAGATTTATCATTTATGCTTAAATATATTTTTGGAAGAGAGATTGCATTTAATGAGGATATTCCAGAGGTTGGAAAAGAACTTTCAAGTTTTTTTAGAGTAAGTTATAAGATTGGAGAGAATCTAAATTTAACCTCTTCAATCAATTACTCAAGGCTTCAAAGTATTGATAAAAAAAGAAGTTTTTACGATGGTTATATCTCAAGGTTTTCAGTTAGATATCAATTTAATAATGATCTAAGTTTTAGAATTGTTAGTGAGTATAATAAATTTAATGAAACATTCTTAGTGCAACCTTTATTTAAGTGGAACCCTGATCCATCAACTATATTCTATATTGGAGGTATTCAGAATTCAATTAATGATTTTAATTTAGATCCAGAAGAATTCAATCCATTTCTAATAAATAGATCTCAGTTTTTTATTAAATTTCAGTACTTATTAGGTATTTAAAATGGCAAAAGATAAATTAACTCTAATTGGAAATGTTGAGTGGTGTTCTTTTGACTCATTAAATATACCTGCAATAAAAGCAAGGGTTGATTCTGGAGCAAAAACATCTTCTCTTCAAGCAATCAATATTAAAAGAGTTATAAGAAAAGGTGAGCAGTTTGTTCAATTTGAAGTTAATCCTATTCAAGATAATAGAAGTGTTACTATATCTTGTATTGCTAAAATTTTTGATACTAGAATAGTAAGAACTTCTTCCGGTATAGCTCAAAAGAGATTTGTAATTAAGTTACCTGTAAAGATTGGAGATAATAATTTTGAAATTGAAATATCACTTGCAAATAGAGAGTCTATGGAGCATAGAATGTTACTTGGTAGGGAAGCAATGATAGAGAGGTTTCTTGTAGATCCATCAAAAGAATATGTTTTTGGAGATATCTCTAGTAAAAAAATAAATGAATTATATAGCCACTTGGCTCATAAAAAATCTGGTCTTCATATCGCACTTTTGGCAACAAATAAAGAGCTCTATAGTAATAAAAGAATAATGGAAGCTGGAAGACAAAGAGGGCATGAAATGAGCTTTTATAATATGCAACAATGTTATATTGGACTTACAGATGGCAAACCTGAAGTAAGGTATAGAGGGGGGAGCATTGTTTCTGTTGATGCAGTAATTCCAAGAATTAGACCAAGTATGACATTCTATGGTTGTGCTCTTGTAAGACAATTTGAATCTATTGGAACATATTGCTTAAATTCTGCAGACTCAATTTCATTATCTAGAGATAAACTATTCTCATCTCAAGAATTTTCAAAAAATAAAATACCTATTCCAACTACTGGTTTTGCAAAGTCTCCACTTGAAACTAAAGACCTAATTAGTCTTGTTGGGAATGCACCATTAATAATTAAACTACTGGAAAGCACTCAAGGTAAAGGTGTTGTAATGGCTGAAACTAATAAAGCAGCAGAGAGTGCTATAAATGCCTTTAAAAGTTTAAAAACAAATATTCTTGTACAGGAATTTATTAAAGAGGCTGATGGCAAAGACTTGAGATGTTTTGTTGTTGATGGAAAAGTTGTAGCTTCCATTCAAAGAGAGGCACTGGTTGGTGAGTTTAGAGCAAATATTCACCAGGGAGGTAAATCAAAAAAAGTAAAAATTACTACTGATGAAAAGAAAATTGCTGTAAAAGCTGCAAAAGCTATGAAATTAGATGTTGCAGGTGTTGATATTATAAGGTCAAATAGAGGTCCACTGGTATTAGAAGTAAATTCATCTCCTGGCCTTGAAGGTATTGAAAATGCTACTGGAAAAGATATAGCTAATCAATTAATTTTAGCAGTTGAAAAAAAGCTTAAATACAACAATAAATAACATAATATATTTATATTTAAATATGAAAATCAAAATTTTATCATTACTCTTTTTTCTTTCTTTTTCAAGTTGTGGAATTTTCATAGTATCTAATAATGTTTCTAATCAAGAAGAAAAAGCTATAGATGTAATTGATAATCCTGCAGCTAAATTTTTAGGAGATTATGATATAAAAGTTTTTGGGACTCCTGAAGGTGATCTTGAATTAAAAATTAATGTTTCACAGGATGGTGATGGTCTTAAGTCTACATTTGAAAGTGAAGAGGCTAGTAGCGCATTTGAAATTACTGGAACTGAGATTGAGCAAGGAATATTATACATAGATATTTATGTAAGCTCATATGGCGTAAATGTTTCTTTTGAAATATATGTTGATGGAGATCAGGTCACTGGTTATCTCGCTGATATGTTTGAGCTAGAAGGAACAAAAACTAATTAAAATTTACTGAGAAACCTCGTATTCAAATTCCCAATTTGGGTTATCTAATTTATTTATAATATAATTTAAAGTAAGCTCCTCTCCTTGCTTAATATCAATTTGAGTTATAATTCTTATATGTTTTAAGTCTCCTAGATCTTCATGAGAATTCTCTATAATAGCATTACAATTCGGCATTTCATGATGATTAATAAATGCTCCTAGTGGCAGTCTAATATAATTATCTGGAAATCTTTCATCATATACGTGAGAAATTCCAAGATCTGTTTGAGATGGGATATCTTGAATAGCAAATACACCTAGGCCCTCAATTTTACTCTCTTTAATTGTTATAGAGTCTGGTAGTGGTCTCCATTCATTTTTACTTTTCATATTATCAAATTACAAATTAAATTAATTTTAAAACTAGTTTAAACATTCTATTTGATATTCATGCCAAGGTTTATCTGGCGTTAAATTTGGGAAATAATAACAATTTTTTGATCCATCTGGAAACGTGACATACTTATAAAATCCTGACGGTACATGAGCGCCAGTTTCAAGAACCTGATGATTCGAGTCAAATCTCAAATATATCTCAACTTCTATGTCTCCATATTCATCTGCCCAAAGTCTGACTTGTTCTTCCAAATTGACCCAAGCACCTTGATTTAAATCATCATACTGTAATGCAACATTTAAATATGAAAAAGTAGCATATAGATTTTCATAAGAATCATTAAAGGAACCCGCAGGTGCCATATGTCCTCTGTCCCATGGATTTGCATAATAATCGTCATCATTAGAAGTATATATTGAATCAACAGTATAGAATTGCATTCCATCTCTATCTGCATTTTTTATAATATCCCGAACAGTATATTTTACCCAATTTGGTTGTTCATATATCTCATTATAAGAAATTTGAAAAATATTAGTAGATACAATTATTGAATCAAGCTTAGGTCTATTTAGGACTAAATCTTCAGAGTTTATTTGATCTTTTATTTCTGAACCTGAGCTTTCCTGCTTACTACATGATGATAAAAGAATAAAAATTACTAAGACTTTAATCTTCATTTATGATTTATCAATTTTCTCATAAGCCCTTCTTGCGAAACCGATGCAATCATAGTTCCATCTTCTTTAAATATACTTCCTCTAGCAAACCCCCTTGCGTTAGAAGCACTTGGACTTTCCATATCATATAAAAGCCAATCATTGATAGAAAAATCTCTATGAAACCAAAGTGCATGATCAAGGCTAGCATAATATGCACTAGTTTTTGCAATCTCTTTTCTATGAGGAAGTGAAGCTGTAGCAAGCAGCTGGTAATCACTAACAAATGCTAATAATTGATGGTGAAAAGGAAGAGGCAAATCAATTTTATCTTTTAATCTAAACCAACAATGATTAATTGGTAATGCGTTTTCTTTTTGTAAAAAAATATTTGTTCCTACTGGCTTAAATTCAAAAACTCTGGGATGAGCCATTAAAAAAAGCTGATATCTTTCTGCTAACTCATCTTTATGTTTTTCAGCTTGTTGAAAATCAGTAAGAAGTAGATCTGGATTTAATACATTAGGCATTTGAATTTGATGATCAAATCCTTTTTCTTTTTTTTGAAAAGAAGCTGCCATATTAAATATTGCTCTTTCATTTTGAAAAGCAACCACTCTTCTAGTAGTAAAGCTTCCACCATTTCTTATGTTATCAACTTCATATCTTATAGGAATATTTAGGTCCCCTGGAAGTATAAAATAACCGTGCATAGAATGGGCAATCCTATCTTCAGGAACAGTTTGATATGCAGCATGAAGTGATTGACTTAAAACTTGTCCTCCAAAAACTCTTCCCCAGACTGTTTTATAATTTTCACCTTCAAACTTATTATCATCTATTTTTTTAAGTGTTACAATAGATATTAGTTCTTGTATAACCATTTAATCATAATTTTTTTCTAATTGTCCATACTTCATTAATTGGAGCACCTCTACTGCTAAGTCCCGAGTGGATCCAGTTATTATCTTTTAATTCAAAATTAAAATCTAACTCTGCACCTACTCTTGAGTCATCCCTTGAGAAATATTGAATTTTTTCAATGTATTTACCATCAATTGTCTCATATTCACCTCCTCCACTCCCCGAAAAAGCAAAAGTATCAGTGTTGAATGCTATCCATTGAAAAAATCCATCATGTAAAAACTTCATAGTTTTTCTTGGAAGATTAACATCTCTTGTTCTATATTCATTATTGACATACCTGCCTGACATAACCCATTTACCTTTTAATAAATCATTGTTTTTAGATATTTTTTTCCAATTTGAATCAATATTAATAGAGTAATTTTTTAAACTATCTATCTCATAGTTTGAATTAAATTCTAAGTCTATGTTGAACTGATTTTCTTCTTTTTTGAAGTATCCTCCAAGAGTAGATAAAAATTCTCCTGATGAAGCTTTAAAGTTTGAAATAACTATGTATTCATTATCAAATATTATTCTAGTTATTTTATTTTGATTCTGGGTTTCGTATACTTGAGAGTAAATTAAAACTGGTGTAAACAGAAGCAATAAAAAAGCTGTTAGACCTTTTAAAATTAAGTGTTTCATCATATAAAGTTAACAAACATTCATTATCTTAGGGCTCATTTTAAAACAATAATTTAAAAATTAAATGAAAAAAATTTTAATTAGTGGATTGCTATTGATATGCTACATTAATGCAAACGCACAAAAAATAGAATTTGTAGAATATGATTTAGATAATGGGCTTCACGTGATTCTACATAAAGATAATTCAGCACCAGTAATCTCAACTTCAGTTATGTATTTAGTTGGTTCTAAAGAGGAAAAAGAAGGAAGAACTGGCTTTGCCCATTTTTTTGAGCATGTTCTGTTCACTGGATCCAAAAATATAAAAGAAGGTGAGTGGGATAAAATTGTAAACTCAAACGGAGGATTTTATAACGCAAATACTGGTCATGACAGAACTTATTATTATAATAATTTCCCATCTAATAAATTAGAATTAACTCTTTGGATTGAATCTGAAAGAATGTTACACCCAATTATTACTGACAAAGCTATAGAGACTCAACAAGAGGTAGTAAAAGAGGAAAAAAGATTAAGTGAGAATAGGCCATATGGTAATTTATTTCAAGTAGTATCAGAAAATCTCTTTAAAGTGCATCCATATAAAAGCTTTATTATAGGATCTATGGAAGACTTAGATTCAGCAAGCGTTGAAGATTATCAAGAATTTAATGAAAAATTTCATGTTCCAAATAATGCTGTTCTTGTAATAGCAGGTGATATTGAAATTGAAAATACTAAAATTCTAATTGAAAAATATTTTGGGGAAATTCCAAAGGGTATAGATATCCCCAGAGATTACCCAGAAGAAGAAGATATAAATACTGCTATTAAGGTAGAGAGCTTTGATCAAAATATTCAAATTCCTGCATATGTTCTTGGTTACAGAACTCCAGGTCACAATGAAAGAGAAGCTTATGTTCTCGAAATGATATCCATATACTTGAGTGGAGGTGAGAGTTCAAAACTTTATAAAAAAATGGTTGATGAAAAAAAGCTAGCCCTTCAAATAAGTTCTCAAAATTTATCTCTTGAAGACTACGGAGTTTACTTCATATTTACCCTCCCAATGGGAGATACTTCAATGGAAAATATTATTTCTGAAATAGATGATGAAATAAAACTTTTACAAGAAAGTTTAATCTCTGATTATGATATGGAGAAAATCCAAAACATAATAGAAAATAGATTTGTAAGCTCAAATTCTACGGTAGCCGGAATTGGTAATTCTCTAGCGCATTACTATTTCTTTCATGATAGTACAAATGTTATAAATACAGAGATCGAAGTATATAAGTCAATAACAAAAGAAGAGATTAGAGATGTTGCAAAACAACTTCTTGGTAAAAATCAGAGATTAGAATTAAAATATTTACCTCAAAGCGAATAAAATGAAAAAAATTAAGTCTTATCTAAAATATATCATACCTATTTCAATAATTAAAAAATTAATTATTATAAGTTTATTATACTCAGGTTTTTCATATTCACAAATAGATAGAAGTCAAATTCCTCCATCTGGGCCAGATCCTGAAATAATATTAGGAATACCTTATGAAGGAGAACTTAAAAATGGTTTAAAAGTAATTATTGTAGAAAATAATAAACTTCCTAGAGCCTCGTTCAGTCTTTTTATTGATTCTCAACGTTACTCTTCTAAGGGGAAAAGTGGTATTGGATCATTAACTTCAAGTTTACTTGGAAAAGGAACTAAAAATATTTCTAAAGAAGATTTTATAGAAGAAGTTGATTTTATGGGATCTACTTTAAATCTTAATGCAACAGGTGCCTCTGGGACTTCTCTTTCTAAATATTTTCCAAGATTATTAGAACTTCTATCAGATGGGCTACTTAATCCAATTTTTGATCAAGAAGAATTCATTAAAGAAAAGGACAGGCTTCTTGAATCTATAAAAGAAAATGAAAAAAGTGTTACTGCAATAGCAAGTAGAGTTGGTAACATTGTTATGTATGGTAAAGATCATCCATATTCTGAATTCACTAATCAAGCTAGTATTAATCAAATTAACTTTGAAGACTTAGAACCATTTTTTAAAGAAAGATTTATTCCAAATAATGCATATTTAGTAATTGTTGGAGATGTTGATGCAGAAGAGACATTTAACAAAATTGAATCTTTATTTATAGGATGGGAGAAAGGAAAAGTTTTAGATGAGGATATTTCTATGAATACATCTTTTGATAAGACAGAGATTCATTTTATAGATATGCCAAATGCTATTCAATCTGAAATTAGGTTTCAAAATCTAATAAATATGAGAAAAAATAGTGCTGATTACATTCCACTTTTAGTAGCTAACAGGATTTTAGGGGGTGAGCCTGAGAGTAGATTAGAATCTAGAATAAGAGAAGACAAGGGATATGCATATTACGCAAGATCAAATTTTGGAAGCAGTAAATATGCTAGCACTGTATTTAATGCTTTTACGAGTTCAAGAGCAGATGTAACTGATAGCTCAGTTATTGAACTATTAACTGAAATTGATAAGATCAAAAAAGTAAAAGTTGATGATATTGAATTAAAAGATATAAAGTCTGCATATTTTGGAGATTTTGTAAGAAATTCTGAGTCTCCAAGCACTATAGCTCAATACTCGGTTGATATTAAGGTTGAAGAGTTAGATGCTAACTACTACAAAGATTTCTTAAAAAATGTTAATGAGGTTACATCAGAGGAAATATTAAATATTTCAAATAATTATTTTAAAACTAATAATGGTGCAATAATTATTGCAGGTAAAGGCTCTGAGTTAATTGATAAGTTAGAAAATCTAAAATACTTAGGAGAAAAGTTTAAAATAAATTATTATGATACTGAAGGTAATATTATTCCTAAACCAAATTACGATTTAGACACTAATATTTCTTCAGAAAATATAATTGAAAATTATTTAGATGCTATCGGCGGTAAACAAGAGTTATCTAAAATAACATCAATTGAAATGAGAGCAACTTCAAACATTCAAGGGACAGTTCTCGAAATGTATAGTATAAAGAATAATCAAAATCAATCAAAGATGGAAATGTCAGCTATGGGTATGACAATAGCAAAAAATGTTTTCAATAAATATCAAGGTTTTAATGAGGTTAATGGGCAAAGAATTCCTTTATCTGATATTGAATTAGAACAGGCAATAATTAATTCAGCATTATTCTCTGAGCTTAACTATGATTATTCAACAATAGAGCTTATTGGTTTATCTTCAGTAGAAGATGAAGAAGTTTATGAGTTAAAAATTACAGAAAATAAATCCGCATTCTATTCAAAAGTGTCCGGGCTAAAGCTTAAAGAAGTTGAAACTCAGGAGGTAAATGGCAACTTAATTATAAATGAGACTTACTTTAAAGACTACCAGGAGATTGACAGTATTCTTTTACCAAGAGAAATTAATCAAGTTAGTCCATCTATTCCAATACCTGGTGGGATAACCTTTAAAGTAATTTCTATAAATCTAAATGTCGAAACATCTGATTCAGATTTTAACTAAATATATCTGTTTTGATAAAATAAAAAGAGGCACTCAAGAGGTGCCTTTTTTTGTTACCAAATAAACTCCTATTAGGATAACTAAAGTTCCTAAAAATTGAATTAGTTTAAACTCTTCTCCATCTAAGATTCCCCAAATTATAGCTACTACAGGTATCAAATATGTAGTAGAAACAGAAAAAACCGGAGAAGAAATTGCCAGAAGCTTAATATATAATACTTTAGCTATAGCAGTTCCAAAAACAGCAAGAACCACAATGTAAAATATTGATTCAAGAATCAAAGAATCATTTGTAAAAGTAAGGATAGGAAAGTCAGTCGATAACAGGATGAAAAATGCGGGAACACAAAGGAATATAAAGCTCATTCCTATTATAGCTACAGCAGAGATATTAGGAAGTTTATACTTTAAAATATTTGCATTTATTGCATAAAAAAAAGCCGCCAGAATTGTAAAAGAAACATAAAGTAAGTTAAGCCCTGAAATTAAAAATTCATTATTAACAAGAATCAATATTCCAACAAAACCTACAACAACTCCAAAAAACTGTTTTTTTAAAAATTTCTCATTAAAAAAAATGACACTAATTAATAATGTGAATAATGGAGTCAAAGAAACCATTACACCAGCAACTGCACTTGATATCTCAGTTTCAGCAAAAGCAAATAAATAATTAGGGAAAAAAGTTCCAATAAATGCTGAAAATACTACCCATTTAATTTTATTTTTTGGAATTTGTTTTAATACACTTAAACTAAATGGAACTATGATCAGAGTTGTAATAATCATTCTTAATGATCCAACCTGAATTGGAGTTAATCCTATTAGTCCTTTTTTAATAAGAATATAAGAACTTCCCCAAATTATTGATAGAATAATTAATGTTCCCCATTTTCTTGCAACTGTATTCAATTAAGATATTTATTTAGGAAGAGTAACTTTAACTTGTTTAATTCTTTTTTTGTCTACTATTTCTATGACAAACTTATAATCGTAATGATAAATTACTTGACCAACTTTTGGAATTTTTTTTATTTTCTCAATAAGAAGTCCACCTAAGGTCTCTATCTCTGAAGAAACCTCTTCAAATAAATCAGTATCTTTTAAATTAATTGCCCTGTAAAAATCTTGTAAATTGATTTTTGAGTCAAATATATATGTATAATCATCTAATTTGGAGAAAAGGTTATCCTCTTCATCAAATTCATCAGTAAGATCTCCAAAAATTTCTTCTACAACATCTTCAAGTGTAATTATTCCAGATGTACCTCCATATTCATCAACTACTATACCTATATGGATTTTTTTGGTTTTAAACTCCGTCAAAAGATCATCAAGTTTTTTATTTTCAGGAATATATAGAGGTTTTCTTAAAAGTGTTAACCAATCGAAATCTTCTTTATCAAGATGTGGTAATAAATCTTTTACATATAATACACCTATAATTTTATCAAGGTTTTCTTTGTATACTGGAACTCTTGAAAAACCCTTACTAATTAGTTCATCTATAATTTCATATAATTTTTTATTAGACTCTAGTGCAAATACATCAATTCTTGGACACATAATCTGTCGTGTTTCAACATTTCCAAAGTTTACAATTCCCTTTAAAATCTTTTTTTCCTCCTTGCTGGTTTCTTTTGCATCGGTTAATTCTAATGCCTGAGAAAGTTTATCAACTGAAAACTGTTTGTTTTCCTTGGAAAGATTTGATTCAAGATAATTCATAGACTTACTCATTGGTTGATTAAAAAACAACAAAACATATCTGTCTAGAAAATAAAGTGGGTTAACCATTACCTTAGAGAAAGTTAAAGGATGTCTATTTGCATAAATCTTTGGAAGTATATCTCCTACAAAAAGAATTAACATACCAATTACACCAACTTCAATAATTGTCTCAACAATTGTATTATTTATCGAGTTTAATACAACATTATCAATAGAGGCAAATAATATTACTATTGAAATATTAATAAAATTATTAGCTATTAGTATAGTTGCCAATAAGCGCTTAGGCCTATTTAAAAGAGATACTATTTTTTTAATTATTTTATCGTCTTTATCAGCTTCTAGAATTGACTTATCTAATGAGAAAAAAGCAACTTCTGAACCAGAGGTTAAAGCAGATAATACCAGAAAAATTAATATTAATATAATTTTTACTAACACAGGATTTTAAAATGAATATTCAAGTAGCTTATTAATTAGAAAGGCAGATCATCTTCAGGTGAATCATTTACTTCTTTTTGAATGTCTGTAGAAGAGTCATTTTGAAAACTAGACCCAGATTCTTTTTTTGTAGAAAGAAAAGTAAACTCGTCAACATTAACCTCTGTGGTATATCTGTCTCCTCCATCCTCACCCTGCCATTTTCTTGTTCTTAATTTTCCTTCAACATAAACTTTATCTCCCTTTGATAAATATTTTTCGCAAATTTCAGCAGCTTTATTTCTCAATACAATATTATGCCAGTCAGTAT
Organism: Bacteroidota bacterium; assembly: GCA_038110465.1. Classification (GTDB taxonomy): domain Bacteria; phylum Bacteroidota; class Bacteroidia; order Flavobacteriales; family Flavobacteriaceae; genus Marisimplicoccus. The sequence goes on along the minus strand of JAYNJU010000005.1, from coordinate 52,044 downwards.
TAGTAACTTTTTCGTTTGTTGTTTTATTTGTGTAAGTTTCATTTGTAGCTAGTGGAAACCTTGCAATACATCCACCGTTATCAAAATGTTTGATCTTTACATCATCCCCTAGATGTCCAATTAACATAACTTTATTTAAAGTACCACTCATATTGAAATATATGAGCTAATATACAAAATTAGAATACCTAGTTTAAGAAGTTATTGATAAAATTCTTAATTGGTACAGGAAATGAATATTTATGTAGGTTAGAAATATTTATGGATTTTTTAAGATCGGAATTTACATCAAAAACGTAAAAAGTAATCATTAGTATTTGATGAGTAAGATTATGTACAATCTCTTTTTGAAATAAGAATTTAACGTCTCCTGAATGTTGAATTTTCTTAATTTGTTTTTGTAAATGAATTGAATTTTCAAAATCATTTATTTTTTGACTTGTCTCAATTAAAGGAAATTGATATAAGTGATACCAAATATCTTTGTGTTTTCTATAATCTATAATTGTCCTTTTTTGATTATCTATGAAAACTGTATAATTTAAATATCTCTTTTTTATCTTTTTTTTTAATGTTCTTGAAGGAATTGCATCAACTATATTTTCAATCTTGGCAATACATTTGTTTTTTAATGGACATTTTTTACAATCAGGGAAAGGAGAACATACTAAAGAGCCAAACTCCATTAATGCTTGATTAAAATCTCCAGGATTATTGGCAAACTTTATTAAGTTATTACATATTTTTTTTATTTCTTTTTTTGTTATAGTTGAATCTATAGAATCTTTAATTCCGTATAGTCTAGAAATAAATCTAAGAACGTTACCATCTACAACCGGATTATATTCATCAAAACATATTGAAGAAATTGCAGACGCAGTATAGTCCCCTATTCCTTTTAGCCTGACTAATTCCTCATACGATTGCGGAAAGACTCCGTTTAAATTTGTATGAATATTTTTTGAGGTTTTATGCAAGTTGATTGCCCGATTGTAATATCCTAAACCTTGCCATAAATTTAAAACTTCTTCTTCTTTAGAATTTGCTAATGATTCTAAATTTGGAAATTTTTTAATAAATCTTAAATAATATTCTATTCCTTGATTAACTCTTGTTTGTTGTAAAATAATTTCAGAAATCCATACTTTATATGGATCTTTATCTCTCCTCCAAGGAAGATTTCTCTTATTGATTTTATACCATTTTAAGAGCAGCTTTACAATAGACATCTGTCATATAATTAAGTCCTGGTTAATATATAATTTATAATTTAAATTTATATATTTGCTAGCCTTAAAAGCTAATTGTATAACCAAATAACAGAAAATGACAAAGGCAGATATAGTAAAAAAAATTTCAGATCAAACAGGTGTTGATAAAACTGATGTCCAGATGATCGCTGAAAAATTTATGGATGAAATTAAATTTTCACTTCAAAAAAATAATAACGTTTATTTAAGAGGATTTGGGAGTTTTATTGTTAAAACTCGAGCAGAAAAGACAGGTAGAAATATTTCAAAAAATACAGCTGTAATAATTCCTGCTCATAATATTCCATCATTTAAACCTGCTAAAACTTTTGTTGAGTCTGTAAAAAAGAATGTTTTAGTTAGCTAATTAAATTATAAAATATGCCTAGCGGTAAAAAAAGAAAAAGACATAAGGTTGCTACTCACAAAAGAAAGAAAAGAGCGAGAGCAAACAGACATAAGAAAAAATAGTGTTTTGGGATGCACTCTAAAAATCCCAAGTTCTTTGAAATAACATATAGCGAAAGTTATATAGATATCGAAAATGTTTAACCTTTCTACATTTAGTAGAAAAAATACTTAAAACAGTGAAAAAAGAATTGATTATAAGATCAAATTCAAATGCTGTTGATTTTGCAATGCTCAATGACGGAAAACTAATTGAGCTAGATAAAGAAGTAGGTAAAAACAAATTTTCTGTAGGTGATATTTTTGTTGCAAAAATTCGAAAAACTATTCCTGGTCTAAATGCTGCATTTGTAGATGTTGGCCATGAAAAGGATGGTTTTCTTCACTATCATGACTTAGGCCCTAAACTTTTATCATTATCTAAATTTGTAGATCAAATTGATAGTAAAAAAGTAAAATCTTTCTCATTTAATACATTTAAATTTGAGAAAGATATTCCTAAAAATGGGCTTGTAAAAGATTGTTTAAAAGCAAAACAAACAACTTTAGTACAGATAATTAAAGAACCTATTTCTACCAAAGGTCCAAGATTAAGTTCTGAGATCTCATTAGCAGGTAGATTTATGGTTTTGATTCCTTTTTCTGAGAGAATCTCAATTTCACAAAAAATTAAAAGTCAAGATGAAAAAAAGAGACTAAGAAACTTAGTCAAGAACATAAAGCCAAAAGGATTTGGGCTTATAGTTCGAACTGTAGCAAAAAATAAAACTGTAAGTGAGCTAGAAGGAGATCTAAAAGATTTGATACTTAGATGGAAAAGATTGTGCATTAATTTTAGCAAGGCTGATGCTTATCCAACTAAGATTCTAGGAGAAATTAATAGAACGACATCAAAATTAAGAGATGTATTTGATGACTCGTTCTCAAATATTTATTTAGATGATCCCAATTTATACAGTGAAATTAAAGAATATATAAAGGTTATAGCTCCTGGTAAATCATCAATTGTTAAACTCTATAAAGGTGTTACTCCTATATTTGAAAAATATGGTATTGAAAGACAAATCAAGTCATCATTTGGGAGAACTGTTTCAATGCAAAAAGGAGCATATCTAATTATTGAACATACAGAAGCTCTTCATGTAATAGATGTAAATAGTGGTAATAGATCCAATAAATCTAAAACACAAGAAGAAACTGCTATGGAAGTAAACTTGATTGCATCAGCAGAAATTGCAAGACAATTAAGATTAAGAGATATGGGGGGAATTATTGTAGTAGACTTCATAGATTTAACAACTAAAGAAAACAGAAAAAAACTGTTTGATCATTTCTGCGAAGAAATGGCAAAAGACAGAACTAAACATAAGATTCTTCCACCGAGCAAATTTGGATTAATTCAGATCACGAGGCAAAGGGTAAGGCCAGAGATGAATATAAAAACAAGAGAAGCAAATCCAAATATAGATTTAGAAGTGGAAGCGCCTATTTTATTAGTAGACAAAATCAATACAGAACTTAACAAAATTGTTAAGAATTCGCGTTATAAAAAAGGGAGCATATACATTCATGTACATCCTTTTGTAGCAGCGTATATTACAAAAGGTCTATTTTCATTGAAAAATAAATGGAGTTTTCAATATAGAAGAACAATTAAAGTAGTTCCAAGAGACTCATATTTATACCTTCAATATAACTTTACAAATAATAGATCAAAAATTTTAAATTAAATGAATACGAAAACCGTTTAGAAATTCTAAACGGTTTTTTTTATATTAAAACATGGAATCTACTATAAAAAGTAAAATTGAAAATTTTTGTGCTTATCAAGAAAGATGTCATCAAGATGTAATTAATAAACTTAATAAACTTGGTGTTTTTGGGGATGAAGTAGATGAGTATTTATGTTATTTAATTGATGAAAATTTTTTATCTGAGACAAGATTTACTGAGGCTTTTGTTAGGGGTAAATTCAATATAAATAATTGGGGAAAAGTTAAAATTAAAAATGAGTTGAAAGCAAAAAAGATTTCTGACTGGAATATAACTAATGCATTGAATCAGGTTGATGATCAAGAATATTCTCAGAAATTAATTTCTTTATGTAAGAGTGAAATTGATAAAGAACATAAAATTGATAACAAATCAAAAGAGAAAATAATAAGAAGACTAAGTTATAAAGGATGGGAAATTGATAAGGTAATTGAGTTTGTTAATCAACTAACAAAGTAACATGATTGTTATTCATCTCAACCGTCCCAGATTGGATATTTAATATTGTTTGCTTTTCTGAAAACTCAAATTTTTCTTTAACACTTTCATCAATTTTTAAGTTTCCGATAATTTTAACTTGACCTTCTTTGAGTGTAGATACTATAGGTGCATGATTATTTAATACTTGAAAATCTCCTGATGTACCCGGAAATAAAACAGATTCAACATCACCCTTAAAGAGAGTTTGTTCTGGAGTAATAATTTCTAAATACATAATTATTTTGTTTCAGCAAGCATTTTTTCACCAGCTTCTATTGCCTCTTCAATTGTTCCTTTTAAATTAAATGCTGCTTCTGGAATGTGATCAAGTTCACCATCCATAATCATATTAAATCCTTTAATTGTATCCTTAATATCGACTAAAGCACCAGGGATTCCTGTGAATTGCTCAGCAACATGAAAAGGTTGAGATAAAAATCTTTGTACCCTTCTTGCTCTGGCTACTGCTAATTTATCTTCTTCGGAAAGTTCTTCCATCCCAAGTATTGCAATAATATCTTGAAGCTCCTTGTATCTTTGAAGTAGTTCTTTAACTCTTTGAGCGCAGTTATAATGATCGTCTCCTAAAATTTCTGGAGTAAGAATTCTTGAAGTAGAGTCAAGTGGATCAACTGCAGGGTATATCCCTAACTCAGCAATTTTTCTAGATAAAACTGTTGTAGCATCTAAGTGAGCAAATGTAGTTGCTGGTGCAGGATCAGTTAAATCATCTGCTGGAACATATACGGCCTGAACTGATGTAATAGAGCCATTTTTAGTAGAAGTAATTCTTTCTTGCATCGCTCCCATCTCCGTTGCTAAAGTAGGTTGGTAACCTACAGCAGAAGGCATTCTTCCAAGAAGAGCAGAAACCTCAGATCCAGCTTGAGTGAATCTAAAGATATTATCAACAAAGAAAAGTACATCTTTACCTTGTCCATCTCCTCCACCATCTCTAAAATATTCTGCTACTGTCAAGCCTGATAATGCAACTCTGGCTCTTGCTCCTGGAGGCTCATTCATTTGACCAAAAACAAAAGTTGCTTTTGACTCTAGTAAAGCTTTTTTATCAACTTTACTTAAGTCCCACTCACCAGCTTCCATTGATTTTTTGAACTCTTCACCATAGTTAATAATCCCGGATTCTATCATCTCTCTTAAGAGATCATTTCCTTCTCTCGTTCTTTCACCTACACCTGCAAAAACTGATAAACCACCATGACCTTTAGCAATATTATTTATTAGCTCTTGAATTAATACTGTTTTTCCAACACCTGCACCACCAAAAAGGCCAATTTTACCACCTTTTGCATAAGGTTCGATTAAATCAATTACTTTAATTCCAGTAAATAAAACCTCAGTTGATGTTGATAGCTGGTCAAAATCTGGAGCTTTTCTGTGAATTGACATACCATCATCATTGGTTTTTGGTAAAACTTCTAATCCATCTATTGGATCTCCTACAACATTAAATAATCTACCATAAACATCCTTACCTATAGGCATTTGAATTGGGCTACCTGTTGAAATAACATCTGTACCCCTACTAAGACCATCAGTTGAATCCATAGAAATAGTTCTAACAATATTCTCTCCAATGTGGGATTGAACTTCTAATACTAATACAGAACCATCTTCTCTATTAATTTCTAGTGAATCATAAATTTCAGGAAGAGAACTGTCTTTTGAAGAAAATTCAACATCAACAACAGCCCCAATTACTTTTGATACTTTACCTATACTTTTTGACATTTTTTGTGATTAAAAATTAAAGTGCAAATATATGGTCTAGCATGTTAATTTAAAAGCTAATAATCGCTCAATTTTGATTATTTATTAAAATTCTTTGAGCAGTAGAGTTTTATAAGTTTTTAAAGATCAAAATAATCTCATATATTTAGTTATAAAGAATTATAAAAACTATTGAAAACCAATTAATTATGAATACAAATCAAGAGCTATTCGATTTCAGATTTTTAAAATGGGAAAAGGAGTTTAAGGATAAAACTTATTTAAGACAACCCTTTGGAGATGAATGGGAAGAATATACTTGGGGCGAGGTTGGAAACATGGCAAGAAGATTAGCTTCTGGTTTAAAATCCCTAAATCTTAGAGAGGGTGCTCATATAGGTATTTATTCCAAAAATTGTAGAGAGTGGATTATTAGTGATTTAGCAATTGTTATGGCGGGATATGTATCTGTTCCTTTCTTTCCAACTCTAAATGGAAAAGAACTTGCATATATTATGGATTATGGAGATGTTGATGCTCTTTTTTTAGGAAAAATTGAGACCTGGGATGAAATTAAAAATGATTTACCCAAAGATATGCCAATGATAACATTTCCTCACTACAAAGGTTGCTCAGAAGTTAGTAGAGGTTTAAATTGGCACGATTTTATTAATAGCCATGAGCCTATTGAAAATCCAAATATTCCAAAGTTATCCGACCTTTGGACTATCATATTTACCTCTGGTACTACCGGAAACCCAAAAGGAGTTATGCTTACATACCAAGCAATAGATGGTATAAAAGTAGTTTTAGATGATCCTAATAACCCTCTTGGGATCAGTCATGATGGTAACAATGACTTTATATCATATTTACCTCTGAATCATATTTTTGAAAGAGTAGTAATCGAATGGACTTCTTTTAGGTATGGTGGTAATATATCATTTGTTGAATCTTTAGATACTTTTGGTAAAAATTTAAAAGATGTTCAACCTCATGTATTTGCTGCAGCACCAAGAGTTTGGACTAAATTACAGTTAGGAATTTTAAATAAATTTTCACAAAAAAAATTAGATACTTTACTCAAGATCCCTTTATTATCTAGTATTCTTAAAAAGCTTATTAAAAAAGGCCTAGGTTTTAGTAGGGCAAGAATTGTAGTATCTGGGTCAGCTCCTATGCCTGTTGAACTTATTGAGTGGTTTAGAAAAATAGATGTTTTTATAACCAATGGTTATGGTATGACTGAAAACTGTGCTATTTGTAGTTCAGTCGATGGGAGAGATTTTGAAAAGCTTCATACAGTTGGACAGCCTCAAAATGGTGTAGATATGAAAATAGATGAAGAAACTGGAGAAATATTAATGAAAGGTCCTTTTATAATGACCGGCTATTACAAAAATAAAGAGCTTAGTGATTTTACCCTCAGAGATGGTTGGCTTCATACAGGTGATAAAGGATTTTTAGACGATGATAATTATTTACATATAACTGGAAGGGTTGCTGATAGTTTCAAAACATCTAAAGGAGAATATATTGAACCTGTAACATTAGAACAGCTTTTTGTTGATATGAATGAAATTGAGGAAGTATGTGTAGTTGGACTTGGTATAGCTCAGCCTATTTGTTTAATTCAATTATCTGATATTGGTAGAAAAATTGATCATGAAAATATTTCTAAAATTCTTTTAAATAGACTGGAAGAAGTAAATAAAGATCTGGTAAACTACAAGAAAATTTCAACATTGATAGTAGTAAAAGATCAATGGACACAGGAGAATGGTATCGTTGGTCCAACTCAAAAATTAAAGAGAGGAAAGATTGAAGAGGTATATTCTAAAAATTATCTTGAATGGCATGAAAATGAAAATAAATTAATTTTTGAATAAGCTTATCTATTCGTTTTTTCATAATACACGTTTTTTCTAATTTTTTTTCATCAAAAAATTATATTAACTTCATATTTAAATCAGATATAGTGTAGTAGAGGAACTAATATGAATCAATTGTTTTTCCTCATACTTCTCTTGTCTTAAAAACAAATAAACTAGTTAGACTAAAGAATTAACTTTCGTATAACAAAACCTAATTAATATGAAAAATATTTTAAATAAGTATTATATGGCCATGATGGCTATATTTCTATTTGGTAGCGTTTACTCTCAATCTCAAATTTCTGGATCTGTAATGGATGCTGAAAGTATGAGTGCAATTCCTGGGGTAAATGTTATTATAGATGGAACGAATATTGGTACCGTAACAGACTTTGACGGTAATTTCTCATTAAATACAAGTCAAGATCTTCCTTTAACTATTATAATTAGTTATGTTGGATACAGCGCTCAAAGAGTTGAGGTTACATCTGCTAATCAGGATATCAATGTAAGTCTTTCAGCTGGTCAGAACCTAGAAGAGGTAATTGTATCTGCTTCACGACGTGCACAAAAAGTTACTGATGCTCCTGCTTCAGTAAGTGTAATATCTACAAGACAGATTGAAAACACTCCTCAGGCAGCTGATCCTTCTAGACTTCTTATATCTGTTCCTGGAGTTCAGATTCAACAACAAACTGCAAATACAATCAACTTTGAGATGAGAGCAGGCTCTGGAACCTTTGGAACTTCTACATATATAATGCAGGATAATAGAACATTAATTACGCCTGCAGCAGGGACTTACTTTAGTTTCCAACAAGGACTTTCAAATCTTGATCTAGCAACTGTTGAGGTTGTAAGAGGTGCAGCAGGTGTTTTATATGGACCTGGTGTAACTTCAGGTGTAGTTCATTTCAGAACTAAAAGTCCTATTGATTATGAAGGAACTTCTGGATCTTTATGGGCAGGTGAATTAAATACTATTGGTTCTGAGTGGAGAATTGCTAGAGCTAATGATGATAAAACATTTGGATGGAAAATTAATGCAAGAATTAATGCCGGAAATGATTTTGTATATGAAGACGAGCAATATCTTGCTGATAATGGAATCCCAATGAATAATGTAATAAGACAACCTATTATTTCAAATGACTATGTAGATGTAGTTGCTTCTCAAAATGGTCCTGTTTTATACGATTTTACAGGTGGTAATGCTATAATTGACAATTATAGTAATATAACATTTAACACTACTTTAGAGTGGAGACCTTCAGATGAAACCAACTATACAGTTAGTGGGGGTATTAATACTGGTAGTGGACTATTCTTTCAGAATCTAGGTATTGGATATGCTGATGGAAACAACTATTGGGGTCAGGCTCAAGCTACAATGGGCAATTGGTATGCTCAAGCTTTTATAGATCATCAAGATGGTGGTGGAGAAGATAATCCTACTTTCCTTTATGGGTCAGGACTAAGACAAGTTGCAAAGAGAACAAATATTGAAGCTCAAATACAATATAATTTTGATATTCCATGGTTATTTGATTCAGAGTGGACGGCTGGTTGGGACTATAGAAATACTATTTCTGACTCTGAACATACATTGTGGGGTAGAAATGAAGACTCTGATGATTACATAACTAATGGTTTTTATGGACAAGGGACGCTTAAATTATCTGAAAAAATGGATATGGTTGTCGCTGGAAGATACGACCAAGCTAGTTTTATTAGTGCAGGAGAGTTTGCTCCTAGGGCTACTTTAGTATATAAACCATCAGAAAAAACTACATGGAGACTTGGATACAATAAAGCACTTTCAGGGCCAACAGCATTAATCAACTTTATTGATTTCCCTGTAGCTGTTATTGCTCCTGGAATTTTAGATATATGGCTAAGTGGAAATTCTAATAATCATTATTTTGCTGATGCTTCTCAACAAGTTATTGATCTTGCTGCACTTCCATTTGATATTCCATTAAGTCAGGCTGGAAATGGGTTGCCACTAGCAATTCCATATGGAGCTGTTGCTTCTGCAGCATGGGCTGGTTTATTTGCTCAAGCACCACAACTTCAACCACTTTTAACTCCATGGATTTCTCAATATGGCGGTCCATCAGGAGGTTCAGGTTCATTTAATGGATATGATGTTTTTCAACCTTCAAGAAGTACTGGTAACACAAATACCAAAGGTCCACAATTTAGTTCAGTTGAGAATTTTGAACTTGGATTTACTACTGTCATTGGTGATAAGCTTAGAATTTCAGGTGATGTGTACTCTTATGTTAATACTGGATTTACTCAGTTTACTACAGTAGGTGACGCATACGCTTTAGTTGGATCAGATATACCAAATGATCTAGCTGCTGCTGTTGTTAATGATGCTACTGGATATGTTACTCAAGCAATTACTGCTGTTACAACTCAAACATATCAGGGGTTAGCAGCTCAACTAGGTTTACCATATGCTGCTTTAGCATCAGGTGCTGCTGCCGCATTTGGAATACCTGCACTACAAACTTCTATTCAAGGAGGTGTTGCCCAAACACTAGGTGGAATTAGTGCTGCGATGCAAGCAGGAGGACAAGGATTTGTAGCTCAGGCTGGTGCATTATTCCCAGCATTTGGTGCAGTTGAATCATCTTTAATGCCTCAAGGAGATGGAATTACTCATATTCCAGCTGGATATAGAACTCAAGGAGATGCTAAAAGATCTCACTTTGGTGGTGACCTTTCAATAGATTATTTTGCTAGTAGTGATTTAAGATTATGGGCTAATGCGTCTTGGTTAAGTCAAAACGAATGGATTCCAGGAGAAGATAATGATGATGATCTTCCATTTACTTCTTATCTAAATGTTCCTAAATGGAAGTGGAGAATGGGTGTTGATTATACACCTTTACTAGGTTGGAACTTTTCTGCATCATTCCAACATGATGATAAGTTTCAATCTAATCAAGCCTTTTGGAGTGGACTTGTTGAAACTAAAAACTTACTTGATTTAAGTGTAGGTTACAAGTTTAGTCCAGGGTTTAGAATTGATGTTTCTGGGACAAACATTGCAGATAAAAAATATAGGGCTTTCCCTAATTTCCCTGAGATTGGAAGAAGAGTACTTGCAAAGGCAACTTTTAACTTCTAATTTTAAATATCTTTTAATAAAAAGAGCAACTTTGGTTGCTCTTTTTTTTTGTATAAGCTTTTAGTAACTATATTTGATGATAAGCAATTCTAATGAAGAAAGTAGGTATTGACAGCATATCTTATTATGTTCCTTCACTTTTTGTGGACATAAAAGATCTTGCAATTAAAAGAGATATTGAGCCAGAAAAGTTAACTCTTGGACTTGGGCTAAAAAAAATGGCTACTCCTGACTTCGATGAGGACTCTGTATCAATTGCCGCTAACTCAATCTTTAAGTTAATAACTGAAAATAATATTGATCCAAAGACTATAGGTAGAATTTATTTAGGAACCGAAAGCGGCGTCGATTCTTCTAAGCCAACTTCTTCATATGTAGTTGAAATTCTTGAAGATATATTTAAAAAAAAATATGGTGATAGATGTTTTAAAAATTGTGATGTTGTTGACCTTACATTTGCATGTGCTGGAGCAGTAGATGCTCTTCAAAATTGCTGTGATTGGGTTAGAGGTGGTAAGAATAGAAAAGCAATAGTGATAGCGTCAGATATAGCTAAATATGAGTTAAACTCTACTGGTGAATATACTCAAGGAGCAGGCTCAGTATCTATGCTTGTGACAGAAAACCCTGATATAATTTCATTTAATGGATCTTGGGGAGTATCTGTTAAAGGAATTGGAGATTTTTTCAAACCTAGAAGGCAATTCAAAAAAACTAATTTATTACTTGAAGCTGCTAAAATTTTAGATAAAAAAATTTCTGAGCAAGAAGCGGAATTACTTTTGGAAGATAACAATTCAAAATTTTGGTCAGATTCAAATGATATTATCGAGGTATACAAAGAGGAGCCAGTTTTTGAGGGACAGTATTCTAATGAAAGCTATAAAGAAAGGGTTTATGAAGCTCTTGAAAATTTTAATAAACAAAGTGAGATTAATGTAATTAAAGATTGGGATAGTATTATATTTCACCTGCCATATGCCTTTCATGGTAGAAGAATGATAACAGAAAAGTGGTTAGAATGGCTAAATGAGAATAATGAAATTGAAACTATATATCAAGAAATTGGTAAGCCTGTCGCAGGTGAAGATAATGAATGGTTAAAAAAAGTTTCAAAATCAAATTCATATAAAAACTTTATTAAAGAAAAAATTGCTCCTGGTGAGATTGCTTCATCTGAAATTGGCAATATGTATACAGCTTCCATTTTTATGTCTCTTTTAAGCTGTCTTTCTGTAAAGGCTGAAAACACATCAGACTTAAAAGGAAAAAAGATTGGTTTTATTAGTTATGGAAGTGGATCAAAGTCAAAAATATTTGAGGGAACTGTTGAATCAAATTGGCTTAAAAAAATCAAATCAATTAACCTTTTTGAAAATTTAAATAAAAGGAAAAAAATTTCTGTTGATATATATGAAAAACTACATCGAAGAAAAATTTCATCAAATATTAATAATAACGAAGGTGTAATTAAGCTAAGAAATATTGAAAGTGGAGAATTTACAGAAGGTTTAAGAAGTTACATAAATTACTAATATGAATATACTTGTTTGCATAAGTAATGTACCTGATACTACATCTAAAATTAATTTTACTGATAATAATACAAAATTTGATAAAAATGGCGTGCAGTTTATAATTAATCCAAATGATGAATTTGGATTAACAAAAGCTGTTTGGATGAAGGAATCAAATAACGCATCTGTAACAGTGTTAACAGTTGGTGATCAATCATCTGAAGCTATATTAAAAAAATGTTTAGCGATTGGTGCAGATAAAGCCATCAGAATAGACTCTTCTCCAGAAGATGGATTTTCTGTAGCTAAAGAAATTGAAGATCATTGTAAAACTCAACAATATGACTTAATAATTTGCGGTAGAGAATCTATAGATTATAATGGAGGAGTTGTGCCTGGATTACTAGCCGGATTTCTAGATTATAATTTTGTTACAAATTGTGTTGGTCTTGATATTGAGTCTGGAAAAGCAAAGTGCTCAAGAGAAATTTCAGGAGGTGTTGAGATTATTGAATGTGAACTTCCAATGGTAATTGGCTCTCAAAAAGGTTTAGTTGAAGAGAGTGATTTAATAATACCTAATATGCGAGGTATAATGATGGCTAGACAAAAAAGTCTTGAAGTAGTTAGTTCAAAACAAGCTACATCCAAAACATTAGATAAAAATTATAGTAAACCTGATGAAAAAGGTGAAGTGAAGTTATTTAAGCCTGAGGAGCTTGATAAATTAATTGATCATTTAAAAAACGAAGCAAAAGTTTTATAATTTATGGCTATACTGGTATATACAGAATCAGAAAAAAATGAAATTAAAAAGTCCTCATTTGAGGCAATTTCTTATGGAAGGGCTCTTGCTGATGAAATGAGTATTGATCTGATTTGTATATGTTTTAACTGCTCAAATATTGAATTTTTAAAAAAGTATGGAGCTGATGTAATTATAAATATAGAAGATCAAAGTCTAGAAAAATTTAATTCAAAATTATACTCCAGCACAATTAAAGAAGTAATTGACTCAATTGGAATTTCTGTAATTGTATTAGCATCAACGCCTGATTCTAAATATCTTGGAGCCCATTTATCAGGTATTATTAATACAACTTACACTTCAAATATTATTGGATTGCCTGAAAGTTTAAATCCTTTTACTGTAAAAAGAAGTTGCTTTTCAAATAAAGCTTTTTCACAAACAGAGATAAATGCTGAAGTTAAAATTCTTGGAATTTCATCAAACTCTTATGGTATAATTGAAAAACCTGGGAGAGGTAATTTAAAAGAAGTTAATATCTCAACAAAAAATTCAACATTAAAAGTATTAAATACTGAAAAACAAACTGGTAAAATAACTATTGATGACGCAGATATAGTTGTATCTGCTGGTAGGGGACTAAAAGGACCTGAAAACTGGACAATGATAGAGGAACTTGCAGAAGTTCTAGGTGCTGCAACAGCCTGTTCAAAACCAGTATCAGATATGGGTTGGAGACCACATAGTGAGCACGTTGGCCAAACAGGCAAACCAGTTTCATCAAATCTTTATATTGCAATAGGAATATCTGGGGCAATACAACATTTAGCAGGTATTAACTCATCAAAAGTAAAGTTGGTAATTAATAACGACCCTGACGCACCTTTTTTTAAAGCTGCAGACTATGGTATAGTTGGAGATGCATTCGAAGTAGTTCCAGAATTAATTAAGAAACTCACTACACATTAATAATTTTTTCTTATTAACATAAATTAATAATAATTATTTATTATAATATAAGCATTTTTTTAAATATTATAATTTATTTATTATTATAATAATATTGTTTTATAAGATTATATTATGAATATTATATTTATATAATTTTTTCTAATACTCTGTATAAAGGACCTCTAATTTTAACTTTTTAGCTAGATCAGATTTTGAACTTGAGCCAAAAAGTGCAATAGGGAAAGGAAGGTTAACAGAGGCATCAGGAATATTTATCTTAGAGCCATTAATAAATGCTGATCTTAAAAAAGCACTTTCAATATCAGTTGTTAAAGTTAAGCCAAGATCAATGTTTAATGAATCGTATCTAACTATGTTCGAAACATGATTAGTTACATTGAATTTATAACTAACAGGGTTATTGTTTGAATCATATTGAAGGAATCCTCCAAAAAGATATTTATTTGAGTTTATTAGATTTTGATAATCAATTGTAAAATCTTTATTATAGTCTTCTATGGGAGCGCCACTATCAAATGAATAGAGGTATAATCTTTTTGGCAAAAATTCAAAATTTGAACTATGAATTATATCATCTATATGCAAAATAATATTTGCTTCGTTAATTAATACATTTTTTGACTTAAAAATCTCAAGCTCAGGAGAACTAGTATTATTATCAGAGAACAACTTAAGCTTAGAAATGAATTTAGAACCATTAAGATAAATTTTTTCTGAAGGATTATTCTTTTTGGAAGAATCTATTTCGTTAATAATTGATTGATCAAAATTATTATAGTCATACAAATTAATGGTCACACCCCCTAAAGGAATAATATTTGATTTTTTCTTTCTTTCAATAATATCGTCTGTAACATCATCTGTACCATTTGTATTATAAAAATTATAATTATACTCTAGGACTAATCTTGAATTTAAAATGTCTAACATCATATAAATATCATCAGAATAATTATCAGCTTTAATTATTAACCCTTTAAAAAAATTATTAAAATTATTTTGATTTATTAGCTCATCTGTACCTTCTTTATTAATTATAGCTCGCTGAAAATATTCTTTATCAAGTTCAACCCTAATTCTAGGAGTTTCAAAGAAACTTACACTCCCTACCTCATTCACATCTTCTGTAGAGGGGTCATCTTCTGTATATAAAACTGGAATTTCTTCAAAGTTTAATTTAACTCTTTCATCAAAAAATTTTCTTCCATAATAACCTTGTTTATAGAAGTCATCATCGGAATAGTATTCTTTAAAAGTTTCAAAATTATTTGATGGATCTAAAGAGCTCAGATAATAAGTTAATTCATATACTTTAAGATCAAATTCAGCATTTCTATTACCAAAGATTGAATCAATTTCGTAAACTTGACTATCTACATTATATATATCCGAGTCAATTTCTGTATCATCAGGATCTAGAATTCCATCATTATCAGTGTCTGGACTTAGTGGGTTTGTTCCAGCCTGAGTCTCAATAATATCTGACAGACCATCATTATCAGAATCACTTGAACTATTATTTGGATCAACATCATACAAGTCAATAACTCCATCATTATCAGAATCATTAGTGTTATTAAAGAAAGGTAGGTCAAGATAAACTGCTGTTAATTGCTCTTCTTCATTGATAACTCTTATATCCGTTAAGCTACCTTCATTTTCTTGATCTTGACTAAAATCACCAAAATTTTCTAAACTAGTTACATCTAATTGAGATATAAAGCTAGAATTTAATTTTCCAAAGAAATCATGATTATAGGTTCCTAAATGAACATTTGTTAAGTTATTGGTTTGAACCTTATCTAGAGATTCCTGATAAGAAAAAATAGGAAAAATTTCAGATTTAATATTTTCAAACTGATTGTCAAAAAGCTCTATCCCAACAGAATAGTAATCTTTATTACATGAAGTAATTATAAAAGATAAGAAAAGAAATAGAATTGATTTAACCTTCTTTCTATGCATTAATCAAAATTTTTTAACAGAAATTCTATAACCTTTTCATCATTAGATGAGTCTTTGTATGAAAGACAGTCTATTGAATTTTTTTTAATAGATTTTAATATTTTGTCATCAATATTTTCTGATGATAGGATTACTGAGTCAGAATACTTTATCATAAGATCATTTAATGATAAGAAATTTGGATCTGAAATAGAATCTAAATTTTCCTCAACTCCATCAAATTGAATTTTTTCTATAAGTTTTTTTGATAAACTTCCCTCAAAAGAATTAGAATAAACAGACGAGACTATCTTACTGTTTTCAAAGACTGGATCATCAGAAAAAAGTTTCTTAAAGTAAAGTGGGAAAAGTGAGGTAAACCAACCATGTAAATTTATTATATCAGGTTTCCAATTTAATTTTTTCACGGTTTCAATGACACCTTTTGTAAAAAAAATCATTCTTTCATCATTATCTTTTAAAAGCTTAAAGTTTTTATCAAGTAATAAATCCTTTCTTTTAAAATAGTCTTCATTATCTATGAAATATACCTGCATTCTTTCCTTAGGTATTGAAGCTACCTTGATAATTAGAGGCATATATAAGTCATTTATTATCATATTCATGCCGGATAGCCTGATTACTTCATGTAACTGATGTCTTCTTTCATTTATGATACCATATTTTGGCATGAATATTCTAGTCATTCCTCCATAATCATTAATTTTTCTAGAAATTGAGAATGAATTAACTGCCTTTTCAGTTTGCGGAAGGTAAGGCACTACTTCCGATGAAATGACTAGTATTTTTTTGTCTTTCAGTAATTTCAAAATATGAGCATTGGCTATAGCATGGCAAAATTACGAAAATTCTAAGAGTAAGTATATAAAAACAGTATCTTTAAATACTAATTCATGTGAGTTGAGGGTTTTCACATCTCATAAAAAACTTAATAAATCCATAGCAAATCATGCATCCATTGGTCTGGTCCCAACTATGGGCTCTTTACACGAAGGTCATCTTTCTCTTATTAAAAAAGCATTAAATGAGAATGAACATGTAATAGTTTCTATTTATGTCAATCCTACTCAATTTAACCAAAGAGAAGATTTTGAAAACTATCCCAGAAATGTGAAAAGTGATATTGATATGCTTAAAATATTTGAAAGAATACTTATCTACATTCCAGATGATAATGAAATATACCAAAAGGCTGAATCTAAAACATATGATTTTGAGGGCTTTGAAAATATTTTAGAAGGGGAGTTTCGTCCTGGTCATTTTTACGGTGTTGCTACTGTTATTGAGAAACTTTTTAGGTTATTAAATCCTTCTAGTGCTTATTTTGGAGAAAAGGATTTTCAGCAGCTACTTTTAATTAAAATACTTATTAAAAAATTAAATCTTAATATAAAAATAGTTGGATGTGAAACAATCAGAGAGCGAGATGGCTTAGCCATGAGTTCAAGAAATAAATTATTGAGTGAAAAAGACAGATCTATTGCTGCTAATATTCCTAAAATTTTAAATTTTGCAAAAAAAGAATATTCTTCTCTAAGACTAAAGGAGCTGAGGAAAAAGGTAGAAGAAAAGTTTAAAGATCTAGATGGATGTAAGCTTGAATATTTTGAAATTATTGACTTATCTAAAAAGTCAATTTATTTGAAAGAATCAATGAAACGAATTTTCATTTCAGTATGGGTTGGAAAAATAAGATTAATTGACAATATTTCAATTTAGCTATGAAGAAAAGATTAAAAATTCTAATTCCAATTTTATTAGGTGTTCTTTTTATTTATCTAACTTTCAAAATAACCTCCGTTCAAGAAAGGGAACTTATTTTGAATTATATCAAATCTGCAAAAATTCAGTATTTATTATTAGCGATGCTGATTGGAGCTACATCAGATGTAATCAGAGGTATTAGGTGGCAGCTTTTATCAAAGCAATTAGGTTACAATTCGAATACTATTACTAGTATTGGAAGTGTTTTCATGTGTTACACATCTAATATGGCAATTGCCAGATCTGGTGAGTTTATTCGGGCTTCTGTTTTAAGTAATTATAATAAAATTCCTATTAGCAAAACGTTAGGAACAATAGCAGCAGAGAGAATTGTGGATGTATTAATATCAATGTTAATCCTTTTCTTAGTTTGGACGCTCCAATATGATTTAATTTTTGAATCTTTTTTAGAGGATGGTTTTCTATTCTTTATCAATGATAATTTTAAATTTATAATTCTAATAGCTCTTATTGTTTTATTGTTTTTATCTATTATAATTACTAAAATAAATAGTGTTAGAAAGTTTTTAAGGAATATTATAAATGGATTGTTTTCTATTACAAAACTTAAATGGAGAATGCCTTTTTTTATTCTATACTCAATTCTTATTTGGGGTTGCTACATTCTCGCCTTTTTGGTTATAAAATTTTCAGTTGACGAGTTTAGTATAATAGATTATAATTTAATTTTTCCCGCATTTGTTATTGGTGTATATAGTATCTCTCTTTCAAATCATGGATTAGGCGTTTATCCTTTAGCTATATCACTTTTTTTATCAAATTTTGGAATAAATACTGAGTTGGGATTAACCTATGGATGGCTTGCCTGGTCATGCCAAGCAATAATAACACTATTTTTTGGAGGTCTTTCTTTTTTTATACTACCTTTGATTAATAGACCTAAATAAATGGATAAAATAATTAAACAATTTTTATCTGAGGTAAATCAAAAAAACCAAAATGAGCCTGAATTCATGCAGGCAGTGACTGAAGTTGCCGAAACTGTAATTCCCTATATTGTTACACAAGAAATATATTATGGACAAAATATTCTTCTAAGAATGGTTGAGCCTGAAAGAGTTGTCTCATTTAGGGTAGCATGGATTGATGATAAAGAAGAAATTCAAGTTAATCGAGGCTATAGAATTGAAATGAATTCTGCAATTGGGCCTTACAAAGGTGGTTTAAGATTTCATCCCTCTGTAAATTTAAGCATTCTAAAGTTTCTTGCATTTGAGCAAGTGTTTAAAAATGCATTAACTACTCTTCCTATGGGAGGTGGAAAAGGTGGTTCAGATTTTGATCCAAAGGGTAAATCTGATACAGAAGTAATGAGGTTTTGTCAAAGCTTTATGACTGAGTTATTCAGACATATTGGGCCTAACAAAGATATTCCTGCTGGAGATATTGGCGTTGGAGGGAGAGAAATTGGCTATCTTTTTGGGCAATATAAAAGACTTAAAAATGAATTTTCAGGTGTTTTAACTGGAAAGGGAATAACATGGGGTGGATCTCTTATTAGGCCTGAAGCAACTGGATACGGTGTAGTTTACTTTATTGATGAAATGTTAAAGAATAAGGGTGAAGGTTTAAATGGTAAATCAGTAGTAATATCTGGTTCAGGAAATGTTGCTCAATACGCTACTGAAAAGTGTATTAATCTAGGAGCAAAAGTTTTAACTCTTTCTGATTCATCCGGCTTCATTTACGATAAGGATGGAATAGATGAAGTTAAGCTCCAACATATTATGGAATTAAAAAACACCAAAAGAGAGAGAATCTCAGCTTATACAAAAAAATATTCAAGTGCTGAATTTCATAGTAATAAAACTCCATGGAGTGTTAAATGTGATATTGCAATTCCTTGTGCGACTCAAAACGAATTAGATAAAGATGATGCCAGTGCTTTAATTAAAAATGGTTGTATTACAGTTGGAGAAGGGGCAAATATGCCTTGTACACCTGAGGCAGTGAAGCTATTTTTGAAAAATAATGTTTTGTATGCGCCTGGCAAAGCATCTAATGCTGGAGGGGTTGCTGTTTCTGGTCTTGAAATGGCCCAAAACTCATTAAGATACACCTGGACAAGAGAAGTAGTTGATGGAAAATTGAAAGAGATTATGTCTGATATTCACAGTTCTTGTCTTAAATATGGATCAACTAAGAATGGAGTAAATTATGTAAAAGGTGCAAATATTGCTGGTTTTGTCAAGGTTGCAGATGCAATGCTTGCCCAAGGAGTAGTTTAATTCAATGTCTAATTCTCAAGCCATTGTTGTTAGTTCTCTAAAGCATGGTGAAACTAGTCTGATTTCTTCATTATACTTATATGACTTAGGATTTAAAACATTTATTATAAAAGGAATCTTAGGATCAAAAAAGTCAAAGTATAATAAAGCGCACTTTTTACCCCTCAGCATAATAAATATTAATTTTTCAATAAATCAATCAAAAGACATAGGTTACTTAATAGAGTCAAAATCTGAAATTTTTTATGAGACTCTACATACTGATATTGAAAAAAGTAGTGTTGTTATTTTTTTATCTGAAGTTTTAACTAAGGTTCTAAGAGAAGAAACTGATCCAAACCCTAAGTTATTTGAATTTATTAGGGTTAACCTTATATGGTTTGATAAAGTTGAAAAGTGTAATAATTTTCATTTAAAATTTCTAATTGAACTAACAAGATTTATAGGTTTTTACCCAAGTATAAATTCAATGGATAAATATTTTGATATTGAATTAGGTTCTAGTACAAATTACGAAAGCTCAAAAGTATTGATTTCAGGAAATGTTTATGAGATATTTAAAAATATCTTAGGCATGGAATTTGATGAATTAAATAATATAAGTATTACTAAAGAATTGCGTATGAAAATACTTGACCATATTTTAGAATATTATTCTATTCATTTGCAAATGTTCAAAATCCCTAAATCAATTAATGTTTTTAGAAAAATTTTTTAAAAAACAATTTTTATTAAAATTGTTGATTTTTGTTGTATTTCCTACAATTGCTTCTAGTCAAAAGGTAGTTGTGAAGGATAGTCAAACAAATGAACCTTTACAAGATGTGGTTATTTATAATTCAAGTCAAACAAATTCAATAATTACCGATTTAAATGGAAGTGTAGATTTAGAAGTTTTTTCAGGAAATGAATTAATATTTTTTCAACTTTTTGGCTATAAGATTAAAGAAATTGATAAAGGTTTAATTACAGATGGCTCAACAATATTTCTTGAGTCTGATACGCAAGATTTAGATGAGGTGATACTCTCTGTGGCAAGGTCAGAGTCTAATTCAAATCAAATAGCGGAAAAAGTAAGTGTTATTAAATCCGAAGATCTGTTTATTACATCTCCAGCCTCTGGTGCTGAAATGCTTGAGTTAAGTCCAGGTGTAAGAATTCAAAAAAGTCAAGGTGGAGGCGGTAGCCCAGTTATAAGAGGATTTGAAGCTAACAGAGTTTTGATAGTTGTAGATGGGGTTAGAATGAATAATGCAATATATAGGTCTGGGCATATACAAAACTCTATAACCATAGATCCTAATAACATTGAAAGAACAGAAATTATTTTTGGTTCTTCTTCAGTTGGATATGGTTCAGATGCTATGGGTGGTGTAATTCATTATTACACAAAAAATCCTGTTTTAAAAGACCAAGAAAAGATTAAATCAAGCTTTAAAACAAATTATAACTCTGCAAATAATGGAATTACAAATAATTTTTATACAAATTTTAGTTCAGATAATTGGGGGAGCATAACATCAATCTCTGTTTCTAAATTTGGAGATATAAAAATTGGGAAGAATAGGCAACATGGTTATAAAGATTGGGGACTCACTCCAATATTTTCTGAAAACTCTAGATATAAATTTTATGAAACACCTTCTATTAATAATGATCAAAACATTCAAAAAAAAACTGGTTACAGTCAAATAGATTTATTTCAAAAATTTTTAATTGATTTGGGCAACTCTAGTATTTTGAATTTAAATATTCAATTTTCAGAGTCAAGTGATATTGATAGATATGATCAGCTTAGTATTGAAAGTGGGAACTCATTAAAATTTAGTGAGTGGTATTATGGCCCTCAAAAAAGGTTTTTATTCTCTCCTAGCTTTAAATTCTTTCCAAGAAAACCTTTAATTAATAAAGGAGTTATAACACTTGGTTTTCAAAAAATTAATGAAAGTAGGATAAAAAGAAAATTCTATAATCTGAATAGATCTCATCAGATTGAAGATCTTAAAGTGTTTAGCTTAAATGGTGATTTTGATACATCATTTAATGGTGGTCATACAATTTCTTATGGAATTGAAACAACTTATAACAACAATTATTCAAAAGCGTATGATCAAATATTAGAAATTGAGGATAATATAATTTTAGGGCTAAGCAAGAAGTTTGCTATACCTACAAGATACCCTAGTAATGGTAGTTCTTACACAAGTTTTGCTTCATATGTTAACTGGTCATGGAATATGAGTGAATTTTTTACTTTCAATGTAGGTACTCGACTGACTTTTACAAAATTAAAGGCAAGCTGGAATGATGTTATATCAGTAAATCCACAATTAACAAATGTGAGTCTTAATACTGAAGCTCTTACAACGACTGTTTCTATGAAGCTTAGGCCAAGTAAAAAATTTCAAATTAATACAGTTTTATCAAGTGGTTTTAGAAACCCTAATATAGATGATATTGGAAAAATTAGAGAAGATAATGGATTATTAGTAGTTCCTAATACTTTTTTGAAACCAGAATATGCGTATAATCTTGATCTAGGTTTTGATTATAGATCTTTAGACAATAAGAATTATGTTTCATTAAGAGGCTTTAGCACTATTATATCCAGGCATATAGGTAGGTCTGGATTTATAGTATATTCAGATAATACAACAGATGATTTAAGCACTATTATCTATAATGGTGAAGAAGTTACAACAATAGCCAATAAAAATCTAGGAAACAGATTTATTCATGGTTTTTCCGTTGATGGGTTTAGCTCATTTTATAATAAGTTTAGATTTAATTATAGTCTAACCTATACTAAAGGTGATGATAGTGAATTATATGGACCTCTGCCCTCTATATCCCCTTTATTTGGATCTTTCTCAATTTCTTATTTATCAGATGATTTTAACTTAAGAGCTTCTTTTAAATTTAGTGAATCTAAAAATCCTCAAGAATATAGCTTTGGAGGAGAAGATGGTTTAAGTGAAACACCTTTTAAAATTCTTGAAGATGGAACCAAAAGTTATCTTGGAACACCAAAATGGTCAGATTTCTCGATTCATGGTTCAAAAGAAATTTCAGAAAATACTACAGTAAGAGTTGGAGTAACTAATATTTTTGATATTCACTACAGAACATTTGCATCAGGAATATCTGCTCCTGGTAGATCTCTTCAAGTGGGTTTAAACATTAAATTATAAAATATTTTATTGACTTTAAATTGATCTAAAATCATTAATTTCGCCTATTAATAAAGGATAATGGGATTTAGAGAGCTCAAAGATTTTTCACTTAACTCAATTTCTGCTGAAATTCAAAACTTCTGGAATGAAGCTGAAATATTCTCTAAATCTTATACAAGAGAGAATAAATCAAATTTTGTTTTTTATGAGGGGCCGCCATCTGCAAATGGTAAGCCCGGTATTCATCATGTAATGGCCAGGACAATAAAAGATACTATCTGTAGATATAAGACTATTAAAGGGTTCAATGTGAAAAGAAAAGCTGGATGGGATACTCACGGATTGCCAGTAGAGCTTGGAGTTGAAAAAGAACTAGGAATTACCAAAGAAGATATTGGAACAAAAATAACTGTTACTGAATACAACAAGGCATGTAAAGAAGCTGTAATGAAGTATACTTCAGATTGGGAGTTGCTTACAAAAGAAATGGGTTATTGGGTTGATATGTCAAGTCCTTATATTACTTATTCTTCTAAATATATAGAAACAGTTTGGTGGTTATTAAAAAATATATCTGAGAAAAACCTACTCTATAAAGGGTACACAATACAACCATACTCTCCGGCAGCAGGGTCTGGCCTTAGCTCACATGAGTTAAATCAGCCAGGAGCATATAGGGATGTGACAGACACTTCAGTAGTAGCTCAATTTAAATGCTTAGAAGATAGTTTGCCAGATGATCTTAAAAATCAATATCCTTTTTATCTTCTTGCATGGACTACTACCCCATGGACACTTCCTTCAAATACTGCTTTAACAGTTGGTGAAAAAATTGAATATTGTTTTATTGAAACTTATAACCAGTATACTAAGAAAAAAATTAAAGTTTTATTAGCATCAAATCTCATTGAAAAAAATTTTTCTAAAAACTATTTTGAAGTAAAAGAAAAGTCAGAATTAAATAGCTATGACTCAAAAGATTCTAATATTCCATATTTAGTTTTGGACAAAACAATTGGAAAAAAATTAGAAGGGATTAAGTATGAGAGAATTTGGGAAGAATCTCCTTTGCCTATAGAAAATCCTGAGAACGCCTTCAGAGTAATTTTAGGAGATTTTGTTACAACTGATGATGGGACCGGAATAGTTCATACAGCGCCTACTTTTGGTCAAGATGATTATAAAGCTGCTAAGCAAGCTAAACCAGAGGTTCCTCCACTTCAAGTATTAGATAAAAATGGAATTAAAGTTCCATTAGTTAATTTACAAGGTAAGTTTATTGAAGATATCGGTGTTATTAGTGGTAAATATGTTAAAAATGAATATTATGATAAGGAAAAAGAACCTGAAAAATCAGTAGATGTAGAAATAGCAATAAAATTAAAAGAAGAAAACAAAGCCTTTAAAGTCGAAAAATATTCTCATTCTTATCCTCATTGTTGGAGGACTGATAAGCCTGTTTTATATTATCCTATGGAATCATGGTTTATCAAAATTAGCTCACTTTCAGATAGAATGTATGAACTAAATAAGAAGATTAATTGGAAACCTGAGTCAACAGGAGAAGGAAGGTTTGGTAATTGGTTAAAATCTGCAAATGATTGGAATTTATCAAGATCAAGATTTTGGGGTATTCCACTACCTATTTGGAGTACTGAAGACAATTCAGAAATAAAAATTATTGGTTCTGCCAAAGAATTAATTGATGAAATAGACATTTCAATTAAAAATGGATTTATGGAATCTAGTCCATTTCCTGATTTTAAGGTAAATGATATGTCCGACTCAAATTATCTAAATATTGATTTTCATAAAGACGTCGTAGATAATATCGTTTTATGTTCTAGGTCTGGTAGTCCAATGAAAAGAGAGAAAGATATAATTGATGTTTGGTTTGATTCAGGATCAATGCCATATGCACAAATTCATTATCCTTTCGAAAATAAAGATGATATTGAAGAGAAATTAAACTTTCCCGCTGATTTCATTGCAGAAGGAGTTGATCAAACTCGAGGATGGTTTTATACTTTACACGCAATTTCTACTTTAGTTTTTGATTCAATATCATATAAAAATGTTATTTCAAATGGTCTAGTTCTTGATAAAAATGGACAAAAAATGTCTAAAAGACTTGGAAATGCAATTGATCCATTTGAAATGATTGATAAACATGGGGCTGATGCTGTAAGATGGTATATGATTACTAATTCCAACCCATGGGACAATCTAAAATTTGATCATGAAGGTGTGGCAGAAGTAAAAAGAAAATTTTTTGGAACCCTTTATAATGTTTACAGCTTTTTTAGTCTTTATTCTAACATTGATAAGTTTAAATACAAGGAGGCGGATATTAGATTAAGTTCAAGATCGGAGCTTGATAATTGGATAATTTCTGAGCTTAATTCTTTGATAAAAAAAGTCGACAATAGTTTTGAAAATTATGAATTAACACCAGCTGCTAGAGAAATAAATGATTTTGTTCAAGAGAAACTTAGTAATTGGTATGTTAGATTATCAAGAAGAAGATTTTGGAAGGGTGAATACAATGATGATAAAATAGCTGCATTTCAAACATTGTACGAGTGTTTAATAACTATCAGTAAGTTAATTTCTCCAATTGCTCCATTTTACTCAGAGTTCATCTTTAAATCTTTAAATGATTATACTAATAAAGAGGATTACGAATCAGTTCATTTATCTGAATTTCCTCAATATAATTCAAGTAATATTGATGAAGAATTAGAGAATAAGATCAATAAAATCAGAAATATTTGCTCATTAGCACTTTCTATTAGAAAAAAAGAAAAAATTAAGGTAAGGCAACCTTTGAGTATGATTTATATACCTTGTAAAAATGAAGTTGAAAAACAAGAAATAGAAAATGCAAAAGAACAGATTATATCAGAAATTAATGTAAAATCTATTGAGTATATCAATAATAGTGATTCATTACTTGTTAAGGAATTAAAACCAAATTTTAAATTACTTGGTCCAAAATATGGTTTCATAATAAATGAGCTTTCAAAAAAAATTAAAGATCTTGAAAAAGAAGAAATTGATCTTTTAGAATCTAATGGAGAGTTAAAGCTTAACGTTAATCAACAAGAAATAAATTTAAGTGTTAATGAAGTTGAAATAACTTATAAAGACATAGAAGGCCTTTCTGTAGCAAGTAATGATGGGATAACAATTGCTCTTGACCTACAATTAAATGAGGATTTAATTAATGAGGGAATTTCAAGAGAACTTGTAAATAGAATTCAAAATATCAGAAAAAATAAGGGTTTTGAAGTAACTGACAAAATTGAAGTAGTAATTAAAACTTCTGAAAAATTAGAGGCTTCAATAAACTCAAAAATAGATTACATCAAAGGTGAAACATTAGCAATAAAATTATATTTTAGCGAAAATTTAGAAAAGGGTGAAATTCTAGAATTTGATGATATTAAAACATTAATAACTATAAAAAAAGCATAAAATGAGTAAAATAGAAAAAAGTAGATACTCTGATAAAGAACTTGAGAGTTTTAAGAAGATCATTAATGAAAAAATAGAAAAGGCTAAAAACGACCTTGATCTATTAAAAAGTGCTTATATGAATGATAGTAATAATGGAACTGATGATACATCTCCAACTTTTAAGTCATTTGAAGAGGGTTCTGAAACAATGTCAAAAGAAGCAAATACTCAACTAGCTCTTAGACAAGAAAAATTCATTAGAGATCTAAAAAATGCCCTTGTTAGAATAGAGAATAAGACTTATGGAATATGCAGAGTTACTGGTAAACTTATTGATAAAAAAAGGCTGGAGATAGTTCCTCACGCAACTCTAAGCATAGAGGCAAAGAACATACAGAACTAAATAAAATCTATTGATTTCATACTTTAAAAATATTAATGCTAAAAAGTCTTTAGTATTTATAGTAGCATTAATTCTTATTGATCAGATTATTAAATTTTATATAAAATTAAACTTCCCATTAACAACTTACGGACAGCCTCCAATTATTGATCTTGGTTTCTTCAAGCTACTTTTTATTGAAAATAAAGGCATGGCGATGGGGGCTAGACTAAATAATATTATCCCTTTTTTGAGTGATGATGCTGCTAAATTAATCCTTACAATTTTTAGAATTTTTGCTTGCATTGGTTTAGCTTTTTGGTTAAAAAGTTTATTTAATAAAAAGAACTCGAGTTTTTTAATTTTTTGTATAAGTCTTATTATTGCTGGAGCAATTGGTAATCTTATAGATTCTATTTTTTACGGTGTAATTTTTTCTTCTAGTTTAGGGCAGGTAGCAAGTTTATTTCCTGAAACTGGATATTCTTCTTTATTTTACGGAAGCGTAGTTGATATGATTCAATTTCCTTTAGCCACCTGGGTGTGGCCAAATTGGATGCCTTTTGTAGGAGGCCAAGAATATACTTTTTTTGAATATGTATTTAATTTTGCGGATTCCTATATAAGCACTGGCGTTCTTTTACTGCTCATTTTCAATAAAAAAATATAAATTAATTAAACTTGAATACCTCTTTTGGGGTAACACAATAATCCATCTTTATATCATGATTATTTACATCTAAAATTTCATCTACAGGATCAAAGATGGAAAGACCAATTTTTATTATTTTTTTCGAATTTGTCTTTAATAATCTGTCATAATAACCCTTACCATAACCTACTCTATTTCCTTGAATATCAAAAATTATTAGAGGTAAAAAAATAACATCTATTAAGTTATTTTTTATTTCATTGCCATCTACAGGTTCATTTATTCCAAGTTTATTTAACTTAAAATTGGTTGAATCAGTAATTTCAAAATTTATAATATCATTTTTAAAAATTTTAGGAACTACTATTTTTTTTTCTTTTTCTTTTAAAATATTTATTAATTCTTCAGTATTTATTTCATTCTTTTCCTTCAATGTCATGAAGATATGATAGTAATTGAAATTCCATATTTTTAGATTATTGACTTTAGAGGTAATCTCCATACTTAACTCATCTAATTCTGATGAAGTGATAGAGATTCTCTTTTTTAGAAAGTGTTGCCTTAGAAAATTTTTATTCTCAATCAATGTTTTCAATTATTATTAAATAAAATTAGCTTTAATTTTACTTAGGTGAAAGAAAGTGAAGTCCATATAAAAGCTAAATCATTACCCAATGAACCTGGAGTCTATCAATTTTTTGATAAAGACGATGAAATAATTTATATAGGAAAAGCTAAAGATTTAAAAAAAAGAGTTTTATCATATTTTACAAAAAAACATGATTCCAATAAATTAAAACTGTTGGTTAGAAGCATTAATAAGATTGAAAGAATTGTTGTTGAAACTGAAATGGACGCTTTACTCTTAGAAAATAATTTAATTAAGAAATATAAGCCAAAGTATAATGTATTACTAAAGGATGATAAGTCATATCCCTGGCTTTGTATCAAAAAGGAACCATTTCCTAGAGTCTTTTACACTAGAAAAGCCATTAGGGATGGCTCTGAATATTATGGCCCATATAGAAATGTAAAAACAGTGATTACATTATTAGAGATTATTAAAGAAATATACCCTTTAAGAACTTGCAATTACAATTTAACATCTGATAATATAAAAAACAATAAATTCAAATTATGTCTCGAGTATCATTTAGAAAACTGTGAAGGTCCTTGTGTTGGTAAAGTTAAATATGAAGATTATGAAAAAAATCTAAAAGGAATAAGAGGAATAATTAAAGGGGATTTTAAACATTCATTAAAAAGGCTTGAGGGTAAAATGATTGAATTTTCAGAATCTTTAGAATATGAAAAGGCTCAAAAAATAAAAGAAAAACTTGACTCTTTAAAGGATTATCAGTCCAGATCAACAATTGTAAGTCCAAAAATTAGTGATGTTGATGTTTTTTCTATTATTTCAGATGAATCTTATGCTTATGTAAATTTTATTCAAGTTTCATATGGATCAATTATAAGGTCTCATACTCTAGAGATTAGAAAAAAACTAAATGAGTCAGACAAAGAGATTCTTATATTAAGCATTATTGAATTAAGAGAAAGATTCTTGTCTACTTCAAAAGAGGTATATCTGCCTTTTAAAATAAATTTAGGTGAGGGAATTAAAGTGAGTGTTCCAAAGTTAGGGGAGAAAAAAAGTCTAGTTGATTTATCACTTCGTAATGCAAAGTTTTATAGAGTGGATAAATTAAAACAAATAAAAATTGTAGATCCTGAAGCACATTCAAATAGAATTATGGAGCAAGCAAAGAAAGATTTACAATTGTCCGTTCTCCCTCTTCATATAGAATGTTTTGATAATTCAAATCTTATTGGAACAAATCCAGTTGCTTCATGTGTAGTATTTAAAAACGGTAAACCATCTAAAAAAGATTATAGGCATTTTAATATTAAGGGAATTGAAGGTCCAGATGACTTTGCCTCAATGGAACAGGTAGTTTACAGGAGATTAAAAAGGTTGATAGATGAAAAAAAATCATTACCAAATTTGATAATTGTAGATGGAGGAAAAGGTCAATTATCATCAGGGATGAATAGCGTTATTAGATTAAATTTAGAAAACAAAGTGGCCATAATTGGAATTGCTAAAAGATTGGAGGAGATATTTAAGCCTGGTGATAAGCTTCCACTTTATATAGATAAAAAGTCTGAAACTCTTAAACTAATTCAACAGCTTAGGAATGAAGCTCATAGATTTGCAATTAATTTTCATAGAGACAAAAGAAGTAAAGCTGCATTAAAATCTGAAATTGATGAATTAAAAGGTGTTGGTCCAGTAATAAAAGAAAAATTATTAGATAAATATAAATCATTCAAAAGATTGAAGAATGTTAAAGAAGAGGAATTGATAGAGTTTCTAGGAGATGCAAGAGGAAGATCTATTTTTAAGCAATTAAAAAATTAATTTTAATTAATTTTGGAACTGAAAGATGAAAATAATAATTCTAATTCTTCAAATTTTACTTCTAAGTACTAAATTATCTTTCAGCCAAAATATCTCTGATAATATCAAACCTTTTAAGGCAGGGGAAAGCCTTGAGTATATTGTGAATTATGGGATATTTAATGCTAGCTATGCTTCACTAAAGTTAACTAGCGAAAAATTAAATGAAAAGGATCTATTATTAGCATCTGGATATGGTAAAACCATTGGTTTAGCAAGATTATTTTTTAAAGTTGAAGACTATTACAGTAGTTATTTTGATGACAAACAAGTTGATCCAGTATTTTTTAAAAGAAATATTTATGAAGGTGGTTACACAAAAAACCTTGAAGTAGAATTTGATTCTAATTCAAGAAAAGCTACTGTAAATAATTTAAAAGAAGGCACTATCGAAACAATAAACACTGAGAATAATGTCCAAGATTTGATATCCTCTTTATACTATTTAAGAAAAAATTTCTCTGAAGAAACTACAAAAGTCGGTGAGTCATTTACAATTAATATGTTTTATGATTCAAAGAATAGAAAACTGCCTTTAAAGTATCTTGGAAAAGAAATTGTCAATACTAAATTTGGTAAAATAGAGTGTTTGAAGTTTATGCCAACTACAAATAGAAGTAGAATTTTTAAAGGTGAAGGAAGTATTACAATTTGGCTTACAGATGATAAAAATAGAATACCTTTAAGAGTTCAGGCAGATCTTCTAGTAGGATCTATAAAGGCAGATTTAGAGAGGTTCTCTGGAATTGCAAACCCTTTAGAAATTGAAATAAATAATTGATGTACAGAATTTTACCTTTGATTGCTATTCTGATAACTCTTAACTCATGTAAAAGAGTTATAGAGAATGTATTCGAGGAGAAGCCTATTGAATATAAGTATGGATATGATATTTCACAGTTTGTTTTTGAAGAAAAAAAAGTTAAAAATGGGGATACATTTGGAGATATTCTAGAAGATCAAGGTATTGATTATCCAGAAATATACAGTGCCCTAGAAAAAACAAAGGGCGAAGTAGACTTTAGAAAACTTCAGATTGGGAAACCTTACACTTTAATTTTCACTAAAGACTCCATAAGAAAGCTTCAAGCTTTTGTATATCATCCTACAGTTGAAGGTTATTCATTTATTCAACTAAATGATAGTGTATATGGAAAAACTTTAATAAAACCTAGGACATATAAAGATTTAACTGCTTCGGGTACTATTGACAACTCATTATATTTAACACTTGAAGAGCAAAATAAAGATCCTCTTTTAACATATTATCTGTCTGATATTTATGCTTGGACTATTGATTTTTTTAGATTAGAAAAGGGTGATAAGTTTAAAGTAATTTATACAGAGGCATATGTTGATGATTCAATTCCTGTTGGGATAACAAAAGTTAAAGCAGCATATTTTGTTCATCGTGGCATTGAAAGATATGCATTTGAATATGAAACTGACTCTATTAAAGGTATAGTAGAGTATTTAGATCAAGAAGGAAAAAATTTAAGACGAGCCTTCTTACAATCCCCTATTAAATTTGGAAGAATATCTTCAAGATATAATTTAAATAGAAGAATAGCTTATTATGGAAATAGAATAAGAGCTCATAGAGGAACTGATTTTGCTGCTCCAATTGGAACAGAAATTCTTTCTACTGCTAATGGAACAGTCGTCGAATCCAGTTACACTAGAGCTAACGGAAGGTATGTGAAAGTAAAACACAATAACACTTACTCAACTCAATACCTACATATGAGAAGAAGTAACGTAAAAGTTGGTCAATTTGTTGAACAAGGTGATGTAATTGGCTGGGTAGGCATGACAGGTAATACTTCTGGGCCTCATGTTTGTTACAGGTTTTGGAAAAATGGTGTACAAGTTGACCCCTTTAAACAAAAATTGCCTGAAGCTCAACCTATAAATGAGTCATTGAAAAGAAAGTATTTTAGAGATATTGTTTCCATTAGATCAAAGCTTGACTCAATTGTTATAATTAATAAAACTTCAATATAATGACTCTCTTAAAAAAGAATCCAACTAAATTAAAATCTTGGTCATTTCTAATTGAGAAATATCAAATAGAAAAAGATCAAAAAATTTTAGATTTTTTAAGTGAGCCCAATAGATTAGATAATTTTACTATCACATGGAAGGAATTCTATGTAGATTTTTCAAAAAATAGGCTAAGTAAAAAAACATTTGAATTATTAATTGAACTAAGCAATGAATCGGGATTAAAAAATAATATTGAAGAATATTTTAAAGGCTCTAAAATTAATGAAACAGAATCAAGAGCAGTTCTTCATACTGCTTTAAGATCAGCTCGAAATAGTGACAAAGAAATTAATAAAATTGTCTCCAACAGCCTAAGTAAGATAAATATAATATCAGATGAGATAAACAGTGGTAAAAGATTAGGTTTCACTGGTAAAAAAATAACAGATGTAGTTAATATTGGTATTGGTGGATCTCATTTAGGTCCTGAAATGGCTACAAATGCATTGGCTTATTATAGTAAAGGTATTAAGCCTCATTTTATTTCAAATATTGATCCTGATTATACAGAGAAACTATTGGAGTCTATCAATCCTGAGACAACAATCTTTATTATTGTTTCAAAAACTTTTACAACTATTGAAACTTTAGAAAATGCCAAAAAGGTAAGAAGTTGGTTCATAGAAAATGCAAATGAAGAAAATATTAAAGATCATTTTATAGCAGTTTCAAATAATTTAACTGATCCAAAATTATTTGGAATAAAAGAGGATAATATACTTTCAATTCCTGAATGGGTAGGTGGTAGATTTTCTTTATGGGGCTCTGTTGGTCTTGTTATTGCAATCGTTATTGGTTCCAAACACTTTAGTGAATTTTTAAAAGGAGCTGAAGAAATGGATCAACATTTTAGAAATACTGATTTTGAAAAAAATATACCAGTTACACTTGGACTAATTAGTATTTGGTATAATAACTTTTTTAATTGTGAGACAGAAGCAGTAATACCTTACAATCAGTTTTTAGATAAACTTCCAGATTATCTTCAACAAGCAAGCATGGAGAGTAATGGAAAGGGAGTAGATAGGAATGGAGAAAAAGTAACCTATCAGACGGGGTCTATAATATGGGGGTCAACAGGCACTAATGCTCAGCATGCTTTTTTTCAATTATTGCATCAGGGAACAAAACTAATCCCAACTGATTTCTTAGCATTTAAAGAATCTTTATATGGAGATGAAAAACAACATCAAATATTAACTTCAAACTTTTTAGCTCAATCCAACGCTCTTTTGGAAGGAAATAAAAATAATAAAACTGAAATTCATAGAACTATTGAAGGCAATAAACCTTCTAATACAATACTTATCAACAAGTTAACTCCGTTTAGTCTTGGGTCATTAATTGCAATGTATGAGAGTAAAATTTTTGTAATTGGATCTATTTTAAACATTTTTAGTTATGACCAATGGGGAGTTGAGTTAGGAAAATCAATAGCTAAACAGATTTTAAAAGGAGAGGAATCTGACCTTGATATTTCATCCTCTAAAACATTAGATAAATTAAAAAGGTAGTATAGATACTATTGTTAATGAAGACTTAACTTAATGTTAATATTTTCATTAGGTAAATTTTGTTCAATAGAACTACATTTATACAAAATCTATATCAAATGAAAAAAATCTTTCTTGCAATACTTTTAGTATTCACTTTTCAAATCTATTCTCAGACTAATCAGTCAGAGCTTGATTCTATTAATCTAGCTGAGGTAGTTGTTTCATCTGGTGTAATTGATCTTGCTAAAGAACGGGAAACTCCCATTGCTGTTAGTAATATTACTGCACAAGAAGTTCAGCTGAAAGTTGGAAACCTGGAATTTCCAGAGATTATGAATAAAACTCCCGGAGTTTATGCTACAAAACAAGGTGGTGGTTATGGTGATTCTAGAATCTCTTTAAGAGGTTTTGATCAAAGAAATACATCTTTCCTAATTAACGGTCAGCCGGTTAATGACATGGAGAATGGGTGGGTTTATTGGTCTAACTGGGCCGGTTTAACTGATGTAGCTTCTGGTATTCAAATCCAAAGAGGGCTTGGAGCATCAAAGCTTGCAGTTCCATCAGTAGGTGGAACAGTATCTATTTACACCAAAAGTGCTGAAAGAGCAAAAGGTGGGTCATTTACTCAGCTAATAGGAAATGATGGGTATACAAAATCTACCATCTTATACAATACTGGTAAAAATGATAATGGATGGGCAACTTCTTTTTTATTGACAAAGTGGTCTGGTGATGGATACATCTATAACACAAGCGGAGAGGGTTTAACTTATTTTGCTGCAGTTGGTTATGCTCCAGATAATAGCGCTCATAGTGTAAACTTATCAGTACTAGGTGCAGGACAATGGCATCACCAAAGAGATGTTTGGGTGTCTATAAGAGACTATCAAAATTTTGGAGAAAAAGGTCTTGATAGAAGATGGAACTCAAATGGTGGTACACTTAATGGAGAAGAGTATAGCATGAGAAGAAACTTCTACAATAAACCTTTAGCTACCTTTAACTGGGACTGGAAAGTGTCAGATAATATTGAAGTTAACACATCTCTTTATGCATCAGCTGGTAGAGGTGGTGGAACTGGTCCTAGAGGTAATAACTTCAGAAATGGTGATATCGACATTCTACCATATAGAATTGATCTAACAGAGCACTACAATAACAGAAATAGAGGTCCTAGAGATAGTAATGGATTTATTGACTTTAACAGAGTAGTTCAGGTTAATCAATCATCTACATCTGGATATACTGGCGACATAGGAGGAGGAAATTATAGTGGTAAGAAAATTGGATCAAATGGTTTTAGAAATGATGGTGTTAATAGAGCTACTTTAATTAGAAGAGCATCTATGAACTCTCATGATTGGGTTGGAGCTATTTCAAACTTTAACTATACTAAAGGTAAAATGAGATATTCTTTTGGAATTGATTTAAGAGATTACAAAGGATATCACTATAGAGTTTTAAATGATCTAATGGGTCTTGATGGATACTACTCAACTGGAAACAGAAACTCTGGTGGACAAATAATCGAAACTCTTGTTGAAGCTTCTCCATTTAAAGATACAGGTATTAGAGGTCCAAAGATTGACTACTATAATATTGGATATGTTAAATGGAAAGGATTTAATGCTCTTGCTGAGTATACAGCAGATAATTTAACAGCAGTTATTCAAATGGGTACTTCTGCTCAAACTTATCAAAGAGAAGATTTCTTTGATCAAGTTGGTAACCCACTCTCTAAAGAAGAAACAGTAAATGGTGGTTATATTAAAGGTGGTGCTAACTTAAACTTAAGTGAGAGATCTAATGTATTTTTTAATGCTGGTATAATTGAAAGACAGCCTAACTTTGATGCTGTATTTCCAAACTTTGCAAACAATGTAAACCCAGATCTACAAACTGAGGATATTACTTCTATTGAATTAGGTTATGGTTATATTGGAGATTCATTTAGATTTAATATTAATGCATACTCAACTAATTGGGGTAATAGATTCGTTACTAGAAGCTTATCTAATGCTCAAGGTCAAGATGGAACAGCTCAATTTAAAGATGTTGATGTAAGCCATAAAGGAATTGAAATTGAAGCTTCTTATAGACCTAGCAACGTATCCAGATTAAGAGGTATGTTATCGATAGGTGATTGGAGATATACAAAAGACTTCTCTGCAACTTTATTTGACGATCAGCAAAGACAGATTGGTACTGGAACACTTTATACAAAAGATGCAAAAGTTGGTGATGCTGCACAGTTTGTTGCTTACTTAGGATATGAAAGAAGAATGGGTAATCTTAATTTAGATATAGACTATAGGTTTGTGGATGGTTTATACGCTGATTATAGTATTACTGATTCAGACTTTTTAGAGCCAAACAACAAAGGGGCTCTTCAACTTCCATCATATGGCTTAGTTGACCTAGGGGCTACTTATTACTTAGGAACTAAATGGAGCTTAAGACTAAACATCAATAACCTTTTTGATACTGAGTATATAGCAGAATCAAATTCTAATATTCATGCATCTTCTGGTTCAGAAACATGGAATGGAATTGATACATCAAACTATGTTTGGTTTGGATTTGGAACTACATGGAATATGTCTTTAAGATATAGATTTTAAGAATTCCAAATTCTAGTAAAAAACCCTGCTTCGGCAGGGTTTTTAATTTATACTTATTTCTTTTATTGTTAATTCAACCTGCTCTTGTCCTGAATATGAGTTAATACCAACTGTATAAAGAATATCAAATGTGGAGTTAATTTTAGAAATTTCATCTTTTCTTTTAAAAGAAATAAAAGGTAATTTGTTTCCATCAGTGTCAGAAATAACTGATTTTACAATTTGTTTTTCCTTACCAACAAAATTTAACTTTCCTTCAAGTCTACAATTATTTGTTCTAAAAGTCGGTTTTATATTTTCGAGTCCAAAAGGAGACATCCTTTGAATTATTTTAGCGTTTTTAAGATTTATTTCTGAAAAATTGATTGATAAATCATATTTATATTTTCTTTCAAACATTTTTCCATCTACCTTATTTTTTACAGTTTTCTCAAACTCATTAATGAAATCATCTAAATTTTCTTTTTTAATTTTTAAACCTGCTGCATATTTATGTCCACCATATTGAAATAAATATTCATCACATTCTTTAAGTGCACTATATACATCAAAATCAGGAACAGATCTTACAGATCCACTTAACAAGTTCTCATCAAAATCTGTTAAAATTATACTAGGCTTATAGGATTGCTCTATTACTCTTGAAGCAACAATTCCTAGAACACCTGAGCTCCAACCTTCTCCATATATTACATTAGAGAAGGTGTTTGCATTTATCTTGGAAATAATACTTTCTAAAACATTGTTTTCAGCTTCTCTTCTTTTTTGATTTAAATATTCTACTTCATTGGAAATTGTTATTGCTCTTTCTGGATTTTCTTCAACTAGTAAATCAACAGAAATTTTAGCATTCTTCATTCTGCCAGATGCATTGATTCTAGGTCCAATATTAAATGAGACATTTGATTCATCAACTTTATTTATGAACCTAAAGAAATTCTGAAGCCCTAACCTTGGATTTTGATTCATCAACTTTAATCCATGATAAACTAATATTCTATTCTCATCTATCATTGGCATCATATCTGAGATAGTTGCTAATGCTACAAAATCTAGTAAATCATTAACATTAGTATAAGATTTTGAAATAGAATTATGTGCAGAAATTAATTTAAATGCAATTCCACAACCACATAATTCCTTGAATGGATATTTACATTCACTTTGTTTTGGATTAATTATAGCATATGCTTTAGGTAGTTTTTGATCTGGCAAATGATGATCACAGATTATTACATCAATTTCGTTCAAGGATGCATAATTTATTTGATCAATTGCTTTAATTCCACAGTCTACAGTTATTATTAATTTAATATTGTTTTGTATTGCATGATCAATTGCATTTATTGACACTCCATAACCCTCTTTATATCTATCAGGTATATAATAAGAAACAGTGTATCCAAGATTATTAAAATATTTATACAACATAGCAGTAGAAGTTGTTCCATCTACATCGTAATCTCCTAATATCATTATTTTATCTGATTTTGAATCTTCTATCTTCTTAATAGCCTTTTTAATATCCTTTAATAAAAATGGGTCATGAAGGTTAGATAAATTTGGTCTAAAAAAATTTTGCGCTTCCTTTAGTGAATCTATATTTCTTTGGATTAAAAGAGAGCAAATAAAAAAAGGAATGTTTAATATTTCAGCTAAAGATTTAACCTTACTTAGATTAGGTTTATCTTTTTCTATCCAATTTTTCATTTTATTCTATCAATACAAATTACAAACTCACCTTTAAGTTTTTTTCCTGAAAATTCATTGATTGCATCTTGTAAAGTTCCCCTGAAAGTTTCTTCATATATTTTTGAAATTTCTCTAGATATTGTCACAAACCTATCCTTTTCAGCATGTTCTAAAAGTTCGTTTAGGGTTTTTAAAATTCGAAATGGAGACTCATATATAATGGTTGTTTTGGTATTGGATACAATTTCTTTGATCTTCGATTTTCTACCTTTTTTTCTAGGTAAAAATCCTTCAAAAATAAAATTCTCACTAGGTAGTCCACTCATAACTAAAGCTGGAATTAAAGCAGTAGGTCCAGGTAAACATGAAATATTTATCCCTTTGTTTATTGCTTCTCTAGTTAAAAGAAATCCTGGATCAGAAATACATGGAGTGCCTGCATCGGTTATTAAAGAAATGATTTTACCCTCTTGAAGGATTTTAATGTAATCTTCAAGCTTTTTGTGTTCATTACTTAAATGATAGCTATTCAGTTTTGAGGATATTTTATAATGGCTTAAAAGCTTTTTTGCATGTCTAGTATCTTCTGCAAGAATTAGATCAGATTTCTTAAGAGTCTCTATTGCCCTTATGGTAATATCTTCAAGATTACCGATTGGAGTAGGAACTAAAAATAATAGAGGTTTATTTTCCATCTTAATAACTTAAAATCTATTATAATTTTTACAGATCTATTAAAGCATATTTAATGATAAGGAGAAATTATTATAATGATTTACTTTTTGATAAATTTGCTTTATTTTAAAATTAAATTACAAAATGTTTTTAGAAAACCCCGCATACAATAATGAGCAATTTGGATGGATAGAGGTGATTTGCGGATCTATGTTTTCAGGTAAAACAGAAGAGTTAATTAGAAGAATTAAAAGAGCTAAAATTGCTAATCAAAAGATTAAAATTTTTAAACCAAGAGTTGATTCCAGAAGTAAAAATTTCATAGAGTCACATGACGATAGTAGGCTGGAATCAATTGAAGTTGGTAATTCAATTGAAATTTTAAATCAATATAAGGGGTCTGATGTAGTAGCAATAGATGAGGCTCAATTTTTTGATGAAGAAATAATAGATGTTTGTAATAAAATGGCAAATGATGGAGTTAGAGTGGTTATTGCTGGATTAGATATGGATTATCAAGGAAATCCTTTTGGACCAATGCCAAATTTAATGGCGGTTGCTGAATATGTAACCAAGGTACATGCTGTTTGTAAACAATCAGGAAACTTAGCTAACTATAGCTATAGAAAAAATAGAAAAAAAGATATAGTAGTTATTGGTGAAAAAGATAAGTACGAGCCTTTAAGTAGGCCTGTGTTTTTTAAAAAAATGAAAAAAAATAATTTAAAATGAAAGTAGCTGTAATTGGTGCAACAGGTGTTGTTGGAAATGTTATGTTAAACCTTTTAGAATTAAGGAAATTTCCAATTAATGAGTTAATAGTTGCAGCTTCTGCAAGATCAGTTGGTAAAAAAATTCAATTCAAAGGAGAGGATTATGAAGTTGTCTCAATTGAAAAAGCAGTTAGTCTTAAACCTGATATCGCATTATTTTCAGCCGGTGGATCAACTTCACTTGAATGGGCTCCAAAATTTGCAGAAGTTGGTACTAGAGTGGTAGATAATTCCTCCGCTTGGAGAATGGACTCAACAAAAAAATTAGTTGTAAGTGAGGTAAATTCTCATGTTTTAACTAAGGATGATTTTATAATAGCAAATCCTAATTGTTCAACAATGCAGATGATGGTTGTGCTTTCTCCATTACATAAACTTTTTAAAATTAAAAGACTTGTAATTTCTACTTATCAGTCTGTATCTGGTACAGGTAAAGAAGCTATTGATCAACTTTATGGAGAAAGAACCCATGCGGAAGTGAAAAAAGTATATCCATATCATATTGATCAAAACTTATTACCGCATTGTGATGTTTTTGAAGATGGAGGATATACTAAAGAGGAGAATAAACTGATAAATGAGACACAAAAAATTTTGAATGATCCAACAATAAGAATTACTTCTACAGCTATAAGGGTGCCTATAGAATTATGCCATGGAGAATCTGTAAATATAGAATTTGAAAAAGAATTTGAAATTGATCAAATATTTGAAATTTTAAAAAATTCACCTGGTCTAATTGTTGAGGATGACATCTCAAATAATAAGTACCCTATGCCTATAAATGCTGCTAATAAAGATGAAGTTTTTGTTGGTAGAATCCGAAGAGATTTTAGTATTGACAATGGTTTAAACCTTTGGATAGTCGCAGATAATTTGAGAAAAGGTGCCGCAACAAATACTATTCAAATTGCGGAAAAATTAATTGAAATGAAATTAGTTTAATTACATTTCAAAAGATTCCATAAACTTAGTGGTATAATTACCTGATATAAAATCTGGATTTTCCATCATTTTTTGATGAAATGGAATTGTTGTCTTGATTCCTTCTATAACAAACTCATCTAAAGCTCTTTTCATTTTATTAATTGCTTCCTCTCTTGTTTGTGCAGTGGTAATGAGTTTTGCTATCATTGAATCATAGTGAGGAGGTATTAAATAACCACTATAAACATGTGTGTCTATTCTAACTCCATGTCCTCCAGGAAAATGAAGAGTTAATATTTTACCAGGATTGGGCATAAATTCTTTGTGGGGATCTTCAGCATTAATTCTACATTCAATAGAGCATAGCTTTGGAAAATAATTTTTACCAGAAATTGGTTCTCCCGCAGCAACTAAAATTTGCTCTCTTATTAAATCATAATCTATAACTTGCTCTGTTATAGGATGCTCTACCTGAATTCTTGTGTTCATTTCCATAAAGTAGAAGTTCCTATGTTTGTCTACTAAGAACTCTATTGTACCGGCCCCCTCATATTTAATTGATTCTGCAGCTTTTACAGCTGCTTCCCCCATTGCCTTTCTTAGTTTTTCTGTCATAAATGGGGATGGAGTCTCTTCGATTAGTTTTTGATGTCTTCTTTGTATAGAACAATCTCTTTCAGATAAGTGACATGCTTTTCCATAAGAATCTCCAATGATTTGGATTTCAATATGTCTTGGGTCTTCTATGAATTTTTCAAGATACATATCATCATTACCAAATGCTAATTTAGATTCTTGACGTGCAAGCTCCCAAGCACTTGAAAGCCCCTTGGCATCTCTTGCTATTCTCATTCCTTTCCCTCCACCTCCTGCAGTTGCTTTCAACATTACTGGATAACCAATTTCTAAAGCAATATTTTGGGCATCTTCAAGGGTTGGAACTAATCCTTCAGATCCAGGAATTGTTGGAACTCCTGCGGCCTTCATAGTTTCTTTTGCAGAAGATTTGTCTCCCATCTTATCTATCATCTCAGGAGAGGCTCCAATAAACTTTATATCATGTTCCTTACAGATTTTAGAAAACTTACTGTTCTCTGATAAAAACCCATAACCAGGATGAATTGCATCAGCATTAGTTATTTCAGCTGCAGCAATTATGTTAGATGGCTTAAGATATGATTCTGAACTAGGAGCGGGACCAATACAAACTGCTTCGTCAGCAAACCTAACATGAAGGCTTTCCTCATCAGCTTTTGAGTAAACTGCTACAGTTTTAATACCCATTTCTTTGCATGTTCTAATAACACGCATAGCAATTTCACCCCTGTTGGCAATTAAAATTTTTTTAAACATTTTTTAAGAAGGATCAATTACAAATAATGGCTGATCAAACTCTACAGGACTTTGATCATCAACTAGAATTTTTACAATTTTTCCTGAGACATCAGATTCAATTTCATTAAATAATTTCATTGCTTCAATTACACATAGTATATCACCTGTTTTTACATCCTGTCCTATTTCAACAAATGTTGGTTTATCAGGAGAAGGCTTTCTGTAAAAAGTTCCGATAATAGGAGACTTTATTATGATTTGGTTATCACTTACATCTTTATCCTGTATTTCCGATGTCTTTTCTGTTTTTGTTGGATTACTTTGTTGAGCTATCGGAGGTGCAGGTTGAGGTATAGAGAACTGAGGAGTATCATCAATAATAATTTGTTGGTTATTATTTGCTTTTGTTTTAATAGTGATTTTAAAATTTTCTTTTTCAATCTTTACTTCTTCTACACCTGATTTGTAAACGAACTTGATTAAATTTTGTATTTCTTTAATATCCATAACTATTTATTTAATTATATGCCCAAGTAAGGTATGCTGCTCCCCAAGTAAGGCCAGCACCAAAGGCTGCTAGAATTAATTTATCTCCAGTATTGAAGTTTTTTTCATAATCATACATTAAAAGTGGAATAGTAGCAGCTGTTGTATTCCCATATTCTTTAATATTCATCAACACTTTATTTTTATCTAAATTAATCTTTTCTGCGGTAGCATCAATAATTCTTTGGTTAGCTTGATGAGGAAGCAGATATTTAATCTCGTCAGCAGATAAATTATTTCTTAAAATTATTTGCTCTGCAGCATTTGCCATTTCTAAAACTGCAGATTTAAAAACAGTTTTACCATCTTGAGCAATAAAATGCCATTTATTTTTAAGTGTCTCCTGTGATGTTGGATATAATGAGCCTCCTGATTTAATATTTAGCCACTCCGCTCCAACTCCATCTGATCTTAAATACTCATCTTCCCACCCATAACCATTTTCGCTTGGCTCAATTAGAACAGCACCCGCACCATCACCAAAAAGAATACTCGTAGATCTATCAGTATAGTCAACAATTGAGGACATCATATCAGCTCCAATCAATAACACTTTTTTATATCTTCCAGACTCTATATAGCTAGTAGCTGAAGACATTCCATATAAAAACCCTGAACATGCAGCGCTCAAATCATAAGCATAAGCATTAATTGCATTAATTTGCGATGCAACGGTAGGTGCAGTTGACGCACCATGGAAGTCAGGGGTAATAGTTGAAACTATTACTAAATCAATTGAAGAGGGATCAATTCCTTTCTTATTAATCAAGTCTTTAGCTGCATTAACTGCTAAATAAGAAGTCCCTTTGCCTTTTTCCTTTAAAATTCTCCTTTTTTTAATACCAGTCCTAGAAGTAATCCATTCATCATTAGTGTCAACCATTTTTTCTAAGTCTTCATTTGAAATAAAGTCTTTTGGAATGAATCC
This sequence comes from Bacteroidota bacterium, assembly GCA_038110465.1. Classification (GTDB taxonomy): domain Bacteria; phylum Bacteroidota; class Bacteroidia; order Flavobacteriales; family Flavobacteriaceae; genus Marisimplicoccus. Next base: position 9,002 of record JAYNJU010000005.1, on the reverse strand, counting down.
TCCAACAGCTGTAATAGCAGCTTTTATATTTTTTTGATTGTTAGGTTTCATACTAACATAGAGATTGTCTATAGACAGTTAAAAATAATTCTAAATAGAAATTTATTCCGTCTCTAAAGAGTCAACTAAGACTTTTCCCCTATAATATAGTTTTCCCTCATGCCAATGAGCTCTATGGTATAAGTGGGATTCTCCCGTAGTTGAACATATAGCTATCTGTTGCTTCTCAGCTTTTATATGTGTTCTACGTTTATCTCTCCTTGTTTTAGATATTTTACGTTTTGGATGTGCCATTTATAATAAATCTTTTAATTTATCCCACCTAGGATCAGTTTTTTCTCTAAAATTTTTTTTTGGTTTTAATTCTTCTAGTCTATCTACTATTTCTGATTTTAAAGAACCATTCTCAATTCCCGGATGAACTTTCTTTTGAGGTATAGCTAAAACTATACTTTCATATATAGTTTGAGAAACATCAATGCTATTTGAGCCTGATGGTAAAAAAATAACTTTATCATCTGTAGACACAACATTATCTTTGAACTTAACTACAAGATTATAATCTGAGTTTAGATTTAATTTAAAGTTTTCCATTGATATATCACATTGAACTTCTACATCTCCCTCAAACTTAAACTTTAAGTTTAATAAAGTTTGTTTTTTCTCTAATTCTAAGAATACATTTATATCTGCATCCAAAAAATCATAATAGTCAAAATTTTTAAAGAACTTATTGCCAATTTCAAAGTCAAAGTTGTGAACACCTTCTTTCAACCCTACAAATTTTATTAGATATGGTGAAAGCGATTTCATCACTTAACTATTGACCGGCAAATTTATAAAAATTTATCTATTTAATATCAAACTATTTTATTTCTTGCTTTGAACGTTTGAACTCCTATTTTTATAGCATTATAGAAAGAATTGAAATCTGCAATACCTTGACCTGCAATATTAAATCCTGTTCCATGGTCTGGAGATGTTCTAATAACTGGTAATCCTGCCGTATAATTTACACCATTACCAAATGAAAGAGTTTTAAAAGGAATTAAACCTTGATCATGATATACAGCTATAATTGCATCATATTTTTTATAATTTTCATTTATAAAAAATGTGTCTGCAGAAAAAGGCCCATTTATATAAGTTTCATAATCATTTAATATAGGTTTTAAAATAGTATCATCTTCGCTTCCAATAACACCATTATCACCTATATGAGGGTTAATTGATAGCATTGCAATTTTAGGATTTGTAATCATAAAATCGTGTTTTAGACAATTTATTAGATCATTAATTTTATTAATTATATACTCTGGTTTTAACTCTGATATAATATCCTTCAAAGGGACATGATCTGTCAGTAATGCTACTTTTAGATTCTCTGAAACCATTAACATGAGTGGTTGAGTTCCAAAATAATCTCTAAAAAAATCTGTGTGACCTTTATATTGAAACAAGCTAGAAAATGAAAGCTCTTTATTAATAGGGGCAGTAACAAGAATATCTATTTGATTTTTTTTTAAATCTTTTGTAGCCTCTTTTAGAGATATAATTCCATTTTGAGAAATTTTAGGATTAGGTTTCCCAAAATAAAACTCATCATTACTAAATGCTTCTTTTACATTTATATTACTCTCTGATACTTCCTCAAGAGTATTTATTTTTTTAAATGGTCTAAGGCTAATATTAAAATGATTTTTTTGCTTTTCTAATAAGCTTAATGAAGAATATATTATAAAATTTAAATTATTAAAAGTGTTTGTTTTACTTATTGATTTAAGTAAAACCTCTATTCCAATGCCACAAGGGTCTCCAATTGAGATTCCAACATTAATTTTTTTTGATTTAATCACTCTATTATATAATTGCTAATTTTACAAGCGAAAACAAAGATAATAATGTTCACTGGTATTATTGAAAGTTTAGCAACGGTTCAAAAGATTGAAAAGAATAATTCTAACCTTGACATAACTTTTAAATCTGATATCACTCATGAGCTTAAGGTAGATCAAAGTATATGCCATAATGGAGTGTGTTTGACAGTTGTTGAGATTATCGATAACACCTATAAAGTTAATGTTATAAAGGAAAGTATTGAGAAATCCAATTTAGGTGATTTAACTGTTGGGGATATTGTTAATATAGAAAGATCTATGTCTGTCAATTCTAGGTTCGATGGTCATATTGTTCAGGGACATGTAGATGAAGTTGGAACTTGTATAGAGTTTACTGAGACTGAAGGTAGTTGGAAGTATTTTTTTAGGCATTCAAAACAAAATATTACTGTACAAAAAGGATCAATTACTATTAATGGAGTAAGTCTTACTGTAGTTGATTCTCATGATGACTCATTTTCTGTTGCTATCATTCCTTATACATATAATAATACTAACTTTAACAAAATTAAGCTAGGGACTAAAGTAAACTTAGAATATGATATAATTGGAAAATATATTTCAAAATTAATTTCAAAAAACAACTAAAATGAAGAATATTCCTCAATTAGACTTAAATGATTTTTTGTCTGGAGAGTCACAGAAAAAAAATAAATTTATAAAAGAACTTGGAGAAGGTTTTAGTGAAATTGGGTTTATTGCCATAAAGGGTCACTTATTAGATGACGTAACAAAAGACAAATTATACGAAGAGGTAAAGAACTTTTTTAGTTTATCAGACAAAATAAAATCAAAATATATAATTAAAGGATTAGCGAGTCAAAGAGGTTTTACGCCTTTTGGTAAAGAAAGCGCAAAAGGAAAGAATATTGGTGACCTTAAAGAATTTTGGCATTTTGGACAATATGTGAAGAATGAACCAAAGCTTGAAAATGAGTATCCTAAAAATGTAATAGTAGAGGAACTTAAGGATTTTAATACCATTGGTAAAAAAACATATGAACTTCTTGAAGAAACTGGAAAGCATATTTTAAGAGCTATTGCATGTTACTTAAGTCTTGATGAAAATTATTTTGATAAACATATTTTTAATGGCCACTCAATTCTTAGAGCAATTCACTATCCTCCTATTACGGAGGAGCCAAATAAAGCTGAAAGAGCTGCAGCTCATGGAGATATTAATCTTATTACACTTCTAATGGGTGCACAGGGTCGAGGGCTTCAAGTTCTAAATAATTCTGGGGAATGGTTAGATGCTATTGCTGAGGAAGATGAAATCATTGTTAATATTGGAGATATGCTCTCTCGTCATACCAACAACAAATTAAAATCAACTATTCATAGAGTTGTTAACCCTCCAAGGGAAATGTGGAACACATCAAGATACTCAATACCTTTTTTCTTACATCCAAGATCTGAAATGAGTTTAAACTGTTTAGAATCATGTATTGATCAGAATAATCCTAAAGCATATGAAGATATTACAGCTGGTGATTTTCTTTATGAAAGACTAGTAGAGTTAGGACTTGTCAAAGATTAATCTAATAAAAGGTTATATATCTCTCTTGACAGGTTTGCAAGAAAAGGTATAGCAATTTCATCATACTCATAATTGTTGTCATTAATTATTCTGTTTTTATTTGTATAAATAGTTGCTGTTAAAAAAAACTCTATGTCCTCATTATAGTTTTTTATAAATGCATTATCAATAGAAGTGCCATAAGCTTGTCCTATTTTATTGTATACTCTAATATTATTATCATTAATTAAAGTGTCATCACCATGAATAAAAAATTTATTGTAGGTCTCAAAATATTTTTGATCATCCATATATTTTTGACCTAGATCTTCATAAGTAAATCTGCTCATCCAATATCTTAGAAAATCATAATCTTCAACATATAGATTAAAACTGTTATTGGGATCAAAAATCTCAGGATAAAAAATATATTTTAAAAGATTATGCATATCTAGAAGAGATGACCTATTTTTTTCAGAAAAATTAATAGGGCCCTTAATAATTTCTCCATTTCTAAATGTGTTATCCCCTTTATCAATATCCTTAAGATTATCTCTAGCTTTTACAATAATTTGATTATCATTATTTGATATTATATTGTTATTCATATCCGAAATTGTCCATGTACTTTTTACAAAAGGATCAGGATTAAACTTATGGTTTAGATAAGTATTATTAAACCCTGCTTTTTTTATTTCTTCATTGAAATAATTATAGCCAATGAAATCTATTAGAACATTAGAAGCAGAATTATCACTTACTAAAAAAACATCAGCAATTAAATTTTGAAATGATGTAATGCTATCTGTTTTAATAGAATTGTTTTCTGTATATAATTTAATTTTTGACTTTAAATCTATATTGTAGCCTTCTGATCTAAGTTCATTGATTTTTTTTAAGGATAGAGTAACAATAGGTAATTTAATTGTGCTTGCAGGATAAAAATATTGATCTTCATCTAGTTGATATTGAAAGTCTTTAAAAATTTTTTCACCCTTATTATTATTGATTGTGGTAAGTAAAATTTGAATTTGATAATCTTCATTATCATTAACTACTTTATTTAAAAACTGATTATTATTAAAGGAATACTTAATTGGATTACTTTGGAAGCTACATGAGCAAATCAGTAATAATGTTAATGGAAGTAACTTTTTCATCTATTCAAAAATAAAAAAACCCCTC
>JAYNJU010000005.1:0-4300 GCA_038110465.1 Bacteroidota bacterium | reverse complement strand
GTGAAAACTAAAGTTTCCTGCCATAGAAATACCAGCTTCTACAGATGGTTTTGTAACCCAATCATGATAAGCTTGTCCCATTTCACCTTGATTTCCTGAGGTATTGTATTTTCCTATAACAAGAATAAAATAGGTATCCCAAGCTCCTGATTCTGCTAATTCAGAATTAACGATATGATTGTTTTCCCAATCAATTCTTCTCATTTCATCAGTATGCCCATTCCAGAATGATTGATATTCTTGAACAATTGCTCCCATTTCTTTTCTCTCTTCTTCATTTGCAGCTTGCCATTTTTCCCTTATGTGAACCCAAGGGTCATCATTAATTGCATCATTTGCATTAGCATAATTATCCTGAACAACTATAGTTGGTCCAGAACCATAGTAATGGCTAACAACCCACTGACCCTGAAGAGTTCTTTTTTCTCCCAAAGCCATATTAGTTACTTGTTCGTGTAATTCCATAAATCTTCCTATTTTTTGAATAGGAACATCTAAGTATGATAAGTTCATTACAGTTTCTGCCTGAGCTGAAACAGATAATGTTATAAAAATTGCACAAAGTGCTTTTAAAATTTTCATAGTTAATTGATTTTAATGTTGATTTCTTAAATTTAAATAAAAAATTAATAAACATTTAAATTTTATGTTATGAAAAGAAGATCGCTTATAAAATCAATTGGCGCAGCTGCTCTAGGGGTGCCTTTAACAGGATGCTCTAGTTTATCAAGTAATTCGACATCTTCAAATAAAATAAAGCATAATCCAATTGGTGTGTCTACCTACTCGTTTTGGCAATTTAATGGAAGAGAAACTCCTATTGAATACTGTATTGAGAAGGCTTCAGAATTTGGTTTTGATGGGGTTGAATTGTTATTAATTCAAATGGAATCTGAAGAAAATAGCTATTTACAAAAAATTAAAAAAAGAGCTTTTGATGCTGGTTTGGATATTATGGGGCTTTCAACTCATCAAAGTTTTGTAAGCCCAGATCCCTTAAAAAGGAAGGAAAATATAGAATTAACGAAGCATCAAATTGAAATTGCACACTCACTTGGTATACCAACAATAAGAATTAATACCGGAAGATGGGGAACAACAAAACCAATTGGTGATAAATCAGAGTTTGATGTATTAATGGATAATAAAGGTGTAGAAAGTGTAATTGAGGGGTATACTGAGGATGACGGTTTTAAATGGGTTATAGACTCTATTGCAGAATGTATCCCAACAGCAGAAAAAAATGGTGTAGTACTAGGGCTGGAAAATCACTGGGGCTTAGGATTAACATCAAAGGGGGTTATGAAAATTGTAAATGCTATTAATTCACCCTGGCTTAGCGTCACTTTAGATACAGGTAATTTTTTTGATAATAGAGAAGAGCAATTGAAAGAGCTTGCACCCCATACATGTTTAATTCAAGCTAAAACATATTATGGAGGAGCTAAATGGCCTGCTTTTAATGAAATAAACATCGACTACCCTGCTATTGGTGAACTGATGAGAAGCAACAATTATAAGGGGTATATTTCTTTAGAATTTGAAGGAAATGAAGATGCAAATATAGCTGTTCCACAAAGCTTAGAACTTTTAAGAAAATCTTTTTACTATTACCTTTAATATTAAATAGTTACATTTGATTAAAACCAAATAGCATGCTAGAGAATCCAATACCTATCTACATAGTAGAATTTATGTCACAAGAGTGGATAACTTGGTCTCTATTCTCATTAGTTTTTATAGCTACTCCTCTTTTAATTGCTCGATTTTTAAATAAAAGTCAAAAGAAAATGGTCTCTTATGTGATGGGTGGGTTATTAATTATGGATTTTATTGCTGAGAATGCAGGCTATGCTCTATCTGGAACATGGGATATTCAGTATAATCTACCTTTACAACTTTGTGGAATATCATCTTTAATATGTTGTTTTCTTCCATTTATTAAAAATAAAGAAAAGCTCTTTCGATTTGTTTATTATACAGGAATAATTGGAGGTATAATGGCAATATTAACTCCTCAAATGAATTACTTTGATGGAACTTTAAGGTACTTTTTAAATTATTATGTTTCTCATAGTCTAATTATAGCCTTACCTATTTTTATGTTTTTACATCTTGATATGAAGCTTCCAAGACTATCTTGGTTTAGGCTTTGGATAAATCTTAATATTCTAATGGCAATTATAATGCCTATCAATTTTTTATTAGGATCCAACTACATGTATGTAAATAGTCCTCCAGAAGTAGACAATCCTCTTGTAATAGGAGAATGGCCTTATTATATTTTTGTGTGGGAAATTTTAATAATTATAATAGCGTATCTAGTTTATTCAATTAGTAGAAGAAAATTAATTCTTTAGCCTAGGTGAAAATTTTATTTCTTGTTTTATTTATATTATCAAATAATCTAAATGATAATTGCTCTACATTTTATCTTATTCGTCATGCAGAAAAAATAAGAGTTGATAGTTCTGATAGAGATCCTGATTTAAATGAAAAAGGTAAAGAAAGAGCTTTAAGATGGTCAGAGTATTTTTCAAATATCAAACTTTCAAAAATCTATTCAACTAATTATAAAAGGACAATTAATACAGTTCAACCATTAGCTAGTGAAAAAAAATTAGAAATAAAATTGTATGTGCCATCTGAAATAGAATATGAAGAGTTTGTGTCAACTAACAAGGGGGAATCAGTTTTAATAGCTGGCCATAGCAATACCACTCCTTTCTTTGCTAATGCTCTTATTGGTGAAGATGTATATGGTCAGATAGATGACTTTAACAATTCTAATCTTTATATTATCAATATTTGTAATAATGAATTAAATCATAGATTAATAAAAGTTGAATAATGCAAAGTCCTATTAAAGTATTTAGTGATTGGGTTGAAAGTGGAAAAGATGAGGGAATGGAAAAGAATCATTCAAGCTCAGTTGAAAATATGATTAAATTTTCTACTAAAGATTTAGATTCGTTTTCATTTATAGATGCTGGGTGTGGCAATGGATGGGTTGTTAGAAATATTTCAACTTATTCAAATTGCACAAGCGCTATTGGTGTTGATGGATCTTTAAATATGATTGAAAAAGCAAAAAAACTTGATTCCAAAAATCAATACTACTGTAAAGATCTACTTAAATGGGCTCCTGATGATAAAGTCGATATTGTTCACTCTATGGAGGTGTTTTATTATTTTGAGAATCCAGACCACTTAATTAAACATATCTATTCTAATTGGGTAAAAGAAGGTGGAAGATTAATTATGGGAATAGATCATTACGAAGAAAATAAACCCTCGCATACATGGAAACAAGATTGTTGTGTAACAATTATGAAACTTTTTTCTGAAAATAAATGGAAATCTATGTTTGAAGAAGCTGGATTCAAAAAAATTGAATCATGGTGTCACGGAAAAGATGGTGATTGGAATGGAACTCTAATAGTTACTGGGATTCGCTAAGTTGAGATTTAAAAATTGCAATTTGTTCTTCTAATTTTGCATTAAGAGCATTGTCTAAAACTCCATCATTAATTGAGAAGTTTTCATTAAAACTAGGTAAAGAAAAATGAGGTATTTTAAACAGGCTTTGTCTTGAAAACCTAGATAAGGCAATATCTAAAACACTCTTTCCTCCTCTTGGTCCAGCAGCAGTTGATAATAAGAAAATTGGTTTATGATCCCAAACAACTGTTTCAATAACTGAAATCCAATCATAGATATTTTTAAAAGCTGCTGTATAGGCTCCGTTGTGTTCTGCTAAAGAGATGATTATGCCATCAACTTCTTTTATCAATTTCTTTAATTCGAATGCTTTTTTGGGAACTCCTTCTTCTCTTTCTCGATCCTCGCTGTAGATAGGCATCTCATAATCATTAAGATCAATAAGAATTGCCTCTTTAGGAGCAATTTTATTAACTACAAAAGAGGCAAATTTCTTATTAATTGAGTTTTTGGAGGTAGATCCTCCAAAAGCTAATATTTTGTTCATTATTTGTTATTATGTGAACCATCACAGAATCCTTCAGGATCTTGTGTGTTTCCACATCCACATTTAGGTCTATTGTTTTTCATTATATAGTTGTTAGATTTATAGCTAATTCTATATCATCATAAATAAGTTTGTCGCCAAGATTTTCAAAGAATGTTCCAGATCTAAATCTTACTTCATACTTTGATCTGTCAAATACCAGGTTAGCTGACCAACCTTGTTCAGATCTAGTCATCTCAAAATCAACTGGGTGAGTTATGCCTTTTATAGTTAGGTTTGCTGTGACATTCCACTTTCCTTCTGAAATTAATT
>JAYNJU010000004.1:0-97756 GCA_038110465.1 Bacteroidota bacterium | reverse complement strand
AAACTTGCTATTGCAGTTCAAAAAGAAGTTAATTCCTCAAATACTGATGGCCTAGCAACTGAACTTAGACCAATTGGAGCTCCGTTACCTTACAGGATAAGTGGAGGTTCAGATGATATTGGAGATATCTCTTGGAAAGTACCAACTGTAACTCTAAGATTTCCTTCTAATATTCCAGGATTACAAGGACATCACTGGTCAAATTCAATAGCTATGGCAACTCCTATTGCACACAAAGGAGCCAATGCTGGAGCTAAAGTTTTAGCAATGACTGTAATAGATTTTTTGACACAGCCAAATAAACTTGATGAGGCTAAAGATTATTTTGAAAATATTCAAAAGAAAGAAACAACTTATAGACCTATGATATCTGAAAACGACCCACCTGCTATATATTTAAATAAAGATATAATGGAGAAGTATAAATCTCAATTAAAAGAATTTTACTTTGATGAGACTAAGTTTGATAATTATTTAGAACAATTGGGGATTGAATATCCTGTAATAAAAGAAGATTAATTTAATCTATATTTCACAAGACATATCTGAACCACAACACATAGGAGATTTAATCATTCCATCGCACTTTGGACAATATGATACTTGAATTTCTTCTCCACTTTCAGTAGTAATAGTCTTGTTTTGTAGAGGCTCATCACATTTAGCACATTGGCTTTTAACAGCCATACCACACTTTTCACATGTATAGGTAATATTTTCCATATAATAATTTTTTATACAAGTTATTACATTTTATATTATCTTGATTTATACAAATTAAAAATCAATTAAAATATGAGAATAATACTTAGTACAGTATTTCTACTTTTCTCTTTATTATCAAATAGTCAAAATTCTGTGACTGGTATCGTTTCAGATGAAAATGGAATTCCTCTTCCAGGAGCCAATGTAATCATTGAAGGAACAAACACAGGTGTTTCGACTGATTTTGATGGAAATTTTGAAATTACTGCAAATCAAGGACAAGTCCTTGCTATTAGCTACATAGGTTATTTGACTCAGTACATTAATGTGTCCGGTCAAACTAACATTAATATTTCTTTACAGCTAGATAATGAGCTTGAAGAAGTAGTTGTGACAGCTCTTGGATTTTCTGTGGTTCGGGATCAACAGGGTTCTACATCTTCTGTAGTAAATACTGATGATGTAATTCGTTCTGGTGAAACAACTGTAATTAATGCCTTAAGTGGAAAAGCTTCTGGTGTTAGAGTTACTAAATCTAATGGTGACCCAGGTGCTGGAAGTACAATTAAAATTCGTGGTGCAAACACGATTGATGGTGATGTACAACCTTTAATCATTGTTGATGGTGTTCCACTTGACAACTCTACCTCATATGCTGGTGGGAACAGCATTACAGGTGGAAGAAGCTCAGGTGTTACGCAAGGATCACGTTTGAATGACTTAAATTCTAGTGATATTGAGTCAATGCAAATTTTAAAAGGAGCATCTGCTGCTTCATTATATGGAAGTAGAGCTGCAAATGGAGTTTTAGTTATTACAACTAAAAAAGGACAAAGAGGTGAGGCTAAAATTTCATTTAAGTCCTCATATTCTTTCGATGAAGTATCTGAAAGAATCCCAATGCAAAACACATGGGGTCAAGGACAAAATGGAAAATTTGGAACCAATAGAGCTGAGTCATGGGGTGATTATATCCCTGATAGATCTGGTGGTCAAGATACTACTAAAGGAAGTGCTTACTTCATTGCAGATAGTGGAAGAATTTATTATGCAACTGATCAAAAGAACTCTAGAGATACTTTTGTTGATGAAAACTGGGACTCTGTTATTGGAACTGGTCATTCACTACAAAATGATCTTACTATAAGTGGAGGTGGAGATAATTCTACTTACTTTTTTAGTTTAGGAAATCTTCAGCAAGATGGTATTATAAAAAGTTCTGGATATGATAGAACTACTGCAAGATTAAACTATGAGGCTAGAGTTAACGATAAAATTACCCTTTCTTCAAAAATGTCTTATACATATACTGACACTGATAGAATACAACAAAGTTCAAATGTATCCGGTCTTATGTTAGGACTTTTAAGAACTCCACCTGACTTTGATCAAAGAGATTATAAAGGTACATATGTATCTAGCAGTGGAGAAGAATTTTTAAATAGAGGAAGATCATACAGAAGAGAAATTGGTAATAGTTGGAACCAAACTTATGTTAATCCTCTTTGGGTTGTTAATGAGCAAACTGCCAATAGTAAAGTAAATAGGATAAATGTTACTCCTCAATTAACAATTAAACCAGCTTCAAATGTTTCAATTGTTGCTAGGGGAAATTTAGATGTAGCTGATGATAAAAGAACTTACTTCTTTCCAATTGGTGATGCAAGTGGAAGAGCTGTTGGTCAGCTTCAAGAAGATGTTCTTGATACAAGAAATACATCATTTGATCTGATAGGAAAGGCAAACTTTCAATTAAGTGATGATGTTAATTTATCAGCAACTGCTGGTTGGAGTTATAATGATAGAAAATACTCAAGAATTTCAGGAAATATTACAGGATTTTTAGTTAATTCAAAAAAGCAGACAACTGCATTGAATACTTCATCTGAAGCCTCTACATATGAAAATTTTAAATCATTTAGTAGATCAAACAGAGGTTATGGTATTCTAAATTTTGATTTTAATGAAGAGTTATTTCTAAATGTTTCTGGAACACTTGAAGCTTCATCTACAATTAGTGATACTTTTTTCTATCCTGCTGCCGACTTAGCTTGGGTATTAACAGAAAGAATTCAATCAAATGTTCTCTCATTTGCTAAGCTAAGAGGATCTTGGGGACAAGTGGGTGTTCAACCTGCAGCACATAAGTTTGAAACTTTAGCAGAAGGAGGATTTAGTTACTCAACTTATAGTGATCCATTAGATAGTAACCTATTTGGTGGAGGTTTTAGATTAGATAACAACTTAGGTAACCCTAATTTAGAGCCAGAGTTAAAAACTGAGTGGGAAATAGGAGGTGATTTTAGATTTTTTAATGATAATCTTTCTTTATCTCTTACTTATTATGATAATATAATTGAAGGTATTTTATTAGATGTTACTCTTTCCCCATCAACTGGGTTTTCAACTCAATATGGAAATTATGGAGAGATGATAAATAATGGTATTGAACTTGATTTAGGATTAAATATTATAGATACTACAGACTTTGGGCTTTCTACGTCTGTAAACTGGTCTACAAATGAAAATGAAGTAACAGATTTATATGGAACAGAGTCTATTAACTTGTCTCCGGGAGCTTCAGTTAGTTCAAGAGCTGTTGTTGGATATCCATTAGGAGTTCTTTATGGAACAGGTTCTAAGACCAATCCAGATGGAAGTTTAGATCTAAATTCAAACGGTTTCCCTCAGATTACTTCAAGCCCTGAAGTTTTAGGTGATCCTAATCCAGATTGGAGAGGTGGTATTTCTCTTAGTATGAGATATAAGAAGCTTAGATTAAATGCTGTACTTGAGCATTCTCAAGGAGGAGATTATTCTGCAAGAACAATATGGGTGCTTCGTCGTTTTGGAACAACAATGGAAACAGCAGATAGAACAACTTTAAGTCAGAGTTTAGTTAATTACGCTGGTAAAACTATTGCCTCAGGAACTACAGTTAGAGGTTCAGTTCATGATTTTGGGGGAGGACCTGTTCTTCTTGATGAAACTTGGTATAGAACTGGAATTGGAGGAGGTTTTGGTGATAATCAGGCCTATAACTTCTCACTAAGTGATGCAACATTCACTAAACTTAGAGACTTATCTCTTAGCTATGTTCTAGACACTCCAGCAATTAAATCTATAGGATTAAATGATATAGTTTTAACTGCTACTGGTAGAGATCTAATAAATATCAATAAGATTGATGGAGTTGATCCTGAAACAAACCAATATGGTGTTGGTCCTGCAGAGGGATTAGATTATTTTACAAACCCTCAAACAAAAGGGTTTTTATTTAGTTTAACAATTAATTATTAACAAAATGAAAAATATATATATAAAATCTTTTCTGACTTTTTTAATTATGTTTTCATTTTCATGTGAGGACATTAATGAAGATATAAATTCAAATCCTAATGATATTTTAACAACTGACGTTGAGAATAAGTTATTTTTAACTGGTGCCCAGCTTGCTAATATTCAATTACAAAATGGACATTTGAATAGAATTAGCGGTATGTACTCTGGTCAATTGATTGGCTTCTCTTCTTTATACTCAAATATCTATGGATATTCTTTATCTACAGTTGAATCTAACAGTGAATGGAATGCACTTTATGTTGGTGTATTGACAAATATGAGAAATATTCAAGCTAATTCTTCAAGTAGTTTATTAGTTGGAATCTCTCAAATCATAGAAGGTCATGCATTTGGAACTGCTGCTTCTTTATGGGGTGGTATTCCATATAGTGAGGCTGGAAATCCAGAAATTGAAGATCCTACTTTTGATAGTCAAGTATCTGTTTATGATGCCGCTATTGCAAAACTTAACGCTGGTATTTCAACTTTAGGTTCTGCATCATCAGCAAGTTTATCTCAAGATATAATTTACGGTGGTAATAAAGATAAATGGATAGAAGCTGCTTATACATTATTAGCTAGATTTAATCTTCATAAAAAAGATTACAGTGCTGCTATATCTGCTGCTAATAATGGGATAAGTTCAGCCTCAGGGGATATGAAATATAATCCTCCAGGTACTCAAACTGGTGACATGAATCTGTTTGCAACGATTTTAAATGGATCTAGAGCAGGTGATATTGGTAATTCTTCAGGTGGATCTGAAAGTTATTTACTACAATTATTAAATAGCGCAAGTTCAAATAACAGAAATAATGCAAAAACAGATGAAACTGCTAGATATGGTTATTATAAAATTAACTCTTCAAGTGGTGCTGCTAACACTGGTATTATAGCTGAAACAGAGCCTCAAAATATGGTTACATTTTTTGAAAATGAATTAATACTTGCAGAAGCTAAAGCTAGACAAGGAGGTGTAGCAGATGGTCTTTCACATTTAAATAATGTGAGGTCATGGTTAAACTCTGGAAATAATTTAAATGATAATCATAATTCAGGAGGATTTAAATATGAAGCTTATACAGCTTCAGATTTTAATTCTGGTGGTATTGAAAACACAGATGGTATTGATCCAAAATCAGCTTTTCTGAGAGAAGTGATAGAGGAGAGATATGTAAGTGGTTTTGGAATGCATATTCCTTTCAATGATGCAAGAAGACTAAGAAAAACTGATTCAGCAATTTCAGTTCCTTTTACTCTTGTTCTTGGACCAAACCCCCCTTATCCTGAAAGGATGCCATATGCAGCTAATGAATTAAATTCAAATGCAAATGCTCCAGCTGAAGACCCAGGTATTTTTACAAAAACCCAGGTAAATCAGTAAAACTTTAAAAAAAGGTTTGTAAATTTTACAAACCTTTTTTTTATGTTCTATTCTAGAAAAAAATATTACTTATTTATTGCAGCAGCTCTAATTAGTTGTTCAGATAATTCCAAATATTCAAACAATCTTGTTTCCTCACCTCATCCATATGCTTCAGAGGCTGGAAAAATAATTTATTCCCAAGGTGGTAATGCTTTTGATGCAGCTGTAGCATCTGCATTTGCTTTATCAGTAGTAGAGCCAAGTATGAGTGGAATTGGAGGTAGGCTTCAGGTTATATTTCAAAAAGAAAATGGGGATATAAAAGGATTAGATGCTACTACTCAGATTCCAAGTAATTTTGTTAATTCAAATGATTTACCTAGCTATGGCTATAAAACAATTGGAATACCTGGTGTTGTTGCTGGTCTATTAAAATTACATGAGGAAAATGGTAAGCTTAGTTTAGAGAAGGTAATGAAACCTGCTATTCAATTAGCTGAAGAAGGTTTTATTATTTTACCTGGAGAATTAAGAAGACAGCAATCTGCCAAAGACTTTCTATCTGAATTTGAAGGATCAACATATTACTTTCTTGATAGTCTTGGTCAATCTTTCACTATTGGTCATAGATTAATTCAAAAAGATTTAGCAAACACTTTAAAGACTATTTCCAAAGAAGGAAAAAAAGGTTTTTACGAAGGAGAAATAGCTAATCGTATAGCAGAAGATATTCAATCAAATGGTGGATTTGTTTCTACTGAAGATTTAAAAAATTATAGTGTTAAAGAATCGGAAGTTTTGGAGGGTGAGTTTAATGGATATAAAATGCATACACTTAACCTTCCATCATATGGATCAATTACTATCCAAATGATGCAGATATTTGATAAACTAGAAATAGTTGATGAAAAGGATTTTACTATTAAGGTTTCAAGTGCTGTTGAGGAATCATATAAATATAGACCTTATCAAAAAAACCCTGATTCACTAAGAAGTATATTATCTAAAGAAACTGCATCTAAAATTGCAAAAAAAATAGAGAGAGCTAATTTACTCTTAGGTTTTAATAAAGAAACAAAACCCTTTGATTTATCAGATATTGCTATGGGACACACTGCTCATTTAACAACCTCAGATAAGTATGGTAATGTAGTATCTTTAACTCAAACACTAGGTCCAAATATGGGTTCAAAGGTTGCATCAAAAGGACTAGGTTTTTTGTATAATGTTACAATGGGTCCATATTTAGGAGGTTATCTTGGCGAGGACAAACCAGGCGACAGATCTTCATCCCATATATCACCAACTCTCTTTACTAAAAATAATAAAGTAGTGCTAGCTCTTGGAGCTGCTGGAGGTAATAAAATACCAATAGCAATTAATCAAGTAGCGTACAGATATTTAAAACAAGGATTTAGATTATATGATGCTCTTTACATGCCAAGAGTATATATGTTTGATGGACCAAGATATGCTGAGGCACATCTCGGTATAGATAGATTTAATGATGATATATTTTACCCTGAATATTTAAATGTTGAAAAAATTCGAGATAAAGGTTATTTTGGGAGGGTCCACGCTGTTGCTCTAGATACAATAAACAATTCATGGATTGGTGCAGCAGATCCTGACTGGGAAGGAACAGTTACTATATATGAATAAGATGAAATCTCTGAAGTATTTATTTATATTTTTCTTAATTTCTTGCTCATCTAAGGCTAATGACTTATCAGATGAAAATTCTGATACATTTCCTTTCTCAATTGTTAATGAAAAAATATTATTTATAGGCAATAGCTTTACTTTCTATTGGAATTTACCTTCTCAAGTTCAAAAAATGTCAATTGAAAGAGGTTTAAATTGGGATGTAAAACATTTTACTGTTTCATCTGCAACACTGAAAATACATTGGAATAATCCTGAGTTAAAATCCATACTTGAAAATGAAACTTTCGATCATATAATAATTCAAGAACATAGTACAGAACCCCTTATAGACCCTGAATCATCAAGATTTTATTTTGGACAAATTTTATCATTAATACCTTCAACTACACAAGTTCATTTTTTTTCAACTTGGATGTATCCCTCAATTGAAGATTTAAATGTAGATGATGAATTATTCCCTATTGAAGAAAGTATCAAGGAAATAGTTGAAGGAACAAGCACTAAAGTGATTCCTATTGGAAGAGCATTTAAAAACTTTCAAGATAAATATCCTCAGTATAATCTTCTAGCTGATGACAATAAACATCCAAGTCCAAATGGTTCATATCTGGCAAGTTGTATAATTTTTTCTCACTTAAGTGCTGAAACTTCAAAAAATCTATCCAGGAGATACAAAGGTGTTGATAGTTTAGGAAATGATATTTACTATAGTATTGTTGAAAGTGAAGTAGCTGTTTTACTTCAAGAAATAGCAGATGATGTAATATTTTAAAACAAAACGGCTATACTTTAAAAGTATAACCGTTTTATTGTTTTAGTAGCGAGGGCAGGACTCGAACCTGCGACCTTTGGGTTATGAGCCCAACGAGCTACCTACTGCTCTACCTCGCGGTTTAGTATGCAAATATAATAAACTTTAGTAATTAGGTCCTAAAGCATTGAATTTAAGTATTTATCTTTGCCAAAATGATTGATATAGAACATAAAGCTGGATTTGTTTCAATAATTGGAAGACCTAATGTTGGAAAGTCAACATTAATCAACTCATTAATGAAAGAAAAATTATCCATTATTACATCTAAAGCTCAAACAACTAGACATAGAATTAGAGGTTTAATAAATGGTGATGATTTTCAAATAGTCTTATCTGATACACCTGGAATTTTAGAACCAAACTACAAGCTTCAAGAGGCAATGATGAAATTTATTAAAGAGACTCTTATTGATTCAGATATACTAGTTGTAGTTGAAGAAGCAGGTAATAAAGATCCATTTGAAAAATCTTATATAGATAAATTGAATTCTATTAAGATTCCAATAATTGTACTTTTAAACAAGATTGATATTTCATCTCAGGAAGATCTTGAGAAGTCTATAAATTATTGGGGTAAAATTTTTCCATCATCTGAAATATACCCTATATCAGCTATTGAGGGGTTCTTTGTAGATGAGTTAATTGATATTTTTAAAAAAAAACTTCCATATTCACCACCTTATTTTCCCAAAGATCAATTTACAGATAAATCAGAAAGATTTTTTGTTAATGAGACAATCAGAGAGCAAATACTATTGAACTATGACAAAGAGATACCATACTCAGTTGAGATTATAACGGAAGAATTTAAGGTTACCTCAAAATTAATTAAGATTAGATCACTAATATTAGTTGAAAGAGAATCCCAAAAAGGTATTATAATTGGTCATAAAGGGACATCTTTGAAGAAAGTTGCCACTAGAGCAAGAGAAAACCTTGAGAAGTTTTTTGATAAAAAAATATTTTTGGATGTGTTTATCAAAGTCAGAAAAAATTGGAGAAATGATCCATCTTCATTAAAAAAATTTGGATATAATATTTAATAATTATGAGTGGAATAGTAGCTATTGTTGGAAGGCCTAATGTTGGAAAGTCTACTCTTTTTAATAGACTTATTCAAAAAAAAGAAGCTATTGTAGATGAGATAAGTGGAGTTACAAGAGATAGGCATTATGGAAAATCTGATTGGAACGGAATTGATTTCAGTGTAATAGATACAGGTGGATACCTACCATTGAGTGATGATGTTTTTCAAAAAGAAATAGATAAACAAGTTTTACTTGCTATAGATGAAGCTGACATAATTTTATTTTTAGTTGATGTAAAGGATGGCCTTACTGGAGTTGATGAGACAATTTCAGATATGTTACATAAATCTTCAAAAAAAATATTTTTGCTTATTAATAAAGTTGATAACTCAAAACTTATTGAAGATTCAATTGAATTTTATTCCTTGGGATTTGAAAATATGTTTTGCTTGTCCTCAATTAATGGTTCTGGAACAGGAGAGTTTCTTGATGAAATAGTAAAACATCTTCCAAATAAAAAAGAAGAAGATTCTAAGGTCCCAAAATTTGCTGTAGTTGGAAGACCTAACGCAGGTAAATCTTCATTCATAAATTCATTGATAGGAAATGAAAGATTTATAGTAACTGATGTAGCAGGTACCACCAGAGATAGCTTAAATACTAGATACAATCAGTTTGGTTTTGAATTTGATTTAATTGATACCGCAGGTATTAGAAAAAAAAGTAAAGTATCTGAGGATATTGAATTCTATTCTATACTTAGATCAGTAAGGTCTATAGAAAACTCTGATGTATGCTTAATAATATATGATGTAGAAAGAGGGTTTGACTCACAAGATCAAAATATTTTTTGGCTTGCGGTTAGAAATAAAAAGGGAATAGTAATTCTAGCAAATAAATGGGATAAAATTTCAAAAGATCAAGACACGTCTAGATCTATTGAACAAGAAATAACTTCTAAGACTTCTCCATTTATTGATTTACCTATAGTATTCATTTCAGCATTAACTAAACAAAGAATTTTTGACGCAATAAAAGTTGCAATGGATGTTAATGAAAAAAGGGCTACTAAAATTCCTACTAAAAAGCTTAATGATTTTATATTGCCTATAATTGAGGAAAAGCCACCACCGAGTACAAAGGGAAAATTTATTAAAATCAAATTTTGTAGGCAGCTTCCAACAAAGTATCCTCAATTTGCCTTTTACTGTAATCTGCCTCAGTATATTAAAGATCCTTATAAGAGATTCTTGGAAAATCAATTAAGAAAAAAGTTTGATTTCTCTGGAATACCAATTGATATATTTTTGCGAAAAAAATAACTAAAGGTTATTTTTAATTGACTTTAATTCTTCCTTTATTTTGTTGAGCTTGTTAACAATTATTATGTTTTCCCCTTCAATAATATCTTTTGATTTTAACCTTTTTTTAGCTCCCTGAATAGTTAGACCTTCTTTTTTAAGTAAGGTGTAGATTAGATTAATTTTTTCAATATTTTCTTTTGTATACTTTCGAATTCCAGATGCTTTAATTTGTGGGTTTATTTCTTTAAATTCTTTTTCCCAGAATCTCAAAAGAGAAGTATTTACCTTAAAATGTTCAGCTACTTCACTTATACTGTAGTATTTTTTATCAGGTAGATTGTTGAACATAATTAATCAAGAGATTGATTCTCCTGAGAAGCTTGATTAACTAATTCTTCAAATTCAATTGGGGATAGACTTCCTGAATAGAAGTTTATAGGATTAATTTTTCTACCATCTTTAGAAATTTCATAATGCAGATGAGGAGCAACTGATCTTCCAGTATTACCTACATATCCAATGATATCTCCTCTTTTAACAATATTACCTCTTCTAACGGCAATTTTATCCATATGCGCATATAGACTTATGTAACCAAATCCGTGATCAATCCTTACATGATTACCAAATCCAACTGCTCTATTATCAGCTCTTGTTATTTTTCCATCACCAGTAGCATAAATTGGAGTACCAGTTTTAGCAGAAAAATCCATTCCCCAATGCATTACTCTTGTCTTTGAGAAGGGATCAATTCTATATCCATATCCAGATGCCATTCTCTTTAAATCAATACTGCTAACAGGTTGAATAGAAGGAATTGAAGTTAAAAGTGATTCTTTGTTCTTTGCTAATAATTCAATTTCATCTAATGATTTTGATTGGATAACTAGCTCTTTAGTAAGTATATCAAGTCGCTCAGTAGTATTAACTATTAAATCTGAACTTTCATAACCCTCTAAATAGTCATATCTGTTTACTCCACCAAAACCTGCTCTTCTTTGTTCTTCTGGAATAGGGCTTGCCTCAAAAAAAACTCTGTATAGATTATTATCCCTTTTTTCAATATTTGCTAATGTAGATTCTACCTGTTCTAATTTTTTATTCAAGACTTTAAGCTGAAGCTCGTAATTGTTAATTTCTCTTGCTTGAATAATTTCTTTTGGAGTATCAATAAATTCAGTATTTAAGAGAATTACTGTTATAAAAGCTCCAATTATTACAGAGCTAATTAAAAACAACGAGAGTCTATAAATTCTGTCTATAAAAGTCCTTTTTATAGGAACAAATTCTAGATTTTCTGAGTCAAAATAATATTTAGTTTTGGACATATATCAATTTGTTGTAATTTCAACTTTTAATAGCTGAAAACCTCTACAAATATAAAAAAATGAATTCATCTATTGTTAGAGAAAAATTTTTTAAATTCTTCAAAGACAAAGGACATGAAATAATACCTTCAGACTCAATAGTAAATAATTCTGATAAGAATCTCATGTTTACTAATGCTGGGATGAATCAATTTAGGAATATATTTTTAGGCGATCAAGATTCTAAATTTTCCAGAGTTGCAAACTCACAAAAGTGTCTTAGGGTTTCTGGAAAGCACAACGACTTAGAAGAGGTTGGAGTTGATACTTACCATCACACTTTTTTTGAAATGCTGGGTAATTGGAGTTTTGATGATTACTTTAAAAAAGATATAATTGATTGGTCATATGATCTAATCACTAATATTTATGGAATTAAAAAAGAAGACATATATGTTTCTGTATTTGAGGGATCAAAAGAGGATAATCTAGAATTTGATCAAGAAGCTTTTGATGAATGGAAAAAGTTTTTTAGTGAAGATAGGATCATAAGTGGTAACAAAAAAGATAACTTTTGGGAGATGGGAGATATAGGACCTTGTGGACCATGCTCAGAAATTCACATTGATTTAAGATCAGAATCAGATAAGAAAAAAGTTAAAGGAGCTGATCTTGTAAATAAAGACCATCCACAAGTTGTAGAAATATGGAATTTAGTATTCATTCAATACAATAGGAAGAAAGATGGATCCTTAATAAAACTTGATAAGCAATATGTGGATACAGGAATGGGACTTGAAAGACTTTGTATGGCATTACAGAAAAAAGAGTCAACTTATGACACGGATTTATTTGCAGATATTATCAAAAAAATTGAAGATATTTCAAATAAAAAATATTTGTCAGGTGATGAAAATATTGATATTGCTATAAGAGTCATCTCTGATCATATTAGAGCCTTAATATTCACGATTTCAGATGGTCAAATTCCAAGTAATAATGGACCTGGATATGTTATAAGGAGGATTCTAAGAAGAGCTATAAGATATGGATATACAAATCTTGATGTAAAGACTCCATTCATCTATGAACTAGTTGATGTAGTAATCTCACAATATTTGACTATATATCCTGACTTAAAAAATCAGAGTGAATACATTAGCTCATTAATTCATGAGGAAGAAAAAGGTTTTCTCAAAACACTAAATCAAGGACTTTCCCTTATAAATCAAATTATTGAGTCTAATCCAAATGAAAAGAAAATTAGTGGTGAAGATTCCTTCAGGCTTTATGACACATATGGATTTCCTATTGATCTTACGTCATTAATTGCAAGTGAAAATGATTTTCAAGTTGATTTAGATGGTTTTAATGAACATATGAAAGTTCAAAAAAGCAGATCGAAGTCAACAAGTAATGAAGAGGTTAAAGAATGGGTTATTGTAAGTGAGAATTCATCTATAAACGTATTTAAAGGTTACGACTATTACGAACTTGAAACAAAAGTTTTGAAATATCGAGAGTGTAAAACTAGTGAAGGAGAAACTCAATACCATCTTGTTACAAATGAAACCCCTTTCTATCCAGAAGGAGGTGGGCAAATTGGAGATACTGGAGAAATTATTTCAAACTCAGAAAGTATAGCTGTAAAAAATACTTTTAGAGAAGGTGAGGACATAATTCATGTTGTAGATAATTTACCAGAGAAATTAGAAGAATCTTTACTATTGAAAATTAATAAAGACAGAAGGGTATCTATTCAGAAAAATCATACCTCAACCCACCTTCTTCAATTTGCTCTAAAAAAAATATTAGGAAATCACATAGAGCAGAGAGGGTCCATGTTAACCGAAGATATTTTTAGATTTGATTTTTCACATCAATCTAAAGTATCTGATAAAGAATTAAATGATGTTGAGGAACTTGTTAAAAGTTTAATTAAAGAAGAAATTAAGTGTGTCGAAGATAGGGAAGCAAATTATAATGATGCACTTAATGCAGGAGCTATTGGTCTATTTTCAGAAAAATATGGAGATGTTGTAAGAACAATAAAGTTTGGTGAATCTTTTGAACTATGTGGAGGTACCCACGTTGATAATACAAAAGAGATTGAAGATTTTAAAATAATTTCTGAGGGTTCTCAGGCATTTGGTATAAGAAGAATTACAGCATCTAGTAATAAAACTAAAATTAAGGAAGAACAGTTAAAAGATCAGGCAATTGCAGAAAAAGCTGAAAGTGAAAAAGCAAATAAACTACTTCAAAAAGAAATAGATTCTCAAAACAAATTAAAAATTCAATCAACAAAAGAATTAATTATTAATGAGATAAAAGAAGTTAACGGGTTAAATACATTCACGGGGGAATTAGAACTAGATAATAAATCAATCAAAGAATTGTGCTTTTCACTCTCTAGTGAATTAGATAATTTATTTATGATTGTTTTATCTAGAAGTGATGAAAAAGTATTTATTTCTTGTTTTATTTCAAAGAATTTAATAGCTGAAAAGAATTATAATGCTTCAAATATTATAAAACAGTTAGCTCCTATAATTGATGGTAGCGGAGGAGGTCAGCCTTTCTTTGCTTCTGGAGGTGGAAAAAATCTAAACGCTATAGATAAAGCCTTAATTGAATCTGAAATAATAATTAGTCAGCTATAGGTATTCTTCCTAAAAGTTCTCTAATTTTCTGTAGGTGGGAATTTTTCAAGTATGCTTGTAACAAAATTACTAATCATCTTATCTCTATCTTTTGAGTATTCATTTAATACTCCAACACCCTTACCCTGCCATACAAGTTGTTTATTCTTGTTATCAATAAAATTAATATATAAAGTACCTTGAATTCTAGAATACCCAGATGAGTAGGAATAAGGATAGAAGAATGGTCTCCACATGTAAGGAGAGTAATTATTTATGTAAACTCTTTCTTTTGATTGAGTTTCAAAAGTTATCAGTAAATCGGGTGAATTAGATCTTTCCATACCTTTTAATTTTAGACCCTCATCTAGAGATCTAAGAATTCTTTTCTTATCTAAATCAGAAATCTCTACTTTATCAATATCAGGTTGATAAAATGAATAACTTTTATAATTATCAAAATTTACCTCATTATCGTAATCATACTGAACATATATGCCACATGAATTAATAATTAATATTAATGTGAATAATATTTTTTTAGGAGAAAAGTAATTTTTCATAATTTTCATATAGCTAAATTATGAAAAAAATAATTTTATTTTTTCTTTTAATTTCTTTGTTTTCATGCACTTCAGTTAGTATTGTATCAACTAATAACTTATCTGTCAATGAAAGTATTAAATCATATATAAATAAATTTGCTCCAGCAGCAATTAAAAACATGAGATTTTACAAAATTCCTGCTAGCATAACATTAGCTCAAGGGATTTTGGAATCTGGTCATGGAAGAGGAACTCTAGCATTAAAGGCTAATAATCATTTTGGCATAAAATGTCATAATGATTGGAAAGGTAAATCTATTTTACATGACGATGATGAAGAAAATGAATGTTTTAGATCATATAAGAACCCTTTAAGATCTTACAGAGATCATTCTTTATTTTTAGTTCAAAGAGACAGATATTCTGATTTATTTAAGCTCAAGAGAAAAGATTATGAGGGATGGGCAAGAGGCTTAAAAGATGCTGGTTATGCTACTGATCCCAAATATGCAGAAAAATTAATCAGTTTGATAGAAAGATTTGATCTACAAAGGTTTGATGAGTAGCTTATCATCTTCTGCTTTGTATATTTTTATCAACTCCTTGCCTCTTAACTCCTTTAAAACTTTATCCCACTTTTTATTGGAAAGTTCAAATTTAGATTGAAATTCCACTAAACTACATTCACCAATTTTTATAAGACCATCAAGAATTTCCTTAGATTCTTGAGAAACTTCTGGCTCTTTTTTTAAAGGCTTCATTTGAGGAAAAAACAATACTTCTTGTATAGAAGTTTTATCAGTCATTAACATAACAAGTCTATCTATACCAATGCCAATACCAGAGGTTGGAGGCATTCCATACTCTAAAGATTTTATAAAATCCATATCGATGAACATGGCTTCATCATCTCCTTTTTTACTAAGTTCAAGTTGATTTTCAAATCTATTTAATTGATCAATTGGGTCATTTAATTCTGAATAAGCATTAGCTATCTCCATTCCATTAACAATTAACTCAAATCTTTCAGTAAGACTTGAATTTGATCTATGTTCTTTGGTCAGAGGACTCATTGATTTTGGATAGTCTATAATAAATGTTGGATTTATAAAGTTTTTTTCACATTTATTACCAAATATTGCATCAATTAACTTTCCTTCTCCCATACTATTATCAATTTCAATATTTAATTCCTTACAAATTGATCTCAGCTCTTTTTCATTTTTATTTGAAATATCAAAACCAGTATATTTTTTAATTGCATCAATAATAGATATTCTTTCATAAGGAGCTTTGAAATCAATTCTATTTTCACCAAATTTTATTTGAGTGTTACCATGAATTTCTAAGCAAACTTTTTCAATCAAAGATTCTGTGAGCTCCATCATCCAGAAATAATCTTTATAAGCAACATAAAGTTCGAGTATTGTAAATTCAGGATTATGATTTCTATCCATCCCTTCATTTCTGAAGTCTCTAGAGAATTCATAAACTGCTTCAAAACCACCAACTATTAACTTTTTCAAAAATAATTCGTCTGAAATTCTTAGATACAACGGAATATCTAATGCGTTATGATGGGTGATAAAAGGTCTTGCAGTTGCACCACCTGGAATTGGCTGAAGAATAGGAGTTTCAACTTCAAGATAATCTCTTTCGTTAAGAAAATTTCTTATAGAATTTAAGATTTTAGTCCTGTTTATAAATGTTTTCTTAACATCTGCATTAACTATCAAGTCTACGTATCTTTGTCTATATCTTTGTTCCAAATCAGTAAAGCTATCATATTCATTACCGTCTGAATCAACTTTTGGAAGGGGTAAAGGCCTTAGAGATTTGTTCAATAATTTAAAATCACTAACATAAACTGTAATTTCTCCAACTTGTGTCTTAAATAATTTACCTTCTATTCCAATAATATCTCCTATGTCAAGAAGTTTTTTATAAACAATATTATATTTAGTCTTATCATCTCCTTTACATATTTCATCTCTATTGAAATAAACTTGGATTCTACCTTTACTATCTTGAATTTCTGCAAAGGATGCATTTCCCTGAATTCTCCTAGACATAATTCTTCCAGCAATAATTACCTGTTTATTTTCAATAAAGTTTGATTTAATTTCTGTAGAAAAACTATCTACAGGATATAAATCGGCAGGATATGGATTTATACCTAAATTTTTCAGCTCTTCAAGCTTATCTCTTCGAATTTTTTCTTGTTCTGTCACTTGAGTACTTTCAACAAAGATAAGTTATATAAAATAATCATTGAACCTCAAAGTTTCTATATTTGATTCAAATATGAAAAACAGAAAAATAATAGTTCAAGATTTAGGAAGAACTTCATTCTCATATGCATGGGAATACCAAGAAAAAATTTTTCAAAAAGTTATAGATCAAAAAATTCAAAATAGAAAATCAAAAGAAAATATTGAGACTAATAATTATTTAATTTTTACAGAGCATGATCCTGTTTATACAATAGGAAAAAGTGGAAAAATATCAAATTTGTTAATTGATAAAGATGAGTTAGAAAAAAATAATATAGATTTTTTTAAAATAAATCGTGGAGGTGATATTACATTTCATGGGCCCGGACAAATCATGGGATATCCAATAATCGATTTAGATAACTTTTTTACTGATATTAACCTATACTTAAGAAATCTTGAAAAAGTAATTATTGATACCTTAAGTATTTATAAAATAGATGGATTTACTATTAAAAATGAGACTGGAGTTTGGGTAAATAATAACAATGAATTTAAAAAAATATGTGCATTTGGAATTAGAGCAAGTAGATGGGTAACAATGCATGGATTTTGCCTAAATGTTAATCCAAATTTGGATTATTTTAATAATATTATACCGTGTGGAATTAATGATAAAGGAGTAACTTCTATTTATGAGCTAAAGAAGGAAAAAGTTGATTTAAATAATTTGAAGAGTGATCTACTTAAAAACTTTAGAAAATATTTTGATTGTGATTTAATTATCTAGATCTATTTCATAAGATACCAAAGAGAAGTCATCAACTTTAGTTAATATTTCAATCTTACCATCATTGTCTGAGTCAATTACATCTATGGGTGAAGTTCCTTTTATAGGGAATCCATTTATTAATTTAGCGTTATCATAAAATAGGTAAATATTTTTTTCATTTAAATCTGTTACTCCTATTAAAATTTTTCCTTGGTAATTAAATATTTTTGGCTTAGTATAACTTCCTAATGGTAATTTATAATTGACACCTTTTATAGAAAGATTATTATTATTAAGATGAACAAGATTGTTGTTGAAAACACTTAAAAAAGTATTGGTATCGGAACCAATATTAATCTTTTCAACTTCACCATCTTCAGAGATTCTGATTAGATTTCCAAGTTTATCTGATGTAAGAAATGAATCCATGTATGAAAAAACTTGGTTGAAACCAAAATCAATTTTATCATTAATTCTTACCCTTTCTTGGCCTCTTCTATTTAATATTTTTAAATCTCCATTTTGAAGTTGAATTACTATGTAATCTTTTCCTTTTATTCTTATATGAACTGGGCTTTGGACTATATTTGAATTTATAGATTCTGGTTTAAATCCTGTTACAATTTTACCCCTTGAGTCAAACATAGCAATTTTGGAATCGCTTGAAATAACCAGTCTATAATTTCTATTCTTTTCATAATCAAAAACTGATACCTGATTATTAATTATACCACTTTCAATTTTAAAGGTAAGTTCATCCACTTCATTTCCATTTCTGTCAAGTAAGTATAGATTATCAATAGTTCTAAAAAGTAATTGTAGCCTTCCATTTTTATAAACATCTATTTGTTGAATATCACCAATTATCTGATTAGGTAACTCTTTTTTCCACAAGAATTCTCCATTATTTGAGTAATAATAAAGGGTGTTTTCTATATCCTGAAATACAAAATCATATTGATTATTAGAATGATTTTTTACCCATATAGGATTATATGAAATCTCATAATCGTTTGATATAAAGAATTCACTGAAAGGATCTTTGCTATTATTCAGTTTGTCATTTTTGGAAAAATCAAAATCAAGAATTGCTATTTCATTACTTAATAAACCAGAAAATGAAATAAAAGGATATTCATTTGAGTCAAAATTTTCAAAATTATCTAGAGTGTTGACTATCCACAAAAAGTTCTGTTTTGAAGATTTAGACTTTTTTAAATTTTGATAGTTTGAATTAAAATCAAGAATATCATCTATAGAAATTGAATTTAATATTTTTCTTAATTGAGAAATTGAATTAGTAAGAATGATTGAATTATCAACTACTGCAGAAAAATTAACAGTTTCATTAAAATTTAAAAACTTTAAAAAAGATTGAAAATCTGAATTAGTATTTACTCTTTTAATATTGTTATTATCTGTATTAGTAAATTCAAAATAATCACTTAATGAATCTAGATTTGATAAATCAAGAATTATAAAATCTTCTTGATCATTAACTAATGTAATTTCATTAATTATGTTTAGCAATGAGAATGAATTATTCTCTGAAGAGATGCTATTTCTTTTAAGATATTCTTTAAAATTAAATACTAATCTTTCAGAATCTTCATATGTTATTGTAAGAAATGATTTAAATGAATTTGGAATCAATCTATCATTTAAAATTGTTTTTGGATAAGTATTTTTTAAAATGGAAATCTTAGAATTTAATGAGTCATTTATTTTTAATGCACCACTTAATTTTATTTCATCTTTTGCATTCTCAATGTCATATCCTATCCAGTCATAATTATAATTTGGAAAAAATGGTAAAGAAATTAATTTACTATTTTTAAAAATTGAATTATCAGAATTTAGGAGAATATTAAAAGGTTTATTTTGATTTAATGTTTTTGATATTTTTAATAAATCAGAACTTAAAAAATTACTTTTAGACTTAAAGTTTCTGATAATATTTTCAATGGTAATATCCTTATCAGAAGAAACTAAAAAATTATCAACTAAAGTTTTATAAATAACAAATTCATCAGATTCTTCAGTGTAAATTATTTGATTCTGGTAAGAATAATTAGACTCTAAATTTTTAAATAAAGAATCTTTAGCTTCAATTTTTCCAATAAAGCTAAATGCATAATCATTCTTTCCATATGGTGAAATTGATAGAACTCCTGACATAATAGATCTATCAGCCAATAATTTTAGTTTTGTTTCTAATTCAACTTTATCAAATAAATTATCAATTAATTTATTTTCATTAATTAATTCAATTGATTTCGATAAATCATTTATCATTATTAGAGTTGATGAATCTACAGGAATTAAGTCAAGCTCAAATTTTTCTATAGTTTCATTTAAATCACAAGAAATATTTAGTAATACTAATAGGAATAAAAATCTTTTTTTAAGCTTCATGTTCAAATTTAATATTTAACTGTTTAGTTTTAATTGTAAATGACTTCCTATGGTATTTAGTTAAGCCATATTTATTAATCATTTTAATGTGATTAGATGTACCATAGCCTTTATTATCTTTCCAAAAATACTCAGGAAATTCATTATCAATTTTTTCCATATATATATCTCTATATGTCTTAGCAAGTATAGAAGCTGCAGCAATACTTTGATATTTTTGATCTCCTTTAACAATGCATTTAAATGGTATATCTTTGTATTGTCTAAACTTATTTCCATCAACCAAAATAAAATCAGGAATAATGTTTAGGGAAGAAAGTGAATTATGCATTGCCAAAATTGTTGAGTTTAAAATATTAATCTGATCAATTTTTAACTCATTAATAAATGAAACAGAATATGCAATTGCATTTTCTTCAATCACTTTTTTAAGATATAGTCTTTTCTTATGTGATAATTTTTTTGAGTCATTTAATTCAAAATTATTGAAATCCTTTGGCAGAATAACTGAAGATGCAGCTACTGGTCCAGCAAGACTTCCTCTTCCTGCTTCATCAACTCCAGCTTCAAATTTTAGGCCAGAAAAGTTATTTGTTAACATTGAGTTGAATATTAATTTTTAAAAGAAATCTTACCTTAGTATGAAATTACAAAATAGATGCATAAATATTTTCTGGTTGTTTTCTTTTTTTTATGCTCTAATATAATTTATTCACAATCAGAAGAGGATTTAGAAGCTAAATTTAAAGCACAACAAGAACAAGAACAAAAATTAGAGTCAGAATCTAAAAAGGACTCCTTAAATCTTAATGAATATCAAATTTTTTATTTAGATCAGACGATTAAAAATCCAGACACTTCACTAACAATTTACAAGGATTATAAATTTAATTTCTTAAGGGAAGATACATTTGATTTAATTTCTTTTGCTAATACAGGATATACATATAATAAGCTATCATATGATTTTTTAGATGACTATAAATTGCCTGATGTTGGTGCTTCTGGAAAACATTTTAATTATTTTGAGAAAGAAGATATTGGATATTATAAAGTTGCAACACCATTTACAGAGATATTTGCAAAATCTACTTTTGAACAAGGACAAATATTAGACTTTTTAGTATCAGTTAATCTAAATCCAAATTATAACTTCACTTTAGCTCATAAGGGATATAAATCTCTTGGTAAATATCTTGCATCGAGGGTAAGAGGAAATCAATTTAGGTTTTCTTCTAATTTTAATTCAAAAAATAATAAAACAAATTGGAGACTTCATTTAACATCTCAGAATTTGTTTAATCAAGAAAATGGAGGTCTCACTCCTGATGACATCTATTTTTTTGAACAGGCACCTGATTATTTTGAATTGGATGAAAATGGAAATCAAATAGTCCTTGAAGATGGCTCATTTAAAATGGTTTACTATGATGGATTTTTAGATAGATCTAGATTAGGTACATGGCTTTTTGCTGAATCAAGTTTATATTCAAAGAGATTTTTTTCGGATTTCAAAAGAACTATTATAAAAAATAGTGATAATAGAGAAATTTTATCTATGGGGTATAGATTTACACACGAGTACAAAAAATTAAAATATTCAGATCCTAACAAAGGTTTTATGTTTGGAGAATTTAATGAAGAGTTTCAAATTGAAGATGAATCTAGATATATACTACAAGAAAATGAAATAATAGCCGATATTAACTTATCTAAATTAAGTCAACTAAAAATAGGATTCAATTTAGTTACATGGGAAAATTCTTTTAATGAATATTCTTCAGAAATTACAAGTGATCTTCCTTTACAAATAGATTTTGAACAGTTTTTTTATTATTTAAAATGGTATAAAAATGGAACTAAACTTGATTATTCATTTATTTTTTCTAATTCTGTGAGAGAAAGTCTAGATCACAATATAATTCAAATTAATATTTCAGGTAGCCCTATTAAAAACATCAATTTTGACTTAAAACTTGTAAAACAGGAAAAGTCACCAAACCTTAATTTTTATTTAACTAGAAGTATTTATGACTATTATAATTGGTTTAATAATGAACTTGAGCCAATTGAAACTCTAGGCTCATATATAAAACTTTCCTATAAAGACTATATTAAGATTTCAGCTGATTATAATCAAATTAATAATTATACTTTTTTTTCTGAGACTGCTAATAACTTAAATGGAGAAATAGATAATAGAAGATTTGCTAGAGTTGAGCAAAGAGATGATATCAATTATTTTAGAGCTAAACTTGAAAGTAAAATTGATATTGGTAAGTTTAGTTTTGTTAATACTGGAATGTATCAAAAAGTTGATCAAATTAAAGAACTTGGCCAGCTTACTACCCTAAATGTTCCAGAGTGGATAACTAGAAATACAATAATGTATTCCTCAAAAGTTTTTAATAACTCATTATTTATTCAAACTGGGATAACATTTAACTATTTTACAAAGTTTTATGCAGATTATTATAATCCTTTAATATCAGAATTTGTTACACAGAATTATAAACAAATCGGAGATTACCCAAGATTTGATTTCTTTTTTAATGCAAAAATCCAACAAACAAGAGTCTTTGTGAAAGTTGAACATCTAAACAGTTCATTTACTGGTTACGATTATTATTCAGATCCATTTAATCCATATAGAGATTTATCTGTTAGACTAGGACTTGTATGGAACTTTTTTCAATAAAATGATAAACTTTAATGTAATAGGAGTCATGTCAGGAACATCTTTAGATGGTATTGATATGGTATATGTAAACTTCACCAAAGACAAAGTTTGGAATTTTAAAATTTTAAATTCAATAACTTATAAATACAGTGATTTTTGGAAGAAAAGATTAAATGATTTAACTAATTTAAAATCAAGTGAATTAAAAAAAATTGATTTAGAATATTCCAGTTTTTTAGCAGAACAAATTAAAGTATTTATTAAAGATTTCTCAATTTTAGATATAGACTTTATAAGTTCTCATGGTCATACTGCAACTCATGATCCCAAGAAGTTTAATACATATCAAATTGGAAATTTAGGTATTCTTTCAGAAAAATTAAATTATAAAGTAATATGTGATTTTCGAGTTCAAGATGTTCAACTTGGAGGGCAAGGTGCTCCTCTTGTTCCAGTTGGAGAAAAACTATTATTTAGTGATTATGATACATTTATAAATTTAGGAGGATTTGCAAATATTACTAGAGTTTCAAAAGACTTCCTTATAGCTTATGATATTTGTCCAGTAAACATTGTATTAAATAAATTAGTTGAGAAAAAGGGGTTAGATTTTGATGATAAAGGTGAAATAGCTTCTTCAGGAAATCTAATAATAGAAATGTTAGAGGAATTAAATAGATTAACTTATTATAATATTAATCCTCCAAAATCGTTAGGTAAGGAATGGGTTTTAAAAAATATTTATCCTATTATTGAAAAATATAAAAATATAAGACTTCAAGATATACTTAATACATATTGTAATCATGTTTCTTATCAAATTTCCAAAAATTTAAATCATAATCATAAAGTTTTTATATCTGGAGGAGGTGCTTATAATGAATATTTAATAGAAACTTTAAAGTCAAAAGTAGATTGTAAATTATCAATTCCAGATAAAGAAATCATTGACTTTAAGGAAGCTTTAATATTTGCATTTTTGGGAGTACTTAGGGTTTTAGAAATTAACAATTGTTATTCTTCAGTAACTGGTGCAATAAAAGATCATTGCTCTGGAAAAATTTTAATACCTAAAGTTTAATTTTTTTTTTAATTTAGATTTGACCATAACATCAAATGAAAAATCTATTAGCACTACTTATTTCTTTTACATCAATTAATTTATTTGCTCAAAATATTACATGGCAAAATGTAAACTTAAATGTTCCATTTGAAAACTCAAGTTCTGTATTCAATCTTATAGATGGATATTATTCAAATATTGAAATTCCTGACGGAGTCAGAGTTTCTTTATGGAGAATTGATTATAAGGGAGCAAGTGAAAAGGCAACTCATGTATTAAATTTTGCTGGAACTAAGGAGGCCTTATCCGAATTTGAATCAAGAAAATTAACCACGGAATGGGATGCCTACATTTCAAAACTCAATTCACTTACAAGTAGAGATGGTTTTGCTGTTACAGCAGGAGTAACTCTGGTCAGATATAATATTGATAATTGGCAACAACCTATAGCACAATCTCATCAGTGGAAGGTTAAAGATCCTGTTAAATTTTTAAATGCATTTGCTAATCTAATGGCTGTTTTTAGTGAATCATCTGGTTATATTTCAATTGGACAAACAACACATGGGGTGGAAAATGGAGAAACTCATTATATTTACACAACTTACCCCGATTTAGAATCAGCATTAAATTTTGGTAATTTTGAAAATAAAGATCAATCTGACGCTTTTTTAAAATGGATTGATGAAACTAAAAATGAAACATATACAAGAAGCATAACAAGAGTTATGCTACAATCTTGGGAATAATTAAAAAAAATGGAGACAGTATTATTAGGTATTTTCGTTCTTGGGTACTTGTTTATTACACTTGAACACAGTTTAAAAATTGATAAATTAATCCCTGCACTTGCAATGATGGCTTTTCTTTGGGCTTTAATTGCAATATTTCAAATTCCTGTATTTGAAGTTGACACTGAGCTACGGGAATTAGTTCCAACTAAAACAAAAAAAATTATAGCATATCATTTATCTCATACCTCTGAGATTTTAATATTTCTTTTGGGTGCTATGACAATAGTTGAAATTATAGATTATTATAATGGATTTGAAAAAATAAAATCGTTTATAAGGACAAACTCTAAGAAAAAGCTGTTATGGATTTTTTCAATTCTAGCATTTATCTTGTCTGCAATTATTGATAACCTAACAGCAACAATTGTATTAATAACTATTCTTCAAAAAATAATCAACGATAAAAATTTAAGATTATGGTTTGCAGGTTTAATTGTAATCGCTGCTAATGCTGGAGGAGCATGGTCACCAATAGGAGATGTTACTACAACTATGCTTTGGATTGCTGAAAAAGTAACAGTACCAAAACTAGTCTTATATGTTTTTATCCCATCAGTTATATGTATGGTAGTTCCCGTTTTAATAGCATCTACACTTAAACCTTTTCAAGGAAAGTTAAGTAATATCGATAATGATCAGAGCAGTATTACTAAGCTAGGAACAACAATGTTATGGTTAGGGTTATTATCAATTGTATTTGTCCCTATTTTTAAAATTGTTACAGGTCTTCCACCTTATGTAGGAATGATGTTATCACTTGCAGTAGTAGCAACTTTCGCAGAAATATATAGTGGCACTAAGTTTAATATAACTACACCTAATGAAGATAGTATTAAACACTCTCAGAGTCCTGTTCATTCAGCATTAACCAAAATTGAGATGCCAAGTATACTCTTCTTCTTAGGAATTTTGATGGCAGTTGGTGCTTTAGAGTCTATTGGATATTTATTTGAATTTGCTCAATATCTGGAAAAAGCAATTCCTGACATTAGAATTCTTGCTGGATTGCTAGGTCTAGGATCTGCTGTTATTGATAATGTTCCACTAGTCGCTGCATCTATAGGTATGTTTTCCCAGCCCATTGATGATGCATTATGGCACTATATTGCCTTTGCAGCAGGAACTGGAGGAAGTGTATTAGTAATTGGATCAGCTGCTGGAGTTGTAGCAATGGGGATGGAAAAAATAGAATTTTTTTGGTACCTAAAAAAAATAGGTTGGTTAGCATTTCTTGGATTTGTTGCAGGTCTTTTAACTTTAATTATTTTTGAAGCCTTTGTGCTGTAGCTTTTAATTGAACTATAGAGAAACTGAGAACTGGATTCTCAACAAATTACCTTTCTATCAAACTCAAGGTATCAAGGCCTATAAACCAGGTCTTGATAATATCAAATCTTTTGTTAAAAAAAGCAATATTAATCACCAACGACTTAAGTTTATTCACGTTGGTGGCACAAATGGAAAGGGTAGTACATGTCTATATCTTTCTTCTATTTTACAAGAAGCTGGCTTTAGAGTAGGGACTTTTACATCTCCACATTATTTTGATTATAGAGAAAGAATCAAAATAAATAACGCTTTAATTGAAAAAAAATTTATTCAAAGTTTTATTAATGATAATAAAGCTTTAATTGAAGAAATTGGACTTTCTTTCTTTGAAGTTTCTTTTGCAATTGCATTAAGCTATTTTGAGAATAAAAAGATTGATTATGCGATTATAGAAGTTGGATTAGGCGGAAGGTTAGATGCAACAAATTTAATTTTACCAGAAATTTCTGTTATTACAAACATTTCTTATGATCATATGCATATTTTAGGGGATACTTTAGAAAAAATAGCATTTGAAAAAGCAGGTATAATAAAAGAAAAAGTTAAAGTAGTAATAGGAGAAAGATCTTCAGATACTGAGAATATTTTTATTAAAACAGCATTAGAAAAATCTTCTAATATAACTTTTGCTTCTGATTTTCCTCAAAAAATTTTATACTCGGAAATAGGTTATCAAAATAAAAATATAAATACTGCAATCAATGTTTTGAGGAAATTAGAAACAGTAAAAATTAATTCAAATAATATTAGAGAAGGAATCAAGAATGTATATTATAATACAGGATTTTTTGGCAGATGGACTTTAATTGAAAAAAACCCAAAAATAATCTTTGACTCAGCCCATAATGAGTCAGGTTTTGAAAATATTTCTAAAGAATTAAAAAAAGAAAAATATAATAATCTGATAGTATTAATCTCTTTAGTTACAGGAAAAAACATAAAAAAATTGATAAGACATCTGCCAAAGAATTCAAAAATATTTTTCACCAAGCTTGATATAGAGAGAGCTATGAATTATTCTGAATTAAAAAAAAATAATATTGAAAACTTAAATTATGATGAGAACCCAAAAAGATTATTTAGTAAATTGAAAAAACAATTAACAAAGAATGATTTGTTAATTGTAACGGGAAGTAATTTCCTTGCTAAAGAAATATTTGTATGAAATCCAGAATATTAATTTTACTATTTACCATATCAAATCTAACTATATTAAATTCTCAAATTGTTACTGATAGACCTGACCAAACTGAAGCTAGTATTGTTTTACCTTCTAATAATATTCAGATTGAGACCGGTTTAGCTGTAGAAAAATCTCAATCAATTGTAAATACTCTTTTCAGAATTGGATTGGTTAAAGGAATAGAAATTAGACTAAATAGTAATTACATAATCAACAATGAATTATCTTTTTTAAAAAAATCATCATTTGGAGATTTTGAGGTTGGTACTAAAATTCAAATTCTAGATAATGAATCTTTAAATACTAAAATTGCTTTTCTTACTCATTTATCAATTCCGACAGCTCAAGAAGTATTTTCAAATAATAAGTATGGACTACTAAGTAGAGTGCTTATATCCCATGAATTAAATACTAATTCTCAAATTGGATATAATATAGGTTATAATAAATATAAAAGTTTTGAAGGTGAACTTATATATACTTTAGCTTATTCAAAAAACCTTGGAGACTTTGGAGTTTTTTTTGAAATATTTGGAGATAAGTCAAAAATTAATTCAAACATTAATTTTGATTCTGGCTTAACATATTTAATTGATAATCAAAAACAAATAGATATATCAATTGGGAAAGGATTAAATAATGATCTATTTTATTTATCTGCAGGATTTAGTTTAAATATAAATTAAAGTTGAACTTCAAACTCTAACTTTTTAGTTTCTCTTATAACTAATACTTTTATTTTATCTCCTTCATTATACTTTGATAAAGCCTCCATATAGCTGTATACATCATTTACTTTTAGTTCATCAATTTGAACAATTATGTCACCATCTGATAAGCCAGCTAAATCAGCAGGACCTCCTTTAATTATTTGATCTGCTTTCATCCCATCACCATCAAAAACATAATCAGGCATAACTCTAAGTGATACATTAAATCTAGCTACACTTGGTTGATTTGAAATGGTTTCTTTAAACTCCAATTTTTCATAAGTTTCAAGCTCTTCTATTATATTAAAAACATAATTAGAAATTTCTTCTATTCCTTGATAATTTATGTTTTCTACATCATCTGTTGGTCTATGGTAATTTTCATGAGATCCTGTATGAAAGAACAAAACAGGTAATTCTTTATTATAAAAAGATGTATGATCAGATGGACCAGTACCATCATTAACTAAGTTTAGTTTAAATTCTTCATTTAATGAGTTAATTACTTGTCTAAATATAGATGAAGTACCAACTCCAAAAATTGATAATTCTTTACTTTCATTAAGTCTTCCTACCATATCAAGATTAATCATATAGTTATATGAACTTTGATTGAATAAGCTACTATTAACAAAGTATTTAGAACCTAATAAACCTAATTCTTCAGCAGAAAAAGCAATAAAAAGATAATTGTATCTAGAATTGTTTCTTTGTTTTAATTTTTTTGCAAGATTAATTAACATTGAAGTACCACTTGCATTATCATCAGCACCATTATGAATTTCATTTACACCTCTATCAAGAGAGTATTGACCCCCATATCCGATATGATCATAATGAGCCCCAATAATTACTGTAAAATTTGACTTGTTATTAATATACCCAATAACATTTATAGCATTGATTTTAGAACCAGAGTCTTGATTAAATTTAACTTCCTCATGAGGACTACTTGGAAGATTAAAACTAAAATTTTGAAAATATGTATCATTTATTTTTGTTAAACCATATTCCTCAAATTTTGATGCAATATAATTTGCAGCTCTAATTTCTCCATCTGTTCCAGGAAACCTACCTTCTAAATTTTCATTTGCTAAAAATTCAATATTTGATTTAATCTCTGCTAATTCATCATTTTGAGAATTAACAGAAACAATTGATAAGAAGATAAAAAATAAAGTTTTATAAAATATTTTCATAATAGACTCTCTAATCGTACTTTTGGCGCAAATTTAAATTATTTGCATGCAAAAGCCAGTATTGTTTTCTTTTTTTTATTTAATTATAACCTCTAATATACTATTATCACAAACTGATAATCTAATTTACCCAGAAGAAAAAAATTTTAAATCCCTTAGACAAATTACATTTGGAGGAGATAATGCAGAAACTTACTGGAATAATGATGACACAAAGCTCGTTTTCCAGTCAAATAATTCTAATTGGGGAGTAGGTTGTGATCAAATATTTATAATTGATAAATCTGAAGATTTATCTAATAAAAAACCAAAAATGATTAGTACTGGTAAAGGAAGAACAACATGTGCTTATTTTATGCCAGATGGAAATCATATTATATATGCATCTACTCATCTAGGAAATCCGGAATGTCCTGAATCTCCTCTCAGATTTGATGGTAAGTATGTATGGCCAATTTACGAAACCTATGATATATTCGTCTCAGACTTGGAAGGTAATATAACTAAACAGTTAACTTCTGAAATAGGTTATGACGCTGAGGCTACTGTATCTCCAAAAGGTGATAAAATCGTTTTTACATCAATGAGAACTGGTGATCTTGAATTATTTACTATGGATATAGATGGTTCCAATGTTAAACAAATTACCAATGAACTTGGTTATGATGGTGGAGCTTTCTTTTCACCTGATGGATCAAAAATAATCTTTAGGGCATCTAGACCTAAATCAAAGCAAGATATAGAAGAGTATCAATCACTATTAAAAAAAGGTTTTGTACAACCTACTGATTTAGAGATCTTTGTTGTTGATGCAGATGGATCTAACTTAAAACAAGTAACTTATTTGGGCAATGCTAATTGGAGTCCATTTTGGCATCCATCTGGTGATAAAATTCTGTTCTCTTCCAATTTTGAAGCAGAATCTGGATTTCCGTTTAATATTTATATGATTGATATAAATGGTAGAAATCTAAAAAGGGTAACCTACGATAATATGTTTGACTCTTTTCCTGTATTTTCTAACAATGGCAAATATTTAATATTTGCTTCAAATAGAAATAATGGGGGTAATAGAGATACCAATGTCTTTATTGCTGAATGGATTGACTAGATTTTAAAATGGTCCTAAAAGTCTAGGAGTATTTTTTATATACTTTTTATAGCTTTCAAGATTACCCCATTTTCTATTTCCATTGTATTCTAATATTCTTATACCGCTGACATTAACTAAAAGAAAATAAGTGAATACAGGTGAAATTAATGTAACTAATTCCATTCCCTGAAGTGATGAAAATGATATAATAGA
This sequence comes from Bacteroidota bacterium, assembly GCA_038110465.1. Lineage (GTDB taxonomy): Bacteria > Bacteroidota > Bacteroidia > Flavobacteriales > Flavobacteriaceae > Marisimplicoccus. The sequence goes on along the minus strand of JAYNJU010000004.1, from coordinate 67,371 downwards.
TATTCCAAACCATAAAATTATTTCTCCTAAATAATTAGGATGTCTTGAATATCTCCAAAGACCAGTTGTAATAAATTTATCTTTATTAGAAGGAATAGATCTAAACTTAGATTTTTGATTATCTGCAATAACTTCAATAATGAATCCTATAAAAAATATCGAAATACCAATAAAAAATATTGAATTGATAACTATTCCTTTTGAAATTCCAGTTAGTGCACATGCTGTACATAAAGACACCCACATACCTTGAAGTGTCCATGTCATAAAAAATCTTGTAGGAGATTTTTTAATTTCTCTAAATCTTATATCCTCACCTGTTTTTTTTATCCTAATAAAAAGAAAACTACCAAGTCTTATTGCCCAAATTAAAATTAATAATGAAATTATTAGATTGCCATAGTTAATTATTTCATAATTATAGGAACTATAAAGGCAGTAAGTTATAACAGTTATATAAGTGAAAGTTCCTGTTATATCATAAAATTTTTCAGTTTGAAGTAAAAATGCTGGTATAAAGCTAATCCATTGAATAGTAAAAGCTATAAATACTGCATTTTGAACAATTTCAATTTTAGTTAAGTATGCAACAAGAAAAGTAAAAAGAAAAGCAAAGAATGAAAATACTAATTCTTTTATTGAATGTTTCATATAGCAATTTAAAAAAAAACTTATATTTGCCCTCCCGGGCGCTTAGCTCAGTTGGTTTAGAGCACTTGGTTTACACCCAAGGGGTCGGGGGTTCGAATCCCTCAGCGCCCACTAAAATTTTCATAAGAATTTATAAATTCTTAAGTTTCCACCCTCTATATTTTTTATTTAAGCGTTTAATGATTTATTTACTAATTTAATAGTAGGTGAAAAGATATATACTTTTAAATATTATATTTTTTTTTAGTTCTACCTGTATAATATCTCAAGAGATTGATTCATATGATATACAAGAATTAAATGAAAAAAACTTTAAGCGAAGTCTTACTGATTTTTTGGAATATCTAAAAATTCCAAATCAAAGTAATAATGTTTCGGGTTTAATATCCAATAATCAATTTTTAGATTCAATTTTTAAAGATTTAGACTTTAGTTCAAAATCTATTTATTTTCAGAATACACCATATTTTTATGCTGAAACAAAAACTAATCATGAATATACTATTTTATTCTACCTTCAACTTGATGGTCAGCCAACTGATAATAGTTTGTGGAATCAACCAGATGCATACCTACCTGTAATAAAGAAAAAAAAAGATTCAATTTTTTCAATTTCTGATATAGAAAAAGCAGTAAAAAATCCAAAACAGCATTATGTATTTGCTAGATCTTCTTCAGATTCAAAGGGTCCTGTATTTTCGTTACTTAGTGCATTAAAGATAATTAAGGAAAATAATATTAAAATTCCTTATAATATTAAAGTTATAGGTGATTTTAAAGAAGAATTAGGCTCACCTACAATAAAAGATTTTGTCTCATATAATAAGGATTTACTTGAAGCAGATGGATTAATTATTATGGATGGTACAAGGCATATTTCAAATCTTCCAACCTTAACTTTTGGCGCAAGAGGAATAGCTACTTTAAATTTAAAATATTATGGTCCATATAATAATTTACACAGTGGACAATATGGGAATCTTGCCCCAAATCCAATTTTTGAAATTTCAAGATTACTTGCAGGAATGAAAGATGAAAATGGAAAAGTATTAATACCAGGATATTATGATGGTATTGAATTCAATGAAGATGATTTAAAATACTTTGAATCACTTAATGAAAGCTTTGATGATTTAGCTAAACAAATTGGAGTAAAACAAATTGAAAAAGTATCAGATTATGTTCAACAATCTTTTCACTTCCCTTCTTTAAATATTAGAGGAATTAATTCAGGTTGGACCGGTGATAAAGTAAGAAATATAATTCCAAATATAGTTGAGGTCGAGTTGGAGATGAGACTTGTTCCTGAAATTTCAGCAAGAAAACAAATTGATTTGATCAAAAATTATATTCAGAATAAAGGCTATACTTTTATTGATAAACCTCCATCAGGCATCGATAGAATTAATAATTCTAAATTAATTGAGATTAAAGAAAGAATTGGATCAACTCCATTTAGGACATCAGTTAATAGCCCTTTTGGATTGTGGTTAGAGAATTCTATAATTAATGTATTAGGTAAAAATATTATTAAAGCTTCTACAACTGGTGGATCTCAACCGATATCTTCATTTATAAAGGAATTAGATATCCCAGCTGTTTCAGTTAGAATTCCTAATCCTGATAATAATATTCATGGTCCAAATGAAAACATAAATATTAAAAACTTTAAAGAAGGAATACTTATTTGTCTATCAATACTAACATCAAAGTATGGGCAGTTTTGATTTATACTCAATTTTAATTACAATTATTACAGTTTTAATTGTCTTTACTCTAGAAAAAAATGAGTCAAAGTTTATTAAGAAAATATTAAAATGGGTGCCAGCAATACTTTTCGCATATATAATCCCTGCAATAATTTCATCATTACTTGAATTAGATCTTAAGGATGTTATTATTCACAATTGGAGTAAAAAAATAATTATTCCAATAGCTATAATTTCTATTATGGCATCACTATCAATTAAGTCACTATATATAGTTGGTATAAAACCTTTAATTCATTTTTTGTTTGGCTCATTCTCTATTGCAGTAATTCCCATTTTGATGATTTTTTTCATGGGTAATGAGAGCTTTCTTAATTCTTTAATAATTGATCAAGAATTTTGGAAGGGTATAATACCTATGGTAGGTAGTTGGATTGGAGGAAGTACAAGTATGGTAGTACTAAAGGAGTATGTTTCCACACCTGAATTACTTTTTTTATCCATTTTAGTCCTAGACAATATCATAATTAATTTTTGGACTCTATTCATGTTTCAATTTATAAAGCAAAGTAAAAAAATTAATAGATTATTAAATCTACCAGAAACAAAAGAAATTGTTTTTACAAAAAATTCAGATAAAATTTCAAGTTTTACAACTACAATTTCTGTTATTTTAATTGTAACCTTTTTAAGTATAGTTGTCAACCTATCCTTTATATCTACTATAATTATATTATCGTTTATTGGATTATTTCTAGGAAACTCAATAAAATCTTGGGATCATAATTTATGTTTGAAAATAGGTACTATATCTATTATTTGTGTAATGGCGATATTAGGTCTAAAACTTGACTTTAATACTTTTGAACTTCCATTTGAGTTTATAATATTTATAATAGTTTGGTTATTAATTCAATTTGTAATTTCAATAATAACTGCATATTTTTTAAAAATTTCAATTGTCTGGGTACCAATTTCTAATATGGCAAATGTTGGAGGTATATCAACTGCACCTGCTGTTACTGCTGCATATAAAAAAGAATTAATGCCACATGCAATTGTGCTAGCGATTCTAAGTATGGTAACAGGAACATTTTGGGGAATATTTTCTGTTTGGATATTTAATTTATTAATTCTTTAATTTTTTATTACATTAACTACAAAGAGTAGAAATTGAAAGTTTTATTAACAGGGTCATCAAAAGGAATTGGGCTACAAATAGCAAAAGATCTTTTAAGTGAAGGACACACAGTTGTTCTTCATTACAATACTAGTAAATCAAATTTAGAAACTTTGCATTCAAAATTTAGTTCTAATTCTTACTTAATTAAAGCAGATTTAAATTCAGTTATTGAAGTTGAAAATCTAGTTAACGAAACCATTAATAAAATTTACTTCCCTGACTGTATAATAAATAATGCAGGTATTGCCGAATCAACTAATATATCGTCAGATATTCAAAAATGGGAACAAAATTTTGATAATACAATTAATATAAATTTAAAAGCTCCATCTCTAATATTTAAAGAGTTTATAAAATTTAAAAGAATTGAAAATATTAATTCAAGATTAAGAATCATTAATATTTCATCAAGAGCAGCATTTAGGGGAGAACAGCAAGATTATGTCTCATATGCATGTTCAAAGGGCGGATTAATTTCTTTAACTAAAACAATGTCAAGGTCATTTGGTGAATCAGACAATATTGTAGCTATCAGTATCGCCCCAGGATTTGTAAGAACAGAAATGGCAAAAAGCTTCATCGATGAGTATGGAGAAGATGCTATTAAAAAAGATATTACATTAGATAGATTAACAGAGCCAAGTGATATTTCGCCTATTATTTCTTTGATAGTTGCTGGAAAACTTGATCACTCAACTGGATCCACAATTGATATTAATGGTGGGAGCTTCCTAAGATAAACTTAAATTAAAAACAATGAAAAAACTTATAAAAATTTTAATGATTCTTATCTTGGTTTGAAAAATATAAAACTAATTAGAAAATGAATAAAAAATATATTCTATCTATAGATGCAGGCACAACAAGTTCAAGAGCAATAATTTTTGATAAAAATGCGAATATTATCAATATTGCTCAATATGAATTCAATCAATTTTTTCCAAAAGAGGGTTGGGTGGAGCACGACGCAATTGAAATATGGAATACTCAGCTTAAAGCCATAACTGATGTGATTAAAGATTCAAAAATAACACCAGATGAAATTGATTCAATTGGTATTACTAATCAAAGAGAAACTACGATAATTTGGGATAAGCAAAATGGTAAACCCGTTTATAATGCAATTGTTTGGCAAGATAGAAGAACTGCAAAATTTTGTGATGAACTAAAAGAAAATAATAAGACTGAATTAATTCAAAATAAAACAGGGCTAGTAATAGATGCTTACTTCTCTGGAACTAAAATCAAATGGATACTTGATAACAATTTAGATTTAAGATCAAGAGCATTAAATAATGAATTATTATTTGGTACAATTGATACTTGGCTTATTTGGAATTTAACCAAAGGAAAATCACATATAACTGATCCTTCAAATGCTAGTAGAACATTATTATATAATATTAAAGATGATAATTGGGATCCAGAATTACTTGATTTATTTAAAATACCAAGAAATATTCTACCTAGTGTAGTTGACTCTTCATCTGTCTCAGCATATATAGATGAGAGTATAGTTGGATCTAAAATTCCTATTTCAGGTATTGCAGGTGATCAGCAAGCTGCTCTTTTTGGACAACTATGTATTGAAGAAGGTGATATTAAAAATACTTATGGAACAGGATGTTTTTGCATGATGAATACTGGCTCTAACTTTGTAAAATCCAAAAATAAAATGCTCTCTACTATTGCATGGAGAATTAATGGAAAGCTAACTTATGCACTAGAGGGTAGTGTTTTTGTTGCAGGTGCTTTAATTCAATGGTTACGAGACAAATTAGGTATTATAAAATCTTCACCTGAGGTTGAACAACTGGCAAATACTGTATCAGATAACGGAGGTTTAACTTTTATTCCTGCATTATCAGGATTAGCTGCACCATATTGGGATCCATATGTTCAAGGAACAATTTTTGGAATTACAAGGGGAACAGAGAATGGTCATATAGCAAGAGCAGCACTTGAGTCAATTGCACTTAGAACAAGAGATATTATTGTTGAAATGGAAAAAGATGCTGGTATTCAATTTACCGATTTAAAAGTTGACGGGGGAGCTAGTAATAATAATTTATTGATGCAAATTCAAGCAAACTTATTGAACACTTCTGTAATAAGACCAAAAACAACAGAGACTACTGCTTTAGGTGTTGCATTTCTTGCTGGATTAGCTACTGGATTTTGGAAAGATATTGAAAGTCTTAAAGCCTTATGGGTTAGAGAAAAATCTTTTAAACCAGATGAAAAATTTAATTCTATCGAAATTATTAATATATGGGATGATAGGATTCAGAAACTTCTGAAGATTAATGAATAGAAATGACTCATTAAATAAATTAGAAAAAATAAACCAATGGGATATAACAATTATTGGTGGAGGTGCTTCTGGACTCGGTATTGCTGTTGATGCATCAAAAAGAGGCTATAAAACATTATTACTGGAAAAATATGATTTTGGAAAGGGTACTTCTTCAAGGAGCACAAAATTAATACATGGTGGTATAAGATATCTTCAAAATGGAGATATTACTCTTGTTATCGAATCATTAAAAGAAAGAGGAATTTTAAAAAGAAATGCTCCTCATTTAGTGAGAGATTTAAGTTTTGTTATTCCATCTTATGACTGGTGGTCAAGTCCTTTTTATGGAGTTGGAATGAAAATTTATGATATGATGGCTGGAAGTCTTGGGTTAGGAAAATCCTTAATAATCTCAAAAGATGAAACATTAAAATTAATTCCAAATGTTAACAAGAAAGGATTAAGAGGAGGAGTTATATACCATGATGGACAGTTTGACGATTCTAGAATGGCAATTTCATTAGCTCTTACTGCAAACTCAAAAAAAACATCACTATTAAATTATTGTAATGTAGAAACCTTAATAAAAGAGAATGATGAAATTATTGGAGTTGAATTTTTTGATCAAGTAAATTCAAAAAAAATTAAGGTTAAAAGTAAAGTGATCATTAATGCTACTGGAGTTTTTGCTGAAGAAATTATTAGAATGGATCAACCTAATATTGAAAAAATGATTCAGCCAAGTCAAGGAGTTCACATAGTATTAGAAAAGAAATTTCTAAAAAGTAAGCATGCAATTTTGATCCCACAGACATCAGATGGGAGAGTGTTATTTGCTGTTCCATGGAAAGAATATGTTGTTGTAGGAACTACTGATACTCAGGTAAAGTTTTCTAGTGAAGAACCTAAGGCTCTATCAGAAGAAATAGATTTTATTTTAAAGAATGCAAGTAAATACATGTCTTTAAAGCCTAATAGATCAGATATTAAAAGTGTTTTTGCTGGTTTAAGACCTTTAGCAGCATCATCAAAATCTAAATCCACTAAAGAAGTTTCCAGAAGCCATAAAATAGATATTGCACCCTCTGGCTTAATTAGTGTTTTGGGTGGAAAATGGACTACATATAGAAAAATTGCGGAAGACGCAATAAATGCAGCAATTTCAATCAAAAAAATTAAAAGTAAGAAATGTAAAACTCAAAAAACTAAACTTTTTGGTTATAAAAAAAATGTTGATTGGTCAGATCCTATGCACGTTTATGGATCACTTAAAAATAAAGTGGAATCTCTTGGAAAATCTAATGACAATATTTCCCTGTCAAATAAATTTCATATTACCAATAATATTATAGAATGGTCTATTATACATGAGATGGCTATTACTCTTGAAGATGTTCTAGCTAGAAGAACTAGATGCATATTTCTAAATGCAGAAGAGTCAAAAAGAATTGCTCCTTTAGTAGCAAAAAAAATGGCTCAGGTTTTGGATAAAGATGATAAATGGATTGAGATAGAGTTAAAAAAATTTAATAAATTGATTCAAAATTATATGGTATGATTAGTCCTTATATAGCTGAATTTATTGGAACTACTATTTTAATCTTTTTAGGGTCAGGAATAGTTGCAAACGTAAGCTTATCAAAAACTAAATTTTTTGAGCAAACACCTTTTATTACTATTACTACTGCATGGGGATTTGCAGTTTTTGTAGCAGCATATGTTACTGGACAATTTAGTGGGGCTCATTTAAACCCTGCAGTTACGATAGGTCTTATAGTTGCTGGTAAATTTTCAATAGAATTAGCAGTTGGTTATATTATTGCTCAGATTCTTGGAGCTATGTTTGGAAGCTGGTTAACATACGTTTTTTACATTGATCATTTCAGAGCTACAACCAATGAGTCTTCAGTAATGGGGACTTTTTGTACTTCTCCAGCAATAAGGAATTTTAAAAATAATTTATTTAGTGAGTTTTCAGCTACTTTTATGCTGATTTTTGGTATACTATATTTAGTAGAACCAAATATTGTAGTTGAAGGTCTAGAAACAAATTTTGGTATTGGTTCAATAAGTGCCCTGCCCGTTGGTATTCTTGTTTGGGTAATTGGATTAAGCTTAGGAGGAACAACTGGCTATGCAATTAACCCCGCTAGAGATTTAGGGCCTAGATTAACTTATCATTTAATTCCAAGAAAAAATAAAATTTCAGATTGGTCATATAGTTGGATTCCAATAATTGGTCCAGTTCTTGGAGCAGTTGCAGCTGGTCTATTATTCACTTTTTTAAATTAGATGACACTTCAAAAGAAAATAGCATTAATAACTGGAGCTACTTCTGGGATTGGTGAGTCAACTTCATATGAATTAGCAGATAAGTATTCTTTAATTCTTTGTGGAAGAAATCAAAAAAAACTAGATGAGTTAGAAAGTAAGTTATCAGAAAAGACAAAAGTAAAAACTTTGAATTTTGATGTAAGAAATCAAAAACAAGTTGAAAATCAATTGAAAGGACTAAGTGAGTATTGGAAACAAATAAATGTATTAATTAATAATGCTGGTAATGCTCATGGTTTAGATTTCATTCATGAAGGAAATATTGATGATTGGGATATGATGATTGATACTAATGTTAAAGGATTACTATATGTTTCTAAATATGTTATAGAGTTTATGCTAGAAAATAACAGCGGCCATATTGTAAATATTGGATCTATTGCAGGAAAAGAAATTTATCCAAAGGGTAATATATACTGTGCTTCTAAATTTGCTGTTGATGCAATATCACAAGGAATGAGAGTAGACTTAAATAAACATAATATAAAAGTTTCTCAAATAAATCCTGGATTAGTAGAGACTAACTTTTCTATGGTTAGATTTAAAAATGATAAAAATAAATCAGATTCAGTTTATTCAGGAATTAATCCTTTGGTTGGAGATGATATTGCAAAGGTGATTTCTTATGTAATTGATTGTCCTGAAAATGTTAACATTAGCGATATTACTGTTCTAGCTAAATCTCAAGCATCATCAACTGTTATTAACAGAAAAAATGATTAAAAGAATATTAGTTGCCCTAATAATTTTATCTTCTTATTCCTGTCACTTTAATAATGATTATTTGGTTGTTGGACATCGGGGAGCAATGGGACATGTTCTTGAAAATACTTTAGAGTCAGTAGAAAAAGCCCTTGAATTAGGAGTAGATGGGATTGAAGTTGATGTTTTTAAATCATTTACTGGAGAGATTGTTGTTCATCATGATCCTCAATTAAATAGACTTTCAAATTCAGACGCTTTTATTGAAAAAATAACTTTAGATTCTATAAAAAAAATTGAATTAAAAGGAGGTTATAAAATACCTACACTCGAAGAAGTCATAGATTTAATTCCAAAAAATATTTTTTTAAATATTGAGTTAAAAGGATTAAATACAGCCTATTCTACAAATGAAATCATTGAAGAAAAAATTAGAAAAAATAATTTAACCTCTAACAATTTTATAATATCAAGTTTTAGATGGGATGAATTAGAAAAATTTAGATCTGTTAATAAAAAAGTGCCAATTGCGATCCTAGTTGACTCTTTAAATAAAATAGATAATGCCATATTACTTGCAAAAAAAATTAATGCTAATTCTTTAAATCCCAATAAAAACTTTTTGACAAAATCTGTTGTAAAAAAAATCAAAAATAAAAATTTAAAAGTATTTCCATATACCGTCAATAACTATCTAAATATCAAAAAAATGAAATCTTATGAAGTAGATGGAATAATAACTGATTATCCTGAAAGAATTAATAAATAATGAATTAAAATTTAATTATGAAAAAAGTATATTTAATATTATGTATTCTTGGAATAGCTCTTCCATATTATAACTTGATCAATTTCTTACAAATTAATAATTGGTCAATGAATGGTTTCTTTGAATTACTTTATGAAAATTATGCTGTCTCTATGTTATCTATGGACTTAGCAGTTGCTGCATCTTCATTTATGATTTTTTTAATCTACAAGTATAGGAGGTCCCCTCTAGAAATAATTAAATATTTAATTCCTTTATTTTTAGTAGGATTTTCATTAGCCTTACCTCTATACTTATATAATAATCATAAATCTAACTAGATAAATCTTTATTATTTATCATTATACATATTCCTGTATTGATTAGAATTAGGGAAATTGTGCCTATGAAATAGTAATCAAGATTTTGAAATTTTCTGATAATTGCTTCACCAAAAATGCACAAACCTGAGCTGAAAATTATAATCCCTAAAGTTCCAATAATTGTAAACTTTTTTATCATCTTTTATTACATTTAAATCTAATTTATCAAATAGTATATAATGTCTGCAGAAAATTGGTTTTTAATTATAATAGGACTAGTAATATTTAATTTTATTTTTTCTAATATTCTTGATTATCTAAATCATAGAAATTGGAAAGATGAGATTCCTAAAGAATTAGATAAGTTTTATAATAAAAAAAAGTATAAAAAAGCAAAAGAATATTCTATATCAAAAAACAAAATTAGTTTTATTTCAGGTTCACTAAGTTTTACCTTAACAGCCAGTTTATTGATTTTTAATGGATATGGTTTCTTGAATGATATAGTAATTAAAATTGATTCTAATTTTATTGCTTCAGGATTATTTTTTTTAATTCTTTATATTTTAAATACTTTAATATCTCTTCCATTCTCATATTACAACACATTTGTAATTGAGGAAAAATTTGGTTTCAATAAGACAACCAAAAAGACTTTTTTTATAGATTTTTTAAAATCATCATTTCTTACTTTTATAATTGGAGGAGCATTACTTTTTCTGGCACTTTTTCTTTATGATAATTTTAATAATGGATTTTGGTTATGGCTTTGGTTAGGGCTTTCATTATTGATGATATTTTTAAATATGTTTTATGCAGATTTAATTGTGCCAATTTTTAATAAGCTAACACCATTAGAGGATGGAGAACTAAGAAATAAAATTGAAAAATACTCAAAGAAAGTAGGTTATCTTCTTAAAAACATATATATAATAGATGGTTCGAAGAGATCTACCAAGGCAAATGCTTTTTTTAGTGGTTTAGGTCCGAGAAAAACAATTGCATTATATGATACTTTAGTTGAAAAACACACAGATAATGAGTTGGTAGCAGTACTTGCACATGAAGTTGGACATTATAAAAAGAAACATATATTTTTAGGATTAATATTATCTATATTACAAATAGGATTAATGACATTCATTTTTGAGTTGTGTTTGAGACTTCCTGAAATATCTCAAGCTTTAGGTGGCTTAAATTCTAATTTTCATTTAGGATTAATTGGTTTTAGTATAATTTTCTCACCTATTTCACTTTTATCTGGATTGATTATGAATATAATAAGTAGAAAAAATGAATTTGAAGCTGATGCCTATGCTAAAGAAACTTATAGTGGAAAAGAATTAGCTCTTGCTTTAAAAAAACTTTCTGTTGATAGTTTATCTAATATATACCCTCATCCACTTTATGTATTTTTTCATTATTCTCATCCTCCACTAATAAAAAGACTTAAGGCTTTAAATTAAAATATATGAAAAGAAGAAATTTTATTTTTGATATTTTTACTATTGGTTTAGCTTCATTTTTTAGTAATAAATTAAAAGCTAAAGATTTAAACTTTTCTCCAATGGTAAGATCTATTTCAACATGGAAAACTACTGAAGCAAACTTAAAGTCAGGAAAATTATTAGATAATGGCTATAATTCTCTAGATGCTGCAGTTCAAGGAGTAGCAGTTGAAGAAGAAAACCCAAAAAACACAACTGTAGGATATGGGGGTGCCCCAGATAGAACTGGTAAAGTTACTTTAGATGCCTGTGTTATGAATCATTTAGGAGACTGCGGTTCAGTTGTAGCAGTTGAAAATATAGTTAATGTAGCTAGATTAGCTAAAGACGTAATGGAAAAAACTCCACATGTCATGCTCGCTGGAAAAGGCGCAGAAGATTTTGCAATTTCTCAAGGGTATAAGAAAATAAACTTACTCACAGATGATTCAAAAAGAGCCTGGAAAGAATGGCTGGAAAACCAAGAGTACAGACCAATTATAAATATTGAAAACCATGATACAATTGGGATGCTATGTATGGATAAAAATAATAATATCTCTGGTGCATGTACAACAAGTGGATTAGCATATAAAATGAACGGAAGGGTTGGTGACTCTCCAATAATTGGATCAGGACTTTTTATCGATAATAAAGTTGGTGGAGCAGTTGCAACGGGTCTTGGAGAAGAGGTAGTTAAAACAGTAGGGTCTTTTCTTGTTGTTGAACTAATGAGACAGGGATATACTCCTCAAGAAGCATGTGAGGAGGCAATAAATAGAATTGTGACTTCAAACTCTCAAAAAAATAAATTCCAAGTAGCATATATAGCTATGAATAAAAAAGGAGAGGTTGGTTCTTTTAGTATTGAACCTGGTTTTACATATATGGATTACAATAATGGACTAAACACAGAAGTTAAATCAGGTTCAGCTTTATAACTAAGAAAAAATTGTTTTCATTTTTTCCATTTCTTCTTCTGCTAGTTGAGGATCAACTAAGATTCTACCACTATATTCATCAGTTATAATTTTTTGTCTAGATGCAATCTCCATTTGAACCTGAGGTGGAATTGTAAAATATGATCCTCCAGAAGCATTTCTCTCGACTGGAACAATTGCTAAACCATTTTTAACATTTGATCTTATTCTCTTATATGCAGAAATTAAATGATCTTCAATCTTTTTCTCAAATTCTTTTGATTTTTCCAGTAGTGTCTTTTCTTCTTTTTCAGTTTCCTTTAAAATCTCACCTAGCTCTGAGTTTTTATTTTTTAGATGTGACTTACGATCTTTTATTTTTTCTTTAAGCTCAACAATGATAGAAGTTTTATTTTCTATTATCTCTTTATATTGTGAAATCTTTTTTTCAGATAACTTTATTTCAAGCTCTTGAAACTCTTGCTCTTTAATAATTGCATTATATTCCCTATTGTTTCTGACCTTTTTTAAATCAGATTCATATTTTTTATGATTAGCTTTTGAATTGGTGATAGAATTTTCTTCAAATTTGATTCCATCTTGACTATCATTAATTTCATTTTCAAAGCTTTCAAGCCTTTTATTTAATCCAGCAATCTCGTTCTCAAGATCTTCAACTTCTAAGGGAAGCTCACCTCTTATACTTCTGATTTGATCAATTCTTGAATCAATTAGTTGAAGATCAAAAAGTGCTCTTAGTTTTTCCTCTACTGTGCTTTCAACTTTTTTTGCCATGTTATTTATAGTTTACAGGGTTAATATTTTGCTCCGACAAAAGGACCGTAAAATTAGGTAATTTTTCAATAAGAAATTCCTTAATTATAGTTTTTATATGATTTTCACTTTCATAATGACCAATATCAACTAATAATAACTCATTATTACCTTCAAAAAAGTTATGATATTTCAAGTCAGAGGTAATAAATACATCAGATTTTTTTTCAATTGAATCTTTAATAGCAAAGCTTCCGGATCCTACTAAAATTGATATAGTTGAAATCTTTTTATTTAATTTTTTACTATATCTAATTACTTTTAAATTAAGTTTATCTTTAATGTAATCTAAAAAAACATCTTCATTCATAGGTTTTTTTAGTTGACCTAAACTTCCCATTCCAGAATTGATATTATTTTTTTGTGGTTTAGAAATTAAAGAAGATATATTATCTAGACCTATTATTTTTGAGAGAAAATAACTAATACCTTGAGGATGATTATCAAGAGATGTGTGTATAGCATAAATAGAAATATTATTTTTTACAGCTTTAATTATTGAATTTTGAACATAGTTTGAATCTGCTGTTATTTTTTTTAGGTTATTAAATATAATTGGATGATAACTTACAATCATATTACAATTTCGATCTATGGCTTCCTGGACAACTTCTTCTGTTGTATCAAGAGTCACAAGTATTCCTGATATATCTGATTTATGATCTCCAACTATTAGGCCAACATTATCAAAATCTTCTGCCAACTCTAATGGCATCCAATTATTTAAAATATCTATTAATTCAGTAACTTTCATCTCAGTTATTAGTGATTGCAAATATAATATTATCTTTTGGGTGATAAAAAATGAAAATACTTCTCTATCCCATATCAATTATTTATAATTTTTTTGTTTCTACTAGAAATTTCTTTTTTGATATAGGTATAATTAAGCCTATTCAATATAAAATCCCAACAATTGGAGTTGGAAATTTATCAACTGGTGGAACAGGTAAATCAATAATAGTTGATTATTTGATTGAATTACTTAAAAAAGATAGAAATGTTACAACTCTAAGCAGGGGGTATAATAGAGATACTAGAGGGTTTATAAAAGCAACATCAAACTCTTCTGCATATGAAATTGGAGACGAACCTTATCAATTTTACTCAAAACATCCTGAAATAAATGTGGTTGTATGTGAGGATAGAAGAAAGGGAATGAAATTAATAATGAATGATCTGCCAAATACTCAAGTCTGTATTTGGGATGATATTTTTCAACATCGTTATGTAAAACCTGGACTTATGATATTAACTACAACTTTTAGATATCCATATTACAAAGATCAAATACTTCCAATAGGTAATTTAAGAGAAGGCAAAGGTTCTTCAAAAAGAGCAAATATCATAGTGGTCACTAAATGTCCAAATAATCTAAATAGAACTGATAAAGATTCCTTTATCTCAAAATTACAGCCTGAAGAGAATCAAAAAGTATTCTTTAGTAGTATTGTATACAAAGAAACTTTAAAAGGAAATGAAAAAAATATTAAGATAAATGATTTAAAAAATAGTGAGTTTTTACTTGTAACAGGAATTGCAGACTCTTCATATCTAGTCAATTTTTTAAAAAGTAAGGGTTTAAAATTTAAACATTTAAAATATGCAGACCACTACAATTTTAAACAGGTTTCTATCAATAAAATTAATTCATTGTCAGTCAATAAATATATAATAACAACAGAAAAAGATTTTGGAAGACTTTCTCCTAAAATTCAGAATAGAGATGTTTTTTATATAGAAGTTTCGATAGAATTCCCTAGGTCAATAAATCATTTAAGTTTTGATGAAACTATTAATAATTTTATAGAAAAAAATTAATAGATATGTTTATGAGCTTTATATGAAGATCTTACTAAAGGTCCACTTTCAACATGTCTAAAACCCATTTTTTTTGCAATCGATTCATATTCATTAAATTCAGAAGGAGGAATAAAATTAGATATAGGTAAATGCTTTGTAGTAGGTTGTAAATATTGACCTAGAGTAACAATATCTACATGGACATTTCTAAGATCTTCCAAGGTTTCAATTACTTCTTCTTTTTTTTCACCTAAACCTAGCATAATACCTGACTTTGTTCTGTTAATTCCATTTTCCTTAAGATATTTAAGCACCTCAAGACTTCTATCGTATTTGGCTTGAATTCTAACCTCTCTAGTCAACCTTCTTACAGTTTCCAAATTATGTGAAACAACTTCTGGATTAACTTCTATTATTCTATTAATATTTTGGGTTTCACCCTTAAAATCTGGAATTAAAGTTTCAATAGTTGTGCCTGGATTTAGATCTCTTATTGCTTTTATAGTCTCTGCCCATATTATCGATCCACCATCTTTGAGATCATCTCTGTCAACTGAAGTAATCACTGCGTGTTTTACCCCCATTATATTAATTGATCTTGCAACTTTAAAAGGTTCAAGTTCATCTGCAGGTAAAGGACTACCCGTTTGTACATTACAAAACCCACATGACCTTGTACATATATTTCCTAAAATCATAAATGTTGCTGTTCCTTCAGTCCAACATTCTCCCATATTAGGACAGTTGCCTGAAACACATATTGTATGGAGATTATTCTTCTCAACTGTACCTCTTAATTGGGTATATTTTTTTCCAATAGGAAGTTTAACTCTTATCCAATCTGGCTTTTTTGTTCTAGGGTTATCCTTTTTATCAGGTTTAGGTAAATTTAGTTTAACCCAACCATTATTTACTGTTTTTGTCTCAGACATATTAAGCAAAGATACAAACTAAATAAACCTAGTCAAAATGTAGCCAAGAGCAAAAACTGTTAAAAATAATATACCGGTAATGCTTAGAATTCTTAGATTTTTTTTTGGTTTGAATTCATCTGGCATATTGGTGCTTGTAACCAATTTATAATTTAAAATCGCGTAAAATGGAGCTGTAATGAAAGATAAAACTGTGGCAATTTCTACCAAAGTACCCATCTCAGAAAGTAAAAAATAAAAAATTAACATTGTTCCAATTGCAAGAATTGAAATCCAATGGAAATAATAATTATTTTTTGAATTATTAATTAATAATTGAGTAGCCCTTGACATTGTTCTTGGAGACGCATCTAATGTTGTAATAGTTGTGCTTAACATTGTGGTAAATGCGCATAATGAAATTATTAAATAAAAACTTTCTCCAAGATTAGTTGTATATAATTCAATTAGTTGACCTGCAAAAACACTTCCGCTACTAGAAAAGCTAACACCAGAGTTAAACATTACAAGAGCACCTAAACTAACAAAACATATTCCTAATATAACAGTTGCAATATATCCTACATTAAAATCGAAGAAACTGTCCTTATATGTAATCTTCTGATTTTTATTTTTTTCTATGGTCCAAATAGAATGCCAAATTGATATATCAAGAGGAGCTGGCATCCATCCCATAAATGCTACTAAAAAAATTAAACCACTACCAGTTGGAAAAATCTGATTAAAGTCATAAGAATCAATTGTATTAGTTGATGCGATTCCTGTAGAAAAAAGTGTACTAATTGCCAAAATTAAAATAATAACTTTTATCATTTTATCTAATAATCGATATTTACCTACTAGTAAGATTATATAACATGATACAGTAATTATAAGAGACCAAACAACCATATTATCAGTAAAGCCAAATAAGCTTGATGCAAGCCCTGCGGTAACAATTGTAACAGCAGTTTGAATGGTAAACATTGTTAAAAGATTTAAAATAAAGTAAGCTAATAGGAATGGTTTACCTATTTTATAATATCCATCTAAGAGACTCTCTCCAGTTGCAATTGCATATCTAGGGCCATATTGAAAAAAAGGATACTTAAACAAATTTACAAGTATTAAAGCCCATATTAATCCAAATCCAAAATCTGCACCTGCTCTTGTTGATTGAACTAAATGAGATACACCAATAGCTGCACCAGCAAAAAGTAATCCTGGCCCTAGCTTTGAAATTGTTTTTATCATTATTAATCCTTAGAACACTCTGAATTTGAGGGAATCTTACCACAAATACTACAAGGTTGATCGGAGTTATTCAAAAAAGGATTTTGACTGGCACAAGTTCCAGAAAATTCCCCTTTTTTTTTAAAAATTAATTTAATAGCAATCCCAGAAAATGCAAGCCCTATTAAAACTAT
Organism: Bacteroidota bacterium; assembly: GCA_038110465.1. Classification (GTDB taxonomy): domain Bacteria; phylum Bacteroidota; class Bacteroidia; order Flavobacteriales; family Flavobacteriaceae; genus Marisimplicoccus. Next base: position 50,043 of record JAYNJU010000004.1, on the reverse strand, counting down.
TGAGATTAGAAATACCTCCATGGGACAAAGCTATAAAAAAATCGTAATTTTATATGTGCTTAGGTTAATTAAGGTTTACGAATCATATTTTTTTATAATATTATTTTTTATAGTTTTTACATCTTCATGTAATACTAATAATATAAAGGTCCCAGAATCTGATATAATTTCTGCTTCTAATTGGTCTGAAAATGACCAATTTCCGACTTTTTCTGAATGTGAAAATTTAATTATAAATGAACAAATTAATTGCTTTACAAATACTATAGAATATGATATGAATAATTATTTGATTGATAAAATATTTCCAATTGATAATACTGAATATATTTTGACAATAATAATTGATTCAGAGGGTAATTTTAATCTTTTACAGGTTACTCCTAATGAAAATCTAGATGAAGATTTAATTTCTATCTTAAAACAAGCTGTTGAGAATATAAGGCAAGCTTTGCCTGCAATAAAAACTAATGTTGGAGAGTTTGTAGAAGTTAAATTTGATCTACCATTTAAATTAAATTATGATTAAAAAATCTGATGATATAATAATAATGGGAATTGATCCTGGCACAAACATTACTGGTTATGGAATTATAAAAGTTCAGAAAAAAAATATTGAACTTATAGATTTAATTGAATTTAAACTATCAAAAAATGACGATCATAGCTTAAAGCTGTCCAATATTTTTAAAAAAACCACTGAAATTATCAATAAATACTCTCCTGATCAAGTGGCAATTGAATCACCATTCTTTGGAAAAAATGTTCAATCTATGTTAAAGCTTGGAAGGGCTCAAGGAGTTTCAATGGCTGCTGCTTTAAACCATGAAATACCAATAACAGAGTACTCTCCTAAAAAAATAAAAATGTCAATTACTGGTAATGGTAATTCAACTAAAGAACAAGTGGCAAAAATGTTAAAATCAATGCTTGATATTAAAGAAATGCCAAAAAATTTAGATTCTACTGATGGGCTTGCAGCTGCTGTATGTCACTATTTTAATTTGAACAATAGTAATTCAAAAAAACAATTTTCAAACTGGTCAAGTTTTATTAAGAAAAATCCAGATAAAATAAATTAACTTCCAAAATGTTTATAAAAACTTTGTATAGTATCAATACCAATAAAAAAGTTTTTGACTCCAAAGTTTTCATCAGGCGAATGGATTGCGTCACTATCAAGACCAAATCCCATTAGGACTGTCTTAATTCCTAAAATAGTTTCAAACATAGGAACAATAGGAATGCTCCCTCCATCTTTTTGAGGGATTGGGGTTTTTCCAAAGTTATCTTTATATGCTTTAAAAGCAGAAGTGTAACCTTTAAAATCTTCTGGAGTAACATATGGATTCCCTCCATGATGAGTAGTCACTTTTACACTTACATATTTTGGGGTAATTTTTTTTATATGTTTAATAAATAATTCACTTATTTGTTTCCAATCTTGATTTGGAACTAACCTCATAGAAATTTTTGCACTTGCTTTACTAGGAATAACTGTTTTAGATCCTTCGCCTGTATAGCCACCCCAAATTCCATTAACGTCTAAAGTTGGCCTAATTGACTTTCTTTCTAGTGTTGTATAACCAGCTTCTCCTTTAAGATTTAATAACCCCAAAGATTTTTTAAGATTATCTTCATCAAAATTTGATTCTTTTTCAATTTCATCTCTTTTACTTTTCTCAATCTCTATCACATCATCATAAAATCCGGGTATAGTAATCTTCCCATCATCATCAATAAGTGAACTAATTATCTGAGAAAGAGTATTAATCGGATTAGCAAGTGTTCCCCCATATGTTCCTGAGTGAAGATCTCTATTAGGACCAGTAATCTCAATTTCCATATAAGACAAACCTCTTAGTCCAACAGTAAAAGTTGGATTTTCTAAACTGCTTAATCCGGTATCTGAAATTAATATTACATCTGCATTTAATAAAGACTTATTTTCTCTTAAAAACTTTTCAAGGTTTTCACTACCAACCTCTTCTTCTCCCTCAATCATAAATTTGACATTACATTTTAACTCTTCTTTTTTAATAAGCTGTTCAAAGGCTTTTAAGTGCATAAATACTTGACCTTTATCATCACATGAACCTCTTGCAAAAATCGCGCCTTCAGGATGAATCTTGGTTTCCTTAATGATTGGATCAAAAGGAGGGTTTGTCCATAGTTCAACTGGATCAGGAGGTTGAACATCATAATGACCATAAACTAAAATAGTAGGATAAGAGATATCAACCATCTTTTCTCCATAGACAATAGGATGCCCATCTGTTTCATATATTTCTGATATTTCACAGCCTGAGTTTAAAAGTTGATTTGATAACCATTTTGCTGTTTTTAGCATATCACTTTTATATCTTGAATCAGCGCTAATTGATGGCAATTTTAAAAACTCAAAAAGTTGATCTAAATATTTTTCTTTTTCCTTTTCAGATAATGTACTCATGTTTAATTTATATTTAAAAACTTATTTATATTTGTTCTCCTTTTGCGGGTGTGGTGAAATTGGTAGACACGCTAGACTTAGGATCTAGTGCCTAACAGCATGGGGGTTCGAGTCCCTTCACCCGCACTTTTTCTTCTTTAAATTTTTTTAATAAACCAATTATTTGATCCATTTGATCCATTTGATTTTCATGACTTATATAATGATTTTCCTTTCTGTAATTTTCTCTTTCTAAATCCTCCATAGGTCCGAAAACAAAAAAACCAAGACTCACAATTGTTATAAAACCTATTGTAAAAAGGCTTGAAATTATTGAAATAAAAGTTAAAAGTACTTTTATGTATCTATCTGAATTATAAAAATCTAATAATCTCACAATTCTTGAATTTCTTTAAGAAGCCTGATTATTTCATCAAGTTTTTCAGCTTCTTCTTGATGTTGAACTCTATGCTTCTCTGTAGGGCTTATTTCTTCATTACTAGAGTATAAATTTGAAATATTTACATAAATAATCATTGAAAGAACAAAAAAGCAAACTAAAAAAATGCATGAAGCAATTATTGTAAGATTTAATCTGATATACTTATCAGAATTAAATATTTTATTAATCATGGCAGTTGAGGGTTATATCCAGGACCTTTCACAAATCTTCCGGGAAACTCTCCAGTATGATCACCATTACTAATTACAGGAGTACCATTTACAATGACATGTTCAACACCTACAGCAAATTGAAGTGGTTCTTCAAAAGTAGCTTTGTCAGAAATAATATTGGGATCGAAAACAACAACATCTGCGAAATTACCTTCCTTTAAGACACCTCTTTTTTTAATTCCAAGATTTTCTGCTGGAAATCCAGAAAGTCTTCTAATTGCCTCTTCCATGGAAATAAGTTTTTCATCTCTAACATATTTTCCAAGGACTCTTGCAAAGCTTCCAAATGCTCTTGGATGTGTAATAAAGTCTTTAGAAATATCGGAATATGAACCTGCATCTGAGTCAAATGATACCCAGGGAAGTTGAATCTTTTTCCTTACATTTTCTTCTGACATACTAAAATAAATACATTGAATTCTGCTCCCATCCTCAATAATTAGATTAACTATTGCTTCTTCTGGAGACTCACCTCTAATTTCTGCTGCCTCTGCAATAGTCATACCTCTATATTTATCTGACATAGATTGTTTATTGAATCCAACCATTAGTATATCCTCAGGAGGTTGTTCAGATAATTCTTTTCGGATATCTTCAAATAATCTTTCTCTTATATCAGACCTTTTCATTCTATTAATCCATGCTTCTCTTCCACCTTCTTGAACCCATGTTGGAATTACACCAGTTAAACCAGTAGATGAAGCTGGGTAGGTGTACATGTCAGCAGTTATTTTTAAGCCTCTTTGTCTAGCATCTTCTACTAAAGTAATTACTGAATCAAGTAAATGCCAATTAGGCTTTCTAGACGCCTTTAAGTGGTATATTTGTGAAGGAATATTTGCTTTTTCTGAGATTTGAAGCAACTCATAAACAGCCTCAACTACTCTAGAATCTTCATTTCTCATATGAGATATATATCTTCCTCCGTAAGACGATGCCACTTTTGATAATTCTATAAGTTCATCTGTATCAGCATAATCAGCAGGAGCATATATTAGAGAAGAACCAATACCTATAGCACCTTCTTCCATTGAAATTTTTACAATATTTCTCATTGAGTCCATTTCATCTGGAGTAGCTTTTCTGTTTGCATATCCAATCTCTTGGATTCTAACAGTAGTTGCACCTAGATAAGATGCAATATTTGTAGATATACCGTTTAATTCTAAATTTTCCATTGCTTCACCAAACGATACATAATTATTATCTTCGATATTACCTGTTGGGCCAGGTGATGATCCCTCTCCAAAAACTTCTAAAGTAACGCCCTGTTTCAAGTCACTTAATGATCTGCCATCCTGTAATAAGGTATTATATCCCCAACTTAGCATATTAATAAAGCCAGGGGAAACAATTTTTGAAGATGCATTAATTGTGTCTCTTGCAATGAAGTTTTTGCTTTTACCTACATAATAAATAGTATCACCCTTAATAGCAACATTTCCAATAAAACCTTTAATTCCAGTTCCATTATGAATTGTGCCTCCAGTTATTAATATATCAACATTTTGAGGATCATTTTTACATGAAAGAGTAAAAATTAAAATTATAAGTAGAACTTTTTTCATTACTTAACTATACTTAACAATTTATTAAAAATTTCAGTATTATCGTAAATACCTTTAAAATATGAAGAATTAGGTCCAAAACTAAATACAGGCACCATTGTTCCAGTATGACTTCCAGATACATATCTGTTTACCACACTTAATTTATCTAGATTACCACCAGTTATTGCTACACCTCCAGTTTCATGATCAGCTGTAATAATTACTAAGGTATTTTTATTTTTTTCAGCATAATCGAAAACTTTATCTAATGTATTATCAAGCTCTATCATTTCACTAATCATATGAGGTTGGTCATTATCATGGGACCCCCAATCAATTTGTGATCCTTCAATTAGTAAAAAAAAGGGGGAGTTGATTGAGTCAAACTTTGAAAGTGTTGCATCCACAATTTCATCAAGTGCCGGTTCTCTACCTTTATGCTTTTCTATTGGCTCATCAAAAGAGGTAAAAAAACCAATTTTATCAGATTTATTATTCCTGTATTCATCAATATTCTTTGCAAAAAAATATTCCTTCATTTCGTTCATCAAATTTTTACCATCGGGTCTTTCAATGAAATATTTTTCACCACCACCTACAAAAAAGTTAACTCCTTTTTTTGATAATTGATTTGCAATCTCATTGTAATTATATCTACTTTTTTCCTTTGCATAATATGATGCAGGAGAGGCGTGTACAATACTTGAAGTGACAACAATTCCTGAAGAATAACCTAAATCCATACAAATTTCAAGAATAGTTTTTACTGATTTATAGTCAGAATCTAGACCAATAACCTTATTAAATGTTTTTACCCCTGAGGCCATAGCTGTAGCCGAAGCAGCTGAGTCAGTTATTAGATTATCGTATGAATGAGTTTTTGATAATCCAATAAATTCAGATCTTTCAAGAGATGTGTAGTTATTATTTGAATACATACCAGATGAAATTGCTGATAGTCCCATTCCATCTCCAATAACCATAATTATATTAGGTTTAGTTGACTCTTGAGCATTGATGCCAAGATTAATTAAAAAAAATAATAGGAAGAGGTTTTTTTTCATAAAAACAAATTTAGCTTAATATCATCATGATCTAATTTTTTTTATCAAACTTTCAACAACTTTTTTATTCTTTTTTTGATTTTCAGATATATAATTATAGTTCACTAATCCAGTTTCATTTCTAAATTGAGGGTCTTTATATATTTTTTTCATCAAAGTTGAAAAATCGCTTGACTTTTTAACACTAAATACTCCTCCTAGATTAATTAAATCCACTGCCTCATTGAAATTTTCATAATTTTTACCAATAATTACTGGACATGAAAAAACAGATGGTTCTAGAATGTTATGAAGACTATTTTTATAAAATCCACCTCCAACATAAGCAACATATGCATATCTGTATATGAATTTCAAATCTCCTATTGAATCTATGATTAATATCTTTTTATTAAAATCAAGTTCACTGTCAAATTCTGAAAGTTTCACAATATTCTTATCGAATAAAACTTCTAATTTTTTAATTTTTTTTGGGGAAATATCATGTGTAGCAAGTATAGATTTATGACTTGCATCTGATAAATAATTATAAAGAACTTCAATATCATTGTCCCAAATACTACCTGCAACAAAACATTTACTCTTTCCAATAAATTTTTCTATTTGATTAAATTTTTTGTCTTCCTCTAATATTTTTAATACAGATGTAAACCTATAATCTCCTGAGACATCTACATTTTTAATATTATTTTTTTTAAGCACGGATTTGGAGGTTTCATCTTGAACAAAAAAGTAATCAATTAGTCTAATTTTTTTAAGAAACCACTTTCCATAAAATAAAAAATAAAATTGTGAGTTATTAAATTTTGATGAAATAGAATAAATTATGCTTCCTTTTAATTTTAATGAGTCTATATAGTTAACCCAAAGATCATTTTTTATAAATACAGCAATTTTAGGGTTTATAATTTCAACAAATTTTTTTGAGTTTTTTGAAGTATCAATTGGTAGATATGAAATTAAATCAGCATTTCTATAATCCAAAGAATTTAGATATCCAGAAGGAGAAAAAAATGTAATTATAATTTTTAAATCAGATATTTCTTTTTTGAGATTATTAATAATAGGCTTAGCTATTTCAAATTCACCCAAAGAAGCAACATGAAACCAAATTGATTCTCCATTGAATTTTTTTTTATCAATAATTTTCTTAAATAAATTCTTATGCCCTTTATGAAAAGAATTAATTTTTGGAGAAAAAAATCTAAAAGAAGTACTTAAACAAAATATTGTTTTTAAAATTATTTCGTAAATAATTTTCACCTAACACTTTTTCCAAAAATACTTTTTTAATTTTGTTTTCGATGAAAAAAATCAATATGGTTGACCTAAATGGTCAATATAAAAAGATTAGGTGGCAAGTAAATAGAGAAATAAAGAAGGTTATAAATACAACTTCATTTATCAATGGTCCTATAGTTAAAGAGTTCCAAGAAAATCTTGAAAAATATCTGGGAGTAAAACATGTAATTCCGTGTGCTAATGGAACTGATGCTATACAGGTTGCATTGATGTCACTTGATTTAAATCCTGGTGATGAAATAATTACAACAAACTTTTCCTTTGCTTCTACTATTGAGGTAATTCTATTATTAGGTTTAAAACCTGTAGTAATTGATATTGATCCCAGAACGTTTAATATTAATCCTGAATTGATTGAAGAAAAAATTAATGACAAAACAAAAGTAATTATACCTGTTCATTTATTTGGTCAATCATGTAGAATGGAAGAAATACTTGAAATTGCAAATAGAAATAATCTATATATCATTGAAGATAATGCTCAGGCTTTGGGATCTAAGTTTAAATTCAGTAATTCTCAAAAAAAATTTGCTGGTACAATAGGTGATATCTCAACTACTTCTTTTTTCCCTTCAAAAAACTTAGGTTGTTATGGAGATGGAGGAGCAATTATGACAGACTCTGATTCAATAGCCTATAAAATTAGAGGATTAGTAAATCATGGAATGTATGAGAGGTATTACCATGATGAAATTGGAGTTAACTCCAGATTAGATTCTATTCAAGCAGCTATTTTAAATGTAAAACTTAAATATCTTGATAAATATAATTCTAATAGAATTTTAGCAGCCAGTCTATATAATGATTCACTAAAAGATATTAAGGATATTGAGACTCCTTTTGTTGAATCAGACATTGACACACATGTATATCATCAGTACACTTTAAAAATAAAAAACAATAAAAGAGAAAAACTTGCTGAGGTTCTAAGTAAAAACAACATTCCTTTTGGAATATACTATCCATTAGGTTTTCATGAACAGAAGGCTTACAAACAAAAATTTTTTAATGATAATGACTTTCCAATAACTAATGAAGTAAAAAATCAGGTTATATCACTTCCAATGCATACTGAACTTACCAGAAAACAAATAAAATTTATTACAGATACAATTATTACCTTTTTTCAATAATTATTTACTTTAGTAAAAAACCTTTTATGAAAAAACTTTTCTTACTTCTTATTATACTTAGCGTATCCCTTCAAGCTCAAACAAAATATATACATGTTGGTAATTTATTTGATGTTGTTTCAGGTAAATATTTAAAAAATAAAACAATAATTGTATCAGACAATATTATACAATCTATTGAGGATGGCTTTTTAGAATCAGATGATGAAACTACTGTTACTATTGATTTAAAATCAAAGTTTGTCTTACCAGGTCTTATAGATTTCCATGTCCACATGGAGGGAGAGTCTGGAGGTCCTGAAAAATATATAAGTAGATTTCAAGATAATAAAGCAGATATAGCTTTCAAGTCTTCAGTAATTGCAAAGAAGACTCTTATGGCAGGTTTTACAACAGTAAGAGATGTTGGTGGTTCTGGAGTTAATATTTCATTAAGAAATGCAATTAATAATCGAGTTATTCCTGGTCCCAGAATTTTTACTTCGGGAAAAACATTAGCAACTACTGGTGGTCATGGTGACAGAACTAATGGTTATAGAGATGATCTTGTAGATGATCCAGGGCCTGAAGAGGGAGTTGTAAATTCTATTTCCGATGCCAGAAAAGCGGTTAGATATAGGTATAAAAATGGTGCAGATTTAATTAAAATAACTGCTACTGGTGGAGTTATGAGTTTAGCAAAAAATGGTCAAAATCCTCAATTTACAGAAGAGGTAATTAGAGAAATTGTAAAGATTGCAGATGATTATGGAATGCATGTTGCAGCACATGCTCATGGAGACGAAGGTATGTATAGAGCAGTAAATGCAGGTGTTACTACTATTGAACATGGTTCAATCATGAAAGAGAGAACAATGAGACTGATGAAGAAAAAAAATACTTATTTAGTTCCAACAATAAGTGCTGGAGAGCATGTAGCAAAGATGGCTAAAATTCCTGGGTACTATCCTGAAATTATAATTCCTAAAGCAATTGAGGTTGGAGTCCAAAATAAAAACACTACTAAAAAAGCATATGAAATGGGAGTTTTAATTGCTTTTGGAACTGATGCAGGAGTTTTTCCCCATGGAGAAAATGCAGGGGAATTTGCCTACATGGAAGAAATAGGTATTCCAGCTAAGTATTCTTTAAAATCTGCAACACTAACTAATGCTAAGTTACTAGGACTAGAAAATAATCTTGGTCAGATTAAAGAGGGTTTTTATGCAGATATTATAGCAGTTGAAGAAGATCCAATTAAAAATATTAAGACTCTTCAGAATGTAGTTTTTGTTATGAAAGATGGAGATGTTTATAAAAATTAATTAAAAAGAGGAAACTTCAACCTGATTATTAATTTTTCTAATCAAACCTTGAAGAGTATTACCTGGACCAACTTCATAAAATTTTGTGACACCATCACTAATCATTTTATTTACACTTTGAGTCCAAAGAACAGCTCCTGTAAGTTGATTAAGTAAATTACTTTTAATTATTTCAGAATTTTTTTCTGGTTTTGCTGTGTAATTTTGATAAATTGGACAAATCGGATCTAAGAATTCAGTTTGATCTATTCCTTTCTTTAATTCAATTTTTGCTGAATTCATTAATTCTGAATGAAATGCTCCACTTACTGGAAGAACAAGAGCTCTTCTTGCCCCTTCCTCTTTTAGCTTTTCGCATGCTACTTCAATCGCTGAGACTTCACCTGAAATAACTAATTGCCCTGGACAATTATAATTTGCAGCTTTAACTACTCCTACAGTATCTTTACAAACTGACTCTATGATTTTATCATCTAATCCAATAATTGCTGCCATTGTTCCATTTGTATTCTGACATGCTTCTTGCATAGCATTAGCCCTTATAGATACAAGTTTTAGACCATCTTCAAAACTAATAGATTTTGATGCTGCTAGTGCTGAAAATTCCCCAAGTGAATGACCAGCACATACATCAGGTTTAAAGTTTTTTGATGTTAAAGCCATAATTACTGAGTGGACAAAAATTGCTGGTTGAGTTACTTTTGTTTGGAGAAGGTCTTCAGCTGTACCTTCAAACATTAATTTTGTAAGATCAAAATTTAAAATTTTATTTGCTTGTTCAAACAAAGATTTAGATTCAGGAATCTCTTTGTATAAATCATATCCCATCCCTGGTTTTTGAGATCCTTGTCCCGGAAAAACATATGCTTTCATAGTCGTTTTTTATATGTTAAAAATGAATATTTTGTTTTATCAAGATCATCTAAATAATGAATATCTTCACTTATAAGTTCAAAAGTATCTAAAGGAATTTCAGGAAAAAAAGCATCTCCCTCAAATTCTTTATATATTCTAGTCAACTCTATTTTATCAGCCTTATTAATTGTTTGAGAGTAAATTTCACCACCCCCAATAACAAAAGGCTGAAAGTCAGATTTACATGTTTTTATTGCATCATCTATATTATCATATACTTCAATACCTAATTTATTATAATTCTTGTTTTTGGTAACAACTATATTTCTTCTATTAGGGAGAGGAAAAGGAAGTGATTCAAAAGTTTTTCTTCCCATAATTACCGAATGGCCTGATGTTAAATCTTTAAATCTTTTTAGATCTTTTGGAATATTCCATATTAGTTTATTATCAAGACCAATTACATTATTGATAGAAACAGCAGCTATAATGGTAAGCTCATTATTAGTCATACTAAACTGAAATCTTTCCTTTAATAGGAGGGTGAGAAGTATAATTCAATATTTCAATATCATCATACTTAAAGTCTTCTATTTTGTTAATTTGAGAATTCAACTTTAGCTTAGGGAGCGGCATAGGATCTCTAGTTAGCTGAAGATTTACTTGATCTAAATGATTTAAATAAATGTGAGTGTCACCAAAAGTATGAATAAATTCTCCTACTTTATAATTACATACCTGAGCAATCATATGAGTAAGTAGTGAATAAGACGCAATATTGAAAGGAACACCTAAAAAAACATCAGCACTTCTTTGATACATCTGACAAGAAAGAGTATTATTTGCTACATAGAATTGAAAAAAAGCATGACATGGAGGAAGTGCAGCTTTTCCATTTCTTACATTTTCACTAAATGAAACATTACTGTCAGGAATTATATTAGGATTCCATGCGGTTACAATCATTCTTCTACTAGTTGGATTATATTTTAAAGAATTAATTACTTCGTTTAGTTGATCTATTCCATCACTATTCCAGTTTCTCCATTGATGTCCATAAATTGGTCCTAAATTACCATTTTCATCAGCCCACTCATCCCAGATTGTAACACCATTATCTTTTAAGTACTTAATATTTGTTTCACCGTTAATGAACCATATTAATTCATGAATTATTGATCTTAAATGAAGCTTTTTTGTAGTAACTAAAGGAAAGCCATCTAGAAGATTAAATCTCATTTGATAGCCAAAGACACTAAGTGTTCCTGTACCGGTTCTATCCTCTTTTTTTGTTCCGTTATCCTTAATATGTTTAAGTAAATCTAAATATTGCTTCATTATACTTTCTTTCTGTAATCTAATTCATCTCTTAATTTAGCTGCCATTTCATAGTCTTCATTCTGTATACTTTTTTCTAGCATTTTTCTAATATTAATTGTGGAAATTTTTTTAATATCTTTTGAATGATCTTTTGATGGTATAGGCTTACTATATGTATCATTAAAAAAGTTTTCATCAGAAAAATCCAGGGAGCTTGAATAATCTTTGTCATCTTCAAATCCAGCTTCCTCAATAATTTCTTTTGTTACAAAAATTGATGAATTAAACCTAATTGAAAGAGCAATAGCGTCAGAGGTTCTAGAGTCTATTTTTAAAATTTGACCATCTTTTTCACAAACTATATTGGAAAAAAACACACCATCACTCAATTTGTATATAATTACATGATTAATAGTAATGCCAAATTGATTGGCAAAATTTTTAAATAATTCATGAGTTAAAGGCCTGGTAGTCTTTATTTTTTTCTCAAGTGCAATAGCTATAGATTGAGCTTCAAATCCCCCTATAACAACTGGTAATTTTTTATTTCCATTAGTCTCTTCAAGTATTAGGGCAAATGCTCCTGAGTTACCCTCAGTATAAGAAATTCCATGAATTTTAAGCTCTATTAACTCCATCTAATAATAATGACACAAATTAATTAAATATAATTTAAAAGTCATAAATGGACATTAGGAAATATTTTTTTTATCATTAAATTCGCATAAATTTTACTAAATGAAAACAGTTCAATTCAGAGAAGCTATTTGTGAAGCTATGTCGGAGGAAATGAGAAGAGATGAAAGTGTATATCTTATGGGTGAGGAAGTTGCTGAATACAATGGAGCATACAAAGCATCAAAAGGAATGTTAGATGAATTTGGAGAGTTAAGAGTAATCGATACTCCAATTTCTGAAGCTGGTTTTTCTGGAGTAGGTGTTGGATCTACTATGGTAGGGGCAAGGCCTATAATTGAGTTTATGACTTTTAATTTTTCTTTGGTAGGAATTGATCAAATAATTAATAACGCAGCGAAAATTAGACAAATGTCAGGTGGACAATTTCCTTGTCCAATTGTCTTTAGAGGACCTACAGCATCTGCAGGACAACTTGGTGCAACACATTCACAAGCTTTTGAAAGTTGGTTTGCTAATTGTCCCGGTTTGAAAGTTATTGTCCCATCAAATCCGTATGATGCAAAGGGGTTACTCAAATCCGCAATAAGAGATGATGATCCAGTAATTTTTATGGAGTCTGAGCAAATGTATGGAGATAAGGGTGAAATTCCAGAAGGCGAGTATACTTTACCAATTGGAGTAGCAGACATCAAAAGAAAAGGAAAAGACGTTACAATTGTATCATTTGGTAAAATAATAAAAGAGGCATATAAAGCTGCTGAAGTTCTAGAAAAAGATGGAATAGAATGCGAAATCATTGATTTAAGAACTTTAAGACCAATAGATTATAATACTGTTCTTGAATCTGTAAAAAAAACAAATAGACTTGTTATTTTAGAAGAAGCTTGGCCTTTTGGAAATGTTTCAACAGATATATCTCACAAAGTTCAAAATGAGATCTTTGACTATCTTGATGCCCCTGTTGAAAAAGTAAATAATGCTGATACTCCAACTCCTTACTCACCGGTACTATTGGAAGAATGGCTTCCTAATAGTGATGAAGTTATTAAAGCTGTAAAAAAAGTTCTCTATTTATAAAAGAGGAGCAATTACCAAAGCTACAACAGCAATAAGTTTTAATAAAATATTTAATGAAGGTCCAGAAGTATCTTTAAATGGATCACCAACAGTATCACCAACGACTGCAGCTTTGTGTGCTTCAGTACCTTTTCTTCCATCTTCTTCAATCATCTTTTTAGCATTGTCCCAGGCACCTCCAGCATTTGATTGAAAAATTGCCATTAATACACCACAGGAAGTAACCCCAGCTAATAATCCTCCGAGCATTTCAGCACCTCCAGCAAATCCAATTATTACAGGTACAGAAATTGCCATTAAACCAGGTAATACCATTTCTCTAAGAGCAGCTTGTGTTGATATTTCGACACATTTACTATACTCTGCTACTCCATCGGCATCATTGAAAATTTTTAAATCTGCTTTTGAAGCTTTAGATAAATCAGAGTTATATTTTCTCATTATCTCAAGTGCTGCTTTAAGCTTTGGAAGATCATTAAATTGTCTTCTTACTTCTTCAATCATACTCATTGCAGCTTTTCCTACTGCCTTCATAGAAAGTGCTGAAAAAACAAATGGTAGCATTGCACCAATTAAAAGTCCAGACATTACTACAGGTTTTGATATATCTATAGCAGTAATTTCAGCAGTTTGCATAAATGCAGCAAATAGTGCAAGAGCAGTAAGTGCAGCTGAAGCAATAGCAAAACCTTTACCAATAGCTGCAGTAGTATTTCCAACTGCATCCAGCTTATCAGTTCTTTCTCTTACTTTTGGATCTAATTCTGCCATCTCAGCAATACCTCCTGCGTTATCAGATATTGGACCATATGCATCAACAGCTAATTGAATTCCGGTATTGGCTAACATTCCAACCGCAGCAATAGCAATTCCGTATAGTCCAGCAAAATTATATGAAACTAGTATTGCAGCACAAATAAAAATTATTGGTAATGCAGTAGATATCATACCAACTCCAAGACCCGAAATAATTGTGGTAGCGGGACCAGTTTCAGACTGATTAACAATAGATAAAACTGGTTTTTTACCAGTTGCAGTATAGTATTCTGTAACTTTTCCAACTAAAAGACCAGCAATCAATCCACTAATAGTTGCATAAAATACTCCATTTGATGTAAATTCAAATCCATTTAATGTCCATGATTCAGGAAGTAAATTTTGTATCAAAAAGTATGTAGCTACTATCATTAGGCCTGCCGATAAAAACTCACCCATATTAAGTGCTTTGTGAGGATCTCCTCCCTCTTTTACTTTTACAAAAAATGTTCCAATTATCGACATAATAATTCCAGAGGAAGCAATGTATAATGGAAGAAGAACAGCATTAATTTCAATACCAGCAAAATCACTCAATCCGACAAATGCAGCACCAAGTACCATAGCTCCAATAATTGAACCTACAAAAGATTCAAATAAATCAGCCCCCATTCCAGCAACATCTCCCACATTATCTCCAACATTATCTGCAATTGTTGCAGGGTTTAGTGGATGATCCTCTGGTATACCAGCTTCAACCTTTCCAACTAAGTCAGCACCAACATCTGCAGCCTTAGTGTAAATACCTCCACCAACTCTTGCAAAAAGTGCTATAGATGATGCACCTAATGAAAATCCTGAAATTACTTGAATAACAGTATTTATATCTGTAAACATTGGTCTGTAAATAATAAACAGTGATCCAACTCCAAGTACACCTAGTCCAACAACTCCCATTCCCATAACAGAGCCACCTGAAAATGCAATTTCTAATGCTTTACCAAGTGAATTCTGAGCAGCATTAGTTGTTCTTACATTTGCTTTTGTAGCAACCCTCATTCCAATAAATCCAGCTAGACCAGAACATAATGCACCAACAACAAATGAAACAGCAACTAACCAGCTACTACCTTCATTAATTCCTTTAAACGCTAGAAGTACTGCAGTAATAATTACAAAAATTGATAAAATTTTATATTCAGCTTTTAGGAAAGCCATTGCACCATCAGCTATATTTTTTGCAATTTTTTCCATTTTTTCATTTCCAATTTCTTTTTTGGTAACCCATGAATTTTTAATAAAAACAAATATTAAGGCGATAATTCCTGCAGCAGGTATAAGATTGATATAGTCCATTATTTTAAATTTTTGTCAAATATAATACAATGAATTAACAGCTAAAAATTAACTTTCGTTTATTACAGGATTTAACCATTTTTTTGCCTGATCAATAGATATACCTCTTCTTTCAGCATAATCTTTAACTTGATCAATTCCTATTTTACCTAATCCGAAATATCTAGACTCCTTGTTTGCAAAATAATATCCACTTACAGAAGACGCAGGATACATTGCTAAACTTTCTGTTAATTTGACTCCAATTCTTTCTTCAACATTTAATAGATTCCAAATTGTTGTTTTTTCAAGATGGTCTGGACATGCAGGATATCCAGGCGCGGGTCTAATACCAATATATTTTTCATCAATTAGATCATTATTCGTTGTTTTTTCATTTGGAGAATATCCCCAATATTTAGTTCTAATTTCTTTGTGAAGATATTCAGCAAAAGCCTCTACAAGTCTATCTGCTAAAGCCTTAACCATTATACTGGAATAATCATCATTTTCTTCTTCGTATTTTTTAGACATTTCTTCAGCACCAAAACCAGCACATACACAAAAACATCCAATATAATCAATATTACCTGACTCTAATGGAGCAATAAAATCAGATAATGAAAGATTTGATTTTCCATCTGGAGTTGTATTTTGCTGTCTAAGTGAAATAAACCTACCAATCTCTTTAAGTGACTTTTTATTGTCAAATACTAATATATCATCTCCATTAGAATTAGATGGAAAAATGCCAAATACTCCCTTAGCATCTAAAAGATTATTTTCAATTATATCATTTAATATTATGTTAGCATCATCATATAGTTTCTTTGCTTCCTCTCCATTAACTTCGTAATTGAAAATATCCGGAAATTTTCCAAAAAGATTCCATGATCTAAAAAATTGAGTCCAATCAATGAATTTTTTTAAGATAGATAAATCTTCTAATAAAACTTCTTTAACTCCTATAAAATCTGGAGTTTTAATTTTTGTATTTTGCCAATCAATTTTAAAATTATTATCTCTAGCAGCTTCTATTGAAACTAATTTTTTGACATCAACTTTGTTTTCAAAATTTAACCTTATTTCTTCATATTCTTTTTTAAGTTCATCTTCAAATAATTTATTTTTTTTAGATAAAATATTTGTTACAACAGGTACAGCTTTTGATGCATCATTTACATGAACAACTATGCCTGAATAATTTGGAGCAATTTTAACAGCTGTATGTTTTTTAGAAGTTGTTGCTCCACCAATTAAGACAGGTATATTTATTTTACTTTTTTCAAGTTCAACTACAAGATTTACCATTTCATCTAGTGATGGAGTAATCAAACCACTCAAACCAATAATATCTACGTTTTCGCATATGGCTTTCTCAATAATTTTTTCAGGTGGAACCATTACCCCTAAATCAATTATTTCAAAATTATTACATGATAAAACTACACCAACAATATTTTTTCCTATATCATGAACATCCCCTTTAACTGTTGCAAGAAGAATTTTACCATTAGATTTTCTATTTCCTTTACTTTCCTCTTCTATATAAGGCACAAGATACGATACTGCCTTTTTCATTACTCTAGCTGATTTTACTACTTGGGGAAGAAACATTTTTCCATCTCCAAATAAATCTCCAACAATATTCATCCCATTCATTAAATATTTCTCGATCACTTGAATTGATTCTTTTGAAATTTTTCTAGCTTCTTCAACATCTTCTATTATGAATTTATCAATGCCCTTAACCAAAGAGTGGTTTATTCTTTCTTGTAAATCAAATTTTCTCCATTCATCGTTCAACACATTTTTAGTTGATAAATTATTGCTTGCTATATTTTCAGCAAACTTTACGAGCCTTTCCGTAGCATCATCTCTTCTGTCAAAAAAAACATCTTCAATATGTTTTAAAAGATTTTTATCAATATTATCATAAACATCTAGTAAGCCCGGATTAACAATGCCAATTCTCATACCATTTTTTATGGCATGATAAAGAAAAATTGTATGCATTGCTTCTCTTACAGTATTATTGCCTCTAAATGAAAATGAGACATTACTTACTCCCCCACTTACATTAGAGCACTTTAAGTTTTCAGTTATCCATTTTGTAGCTTTGAAAAAATCTAATGCATAAGTTCTGTGCTCTTCAATTCCAGTTGCAACAGGAAAAATATTTGGATCAAAAATTATATCCTCGGGATTAAATTTTATCTGATTTACTAAAATATCATATGATCTTTTGCAGATTGAAACTCTCTTATCTAGAGTATCAGCTTGCCCTTTTTCATCAAAAGCCATAACAACAACCGCAGCTCCAAACTTTTTTATGGTTAATGCTTTTTCGATAAAAGAAGACTCCCCATCTTTTAAACTTATAGAATTAACAACGCATTTACCTTGTACACATTTTAATCCAGCTAAAATGATTTCCCATTTAGAGCTATCAATCATAATTGGAATTTTTGCAATATCAGGTTCTGATTGAATTAAGTTTATGAATTTAATCATGGCATACTTACCATCAATTAATCCATCATCCATATTCACATCTAAAATTTGAGCTCCGGATTCAACTTGTTGTCTTGCTATCTCAACAGCTTCAGTATAATTATTTTCTTTAATTAGACTAAGAAATTTTTTGGAACCTGTAACATTTGTTCTCTCTCCAACATTTACAAAGTTTAAATCAGTTCTAAGTTCAAATGGTTCTAATCCTGATAACTTTAATATTCTGCAATTTGACATCTTATAATTTTCTTGGTTTATACTTTTTTGCAAGTGAAGATATTTGCCTAATATGTTCATATGATGTCCCACAACATCCCCCAACTATATTTAAAAGATTTTCATCAAAATACTTTTGAATTTGGGATGTCATTTCTTCAGGACTTTGATCATACTCTCCAAAAGCATTTGGAAGTCCTGCATTAGGGTGAGCAGATATAGCAAAATTAGAATATCGTGAAAGATTTCTTATATGAGGTAAAAGTTGATTAGCTCCTAAAGCACAATTAAAACCAATACTTAAAAGCTTAAAGTGAGATAAAGAAATTAAAAAAGCTTTTACAGTTTGGCCGGATAGTGTTCTTCCGCTTTTATCTGTTATTGTTCCACTTACCATTACAGGTAGCTGAGTATCATTAATTTCAAAGTATTCCTGAATGGCCAATAAGGCAGCCTTAGCATTTAATGTATCAAATATTGTCTCGACCAAAAGAATATCAACACCTCCTTCAACTAAACCACAGATTTGATCATAATAAGAACTTTTTAAATCATCAAAAGTTATTGATCTTAAAGAAGGGTCATTAATATCAGGTGATATTGATGCAGTTTTATTTGTTGGACCAATGGATCCTGCAACATATTTTTTTGTATTAAACTCTTTACAAACTTCTTTTGCAATTTTTGCAGATTGAAAATTCAAATCATAAGCATAATCTTGAAGATCGTAGTCTTTCATAGCTATTGAAGTTGAAGAGAATGTGTTTGTTTCAATTATATCACAGCCAGCTTCAATATAATTTCTATGAATATTTTTAATTAATTCTGGTTGAGTAATAGATAGTAAATCATTATTCCCTTTTAGTAAAGTTTTATGATTCTTAAAATCATTACCTCTGAAGTCTACTTCAGTTAAATTATGAGATTGAATTACAGTTCCCATGGCACCATCCAAAACAAGAATTCTTTCCTCTAACTCTTTAGTTATTTCTGGCATTATAAATTAAGGATATTTTATTTTTTTTTATAAAAAACTCGTATGAGAAGAATAGTGCAATTGAATATATTAATGTACTTATCAATGTATTTAAAAAGAATGGAATAGCAGCAAAATAACAACTCAATAATCCATTAATATCATTTGAATAAATACTACTACTCAACCAAACACCAAAGTTTGAAATAATAAAAAAAACTAAAGAAGAAGCTAGACTTGAAAGGATTAGGCCTCTTACAGATAATTTTTTTAAAATTCTTTTACCAATTATTACAATTAAAATTATTGGTATATACTGCCAAAAAAATCCCTTGTAAAACAAAATAAAGTTTTTATATATGCCTGAATAGATAATATTATTTAGTAATAAATCACTAATCCATAGAGCAGAAATTGATATTAAAATTGCAATATGATTTTTTTTGAAATAGTAAGTTGAAAATAAAGCAACAGCACAAATTGAAGTAAAATTGGGATAATGCGGAATTAATCTTGATAAGGAAGCGATTAGTATTAGACTAACAATTAATATGTTTTTAAGAATAGGATTAGTAGTATTACCAAATGATTTCTTCATAACCAGAATATTTCTCATCTCCTCCTAAGGACTTCCAATCAGAATCTTGGGTTAGTCTTGATGAAATACCACCTCTAGGGTTACAATCTAAAACTAATCTTAACCTAGATGGTTCATAGACTTTCATAAGATCCTCATAGACTATATTTATTAACCTTTCGTAAGAAATTATAATGTTTCTATATTGATGAAGATAATTTTTTAAAGATTTAAGCTCAATGATTTTTTTGTTAGGATAAAACAAAATATAGAGAGAAGCAAAATCAGGTTGGTCGTAAACACCTAAAAAAGTTAATTCAGGATTCTTAATTTTTATTTCGTAACTTTTTTCACTTGGATTAGGAAGAGCCTTTAAAATTTTATTATCAACTTTTTCGAAAGTTTTTTTCATATAAATAAGTTAATTAATTTCAGATTTTATCAAACTTAAAATCTCTGTATAATCAGATTCATTTTCAACGAAATCAATATCATCAACATTTATCTTGAGAAGTTTCCCATGATCATAATTTGTGATCCATGCTTCATATCTTTCATTTAATCTGCTCAAGTATTCAATACTAATAGTCTTTTCATACTCTCTACCCCTTTTATGAATTTTATTAACAAGATTTGGAATACTACTCTGAAGATAAACCATAACGTCTGGAGGTTCTACAAGGTTTAACATTGTATCAAACAGAGAGAGATAATTTTCATAATCTCTTTGAGGCATCAATCCCATTGCATTAAGATTTGGAGCAAATATAAATGCATCCTCATAAATAGTCCTATCTTGAATAACATTCTCTTTGCTGTTTTCTATTTCAAGTAATTGCTTAAACCTACTGTTTAAAAAATATATTTGAAGATTAAAAGACCATCTCTCCATGTGATTATAAAAATCATCTAAATAAGGGTTTGCAATTACATCTTCAAAATAAGGTTTGTAGTTTAAACTTTTTGCAAGCTGTTTAGTTAAACTAGTTTTTCCTGCACCGATATTACCAGCAATAGCTATTCTCATATAATTTGCCAAAATAATAGTTTTTTAAAAAAAAAAATAGAATAATTTGAAATAATTAATTTTTATTTAAATTTGTCCGATAACAGAGGAAGGATTTGTCTGATTGCAACCTCTAAAAAAAAATGCTAAAGCAGTGTTTTCCTTGCAATCTTACATACTCTTCTTCATAAATTTTAATTTATGTCTTATTTATTTACTTCAGAGTCAGTAAGTGAAGGTCACCCTGATAAAGTCTCCGATCAAATTAGTGATGGAGTTTTAGATAATTTTCTTGCATTTGACCCAAATTCTAAAGTTGCTTGTGAAACTCTTGTCACTACTGGGCAAGTTGTATTATCTGGAGAGGTAACAAGTTCAACCTATGTAGATGTTCAAAGTGTAGCTAGGGAAATCATTAAGAATATAGGTTATGATAATGATCAATATAAATTTTCAGGAGAATCCTGTGCGGTTATGTCTTTAATTCATGAGCAATCAGAAGATATTTTAAGAGGTGTAGAAAGATCAAAAAGAGAAGATCAAGGAGCAGGTGATCAAGGAATTATGTTTGGATACGCTTGTAATGAAACTGATAACAGTATTCCTTTAACCTTAGATATAGCTAATAGATTGTTGTTAGAATTATCAAATTTAAGAAGGTCTAAAAAGATTCCTTATTTAAGGCCAGATTCAAAATCTCAGGTAACAATTGAGTATGATCAAAATGATAAACCTATTAGAATCGATACTATAGTAATTTCTACTCAACATGATGAGTTTGATAATGATGATGAAAAAATGCTAGAAAAAATAAGAAAAGATCTAATTGAAATATTAATACCTATTGTCAAGAATAGTTATTCTAAAAAAATTCAAGATTTATTTAATGATAAGATAAAGTATCATATAAATCCAACAGGTAAGTTTGTTATCGGAGGTCCTCATGGAGATACAGGTTTAACTGGCAGAAAAATAATTATTGATACATATGGTGGTAGAGGAGCACATGGTGGAGGTGCTTTTAGCGGAAAAGATCCTAGTAAAGTTGATAGAAGTGCAGCATATGCAGCAAGACACATATCTAAAAATTTAGTAAAAGCAGGTGTATCTGATGAGATACTTATTCAAATCGGTTATGCAATTGGAGTTGCTGAACCAGTATCTCTTAATGTTAATACCTGTGGAAAATCCAACCTAAAAATTTCAGATTCAAAATTATCTAATATAATCAATGAGATATTTGATCTCAAACCACACTCGATAGAATCAAGATTCAAATTAAGAGATCCAATTTATCTTGAAACTGCTTCATATGGACATATGGGTAGAAAATCTGAAAAAAAAGTTAAAACTTTTAATTCAAAATATAACGGAATTAAAAATATAGAAGTCGAACTTTTTCCATGGGAAAAGTTAGAATATGTTGAACCAATTATTAAATCACTTAAACTATGAATCAAAATGATCAAACTCTTGCATTACATGCAGGACATAACACAACAAAAACTGAGGGAACAAGGGCTGTACCGATTTACCAGACTACTTCCTATGTTTTTAACGATACTGACCATGCTGCTAATCTTTTCTCTTTAGCTGAACCTGGATATATTTATACTCGTTTAAATAATCCTACTGCAGATATATTAGAACAAAGACTAGCTTCACTTGAAGGAGGAATAGCAGCTGTTGCTACTTCTTCCGGATCTGCAGCATTAGCTACCACTTTATTAACCCTTTTGAAAACAGGAGATCATATAGTAGCTTCAAACAGTTTATATGGAGGAACCTATAATCTATTAAATGTTACTCTGCCAAGGTATGGTATAACAACAACTTTTGTAGATCCAGACGATCCTTCAAATTTTTCTAATGCAATAGAAAAAAATACAAGGGCTATTTACGTTGAGAGTATAGGAAACCCTAAGTTGGATGTACTTGATATTAAATCTATTTCAAGTGTTGCAAAAAAATCTAATCTTCCATTAATTGTTGATAATACTGTCGCAACACCATATCTACTTAAACCAATAAATTATGGTGCTGACATAGTTATTCATTCAACTACAAAATATATTACAGGTAATGGAACTTCAATTGGAGGAATTATTATTGATGCTGGTAAATTTGACTGGGGTAATGGTCTTTTTAATGAATTTACTGAGCCATCTGCTGGTTACCATGGACTTATATATCATGAGGTACTAGGGCCTGCTGCATTTATTGCAAAAGTGAGGATTGAAGGATTAAGAGATCTTGGGAGTGCTCCAAGTCCATTTAATTGCTTTCAAACAATTCAAGGCTTGGAGACATTATCAGTTAGGATAAAAAAGCACTCTGAAAATGCATTAAAGATTGCTGAGTGGTTGGAAAATCAAGATAAAGTTGCATGGGTAAATTACCCTGGTCTAAACTCTTCAAAATATTTTGATCTATCTCAAAAATACTTAAAGGAAGGACAGAGTGGTGTTGTAACTTTTGGTTTGAATGGAGGATTTGAAGCAGCAAAAAAACTAACGGATAATACTAAAATATTTTCCTTATTAGCAAATTTTGGTGATTCAAAATCTTTAATAATTCATCCATCTAGTACTACTCATCAACAATTAAATGAAGAGCAGCAAAAGTCTACTGGTGTTACACCAGATTTAGTTAGACTTAGTATTGGATTAGAGGACCCTGAGGATTTAATTAATGATTTGAAGGAAGCTCTAAATTCGATTTAGATTTGGAAGAAGAATTAAAACATATTTTAATTGATAATTTTAAGACTAATAAGGGTGTTAAAATTGATCAGTTAAGGATTACTTACCAAATTTTTGGACAAACCCTAGGAAATTCACCCGTTATTCTTGTTAATCATGCATTAACGGGTAATTCCCTATTAACTGGAAAAAATGGCTGGTGGAAGGATATAGTTGGTGAAAATAAGACTATTGACACTAATAAGTACACTGTCATATGTTTTAATATACCTGGTAATGGATTTAATGATAATAATTTTGACTTTAGTTTAAATCTCAATCTTGGCGACATTGCATCCTTATTTATTAGGGCCCTTGATAAGCTTAACATTAAAAAACTTCATGCAATAACTGGAGGCTCCATTGGAGGATGCATAACATGGGAAATGATAGCTATTAATAATGATCTTGCGGACATTATTATTCCCATAGCTTGTGATTGGAAGGCTAATGATTGGTTAATAGCTAACACTTATTTGCAAGATAGAATTTTAGAAAACTCAAGAGATCCAGTATCAGACGCCAGAATTCATGCAATGACATTCTACAGAACACCTAAGTCACTTAATGAAAGATTTTCAAGATCTACAAATTTAGATAGAGGAATTTATAATGTTGAGTCGTGGCTTGACCATCATGGTATTAAACTTCATAAAAGATTTAGTTTGAAATCTTACAAGTTTTTAAATAAACTTTTAAGATCATCAGATATTACTAGAGATGGGGATAGTTTTGAAAATAAAACAAAAAAAATAAAAGCAAGAGTTCATGTTATTTCAGTAGACTCAGATTTGTTTTTTTTAGCAGATGAAGATAAAATCTCTACTAATATTCTAAAAAGAAATAATATTAATGTTAAAAATCATATAATAGAATCAATTCATGGTCATGATGCATTTTTAATTGAAACCGATCAAATTTCAAATATCTTTACAAAAATTTTAAAATAATGGCAATATACTTAGATAGGATTAATGATAAATATTTATTTGAATTATCAAATGAAAATGGACACAAGGTCTTATTAGATAGAAAATATTCACCTGATTATAAGACCAAGGGGGCAAGTCCTATGGAGCTTTTATTAATGGGTGTTGCAGGATGCAGCAGTATAGATATAATTTCAATACTTGAAAAGCAAAAACTAGATCCAAAATCATATAAAATGGAAGTAGAGGGTACTAGAGAGTCTTCTCCTGGACAACCTTTCAAACAAATCCATGTTAAATTATTTGTAGAAGGAGATATACCTGCTGAAAAAATTATAAGAGCTGCTTCTTTAAGTTTTGAAAAGTATTGTTCAGTTTCTAAAAATCTTGAGAAATCAACTGATATCATTCACTCAATATATTTAAATGGCGAGTTAATCAAAAAATAACAAAAAAAAGTTTGATTTTAATTTAACCTAATATACTTTTGCTCTGTAATGAATAACACATTTAATTTTTATTATACTTATTTTTTCTTCTCATAGAAGACAGGATAGTTGTGTTATAATCATTAAATATTTCTAGTCCTGTCAAATCAGGACTTTTTTTTTATATGAAAGTAGCAATTCAGGGAGTAAAAGGATCCTTTCATCATATAGTTGCAAATGAATGTTATGATTCATTTGAACTAAATGAATGTTCTACATTTGAAATTCTTGTTAAATCTATAGTTAACAGACACTCTGATGTTGGAATTATGGCAATTGAAAATTCTATAGCAGGTTCAATTCTTCCTAACTATGCTCTTATAGATGAGTATAATTTACTAATTACTGGAGAATATTATTTAAACATTGAGCATAATTTAATGGCTATTGCTAATCAAAATATTAATGATATTAAAGAAGTACATTCTCATCCAATGGCTCTTCTTCAATGTTCGAAATTTTTTAATAATTATCCAAGTATTAAACTTATCGAGTTTGAAGATACTGCAATGTATGCAAAGAAAATTAGTGAAGAAAAATTAGAAGGTGTTGCTGCAATTGCTAGTAATAAAGCTGCTGAAATTTATCAATTAAAAATTTTGGAGAAATCAATTCAAACAATTAAAAATAATAAAACAAGATTTGTAATTCTTCAAACAAAAAACAATAATAAAATATACAATAAAGCAGCATTGAAATTTATTTTGGATCATAAAAGAGGTAGCCTAGCTTCTGTTTTAAATATTATGAGTGATTGTAATTTGAATCTTACAAAAATCCAATCTTTACCTGTTATTCAAACACCTGGTAAATATGCCTTTTTTGTTGATATTTCATTTGATTCAATAGAGTATTATCAAAAAGCAAAAAAGATAATAGAAATAATGGCTCAAGAATTTAAAGTACTGGGAGAATATTAAAATTTAAAATGATGAAAGTTGGTATAATAGGATTAGGTTTAATTGGAGGGTCAATAGCTCTAAAACTAAGAGATATATTCGCTCATATTAAAATTTATGGATTTGACTTGAATGATAATTCTTTAGAATATTCAATTATTAATAATATAGTTGATAATACCTTATCATTAGATAATCTGGAGGGTTTAGATTATATATTTATTGCCATACCTGTTGACTCATTGAAAAAAGAACTTCCTGATATTCTGGATAAAGTGTCTGATGATACTTTAGTGATTGATCTTGGGTCAACTAAATATGAAATTTGTAAGCATGTATTAAATCATAAAAGAAGAAAAAATTTTTTAGCAGCTCATCCAATTGCAGGGACAGAGTTTTCAGGACCTGCAGCATCAAAAAAAGAATTATTCGACGATAAAGTAATTATTATATGTGATGTAGAAAAAACTCAGTTAGAACTTTTAGATAAAGCAATGATTCTATTCTCTAAAATGAATATGAAAATTAAAAAAATGAGTTCTATAAACCATGATAAACACATAGCCTATGTATCTCATTTATCACATATCTCATCTTTTATGCTTGGGAAAACAGTCATGGATAAAGAAAAAGATGAGGATACTATTTATGATATGGCAGGTAGTGGATTTGAGTCAACTGTTCGGCTTGCAAAGAGTTCTCCTGAAACTTGGTCTTCAATTTTTTTAGAGAATAAAAAAAATATAATAGAATCACTAAACGAATACATATCAAATATTAATAATTTTAAAGATCTCATTGAGAATGATGAAAAAGAAAAATTATTAAATGAAATGAATAAAATAAACGGAATTAAAGAAATATTAAAAGGAATAAAATAATTTAAAATGGAAAATAAAAAAGAATATAGAAATTGGTTAAATGAAATGAATCTTGACCACCCTCTTGTTATAGCAGGACCATGTAGTGCTGAAACTGAGGAGCAAGTACTTAAAATTGCACATGATTTAAAGAATACCGATGTAAGTGTATACAGAGCTGGAATTTGGAAACCAAGAACTAGGCCTGGAATGTTTGAAGGAGTTGGAGCCATTGGTTTAAAATGGCTTCAAAAAGTAAAATCCGAAACAGGATTAATGATAGCTACAGAAGTTGCAAATTCAGTACATGTTGATTTAGCTTTACAACATGATGTTGACATACTATGGATTGGGGCAAGATCAACAGTTTCCCCATTTATTGTTCAGGAAATAGCAGATGCACTTAAAGGTACTGATAAAATAGTTCTAATTAAGAATCCAGTAAATCCTGATTTATCTCTTTGGATGGGTGGAATTGAGAGAATTTATTCTTCAGACATAAAAAAAATAGGTGTGATTCATAGAGGCTTTTCTTCATATGATAAATCAAAATATAGAAATAATCCTGAATGGCAAATTGCTGTTGAACTGCAAAATAATTTTCCTGACTTACCTTTGATTTGTGATCCATCTCACATTGCTGGAAGAAGAGACTTAATTTTTGATTTAAGTCAAACTGCACTTGATTTAAATTTTGATGGATTAATGATTGAAACTCACTTTGATCCAGATAATGCCTGGAGTGATGCTGCTCAGCAAGTAACACCAAATAGCTTAATTGAGATTATGAGAGACTTAAAAATTAGAGAAAAAACATATCAAGGAGAGGACTATCTTAATAAACTTAATAATCTAAGATCACAGATTGATGCAGCTGATCAAAATTTACTTTCTACACTTGGAAAAAGAATGGAAATTGCAAAAGATATTGGTAAGTTAAAATCAGAAAATAATGTAGCTATACTTCAAAACAAAAGATGGAATGAAATACTTGGTAAAATGATATTAGATGGAGAAGAACATGGACTTAGTGAAGAATTCATTTTAAAAGTTTTTAAGGCAATTCATCAAGAATCAATTAACAATCAAAAAAAAATACTTAATACATAATCGATATGCTATCAGATAAAATTAATTCTTTACCTATTTCTCAAACAGTTGCAATGACAGCAAAAGCTCATGATTTAAAAAATCAGGGAATTGATGTAATTACACTAAGTGCAGGAGAACCGGATTTCAATATTCCAGATTATATTAAGGAGGCTGCTATAGATGCAATTAATGATAATTATCATAAATATTCTCCAGTTGATGGTTATATAGATTTAAAAAAGGCTATTTGTAAAAAACTTAAGAGAGATAATAATCTTGAATATGAAATTGATCAAATTGTAGTTTCTACCGGAGCAAAACAGTCTATTGCTAATGTTTGCATGTCTTTAATTAATCCAGGTGATGAAGTTATAATTCCAACTCCATACTGGGTTAGCTATAGCGCAATGGTAAAGCTTGCTGAAGGTATCCCTATTTTTGTCAATCCAGAAGCAAATTCAAATTATAAAATTACTGCACAGCAGCTTGAAGCAGCTATTACTAAAAAAACTAAAATGCTGATGCTTAATTCTCCAAATAATCCTAGTGGATCAATATTTACTGAAGAAGAATATCTTGAATTTTCAAAAGTCTTATTAAAATATCCTGATATTATTATTGTTTCTGATGAAATATATGAACATATTAACTATGGTATTAAGTCTGTAAGTTTTGCAAGTTTACCAGGAATGTATGATAGAACCGTTACTGTTAATGGAATATCAAAAGCATTTGCAATGACTGGTTGGAGAATAGGATATTTAGCAGCACCAAAGATTATTGCAAAAGCTTGTAATAAAATGCAAGGTCAAATTACTAGTGGAGCAAATTGTATTGCTCAAAGGGCAACAATTAAAGCACTTGAAGAATCTCCTGATAAAATTAAGTACATGGTAGATGAATTTAAAATAAGGAGAGATTTAATTATTGATCTTGTAAGCAAAATTGATGGATTTAAAATTGATCAACCTCCTCCAGGAGCTTTTTATATATTTCCAGATATTTCAAAACTTTTTGGAAAGGAGTTTAGTGGAGTTAAAGTTAATAATGCTAATGATTTATCAATGTTAATCCTTGAGAAGGCATTTGTAGCTACAGTCCCTGGAGATGCCTTTGGATATCCAAACTGTATAAGAATTTCATATTCTACATCTAGAGAGCAAATTGTTGAGGCAATTAAAAGAATAAAAGAGTTATTAACTTGAATAATTTAGAGGAATTTTTTCCAGACCTATCAAAAGATCAATTAGAAAAATTTAAAAATCTTCAGGGTATATATAAATTCTGGAATTCTAAAGTAAATGTGATTTCAAGAAAAGATATTGATAATATATACATAAATCATATACTTCATTCATTATCAATAGCTAAAGTTGTTCAATTTAAAAATTCTTCAAGAATATTAGATGTAGGAACAGGGGGAGGATTTCCAGGAATTCCACTTGCAATTTTTTTTCCTAATGTAAACTTTACATTAATTGACAGTATCAGAAAGAAAATTGATGTTGTTAATTCAGTTTGTAATGAGTTATTAATATCTAATGTTATATCAGTGAATGATAGAGTTGAAAATCACTTTGAAAAATATGATTTTATTATCTCAAGAGCTGTAGTTAAAATGGATAAGTTATACGATTTAGTAAAAAAAAATATAGAAACAGGATTTAATAATGATATTCCAAATGGAATACTTTCCTTGAAAGGAGGAGATCTAAACTTAGAATTAAGAAATTTTAATAATTATAAAATTTATAATTTAAGAGAGTACTTTTCATATGATTTTTTTGAAACTAAAAAATTAGTTTACATCACATCTAAATAATTGATTTTGAAACTATATAAATATTTACTTTTAATTTTTTACTTAAGTATATTTACTACATGTAATTCAAAAAAAAATATTCCCGAAAAGCAATATGTTGAAGATGAAATAACCATTGAAGAAATAAAACAAGAAGATTTAAATAAAGATAAGGAGGAATCTTTTAGATTAAATGATAATAATGTTATTGAATTTTTATTTGAATACGAAAAGAATAATAAAGAGAACAAAGTCAGAATATATACTTCTGAAGGAAACATAGATATATTATTGTTCAATAATACTCCTTATCACAGAGCAAATTTCATTTATCTTACAAAGAATAATTACTTTTCTGAAACTCAGTTTTATAGGGTCATTGATAATTTTGTAATTCAAGCTGGCAATAGTGACGACACTAGAATTTCTATGAAAAGAAATAAAATTGGTAAATACTTACTTCCAAATGATTTTAACAAAGGCTATACTCATGATAGGGGGGTAGTAAGTATGCCTAGCAGTGAAATTGATAATCCATACAAACTTGCATCACCTTTTGAATTTTTTATTGTTCAAAAAAAAGACGGAGCCAAACATTTAGATGGAGAGTATACTATTTTTGGAAAAGTCATAAGTGGAATGGAAGTTGTAGATAGAATTGCTTCTTCACCAACTGATAATATTGACTGGCCTCTAAATAATATTTATATAAATAAAGTTGAAATAATTAACTAGGTTTTATTTCATAAAAGGATACTTAAAATCTTTAGGAGGTATAAACACCTCTTTTATTAATCTAGGAGATACCCATCTGAGTAGATTCAAGTATGATCCTGCTTTATCATTTGTCCCTGAACCTCTTGCACCACCAAAAGGCTGCTGTCCTACTACTGCCCCAGTACACTTATCATTGATATAAAAATTTCCTGCACAATTTTGAAGTTTATCAACAGCATCATTAAGTATATACCTGTCTTCACAAAAAATAGATCCTGTTAAAGCATATTCAGAAGTTTCATCAACAAGTTTCAATGTTTTATCCCAATCTTTATCATTGTATTCATAAACAGAAACTACAGGTCCAAACAATTCATTTTCCATTGAATAGTAATTAGGATTAGAAGTTTTTATTACAGTAGGTTCTATAAAATAACCTTTAGATTTATCATAACCTCCACCAATTATTATCTCAGAATCTTTTGAATTTTTAGTCTTTTCTATTACCTCTACAAGCTTATCAAAAGAATTTTCATGAATTACTGCTGTCATAAAGTTTTTAAAATTATCAGGTGGACCCATTTCAATTTTTGAAATTTCAGACTCCAATTTTTTGTAGAATTTACCTGATATAGATGATGGAACATAAACTCTAGAAGCAGCAGAACATTTTTGACCTTGAAACTCAAATGCACCTCTTATTACAGCTGTAACTAATTCATCTATATCAGCAGATTTATGAGCAATTATAAAATCCTTTCCACCTGTTTCACCAACAATTCTTGGATAAGAATTATATTTTTCTATGTTATTTCCTATTTTTTTCCATAACCCTTTGAAAACTGAAGTTGAGCCTGTAAAATGAATTCCAGCAAAAAACTTAGAGTCAAGAACAGTGTTGGTAATCATTTCAGGATCTCCATATACAGCATTAATTACTCCATTAGGAAGTCCAGCTTCTCTAAAAATATCTATAACTATTTTTGCAGAAAAAATTTGATGATCACTAGGTTTCCAAACTACTGTATTACCCATCATAGCAGCACTTCCAGGGAGGTTACCTGAAATTGCTGTAAAATTAAAAGGTGTAACAGCATACACAAAGCCCTCTAATGGTCTATATCCTAACTGATTCCAAACTCCAGGATCAGATTTAGGTTGTTGACTGTATATATGTTGCATGCTGTAAACATTAAATCTTAAAAAATCAACTAGCTCACATGCTGCATCAATTTCAGCTTGAAAAATAGTTTTAGATTGAGCCAGCATAGTAGCAGCATTTATCCTATCTCTGTATGGTCCTGCAACTAATTCAGCAGCTTTAAGAAAAATTGAAGCACGCTCTTCCCATCTCATGTTAGCCCAATTTTCTTTAGCATTTAGTGCAGCTTCAATTGCCATTTCAACATGCTTTTTTTCTGCTAAATAATATTTTCCTAAAATGTGTTTATGTTCATGAGGTGGAGACATATTCTTAGACTTAGAACTCTCAATTAATTTTCCTCCAATCCACATTTTTACGTCTGTTTGAGTTTCTTTTAATTGTTTATAAGTTTTCAAAACAGACTCTTTTTCAGGACTTTTATCAAGGTATTGTTTAATAGGCTCATTAATAGGAATTGGTACGTTTACAATTGAATTGTTCATATAATAATTTTTGGTTATTTAACTTAGTTTAAATTGATAATAATTTAATAAAAATACTTTTTTTTCTTAGAGCGTTTATACTAAATTTGCACACGTAAATTAACAAATTAATGTCAAATGACATAAGCATCAAAAACGGTGCTAATTTAAATTTAAAAGGACTCGCTTCAAAAAACCTCGAAGTTGCTAAATCAAGTTTAACTTACGCTTTAAACCCCGACGACTTCTTTGCTTTAATTCCACGTATGCTTGTGAAAGAAGGTGATAAAGTCTCTCAAGGTCAGCCAATCTTTATTGATAAAAACGATGACAACATAAAAATTGTTAGCCCAGTGAGTGGTATAGTCAATCAAATAGTCAGAGGTGATAAAAGAAAAATATTGACCGTTACAATCAAAAAAGATGGTGATGAAAAAGTAAAGTTTGAAATTCCAGATCTAAAAAAAATATCCTCAAAAGAAATTTTAGACCTTTTATCTAATTCTGGTTCTCTTTCTTACATAAAACAAAGACCATACAACATTATTGCAAGAATAAACAAAATTCCAAAATCAATTTTTGTTTCAGCTCACATTACAGCCCCTTATTCAGCTGACTTTGAGTTCATTTTA
Organism: Bacteroidota bacterium; assembly: GCA_038110465.1. Classification (GTDB taxonomy): domain Bacteria; phylum Bacteroidota; class Bacteroidia; order Flavobacteriales; family Flavobacteriaceae; genus Marisimplicoccus. The sequence goes on along the minus strand of JAYNJU010000004.1, from coordinate 17,528 downwards.
AATGATAGAATTGATGACTTACAGTTTGGTGTTGATGTAATGAGTAAAATTATAGCCAAGCCTGTGAATTTTTCTATTTCTTCAGGTAAAGAAAGTATTTTTAAAAATTTAAACAACATAAAAATATTCAATATTAAAGGTGCTCATCCATCAGGAAATGAAAGCTTTCAAATAAATAGAATAGATCCAATTAATGCTGGTGAAGTAGTTTGGGTAATCAAACCAGAAGATCTTGCAAATATTGGTAAGTTTTTCAAAACTGGAATTTTTTGTGCGAAAAGAACAATTGCAGTTTCAGGAGATTGTCTTAAATCACCAAAATATATATCTACAACAATTGGTGCTGAAATCTCTACATTAATTGATAAGAATGAAGACATTGATTCTAAAAATTTTAGATTCATTAATGGAGATCCACTAAGTGGCTCAAAAGTTGATTTTGCAGGTCATTTAGGTTTTTATAACAACTCACTTAGTATTATAAAAGAGGGGAATAATTACAGAATGCTTGGTTGGCTTCCGTTTGTTTATAATTCAATTCCAAGTCTATCAAAAACCTCATTATCATGGTTATTCAAAGGACCAAAAAAGTTTAACACAAATTTAAATGGTGAGGAAAGAGCAGTAGTTGTAACAGGAGAAATGGAGAAATACTTTCCAATGGATATTTATCCAATGCAATTAGTAAAAGCTTGCATTAGACATGATATCGAAAAAATGGAATCACTAGGTATTTATGAAGTAATACCAGAAGATTTTGGACTTGTAGATTATTCTAGTACTTCAAAAATTGAAGCACAAGAAATAATAAAAAATGGCATTCAAACAATGTTAAAAGAAGTAGGTTAATGAATTTTATAAGAAAACAACTTGATCAAATAAAAAAACCATTTTTAAAAGGCGGTAAATTAGAAAAGCTATATCCTGCAATAGATGCTTTTGATACCTTTTTGTTTGTTCCAAACCATACTACAAAGAAAGGCTCGCATATAAGAGATGCAGTTGATCTAAAAAGAACAATGGTAACTGTTATAATAGCTTTAATGCCAGCTTTATTTTATGGTATTTACAATACGGGATATCAATACTTTATTCAGTCAGGCCTAGAATTTACTTTTTGGGATGCTTTTATTCATGGAGCCTTAAAAATATTTCCAATGATAGCTGTTTCGTACATCGTTGGTTTATCAATTGAATTTGCATTTGCAGTTTATAGAAATCATCAAGTTAATGAAGGGTATCTTGTAACAGGTCTATTAATACCAATGATAATGCCTGTTGATATGCCATTATGGATGCTTGCTATTTCTGTTGTTTTTGCGGTTTTAATTGCAAAAGAAGCATTTGGAGGAACTGGAATGAATATACTTAATCCGGCATTAACTGCTAGGGCGTTTGCCTTTTTTGCTTATCCAACATTTATGTCAGGTGACAAGGTATGGGTTTCAGAAGCTTCAAATATTGATGGTATTTCTGGTGAAACAATACTTGGAACTCTTGCTGCTAATGGTGAAGTAACTTATTCATCTTTTAGCATGTTCATGGGTTCAATTCCTGGATCGGTTGCTGAGACTTCAGTGTTTTTTGTTTTAGTTGGGGCATTAATTTTAATATATACAGGTGTAGGTAGTTGGAGAATTATGTTAAGTGGTATAATAGGTGCTTCACTAATAGGTTTACTATTTAATCTTTGGGGTGCTAATTCTTTAATGAGTTTTGATTGGTATAATCACTTGCTAGTTGGTGGGTTTGCTTTTGGAATAGTCTTTATGGCAACAGATCCTGTATCAGCTGCTCAAACAACCAAAGGTAAATGGATTTACGGATTCTTAGTTGGTGTATTTTGTATACTTATTAGAGTTTTTAATCCTGCATACCCTGAGGGAGTAATGTTAGCTATTCTACTTATGAATGTATTTGCCCCAACTATAGATCATTATGTCATTGAATCTAATATTTCTAAAAGAAGAAAAAGATGGGATCATTCAAAACTAAAAACAGCTTAAATGAATAGAGACTCAAATAGACATACTTATATATTTGCAGCCGTCATGGTTATCTCTGTTGCATCAGTGTTATCCTTTACTTCAGAATCTTTAAAAGATTTACAAAATGCAAATATTAAGAAAGAGAAAATGCAAAGCATTTTATCTACTGTTGGAATAAATGTTAGTCGAGATGAGTCAGAACAATTATACAATGAATATATTTCTGAAGAATTATCTTTAAGATCAGATGGCTCTGTAGATAATGAAGTTGATGCATTTGATATAAATCTTGCTTTAGAGGTTAAAAAAGATAATAATATTCAAAGGTATCCACTATATATTGCAAATGTTGAAAATGAGAAATTTTACGTTATCCCACTAAGAGGTGCAGGGTTATGGGCTGAAATATGGGGTTACATTGCTCTAAAAGATGATGTGAATACAATCAAAGGTGTTTCATTTGATCATAAATCTGAAACTGCAGGGCTAGGTGCAGAGATTACAGAAGATTGGTTTATTGATAGTTTTAATGAAGAAAAAATTAAAAACTCAAATGGAGATTTTATAGGAGTATATGTTTCAAAAACAAATAACGATCCAAATAATTCAGACAAATATGATAATGAAGTTGATGCTATTTCTGGAGCAACAATAACAGGTGATGGAGTATCAGATATGATCAAAGAAAGAATTCAAAATTATATTCCATATTTTAACAATATTAATAATGAATAAAGAGAAAGAGCCATTATTTTCAAAAAAAAATAGAGCACTATTAACTGATCCTCTTGATGATGATAATCCAATAACAGTTCAGGTTCTTGGAATTTGCTCTGCTCTTGCAATAACTGTTAAACTTGAGCCTGCTGTTGTAATGACTTTATCAGTTATTTTTGTTATGGCTTCAAGTAATGTTATTATTTCAATTTTACGAAATATTATACCTACAAGAATAAGAATTATTGTTCAACTTGTAGTTGTTGCTTCATTAGTTGCTTTAGTTGATCAATTTCTAAAGGCTTATGCATACGATGTAAGTAAACAACTTGCCATATTTATAGGACTAATAATTACTAATTGTATAGTTATGGGAAGACTAGAAGCATTTGCCTTAGGAAATGGAGTATGGAAATCTTTTCTTGATGGAGTAGGAAATGCTGCAGGATATGGATGGATTTTAATAGTAGTTGCATTTATTAGAGAACTCTTTGGGTCAGGAGAACTATGGGGGATCCCAGTAATACCTCAATTTGTTTACGATATGGGATATGAAAATAATGGTTTAATGTTGCTCTCTCCAATGGCTCTAATTGTAGTAGGTATTTACATATGGATTCAGAGGTACTTTAATAGAAAATTAATTGAAAAAGATTAATGGAAGAGTTAGTTAACTTATTTGTAAAGAGCATTTTTATAGAAAATATGGTATTTGCCTATTTTCTTGGTATGTGTTCTTATTTAGCAGTTTCTAAAACAGTTAAGACTGCTGATGGACTTGGTAAAGCAGTAATTTTTGTATTAACGATTTCTGTTCCAATTAATTATTTAATTGATCAGTATTTGTTAGCTCCTGGTGCTTTAACATGGATAGGTCCTCAGTTTGAAGAAGTTAACTTATCATTTTTAACATTTATAATGTTTATTGCGGTTATTGCTTCTATGGTTCAATTAGTTGAAATGATAGTTGAAAAAATATCTCCAACATTATATGGATCTTTGGGAATCTTTTTACCTCTAATAGCTGTTAATTGTGCTATACTAGGAGGGTCTTTATTTATGCAGCAAAAAGATTTTGTTAATACATTGGAATCTGCAGTTTATGGTTTTGGCTCAGGAGTTGGTTGGTATTTAGCTATTGTAGCAATAGCTGCTATTAGAGAGAAAATAACATACTCCAATATTCCAGACCCTCTAAAAGGTCTTGGCATCACCTTTATTATCACTGGTTTAATGGCTCTAGGTTTTATGAGCTTTATGGGAATTAAAATTTAGATATGGATTTAAATGTTATTATAGCAAGTACAGTTGGTTTGTTTGTGATTACTCTTTTACTAGTAACTATGTTACTAGTAGCTAAAGAAAGACTTCTACCATCTGGGCCTGTAAAGCTTTTAATCAATGGAGAAAAAAATGTTGAGGTAAATTCAGGTGATACTCTTTTAACAACTCTAGGTAATAATAAAATATTTCTTCCTTCAGCTTGTGGTGGTGGGGGTACTTGTATTCAATGTAAATGTCAAGTTCTAGAGGGAGGTGGAGAAATTCTTCCTACTGAGGAACCTCACTTTACTAGAAAAGAAATTTCTGAAGGTTGGAGGCTTGGCTGTCAGGTTAAAGTTAAACAAGATATGAAGATAGAAGTCCCAGAAGAAGTTTTTGGAATTAAAAAATGGCAGGCTAAGGTTAAAAGTAATTATAATGTAGCCTCATTTATTAAGGAATTTGTAATAGAAATTCCAGAAGAGATGGATTATAAAGCAGGTGGATATATTCAAATAGAAATTCCAGAATGTGATGTAAATTATGATGATATAGATATAACCTCACATCCTAAGGAACATCCAGATGATCCACAAAAATTTAAATTAGAGTGGGATAATTTTAACTTGTGGTCTCTTAATATGAAAAATAATGAAACTGTTGAAAGGGCATATTCAATGGCTTCATATCCTGCTGAGGGTAAAGAAATTATGCTTAATGTAAGAATAGCAACTCCACCATGGGATCCAAAAATTAAAAATTGGTCAAGTGTTAATCCAGGTATAGCATCTTCCTATATCTTTTCAAGAAAATCAGGAGATACTGTAACAATATCTGGTCCATATGGAGAGTTTTTTATTAATGAATCTGAAGCTGAAATGTTATATGTTGGTGGAGGTGCTGGAATGGCACCAATGAGATCTCATCTTTATGAGTTATTTAGAACTCTTAAAACTGGAAGAAAAGTAACATTTTGGTACGGAGGAAGATCTAAAAGAGAACTTTTTTATGTTGATCATTTTAGAGCTTTAGAAAAAGATTTTCCAAACTTTAAATTTTATATAGCATTGTCTGAGCCTTTAGATGAAGATAATTGGAAAGTTAAAAACTCTCTTGATGGTGAAGGTGATGGTTTTGTTGGTTTTATTCACCAAGTTGTAATTGACAACTATCTTTCTAAACATGAGTCTCCTGAAGACATAGAGGTATACTTCTGTGGACCTCCATTAATGAATCAAGCAGTAGAAAAAATGGCTGAAGACTTTGGCGTTCCTCCAGAAAATGTTAGGTTTGACGACTTTGGAGGTTAATGAAGTCAATTAATTATTTTTCTTTTTTACTTATAATATTTCTATCAATTAGTTGTAATAGATCTAATGTTTATAAGAATTTAAACGGGTCAGCTCTAGGTACTACATATAGCATAATAGTTGATACTAATTTTGAACAAAAAGAGCTAAAAAATAGTATTGATTCTATTTTTAATGTTATAAATAATTCAATGTCTACATACATTGATAATTCTGTAATTTCTAAAGTTAATAGTTCTATAAATTCTTATGAGGTTGATATTCATTTTAAAAATGTTTTTAATAAATCAAAAGAAATTTGGTTTGAGTCTGATGGATTTTTTGACCCAACTATTGGATCTTTAGTTAACCTATATGGATTAGGATCAGATTTAAATTATGAGCAAATAAATGAATCAAAAATAGACAGCATTAAAAAATTCATTGGGTTTGATAGAGTAACACTTTTGGATGATATAGTAATTAAAGAAAACTCTAATATTTTTCTTGATTTTAATGCAATTGCAAAAGGTTACTCAGTTGATATAATAAAAGATTTTTTTTTAGATAAAGGTTTAAAAAATTTCTTAATTGAGGTGGGAGGAGAGATATCAGTTAATGGATACACAAAAAAAAATAAAAAATGGAAAATTGCAATTCAGAATCCAGTAGATCTAAACAAATTTTATTCTAATATAAATCTTGAGAATATGTCTTTGGCAACATCAGGAAACTATAGAAAATTTAGAATAGATCCAATAACCGGTGAAAGATATGCCCATATAGTTAACCCTAAAACAGGTTTAAATTCCAAAAATAATATTCTAAGTGTTTCAGTCATTTCTAACACTTGTATGGAAGCTGATGCGTGGGCTACTGCTTTAATGAGTATGGATAAGCAAGATGCTATAGAAATAATTAATAATATAAATGATACTGAAGTTCTGATTCTTACATCACAAGAAAGTGAATTGATTGCATTTAAATCAATTGGTTGGGATTCAATTACTAATTAACTTCCTGGCAATTGGAATAAAATCATCTTTTTTCAGACTATACTTTTCAACAAGATCAGATGAAATTTTCTTTATGTAATCTATTAATTCAATATCAAAACCTATCTTTTCAACTCTTTCTTTAAAGTCTAGACCATATTCTCTAACATGATCATATTGACCGAATAATTTCTCTCTTTCTTTTTTTGAAGTAATAGTTTTATCTTCAATTGTATTAATTCTATTGATATTCATTGGAACCTGGAGAATAGAAATTCCACCAGGTTTAAGTACTCTATATATCTCTTTTAGTGCTTTAAAATCATCATCTATATGTTCTAAAACATGATTGCAAATAATTAAATCAAAACAATTGTCTTCAAACTCCATTGATTTAATATCACCTTTTATTGAAGCCAAGGGAGATTTCAAATCAAATGTAACATAGTCCCAATTTTTTATTTCTCTGAATCTTTTATAGAATATTTGCTCAGGCGCAATATGAAGTACTCTTAGATTTGATTCAAAAAAATTTGTCTCATTGGTTAAATAAAGCCACAATATTCTATGCCTTTCTAGTGATAAAGTTCCAGGACATAAAGCATTTTTTCTGATTTTATTATATCCATATGAAAAGAAAGTAGAATAACCATTACCGTCAATAGGATCTATAAATTTTTTACCTCTAAAAAGTATTTTAAGAACAGGTAATAGATAAAAACTAAATTTTATCAAAAATTCTCTTGGAAAAATTTTTAAAATATACTTAATCAAATAAAGAAATTTTTAAACTGATCCTCCTCATATGATACTATTCCAAGTTCTTTGTATATAAATTGAAAAGTTGATAATAATTCAGGTTGACCATTTATAATAGCAATGTTATGTTCAAAATGGGCACTTGGTAATCCATCAGCAGTAATAAATGTCCATCCATCATCATCAAGTACTATTTTTTCAGTTCCTAAATTTATCATAGGCTCAATTGCTAGTACTATTCCATTCTTTAATAACTTACCAACTCCTTCTCTCCCATAATTAGGAACTTCAGGTTCTTCATGAAGATTTTTTCCTAAACCATGACCGACTAACTCTTTAACTATTCCATATCCATGAAGCTTAATATATTCCTCTATTGCAAAACCAATATCACCAACTCTTTTATTTTCTTTCATTTTTTCTATACCAATGTATAAAGATCTTTTTGTAACATTTAATAATTTTTTAATATCATTAGAAACTTCACCTACCATAAAAGTATAAGCATGATCTCCATAAAATCCATCTTTTAAAACTCCACAATCTATTGAAATTATATCTCCTTCTTTTAGAGGATTATCACATGGAATTCCATGAACTACTTGATTGTTAATACTGACACAAAGAGTATTAGGAAAGTCTTGGTAACCCTTGAAGCCAGGTTCTGCGCCATTATCTCTAATATATTCTTCTGCTATTTGATCAAGAAATTTAGAAGTAACTCCTGGTTTAATTTCTTTAGCCATCAATCCTAATGTCTTAGAAACTAATTGGGCGCTTTCTCTTATCTTTTTAATTTCATCTAAACTCTTCAATATCATTCTACAAAGTATACATTTTTATAATCTTGATTGTTGATTATTTTAAAAATATCTTTTTCCAAATTCTCAACAGGAAACTCAACAATTCTATTTATTTCAACAGAATTTTTTTTAAAAATAATAGTTGGTGTATTTGTTATCTTTTTATTTATCTCCAGGCCATCTTTTGATTTTTTTTCAGAGTTAAGTAAAACTATCTTTAAATTGTTTTTTGAAAATTTTAATTGGTCAAGTATTTTAATTAATCTAGGAACTTCTCTTTCGCTATCATGACAGTTTACATTCATAAAGATTTCAATTTCAAACAATTTTAAGTTTGAAAAATCATTATTTAATGTTTGAAAATCTGGAGTGTATTTTGAGTAATTTTCATCAAACCAGCTTGTATTAGGTGAATTAAATAAATAATCAACATTAATTATACCATCAGTCTTTGTATAATCAATCTCAGATGTGCAGCCTAATATAAAAAGTGAAATTATAAAGTAAAGTTTTTTATTCATATAAGTGATTTTCCATTCATTTCTTTGGGTTTAGAAATATTAAGAATATCTAAAATAGTAGGAGCTATATCAGCTAATATTCCATTTCTTATTTTATTTCTTTTAGAATTAACAAGTATAATTGGTACTGGATTAGTCGTATGAGATGTGTTCTTTGAACCATCAATATTTATCATTTTTTCACAGTTACCATGATCAGCAATTATTAATGAAGTATAATTTTTTTTGGTAGCAGTCTCAATTATTTCACCTAAATGATGGTCTACACTTTCACATGCTTTTATTGCAGCATCAAAGTCGCCGGTGTGTCCAACCATATCGGGATTAGCAAAATTTAGACATATAAAGTCAAAATTTTCTTCATTAATTTTATTTACAACATTTTTCTTTACTTCCTCTGAACTCATCTCAGGTTTTAGATCATAAGTTGCAACTTTTGGAGATGGACATAAAATCCTCTCTTCACCTTTAAATGGTATTTCATATCCTCCATTAAAAAAGAAAGTAACATGTGGATATTTTTCTGTTTCAGAAATTCTTAGTTGTTTCAAATTATTTTTTGATAAAACTTCACCAAGAGTATTTATAAGAGGACTATTTTTAAAAATTGGTTTTGCATATTTAAAGGTATCATCATAATTAGTTAAAGTATATAAATTATCTAATGCTTTTTCCATGCTATATTCTTTCATATCTTCCTCGCATAAAACCTTTGTAAGTTGTCTCCCTCTATCTGTCCTGTAGTTAAAGAAAATTACAGTGTCTCTGTTATTGAAATCATATATTGGAATATCATCTTTGTTTACTTTTACAATAGGCTCGATAAATTCATCAGTAATTCCATTAGAATAAGAAACTTCAACTGAGTTAATTAAATTTTTACTTTTATTACCCTTACCATAAACTATTAAATCATAGGCTTTTTTAATTCTTTCCCATCTATTATCTCTGTCCATAGAATAATATCTACCTATTAAAGTTGCAACTCTTGCTCCTTTATCCCCACAAAAATTTTCAATAGATTTTAAAAAATTAATCCCAGAGTTAGGATCTACATCTCTTCCATCTGTAAAAGCATGTATAAAAACTTTTTCTTTTACTTCACTCAGAGTAGAAATAATTTCTTTCAAATGATTAATATGTGAATGAACACCACCATCCGATAAGAGCCCTAATAAATGAATGTTTGAAGAATTTTTTTTTGTATAATTAATAATCTCTTTGAACTCTTTTTTTGACTTAAATTCCTCTTTCTTAATTGATTCATCAATTTTTAATAAATCTTGTAATACTATTCTACCTGAGCCAATATTCAAATGCCCAACTTCACTATTTCCCATTTGTCCATCTGGAAGACCTACTTTTTCCCCATGAGTGATAAGAAAATTATTAGGATTGTTTTTTAATAAATTATTGAAATTAGGAACTTTGGCTTTATCAGGAGCAGATGCTTCTTTATCTTCTGCAATCCCCCAGCCATCAAGAATAATTAGAAGTACTTTTTTATTCAATTTTTTATTTAAAGATACAAATATCATGAAGTAGATTTGTTAATATGATTAGGAAAAAATATATTGATTTAAATATGAATGAAGGAAAAGTATATAAATCAACAGGTAGTTGGTACTTAATTAAATACCAAAATGAATTTATTGAATCTAGAATTAAAGGAAAGATTAGACAAAAAGAAATATCTACCACTAATCCAATTTCTGTTGGAGATAATGTTCTCTTTGAGATTGATACAGATGGAAAAGGTATTATATCTGAAGTAAAACCTAGACAAAATTACATAATAAGAAAGTCTGTAAAGCTTTCAAAACAATATCACATAATTGCTTCAAATATAGACTTATCTATTATTGTTGTAACAATAAATAACCCTTCTACTTCAACAAATTTCATTGATAGATTTTTAGTCAGTTGTGAGGCATACCATATTCCTGTATTAATTGTTTTTAATAAAATTGATCTTTATAATAATGAAGAAAATAAACAATTGGAATCTTTGAAAAATATGTACATAAAAATAGGATATGAATGTGAGGTTATTTCTGCAAAAAAAGGTGATAATATTGAAAATATAATTGATAAAATGAAAAATAAAACATGTATAATTTCTGGACATAGTGGAGTAGGTAAGTCAACATTAATAAATGCTATTTCTCCAGAATTGGATTTAAAAACTAAAGAAATATCTTCATACCATAGTCAAGGTCAACATACTACTACATACGCAGAGATGTTTGACTTAAATTCAAATATTAGAGTTATTGATACACCAGGAATAAGAGGTTTTGGCTTAGTTGATATATCTAAAAATGAAATAGGTGATTTTTTTCCAGAATTTTTTAAAAATAAACATTATTGTAAATTTAAAAATTGTCTACATCTAGAAGAGCCTAATTGTATAATAAAAGAAAAATTGGAAAAAGGAGAAATTTTTAATTCTAGGTATAACACCTATTTAGATATGTTAAAAGATCAAAATATTTACAGGAAATAAGATGAAGATTGTAATTCAGAGAGTTAAGTCCTCTTCAATAGAAATAAATAAAAAAATTGAATCTAAAATCAATTTTGGTCTTCTTATTTTGTTAGGAATTTCTATCTATGATGATATTGGTGATGTAGAATGGCTTGTAAAAAAAACTTTGAATTTGAGAATTTTTGATGATTCAGATGGGGTTATGAATAAATCTTTGATTGATACAGGAGGGGAGATTTTAATAGTTTCACAATTCACACTTTTAGCTCTGACTAAAAAAGGTAATAGACCATCTTATATAAATTCAGCTAAACATGATTTGGCCGAACCACTCTATGAAAAATTCATTAAACTAACTAAAGAAAAGCTAGGATCAAAAGTTAAAACAGGAGTTTTTGGAGCTGACATGAAGATTTCATTAGTAAATGATGGTCCAGTAACTATAATAATTGATTCAAAAAATAAAGAATAGAACTACAGAATTATTACTTCTTCCTCGAGATTAATATTAAAAATTTTATTAATCACTTCTTTGATTTTTATTGAAAAATTTAAAATTTCCTTTCCTGAAGCATTCCCGAAGTTAATTATGACAAGTGATTGATTTTTGTATACTCCTACATTTTTATCACTATTATCTTTAAATCCACACTTATCAATTAACCATGCTGCTGGAATTTTTATTTTATAATCATCAATTTTGAATTTTGGAATTTCACCGTACCTATCTTTAAGTGAGTTATAATGATCAATACTAATAATAGGATTTTTAAAAAAACTACCACAGTTACCATAAATTTTAAGATCTGGTAATTTTGATTTTCTTATTCTAATAACCTCGTTAGAAATTTTTTCTAAAGTTAATTCTGTCTTTAATAGATTATCTTTTAGTCCTTTATATTCAATAACAAAATTATGATTGGTTTTTGATAAAATGAATTTAACTGAGGTAATAATAAATCTATTTTTAAGTTTTGTTTTAAAAATAGAAGATCTGTAATCAAATTCACAATCTGATTTCTTTAATTCTTTAATTTCAAAGTTATCGAGAGATACCCCTAAACAGCTATAAAAAGTGTCTTTCAATTCTACTCCATAAGCTCCAATATTTTGAATTGGTGCAGCTCCAACATTTCCTGGTATTAAAGATAAATTTTCAATTCCACCATAATTATTTCTTATTGCCCACTCTACAAAACAATGCCAATTTGTCCCAGAAGCTACCTCTACCAATACATTTTTATCATCCTCCTCAATAACCCTAATACCTTCTTCTTTAATATGAAGAATGGTGCCTTGATATTTTCTGGTAAATAATATATTACTTCCACCTCCAAGAATAAATAAATTATTATTTAGATTCTTATTTTCAAGAAATTTTAAGATTTCATTTGAATTATCAATTTCTATAAATATATCTGCAGTCTGATGAATATTGAATGTGTTATACTCTTTTAAAGAAGCATTTTCTTTTATTAGCATTTTAACTATTGTATTCCTTTAGACCTAATTTAATAATTGTAATTGCATCTTTTAATTTTTTAGAATTTAAAACAAATGCAATTCTTACCTCATCATGACCAATATCTTTAGAACTGTAAAACCCACTTGCAGGTGATAACATTACACTCATATTTTTATAAGAAAAATCAGTAAGTAGAAACTTTGCAAAGTTTTCAGCATTTTCAACAGGTAATTTTATAATTGAATAAAAAGCACCCATAGGATTAGAAAACTTAATATTTTCAATTTTACTTAACTCTTCGACTAGAATTTCTCTTCTTATTGAATATTCCTTTATTACATTTTTAATATAAGATTCAGGTGTTTTTAAAGCTTCGTTAGCAGCAATCAATGCTAGTGATGGAGGAGATAATCTAGTTAATGCGAACTTTAAGCAAGTTTGAATAAATTCTTGATTTTTTGAAACAACAAATCCAATTCTTGCTCCGCAGAGACTATACCTTTTTGATGTTGAATCAATTAAAATTGCATTTTCTCTAAAATTATCATCTTCTAAAATTGAGAAATGACTTTTACCAGAGTAAATAAACTCCCTGTAAACTTCATCTACAATTATAAAAAGATCATGTTTTTTAGCAAGTTTTGCAATTTTAATGATTTCTTCTTTAGAATAAACATAACCAGTTGGATTACATGGATTACATAATATAATTGCTTTGGTATTTGAGGTAATTTTTTTCTCAAAAATTTTTAATGATGGTAATGCAAAATTATCTTCTAATCTTGAGGTAATAGGAATTACTTTAACATTAGATGCTTCTGCAAAACCATTATAATTTGCATAGAAAGGTTCAGGAATAATTACTTCATCACCAGGATCGCATATTGCATTCATAGTAAAAGACAATGCTTCACTTGCTCCAATTGTAGTAATGATATTCTCTGGAGATACTTTTATATTATGTCTTTTATAATAATTAGAAACATTTTCTCTAAGTTCTAAAGATCCTTGAGAATAATCATATTTTAATAATTCTAAATCATTATTTCTAATAGCTTCAAGTGACTCAATGGGAGATTTTATATCTGGTTGCCCAATATTTAAATGTAAAATTTCTATGCCCCTTTCTTTTGCTTGATCTGAAAAAGGAACAAGTTTTCTAATAGGAGAAGGGGGGATGTTTGAGCCTTTTTTTGAAATTGATGGCATTTATTTAACTTAACTTTGTAAATATACTTCAAGGTATGTTATTTTTGTTTTACTTTAAAATAATTATGATTTGATATCTATTCCCCCAAAATTTGACCATATTGAGATAGAAAATAAGTGGTACTCTTTCTGGATAGAAAATAAATTTTTTAAATCAATTCCAGATAGTAAAGATCCATACACTATTGTCATCCCTCCACCAAATGTCACAGGACTTCTTCATATGGGTCATATGCTAAACAACACTCTTCAAGACATACTTATTAGAAGAGCAAGGATGATGGGAAAAAATGCATGTTGGGTCCCAGGTACAGATCATGCATCAATTGCAACTGAAGCAAAAGTTGTTGAAAATTTAAAAAACAAAGGAATAAATAAGTCTGAAATTTCAAGAGAAGAGTTTTTAAAACATGCATGGGAATGGACTGAAAAATATGGAGGAGGAATACTCGAACAATTAAAAATGTTAGGATGTTCATGTGATTGGGATAGAACTAAATTCACTCTAGATGAGGATATGTATGAGTCAGTTATACTAGCATTTGAAATTTTATATGAAAAGGGTTTAATTTATAGGGGGTATAGAATGATTAATTGGGATCCAGAGGCAAAAACTACTGTTTCAGATGAAGAGGTTAACTATGTTGAAGAAGAATCTAATCTTTATCACATAAGTTACCAAGTTGAAAATTCAGATCAAAAATTAATAATTGCAACAACCAGACCTGAAACAATTTTTGGAGATACTGCAATATGTGTTAACCCCAAAGACAAAAGATATAAATCTTTGATTGGGCAAAATGTTATAGTTCCAATATGTGGTAGAATTATTCCTATAATTAGTGATACTTATGTAGATATAGAATTTGGTACAGGATGTTTAAAAGTTACTCCTGCACATGATATAAATGATTACAACTTGGGAATTAAACACCATCTGGATTCAATAGATATTTTTGATGATAGTGCAAATTTAAATCATCATGGACTTCATTATGAAGGAAAAAATAGATTTGTAGTAAGAAATGAAATTGAAGATGAGTTAAAATTAAATAGTTTACTAGTAAAAAAAGAAAGCTATTCTCATAATGTTGGAAGATCTGAAAGAACAAATGCTATTATTGAACCTAAAATTTCTAAACAGTGGTTCCTAAAAATGGAAGAAATTTCAAAGCCTGCTATTGATAATGTACTACAAAATGAAAACATAAAATTTTTTCCAAATAAATTTAAATCTACTTATAAATATTGGCTGGAGAATATTAAAGACTGGAATATTTCAAGGCAGCTTTCATGGGGTCATCAAATTCCTGTTTATTATTATGACAAAGATGAAAACTATATAGTTGCAAAAAATAAGGATGAAGCATTACATAAACTTAATAAAAAAGGTATTTCTGTAAAAGAATCTGATTTATATCAAGATAATGATGTATTAGATACTTGGTTCTCATCTTGGCTATGGCCAATATCTGTTTTTGATGGAATTAGAAACCCAAACAATGATGAAATTAAATACTACTATCCAACTCAAGATTTAGTCACAGGTCCAGACATAATTTTCTTTTGGGTTGCAAGAATGATAATCTCAGGGTATGAATTTAGAAACAAAAAACCATTCTCTAATGTTTATTTTACTGGTATTGTAAGAGATAAACTGAGAAGAAAAATGTCTAAACAACTAGGAAATTCTCCTGATGCTGTTAAATTAATACAGGAGTATGGAGCTGATTCAGTTAGAGTTGGATTGATGTTAAGTTCTGCAGCTGGTAATGATTTATTATTTGATGAATCACTTTGTAAACAAGGTAAAAATTTTACGAATAAAATTTGGAATGCATTAAGATTAATAAGTGGATGGGAGATTGATAATAAATTAAATCAAAGTGAAGTCAATAAAATTGGAATAAATTGGTATGAAAATAAATTTAGTTTTACTCTAGATCATATTAATGAAAACTTTGAAATCTATAGAATTTCAGATGTTTTGATGTCTATATACAAATTAATATGGGATGACTATTGCTCATGGTTACTTGAAATACTAAAACCTGAATATGGAGAAAAAATTGATCCTAAATCAAAGTATCAAATTAACGAACTACTTATTAAAAATTTAAAAATTTTACATCCTTTCATGCCATTTCTAACTGAAGAAATTTTTTCAAAAATTTCAAATGATGAAAAATCTATAGTGATTTCATCATGGCCTAAGAAAACTAAGTATGAATTAAAGACTATTAATGACTTTGAAATAACTAAGGAAATAATTTCACAAATAAGAAACTATAGGAAGGACAAAAGTATTTCATTTAAAACTAGCATAAACCTATTCTATGTTCGAAATAATAGAAAATTACCTAATGTAGAGATAATAAAAAAAATTGCTTTAGTAAACGAAATTAAAGAATCTTCAAAAGATAAGTTTAACCAAGTTTATTCATTTATAATCAAAGGTTTTGAATTTTTTATTCCACTAGAAGAAAACTTTGATAAAGAAATAGAATTAGAAAAATTAAATAAAGATTTAAATTATAATCTAGGTTTTTTAAAATCTGTAGAAAGTAAATTAAAAAATGAAAAATTTATAAAAAATGCTCCTAGTAATGTAATTGAAATAGAAAAAAAGAAGTTAATTGACACTAAACAAAAAATCCAATCAATTAAAAAATCAATTTCTGATTTAAACTAATTTTGCTATTTCCGTTATACCTCCTTTTACTCTATCTCCAATTTTTACAGAAATTATAGAATTTATAGGTAGAAATAAATCAACCCTAGATCCAAATTTTATAAATCCAGAATCATTTCCTTGTAATGCTAAGGCATTAGTTTTAGCATAGTTGACTATTCTTCTCGCGATTATACCTGCAATTTGTCTGTACATAATGTTTCCATATTTTTTATGTTTAATGACTACAGATGTTCTCTCATTTTTATCAGATGATTTGGGATGCCATGCTACTAGATATTTTCCATGGTGATGTTTTGAATAAATAATTTCTCCTGAAATAGGATACCTATTTACATGGAGGTCAAAAATCGAAAGAAATATAGAAACTTGAATTCTTTTATCTTTAAAAAATTCTGACTCATTTTCTTCTTTTATTTCTAAAATTTTACCATCAGCAGGGCTTATTACAAAATCCTCATCATTTATTTTTTCTATTTTAGGATTTCTAAAAAACCATAAAATCAAAATAAACTTTATCAAAATAATGGCTTGTAATATTTCCTTAAGCATTTCATGTTTAATAAAGTTTT
Organism: Bacteroidota bacterium; assembly: GCA_038110465.1. Taxonomy (GTDB): domain Bacteria; phylum Bacteroidota; class Bacteroidia; order Flavobacteriales; family Flavobacteriaceae; genus Marisimplicoccus. The sequence continues at coordinate 767 of JAYNJU010000004.1, read as the reverse complement.
CTAGTAAGATTACCAATAAAGTACTTATCAAAAAATCAGTTACAATTATTTTAAAACCCTCTTTATGAAACATCATAAAATAGTAATTATCAATATGATAAATGAGTTTCCAATTGCACTATCAAGTCTATCAAACATTCCACCATGTCCTGGAATTAGGTTTCCGCTATCTTTAACCCCAGCAGCTCTTTTGATTTCAGATTGTTGAATATCTCCAAATAAACCAAATACAGGAATAGTTATACCTAATAAAATAGTCTTCCAAAAAGGATAGACCTCTTTTATAAATAAGAAAGAAACTATACTAAATATTAAAGAGCAAAATATTCCTCCTAACAAACCTTCCCAAGTTTTATTTGGTGATGCTTTAAAATCAAGTTTATTCTTTCCAAAATATGATCCAAAAAAATATGACATTGTATCAGTTATCCAAATCATTAGAAAAATTAATAAAATTTTATAGGGATCATAGGTCAAAGAGTGTGCAAAAGGAATATAAATTAATGCTATCATTGAGATGAAAACATATAAGTGAGGTGTTAAAATATATTTGACTTTAAATCCATTTTTTTTCATTTTTTTAGATAGCAAGTAAGCTTCATATGATACAACTAATGTTATAATTGAAAAAACCAATAGAAAAGATTCTTTGCTAATAATAATTGAAGTAAAAATTATTAGAATATATAATATTCCACTAATTAATCTTGGCAAAAAATTAATCATCACTTAAAATAAGATAAATGTCTTTAGCACTATTGCCATAT
>JAYNJU010000003.1:97003-98905 GCA_038110465.1 Bacteroidota bacterium | reverse complement strand
AAAAAACCGCTACACTATTATAGTATAACGGTTTTATCATTATAAGTTGCTCCCCTTACAGACGAAAGATGCAGCTATAATGCAATGATTGAGTTTGTGACAATCAGAAAATTAAAGGGTTAAATGTTATTTAGATTATTAAATTCCATTTTTTTACTTTCAAACCATTTAGTAAAGTCCGATGGCTCTTTCATCATCTTTTGCATTTCATTCATCGCTTCAATATGAGCAATATCGCCATTTTGAAACATTTCCATTCCGTGTTTTTTACTTTGGTTTGCAATTTCATCAAAGGATTCTCCTAAGAATTCAATGTCACAAGCTCCACCGAGCTGTTTGCAGGTCATTTTTTTCATTGGATTTTTTATAAAAATATTAAAAAAGATGCAACTACCCTAACTCACTGATAGGCAACAAAAAAGGCGACATTTCTGTCGCCTTGTGCATACTGGCTCCCCCTCTTGGACTCGAACCAAGGACCCTCTGATTAACAGTCAGATGCTCTAACCAACTGAGCTAAGGAGGAATAGTCGGCAAATATAATTTATTTTTTACATTTATTTGTCAATTTTATATATTTGATTAATCACTATTAATGATGAGGCTGTTCTCAAGTTTTATATTATTGCTAACACTAAGTATACCTAATGCTCTAGCTGTTCATCATTATATATTATCTGAATCTCATTTTGCTTGTAATTATTCCGAAAAACACATTCACGAAAAAGTAGATGATTGTGTTGTAGATAATTTTATTTCTAACTCTTTTGATTTTAGTTTTGATTCTAATGTTGATATAGAATCTCCAAGAGAGATCACTACTTCAATCATTAGCCTTAAGCACAGTGATTATTTATTTCAAACTATATACTATTATTCTTTAAGGGGTCCGCCTGTAATCTAAATTTCAAACTCTAATTCTACTGAATTAAAAAAAGATTACTAACCTTAAAAAATAATATGAAAATAAAATACATCCTAAGTATGGTATTGTCCATGCTTATATATTCAAATGCAGCTTTATCTCAAACAGACTATAATCCTGTTGAGTTAGATGAGATAGTTCTATCAATTCCATTTGGTCAAACTTTGGGTAAATCTGTAATAAAAGTTGATAAAATTAATTTGAATGATATTAACCCAATAATTAAACAATACATAAGTAAATCTATTTCTAGATTACCTGGTGTATCAATTATAACTACAGGACCTGGAATTGCAAAACCATCTATAAGAGGATTAAGTTTCAATAGAGTTCTTGTATACTCTCAAGGTGTTAGGCTTGAAAATCAACAATGGGGAGAAGAACATGGAATTGGAATTAGTAGCTCAGGTAGTGAGTCTGTTGAAGTGGTTAAGGGACCTCTTTATGTTCTTTACGGAAGTGACGCTATGGGAGGAGTTATTTATGTTGAACCTGAAAAATATAAATTATCAGATGGCCAAGATATAGATTTTACAAGTATATATAATTCTAACTATAATGGTTTTACAAATAATCTTGGTATTAATGGAAAATCAGGAAACTTTAGTTATCTGTTAAGAGGAGATATTATTGAAAATGGTGAGTTTTCTTCTCCTAATAAAGAAATTGAAAACTCATGGTTTAACCAAAATGATTTTAAATCAGGTTTATCTTTTAATAGTGAAAAGCTATCATCTGATTTAAGATATAGTTTAACAAACAGTTCTATTGGAATTCCAATGATTCATGATGAAAGTGAAGAAGAACATGATGAAGTAGAACATGAAGAAGAAGGTGAATTCCAAGAGTTAAGCCATTCAATTTTGACTTGGAACAATACCTTTGATATGGGCAATAATCACATATTGAATTTTACCCTAGGACACCAAGTTAACCAAAGAAAAGAGTTTGGTGCACATGAGGAAGATGAGGATCAT
>JAYNJU010000003.1:41207-96903 GCA_038110465.1 Bacteroidota bacterium | reverse complement strand
ATTAATCTTCTTGATCAAGAAAATACAAATTTTGGTCATGAAGAGTTAATACCTGATTCCCAAATGAATGATTTTGGATTATTTGCTTTAGGTCAATTAAACATTTCAAGTAATAATCAAGCATTAATTGGAGTTAGATATGATAGTAGATCTATCTCTTCAAATAATATTTCAAACGATTATTCAAGATTTAATGGATCAATTGGAATTAAAAGCAATTTTTCTAACTCTATTCTTAGAGTGAATTTAAGCTCTGGATTTAGAGCACCAAGTTTAATTGAATTATTTGCAGATGGTGTTCATCATGGATCATTTCAGTATAAGAAAGGAAATACTAATTTAAATGCCGAAACAAGTTTGCAAGCAGATTTATCTCTACAAATTAATAATGAAAATTCTTTAATCTCTTTTGATCTATTTTATAATAATATTAATGACTATATATATTTAAATCCTAGCTTAATTTTTGCTGATGGGTATAGAGTCTATGACTATTTACAGCAAGATGCAGTTCTTTATGGAGGTGAATTTCATTTAAATAAAAAGACCAATCTAAATTGGCTAAAATATTATTCATCAATAGAATATATTTTTGGTGAAACATCTGATAAAGAAGCACTCCCTTTTATCTCTCCATTAACTTTTAATCAAGTATTTAATATTGACTTCAGTAATGATTACTCTTTAGAAATTGACTTTATTGCAAAAGCAAAACAAGGAAGAGTTTCTAATTATGAGGAAAAGACAAGTGGATATTCACTACTTAATTTATCAGGAAACTGGAAAACAACATTTCTTGAAAATGATTTAAATATATTTTGGACAGTGAATAATGTTTTTGATAAAGAATACTATGACCATTTATCTAGATTAAAATATGCAGGGATTTATGAAATGGGTAGAAACCTATCAATAGGTTTAAAATATAACTTCTAAATTTTTTGTATTAAACTAGAAATAAAGGCTGGGGAAACTCAGCCTTTTTTATCCAAATGCTCTAAATAAATCATTACCATTAGCATAAAGAACTAAGGCAATAAGTAGAAAAAAGCCAATCATAGTTGCCGTTTCCATAAACTTATCGCTCAGCTTTTTACCTGTAATCATTTCATAAAGTAAAAACATTACATGCCCACCATCAAGAGCAGGAATAGGAAGAACATTCATGAATGCTAAAATAATAGATATTAGAGCTGTAGAAAGCCAAAACCCTTTCCAATCCCATGTTGCAGGAAAGATATTACCGATAGTTCCAAATCCTCCAAGTTGCTGTGCTCCCTTTTTAGTAAAAATATATTTAAAACCTGCCACGTACTCATATAAAGTCCAATATCCATATTCAAACCCTTGGATTATACTGTCTGCTAAACCAACTTTTTGATTTGTAGTTCTAATATTTATTGCAGGAAAAACACCAATAGTTCCATCATCATTTCTTTCTATTGAAATAGTATAATTAGAATTATTTCTGTCAACGAGAACATCAATTTGTGAATCAGAATTATCATCAAGCCAATCTGAAAATGAACTCCAATCGGTTATAGGAAAATCATTTACACTCAAAATTTTATCTCCAGGCTGTAATCCTGAATATAGTGCAGGTGAATCAGGGACAACACTGTCAATTTCAGCAGAAAAAAGTGGAGTAAAACTATTAATTTGACCACTTTGAAAAATTTCATTTCCTAGGTCGGAAGGAACATCAATCTGAGAAATTGATCCATCATTTTTTTCAACTGTAATGAAGTCTACGGGCCTAAATAATAGCATTCTGTTTATTTCAAGAACATTATCTAGTTCCTTTCCATCTACATTTAGAATTTTATCACCGTTTTCAAACCCAATTTTTTCAATGATAGGAGAAGGATCCATTCCAAGTGGAATATTTGATTGAGGAAGAGTTTCTTTCCCCCAAACAAATAAAACCATCATATAAATAACAAAACCAACAATTAGATTCACAGTAACACCTCCTAGCATTATAATTAATCTTTGCCATGCAGGTTTTGACCTAAATTCCCATGGCTGAGCAGGCTTGGCCATCTGTTCTTTATCAAAACTTTCATCAATCATACCTGATATTTTTACATATCCTCCAAGTGGAAGCCAACCAATCCCATAAACAGTCTCTCCAATTTTCTTTTTAAATAATGAGTATTTAACATCAAAGAATAAATAGAATTTCTCAACTCTTGTTCCAAACAGCTTTGCAGGTATAAAGTGACCCAATTCATGTAAAATGATTAGGATTGAAAGAGATAAAAGTAATTGTGTAGCTTTTATAAAAAATTCAGGTGTAAACATAAATAAAATTGAAGAGCAAATATAAGACTAATTTAATTGCTTGAATTATCTTTGTTTTCCTTTGTTTTTGAAAAATATGTTAAAAAAATATAGATTATTTATTGCAACAATGTTTTTGATTTCTGCTGCTGCTGTGATCATGTTTTATAATGTTTTAAAGCCTCAAGAGAAACTACCAATTTTTCAGCCTAATATGGTTAAATTTCAATTGGTAGATAGTACCATACAGCATATAAAAAGGTTTCACAAGATTTCTAGCTTTGAGTTAGTTAATCAAAATAATCAGACTGTTACTAATGAATTCTATGATGGTAAAATCTACATAGCTGACTTTTTTTTCACAACATGTCCTGGAATTTGCCCTATAATGAAAGATAACATGATTGATCTTCAAGAAGAATTTCTTGATGATGATCAAGTTTATTTATTATCTCATACTGTAACTCCAGAAATTGATTCAGTAAGTGTATTAAAAGACTACTCAATTGAAAAAGGTGTTTTAGACTATAAATGGAATATGGTAACTGGAGATAAAAAACAAATATATGAGTTAGCAAGAAAATCATATTTAGTAGCTGAGGATATAGAAACTTCATCTGAATATGATATGATACATACAGAAAATTTTGTATTAATAGATCCTGAAAGAAGAATAAGAGGATTTTATGATGGAACAGATAAAGAGTCCATGAAGCAACTTGTCAAAGACGTGTATATTTTAAAACAAGAGTTTTAAAATTAATCTTTTACATTTGTAACCCTCATTTAGATTATAATATTGATAAGTTTAGATAAGTTAAAAAAAGGAGATAAAGCAGTTGTTACTGATTTGATTACAGATAGTATCCCCTTGACCTTATTAGAAATGGGATGTCTTCCTGGAAATGAGATCACCGTTCTTGGATTGGCATCAAAAAAGGGACCTATTTATTTAAAAATAGATGAGTCACATTTATCTATTGACTTTGTTACAGCCAGTAATGTTATAGTAGAAATAAAAAATTAGAATGGTTAAAACTATTACAGTAGCATTAATTGGAAACCCTAATACAGGAAAATCATCTGTTTTTAATAGCCTTACTGGATTGAAACAAAAAATTGGAAATTATCCTGGAGTTACAGTTGAGAAAAAAAATGGATTTTTTCAAATAGACAGGACTACAAATGTGCAGCTAGTAGATCTTCCAGGAACATATGGATTAAATACTCAATCAATCGATCAAAGTATAGTATTTGATCTATTGCTAAACAAGAATAACAAAGATTTCCCAGATGTGGTAATAGTAGTTGCTGATGTAGAAAATTTAAAAAGAAATTTATTATTATTTAGTCAAATTAAAGATCTTGAAATCCCATCAATACTTGCCATAAATATGGCTGATCAATTACAATCTAAAGGAATTGAAATTGACACTAATCAACTTGAATCAGATCTTGACACTAAGGTTGTTTTACTAAGTGCTAGAAAAAATGACGGTTTTGAAGAATTAAAAAATGAATTAAAAAATTACAGAAATTTATCTGATAAACCAGCTTTTGATATCAATGAAATTGATCCAGAATATTTTTCTAATCTACAGAAAACTTTTCCAGGTGAGTCAATTTATAAGCTTTGGTTACTAATTACTCAAGATATAAATTTCACTAAACTTCAAAGAAATAAAATTGATGATAAAGGAAAGTTTAAAACTCAAACAGAGTCATATCTAAAAAAACTTCAGCAAAGGGAAACTATAAAAAGATATCAAATAATTAATGAAATTCTCAAGAAAGCATATGTAAAGGATAATTTGAAAGCTTCAGGTTTAAGAGGAGTCATTGACAGAATTCTTTTACATAGTTTATGGGGGTACCTTATATTCTTTTCAATTTTACTATTAATTTTTCAAGTCATCTTTGACTGGAGTAGTATTCCAATGGACTTTATTGATAATACTTTTGTTTCAATAAGCCAATCAGTTAAACTTTCTCTTCCAGATGGGGTATTTACATCTTTAATTTCTGAGGGAGTATTGCCTGGGCTTGCTGGAATCTTAATATTTATTCCTCAAATAGCACTTCTGTTCTTTTTTATATCAATCCTTGAGGAAACAGGATATATGAGTAGAGTAGTTTTTTTAATGGATAGGACTTTAAGAAAGTTCGGACTTGGTGGCAAAAGCTTAATTCCATTAGTATCTGGAGTAGCATGTGCGATACCAGCAGTTATGGCCACAAGAAATATTGAAAATTGGAAAGAGAGATTGATTACGATTCTTGTCACCCCATTTATGACATGTTCTGCAAGACTGCCTGTATATTTAATTTTAATATCATTAGTAATTCCAAGTGATAAAATATTTGGGATTAGCTATCAAAGTCTGACCTTAATGGGTCTTTATGTATTGGGATTTTTACTTGCAATATTTTCGTCCACTATTTTAAAAGCTATAATTAAAAGAGATTCAAAAAGTTATCTAGTCCTCGAGATGCCAGATTACAAATTACCTCTAATTAAGAATATATTTTTAAATGTCTATAATAAAACAAGGTCATTTGTTGTTGAAGCAGGTAAAATAATTTTTGCTATATCAATTTTGCTATGGATAATGGCATCAAATGGTCCTGGAAGTAACTATAGAAATGCAGATGAGATTATCAGATCTCAATATGAGAATGTAGATATTTCCGATTATGAACTTCAATTAAACATTGAATCATATAAGTTAGAAAATTCTTACATAGGATTTGTTGGAAAAACAATAGAGCCTGTTATTAGACCTCTTGGATATGATTGGAAGATTGGAATTGCACTTGTAACATCATTTGCAGCTAGAGAGGTTTTTGTTGGGACTTTATCTACAATATATAGTGTTGGCTCAGAAGATCAAGAAACTATCAAATCAAGAATGGCTAAAGAAAAAAAATCAGATGGGGAGCTTGTATTTAATTTTCCAACTGGAATATCATTGATGTTATTTTATGCTTTAGCAATGCAATGTATGAGCACACTGGCCATAGTTAAAAAAGAGACAAATTCTTGGAAATGGCCAATAATTCAGTTGATTTTTATGACAACTTTAGCTTACTTTACGTGTTTAATAGTCTATCAAATTTTAATCTAGATGCAAGAACTTCAATTTTTACTAGTAGCTTTTTTAGCAGTATTTGCTCTATTTTTTCTTTATAATAAATATTTTAAAAAATCCAAATCTTCAGAAGGTGACTGTGGTAAAGACTGTGGATGTTAGCTATTCATAAGATCTTCAATCTCATCTATCTCAATTGGTATATCACTCATTAAATTAAATGGTTCACCATTTGCTTTTATAACAACATCATCTTCAAGCCTAATTCCAAAACCTTCTTGGGGAATATATATTCCTGGCTCAACAGTAAAAACCATGTTTTCTTGAAATGGATCCTCAAGAAGGCCATAATCATGAGTGTCAAGACCTAAGTGGTGAGATGTGCCATGCATAAAATATTTCTTGTACGCTGGATTTTTTTTACTTTGATTTTTAATATCATTTTTATCTAATAAGCTAACATCTAATAATTCCTTAGTCATTATTTCACCGACCTGCTCATGAAAATTCTTCCAGTTATTTCCAACTTTTAGAAGTTTAGTTGCCTCATTTTTTACGTTTAGAACTGCATTATATATTTGCTTTTGCCTTTGAGAAAATTTTCCAGATACAGGAACTGTTCTGGTCATATCACTTGAATAATTTCCATATTCAGCTCCAACATCCATAAGTATTAAATCTCCTTTCAAACACTTTTTATTATTTTTTATATAGTGAAGAACATTATTATCATTTCCACTTGCAATAATAGGAGAGTAGGCGAATCCTTTGGAAGAATTATTTATAAACTCATGAATAAATTCTGCTTCTATCTCATATTCCCAAACATCTGGTTTTATGAAATTAAGTACTCTCAAAAATCCTTTTTTTGTAATATCACATGCATTTTTTATCTGTTCAATTTCATCAGGATGTTTAATAGACCTTAACCTTTGAAGAATAGGGTTACTTTTTGAAACTTTATGAGCAGGGTATTTTTTTAACAGCCATGAAATAAATCTATCCTCTCTAGTTTCTACAGGAGAATTAGCTCTATAGTGTTCATTTTTATTTATATAAAAAGTATCAACCTTTGATACTATCGAATGAAGGATATCTTTGAAATCTTCTACATAATTTATGTTTTCAATTCCTGATAACTCGTTAGCTCTTTTTTTGCTGTGCTTTTCACCTTCCCAAACCTTTGTATGATCATCAGACTTTCTAATAAATAAAATTTCTCTATCCCTAGCATTTTTAGCTGTAGGGCTTAATATTAAAATAGTTTCTTCTTGATCAATTCCCGTCAAATAGAAAATATCTCTATGCTGTTCAAACGGAAGCTCAGTATCTGCACTTACTGGGTAAATATCATTTGAATTGAATACAGCCAATGAATTTCCGTTCATCTGATCCATGAAGTTCATTCTATTTCTGGAATAAATTGTACTATTTAAAGGATTATATCTCATTTATTTTTTTGTAAATATCTAGAGAAAATTAATATAATGTTTATAATTTAATTAAAAATACCATTATGAAAAACTTAAAGCTAGCAGTAATAATAAGTTTCATTCCTTTACTAGTTATTGCACAACCTAAATCAACAGATTCAGATAGAGTAGTAAATGCATATGAAATCAAAGAGTTACTCTCCGAATCATCAAGAGTAAAGAATATAAAATTTAAAAATATTGGGCCGACTATTATGAGTGGTAGAGTAGTAGCTTTAGAAGTTAACCCAAAAGATCCAACTAAGTTTTATGTTGCTTATGCATCTGGAGGAGTCTGGTATACTGACAATAATGGCACATCATTTAAGTCAATCTCTGATGATTGGCCAACTCAGAATATAGGTGAGATTACAATGGATTGGGATAATAAAATATTGTGGGTAGGTACTGGAGAAAATAATTCCTCTAGGTCATCATACTCAGGTATAGGAATACTTAAAACTAATGAAGATGGTACAAACTGGAAAAATGTAGGTTTAACTGATAGCCATCATATTGGAAAGATACTTGTTAATCCCGATAACAAAGATCATGTAGTAGTAGGAGTAACAGGACACTTATATTCTAAAAATGAGCAGAGAGGTGTATTCGTAACAAAAGATGGTGGAAAAACATGGACTAGAAGTTTATATATTAATGATGTTACAGGAATTATTGATATGGCATATAATCCTAAAGACTTTAAAACTATGTATGCAACTTCATGGGAAAAAGACAGAAAGGCTTGGAACTTTGATGAAGATGGGATTTCTTCCGGAATATATAAAAGTCAGGATGCTGGTGATACTTGGCAACTAATTTCTGGTTTAGAATCTGGATTTCCAAATGGAGAAGGAGTTGGAAGAATAGGTTTAGCTGTTTTTGATGAAAATATTTTATATGCTGTTCATGACAATCAATTTTTTAGAGATCAAGTTCAGGCTAATAATTCAACAGGAATAAATAGAAATACCTTTAAAGACATTTCTAAGGAAGACTTTTCATTGATAGAGGATAAGGATTTAAATTCTTTTCTTAGATCAAATAGATTTCCTTCGAAATATAATGCTGAAGAAGTGAGAAGAATGGTTAATGAAAATGAAATAGACCCTTCAGATTTATATAAATATTTAGTTGATGCAAATTCAGAATTATTTGATACTCCTATTATAGGAGCAGAAGTTTTCAGAAGTGAAGATGGAGGAAATACATGGAATAAAACCCATGAATCTTTTTTAGATGGTGTTTATAATACATATGGATATTATTTTGGTAAAATTCATGTTGATCCAAATAATCATAATAAAATTTACACATATGGAGTTCCAATAATTACATCTGATGATGGAGGTAAAACTTTTTATAGAATTGGAAAAGAAAATGTTCATGCCGATCATCATGATCTTTGGATTAATCCTAATAGATCGGGTCATCTTATAAATGGAAATGATGGAGGTGTAAACATTACATATGATGATGGAAAAAATTGGATAAAAAATAATTCTACCGAAGTTGGCCAGTTTTATGCAATAAATGTAGATTATGAAAAGCCATACAATGTATATGGTGGACTACAAGATAACGGTGTCTGGAAGGGGCCTCATAATTATACTGAAAATAAAAGATGGGAAATGGATGGAAAATATCCTTGGGAAATGCTTCTTGGGGGAGATGGAATGGAAGTTCAAATCGATAGTAGAGACTCTAATATTATATATACAGGATTTCAATTTGGCTATTACTATAGAATTAACCTAAATTCAGGTAAAAGAACTTTGATTAAGCCAGTCCATGATTTAGGTGAATCCCCATTTAGATTTAATTGGCAGACTCCGATTCTTTTATCTCCTCACAATCAAGACGTAATTTACTTCGGCACAAACTTCCTTCATAAATCAGAAAATCAAGGTGATGATTGGGAGAGTGTCTCTAAAGATTTAACAAATGGCGGAAAGAAAGGTAATGTTCCATATGGAACAATAACTACAATATCTGAATCAAATATTTCTGAAGGAATACTATATGTAGGAACTGATGATGGCTTAATTCATGTAACAAAGAATGGAGGAAAAACTTGGAAAAATATTTCCTCAGGTCTTCCAAAAGACATGTGGGTAAGTAAGGTGTTTGCATCATCTCATGATGAAAAAACTGTATATGTTTCACTTAATGGATACAGGTGGGATAATTTTTCTCCACTAGTTTTCAAAAGTGACAATTATGGAAATACATGGAAACCTATAAGCTCTAATCTTCCATTCTCTCCAGTAAATGTAATTATAGAAGACAATATAAATCAGAACAATTTATATCTTGGTAATGATCATGGTGTATACATTTCTTTAAATTCCGGGGAATCATGGGAGCCATTCCAAAAGGGTTTAACTGCAGCAGCTGTTCATGATTTAGTAATTCAAAAAGATGAAAAACATTTATTAGTTGGTACTCATGGAAGATCAATATATTTAGCTGAAATTGAAAAAATACAAAACTTAACAGAAGATATTTTAAATTCATCTTTATATGTATATCCATTAAAAAATATAAAGAAATCTAATTCATGGGGTAGACAAAGAAATATATGGAGTACTTCAAATGAACCAAATCTAGAAATATCAATTTTTTCATCAACAGCAGGTGAATATCAGATGTCAATAGTTGACTCAAATAATAATATTATTCATGAAGAAAAAGGATTACTAGATAAAGGATTTAATTTCTTGAATTATAATCTAAAAAAAGGGGAAGAATTCTTAGGCACGGACACTTATAAAGTTTCTATTATAAAGGATAAGGATAATTTACAAAAGGAATTCCAAATTCAGTAGTAATTTAAACCTTTATGCATTAATTTTGTATTGAATTAAAGCATATGAAGCTTATAGACTCCTCAATAGGAAGAAAAATATTGATGGCTCTTTCAGGCCTTTTTCTTGTTGTTTTTTTAACACAGCATTTTCTTATAAATGTTACTTCTGTAATTAGTGAAGATTTATTTAATTTACTTTCTCACTTTATGGGAACTAATCCTTTAGTTCAGTTTGTACTTCAGCCAATCTTGATTTTTGGAGTAATATTCCATTTTTTAATGGGTTTTTATTTAGAAATTTTAAACTCAAATTCAAGAGCAAAAAATTATAAGAGTTATTCAGGAAACTCAAACTCTTCATGGATATCAAGAAATATGATTTTTAGTGGAGGTGTTATTTTAGTCTTCTTAGTAATTCATTTTATAGACTTTTGGATTCCAGAAATGAATTATAAATATGTAGAATTTTTACCTGAAGACCCCAATAGGTATTATGATGAGCTTGTGCATAAATTTGAGAGCCCTTTTAAGACAATTATTTATTCATTTTCTTTTGTTTTTCTAGCTCTACATCTTTTACATGGTTTTAGCTCTTCATTTAAAACTATTGGTGTAGATTCAAAATATTATGGCTTGATTCAAAAAGTAACATTTTTATTTTCAATATTAATTCCTGCAGGATTTATATTTATTGCAGTTTTCCATAATCTTAGTTCATGAATAGTTTAAATTCAAAAATACCCAATGGACCATTATCAAATAAATGGACAAATCACAAAGGAAAGATTAATCTAGTAAGTCCTTCAAATAAAAGAAATATTGATATAATAGTTGTTGGAACAGGTCTTGCTGGTGCTTCAGCCTCAGCAACTCTTGCTGAACTTGGCTATAATGTAAAATCATTTTGTTTCCAAGATTCTCCAAGAAGAGCACATTCAATTGCAGCCCAAGGTGGTATTAATGCTGCTAAAAATTATCAAGGAGATGGTGACTCCACTTATAGACTTTTTTATGATACAATCAAGGGAGGAGATTATAGGTCAAGAGAAGCTAATGTTTATAGACTTTCAGAAGTATCAGGTAATATAATAGATCAATGTGTAGCTCAGGGTGTCCCATTTGCAAGAGATTATGGTGGCTTACTTGATAATAGATCTTTTGGTGGTGTCCAAGTTTCAAGAACTTTTTATGCTAAAGGTCAAACTGGTCAGCAACTTTTACTAGGAGCATATTCAGCAATGAATAGACAAATTGCTAGAGGAAAAATTGAAATGTTTAATAGACATGAAATGATGGATATTGTTGTAATTGACGGAAAAGCAAGGGGTATAATTGCTAGAAATTTAGTTAGTGGAGAATTAGAAAGACATTCATCTCATGCGGTTGTAATTGCTTCTGGAGGCTATGGAAATATCTTTTTCCTTTCCACAAATGCTATGGGAAGTAACGTATCAGCTGCATGGAAAATTCACAAAAAAGGAGCATTTTTTGCAAATCCTTGTTTTACTCAAATACATCCAACTTGTATTCCTGTTTCAGGAGATTATCAGTCTAAATTAACCCTAATGTCAGAATCTCTTAGAAATGATGGTAGAATTTGGGTCCCTAAAGAAAAATCTGATGCTGAACTTATAAGAAAAGGTCAACTTTCACCAATTGATATTCCAGAAGAAAATCGAGACTATTATTTGGAAAGAAGATATCCTGCTTTTGGAAATCTTGTTCCAAGAGATATTGCATCTAGAGCAGCAAAAGAAAGATGTGACAAAGGATATGGTGTAAATCAAACCGGTGAAGCAGTATATTTAGATTTTTCACATGCAATAATTAGATATGGTCAAGAAAAAGCAAAGATTAATGGGTCAGATACATCTAATCATGATATAGTTTACAAATTAGGAAGTGAAGTCATCAAACAAAAGTATGGAAACTTATTTCAGATGTATGAGAAAATTGTAGATGAAGATCCATACAAGCTACCAATGAAAATTTATCCTGCAGTGCATTACACAATGGGAGGTGTTTGGGTTGATTACAACTTAATGACAACAATTCCAGGTTGTTTTGCAATTGGAGAAGCAAACTTTTCGGATCATGGAGCTAACAGACTTGGAGCTTCTGCTCTAATGCAAGGATTAGCTGATGGTTATTTTGTCCTACCATATACGATTGGAGATTATTTGTCTAATGAAATAAGTACTGGAAAAATTTCTACTCAGTCACCTGAATTTGATAAAAGTGAAAATGAAGTTTCTCAACAACTTGAAAAACTTATTTCAAATAAAGGAAAAAATTCTGTTGATTTTTACCATAAAAAGCTAGGAAAAATAATGTGGAATAAATGTGGAATGTCAAGAAATGAAAAGGATTTAATCATCGCTATTAAAGAAATTCAAGATTTAAGAGATGATTTTCATAAAAATGTCAATGTTCCCGGATCAAAAAATGAGTTTAACGAACAACTTGCTAAGGCAGTAAGAGTTTCAGACTTTTTAGAGCTAGCAGAGTTATTTGCTATAGATGCATTGGAAAGAAAAGAATCATGTGGCGGCCATTTTAGAGAAGAGTTTCAGACAGAAGATGGTGAGGCTATAAGAGATGACTCAAACTTTAAGTTTGTATCTGCATGGGAATATAATTCATCACCCTCAAAACCAATTCTTCATAAAGAAGATCTTAATTATGAAGAAATAGAAATTAAAACAAGATCATATAAATAATCATGAGAAATTTTTTAACAATATTGCTTATAATTTTTTGCTCATTTTCATTTTCTCAAAATGAAAACTCAAGCAGAAGAATTCCAGCTGATTTAAAAGTAGTTACTAACCATACAACAACTATTCTTGAAAAAAAAGTTAATTATTCAGCTGAAATTGGTACTCAGCCTATATGGGATGTTAAAGGTGATGTAATTGCAACATTACATTATACTTTTTATAAAAGAACTGATATAAACAATACTTCTAATAGACCATTAATTATATCTTTTAACGGTGGACCTGGAGCTGCATCTATCTGGATGCATATGGGGTATACAGGCCCTTACAATTTAATTGTTGATGATGAAGGTCATCCTATTCAGCCTTATGGTTATAAATCTAACCCATATTCAATTCTAGATGTTGCTGACATTGTATTTGTTAACCCAATTAATATTGGATACTCTAGAATTTTGAAAGAAATGAGTAAAAAGGAAGCTACAGATAAGTTCTTTGGAGTTAATCAAGATGTGGAGTATTTAGCAGAGTGGATAAGCACATTTGTAACAAGAAATGAAAGGTGGAAATCTCCAAAATATATAATTGGAGAAAGCTATGGAGGTATTAGAGTAATGGGTCTTGCACATGAGCTTCAACAAAACCAGTGGATGTACTTAAATGGTGTTATACTTGTTTCACCAGCAGATTACGAATTGAGATATGAATCAGGAGGTATTATTCTGCCAACAGTTGACTTCCCTTATTTTACTGCTACTGCATGGTATCATAATAAATTGGATGATGAATTTCAGTCCAAAAGTTTAGATGAACTTATTAATATATCAGAAGATTTTGCATATAATGAATTACTTCCATCCCTTGCCAAGGGAGGATTCATTTCAGATGATAAAAAACATGAGATTGCAAAAAAAATAGAAAGTCTTACAGGAATTAAATATGATCAGGTTATTGATAATAATTTGAATATTTCTACTAACTTTTTTTGGAAAGAATTATTAAGAGATGAAGGATTCACTATCGGAAGATTAGATTCAAGATATAAAGGGATTGATAGCAGAGATGCAGGTGTGTCACCTGAATATTCACCAGAGCTAAGTGCATGGGATCATGCTTTTACTCCTGCAATAAATGCATATAACAGAGAGATTTTAAAGTTTGATACTGATATAAAATATAATACTTGGGCTAGAGGCGAATTATCTGTAAGACCATGGAATTCAGATAATATAAGAATTAGAAGAAACTTTAGAGAAGCTATTGCGGAAAACCAATTTCTAAATGTTTTAATTCAATCAGGTTACTATGATGGAGCTACAACATTTTCAGCAGCTAAGTATACTATTCAGCAAGTAGATCCAACTGGAAAATTAAAAGACAGGTTTACTTTTAAAGGTTATGAAAGTGGGCATATGATGTATTTAAGAAGAGAGGATCTTAAAAAATCTAATCAAGATCTTAGAGATTTTATACTAAAAACAATCACTAATAATGAACCAGCAAAATATTAATATGAGACTTAACCTTAAAATTTGGAGACAATCAAATTCAAACTCTAAAGGTGATTTTCAAGATTATCAAATTGATGAAATCTCTCCTGATATGTCATTTCTTGAAATGATGGATGTATTAAATGAAAAATTAATCAAAGAGGGGGTTGATCCAATTGCATTTGATCATGATTGTAGAGAAGGAATTTGCGGAAGTTGTTCTCTATTTATTAATGGAAGAGCTCATGGTCCTGACACAGGAATAACTACTTGTCAATTACATATGAGAAAATTTCAAGATGGAGATTCAATTGTCATTGAACCATTTAGGGCAAAATCTTTTCCAATTATAAAAGATCTAGTAGTTGATAGAAGTGCATTTGATAGAATCCAACATTCTGGAGGTTATATAAGTATTAACACCTCTGGGAATACTCAAGATGCAAACACAATTCCAATTAGAAAAGAAGATGCGGATAATGCTTTTGATGCAGCTACTTGTATTGGTTGTGGGGCGTGTGTTGCAACATGTAAAAATGCATCTGCAATGCTTTTTGTTTCAGCAAAAGTTTCACAGTTTTCTTATTTACCACAAGGTAAAGTTGAGGCAAAAGAAAGAGTCCTTAATATGGTTAAACAGATGGATGAAGAAGGTTTTGGTAATTGCACAAATACTGGAGCTTGTGAAGTAGAGTGCCCTAAAGGCATTTCTATAAAAAACATTGCTAGAATGAATAAAGAATATCTTAAAGCTAAACTTTAATTTATTTTAGATTCAAGAACCATTTTAACAAAAGTGCCAATTGTGTTTCTTCCTAACCATCTTCCAACTATAACTATTTTTTCGTCTGGAATTACAACAATATAATTTCCTCCAAATCCAGCTCCATAAAATACATTTGTAGGAACATCTTTCCAGTCAGATTTTGCATAATCTTCTCCACCTTCTGAGTTTAACCACCACATATAACCATATTCAGAATTAGTTTTTGAAGGAATAATAGATTTTGAAATCCAATCCTCACTTAAAACCCTTTTACCATCCCAAATTCCTTTATTTAAATATAGAAGCCCAAACCTAGCATGGTCTTCAGAGTTTATAAAAATTCCACCTCCATTATGTCCTCCTCCAGACACAGATTGCACCATAATACCATCTATGTTTACCCATGAATTCTCATAACCGTACCATCTCCAACTATTACTTGCCCCAATTGGGTCCATAATGTAATTTTTTAAAACTTTAGGTAAAGGTTCTCTAAAAACATGTAAAAGAGAATAAGCAAGAACATTAACCCTAACGTCATTATACTTATATGATGTTCCAGGTTCTTGTTGAATCTGAGATCTCCATTCGTCAATATTTTTTGAAATATCAGGTCTGTCTTCCCAATCATTTATCCCCCACAAATTTCCTTTCCAATCAGACGACTGATTTAAAAGATGCTCCCAAGTAATTTTACTATTAAATTCTCCATCAAATGTTTTATCCCATACATATTGTGAAACAAAATCTTTTTCAGAAAAAATTAAATTTTTATCTATTGCAATTCCTGAAAGAGCAGAAAGATAACTTTTAGTAACACTAAATGTCATATCTACTTCTTTCACATCACCCCAAGAAGCAATAATATATCCATCTTTTAGTATTAAGCCATTAGAATCAACTCTCTTTTTTGTTGGTCCAAGTATGCTGTGATATGGTTCAGATGCAAAACCTTTTAAGATTTCAATCCTTAGATCTTTATTTCCTTTGTTCTGATTTTCAATTACAAAATTGATTGCATCATTAAGTTTAGTTTGGTCATATCCATAAAAAGAAGCAGGTTTTGATTCCCAATTATCTTTTGAGGGAAAATAACTAATTTGACTTTGAATTATGTTAGTAAAAAATAAAAATGTTATAAAATAGATTCTACTCATAGTTTAATTAATTGAATCCCTCTCGGAATTTATTATTGTTAGATTAAAAACTTCATTAAGATCCCAATTAGGCCTAACTTCAAGTTGATTCGGATAATAGTACACAGGCTCAGGAACTATTTTTTTTAGAAAATTCCCTGTATCCCACTTATCATTCTCATTCAAATCCTCAATTAATCTAAAAGTGTAGTTACCTGGTCTAATTAGATCAAAAGTATATGTGTCATTTTGGTATACATTATTAAATTCTCTAATAATATCATTGTTTGAGTCTAATAAATGAAGAATAAATTTTGAGTTACTGTTTCTAATTACATCTAGAAAAATATTACCATAATCTTCAAGTGTTTGACTTACAACATTATATTGTAGTGTATCGTTAGACACTCCTTTTAAATCAAATATTGCATTTGGTTTAATTAAAACTTCATATTTATCCGAGGGTGCAACTTGAAACTTAATTTCAATTTCTCCTTTATCATTATCGAAGCTTGAAGAAAAAGGAACAGCAATAGAATCAATATCAAAAATAGAAATCATAGAATCATTAATGTTCTTTAAAGGAATATTATACGAGAGTTTAAAAGATTCTTTAGGATGAATTATACTAGTTGTTTTTGAAGAGATCTGAAGAGAGTCAATTAATGAATCTTTTGTTCGATCAAATTTGACAGTAACTAACTTAGTAGTATCTATTTCAATCAAATTAAATCTAAGAGAATCTAAACTATTTCTCGATAACCATAAATTAATGGTATCTGTTTCCTTACTTTTAATAAATGAGTATTCAACACTATCAGGAATGTTTGATTCTATTTTGATTTTATCAAGATCCAACTTACCATAATAACCAAATCCTATTTTTTCACTATTAATAAAAAAGGGCTTATCCCAAATCAAATCAGTCTCTTCTTTAAATAATTTAAAATCAATAATAGAATCTCTAGGTAATGTAATTAAAGAATCAATGAACCCTATTTTATCATTGAATGGATCAAAAAAATAGTTATTATCAATATCTTTCAAAGCAATAATTAAATATTTACCTTCTTTTAAATTTTGAAATTGATATGTAACAGAGTCTAATGTGTTAGATATATATGTAGGGCGATCATTAAAAATTATTGAATCATTATAAAGAGTGTCAACCCTGTATAGTTGGATAGAAACATATTCGTCAGTGTCTAAATTAAATGCGTCTTTAACTTTACCTCTAACATAAAGAGAATCAATAGTTGCTCCTGTAGAAAATGTGTAACTAAAAAAAGTTAAAGGATTATTCTCATTATTATCTTTAATGCTATTACCAAAATTTATTGTGTATGTAGTTTCTGAATCTAGGCTATCCAAAAATTTTAAAAATACTTTTTTGGTTACACCTGATAATGGTTTAACTTCATAAGATGACTCTTCCAAAGGTGGAGAGATTATTAATTGATCCTGAACCTTATCAAGCTTTACCCATTCATTAAAAGTTAATCTTATTTCATCAGAATCAAAAAAGGTTGAGTTCAATTTTGGATTTGCATTTACAAGTACTGGGGGAATAGTGTCTTTTGGACCACCTGTGGGTGAGCCTCTCTTTGCACATCCACTTATTAAAATTAATGTGGATAGAAAAAAGATTAGATTTTTCATAATTCTAATTCAATTACAAATTAAAGTATTTAAAATAGTAAAAAGAACTATTTTTGCAATATACTGATGGATAACGACTCTCTAAAAAAAATTATTTCTCACTCAAAGGAATATGGTTTTATATTTCCATCTAGTGAAATTTATGATGGCCTAAATGCAATTTATGATTATGCTCATAATGGAACCCTATTAAAAAATAATATTAGAGAGTATTGGTGGAAGTCAATGGTTCAGTTAAATGAAAATATTGTTGGAATTGATTCTGCTATATTTATGCATCCTAAAACTTGGATTGCTTCGGGTCATGTTGATGCATTTAATGATCCATTAATTGATAATAAAGATTCAAAAAAAAGATATCGAGCAGATGTTCTAATTGAGGATTATATTGAAAAGTTAAACTTAAAAATTCAAAAAGAAATTATTCGCGGTCAAAAAAGATTCAAAGAAAATTTTGATGAAATTCAATTTGTTAATACAAATCCAAAAGTTTTAGAGATTAAAGAATCAATAAAAAAAATTAAATCAAGAGTTTCTTCAGCTTTTCAAGATGATAATTTAATTGAAATAAAAAAAATTATTGATGATTTAGAGATTAAGTGTCCTGTTTCTGGAACTTCAAATTGGACTGATGTAAGACAGTTTAACCTTATGTTTAACACAAAATTAGGTGCTTCAGAAGAAAGTAGTATGGAATTATATCTTAGACCTGAAACTGCTCAAGGGATTTTTCTTAACTATTTAAATATCCAAAAAACATCAAGAATGAAAATACCATTTGGTATTGCACAAACTGGAAAAGCTTTTAGAAATGAAATTGTTGCTCGTCAATTTATTTTTAGAATGAGAGAATTTGAACAAATGGAAATGCAGTTTTTCATTAAACCTGGTTCTCAAGTAGATTGGTTTAAACTTTGGAAAGATAAAAGATTAAAATGGCATTTAAATCTTGGAATTGATTCAAATTCATTTAGATTTCATGATCATGATAAACTTGCTCATTATGCTGATGCAGCATGTGATATAGAATATTTATTCCCATTTGGATTTAAAGAATTAGAGGGAATTCATTCAAGAACTGACTTTGATCTTAAAAGTCATGAAAATTTATCAGGTAAAAAAATTCAATATTATGATCCTGATTCCGACACAAACTATACTCCATTTGTAATTGAAACTTCTATTGGTCTTGATAGAATGTTTCTTGCTATAATATCAAATTCATTAAAAACAGAGACTCTAGAAGACGGTACCTCTAGAATATTAATGAGTATTCCTAAACAACTTGCACCTAATAAATTAGCCTTTTTACCTCTCTTAAAGAAAGATGGTCTACCTGAATATACCAGAAAACTGATTAAAGAATTTAATCATGAAATTGATTTAATTTATGATGAAAAAGATGCTATTGGAAGAAGATATAGAAGACAAGATGCTATTGGAACTCCCTACTGTGTAACGATTGATCATCAAACTTTAAAAGATGATACATTTACCATAAGAGACAGAGATTCAATGGAACAAAAAAGAATTGATTTATCAGAATTAAAATCAATAGTAGAAAATGAGCTAACCCTAAAAAGTCTCCTAAAAAAACTTGAAAATTGAATATCATTAGCTATAATGTTAATGGAATTAGAGCTGCAATAAATAAAGGTTTTATTGAATGGCTCAAAAATGAATCTCCAGATATAATTTGTATTCAAGAGACTAAAGCTAACAAAGATCAGGTTGATATAAATTTAATAGAAAACTTAGGTTATAAAACTTATTGGTTCTCTGCTCAAAAAAAAGGTTATAGTGGTGTTGCTATTTTTTCAAAACTTCTTCCAAATCATGTTGAATATGGCTCAGGAATTGATTACATGGATTTTGAAGGAAGAATACTAAGATTAGATTTTAAAAATTATTCTGTTATTAGCTTATACCTTCCATCGGGAACAAATATTGATAGGTTAAGTTTTAAATTTAAATTCATGGATGATTTTAAAGATTATATATATAAGTTAAATAACGATATAAAAAATTTAATTATTTGCGGAGATTATAACATTTGTCATAAACCTATAGATATACATGACCCTGTCAGAAATAAAAATGTTTCAGGATTTTTACCAGAAGAAAGAGAATGGCTGGATTCATTTATTGGAGATAAGTTTGTTGACACATTCAGACAAATTAATCAATTACCCCACAATTATAGTTGGTGGAGTTACAGAGCAAACTCAAGAGCAAATAATAAAGGTTGGAGAATTGATTACAATATGGTTTCTGCATCTTTAAAAGAAAAAATAGATGATGCAAAAATTTTGAATCATGTTCATCACTCAGACCATTGCCCTATTCAATTAAAGATCTCTCTTTAATTTAATAATTCAAGTGCATAATCAATATACTTAAAAACATCAGGAGACACTCCAGGCCTTCCTAAATCTATGTCTCTTTGACCTAATCTGGTTATGATCATATCTTTTTCAGGAATCATAATAATATATTGACCTTGATGACCACTCATAAGAGAAATATTTAAATCTTTATATTTTGAAAGCCAAACTCCAATTCCATAATCATTGAATGTTTCTAAATAAGGTTTTTTAGATCTAATTATAAAGCTAGAATCTATAACTTGATTTCCTTCCCAATCACCATTATTTAAAAATAATTTTCCAAGCCTTGCAAAATCTCTGGCATTTGAATGAAAACAACAGAATGATTTAGTATTTCTATAGTTTTCACTATCGATTTGCCAATAAGCGTCTTGATCTGGATCAATTTTTTGCCATATTTCATTCTCAAACATTTCACTAATTTTCCTTCCAGTAGCCCTCTCAATTAATGTTGATAAAATTTGAGTATTACCGCTAGAGTAATGAAATTTTACACCAGGCATATCAATAAATGGTTGATCAAGCATCAAACCAACAACATCTTTGTAAAAATATTGTTTAGCAACAGGACTAAAAGGATTTGAAGTGCCCTCATCCCATTCCAAGCCAGATGTCATTGTAGCTAGATCTATTACTTTAACTTGAGAGGCAAATTTTCCCTTTAACTCAGGTATATAAGAAATTACACTATCGTCTAAGCTATTTATATAGCCTTGTTCTAGCGCCTTGCCCATCAATATTGAAATGAAAGTCTTAGCCATAGAAAAAGAGTTGGTAGAAGAAACTGAAGAATATCCTTCATAGTATTTTTCTGCAATAATTGTGTCTTTATAAATTACTAAATAGGCAGCTGTACCCATCTCCATATTATAATCTTCAAAATCTTTCGAAAATGAAACAACTTTATTTTTACTCTCAGCCCAAGGACTTTTTTTAGAGTTTGATTTAATAGTCTCAAAATCAAAATAATTAAGATCATCAATAAAAACTGTTGATTGACCATTCATATAAACAACTCTGATTCCTTTAACAAAATATTCAAGATCAAGAGCGTATACTAATGAAAAAATTATAGAAAAAGTTATTATTATTATTTTAATTATTTTCATTTGTTTTCTATTTGAGAATCTACAATATCTGAAAATGACTGTTGAACTTCATTTTCGCTATTTTCATCTTTTTTTCTTTTAATAGATCCTTGAATCATAATTAACATAGAAGCAATTATAATTACAAGCAAAACTTTCTCATCAACTATATTGCTTTTTTGAATATCATAGTCAGATATACTCAAGAATAATAAAATTGTAATTAATCCTCTAGGAGAAAAATAAAGTAACGGTTTTGAATCATCATCCTTTAATGCAAAAGCCAAATAAAAATATCTTACTCCATACATAATTAATAAAACTGTAGCACCAATTATATAGGGCTCAAACTCAATAAAACTTTCCAAAGGAATTGAAAATCCAAAGAAAAGAAAGAAAAAAGTTCTAACTAAAAAAGTTGATTCAGCTGTAAGTAAATGAAACTCATGAAGATCAGATTTATTTACGTTATCTGTTTTAAAATAATTTTTCAGCCAATTAGGTATTAGATTAGAAAAATTAGAAAGAAAAATTCCAAAAATAAATATTAAAACTAATGAAGGTAACTTTAGAAAATCTTTTCCAATCTCGTATGCCAAAATTAAAAGCGCAAGAATAAGAAAGAACTTTACATGATGTTCAATTCTTTGAATCAACTGAAATAAAAGATAAGTTATAGCAATAGATAAAATAATTATTAGTATTATTTGTCCAAAAAGAGTAACTATTGGTTCTACTCCAATTAATGGCTCTCCCTTTTCAGCTTGCCTAATACAATAATAAAAAATCATAATTCCTAAAATATCTGAGAATGTAGACTCATATACAACAAACTCTTTATTTTTGTTAATTAACCCAACAGCAGAAGGGATAGCAACTGCACTACTTATAATTGAAAGAGGTATTGAGTAAATAACAGAAGTTGGATATGATAGTCCAATTACCTTTTCAAAGAATAGACTTACTAAGACAATATTTACAATTAAAATAATAAAGGCAGCTAAAAAACCTTTAATAATTATCTCTGTTTTTTCTTTTTTGATTTCTAATTCAAGGGCTGCTTCAAGTACAATTAATATTAAACCAATTGTACCAAGAACAGGCACTAAGCTGTCAAGAAAAAGAAAATTATCAAAGCCGTAATATGAAGAGATAAATCTTGCAATAATCCCTGTTAAGACTAAAAGAATTACAGATGGAAACTTTGTTCTTCTTGCAAAAATATCAAATAAGTAAGAAAATATAATTAATAAAGGAAGAACTATTAAAATTGAACTTACATCCATCCCATTAAATTAATACTATTTAATTAATTAACCTTAGATGCGTAAAATTTTATAAATATTATTGAATCTCAAATTAGAAAAATCTATGTAAAATATATGTTAAATTTTTTCTTGCTTGGAATCCTAAGTATATATTTGCAATTTAGAATCATTTTAAATAAGGTAATATAAGCCCCAGTATTTTACATATTATCGTTTCTATCTTTTTTATGACTTTTAGTTTTTCTCAGTCATTAAAAGATACTGTATTACAGAATGATTTAAATGAAGTTATTGTAACTGCAACAAAAACTTTTAGACAGCTTTCAAATTTACCTCTACCAGCAAAATTAATATCAAAGAATGAAATTGAAAAAAGTAGTTCAAGTAGATTAAGTGACATATTAGATGATCAAATTGGAATTTTTATTGTACCAGATTTTGGAGGTGCTAATGGTATACAAATTCAAGGACTTGATTCACAGTATACTCTTATATTAATAGATGGTTATCCGTTAATTGGAAGACAATCAGGAACATTGGATCTAGATAGAATTTCAATTGGTAATATTGATAAAATTGAAATAATTAAAGGAAGCTCATCAAGTCTTTATGGAACAGATGCTATTGGTGGTGTTATAAATTTAATTACTTCTAAATCAATAGACACTATTTCACTTGATATTAGCACTAAACTTTCTTCTTATTCTTCTAAAGAATATGATTTAAAATTTGGTAATATATCTAAAGAAGCAGGAGTATTAAATGCTTATTTTAATCATAATCAAAGTGATGGATATGATTTAAATAAATCAGATCTATTGAAAACGGTTGAACCTTTCAAAAACTTTACTGGATTTTTAAGATATAATTTTGAAAGAGAAAACTGGTCATTTTTTTCCTCAATTAGAATATTTAACCAAGAACAAGATTTTAAATATAACGAAGAGGATTTTGGTATAATATCTATAACAGAAAATAATTTAAATAGTTCTTTTAACTATGGAATTAGTGATAATTTAAAATTTATTATAGACAACTATTATACCCAATATAATAGCGATGAAAATTATTTAAATTCATCATCCATTGAGGAATCATACTTTAAACAATCACTTTATAAATCAGAATTTAGATCAATCATTAATGTTGATGATAAAAATAAATTAACACTTGGGCTTGGATATAATGAAGAACAATTAGATAGAAATAACTTATATAAAAAATCAATTAATCAAAGTTCGTTAAACTCATTTATTCAATATGAAGGATTCATTTTTAAAAATACCAACTATATTTTTGGGGTAAGATATGATAAGCATGAACAATATAAATCTGAATTTAGTCCTAGTTTCTCTATAAGAACTCAAATAAATGATATAATAAATGCTAAGTTTTCAATAGGTAAAGGATTTAAAAAACCAGATTTTAGACAACTTTATTTTAATTTTTCTAATTCTAATTCAGGCTACTCTGTAATCGGTTTTAACGTGGCAAGTGAAGTAATTTCTAATCTAAGAAATCTAGGCCAACTTGCTAATTTGATTATACCTGAATACGAATTAACTGGAAATTTAACTCCTGAAAACTCATTAAGTATTAATCTTGGATTCAATTTTAAGCCTAATAATAGCTTATTAATTGATCTAAATTTATTCAAAAATCAAATCAATAATTTGATTGATTACAGGGTAATCGCAACTAAAATTAATGGACAAAATATCTTTAGCTATTATAATCTAAATAAGGTAATTACTCAAGGCTTTGAAATCAACTCAAAAATTGTACTTAGTAATAATTTTAATTTTAATATTGGATATCAATTTCTTTCATCAAGAGATGTTGATGCAATTAATGATATAAAAGAAGGTAAGATATATGCAAGATTATCAAATAATTCAAGTGCTTTTAAGATCAACAAAGATGATTATTACGGTTTATATAATAGATCAAAAAATAATATAAATCTTAAATTAAATTACCTTTTTAACGATGAATTGAGTTTATATTTTAAAACTAGATTCAGAAGTAAATATGGTCTAACAGATTCAAATGGAAATAATCTTTTAGATGATTATGACAAATTTGTTGAGTCTCATATTATATCTGATTTATCTATCTCGCAAAAATTTAGAAAACTTAATATAACATTAGGAGCTGATAACTTATTTAATTATAGAGATCCTGAAAATATACCTAATTATCCAGGTAGAATTATTTATTCAAAACTTTCATACAAACTTTAATTAATATGATTATGAAAAACACAATTATTTATTTATTAACTATATTTTTATTTATTTCATCATGCTCAAAAGATGATGAAATAAAGCTATTAGACATTGTATCTAATAAATATGAAAATCTTTATGCTCCTCAAAGTGGAGGGGTTGACCAGAGAACGGGTCAATTTACACCTATATCTGGGGAGTTTACAAAATTTAATTTCTCAAGTGGTCAAATAACTACAAGTGATACGCAATGGGATGTAGCATTTAGAGGCACATCAATAATAATTAATGGAGGTAAATCTCTTGGCACTATAGACGAGCCAAATAGAACTGGAAATGCAGCAGTATACATTGCCAATGGTACTATGTCTTCAATTTTAGAAATTGATTTAGCAATGTTTTTACAAGATTCAGAGAGTGGTTATGCAATAGCTACTGGAGGAGGAAATAGTTGGTATACTTATCAAGGACCTCCAGTAAATCTAATAACTCCGACACCTGGTAGAATTTTAGTTTTTAGAACTTTTGATGGAAAGTATGCAAAAATGGAAATATTAAGTTATTATAAAAATGCTCCAGAAGACCCAGATGCTTATACAGATGAATCAAGGTATTATACTTTTAATTATGAGTATCAGCCTAATGAGGGTATAACTAATTTTTAAATCTTATTTATAATGATTCTAAATAATGTTTATCTTTGTTATTTAGAATCATTATAGATAACTTATTTATGAGAAAAATTATAGTAATTATGATATTGTCTGTTACTGTCTTTTCTTTTTCTCAAGAAGAAGATGAGCAGTTAAACATTGCACAAACTCAATTACTTAATCTTGTTGATCTTCAATCTGGTTTAACCATTGGAGGTTATGGTGAAATAAATTATAATGATTTTGATACTGGTCCATCAGAATTAGATGTTCAAAGATTTGTTCTTTTATTTGCATACAAATTTGATGATAGAGTTTCTTTTATTACAGAAATTGAATATGAACATGTAAAAGAAGTATACATTGAGCAAGCTTGGCTAAATTATGCTCTTGCTGATAATACAAACCTTAGAGCAGGACTTCTTTTAGTACCAATGGGTATAATTAATGAATATCACGAGTCTACTACTTTTAATGGAGTTGAAAGACCAACTTTAGATAACAAAATAGTTCCAACAACTTGGAGAGAAATTGGAATGGGTATTGCGGGTAGAATCCCTGAATTTAGTTTGAGATATCAGGCATATGTTATGAATGGACCAATTTCATATAATGGATCATATAAGCTAAAAGCCACTGATGGTCTGAGAGGTGGAAGACAAAATGGTGCTCAGTCGCAAGGAAGTGATGCAAACTTTGCAGCAAGGTTAGATTATTTCGGATTATTAGGACTTAGACTTGGAGCATCTTATTATACTGGAAAAACACTGACAACAGATACATCAATTATTGGATCCCAAGTTGGGGTAAATATGTTTGGTCTTGATGCCAGATATGTAAAAAATAATTTTTCTGTAAGAGCACAATATATAAATACTGTCCTTTCAGATACTGAAAAATATAATTTAGCAGGAGATAAAGATTTAGGCTCAAAGATGGGTGGATATTATCTTGAAGCTGCTTATAATGTGCTTCCAATACAAGCTAGGCAGAGGCTGGACTTATTTGTAAGGTATGAGAATTTAAATCAACACAAAGAGGTTGAAGGTTCGCTTAAGAAAAATCTTGCATTACACAGAAAAGAGTGGACATTAGGTGCTTCATATCACCTATCCAGAGGTTCTGTTTTTAAAATCGATTATCAATCAAAAGGAACTGCATTAGAAGGATCAAAAGCAAAAGGGCAGTTTAATATGGGAATTGGAATATTCTTTTAATCATGAAAACAAAGAAATACAAATTAATTATTCTAATTTTTTTACTATTAGGTTCTTTAAATTCCTACAGTCAAATTAGTAATAAGGCGGATCGAGAAATTAAAAAAGTATTTTCAATTGAGAAGTATGAATTATCTAAAGCAGTTGACCAAAAAATAGAGGATTTTTTATCAAAAAGACTTCTAAAAATTTCAAACGATTGCAATAAGATTGGTTATGCATACTTAGGTACAGCTCCTAGTCAAACAAAATATTTTGACTATTTAGTATTATTCGATCAAAATTTAGTAATAAAATCAATAAAAATTTTAGTTTACAGAGAAGATTACGGAGGCGAAATTGGAAGTAAAAATTGGCTAAGTCAATTTCTGGGAAAAACTATAGTTGATAGATTTATTTATAGAAAAAATATTGCTGCTATATCTGGAGCAACAATTTCTGTTAATTCTATAACAGAAGCTGTAAACGATATACTTAGTTACTTAACTCAGCTAAAAAATCAAGGTATTATTTGAGGAAGGATTCAATTGTTCTTTTAAAAAAAATTCAATAATTTCATATAAAATCAGAATGAATCTTTTTAAGAACAAAATGTCATTGAGATTGAGAATATTTATCTCAATGATTCTACTTGTCTTCACGGCAACTCTATTAGTTCTTGGATCGACATACTACCAATATAGAACTGAGTCTGATCAATACAATACATATAGGCAAGAGAGGAAAGAGAATCAACTAAAAAGACAAATTAATTATATTGTAAATAAGTATGACTTATCTTCTGACTATAGTAAATGGGAAGAATATTTATTAGATTTTGAAGAAATTACTCGGATTCATGCTGTTGAATATTCAATTTTTACACCAGAAGGGAAACCATTATTTTATTCTTATTTACCCCTTGATGTAATTTCAAATAACTATTCTTTGGATGAAGATTTTGCAAATATGCTAATTTCCAACGAAGAAGGTAAATTCACTTCAGAAAACTCAACTGATGTAGGTAAGTTTTTAGCTTCTTACAGTGTATTAAAAGACACATCAGGAGAAAAATATGCAATACTTTTTTTCCCATATTTCCAAGATGTATCTTTTGCTGAAAGTGAATTAAATGTATTCTTATCAACATTATATCAAATCTACTTCATAATGTTAGTAGTTGCAATTGTACTAGCATATTTCATTTCCAGGTTTGTTACAAGATCCATAGAGACAATCAGGTTAAAAATTGGTCAGACAGGACTACTTAAAAAAAATGAAAAAATTTACTTAGAGAATGCGACCAAAGAAATTGATAGTCTTGTAAACTCATATAATAAAATGATAGATGACTTGGAAGATAGTGCTAAAAGGTTAGCTAAAACAGAAAGAGAACAAGCATGGCAAGAAATGGCTAAACAAGTTGCTCATGAAATTAAGAACCCTTTGACACCTATGAGATTAACTGTTCAAAGTTTTCAAAGAAATAGTGGGGTAGATTCTGATGAGCAAAAATCCAAAATAAATGATTTTTGTGAAACTTTAATTCAACAAATTGATACGATGAGTAATGTAGCTACTTCATTTTCGGATTTTGCTACTTTGCCCAAAACACAACTTGAAAAAACAGATATAATTGATGCTACAAAAAAAGCTGTAGAAATTTTCGAGCATAACAACATATATTTTGAATCATCAAGTGAAAGTATTTTTATAAAATTGGATAGAGATCAATGGATAAGAGTTATGACAAACCTTATTAAAAACAGCATCCAGGCTATACCTCATGATAGAGAATCAAATATAGAGGTAAAAATTTCTGAAAATTCTAACTCAGTTAAAATTGTTGTTTCAGATAATGGCTTTGGAGTTTCAAAAAATAATAGAGATAAAATCTTTGAACCAAAGTTTACAACTAAATCAGATGGAATGGGGCTTGGTTTAGGAATTGTAAAAAATATAATTAATTCTCATAGAGGAAAAATTATTTACAAGTCAAAGGCAAAAAAGGGAACAGATTTTATAATTACTTTACCAAAGTAACTAACAAAACTCGTTGTAAGCTTGAACTAAGTTTTCTGAGATTAAATCCGCATCTCTTCCTTCAATGTGGTGTCTTTCAACCATATGAACTAGCTCTCCATTTTTGAAAAGAGCTATTGAAGGAGAAGAAGGTGGAAAAGGAAGCATTTCTTCTCTAGCTGAATTTGTTGCTTCTATATCAAAACCTGCGAAAACTGTACATAGATTATCAGGAGTTGTGTCGTTTGATAGAGACATAATTACACCTGGCCTTGCATTTCTTGCTGCACAACCACACACTGAATTGACAACTATTAATGTAGTTCCTGGTTTTGATAATGCTGATTTAACATCTTCTGATGTAGTAAGTTCTGAAAAGCCAGAACTAGTAAGTTCTAGCTTCATTGGTTTTACAATTTCCTCTGGATACATATTATTTTTTCACAAATATATAAAGAAAGTTATAGATTAAATTTATGATTAACTTATATTTAATAATACTTTTTTGTATTGAAAAAAAAGCAATTAAAATATGATATTGCCTATTTAAAAATGGCTGATGAATGGTCTAAACTTTCTTATTGTAAAAGAAGACAAGTTGGTGCATTAATTGTTAGAGATAAAATGATTATTTCAGATGGTTATAATGGTACTCCGTCTGGTTTTGAAAATATTTGTGAAGATGATAAAGGGTATACAAAATGGTATGTACTTCATGCTGAGGCAAATGCCATTGCAAAAGTCTCTGGCTCTACTCAATCTACTGAAGGCTCTACATTATATATCACATTATCTCCTTGCAAAGAATGTAGTAAGCTTATTTTTCAATCTGGAATTTCCCGAGTAGTTTATTCAAAGAAATATAAAGATAACTCAGGCATTGAATTCCTAAAAAAATCAGGTGTTAAAGTTGATTTTATTGAAGTTTAATTCCTATTATGTTTGGCTTTAATTCTTTTAGAAATAATAATAATTAACAGAATTATAAGAGCTGATAGAGAAAGTAAAAAACAAATCAATGCAATTTTGTTCTCTTCTTCCAAAAAATTATAGATGTTTAATTGAGTCAAATTAAATACAACCAACAAAATTGTTAAAAACAATAGAATTTTTTCAAATTTTTTAATTTTCATTTTTCAAACTTAACACAAAAAATAAATATTAATTTTTTTTTAAGTGAATTTAAAGGTAGGCGACTAGGGTATTTTTTAAAAAATAATTTCTCCATTTTTTTTCATAATTAACAACTTTTCTAATTCAAACTTTAATTTTTTTTTATTGTTAAAAACTTTATGTCTATGACGTAAGTTTGGGCTTTCAATTTTCAGTATATTTTTAAATATTTGAAGTAACGAATTTGACACAATAAATTTCGTTTAACCTAAAAATTTTATCATGCAACAAGAACCACTTCTTCAAGAAAATAAAGACAGATTTGTAATTTTTCCAATTAAACATCATGACATTTGGGAATGGTATAAAAAATGTGAGGCAAGTTTCTGGACTGCAGAAGAAATTGACCTTCATCAAGACTTAAATGATTGGAGTTCTAAATTGAGTGATGATGAAAGATATTTTATAAAACATATTCTTGCTTTTTTTGCTGCATCTGATGGTATTGTTAATGAAAATTTAGCTGAAAATTTTGTAAATGAAGTCCAGTACTCTGAAGCCAAATTTTTCTATGGGTTTCAAATTATGATGGAAAACATTCATTCAGAAACGTATTCTCTTCTAATTGACACATATGTTAAAGATGAAAAAGAAAAAGATAAATTATTTAAAGCTATTGAGGTTTTTCCTGCTATAAAAAAGAAAGCTGATTGGGCACTTAAGTGGGTTGAGTCAGATTCATTTGCTGAGAGGTTAATTGCATTTGCTGGAGTTGAAGGTATCTTTTTCTCTGGTGCTTTTTGTTCAATTTTTTGGTTAAAGAAAAGAGGTTTAATGCCAGGTCTTACATTTTCAAATGAATTAATTTCAAGAGATGAAGGTGTTCATTGTGACTTTGCAGTTCATCTACATAATAATCATATTATTAACAAAGTACCTAAAGAAAGAATTAGAGAAATTTTGATAGATGCCTTAAACATAGAAAGAGAATTTATTACAGAATCACTTCCAGTTAGCTTAATAGGAATGAATGCCAAGTTAATGACTCAGTATTTAGAATTTGTAACAGACAGATTACTTGTTGAGTTTCAGTGTGAAAAAGAATTTAACGTATCAAATCCTTTTGATTTTATGGATATGATTAATCTTCAAGGAAAAACAAATTTCTTTGAAAAAAGAGTTTCTGAATATCAAAAAGCCGGGGTTTTAAATAATGATAAGAAAGATGAATCAAAAATCAGTTTTGATGATGACTTTTAATCAGGCCAATTAACAAAAATGAATTAACAAAAAAAGGATAAGCTATGTATGTAATAAAAAGAGATGGTAGGAAAGAACCAATAATGTTTGATAAAATCACAGCAAGAATTAGAAAACTTTGCTATGGTTTTAATGAACTTGTTGATCCTGTTAGAGTAGCTATGAGAGTTATTGAAGGTCTTTATGATGGAGTTACAACTTCTGAGCTAGATAACCTAGCTGCAGAAATTGCAGCTACTATGACAACTACCCATCCAGATTATGCATCTTTAGCTGCAAGAATTTCTGTCTCAAATCTTCATAAAAATACCACCAAATCATTTTCTGATACTATGAGAGATTTACATGAATATGTAAATCCAATTACTGGAAAGAAAGCACCTTTATTATCCAATGAAGTTTATAAGGTAATAAAAAAGAACGCAGAACTTCTTGATTCTAAAATCATCTACAATAGAGATTTTGGTTATGACTATTTTGGGTTTAAAACTCTTGAGAGATCTTATCTTTTAAAAATTAACGGAAAAATAGTTGAGAGGCCTCAGCATATGTTAATGAGGGTTTCAATTGGAATTCATCTTGATGATATTGAGTCAGCAGTTGACACTTATGAATTAATGTCAAAAAGATATTTTACTCATGCCACTCCAACTTTATTTAATGCTGGCACCCCTAAACCACAGATGTCTTCGTGTTTTCTGTTGACAATGCAAGATGATAGTATTGATGGAATTTATGATACTTTAAAACAAACTGCAAAGATTTCTCAGTCTGCAGGTGGAATAGGTCTCTCTATACATAATATTAGATCAACAGGTTCATATATATCTGGGACAAATGGTACTTCAAATGGTATTGTTCCAATGCTTAGAGTGTTTAATGATACTGCAAGGTATGTAGATCAAGGTGGGGGAAAAAGAAAAGGATCTTTTGCAATCTATATTGAGCCATGGCATTCTGATATATTTGATTTCCTTGATTTAAAGAAAAATCATGGTAAAGAAGAGATGAGGGCAAGAGACCTGTTTTATGCTATGTGGGTTCCAGATCTATTTATGAAGAGAGTAGAAAATAATGAAGAATGGACTTTAATGTGTCCCAATGAATGTCCCGGACTTTATGACTGTCATGGAGATGAGTTTGATAAGCTTTATCTAAAGTATGAAAAGGAATCTAAGGGTAGAAAATCTATAAAAGCAAGAGAGTTATGGGAGAAAATACTTGAATCTCAGATTGAAACAGGAACTCCTTATATGCTTTATAAAGATTCTGCTAATAGAAAATCTAATCAAAAAAATCTTGGAACTATTAGATCATCAAATCTTTGTACAGAGATATTAGAGTATACTTCAAAAGATGAGATAGCAGTTTGTAATCTGGCATCAATAGCTTTACCTATGTTTGTACAGAATGGAGAATTTAATCATAAAAAACTTTATGATGTAACTGTTAGAGTTACAAAGAACTTAAACAAAGTAATAGATAGAAACTATTACCCTGTCAAAGAAGCTGAAAACTCAAACTTTAGACATAGACCTGTAGGCCTGGGTGTTCAAGGCCTTGCAGATGCATTTATTTTATTAAGATTGCCATTTACTTCTGAAAAAGCTAAAGAATTAAACCAAGAGATTTTTGAGACTATTTATTATGCAGCACTTAATGCATCTGTTGAAGAAGCAAAAAAAGATGGTGTATATGAATCATATGAAGGCTCACCTATTTCTAAGGGGGAGTTTCAACACAATATGTGGGGAGTTGAAGATGATGACTTAAGTGGTAGATGGGATTGGAAAAAACTAAGAAAAGATGTCTTAAAATATGGAGTCAGAAATTCGCTTCTTGTTGCTCCAATGCCAACTGCAAGTACTTCTCAAATTCTTGGAAATAATGAATGTTTTGAGCCATATACCTCAAATATATATACCAGGAGGGTGCTTTCAGGAGAGTTTATTATTGTCAATAAACATTTGTTAAATGATCTTGTTGAGCTTGGACTATGGAATGAAGATATGAAGCAAGATTTAATGGCTGCAAATGGATCAATACAGGACATAGAAGGAATTCCAGATGACCTAAAAGAATTATATAAAACTGTTTGGGAGATGAGTATGAAAGATATTATTGATATGGCTAGACACAGAGGTTTCTTTATAGACCAATCTCAATCACTTAATCTATTTATGGAGGGTGCCACCATGTCAAAGCTTACTTCTATGCATTTTTATGCTTGGAAATCAGGTTTAAAAACTGGTATGTATTATTTAAGGACTAAGTCAGCAGTAGATGCAATTAAATTTACACTTAAGAAAAAAGAAGCTGCTCCTGAACAATCAAAGGTTGAAGTAGAAGAAACAACTGAAGTTGAAATAACAAGAACTGAAAAAGCAACATCAGCTAAAACCAAAGAAACGCCTATAGCTGTTGAACCACTAACTCCAGAAGAACTAAAGCAAATAATATCTCAGTCTAAAGAAAATGAAGATGATGATTGCTTGATGTGTGGTTCATAAATTATACTTAAATAAGTTTTTTATTGCTATTTAGTATAAGAAAAATTAATCTTATATTACTGATTATCAATATTTTAAAATCTTAATGTTAAATTAATGTTATGTAAAGGTTTGTTTTTTGTTAATATATAGTTAACTTTATATTAATAAAAGAAATTCTATGAACATTTTAATCAAACTAAGATTAGTATTTGCCTGTATGATGTTTGTGTTGGCATGTATGTTCGCACAAGGTATATTTTAAAGTTATACACAGCAGATAAAATAAAAAAAAGAGACCATTTGGTCTCTTTTTTATTTAAGTGAAAATTTAATTTTTTAAATTTTTACCTCGCCTTTTTTCTTGTGATCAAGATAGTTTTTTATTAGTAAAATTGACACTAAGAATAAAACAATAAATATTCCAATTATTTTAAAAGTATGGATAATAAATACTACTAATCCACATAAGCTAAATGCTGAAAGAGCTGTAAGGAACCATCCTCCAATAACATTAAGTACACCGGAAACTCTATAAATAGCACTTTCATTACCCCAAGCTTTGTCTGATAAGGAAGTACCCATTGCAACCATAAAAGTTACATATGTTGTAGATAAAGGTAATTTATAAGAAGTAGCGAATGAAATCAATATACCAGCAACCATTAAATTAACAGAGGCTCTTATTACATCAAATGAAGGTCTATTTTCATCAGAAATGTTATTTTTAAAAATTTCAGGAGCTTCAAATCTTTTCTCAATTTTTTTCTTGATAGTTGAAGGGATAATAAATGAAAATAAATTAGATATAAATGCACCTATTTTAATAATAATTTTCGCAAATAAATTTGCTTTAAATCTTTCATCAACCTCTCCTTGATTAGATAAATCAAGCTCCGTTTTTACTACTCTTTTAGCTTTTTTTGAAAACCACAAAGTAATAACCATTACTAACCCTGCAATAATGAGTAAAAAATCAGGAGTAGAAACTTTTGAAGCCAGAACCTGCATGCTAAATTCACTTGCAGCAGTACCTGAAACAATCCAGGCTTCATATGATTGCCATGCTGCTATTGGTACTCCAATGAAATTTACCAAATCATTTCCTGCAAATGCAAGAGCTAACGCAAAAGTTCCAACA
The DNA here is from genome assembly GCA_038110465.1 of Bacteroidota bacterium. Lineage (GTDB taxonomy): Bacteria > Bacteroidota > Bacteroidia > Flavobacteriales > Flavobacteriaceae > Marisimplicoccus. The sequence goes on along the minus strand of JAYNJU010000003.1, from coordinate 62,634 downwards.
GCAATAATAACCTTATAAATATCTACTTTAAAAAAACTTATTAATATATAGGATATAAACGACCATAAAACTGAGCTAAATAGAATTATTGATATTACGTTAGATTCTAGAAAATCATTAATTGTAATGCCTCCGATTAAATCAAACTTATCTCCAGCAAAAGATGTCCCTTTTATTCCTTTTATTAGAATAAAATATGAAATAGCTGTTAAAGCAAGTCCTCCAAATAATGACCCAACCCAAGATGATTTCTCTCTGTAATTGTATGATAAAATAAGTCTAGAAATCCATTGAACTAATGCTCCAACTGAAAATGCGATAAAAACCGACAACAGAATACCTAAAATTATTTGTGTTGCCTTTGAAGTATTAATATACATTGCTAAGTCAGAGAAAGAACCACTGTCTGCTCCAATTTTTATAAGGGCCATAACTACAGCTGCCCCTAATAATTCAAAAACTATTGAGACAGTAGTTGAGGTTGGTAGTCCCCAAGAATTAAATAGGTCTAATATTAAAATGTCAGTTATCATTACTGCCATAAATATTATCATGATTTCACTGAACATGAACTCTCCAGGGTTAAATATTCCTTTTCTTGCAACTTCCATCATACCACTAGAAAAAACGCATCCAACAAATACTCCAATACTGGCGACTATCATTAGTGTCCTAAATGAAAGTACTTTTGAACCAATTGCAGAGTTTAAAAAATTTACGGCATCGTTGCTTACTCCAACAATCAAGTCAGCAAAAGCAAGAGTAATAAGGCCTATGAGAATAATTAAATAAAAACTTTCCATATTGTATTAAAATTTTTTGACTAATCTAAATCTTACTGTATCTGAAGAATCCCAACCAATTCTGTAAGTGAAATCATTTATGGGTATATCTATACCAAATGCTGCATTCATATTTTCTTCAAGATTAAATTCTTTTTGAGCCCATAAACTAAACTTTTTAATATGATATTTCAATCTAGGCTCAAAAGTTGCTATTTCCTTTTCTACTTTATAATGTAAGGGTAAACTGAATGTAAGCTTTTCAGTATCTAATATTTTATACCTATACGTAAATCTATTTTCCTCTTTATCAGTTCTGTGCCTTACTTCAAAACCAGCATAAGAAGTAGATATGTATGCTTTTCCATTTGAACGAAACTCATAACCAATTTTTTGAGAATATATATTTGTAGAAAAAAAAACAAAACAAAAGACAATTATAAAATTATTCATTTGATATTTATTTTTTACAAATATCTAATGCAAAAAACTATTTTATATTAATTTAACGTAAACATTATGTTATAAAAATGTCTCTATAGTCAAATATCAATAAAGGTGTGATATTTGGTTTTAAATAGAAAAAATTTATAATTTCGCCAGTAAAACCAATTCTCATGTCAAAATTTGGAGAATTATTAGATGAAAAAAAGCCTCTCTTACTAGTCTTCTTTAGTGAGTTTGATGAGCAGTCTATATCTCTTCACCCAGTTTTAAAAGATGTAGCTGCTGCACTTGGAGATAAGGGTAAGGTTATTAAAATAAATACTGAAAAAAATATAAAGCTTTCGGAAGCATTAAGGGTAAAAGTCATACCAACTTTAATGATTTATAAATTTGGAGAAATGGTTTGGAGACAGAGCGGAGATCAGGATGCTAATACTCTAATAAGCTTAATGAAAGATCAACTTAATTAGATCTATTATTTTTCAATAATTGATGTTCTTTTATCTCCGGTACTTCAGAAAAAGAAGTTAATAAATCGGGAATATTTTTTCTTATCCAGTAATAAATAACACCATTTAAAAATTGTTGCTGAGTAGGAATAACCCCAAATCCTTTTTTTGATGCATCTGATTTTATAGCTTCATTTAAAAGAGTATACATTTGATCTGAAATATTATATCTAATCTTCATAAATTAATTTTTTATTCAACTATTTTACTCAACAACTCCTCTAAACTAGATTTATAACTCTGAAAAGTTTCAAGATCAAATTTTTCTATTTGATTTATTAATCTGCTGTAGTTGTTTATATCTGTTGTAATACCTTCAATATAGAAAATCTGTTCATCTTCATCCAGATTAGAAAACACAGAGACTCTTCTGATCAATAAATCTTCAGTTTTATCTAAAATTTCTTTTCCATACTCAAATTCTCCAAGCTCAATTAAAGTAACAAGAAAATCATTTAAAGACATGTAATAATCAAACTCTCCATATATGTAGTTAAATTTTTCTGAAACATTAATGAAATCTTTGATCTTCTCAGCCAAAATCTCTTTCTCTCCTAGTTCTTCAATTGTCTCTATTAAATTTCGATACCTTTCTATATCAGAAATTATCTCTTCAGCTAAGCTGTACTGATTAAAAATCTCAATTGAAGAAAAGTAATTAAGTCTATCATAATATTTATAACTAATCTTTTCTACTGCATTTATTGCTTTATCTCTTTTTCCAATTTTATAATACCCTTCTATAAATGGTGTCCATAAACTATAGTATTCATAAAAATCGATTGGCATTTTTGAAAAAGCTAAATCAATGATTTCTTCTGCTTTTTGATTCTCTCCTTCTAAAATTAAATTGTTTGATAATCTAGATAAATTACTTCTAAAAGAAATACTATTTTTTCTAGTTTCGGGATCATGATAAATATCAGGTCTTTCTGAATTACCCCAAGACCAATTTTTTACAATATCATACATTAAATTTGAATCAATTCTTCCCATTTCATAGGGATTATTATCATCAATTGGTGTTTTAATAGGAACTAATTTATATACAAGACCGTCTAATTGTAAATAATCTTTCATCCATATATATTCAGAATCTGTATAACTTCCACCTGTAAAATATATAGGTCTTTTCCAATCATTATTTGCTAGAATATCAAGCATCATGATTTGATTTTTAGTTATAATAGATTCAGGCAAATCTATATCTATATAATCAACAATTAAATCTTTATCTTTTTCCTTAACAAGTCCACTTTGAATTACATTTTCTTTATTTACTTTAACTCTAATTTTATTGGTAGGGTAAAATACTGTCTCCAAAGCATTCACAGGATAATCGTTTACATCACCCCCTGACTGCGATATTAAATTTCTATATTTAGTTCTTGGATTATCGCTAGCAACCCAGTCCATAAAGTCATTTATATCCCATCTTACAGAGTCCAATAAATTTTCATATCTAATGTAGTCTCTTATTCCAAAGGCATAGTTTTCATGTATCATTTGAGAGGGTATAGGATTACTTTCATAAGCTTTTCTTTTCATTTGGTCAATATACCAGTCTGTAGCTAAAAGGCTTGTATTAATTGTCCTAACATCAGTTCTAAACTCTTCAATTTCTTGAGCATACCAAAGCGCAAATGTATCATTATCACCAATAGTAAAAATCATAGCATCCTTATCCTCATCGATTGACTGTAAGTATGCCCTTGCTAGTGATTGTGCTGTATATCTGTTTGATCTATCATGATCATCCCAGTTTTCATATGCCATTAAAAAAGGAATCGATATTAAACAGAGTGAGTATAAAATTCCATTTAAAATTTTTCTTTCATGTAGATTAAAATAGATAGATAAATATGCAAAGCCCATTCCTATCCAAATAGAAAAAACATAAAATGAACCTACTAAAGCATAATCTCTTTCTCTTGGCTCAAATGGTCTTTCATTTAAATAAAATTTTAAAGCGAGTCCCGTAAATAAAAATAATAATAGTAAAGTCCAAAAAGATTTTATATCATGTTTATAACAAAATAATAACCCTAGAATTCCAAGTAATAATGGGAGGAAATAATATCTGTTTCTTGCTTTATTATTTTTTTGATCTTCATGAATTTCACTTTGATTTCCAATTCTAATCTCATCTAAAAATTTAATACCACTAATCCAATTTCCATTAATAATTGAATAATCTCCTTGAATATCGTTTTGTCTACCAGCAAAGTTCCACATAAAGTATCTCCAATACATGTAATTTATTTGATATGAAAAAAGAAAGTTTAAATTATCAAATAAAGAGGGTTTACTTATTTCTAAATAAGGACCTAACGATCTAAAAAATTCATTGTAATCATCACCGTCAACCTCTCCCTGAAGTTCTCTGTTTCTAAACTCATTTACACTCTCAACGATAATTTGCTCATTTTTATATCTATCAAGTATTTCAAACTTTAAGGGGTTTGTGAAATTCATGTAATTTCCTGCATGATCTGAACTCCAAAGTCTTGGGATTAACCCTCTATGTTTAGCATTGGAGTTAATTTCTGAGTTTTCCCAATAGTTTACAATCTTATATTTTTTAGTATCATAATCTCTCTCATATTTTGGCTTACCATCAACATAAGGTTCATTTTGGTCTTGAGGTGCATATACATCTGAAAACATTGGACCATAGAATAAATAAGTTTTAGGGTATTGTTCAAGTCGGTAATATGCTAATAAAGTCCTTGCATCAGATGGCGAATTTTCATTAATGACAGTATTAGCATTAGATCTTATAGGAATCATTAGCCAAGAAGAAAATCCTATAAATACAAATAGAATACAAAGTATAAGCGTATTATATTGAACTAATCCTTTAGAGTTTGTATATGCTAAACCTCTATAAAAAAGAATCAACATCAATAAAGCTGCAATTATTGTCCCAGAATTAAACGGCAATCCTATGGAGTTTACAAAAAACACTTCTAATTGACCAAAAATTGATAAAGTACTAGGAAGTAATAATTTGAATATAAACAGGAGTATTGACAGTGAAATAATATTTGCAAATAAGAAGTTTCTTAAAGTAATCTTCTTATACTTTTTGAAAAAATAAATCATACCTATTGCAGGTATAGACAATATTGCCATAAAATGAACTCCAAAAGAAAGTCCAATTAAAAAAGAAATTAGAAGAAGCCATTTATCTCCCCTTGGATTATCAAAATCCTTCTCCCATCTAAGTCCTACCCAAAATGTTGCTGAAAGAAAAAGCATTGCAAGAGCATAAACCTCAGCTTCAACAGCATTGAACCAAAAACTATCAGAAAAAGTAAATGCTAATGCTCCAATAGAACTACTAAGAAAAATAAGCCACTGATTTTGAATTTTTTCTTTATGAAAAATCTTACTTAATATTAAAGTAGTAGACCAAAACAAAAATAATATAACAAAAGCACTAGAAACAACAGACAAGAAGTTAACAGATAATGCAATCAACTCATTATTAGATGCAAACAATGAAAAAATTGCTCCCATCATTTGATAGAAAGGAGCTCCAGGTGGATGTCCAATTTGTAGCTTTGCTGAAGTTGAGATATACTCTCCCGCATCCCAATAGCTTGCCGTTGGTTCAACAGTTAAACTATAAGTTGTTAGAGCTACAAAAAAAATAAACCAACCAATGATATCATTGGTTTTTTTAAAAGAGATTTTGGGCATTATTTTCTTAAACTTTTTACTTCTTTTTAATTACCTACATAGACACCTTTAAATAATCTAACTCTAGCTTTTTAAAATTCGAATTAAAATTTGGAATTTCCTTGGTTAAAACTTCATTAAAGATTTCAAGTTGATTATTTACTTTCTCTATTAATTCATCCTTCATTTCTATTGCTTGATTTGTTGGACCAAAATCTCCACTTCTAAAAGAAGAATTTAAATTACCTAAATTATTAGTTAGTCTTATCCCATAATTTAAAGGATCTTGATTACTTTGATTCTTTGTTTGATATAATTCATTTTCAACTTTATCAATAGTTTCAATAATTGATTTAGAATCACTAATTAAATCTTTTGCCAACTCATTGTCAGAGAAATCAGATTGAAATTTATTGAGTTGTGTTTTAATTTTTCTAATGTCTTTAATTGCTTTATGAGCTTTATCAACTACACCATTTATCTCATTAACAAATTCAAATTGCGCTGTTATATCCTCAATTGTTCCTTCAGAAGTTGGATCTTTGATAATCTCAAAGTCTTGAATTAATTCAGAGTCATTTACTGTTAGTTTTACTTTATAACTGCCAGGAACAGCTTTAGCTCCAGAGAAGTCGGCACCCCATAAAACCATATTATCAAGCCTTTCAGCTCCTGGGTATTTCATATTCCATATATGAGAGTTTCCTCCTTTTTTAACTTTAAGATTGTCTGATTTACTTTTATTTGAAAATTCTTTAATTAAAGTTCCGTCTTCCTCGTGAAAGGATAGAGTGATATTATCATTTTCATTTAAATCAGGAATATAATAATGAACTATAACCCCATTTGGTAGGTTTGTGCCAGCAGTAAGAGATTTTCTTCCTCCACCTCCTCCCATTCTATGAGAGTTTTTGGGCTTATACAAAATTTCTTCTGTAACTGAGTTTGGTAATTGATGCAGTACAGTTAAATCATCAATCATCCAAATACTTCTACCTTGGGTTGCAACAATTAAAGAATTATCTCTAATTGTCAAGTCTGTAATAGGTACAATTGGTAAATTTTTTTGAAACTTATTCCAGCTGTTACCTTTATCATAAGAAATATACATACCTGCTTCAGTTCCAGCATATAAAATATTTTGATCAACCTTATCAGACCTTATTACTCTGGTGAAATGCTCATTCTCAATACCATTTGTAATTAGCTTCCAATTCTTTCCATAATCTTCAGTCATATATAAATATGGAGTAAAATCACCTAGCTTATATCTTGTACCAGCTACATAAGCAGTTCCAGTATCAAATTCTGATGCGTCTATACTATTTATCATCATCCATTCTGGTATTTTACTTGGAGTAACATTTTCCCAGGTTTCTCCTCCATCTTTTGTCAAATGAATTAATCCATCATCGCTTCCAACCCACATAAGACCTTCTTGAATTGGAGACTCATCCACTGCAAATAAAGTTGCATAGTATTCAACTCCAGTATTATCTTGTGTAATAGGACCTCCAGAGGAAACAAGTTTAGACTTATCATTTCTTGTTAAGTCTGGGCTAATAGTTTTCCAGCTTTGTCCTTCATCTGTAGATAAATGAACATGATTTGAAAAAGTATATAATTTTGATCCATCATGTTTACTAAATGCAATTGGAAAATTCCAATTAAATCTATATTTCATTGATTCTGCTCCTTCACCTAGAGTTGTTACAGGCCATACATTAATTGTTCTAGAAGTATTTTTTTCATGGTTGAGTCTTTCTAAAAATCCAAGATAACTACCTCCATAAACTATATCATTATTATTAGGATCAACTGCAAGATGACCTGATTCACCACCTGCAGTGCTTTCCCAATCATTCTCACTTATATTATAACCTAAACTTCTGTGTCTGACCCTTTGAGTAGAATTATCTTGTTGTGCAACATATATTCTGTAAGGAAAAGAATTATCAGTAGTTACTCTATAATATTGAGCTGTTGGCTGATTATAATAAGTACTCCATGTTTCTCCTTTATCATATGAAACTTGAGCTCCACCATCATCGGCAATAATCATTCTAGTATTATCTTCAGGAGCAATCCATAGGTCATGATGATCACCATGTGGAGCATTATTAGATTTAAATGATCTCCCCCCATCATTGGAATAATGATATGAAACGTTCATTACATAAACCCCGTCAACATCTTGAGTATCTGCATAAATTTTTGAATAGTACCATGCTCTTTGTCTTAATGATCTTGAAGAGTTTGTATAAATCCAGTTTTCTCCACCATCATCTGATCTATAAACTCCTCCTTTTTCTTGATTCTCAACTATAGCCCAAACCCTTTGAGAGTCAACAGGTGATACAGTAACACCAATAACACCAAGTATTCCAGTTGGGAATCCATTATTTTTACTGATCTTTTTCCAAGTTTCTCCGCTATCTATACTTTTCCATAGATCAGATCCTTCACCACCACTACTTAAACTATATGGAGTTCTTTGAACTCTCCAAGTTGAAGCATAAAGTATTCTAGGATTGTTAGGATCAATTACTAATTCAAAAGCACCAGATAGGTCGTTTGCATAAAGAACTTTTTTCCAATTTAATCCTCCATCTTCAGACTTATAAACACCTCTATCAGTTGTTGGCTTATATATGTTTCCAAGTACAGCTGCATATACAACATCATTATCATTAGGGTCAATCACAATTCTTGGAATATGTCTAGAGTTTGGTAATCCAGAAAAACTCCATGTCTTTCCTGCATCAACACTTTTATACATTCCATAACCAGAAGACACATTACCTCTAATTGTTACTTCTCCTCCTCCTACATAAATTACATTTGGATCATCTGAAGCTACTGCTATTGAACCTATACTACCACCGAAAAATCCATCAGATATATTTTCATATGTTTCACCTCCATTTTCAGTCTTCCAAACTCCACCACCAGTTGCACCAAAATAAAATAGATTTGGTTCACCAGAAACTCCAGCTACGGCAGCCGATCTTCCTCCTCTAAAAGGGCCAATTTCTCTATATTCAATAGATTCATGAAGGACTGGATCAAATGAAACATTATTTTTTGATTTTTTTTGTGAAAAACTACTTGAGCTAAATATTAAAAAAGAAGCACAAATTATAGTTAAGATTCTGTGGTTTTTTTTAAAAGACATAATTGACAATTTTAATGTATCCAATGTAAAATAAATTATTTAATTTTCATATATCGATATTTCAATATAGTAAAATGGAAACATACGCTAGTATTCTACTTATCACAATTCCAATTTTTTTGATTTTAATCTTGGCTGAAATTCTTTATGGTATTTTAAAGAAAGACCAAAAGTATTCCTATATGGATACAATATCTAGTTTAAGCTCAGGTTTTACAAATTTACTTTATGACATTATGGGACTAGGAATATTAATTTTTTCCTATCCATTTTTCTATGAAAGATTAAAACAATTCACTCTGGAAGAAACAATTATAAATTATTTTATAGCATTTGTATGCATTGATTTTGCCAGTTATTGTCATCACAGATTAAAGCATTCAGTCAATATATTTTGGAATCAACATGTAATTCATCATAGTAGTGAAGAATTTAATCTAGCATGTGCTTTGAGACAAAGTATTACTAATAATTTAGGAATAGGAGTATTATTTTTATTACCTGCAGCTATAATTGGTGTTCCACCTAAGATGATAAGTATTCTAGCACCTCTGCATTTATTTGGGCAATTCTGGTATCATACTAGACATATTGGAAAGTTAGGTTTCTTAGAATATATTTTTGTCACTCCTTCTCAACATAGAGTTCACCATGCAATTAACAAAGAGTATGTTGATAAGAATCTTGCAGCAATATTTTGTATTTGGGATAGAGCTTTTGGGACATTTCAAGAAGAACTTGATGATGTACCATGTGTTTATGGTACATTAAAACCAGTCCAAACATGGAACCCTGTATTAATAAATTTTCAACATTTATGGTATTTAATTCAAGATGCTTATCATACAAAAAACTTTGTAGATAAATTCAAAATTTGGTTTATGCCAACAGGATGGAGACCAAATGATGTTGCTATAACATTGCCAAGAGTTAAAGTTGATAATGTTTATAGTCAAAAAAAATATAAACCTAGATATAATTTAACCCATAAAGTTATTGCTGGATTTCATTTCTTCTTTTTAACATTTATTGTATTCACTTTTTTAAGTACTTTTTCTAATATCTCAAATATTGATAGGGTGGTATTTATGATTTTTATTTTTTCAACAATTTTTAGCTTCTCTTCTTTAATGGATGGATTTAAGTGGTCAATAAGTTTTGAATTTATAAGAATCTTGATTGGTATACTAGTTATTGGGTTTCAAGAAAATATTTCTCTTTCATATAACAATACCCTTTCTTATTGTTTTATAGCTTACTTTATAATCTCTTTAATTCTTAATTTTTTAGTTTTAAACTCAGTTCCAAAGAGACTTTAATAAGAAATTCCTTAATAATAACTTTAAAAGAAAAAAAATTTTAAATTTGCAGCTAATTGGCCTATGGTGTAACTGGCAACACGTCTGGTTTTGGTCCAGAAGAGTCTAGGTTCGATCCCTAGTAGGCCAACAATTTTATTATATCAATAATTTATAATAAATTTGCCGAGCATTTTGATATATCAGAGGCGACATTTTGTCCCTCTTTTTTTTTAAATAAAGTTAACAACTATGGAAAACATATCATTATTAGAGTCTTTTTCAGAATTTAAAGATGAAAAGTTAATTGACAGGGTAACCTTGATGGTTATTCTTGAGGAAGTTTTTAGAAATACCCTTACCAGGAAATTTGGTACTGACGAGAACTTCGATATTATTATTAATCCAGACAAAGGAGATTTAGAAATTTGGAGGAATAGAATTGTAGTTAATGATGGTGAAGTTGAAGATCCTAACGCTGAAATAGAGCTTAGTAAAGCAAGAAAAATTGAGCCAGACTTTGAAGTTGGAGAGGAAGTTTCAGAAGAATTTAAATTAATTGATCTTGGTAGAAGATCAATTCAAGCTTTAAGACAGAATTTAGTTTCCAAAGTTTTTGAGCACGATAGTAATAATATTTATAATCAATTTAAGGATAGGGTTGGAGAAATCTTCACTGCTGAAGTCCACCATGTAAGAGCTAGAGAAGTAATACTTCTGGATGATGATGGAAATGAGCTAATAATGCCAAAGGACAAGCAAATACCTAAAGATTTTTTTAGAAAAGGAGATAGTGTTAGGGGAGTTATAGAAAATGTGGAATTGAGAGGTAACAAACCTAGAATCATTTTTTCTAGAACATCGCCATTATTTTTAGAAAAACTTTTCGAGCAAGAAATACCAGAAGTATTTGATGGACTAATTACAATTAAAAAAGCTGTAAGAATTCCTGGTGAAAAAGCCAAGGTTGCAGTTGACTCATATGATGACAGAATAGATCCTGTTGGAGCATGTGTTGGAATGAAAGGTTCAAGAATTCATGGAATTGTAAGAGAACTAGGAAATGAAAATATTGATGTTATTAACTATACAAATAATACTCAACTATATATTACCAGGGCATTAAGTCCCGCTAAAGTCAATTCTCTTAGTATAGATGAAGAAAAGAAAACAGTTCAAGTGTATCTTAATCCAGATGAAGTATCAAGAGCAATAGGAAAAGGTGGACATAATATTAGATTAGCTGGAAGGCTAACAGGTTATGAAATTGACGTATACAGAGAGGGCGCAGAAGAAGATGTTGAATTAACAGAATTTAAAGATGAAATTGATGAGTGGGTAATTGAAGAATTTAGAAAAGTGGGATTAGATACTGCTAAAAGTATTCTTGAATTGGATGCAGAAGATTTAGTAAAAAGAACAGATCTTGAAGAAGAAACTGTCGAAGAAGTTCTCAAAATTTTAAAAGAAGAATTCGAAGATTAATTGTATGTCAACTCCAATAAGATTAAATAAAGTATTAAAAGAATTAAATATCTCTTTAGATAGAGCTGTTGATTTCTTGGCTTCAAAAAGTATTTCTATTGAACCAAGGCCAACATCTAAGATCGATCAAGATACTTATAATCTAATGTTGGATGAATTTCAAACTGATAAATCTGATAAGGATATCCTAGAGAAAATCAATATTCAAAAAAGAAAAGAATTTGAAGAACAACTAGCAGCTGAGAATAAAATTCAAGAATCTAGTAAGTCTAAGGAAGTTCGGCCAGTTGAGGAGAAGTCTAAGGAAGTTCAGCCAGTTGAGGAGAAGTCTAAGGAAATTCAGCCAGAAATTGAGTCTTCAGAAAAAACTGATGAAGAATCAACCAAAATTGAAACTAACTTTCAAAAATTAACTGGAATTAAGAAAACAGGAGAGGTAATTGATCTTGAGTCAATCAAAAAGAAAGAAGAAAAAGTTGAGGAGTCAAAAAAAAGAAGGAGAAAAAGAATCAGTAAAGATCTTCCTCAACAATCAAAAAATCCAGCAAATAAGTTTAATAAAGATCCTAGATTAAAACTGTCAAATCAAAAAGTTGAACCCTCTGATGACGAAATTCAGAAACAAATAAGAGAAACTTTAGAAAAACTTCAAAGTAAATCAACTAAATCCAAAGGAGCAAAGTACAGAAAAGATAAAAGAGATCAACATAAACTTAAAACTGAGGAAGAACTAGCACAAGCACAAGAAGAAAGTAAAAAAATAAAGATTACTGAATTTATTACTGTAGGTGAAATAGCCACTTTGATGGAAGTGACCTCAAATGATATAATTTCTGCTTGTATGAGTCTTGGAATCATGGTAACAATGAACCAGAGATTAGACTCAGAAACACTTTCAGTTGTTGCAGATGAATTTGGATTTGAATTAGATTTTGTAAAAACAGATATAGAGAAGGAAAAGGAAGATGTTGAAGAGAAGGATGACCCTGATCAATTAAAACAAAGGCCTCCAATTGTAACAGTAATGGGTCATGTTGACCATGGAAAAACTTCTTTACTAGATTACATTAGAAAATCTTCAGTCACAGAAGGTGAGTCTGGTGGAATAACTCAGCACATTGGCGCCTACTCAGTTTCAGTTGGTTCAAATAAAATTACATTTTTGGATACTCCTGGTCATGAAGCATTTACTGCAATGAGAGCAAGAGGAACTCAGATAACTGATATAGTTATTATTGTAATAGCAGCTGATGATAGTATAATGCCTCAAACTAAAGAGGCAATAAGTCATGCCCAAGCAGGTAATGTACCTATAATTTTTGCAATAAATAAAATTGATAAAGAAGGTTCAAACCCAGATAAGGTCAAAGAGGCATTAGCATCAATGAATTTAATGGTGGAAGATTGGGGAGGAAAAATTCAATCCCAAGATATTTCTGCTATAAATGGTAAAGGAGTAGATGAATTGCTAGAGAAAGTGTTACTAGAAGCAGAAATCATGGATTTAAAAGCAAATCCTGATAAAAAATCTTCTGGAACTGTATTAGAGGCATATCTTGATAAAGGTAGGGGATATGTTTCTACTGTATTAGTTCAAAATGGTTCTTTAAAAATAGGTGATTATATTCTAGCTGGAAAAACAAGCGGAAAAGTTAAAGCTATGTTTGATGAAAGTGGAAACAATCTTAAGATTGCTTCTCCCTCAACTCCAGTTTCTGTGCTAGGATTAGATGGTGCTCCTCAGGCAGGAGATCAATTTAAAGTTTTAGAAGATGAAAAAGAGGCAAAACAAATTGCGGCTAAAAGGACTCAATTAGTAAGAGAGCAAAATGTTAGAACTCAAAAGCATATTACATTGGATGAAATTGGTAGAAGAATAGCTATTGGAGATTTTCAAGAATTTAATGTGATTATAAAAGGAGATGTAGATGGGTCTGTTGAAGCTTTGACTGATTCATTTGAAAATTTATCAACAGAGGAAATACAGGTAAATATAATTCACAAAGGAGTAGGAGCAATAACTGAATCTGATGTTCTTTTAGCTACTGCATCAGATGCAATTATTGTTGGATTTAATGTTAAACCTACTCAGAGTGCAAGAAAATTATCTGAAAAGGAACAAATTGATATTAGATCATATTCTATCATTTACAATGCGATTAATGATCTTAAAGAGGCAATGGAAGGTATGCTATCTCCAGAAATGAAAGAAGAAGATACAGGTGAAGCTGAAGTAAGAGAAACCTTTAAGATATCAAGAATTGGAACAATTGCTGGTTGTATGGTTACTTCAGGAAAAATATTAAGAAATTCAAGTGTAAAAGTTTTAAGAGAAGGTGAAGTTATATTTGAAGGTAAACTACTTTCATTAAAAAGATTTAAAGATGATGTTAAAGAAGTTTCTAAAGGTTATGATTGTGGAATTCAAGTAAATGAATTTAATGATCTTGAAATTGGAGATTTAATTCAATGTTATCAAGAGATAGAGGTAAAGAAAAAGCTATAAATCAGATAGTTTAATAATAAAAGATCCAGGATAAATTTTTCGAATTTTTTCTAAATTTTGTGAGGCAATATTAATGTCTTTGTAATCTCCCACTCTAACTTTATAATTAGGTGTTTCAAATATCAGATCTGATTTGATATCAGAGTTATTTTCTATAAAGTCATTATAAATTGAATCTGCTTCTTCCAGATTACCATAATATATTTGAATTGTATAGTAAGTTGATTGAAAAATTCTTTTACTATAATCTTTTTTAATACTGAAAAGTTTTTTAGTTAAACTATCCTTATAATTTACATTTTGATCTTGAGATAGAACAGGAGAAAAACTTAACAAACTAAGCCCTACTATACTTAAAAAAACTCTTTTATTCATAATTATTTTTTTCAAAATTAGTAAAGTTTTAAAATATCTTATTTAGAATGATTATAAATTAAATATTTGTTCATTTTTGAGTTTTTAAAATCACGTTTATGATGTAAATTTGTCCAGCTAAAAAAAGTGATATATTTACTTTCTTAAAATGATTAAAGACTTAATTGCCCCCTGCTAAATGTTTCCAATTAAAAGAATAATTTTAGTAGTCTTACTTTTTCCATTTATCTCACATTCTCAAGAAGCTGATGTGCAGGCAGGAAAAAATCTTTTCAATGCTAATTGTGCAGCATGTCATAAACTAGATAAAAAAGCAGTTGGACCAGCACTTAGTGGAGTTACAGAAAAATATGATAAGGAGTGGTTATACAATTGGATACGAAATGGATCTCAAATGATAAAGGATGGTGATCCACAAGCAGTAGCAATTTGGGAAGAATATAACAGAGCTATTATGACTAACTATCCTCAGTTTAGTGATGAGCAAATTGATAACATTCTTGCATATACTAATTATACACCTCCTGCTCCAGTCGCTACAGTTGCTTCAACACAAGCTGTTGCTCAAGGATCAAATATTTCTATAGATATCATACTTTCTATTACAATTTTGATTTTTGTTATACTAGTAGTAATGCTGTTTTTAGTTCAAAGAACTCTTTTAAAAATTGCTAAAGCCAGTGGGGTCGAATTAAAATCAAAGCATTCAAAAAATTTAAAACCTATTTGGCAAATAGTTCTAAAAAATCAATTCCTTCTATTTGTTTTAGTTGTTGGATTCCTTCTTTCAAGTGCATATTTTACATACGGTTATTTAATGCAGGTTGGAATTGATCGAGGATATGCTCCTATTCAACCAATTCATTATTCTCATAAAATCCATGCAGGTGCAAATCAAATTGAATGTAAATATTGTCATTCATCTGCAAGAGTTTCTAAGCATTCTGGAATACCTTCATTGAATGTTTGTATGAATTGTCACGAGTATATAGCTGAATATAATGGTGAGGAAGACCTTGAAAATGGTTATACAAGGGACTTTTACACTAATGAGATAAAAAAATTATACTATGCAGTTGGGTGGGATGAAGAAAATCAAGTATATACTGGTAATACTCAGCCAGTAAAATGGGTTAGAATTCATAACCTTCCTGATTTTGTTTATTTTAACCATGCTCAACATGCTCAAGTTGCAAATATTGAATGTCAGACTTGTCATGGTCCGGTCGAAGAAATGGAAATTATGTATCAATACTCACCACTTACTATGGGATGGTGTATAGATTGTCATAGAGAGAGCAATGTAGATAAAGACAATGAATATTATCAAAAAGTTCATGATGAGCTTTCTAAAAAATATGGTGTTGAAAAACTAACTGTAGCTCAGCTAGGTGGGCTTGAATGTGCAAAATGTCATTATTAAATGAATACAAAAAAAACATACTGGAAAGGTATAGAACAGTTAAAAACTGAAAGTTCTATTGTTGAAAAATTAGAAAATAACGAGTTTGTTGAAAAACTTCCAGTTAATTCAAATGAAGGTGATTCACCTACAAGAAGAGACTTTCTTAAATATGTAGGTTTTAGCTCTGCTGCAGCAGCTATTGCTGGTTGTGAAGGACCAGTTATTAAGTCTGTACCATATGTCGTTCAGCCAGAACAAATTACTCCTGGAGTTGCAAACTATTATGCAACTGCTATTGCAGATGGATATGATTTTGCTAGTATTCTTATTAAAACAAGAGAAGGTAGGCCAATTAAAGTAGAAGCAAACAAGGATGCTTCTAATTTTGGTGATGCCAACGCTAGAGTACATGCTTCAGTCTTATCTTTATATGATGCTAACAGACTTCAAGGTCCAAAAATTTCTGGAGAGTATACTGATTGGGACACTTTAGTAAATCTTGTTAGAATAAATCTTCAAAATTTTAATAATGAAAATAAAAAGGTAGTTCTTTTAACTCATTCATATCCAAGTCCTACAACAAATAAAATTATTGAGGAATTTTTAAATGAATATCCTAATATTTCTCACGTCATTTATGATACTATATCAGATTCCTCTGCACTTGATGCTTTTGAAAATATATATGGAGTTAGAGCAATGGCTGATTATGATTTTTCTAAGGCTGAAAATATAATTTCAATTGATGCAGATTTTATTGGTGATTGGCAAGGAGGTGGGTTTTCATCAGGTTATACTAAAACCAGAGTTCCAGATAAATCTATGAAAAAGACTATGTCATATCATATTCAATTTGAATCAAATATGACTTTGACTGGTTCTAATGCAGATGATAGAGTGCCATTAAATCCTGCTGATTTAAAAAAAATAGCCTCTAGAATTTATTCTTCTATAACTGGTAACGATAATTATAAAGGGTCTATAAACCCTTTAGCTGATAAATATATAGATTCATGTCTTGAAAAGATTAGAAAATCTCCTAATAAATCAGTAGTTGTATCTGGGATAGATGATGTAGAAGTTCAAGAGTTAATTTTATTGATCAATAGAGCAATCAATTCTGAAGTAATTGATATTAATAATCCCAGACTTATAAAGCAAGGAAGTAATTCATCTGTAAAAGAATTTATTGATGAGTTAATTTCAGGAAAAATCTCAGGGGTTATTACATCAGGGGTAAACCCAGTTTACTCTCTTCAAAACTCTGAAGAAATAAAAAAATCGATTGAAAACCTACCTTTTTCTCTAGCGTTTACTGAAAAACAAGATGAGACTGCTAATTCAGTAATGTATGTTGCAGCATCTAATAATTATCTTGAATCATGGGGAGACTACGAGTTCAAAAAAGGTAGTTTCTTTTTATCTCAACCAACTATTAGGCCTCTATTTGATACAATTCAATTCCAGGATTTTATTCTAAAAATTATTGGATCAAATCAAAACTACTATGAGAGAATTAAATCTAATTGGCAAGCGAATATTTTGAAAGGAAAAACATGGGGTAAATCACTTCAAGATGGTTTTTACAATGATTTTTCAAGCTTTAGTTTAATACCAAAAAAGTTAAATTCTAATATTTCAAATATTGTTGATAATCAACCTGATGAATTTAGCTTAATTTTATACCCTAAAACAGGTATTGGAGATGGCTCACAATCATCAAATCCATGGCTTCAAGAATTTCCTGATCCTATTTCAAGAGTAACATGGGATAATTACTTAACTGTTTCTGCATCCGATGCATCAAGACTTGGTCTTGAGAATTATAACGTATCTAATGGAGCTTTAAATGGAAGCTATGCTATTATCTCAAATGGAGAATATGATATCAAAGTACCAGTTCTAATTCAACCTGGTCAAGCTAATGGTACTGTTGGACTTGCTTTTGGTTATGGAAAAACAGAGGGAATGAAGGATGTTATGAAGGTAGGAGTGAATGCATATAAATTATATACAAATTTTTCAAAAACTCAAAAAGTAAAGATTACAAAAACAAAAGGTGATCACGAATTTGCCTGTATTCAGCTTCATAACACAATGATGGGAAGAGATGAGATAATTAAAGAAGCTGACATAGAAACTTATAATTCAGAAGACAAATCATATTGGAATCCTACTGTAATGGTCTCTAAAAATCATATTGAGACAAAAGTAACTTCTAATGAAGTTGATATTTGGAGAGAATTTGATAGATCTACTGGGCATCATTTTAACTTGTCTATTGATTTAAATGCTTGTAATGGTTGTGGAGCCTGTGTAATAGCATGTCATGCAGAAAATAATGTTCCAGTTGTAGGAAAAGAGGAAGTAAGAAAGTCAAGAGATATGCATTGGCTTAGAATTGATAGATACTTTTCATCAGAGGAAAATTTTGAGGGTGATGTTAAGGCTAAAGAGAGTTCTTCTGGTTATAGAGAATATAGAGCTACTCAAACTAAACTAGAAACAGCAGCTGAAAATCCTAAAGTTGTATTTCAGCCAGTAATGTGTCAGCATTGTAATCATGCTCCATGTGAAACTGTCTGTCCAGTTGCTGCAACATCTCATGGTCGTCAAGGTCAAAATCAAATGGCATATAATAGATGTGTTGGAACTCGTTATTGTGCAAATAATTGCCCTTATAAGGTTAGAAGGTTTAACTGGTTTACTTATGCAGAAAATGATGAGTTTGATTACAACATGAATAATGATTTAGGTAGGATGGTTTTAAATCCTGATGTAAATGTAAGAGGAAGAGGTGTTATGGAAAAATGTTCTTTGTGTATTCAAATGACTCAGAAAACAATTTTAGATGCAAAGAAGGATGGAAGAAGAGTTAAGGACGGTGAATTCCAAACAGCATGTTCTAATGCTTGTAGTGATGGTGCAATAGTTTTTGGAGACATTAATGATAAGTCAAGTGAAATATTAAAGTTAACTAAGAATGATAGAGCATACAGGCTTTTAGAAAGTATAGGTACAAAACCAAACATTCTATATCAAGTAAAAATAACTAACAGTAAAAAAGTATAATATGTCATCACATTATGAAGCTCCCATAAGAAAACCTTTGGTGCTTGGAAACAAGAGCTATCATGATATTTCTGAGGATGTTGCTAGGCCAATTGAGACTCCTCCAAATAAAGATTGGTGGATTGCTTTTGCAATATCTATGGCTGCCTTTATGTGGGGACTGGGATGTATAATTTATACTATTGGTACTGGAATTGGTACTTGGGGTCTTAACAAAACTGTTGGATGGGCATGGGATATAACTAACTTTGTATGGTGGGTTGGTATTGGCCATGCGGGTACTCTAATTTCTGCTGTTTTACTTTTATTTAGACAAAAATGGAGAATGGGAATTAATAGGTCAGCTGAGGCAATGACAATTTTCTCTGTAATTCAAGCTGGACTTTTCCCAGTAATTCATATGGGTAGACCATGGCTTATATATTGGATGTTTCCTATTCCAAACCAGTTTGGTTCATTATGGGTAAACTTTAATTCACCTCTTCTTTGGGATGTGTTCGCAATTTCAACATACTTAACTGTATCATTAGTTTTTTGGTGGACTGGTTTGCTTCCTGATTTTGCAATGATTAGAGATAGAGCTGTAAAGCCTTTTCAAAAAAAGATTTATAGTTTAATTAGTTTTGGTTGGTCTGGAAGAGCAAAGGATTGGCAAAGATTTGAAGAGGTTTCTTTAGTTTTAGCTGGACTTGCAACTCCACTTGTACTTTCAGTTCATACAATTGTTTCTTTTGACTTTGCGACATCTGTGATTCCAGGTTGGCATACTACAATTTTTCCTCCTTATTTTGTTGCTGGTGCTATTTTTTCTGGCTTTGCCATGGTACAGACATTATTAATTATAATGAGAAAAGTTTCTAGACTGGAGAGTTATATTACACTTCAGCATATAGAAATGATGAATATTGTAATAATGATAACAGGATCAATAGTTGGTTGTGCCTATATTACTGAGTTATTTATAGCATGGTACTCTGGAGTCGAATATGAACAATATGCTTTTTTAAATAGAGCAACAGGACCTTACTGGTGGGCATATTTTTTAATGATGACATGTAATGTAGTGTCCCCACAAGTTATGTGGTTTAAAAAAATTAGAACAAGTATTATTTGGTCTTTCATAATATCAATAGTTGTTAATGTTGGAATGTGGTTTGAAAGATTTGTAATTATAGTAACATCTCTTCATAGAGACTATCTACCTTCATCTTGGACAATGTTTTCTCCAACCTTTATTGATATAGGAATATTTATTGGCACTATAGGGTTTTTCTTTGTTTTATTCTTATTGTATGCAAGAAGTTTTCCTGTTGTAGCTCAAGCTGAGGTAAAAACCATATTAAAGTCATCTGGAGAAAATTTTAAAAAAATTAGAGATAAAAAATGAGTTCAAAAAGCTTACATGTTTTGTTTGATGATGATGATATTTTACTAGATGCAGTAAAGCAAATAGTTAAAGAAAAGATTCATATTAACGAGATTTATACTCCTTTTCCAGTCCATGGATTAGATAAGGCTATGAAACTAAAGCCAACAAATATCTCTATTGCAACTTTCTTGTATGGTTGTATTGGTTTTACTGTTGCTGTATTAATGATGAATTATATTATGATTGTAGATTGGCCTCAAAATATAGGTGGAAAGCCGAGTTTCTCATATATTGAAAATATGCCTGCTTTTGTTCCTATAATGTTTGAGATGACAGTTTTCTTTGCAGCTCATTTAATGGTTATAACTTTTTATTTAAAAAGTAAATTATGGCCTTTTAAAAAAGCAGAGAATCCAAATCCATCTACTACTGATGATAAATTTTTGATTGATATGGAAGTAGGTACAAATATTACAAAGACCAAATCAATGTTAAAAAAATTAGGCGCAATTTCTATAGAAGTAATAAAAAATAATGATGATGAAGAATAGTATAAGCCTACTTTTAATTTTCAGTTTTTTACTAGTTTCATGTTTTGATCCTTCAAAACCTAATTTTCAATATTTTCCTGATATGTATCAATCATTAGCATATGAAACATATGCTGAGTCAGATGCCTTTTCTAATGGAATCGAAGCTCAAATTCCACCAGATGGATCAATAGCTAGAGGTTGGGATCCTTATGATTTTGAAGATTCTAATGAAGGTTATGAGCAGGCAAAAAATCAACTTTTATCCCCTATAGAGGTTAATGA
Source organism: Bacteroidota bacterium (assembly GCA_038110465.1). GTDB lineage: Bacteria > Bacteroidota > Bacteroidia > Flavobacteriales > Flavobacteriaceae > Marisimplicoccus. The sequence goes on along the minus strand of JAYNJU010000003.1, from coordinate 41,712 downwards.
ATTTAATACAAGTAAGGGTAAAGAACTATATGAAATTTATTGTTCTATTTGTCATGGTGATAAAGGTGATGGTATGGGAATATTAGCACAAAGAGAAAAATTTCTAGGAATACCAGCCTATATTGATAGAGATATTACACCAGGTAGTATTTACCATGTTTTAATGTATGGAATAAATGCGATGGGATCTCATGCTGGTCAAGTAAATGAAGAGGAAAGATGGCAAATTACTCAATACGTAATGAAACTAAGAGAAGAATCAAATAAATAATAATGATCAAAGACTATACTCTTTCTAAACAAATAAAAATATTATCAATTAGTTTAATTATAGTTGGTATTCTTGGTATAGTATATGGTTTCTACGCTGCTCCATCAAATGTTGAAGAAGCAAAACAAATTGTTGCAAGTATGAGTCATGGTTCTGATCACGGAGGTGGTTCTGATCATGGAGGAGAATCTGATCACGGAGGAGAATCTGATCACGGAGGTGTTTCTGATCATG
>JAYNJU010000003.1:2558-41107 GCA_038110465.1 Bacteroidota bacterium | reverse complement strand
TTCTGATCTTGGAGAATCATATAATAGTCATGAGTATGATCACGATAAACATGTATTTAATCAACTTCATAATAAACCTTGGGCTGCTATTTATGTCCCTGCCTTATTTTTTATGATGATTTCGTTAGGTGTACTTGCTTTCTATGCTATTCAAAGAGCATCTCAGGCTGGTTGGTCTATAGTCTTATATAGAATTATGGAAGGAATTACAGGGTATCTTTTGCCTGGATGTTTATTTGTTCTAATTATTTTAGGATTTTCGGCATTAAAATTTAATCATCTTTTTATTTGGATGGATCCTGAGGTAGTTGCTCATGATGAGATTATAAGAAATAAAACGGGGTATCTCAATATACCGTTCTTTTTTATTAGAGCAATAGTTTATATAACAGGTTGGGTTATTTACAGGGAAATAACAAGAAAGCTCTCATTAAAACAAGATGAAGATAATAACATAAGTACCCATAAAAAGTTGTTTAAGTTTTCAGCAGGATTTTTAGTCTTTTTTCTTATATCAGAATCTATGATGTCCTGGGACTGGATTATGTCAATTGATCCACATTGGTTTAGTACTTTATTTGGATGGTATGTATTTGCAGGAATGTTTGTCTCCGGTATTACTACTATTGCATTAATTACCATATATCTAAAATCAAAAAACTACTTAAGTTTTGTAAATAATAGCCATATTCATGATTTGGCTAAGTTCATGTTCGGTGTGAGTATTTTCTGGGCTTATCTTTGGTTTTCACAGTTTATGTTAATATGGTATTCAAATATTCCAGAAGAGGTAACATATTTTATTACAAGAATTGAAGATTATAATTTATTATTCTTTGGGATGGTAGTACTAAATCTTATATTCCCATTAATTGTTCTTATGAACAGTGACTTTAAAAAGACAAACTTTATAGTAATTTTAACGGGAATTGTAATAATAATTGGACATTATATTGATGTTTATAATATGATAATGCCTTCTGCTGTTGGTGATATGTGGTCTTTTGGACCTGCTGAGATAGGTGGATTTCTATTTTTCCTTGGGATATTCTTACTAATTGTATTTAAAGAAATATCAAGAGCTCCAATATTAGCAAAAGGTGATCCTTTTATAGAAGAGAGTAAAACATTCCAATATTATAATTTAGATTAAAATGACAATACTTCTAGTTTTAACATCACTAATATTAATTTCTATAGCTGTCTGGCAATTGACAAAAATTCTAGAATTATCAAAGCCATTAGATTCTAATGATAGTGAGGTTGCATCAGATAAGGATAATGATATTCAGGGTAAGCTAATGTTTTTATTTTTAATATTTATCTATGCTCTTACAATTTTTTCTTTTTTCAAGTGGGGTGATGTAATTCTACCTGAATCTGCTTCAGTTCATGGAGAAAATTATGACAGTTTGTTGTGGTTCTCTTTTGCTGTTATATTTTTTGTTCAGACAATTACTCAAGCTTTACTTCACTATTTTGCCTTTAAGTATAGAGGAAATAAAGATAGGAAGGCTTTATTCTTCTCAGACAGCAACTTTCTTGAAGGGATATGGACAATTATACCAACAATTGCTTTAGCTGGTTTGATACTATACGGATTGTTCACTTGGGTTGATATTATGACTGTTGAAGAAAATGATGATGCATTAGTAGTTGAATTATACGCTCAACAATTTAATTGGAAAGCAAGATATGCAGGAGATGATGGTGTACTTGGAGATGCAAATGTTAGATTCCTTCAAGATTTTGATGGAAAAAACTTAGTTGGAATTGATCCAACCGATATTAACGGAGAAGATGATATAGTAGTTCAAGAACTTCATCTACCAGTTAATAGAGAAGTTGTTTTTAGAATAAGGTCTCAAGATGTTCTTCACTCTGCTTATATGCCTCACTTTAGAGCTCAAATGAACGCAGTTCCTGGGATGATTAATCAGTTTGCATTTATACCAAATGTAACAACAGAAGAAATGAGATTGAGACCTGAAATTGTTGAAAAAGTAAAAAAAATAAATAAAATAAGATTTGATAAAAGTGAAGAACTTACTGCAAATGGAGAATTTCCTTTAGATCCATATGAATTTGATTTTTTACTTTTATGTAATAAAATATGTGGAGCTTCTCATTATAATATGCAGATGAAAATTATTGTAGAGACTGAAGAAGAATTTAATAAATGGCTTGATAACCAATTAACCTTTAAAGAATTTGTTCAATAAAATAAATAGTTAAGCTAAATGGCAAGTAAAAATAATAGAAGAGCAAAAATTGTTGGTACTGATATAGAAATTGATGTAAATGAAGAAAAAAGTATTGCTGTAGAATCTCATGAAGAAGATCATGAGCATGATCATCATCATAAAGAGACATTTATAACAAAATACATCTTTAGTATTGATCATAAAATGATCTCAAAACAATATCTAATTACAGGATTAATTATGGGTATTGTAGGGATTGCAATGTCATTACTTTTTAGATTACAACTTGCATGGCCTGAAGAGTCATTTGGTATTTTTGATGCATTATTAGGAAAGTGGGCTACTGATGGGGTTATGGATCCAAATGTGTATTTAGCACTAGTAACTATTCATGGAACTATTATGGTATTTTTTGTACTAACTGCAGGTTTAAGTGGAACATTTAGTAATCTTTTAATACCTCTTCAAATTGGTGCAAGAGATATGGCTTCAGGATTTTTAAATATGATCTCTTATTGGTTATTTTTTATCTCCTCTGCTCTTATGGTTGCTTCTTTATTTGTTGAAGCTGGTCCTGCTGCTGCTGGATGGACAATATATCCTCCTTTAAGTGCTTTACCTCAAGCTCAGCCTGGATCAGGTGCTGGTATGACACTTTGGTTAGTTTCAATGGCATTTTTTATTGCTTCTTCTTTACTTGCTGCATTAAACTACATTGTGACCGTATTAAACCTTAGGACAAAAGGAATGACAATGACAAGACTCCCATTGACAGTTTGGGCATTCTTAGTCACAGCTATAATTGGTGTAGTTTCGTTTCCTGTTCTTTTATCTGCTGCTTTATTACTAATAATGGATAGAAGCTTTGGTACTTCTTTCTTCTTATCAGATATATTTATTCAAGGAGAAGTTCTTCATTATCAGGGTGGTTCTCCAGTTTTATTTGAACATTTGTTTTGGTTTTTGGGACATCCTGAAGTATATATTGTATTATTACCTGCATTAGGAATAGCATCAGAAGTAATAGCTACTAATGCACGTAAGCCTATATTTGGATACAGAGCAATGGTTGGTTCAATTCTTGCAATAGCATTTCTCTCTACAATTGTTTGGGGTCATCATATGTTTGTTACAGGAATGAATCCATTTTTAGGTTCAGTATTTACTTTTACAACTTTACTTATTGCTATACCATCTGCTGTGAAAGCATTTAATTATATTACTACCCTATGGAAAGGAAACATACAGTTTAACCCTGCAATGCTTTTTGCGATTGGTCTCGTTTCTACATTTATCACAGGAGGATTAACTGGTATAATATTAGGAGATAGTGCTTTAGATATTAATTTACATGATACTTACTTTGTAGTTGCACATTTTCATTTAGTCATGGGAATTTCAGCTCTATATGGTTTATTTGCTGGTGTCTATCATTGGTATCCAAGAATGTTTGGGAGAATGATGAATAAGACATTAGGTTATGTTCACTTCTGGATCACTGCTATAAGTGCATATGGAGTTTTCTTCCCTATGCATTTTATTGGAATGGCAGGTCTTCCAAGGAGATATTATACAAATACTAATTTCCCATATTTTGATGATGTAGCCAATATAAACGTTATTATTACATTATTTGCTCTTTTAGCAGGTGCAGCTCAGATTGTTTTTCTATACAACTTTATTAGTAGTATGTATTATGGAAAAAAAGCAGAAATGAATCCTTGGAAGTCTAATACTCTCGAGTGGACTGCTCCTTTGAAGCATATGCATGGTAACTGGCCAGGTAAAATCCCTCATGTTTTTAGATGGGCTTATGATTATTCCAAGCCTGGTTCTAAAGATGACTTTATTCCTCAAAATGTGCCTTTAAAAAAAGGAGAGAAAGAACTTCAACACTAGAGTTGTTATAATTTAACTTCAAATTTCAAATTAGTGTATATTTGGAATAATGGACTATAGTCAAGAAAACGATAATGAATTTGACAAAGCATTAAGACCATTAAGTTTTTCTGATTTTATTGGACAAGACTCAATAATTAATAATCTTAAAATCTTTGTAGAGGCTTCAAATCAAAGAAATGATGCTTTGGATCACACCTTATTTCATGGCCCTCCTGGTCTTGGTAAAACTACCCTTGCTCATATTTTAGCAAATGAATTAAATGTTGGCTTAAAAGTTACCTCAGGCCCAGTAATTGATAAACCAGGAGATCTTGCAGGTCTTCTTACTAACTTAGAAGAAAGAGATATATTATTCATTGATGAGATACACAGATTAAGTCCAGTTATTGAAGAATATCTATATTCTGCAATGGAAGATTATAAGATTGATATAATGATTGAGTCTGGACCTAATGCAAGAACTGTTCAATTAAACCTAAATCCATTTACTCTAGTTGGAGCAACAACTCGTTCGGGATTTCTTACTAATCCTATGAGAGAAAGATTTGCTATTTCTAATAGATTGGAACACTATGATGATGCTTTTTTAACAAAAATTGTTGAAAGAAGCTCTGAAATACTAGATTTAAAAATTGATAATCAATCATGTTTTGAAATTGCAAGAAGAAGTAGAGGAACTCCTAGGATATCCAACTCACTGCTTAGAAGAGTTAGAGATTTTGCCCAAATAAAAACAAAAGGAATTATAGATATAGAAATTACAAAGTTTGCATTAAAATCTTTGAATGTTGATAAAAATGGTTTAGATGAGATGGATAATAAAATTCTAGAAATAATTGTTGAAAATTATAATGGAGGTCCAGTAGGTATATCTACTCTTGCAACCTCTTTATCAGAAAACTCAGAAACTATTGAAGAGGTTTATGAGCCTTTTTTAATTCAACAAGGGTTTTTAATTAGAACTCCAAGAGGTAGGCAGGTGACAGAAAAAGGTTATAATCATTTAGGAAGAAATAAAAACAATCAGAATAATTTATTTAATTAAATCTATATTTGATTTAATATTTATTTATGACTAAAAGTAGAGCTAGAAGGGAATCATTGGTTTATCATGCTAAGCCGAGGCCAGGTAAAATTGAAGTTGTCCCTACTAAAAAATATAACACTCAAAGAGACCTTGCTATTGCATACTCTCCTGGAGTTGCTATTCCATGTCAAGAAATTGAACAAGATGTATCAAATGTTTATAAATACACAAATAAATCAAATTTAGTTGCAGTAATATCAAATGGTACAGCTGTACTTGGTCTAGGAGATATTGGGCCAGAGGCATCAAAACCTGTTATGGAGGGTAAAGCGCTTCTGTTTAAGATTTTTGCTGATATTGATGTTTTTGATATAGAAATAAATGAAAAAGATCCTGAAAAGTTTATAAATGTAGTAAAGTCAATTTCGTCAACATTTGGGGGGATTAATCTTGAGGATATAAAAGCCCCTGAAGCTTTTCATATTGAAAAAGAGCTAATTCAACAGCTTGATATTCCTGTAATGCATGACGATCAACACGGAACTGCAATTATTTCTGCAGCAGCCCTATTGAATGCTCTTGAGCTAGTCAATAAAAAAATTGAAGATATTAAGATAGTTGTATCTGGTGCAGGAGCAGCTGCAATTGCTTGTACAAAACTTTACTTGTCTTTTGGTGCTAAAATTAAAAACATAGTAATGACTGATAGTAAAGGGGTAATTAATAAGTCAAGAGAAAATTTATCTGAAGAAAAAAAGTTATTTGCTACCAAAAGAAAAATTAATTCTTTAGAGGAAGCTATGAAAAACTCTGATGTTTTTATTGGACTATCTATGGCAAATATTTTGACTGAAAAAATGCTTGCATCAATGTCAAAAGATCCAATAGTTTTTGCCATGGCAAATCCTGATCCTGAAATAGATTATAAAACTGCAATTTCAGTTAGAGATGATATCATATTTGCAACTGGTAGATCAGATCTTCCTAATCAAGTAAATAATGTATTAGGATTTCCATTTATTTTTCGAGGTGCATTAGATGTAAGAGCAACTAAAATAAACGAAGAAATGAAAAAGGCTGCTGTTCTTGCTTTAGCAGAATTAGCAAAAAAACCTGTGCCTGAACAAGTTAATATTGCATATGATGAGACTAAGCTATTATTTGGTAAAGATTACATAATTCCAAAACCATTTGATCCAAGATTAATTACTGAAATCCCCCCAGCTGTGGCTAAAGCTGCAATGGATTCAGGAGTTGCTATGGAACCAATAGAAGATTGGGATAAGTATATTGAAATATTAGACGAGAGACTAGGAAGTAATCAAAAACTTATAAGAATAATTCATAGAAGAGCAAGAAAAGGGAAAAATAAGAAGTTAGTTTTTGCTGAAGCAGATCACTTGGACGTTTTAAAAGCAGCTCAAATATGTTTTGAAGAAGGAATAGCAGAACCTATATTACTTGGAGGGAAAAAAATAATTGAGGAAATGATGGAATCTTTAGAGTTCAATGAAGAGGTTGAAATTATAGATCCAAAAGATAAAAGTAATAAAGATAGAATTGAGCAGTACTCCAAAATACTTTTTAAAAAATTTAAAAGAAAAGGTAAAACTATAGATGATGTTAAAAGACTATTGAGAGGAAGAGATTACTTTGGTGCTATGATGGTTGAAAATGGTGATGCAGATAGTATGTTATCTGGTTACTCAAAGAGTTATCCTTCTGTTTTTGTGCCCTTAATTAGATCTATAGGTAAAGCAAAAAATGTAGAAAAAGTTGCTGCAACTAATTTAATGATTACAAGAAAAGGTCCTTTATTCTGCTCTGATACATCTCTAAATATAAACCCAACTTCTAAAGAAATTGCTAGAATTGCTGTAGATACTGCTAGTGTAGTAAGAAACTTAGGCATTGAACCTGTAATAGCAATCCTTTCATACTCAAACTTTGGCTCATCAAGTTTTAGTGAGGCAAAAAAAGTCTCTAAAGCAGTGGAAATACTTCACAAAAAATATCCAGATATGATTGTTGATGGACCGGTACAATCTGACTTTGCATTAAATAGAGAAATGCTAAAAAATAGATTTCCATTTTCAATTCTAAATGGTAGGAAAGTAAATACTTTAATCTTTCCAAATTTAGATTCTGCCAACATAACATATAAAATTATTAAAGAATTAGACAGGGCTATTTCTGTTGGACCTATTTTGATTGGACTCAATAAGCCTATTCATATTTTACAATTAGGTGCATCTGTTGATGAAATAGTAAATATGGCTGCTATTTCTGTGATCGATGCAAATCAAAGAAAAATCGTTAATTAATGATAGATTACATAAAAGGTAGATTAATTGAAAAAAATCCAACAAAAATTATTGTTGAATCTAATAATATTGGATATGAAATCAATATATCATTATATACCTATGAAAAAATATCTAATGAAGAAAATATTAAGATTTACACACACCTTCAAAGAAAAGAGGATTCAGATATTTTGTATGGTTTTATGGATGAGAATGAAAGAATCATTTTTCAAAAGCTTATTTCAATTTCTGGTATAGGACCAAGTACTGCAAGAACAATCCTATCTTCTATTTCTCCAGATGAAATTTATAGTGTAGTTTTAAATGAAGATTTAAATACTATAAAATCTATTAAAGGGATTGGGTTAAAAACCGCTCAAAGATTAATTATAGAATTAAAAGATAAAGTTGAATTATTTAATAAAAATGATATAGATTTATCAGTCGATAAAAATGATATTAGAAAGGAAGCATTACTTGCATTATCAGTACTAGGATTTAATAAGTCAAAATCTGAAAAAATTGTAAGTCAAATATTTATTGAGAACAATAATATTGAGCTCCAAGAATTGATAAAAAAATCATTAAATAAAATGTAGGATGAACATACCAAAAAATTTAAAATATACAGCAGAGCATGAATGGATTAAAATTGAAGATAATATTGCAACAATTGGAATTACTGATTTTGCTCAAGGTGAACTTGGAGATATAGTTTACTTAGAAATAGATACTTTAAACAAAGAATTATCAGCTAATGATGTTTTTGGAACAGTAGAAGCAGTTAAAACTGTATCTGACTTATTTATGCCTATAGATGGTAAAGTTATAGAGTTAAATTCAAAACTAGAGGATAATCCAGAACTGGTAAATGATGATCCTTATGGTGAAGGTTGGATTATAAAAATTGATGTTTCAAATATCGATAATATTTTAGGTTTATTATCAGCTGAAGAATATGAAAATTTAACCCAAGGTTAAAAAATAATAAAGAATTAATTTACAGTATGAAATATTTATATTTTTTTATAGATTAGCACTTTAAACATAGATAATGCAACCAAAAAAAAATCCAAAAGCTGATTTAAATAAAGATAGAAATTTATACTTTGTAATTGGTCTTACTCTTGTATTAGGAGTCACATGGGGAGCAATTGAGTATAAGACATATGAAAAAATATTTGATCTTGGTAACGTTGACATGCTAGAAGATGATGATGAAGATATTCCAATCACTGAACAGTTAAAAACACCTCCACCTCCACCTCCTCCTCCACCTGCTCCTGAGGTCATTGAAATAGTTGAGGATGAAGAAGAGGTTGAAGAAACTATTATTGAATCTACTGAAACAAATCAAGATGAAATTATTATAGAGGATATTGAAGTAGAAGAAGAATTTGAAGATATTGATGTCCCATTTGCTGTTATTGAAGATGTGCCTATTTTTCCTGGGTGTGAGTCTGTAGCTAAATCTCAAAGAAGAGATTGTTTTCAAGATCAAATGAATCAACACATAAGAAGAAACTTTAGATATCCTGAGATTGCTCAAGAGATGGGTATTCAAGGTAGGGTTTATGTAAATTTTGTAATTGATAAAGATGGTTCTATTACAAATATTAGGATGAGAGGACCTGATAAAAATCTCGAAAATGAAGCTCAAAGAATAATAAGCAGATTACCTCAAATGACCCCTGGTAAACAAAGAGGTAGAGCAGTTAGGGTTCCTTTTAGTATTCCAATTACTTTTAGATTACAATAATTTAATATTTAATCTATAGTTAATGTCTGAGTCTTTAATTATAAAAGACATGTCCTTGTTATCAAAAATACTTGTCTTAATTAAACATAGACTCTCCTTTAGTGTTGTTTTCTCTTCAATTGCATCATACCTTATAGCATTTGAATCTTTTTCAATATTTATATTTCTCAAATTAATTATTGGGGGCTTTTTTGTTGTAGGTGCATCTAATGGATTTAACCAAATAATTGAAAGAAAAAGAGATGCTCTAATGAGTAGGACTTTAAATAGACCTCTTCCATCTGAATCTATGTCTGTAAATCAAGCATTAATAATATGTTCAACAATGAGCTTGATAGGTTTATTTCTTTTATATCAATTAAATATTAGAACTGCATTATTTGGCTTGATCTCCATGATAATATATTTGGGATTATATACTCCTCTTAAACCTATTACTCCTTTATCTGTATTTTTTGGAGCAATACCTGGGGCAATTCCTTTTATGCTGGGATGGGTTGCTGTAACCAATAAATTTTCTATAGAAACAGGAATATTATTCATGATTCAGTTTTTTTGGCAGTTTCCTCATTTTTGGGCAATAGGTTGGGTCTCTCATGATGATTATAAAAATGCTGGATTCAAAATGCTTCCATCTGGAAAAAGAGATAACGCTACTGCTTTTCAAATAGTATTTTATACAATATGGATGATTATTGTCTCAACTCTTCCATTTTTTGAATTTACTGGTAAATTATCAATTGGATATGTATCACTTATCCTAATACTAATTTCTGGAATAATTATGCTTATACAAGCATTTAAATTGATGAAGTATAAGGATAAACAAAATGCCATAAGACTTATGTATATAAGTATTTTTTATTTAAGTTTTATTCAAATTATATTTGTCATCGATAAATTTTTTCTTTAATGAATACCATAGAAGCTAAAACTGCTAAAGCAAAAAAAATGATGTTATGGTTTGGAATGATTAGTATAACTATGACCTTTGCTGGATTGACAAGTGCATATATTATAAGTAGCACAAGACCTGATTGGCTTGACTCGTTTATATTACCAAATTGGTTCACATTAAGTACCTTATCTATAATTCTTAGTAGTGTTTTTTTTCAATTAGCAAAATTTAAGCTTGATCAATATGTTAGATTATCACTTCCAGAAAATATTAACATATATATTCAAAGAAATAATGTAAATATTTTTCTTTGCCTAACTATTTTGATGGCTATTATTTTTATAGTAAGTCAGTTTTTAGGATTTGGAGAAATTATATCGCAAGGTTACTATTTCACTGGACCTGAAAGCAATGTAACAACTTCATATGTATATGTATTGGTATTTCTGCATTTAGTTCATTTGATTGCTGGAATTATAGTTTTGACTGTTGTAACAATCAGGTTTAATAAACAAAAATATGAAACCAATAAACTTGGATTTCAAATGGCATTAATATTCTGGCATTTTTTGGGTGCTCTATGGATATATTTATTTCTATTTATTAAATTCTTAGGCTAAAAATTAATAAATTTGTACACAAAAATTGCCCTAAATGCAAGCTTCAACACTATCAAAAACTAAAAGTAATACTTGGGGAGGAGGTGGAGTACAACCTCTTGATGCAGCATACGGAAAGCTGATGATGTGGTTTTTTATTGTTTCAGATGCTCTTACTTTTTCTGGTTTTCTTGTAGCATATGGTTTCTCAAGATTTAAAAATATAGATTCATGGCCTATTGCTGATGAAGTTTTTACTCATTTTCCTTTCTTACATGGAATTGATGCACCTATGTATTATGTTGCTTTAATGACTTTTATTCTAATATTTTCTTCTGTAACTATGGTACTTGCTGTTGATGCAGGTCACAATAACAATAAGAATAGAGTTGCCTTTTATATGTTACTAACTATAATTGGTGGTGCTGTTTTTGTTGGTTCACAGGCTTGGGAATGGAAAAATTTTATAAAAGGAGAGTATGGAGCTGTCGAAATTCAAAATGGTGAAATCCTTCAATTCTATAATTTAGAAGAAGGTAAAAGAATACCAATTGATGAGTTTGCTGTATCCTTAACACAAGAAAGAATTACTCATGATGATAATGTGGGTATATGGTATCAGAGTGAGTCTAAATTACCCGAGACATCTCTTGATGAAGTCCTTGTAGGGTTTGAAAACAATGAAAATTTAACGGTAAGATTAGAACAAATAGATGAATCTGGTCACAAGATTATTTTAAGTAGAGAAGAAGCAGAAGCTAAATTACAATCAGCTACTAGAGTTGTAAAAGGAGCTAATTTGATAAGAAATGAATATGGAAACCCTCTTTTTGCCGATTTCTTTTTCTTTATAACTGGATTTCATGGATTCCATGTTTTTTCAGGAGTAATAATTAACATAATTATTTTTATAAATGTTTTACTAGGCACTTATGAAAGAAGAGGTCATTATGATATGGTTGAAAAAGTTGGACTATATTGGCACTTTGTTGATCTTGTTTGGGTCTTCGTTTTTACTTTCTTTTATTTAGTATAGAATATGGCAAATCACGAGCATAAATTAGAAATATTTAGAGGTTTATTAAAGTTTAAATCTAATGTCCAAAAGATTTGGGGTGTATTAGTATTCTTATCAATTGTAACGGCAATAGAGGTAGCACTAGGTATTCTAAAGCCTCCAATTCTTCTAAATTATTTTTTAGGATTAAAATTAATTAATTGGATGTTCATCATAATGACAATTATCAAAGCTTATTACATAACATGGGATTTTATGCATGTTAGAGATGAGAAGCCTTTTCTAAAAAATACAATTATTGTTCCTCTATTAATCTTAATACCCTTTTTACTTTTTATTTTACTTTGGGAGGGTTCATATATTTTTGATATAATGCTTGACGGTCTTAAAGCATGGGATTTTGATATTTATTGATGAGTAAAAATCTAAAAAAGTATTTAATTCTTGGTATACTTTTTTTCTTTCCAATTTTTGTATACGTTTTTTTATCAACGGGTATAAATAATTTTGCTAAACTCCCAATTCTTACAGAAAATGTCAATGATATAATTGATATTGAGGGAAATGAGGAAAATATCTCTTTTAAAAATAATATCTCAATTGTCGGTTTTTGGGGGGGTGAAATAAATCAAAAAAAATCTGAGGCTCTAAATTTAAATCAAAAGATTTACAAACGATTTTTTGAATTTCAAGATTTTCAATTTGTATTCCTTTATGATCAGGAACAGAAATTTGCAATTAATGAACTTAAGAATGAGCTAGTAAGTGGGGTTGGTACAGATTTAATGAAATGGAATTTCATTCCAACCAATAGATTAGTAATAAAGGAAGTTTTCGAAAGTTTTAACACTAACCTAAAATTAGATGAAGAATTTGGTACGCCTTATGTTTTTATTATAGATAGAAACTTAAACTTAAGAGGACGAGATGATGATGAAGATTCTGGAATTTTATATGGTTTTAATTCTCAATCAGTTGCAGAAATAAATAATAAAATGGTAGATGATGTCAAAATTATTTTAGCTGAATATAGGTTAGCTCTAAAGAAAAATGACTCATTGTTTAAATGAAAAATAAATTAAAATATATTGGACTTTTAATAATTATAATTCTTTTTGGAACTTTCTCTATTCCAAAAATTCTTAATAGAATTAACAATTCTGACATATTAGACTCTAATAGACTTCATAATAATCAAAGACTTGCCTATTTAACTATATCAAATGAAAAAAGAAAAGCCCCAGATTTTATCTTGACTAATCAAGATTCTATTTTAATATCAAATGAGGATATGAGTGGAAAAGTTTATGTACTGGAGTTCTTTTTTACAAGGTGTCCAGATATATGCATTGAAATGAACCAAAACATGAAGTTTTTAGACAAAGAGTTTTCAGATTCTAATGAATTTGGGATTATTTCTATTTCAATAGATCCAGAAAATGATACTCCTACAGTTTTAAAAAAATACTCTGAGGCTTTATCTATTAGTTCTCAAAACTGGCACTTTCTTACTGGTGATAAAGAATATATATATAATCTTGCAAACAAAGGGTTCAATATATACGCCAAGGAAAACTCAAATTTTAGTGGAGGGTTTGAACACCAGGGATATTTTGCACTTATTGACAAAGATGGGTATATTAGGTCCAGAAAAGATAGCTTTGGCAACCCAATTATGTATTATCTTGGAATAACTGATATTAATGCAGACCAGCAGGGAATAGAGATGTTAAGCTATGATATTAAAAAATTAATTAATGAGTAAAATAGAAAATTCAGGTCAATCTTTGAGATACAAATCTTTGATAGTTGTTGTCTCAATTGTAATTCCTTTAGTGGTTCTAATATTATTTAACATAAGAATAACATCTTTGCCACCATTAACATTTCTGCCACCTATCTATGCTACAATTAACGGAATTACAGCTGTACTTTTGATAGCTGCTCTTTATTATATTAAAAACAAAAAAATAAAGCAACATGAATTGTTAATGAAGACTTCAATCTTTCTTTCACTTGTTTTCCTTGTAATGTATATTTTGTATCATATGACTACAGATCCAACTCCATATGGAGGAGAGGGTATGATAAGAAATCTCTATTTTTTTATTTTAGTTTCACACATTGCACTTTCAGTTTTTATAGTACCAATGGTACTAATTACATATGTACGAGCTATATCTAAAATGTTTGATAAACACAAGAAAATTGCGAGAATCACTTTTCCAATTTGGCTATACATTGCCGTAACAGGCGTTATTGTCTATTTAATGATTTCACCTTACTATGTTTATTAATGAATAGAATTATACTCATATTATTAGTTCTAGTTCTGTCTTCAACAGAGTCTTTTGCCCAGTGTTCTATGTTAAGCGCAATAATGGAAAATGATCAAGGATTTGAAACAGCAAAAGGTTTAAATAGAGGTATAATTTATTTAATGTCAATTCCTTACATACTTGTTGGTTTAATTATTTGGAAAATTTACCAATCAAATAAATCAAATATTTAACAATTTATTAACTACTTTGTAATACATAGTACCCTAATAGAATTAAACTTTTCAAAATTATTTGGTTCTAATAAATAGAATTTAGATACTTTTGCATTGGTTATGATTGAAATAAAAAATTTACATAAATCCTATAGTATTGGTTCTTCTTCCCTTCATGTTCTTAAAGGAATAGATTTTTCTGTAAAAGAAGGAGAGCTTGTGGCTATAATGGGTTCATCTGGTTCTGGAAAATCCACTCTACTTAATATTCTTGGAATGTTGGATACATCTGATACTGGAACATATGACCTTGATGAAATTAGAATAGCAGACATGAATGAAAAAAAAGCTGCCAATTATAGAAACAAATTCTTAGGTTTTGTTTTTCAATCTTTTAATTTAATTAATTATAAAAATGCACTTGAAAATGTTGCTTTGCCTCTTTATTATCAAGGAATATCAAGAAAAGATAGACAAATAATTGCCCTCGATTATTTAGAAAAAGTTGGTCTTAAAGAATGGGCCGATCATCTTCCAAGTGAATTATCAGGTGGTCAAAAACAAAGAGTAGCTATTGCTCGAGCACTTGCATCTAATCCAAAAGTTTTATTAGCCGATGAACCTACTGGTGCATTAGACTCTCAAACCTCATTGGAAGTAATGGCTCTAATTCAAAAAATTAACAATGAAGGTAAAACTATTCTTGTTGTTACTCATGAAAATGATATTGCTAATATGTGCAAAAGAGTAGTTCATTTAAAAGATGGAATTATAGTTGAAGACAAAAAAGTTAAACAAAATATAGTTAAAGGTGTTTAATATAGAACGTTGGAAAGAAATTATTCAGTCGATTCAAAAAAATAAACTTAGAACTGCATTATCTGGTATGACAGTTTCCCTAGGTATATTAATTTTTATAATACTTTTTGGTTTAGGAGAAGGGTTAAAAAACTCATATAGTGACTTATTTCTTAATGAGGCTAACAATGTAATATTTATTTACCCTGGAAAAACTACAAAGCCATATGGAGGTTTTAGAACTAATAGAAGAATTGAGTTGAAGAATGAAGATATTTTAGCAGTTAAAGAAGAGTTTTCTAATTCACTTGAATATATTAATCCTAGATTAAATGCTAGTGAGCCTATTAAGTATAAACTTGAATCATTCCAATTTACTATAGATGCTGTTGCTCCATCAAACCAATTGATAGAAAAGCATGTGTTAATGAAGGGTAGATATATTAACGAAAAAGATATTGAAGACTTTAATAAAGTAGTTGTCATTGGTAGACTTGTAGCTAGAGATATATTTAAAGATGAAGATCCTATTGGTAAATTCTTAAATCTTGGCTCAAGAGCTTTTAAGGTTGTTGGAGTCTTTCAGGATACAAGTGGAGACACTGAAGAAAATAAATTAATAATTCCTTACACTACAAGACAACAAATTCTTAAGGGTTCTGATGTTATAGGCACTCTAGCTGTGACATTTGATCAAAGTATTGGTGGCTCAGGAGCTATCAAATTATCAGACGATATTAAATCATTCCTTAAAAAAAGAAAATCAGTAGACCCCTCTGACCCAAGTGGCATTAGAGTCAGAAATGTAGCAGATGAATTGAATAGATCAATGCAATTTGCTAATGTCCTTCAAATAATAGTCACATTTGTTGGTATTGGAACATTAATTGCAGGTATAATTGGAATATCTAATATTATGGTTTTTATTGTTAAAGAAAGGACAAAAGAACTGGGTATTAGAAAAGCCTTAGGAGCTCAACCTGATGAAATCATTAAAATGATTTTGACTGAATCAATTTTTATTACAGGTCTTTCAGGTTTTCTTGGTATGATTATAGGAATACTAATTTTAAATTCGCTAGATACAAGTGCACTACAAGATTATTTTATTACGAGAGCAGGTGTTGATTTTAGTATAGCATTTGGAGCTACATTAGTATTAATTATTTTTGGAATAATTGCCGGTTATTTACCTGCAAAACGAGCGGCTCAGATTAAACCTATAGTAGCATTAAGAGATGAATAGCTTAAAAAAAATATTCGATAGAGATACATGGGATGAAATTTTTGAATCTATTTCAAAAAATAGAACTAGAACTATAATAACAACTATAGGTGTATTTTGGGGTATTTTTATATACATTGCCCTTGCTGGCTCTGCTAAAGGATTAGAGAATGGTTTTGAGGATGCGTTTAGCGGTAGAAGTAAAAACTCAATGGGAGTATGGGTTCAGAGGACTTCAATCCCTTATAAAGGTTTTGAAGAGGGTAGATTCCCTGTGTTTAAACTTGCAGATGTTGATTATTTAAAAAACAGAATACCTGAGATACAATATATTGCCCCTGGTCTTCAGGCTGGTGCATTCACAGGATCACCTCCATTGGTTGTTCGAGGAACAAAATCTGATTTTTTTAATGTGTTTGGTAACTTTCCAGTTTATGCTGATATCTCAGTTGTAAAAATTTTTGATGGAGGTAGGTATATAAATGATGAAGATATAAAATATGAAAGAAAAGTTGCCGTGATTGGAGAAGGAACTCAAGAGCGATTATTTGATCAGGGTGAAGATCCAATTGGAAAATACATAAGAATTAATGATGTTAATTTTAAGATTGTAGGTGTAACTAAATTTCAACAAGGGTCTGGATTTGGATCAGATTCAGATATTACTATACCTTATACTACTTTTGCCAAACTCTATAATAGGGGAGATGAATTTGGCTTTATGTTTATTGCAGGTTATGATTATGTTAATCCTAATTATCTAGAAGAGATAGTGATGACAAACTTAAAAGTTTTAAAAACTGTATCCCCTGAAGATGATAGAGCTTTTGGATCTTTTAATATTGGGTCACTATTTGAAAGTATTATAAAGTTTACTAAGGGAATGGTATTTTTATCTCTTGTAGTTGGAATTGCAACTATTTTTGCAGGAGTAATAGGTATAGGAAACATAATGTTAATTGCCGTAAAAGAAAGAACAAATGAACTTGGAATTAGAAGAGCACTTGGGGCTACTCCAAGTGAAGTAAAAATTCAAATTGTTTTAGAATCTGTATTCTTAACAATTATAGCAGGTATTATTGGTATTATTGTTGGAGCACTTTTACTGTTTATGATAAATTTAGGAACAGCAAATCTAGAAGATTTTCCATTTACTAACCCAACTGTCCCAATTGCAATAGTTTTTGGTGCCTTTTTAATCATGATATCTCTAGGAACTTTAATTGGATTAATCCCTGCTGAAAGAGCAGTTAGCATTAAACCTATTGAGGCTTTAAGAGAAGAATAATAATTTAAATTAAATAAAATGAAACTTAAAAATATCTTAATTATAATTTTAATACTAGGCTTTTTATTTGCAATTGCATACTTCGTAAGAACAAATAGTAAGTCAGCAATTGAATATGATACTACTACTGCTTTTACTTCTAGTATTCAAAAAACTTCTGTTGTTACAGGAACTGTAATACCTGAAGATGAAGTAGAAATTAAACCACAACTTAACGGAATAATTCAACAAATATTAGTTGAAGAAGGAGATATAGTAGAGAATGGAGATTTAATTGCAGTAATTAAAGTTGTGCCAGATGAAAGATCAGTATATAGTGCACAATCTCAAGTAAATGCAGCAAGATTAAATGTAGCTAATGCTGAGAAACAAATTTCAAGAGCTCAGGAATTATATTCTAAACAGATTATTTCTCAACAAGAATTTGAAGATTTAGAACTTAGTTTTAACACTGCTAAAGAAAATCTTAAAGCAGCTGAAAATGACTTGGAAATAATTAGAAAAGGTTCTGTCTCTGGCTCTTCTACTGCAAATACTAACATTCGTGCAACTGTTTCAGGAACAATTCTTGAAATACCAGTTAAATTAGGTGATCAAGTAATAGCTGCTAATAACTTTAATGCAGGTACATCAGTTGCAATTATAGCAGATCTTAATAAAATGATATTTGAGGGTAAAGTAGATGAAGCAGAAGTTGGAGGACTTCAAATTGGACAGGATATAAAAGTCAGTATGGCAGCAATTCCAAATAAAGAATTTGAAGCTAAATTAAAATTTGTAGCACCAAAGGGAACTGAAGAAGGTGGAGCAGTTCAATTTAAAATAGAAGCCGATTTAACTTTAGATGAAGATTCATTCGTTAGAGCGGGTTATAGTGCTAATGGATCACTGGTTGTGGATAACAGGGAAGATATTTTAGTAATATATGAATCTTTACTTCAGTTTGATAGAAGAACTCAGCAGCCTTACGTTGAAGTAGAGACTTCTGACCAGAACTTTGAAAGAAAAGATATCCAAATAGGATTGTCTGATGGAATTATTGTAGAAATATTATCTGGAATAGAAATTACCGATAAGATTAAAATTTGGAATAAAACAGAGCCTATAAAAATTGAACCAGAAGAATCTGCTTTTGATGAGTTCAGAGATTAAAACAGAAATTATGAAGAAATTTTTATTTACAAGTTTACTTTTTTCTTCCATTGCATTTTCTCAATCTGGAGATTATATTCTATCTCTCGAAGATGCTGTAGAAATGGCTATTGAAAAAAATATTAGTATTAAGCAATCTGAGTTAAATCTTATCAACTCAGAAATAAATAAATCGGATGCAATCGGAAGTTTTCTTCCTAGAGTATCGGCTTCAGCCAATCATCAATGGAATATTGGAAGGGGAGTTAATATAACTACTAATGTTATTGAAGATATTACTACTCAGTATTCATCAATGAGCGCCGGGCTTGGATTAGATGTATATAATGGTTTTAGAAATATTTATCAACTTCATAGAGCAAACTTAGAGATACTAGCTTCTAAATATGAATTGGATGATATAAAAGATGATATAAAACTATTTGTTGCTAATGCTTATTTGCAAATAATGTTTAACGGTGAAATTCTAAAAGTTCAAAAATCTCAGTTGGAAATTACTAAAGTAGAATATGAAAGAACAAAAGATTTAATTTCAACAGGAGTATTTGCTCCAAGACAAATTTTTGAAATAGAAGCTAATCTTGCTTCTCAAGAACAAAGTGTAGTTCAAGCTGAGAATAATTATAGAAATTCAAAACTTAACCTTGCACAACTTTTATTGATTGAAGACTTTGAAAGCTTCGAAATAGCAAATGAAGATTTTAGTATTCCTTTTTCTAGTATTTTAGAAAAAAGTCCAAAAGAAATTTTAAATAAAGCTTTAACATTTAGAAATGATATAAAGCTAGCTGAAACAAATATTTCTATTGCTGAAAAAGATATTCAAATTTCAAAATCTCAATTACAGCCATCAATATCTTCTTTTTATCAGTGGAATACAAGAATAGCTTATCTTGACAATCTGCCTAGCTTTGAAGATCAGTTTGATTTGAATAAAGGACAAGGTTATGGGCTTGCATTAAATATTCCAATTTTTCAGGGAAGTCAGGTCAGAAATAATGTTGAAAGAAGTAAAGTTAATCTTGATAGACTAAAAAATGCTTATGAACAAGAAAAACTAAATCTTGAGAATTCTATAAATGAAGCATACAATGATTTAAAAGGAGCTATTAAGCTTTATGAAGCTTCTAACAAAACTCTTGAATCATTGAAAAATGCGTTTGATGATATTTCAAATAGATTTCTTTTAGGTTCTGTAAATTCATTTGAATATGTTCAGTCCAAGCAAAGATATGAATCAGCTATTTCTGAAAATATAAGAGCAAAATTTGACTATATTTTTAAATTGAAAGTCTTAGAATTCTATTTTGGTCTTCCTCTATCAATTCCTAATTAATTAACTTTTAATAAGGTGTCATTAATTCTAAATATAGAGACATCAAGTAAAAATTGCTCTGTATCAATTTCTCAAAATGGTAGTCTATTATGTAATTTTGATCATGAGGAAGAAAAATTCAGGCACTCTGAACTTCTAACAGGCTCAATCAAAAATTTGTTAGATCAAAATAATCTCAGTGTTAAGGACTTATCTTCGGTTGCAATTGGAGTTGGACCAGGATCATTTACTGGATTAAGAATTGGGTTTTCAGTTGCAAAGGGATTATGCTTCCCATATAATACTAATTTAATTGGTTTATCTTCATTAAAGATTTTAGCTAATTCTGTCAAAAAAAAAGATGGAAATATTTTATCTCTAATTAATGATAAGGGTAAAACATTTTATAACTCAGTTTTTGATAAAAGTCTTAATGAATTACAGCCTCCTTCTATTAAAATAATTGATGATAAATTTTTAAAATCATTAGATAATATTTCAACTATTGTTGTTAATGATGAATTATCTTTTAAATATTTAGAGAGTATTATTACGAGTGAAAATATACAAAAACAAACTATTTCATCATTAAAAATGATAGATCTATCATATAATAGATTTCTAGCTAAAAAGTTTGAGGATATAGCTTATTTTGAGCCTTTATATGTAAAAAAGCCTTATGTGTAATGAAATTTCTAGAAACCTAATTCTCTTTTAACATCTGCCAAAAGATCTTTACCTTCTGCTAAAATTAATCCTCCATTAGGGCTTGAATCGATAACATAATCAAATCCCTGATCTTTACCAACCTTAGTAATTGCATTTCTAGCCTTTTCAAGAAGTGGAGACATTAGATCCATTTGCTTTTTTTGAAGCTCTTGAGCTGCAGAGTCTCTAAACTCTTGTAGGTTAGTTTGCATACTTTCAAGCTCTTTTTGCCTAGCTTGATTTGTAACATCAGTTTGATTTGCTGCATCAGCTGAATATGTTTGAGCCTTAGTCTGAAACTCTTTAAAAGCATTATCTATTTGAGTAGTATAATCTTTCTCAAGTTTTGCAAGTTCATTTTGAGCTGCTATAACTTCAGGCATTTCACTAATTAGTTGTTGAACATTAATATGAGCAACATTTGATTGGGCACTTAGACTGATTGGAGAAAAAGTTAAAAGTGCAAAAGTGATTAACTTAAATAATGATTTCATATCTGTTATTATTTGCGGTTGCAATATCGGAATTTTTATTCAAATATTAATTAAAATTGTTGACCTATTACAAAGTGAGTTTGCCAACCAGAAGCTTGACCTGTATTTGATTGATTATCACTATCAAAACCATATCCAAAGTCAATACCTAATAGACCAAAAGCTGGCATAAAAACTCTTACCCCTAAACCAGCAGATCTTTTTACATTAAATGGACTATAATCCTTAAAATTATCAAAACCGTTTCCAGCTTCTAAAAAACTAAGTGCATAAACTGAGGCAGATGGTTTTAAAGAAATAGGATACCTGAGTTCTAAAGAAAACTTATTGTAAATAATCGAACCATCTCTACTAGATAAAGATTGGTTTTCATAACCCCTAAGTGCAATGGTCTCTCTACCATCTAAAGCATATTGCATCATACCATCACCCCCTAAAAAGAACCTTTCAAATGGTATATTTCCTTTATTATTATTATATGTACCTAGAAATCCAAAGTCAGTTTGAGCTTTCAAAACAAATTTCCCAAATAATCTTGTATACCAGCTTCCATCAAATTTTACTTTGTAAAATTCTAACCACCTGTATTTAGCTTGATCAATTTCAGATTGTATAGGGTTACCATTTCTATCTTGATATTGTGGTCGTTCGTTAATATCAGAAAAATCATCTCCAGTAATTAGAGAATATGGTGGAGATAATCTTGCACTTAAAGTAAATTGAGATCCTCCAACAGGAAAAATAGGGTTAGTGAATGTATTATTTCTTGATAAGGCAATATTGTATGCTATATTATGTGATTCTCCGTCACCAAAAGTGAATAACCCCGTATAATAATTATTCAAATTATAATATTGATATGAAATAGATTGAGAAAGGACAAAATAATCATCAGGAACTCTGAGTCTTTTTGCTATACCAAGATTAAAACCATTTATTTTAAAAGACTGACTTTTATCAGCTCTTCTAGTAAAATAATCATATCTATATTGAGTTGTTGAAGATAGTGATAAAGAAAATTGAACAGGCTCTCTTCCACCAAACCAAGGTTCAACAAAATTAAAACTATATGTGCTATAGAATGAGCTTGTTTGCAATCTAATAGCAAGTGTTTGGCCATCACCCATTGGAAGTGGCCTCCAAGCTTTTCTGTTTTTTAAATTTTTAGTTGAAAAATTATTAAATGCAAGACCTAAAGTGCCTATAAAACCTCCACCACCATAACCTCCTTGTAATTCAATTTGTGAAGCTCCTGCTTCAGTAAGTCCTAATTCAATATCTACTGTACCAAGATTTGGGTCTACATTCTTAAAATCTGGACTGATATTTTCAGCATCAAAGAATCCTAACTGACCAACTTCCCTAATTGTTCTAACAACTTTATCTTTACTGTAAAGTTCACCAGGCTTTATTCTTAATTCACGGAAAATTACATTATCGTTAGTTTTTGTATTTCCAACAACAGAAATTTTATTGAAACTGGCAAGCTTACCTTCATTAATTCTTATTTCAAAATCAATAGTATCATTTTCAGCACTCACTTCTACTGCATTAACTGAAGAAAATAAATACCCACTATTTTGATAAAGATTTGATAAATCATTTGCGTCTGGATTATCATCCTGAATTCTCTCTTTTAATAAAACTCCATTATAACCATCACCTTTTTTTATTCCTAAAATTTGATCTAACTGAAAGTCTGTGTATGAGCTGTTCCCTATATAGTCTATATCACCAAAATAGTACCTATTACCTTCGTCTATATTTAGTTTTAAATCAATAGTCTTTTCATCATTTATATGAATTGTATCAAACTCAATTCTAGCATCTCTGTAACCTTTTTCCTTATAAAAGGAAATTAAATTTTCTTTGTCTTCTTGATATTCTGATTCAATCAATTTTGATTTTTTCCAAAATCTGATTGGAAATTTTTTCTTTGTCTTTTTTAGTTTTGACCGTAATTTACCATCACCAAATATATCATTACCATCAAAGCTGATATCTCTAATCTTTATTCTTTCACCTTTGTCAATATTGATATTTAAATTTATCTTGTTTGACCCTACTGAATCAGGAACTGAGACTATATTAACTTTAGAGTTAAGATATCCAGTCTTTTTTAGATCATCTTGAATGTAGTTTTTAGTATTTGTTAAAAAACTTTCAGATAATCTTTTTCCTTCAGAAAGTTCAGTTTCTTTTTCAAATGTTTCAGCTTTACTTCTTTTAACACCATTAATATTAAAATTTAAAAGTGTAGGAAGCTCCTCAACATTAATTTCTAACTTTATTTCTCCATTAATGACATCAGTAACATATAAGTCTACATTACTAAATAATTCAAGATTCCAGAGCTTTTTTAAAATGGCACTTATTTCTTCACCTGGAACTTGAATAGATTGTCCTTGTCTAAGTCCACTGTAAGTTACAACAGTCCTATCACTAAAATTCTTTAACCCAACAACTGTAACTGTATCTATTACGTAGGTTCCACCTTTTCTGAACTCATCTTGAGAAAATAGCGTTCCAGAGAAAAGCAAAAGAACGCAGGTATTTAGTATGAATAATCTTTTAAAGCTGTTTACTTGTTTTTCCAAATCTTCTTTCTCTTTTTTTATATTCAATTAAAGCATTAGTAAATTCATTCTCATCAAAATCTGGCCAATATTTATCAGTAAAATAAAGTTCTGAATAAGCAATTTGCCATAATAAAAAGTTACTAATTCTTTTTTCTCCACTAGTTCTAATTAATAAATCAACATCAGGTAGATTAGGGTTGTATAGATTATTTTTAATTAATGAATCATCTATTTTTTCAACATCTATCAAATCATTTTTAACTTTTAATGAGATTTCCTTTACAGCATTAATTAATTCTTGTCTTGAACCATAACTTAGTGCTAATGTCAATGTCATTCCACTATTATTAGAAGTTTCAAAAATAATATCTTTTAATTCCTTTTGAACATTAACGGGAAGTAAACTTAAATTACCAATTGCATTGAGCTTAATATTATTACTCAATAAGTCTTCAAACTCATCTCTTAGTGTTTCCACAAGAAGTTTCATTAAAGTACCTATTTCCTCTTTTGGTCTATTCCAATTTTCTTGAGAGAATGCGTATAAAGTAAGATAATTGATCTTATTTTTTCTAGCTACTTCAACTACTTTTTTTACTGAATTTACACCACTCTGATGTCCAAATAATCTAGGGAGACCCTTTTGTTCAGCCCATCTACCATTTCCATCCATTATTATTGCTATGTGATTAGGTATATTCAATTTTTATTTTCTAAGTTACGCAAGTCTTGCCCCCAATAAAGCTTTTCTCTTAATCTCTTATAAAAATTATCATCATCAAATTTAATAGTATTTATACTAAAGTTTGACTTTGATATATTTATTGAATCTTTTGAACTAAATGAATGCATTCTGGAATCCAAAGATAAATTAATATCATCATTTCCCTCGATATCAATTTTTATTTTAGAATTATCAGGAATTATTAAAGATCTCATATTAATATTATGTGGGGCAATTGGATTTAAAATTATAATTTCTGACTCAGGGGAAACGATAGAACCACCATTGCTAAGAGAATATCCAGTTGAACCAGTTGGAGTAGAGATGATTAATCCATCTGACCAGTAATTTGTTAAATAATTACCATTAATGCTACAAGCAATATTAAGCATAGAGGTAGAATCTTTTCTTTGAATCGTAATTTCATTCAATGCATAAGAAAATATTATTTCATCATTATTAGATTCCAGCTTTAATAAACTTCTTTTTATTAGCTTATATTCATTATTTTTTATTTTAGAAATCCCTTCTTTTAAATTTTCTTTCTGTGTACTAGTTAAGAATCCCAATCTACCTGCATTTATTCCTAAAATTGGAATTCCGGAATCTTTTACATAAGTTATGGATCTTAAAATAGTACCATCTCCTCCAACAGCAATAACATAATCTATATCATTACTTACAGAACCAGAGGAGTCAAAAAAAATAAATTCATTTTGTCTCTCAACACTTAATTCTTTTTTGAGCTTGGAATCAATAATTAACGAGTTTTCATCTGAAACTAAACCAATAATTTCCTTACAACACTTTATGGTTGATTCATTGCTAAATGCCATATATAGGGCTAGTTTCATAAGTCAAAAATACAAACTTTAATACTTTATTAAGTACTATATTTGCAATAAGTTTGAATAGAATTTATGACTAAGTTAAGTGTCAACGTTAATAAAATTGCAACACTAAGAAATGCAAGAGGTGAGAATTATCCAAATCTTTTAAATACTGCAATTGATATTTTAAATTTTGGTGCAGAGGGAATTACAATACATCCAAGACCAGATGAAAGGCATATTAAATATCAAGATGCCTACGAGCTAAAAAGTAACATAAAAAGTGAATTAAATATTGAGGGAAATCCAATACAAAAATTTATAGAATTAGTTCTAGATGTAATTCCTGATCAAGTAACCTTAGTTCCTGATTCAGATGACGCTATAACTTCAAATTCTGGATGGAATACCATAGATAATTTTTCTTTTTTGAGTGAAATTGTTAATGAATTTAAAAGAAACTCAATAAGAGTCTCAATTTTCATTGATCCAGAAATCAAAATGCTTGAAAATGCAAAAAAAATAGGTGCAGATAGAGTTGAACTTTTTACTGGACCTTATGCAAAAAGATTTAATGAAAATAAAAATGATTCAATTAAAAAATACATAATGTGTTCTGAAGTAGCTGATAAAATAAATATTGAACTTAATGCAGGTCATGATCTTAATCAATATAACTTGAAGCACTTTATATCTAATGTAAAAAATATTAAGGAAGTTTCTATTGGTCATGCACTAATCACTGAATCACTTTATTATGGGCTCAAAGAAACAATTAAAAAATATTTAGATATTTTAAATTGAAAATTTTAAATTCCAAAATTTTAGGTAATTCAAAAAAAGATCTTTTTATTCTTCATGGATTTCTAGGAATGGGAGATAATTGGAAAACTCATGCTAAAATTTTTTCAGAAAACAATTATAGAGTGCATCTAATTGACTTAAGGAATCATGGAAAAAGTTTTTGGAGTAAAGAATTTAGTTTTGAAATCATGGCCCAAGATATTTTAAACTATGCGAAAAATTACAAAATTGAGAAATTTAGCTTACTTGGACATTCTATGGGTGGCAATCTAGCAATGTTAACTTCACAAAAATCCCAAAACCTTATCGATAAAATGATAATAGTTGATATAGTTCCTAAGTACTACAAGCCACATCATAATTCGATTTTAGAGAGCTTAAAGACTCTAGATTTCAATACTATAAGATCAAGAAAAGAAGCTGAAGCTCATATTATGAAATATATTAATGATCATAGAGTTATTCAGTTTTTACTCAAAAACCTCTTTTGGGTTAATTCCTCAAGATTAGGCCTTAAATTAAATATTGATGTTTTATATGAATTTCAGGATAAATTATCGCTTATACTTGATGAAAATAAAATCTTTGATAATCCAACATTATTTCTTTATGGAGAAGATTCAGATTATGTGAATTCATCTGATATTTCTCTCATGAAAACTTTTTTTAAAAATATTGAGATTCATGAAGTCCCAAATTCTGGTCATTGGCTTCATGTAGATAACCCAACATATTTTTTAAATAAAACAATTAATTTTTTAAACAATTAAAATGACAAACCTTAAAATAAGAAAGGCTGTAAAAGAAGATGTAGATCACATCTTGAAACTCTTAATTGAACTAGCAGTGTTTGAAAAGGAACCTAATGCAGTAAAAGTAACTAAAGAAGATTTAATAAAAGATGGTTTTAAAAGTTCACCTAAATTCGAATGTTTATTAGCTGAAGCTGACAAAAATATTGTAGGGCTTGCTTTTTTTACTCCAAGATATTCTACATGGGTTGGGGATACTTTGCATCTAGAAGATCTAATTGTAACAGAAAAAATGAGGGGTAAAGGAATAGGAACTTTACTTTATAGATCTTTTCTGGAAGAAGCAAAAAAAAGAAATGTAAATAGAGTTGAATGGTCAGTATTAGATTGGAATACTTCAGCAATCAATTTTTATAGGAAAACAGGAGCCATAATTGATGGTCTGGAACAATGGAAAATTGTAAGAATGGATAAAAAAATTATAAATAATTATTTATCAAGCTAATTCTTTCTCAATAAATTCTATAATAAATTTTTTAATCTCATCTCTAGTTTCAATATAATGCTCTCCATAAATTCCATTTTGAACCTTTGAGGGATCTTTAAAATTTTGATGAATTTTTTTTGCAATTGAGTTTGGAAAAATTGGACAGTTTTCATTTGCATTATCACAAACTGTAATTATATAATCAAATTGTATATTAAAATATTCATTTACAAGATTTGATTCGTAGTCAGAAATATCAATATTATCCTCCTTCATACATCTTACTGCATTTTTATTTAAACCATGTTTCTCTGTCCCTGCACTATATACTTCAACTGAATTACCTGTCAGAGACTCTAAGTACCCATGAGCAATTTGACTTCTACATGAATTACCAGTACAAAGAATTAGAATCTTTTTCATTAAAAACCTAAGACTATTTTAGCAATATAAAAGAATAAGAAAATACCAAAAATATCGTTAGCTGTAGTTATAAAAGGTCCAGTTGCAATTGCTGGGTCAATTCCCTGTTTATCAAGTATTATAGGTACAAATGTGCCAACTAAAGCTGCAATTACAATAACTCCCATCATTGAACCGGCAATAGTAATACTTAAATAAAGATCTTGATTAACAATCTGTCCAAAAATTATAAGAATTATAGAAAGTGCTAAACCATTTATCAGACTTAAACCTACCTCTTTAAATAATCTATTTAGTAATGAACCTTTGACTAAATCATTTGCTAATCCTTGAACTATTATAGCAGAAGACTGAACTCCAACATTACCAGCCATTGCAGCAATAAGTGGAGTATAAAAAAATAAATTTCTTAAATCAGGTTGACTCATAATTTGCTCAAAATCTTTCAAAATAAAAACACTTCCAAGACCACCAAGTAATCCTAAAAATAACCATGGAAGCCTTGCTTTAGTTAGCTGAAATATTGAATCATTAACTTCAACTTCAGAAGAAATACCAGCAGCTAGTTGATAATCTTTATCTGCCTCATCTTTTATAAGATCAACTATATCATCAATTGTAATTCTACCTAATAATGTTTTTCTTTTATTAGTCACTGGTATAGCTTCAAGATCGTATTTAGACATAATTTTAGCAACTTCCTCTCCATCTTGATCAACTGTAACAAAATCTACATTTGGAATAAAAATATCTTTTACCTTAGATCTAGGTTTAGCTGTTACAACATCTTTTAATGAAAGTCTACCCTTTAACTTATTTTTTGAATCAACAACATAAATTGAGTGAACTCTTGTAACATCTTTTGCCTGTTTTCTTATTTCATCTAAACACTTTGAAATACTCAAATCTTCATTAACTTTTATAAGTTCTTTAGCCATAAGTCCACCTGCAGTATCTTCATCGTACTTAAGTAGTTCTTTAATATCAGTTGTTAATTCAGAATCTTTAATTTGAGAAAAGACTCTCTCTTGTCTCTCTTGAGTTAATTCAGATATTACATCAGCAGCATCATCTGTATCTAATTCTTCAATTTTCTCAGCAATCTCTTTTGCTGATAATTTTTCCAATACAGCTTCTCTTAAATCTTCATCAATCTCTGCAAGAGCATCTGCTATTTTTTGCTTATCAAAAATTTTGACTAAATAAACTATTTCACTGATTTCTATTAATTCTAAAATTTCAGCTAAATCAGCATAATGAAGATCCTTTAAAATTGAAATTAATTTGTCTTTATCTTCATTTTCAATAAGTTTTTTAATCTTATTGATTAGTTCATCATTAATTTTAAACTGGCTCATTACTAATTTTTTGAGTTAATCTAACGAAATCATTTACAGATAGTTGCTCTGGCCTAAGATCAAAGATACTATCTTCTATTATATTTTCATTTATATCAAGTTTTTTAAGAGAGTTTCTGATTTTTTTTCTTCTTTGCTGAAAACTAAGTTTAATTATTGTATCTAATAATTTTAAATTACAATTTAAATTAGGGTTAATCTTTTTTACCATCTTAATTATAGATGATTTGACTTTTGGTTTAGGAAAAAAAACATTTGGAGATATATCAAATAAAATTTCAACATCATAATAAAGCTGAGTTTTTACAGATAGTATACCATAATTTTTATTGTTAGGTTTACTCACTATTCTCTCAGCAACTTCTTTTTGAAACATTCCTGTTACACCATCAATAACTTTATAATTATCTAATACCTTAAAGATTATTTGTGATGAAATATTATAAGGGAAGTTTCCAAAAATTAAAATTTTATTAAACCCGCGGAATTCATCTTCAAATTTTAATTTCAAAAAATCTTTTTCAATAATATATAGATTCTGATTATAAAAAGTTTCCTTCAAATAATTCACAGAATCATTATCAATTTCAACTAGACTAAGCTTTTCACCTTGATCAATAATGTACTTTGTTAGTGCTCCTCTCCCAGGTCCAATTTCAATTATTTTATTATACCTAGAAAAATCAACTGAATTAACAATTTTTTTTGAAATATTTTCATCTATTAGAAAATGTTGACCCAGATATTTTTTTGGATTAACATTTTCAAACATAATATTAATTTATGATGTTAAAGCCTGTGTATGGAACTAAAGCATTAGGGATTCTAATACCATCTTTAGACTGATTATTTTCAATTAAACCCGCCATAACTCTTGGTAGAGCCAGTGAGCTTCCATTTAAAGTATGTAGAAGATGATTCTTACCATCCTTATCTTTAAATTTTAAATTTAATCTATTGGACTGATAAGTTTTGAAGTTTGAAACTGAACTGATTTCAAGCCATTTTTTCTGACCTTTGGAATAAACCTCAAAATCATAAGTAATAGATGAAGTAAAACCTAGATCACCAGCACATAAATTTAGAATTCTATAATCAAGCTCTAGTTCAGATAAAATATTTTTTATATGCTCTTTCATTTCAATTAAAGTATCAGATGAATTATCTGGATGTTCAATTCTAACAATTTCAACTTTATCGAATTGATGAAGTCTATTTAATCCTCTTACATCTGCTCCATAGCTTCCAGCTTCTCTTCTAAAACATGGTGTGTATCCGGTTAATTTAATTGGAAGTTCATCAAGGCTAATAATTTTATCTCTGTATAAATTAGTAAGTGGAACCTCAGCAGTAGGAATTAGATAAAAATTATCATTATTTACATGATACATCTGCCCATCTTTATCAGGTAATTGTCCGGTAGCAAAAGCTGACTCGGCGTTAACTAGATGGGGAACCTGATATTCATCATATCCAACTTTAGTATTTTTATCAAGAAAAAAATTTATTAGAGCCCTTTGTAACCTAGCTCCTTTGCCTTTATACACAGGAAATCCTGACCCAGTAATTTTACTACCTAAGTCGAAATCTATGATGTTAAACTCTTTAGCAAGATCCCAATGATTTTTAAAATCTTCAGATGATTCTTTAAAGTTAGGACTTCTGAATATCTCAACATTATTTTCTTCATTTAATCCCTCTGGAACATTAGTGTCGGGAATGTTAGGAATAGTAGTAATTAATTCATGAATACTAGATTTTATTTCTTCTAGTTGTTCTGATAATTTTTTTGAAGTAGATTTTAAATTTGCAGATTTTTCCTTTAAACTATCTACATTTTTACTTAATCCAGATTTAAATATATCTGCTATTTCTTTTGAGATCTTGTTTGACTCAAATAAAATATTATCTAATTCTTGTTGAGTTTTTTTACGAAAATTATTTAATTCAATTAACTCATCTATGACTTTAAGATTTTTAAATCCTCTTTTAGTCAGACCTTTTAATATTATTTCTTTTGAATCTGTAATAATATCAATAGATAACATAGTTAATTTTTAGGTCAAAGATAAAATTTATTTACTGATTAACTTTAAGCAAAGGGCTTCATCTTTTTTAAGTTGTTCTTTTAATGCCTCTATAGAAGAAAACTTTTTTTCATCTCTAATTTTTGATAAAACATCTACTGAGATTTTATTTCCATAAATATTATTATTGAAATTGAATAAATGTACTTCAATTGACTTTTCATTATCTCCAATCGTAGGTCTATGACCAATATTCATCATCCCATAATGTTCAATATTATCAATTTTTGATTTTATAAGATAAACTCCATCTTTAGGAATGATCTTGTAATCTTCTTTAATAAAAATATTAGCTGTTGGATATTTAATTTTCTTTCCAAGACCATCTCCTTTAATAATTTCTCCAGTGATTCTAAAGTACCTGCCAAGAAATTTTTTAGTTGATTGTAAATCTCCTTTGATTATTGAATCTCTAATTTTTGTAGAGCTAACAGTAATAGATTCAACTTCATGAGCATCAATTTCTTCAACTATAAAATCAAACTCTTCTCCATATTCTTTTAGATCTTTTACAGATGCTTCTCTTCCTTTGCCAAATCTATGATCATATCCAATTATTACATGACTGATTTTTAATCTATCAACTAAATAATCTTTTATAAACTGGTATGCAGTTAATAAAGAAAAATTTTTATCAAAAGGATGAATTATTAATGAGTCAACACCTATTTCCTTTAGGATGGAAACTTTTTCATCTAAAGTATCTATCAATTTTACGTCATTATCTTTATTGATAATTTTTCTTGGATGCGGAAAGAAAGTCAAAACAACTGATTGGAGTCCATTATTCTTTGCAGTTTTAATAAGCTTTTCCAAAATTTTTTTGTGACCTTCATGAAGTCCATCAAATGTGCCAATTGTTAAAATTGTTTTTGAGTTAATATTAAATTCTTCAATATTATTATAGATCTTCATTAAATAAAGTTTTTCTTATTGAAATTATTCATTGTGGTTTCAATTCCAACTTGTATGAATGAATAAATTATATCAATAGCACTTATGGAAATAATATCAATTTTAGATTTTTCAAACTTATTCCATTTACCTAAAACATAATCTGTTTTAGATACTTTTTCATTATTTGAAATTCCAATTCTTAATCTTGGATAATTGGAAGTCTCAAGATGCTTTTCAATATCTTTTAACCCATTATGTCCACCTGATGATCCTCTTGATTTTAACTTAATATTACCAAAGTATAAATTTAAATCATCGCAAATAACTAAAATGTTTTGAATTGATATTTTTTCTTTTTTAAGCCAGTAAAATAAAGATTTGCCGGAATTATTTACGTAGTTTATAGGTTTTATTAAGACTACTTTTTTACCTTTTATCTTACCCTCAGCTCTTTGAGCTAGCTTAACTGATTCAAATTTAGTATCAAGCTGATCTGCTAATTTATCTAAAACTTCAAAGCCAATATTGTGTCTTGTATCTTCGTATTCTAACCCAATATTTCCAATACCAAGAATAAGAAATTTATTCATATCATTGGTTTGATTAAAAATTGATAAGATCTTTTTGAATAAAGTCATTATAGTTAACCCTAATAAAGTTAAGATTAATATTCAATAATGATCGTTTATTCTTCAGCCCCTTCTTTAGATTCTTCAGACTTAGATTCTTGAGCTTCAGCTGTTGAACCTTCCTGTGCTGATTCTTCAGAAACTTCTTCACCTTCAGATAAATCATCTGTTGCACCTGCAAGAGACATAGAAGCTCTTGAAGTTCTTACTTGACAAATCACTGTATTATCAGGATGAAGCAATTCAAAGTCTTCAGCTACAATTTGAGATGTATAGAACTTATGTCCTAGCTCCATTGAAGAAATATCAACATCAATTGAATCTGGGAGTTTTGATGGAAGAGCTTTTACTTTTAATTTTCTCTTATTTCTGCTTAAAACTCCACCGCTATTCATTACACCTGGAGCTGATCCACTGATAATAACAGGTATTTCCATTGTTACAGCTTTATCATCATGTAATTCATAAAAATCTGCATGAATAATTTTATCTGTAACAGGGTGAAATTGAATATCTTGAAGTATTGCATTTACTTTTTTACTTCCAAAATCAAGAACAACAGTATGTGCAGCACTTGTGTATACTAAATTTTTAAAACCTAACTCAGAAGCTGAAAAGTGAACTACTTCATTTCCACCGTATAAAACACATGGCACATTACCTTCTTTTCTAAGTAAGTTAGTGCTAGATTTTCCAGTTGTTTCTCTTTGATTACTTTTAATTTCTATTGATTTCATAATTTATTATTTTATAAAAAGTTTATCAATTGATTTATTATGATGAACATTATACATTGCTTCTGCAAAAATTTTAGAGCATGTTAAATGTTCAACTTTATTTGATTTGTTTTTAATTTCAATTGAATCACTTGTAATTAATTTTTTAAGTTTTGATTTTTCAATTCTTTCGTAAGCATCTCCAGATAATAATGCATGAGTACATATAGCAATTACAGATATTGCTCCCTTTTCAATCATTAAATCAGCTGCTTTTGTTAGAGTACCAGCAGTGTCAACCATATCATCAATTAATACAACGTTCTTACCTGTTACATCTCCAATCAATTCCATATGAGTAATTATGTTCCCTTTAGATCTTTGTTTGTAACAAATTACAACATCTGAATCTAGAAATTTTGAATACGCATAAGCTCTTTTTGATCCACCCATATCAGGTGAAGCAATTGTGAGGTCAGAGATATTAAGTGATTTAATATATGGAACAAATAATGATGAAGCATAGAGATGATCAACAGGTTTTTCAAAAAATCCTTGAATTTGATCTGCATGTAGATCCATAGTTATAATTCTAGTAGCACCTGCAGACTCAAGTAGCTTAGCAATTAATTTTGCCCCAATTGGAACTCTAGGTTTATCCTTTCTGTCTTGTCTTGCCCATCCAAAATATGGAATAACAGCTGTAATGTGCCTTGCAGACGCTCTCTTAGCTGCATCAAGCATCAATAGCATTTCCATAAGATTATCAGATGATGGATTTGTTGACCCAATGATAAAGACTCTTGAACCCCTAATTGATTCCTCAAAAGAAGGTTGAAATTCACCATCACTATATCTTTGAAAGTTCACATTTCCCAGTTCTTGACCAAACTCTTTAGCTATTTTTTTAGCTAAAGTTATACTTTGGTTACAAGAAAATATTTTTACAGGTGTATCCACTATCTATTAATTGGAGTGCAAATTTAAAAATAATTATTGTTCAGTATAATTTTATAACAATTAATTTATTGATGGAATTTATTAATTTTGAGGCCCTTAGCTTCGGTGGCGAAACTGGTAGACGCGCTGGATTCAAAATCCAGTTCCTTATGGAGTGTGGGTTCGATTCCCATCCGAAGTACTAATAAAAATCGTAATAAACAATATATCAAGTTGTTACGGTTTTTTTATTATACATTTGGCAACATATTGGCAACAAAACCCAAATAAATCTACTTGCTAACTATAAAACATACCCCCGGGGTCATTTAAAAAATCAGTTTTCTGTTTGGGGGATGCGTCTGGTAAATGGTATATAATCTTATTGGTGGGGGCTAAGCTTGTTTTCAAAAAGTATAAACCAAACAAATAATATTTTGGTAAATTGTAGGTTTGAAAAAGTTATTATTTATATCTGCTCTCATTCTTTTCTCTTGTAGTAAAGAAGTTTCTCAAGAACCTAAATTATACACCGCATTTCAAGGTCCACAATATACTATATCAATAACTGCTGGAAATGGTGGAAAATTTAATGCTGCAGCTTGTCCAGCCACAACTGAAGATGCTTGTAGAAATATATATCATAATAGTGATAGATATGAAGCAGCAAGTGTAAGTTTACCTGCAAGAACATTTGTTTCTATTAGAGCTTTTCCAGATGAAGGATATAGACTTCCCTCTTGAGTCCGCATTTGGGACAAGTGATTGTTGATTGTAATATAAATTCCATACCTACTTAAAAAAAAATCAAGCTGTTTATTAATCAATTTTTTTTACTAATTGAATCTAATAGTTTAATGTTACTCCAAATCCAATTCCCATATCGCTGTCGTAATGTGT
This sequence comes from Bacteroidota bacterium, assembly GCA_038110465.1. GTDB lineage: Bacteria > Bacteroidota > Bacteroidia > Flavobacteriales > Flavobacteriaceae > Marisimplicoccus. The sequence goes on along the minus strand of JAYNJU010000003.1, from coordinate 5,795 downwards.
TGAAATTCCTAAATTTCTTGTGGTTATATATTTAAAACCTGTCATATATTCCTTATCCGTATTTACCATAAAAGCCCATCTTAATCTTGGCGAAACAGGAATGTCCTCTCTCATTAACTGAAATTTAATATTTCCGTCCATAAATATTTCTCCTTGTAATTCCACAAGCATTGGTAACGTATATTTAGCTCCTAAACTTAATACTGCTCTTTGGTCTTTTGTGTTTGTTTGTCCAAAAAGGTTTTTTTCAACTTCACCATTTTGATTTCTATATCGCCAATCAAAACCAATAAATGGCATAAACCATTGATTTTTCCCAATATATCTTCCGATATGCGTTTCCATTTCATAACCGTGTTCATCGTTATAGCCTAATCGCCATTCTGTCCCAAAACTCCAACGTGTATTATGGAATAATGCCATTCCATCATTTCCATTGGTTGCAAAGTCATTTTCTGCCATAAAATAAAATTTATTACTTTCCGATTGCAGTTTTTTGTAAGCCCATATTTTGTTTGGCAGATATGGATTTGGTGCTTGATCTTGATAACTAAAAACTCGGTTCATACCAGCCATCATGTGATATAAAATATGGCAATGAAAAAACCAATCGCCTTCCTCATTTGCTAAAAATTCTATTGTATCAGTTTCCATTGGCATAATGTCCAAAACGTTTTTTAAAGGTGCAAATTCTCCTTGACCATTTAAAGCTCTGAAATCGTGGCCGTGAAGATGCATTGGATGTCGCATCATCGAGCCATTGTAAAGCGTTATTCTTACGTTTTCTCCTTTCTTAATTAGGATTTTATCTGTTTCAGAAAGCACTTTATTATCCATACTCCAAACGTAACGATTCATATTTCCAGTAAGTTCAAAACGCAATTCTCTAACAGGTGCATCTTTTGGCAATGTTGTTGGACGAGGTGCTTTCAACATTCCATAATTTAGAGTTACAATGTCTTCTTTTACGTTCATCGAATGATTAGAATGTTTCATTTTGTCGTCCATATTCATTTCGGGATTTCCAGTAATTTCAGGATACATAACCGTATTCATATCCATTTTTTGAAACGACATATTCATTCCCATATCGTCCATACTTCCGTCCATATTCATCATATTGTTCATCATTTTCATTCCCTCAAAATATTTCAGTTTTGGCATTCTACTTTTAAGGTGAACTTTGCCATTTCCTAAATAAATGGAAGCCGATTTTGTTCGGTCTTCAGGAGTTGCCAAAAATTCGTAAGCAATATTTTCATTTGGAATTGTAACAACAACATCATAGGTTTCAGAAACTCCAATAATTAACCTATCGACTTCTACAGGCTCAACGTCGTTGCCATCATTTGCTACAACTGTCATTTTTCCACCTGCATAACTTAACCAGAAATATGAGGAAGCTCCACCATTGGAAATTCTTAAACGCACTTTGTCGCCAGCTTTAAATTGTGAAAGTTGACTTTCGTTTTTTCCATTGATTAAAAATTTGTCATAATAAACATCACTCACATCCATTGCCAACATTCTTTTCATTTCATTAGCTAATTTAGTTTTGAAATGTCCAGCTTTTATAGCTTCAGAATAACTTTGGACTGTTCCTTTTTTAATAGCTGCCCAATCGTTTGCATTACGTAACATTCGTTGAACATTTTTGGGTTTTATATCTGTCCATTCACTTAAAATTATTGGAACTTCAGGTAAATCGTCAATTCCTTTTCTAAATGTTGGATCGTCTTTTTTCTTCAATAATACCATTGAACCATACATACCAATTTGCTCCTGTAAACCACTATGGCTGTGATACCAATGTGTACCACTTTGAATAATTGGAAAACGATACGTAAAAGTTTCGTTAGGCTTAATTGGCATCTGTGTTAAATACGGAACACCATCTTCTTTGTTTGGTAAAAAAAGTCCATGCCAATGTAAAGAGGTACTTTCTTTTAACTTATTATGGACTACAATTTCTGCAATATCTCCTTGTGTAAAAGTTAATGTTGGCATTGGAATTTGTTCGTTAACTGCAATAGCTCTTTTTTCTTTTCCTGAAAAATTTACGATTGTATCTTTTATCGTTAAATCGTAACGAACAACATTCTGTCCCAACAAGATATGAGTTGACAACACTCCAAGTAATACTGATAATAACTTTATGTGTTTATACATTTGATTTATTCTTTTATAGTTTCAACAGTATTACCACAATTCAACATTTGTGAACCATAATAAGGATTTTTAATTGCATTTTCTTTACTTAACCAATTTGCTCCTTTTCCATTATTTGCCATGGGGCAAAATTGATAGTAGGTTGGTGTTTCTTGTTTTGAAATTTTCATTATTTCATAGATGTTTTTTGAAAGAGACATAAAGTGGTCTCTTTGACGATCTAAATCTTTAATGTCTGCTATATGCTCGGCATCTTGTTTTAAATTTTCCAAAACTTTCATCCAAGCCATATGAACATCCATTGAAAGTTTATCCATTTTTACATTATTTATCTCTGTAAAAAGGGTTTTGGAACTTGTTGAAGCTGTTGCTCCATCAGTTCTAACCAATGCATCTTTAACAGCAAAATAGCTATCGTAAACTTCTGAAAGTGGATTTGGATCTTGAATTTCATCCATTTTATTTGAATGCATAGAATGGTCATTTATTATCATTTCCTTTTTTGGTTCTTCTATTTTCGTATTTATTTGTTTTATTCTTTCATACTGACAACAACTTGGTAGATTTGAATAAGTGTCGTTTGGTGCTAAAAAAGTATCGCTGTCATATCCTGCCAAAGCGATACGTTTTAATATTTCTTCTTTTGAAGTTTTTAAACTGTCATAAGAAATGGTTGCAAATTTGGTTTCCTTATTCCAATCCACAATGGATTGGTTTTTCAAATTTCCAGCTTTTTCAATTTTGCTTTTGCACATTTCACAATTACCATAGATTTTTACAGTTTCTGTTTTTTGATTTTTTGTTTGTGCATTGCACAATGGGAAAGATAACAATACAATGATTGTTAGGAATACATTTGATATTGATTTCATTTTATGAATTTTTTCAAAAATTCAAATTTAGTGAAATTCAAGCTATTACTTTTTCTTTTTAAATAGATTAATCCTATGAAACTATTAGCTACTCTAATTCTCTAGCTTTTGCTCTCATCTTAGTCTTACTCCAATTATTTGGATTAATTGTAAGTCCAGTTCTACATGAAATAGTTTGTGAATTAGGTGGTCTTAG
>JAYNJU010000003.1:0-2458 GCA_038110465.1 Bacteroidota bacterium | reverse complement strand
GGAGCGATATAGCAACAGGAGCTATTTTTAATAGTCAAAAAATTCCAATTTCAACTTTTATATTATCTGCTAAATAATTAATTTAAAATATCACAGGTGATAATTTAAATAATTATTAATAGTCTCAACACAACCAGCTTTTCTAAGTACATCACTTGAATTGCTAGATGTAACGCCAATAACTTTAATACCAGCATTGTTTGCAGCTGTAATTCCTTCTATAGAGTCTTCAAAAACTAAACAGTTAGCCTTGTTAACTTTAAAGTATGAAATTGTTTTGTTAAACATCTCAGGATTAGGTTTACCATAGTTCACCTCATCACCACAAATTATACTATCGAATAAATCATATATACCAAGTTCCTTGAGAGTTAAATCTACATTTAACTTAATGGCATTGCTTGCAATTCCGACTAAAATATTTTTGGATTTTATTTCATTTAAAAACTCTAAATAGCCATCAATTGGAACTATATTTCCTCTATAAATGTCTCTAAAAATTATTTCTTTATCATCGCTCATCTTCTTGAGTTCTTCAAGTGAATAAATATCACCATAAACTGCTTTCATAAGATCTAAAGTTCCACCTCCTTTATATTTTTTTAATTTTTCAGAAAAATCTTCGACTTTATTTTCTTCAAAGAATATTCTCCATGCTTCATGATGATATGGAAGACTATCAACAATTGTTCCATCCATATCAAAAATTATTCCACTAACCATTTATTGAATTTTAAAAAGTTTAAATAAGATTTTAGCTTTACTAATATTCTTTTTAATTTGAACAAAGATAAACTAATATAACCACTATGAATTCTAGAAGGAGCTTTATTAAAAAATCATCACTTGTAACAATTGGTGCATTGAATTATAATTTTACATCAATTTTAAAAAACATAAAAGGAGTAGATATCTCTGTAATTACATATTCATTTAGTCCTGGAAATGAGGATATGAATGTTATAATTCAAAACTGTATTGATTCTGGATCTGATAACATTGAACTGATGGGAAGTCACATAGAAAGATCTATTGGAATGCCAAGATCAAATAGATTTTCAGCTGAATGGAGAGAAAATGTATCAATGAAACTTTTTAAAGAAGCAAAAAAACTTTTTAACGAATATGGTGAAATCAACATATTTGCATATAAGCCTAATTGTATTGGAAAAAATAATTCAGATGGTGAAATTGAATATGCAATGAAAGCAACAAAAGCACTTGGAGCAGAATTTTTAACAAATGAGTTAATGGATGAAGAAAGTATTGAAAGAGTAAACTTTTTCTCAAAAAAAAATAATGTAAAAGTCGCATATCATGCTCACAGTAATAATCTTGGCTCAAATGTAAAAGCAACTGATTCTGCTTGGGACTATGCTCTGAATTCTAGCAAAAATAATTATGTTAACCTAGATATAGGACACTACATTAATGTTGGTGGATCTAACAACAAAGAATCATTAATTGAATTTATAAAGAGAAATAATAAAAGGATATCAAGTCTTCATCTCAAAGATAGGCAAGCTGGAAAAAGTGGAAATATTGCAGCTACAGATAATCAAATATGGGGATTTGGTGATACTCCTATTATTGAAGTTCTCCAATTAATAAGAGACAATTCTTATAAATTCACTTCAACAATTGAGTTAGAGTATAGAATACCAGAAGGTTCTAACAGAGTCTTAGAAGTAAAGAAGTGTATGGAATATTGTAAAAAAGCACTTAGTTAATTAAGCAATGTTAAAATACTCTCTTAGTCTTTTAGCTTTATTATATTCTTTAACTACATATTCTCAAAACCAAGGATCCATTAGTGGTAAAGTATTAGATGGAGAAACGGGATTAGCTTTGGAAGGAGCTAATATTTTAATTGATAATTCTAATTTTTATTCTATAACTAATGAAGAAGGATTTTTTCAAATAAATAATATTCCCACTGAAAGTTATAATGTAACAGCCAGTTTTATAGGTTTTAAGTCGCAGACTAAATTTAATATTATAGTCAAAACTATAGGGAATCAGCAATTAGAATTTATTCTTAGTCCAATTTCAGATTTATTGGATGAAGTAATACTTTTTGAGTCTCCATTTAGAACATCAAATGAAACACCTCTGTCAACTCAGACTTTTTCTGCTGTAGAAATTGAAACCTATCCAGGAGGTAACAATGATATTACTAAAGTTGTTCAAAGTCTTCCAGGCATTTCTCCATCTATAGGGGGATTTAGAAATGACATAATAATAAGAGGAGGAGGGCCTAATGAATCAGTTTACTACATTGATGGTATTGAAATACCTAATATTAATCATTTTAGTACTCAAGGAAGCTCAGGGGGACCAGTTGGACTAGTTAATATTTCATTTATTAAAGATGTAACTCTTTCCACATCCTCTTTTGGCGCTGAGTATGATAATGCATTATCTGGAGTTTTATCTTTTGAACAAAAAGAAGCTAACA
>JAYNJU010000002.1:223543-233966 GCA_038110465.1 Bacteroidota bacterium | reverse complement strand
CACTTAACTCATATGATCTTGATACTTCTGAATCACAACCAACTTGTACTTTTTCTATAGTAAAATCAAGTAGAGATATAAACTAGTTATGAAAAAATATTTATTGATTATAATTTCAATTATATCATTCAATATTCATTCGCAGTTTCAAATTGAACTATTAGCAGGTATGAATTTGGATAATAACTATTCTCAATTAGGAGCTGAAATAAATTACAATATTTTACCAAATTTATCTTTAGGTGCGCTTGGAACAATTACCCCTTTAGATGCTAATGATGATTATAATTTATTATTAAATGCAAAGCTCAAGACTAAAAAAATCAATTTTGTTATTGGAGTTGTTTCAGGAAAATTAGACTATTATGATATTACAAAATGTCCAATTACTAATGAGTTAGAACCAGAGCCTTTCATTGGGATAGAGTATAAGTTTATTAAATCAAGTGATATTAAAATATTCTATAATTACTCAAATAATTTAAACTCTTTAGGTTTAAAAATTCCTATCAATTCTTCTAAAAATAAAGATAGGTCATCTGATATTAGCTTATTAAATAATCAAATGGAATTTATTGAAGAGGATTTGAAAGTTGAGAAAAATCAAGAGAAAATTATTCATAGTAAAAAAAATTACTTACATGCATTTGATAAAATTGCCTCTAAAAATTTAATCGAATTAGATAAGAACTATAGAGACACTATCAATGAAAATTTACAGATTTTTGGTAAAAATCAAAAAAATGAAAAGAAAATTGAACTTAATAAAGAGAATAAATCAATAACTCCAATAATTGCTATTGACAGTTCAAAAGAGTATTATATAATAGGTGGTTCTTTCAGAATAAAAACTAATGCAGAATTAAAACTTAATAAGATAATTTCATCAGGGTATGATTCTACATATTTAATGCAAGAAGAAAATGGATTATTAAGAGTAGTACTATACAGTTTTTCTTCTAAAAAAGAAGCAGAATCCAAAATGGAAGAAATTAAAGAAAAAGGTATTGATGTCTGGATATTAACTAAGGATTGAAATTAAATTTTTGAAGCTCTACTAATGATATTTAAAAGAAATAATTTTATTTATTTTTTGATCCTTATCTCATTGATAAGTAACTCTTGTCAAAAAGATCCTATCCTTTATAGTGTAACTGTTAAATCAGAACCTATATTTGGTGGAAATGTAAGCCCTGAGTATGGTCTATACGAGTTAAATGAAAAAGTTATAATTACTGCTTCTCCAAATCCATATTATGAGTTCACTTTTTGGAGTGGTTATAATAAAAGCTCAACTAGACAAATTACCCTAAATGTTGATCAGTGCTTTGATCTTGTTGCAAACTTCATAAAGATTGATGATGATGAAGATGGAGTTTCAAATAAATTAGATTTATGTATAAATACTATACCTGGCTCAGTAGTAGATGAAAGTGGATGCTCCTTAAATCAAAAAGACAGCGATGGTGATGGAATCTCTGATGATATTGATTTATGTCAAAATTCAAGTCCAAATGCTATAGTAAATTCAAGTGGATGTGAATATGAAATTTTTTCTCTATCATCAAATGGAATTACAATTATTGCTTCTAATGAATCACAACCAGGAATGCAACAAGAATTTAATGGAAATATTTACACTGTTGTAGATGAAGCAATATTAAATGAAATGGTTAATAATGGAGATGACCTAAGTTATGTTGTAACTTCAAAAGTAAATAATATGTCATTTCTATTTGATCAAAACGAGATAAACGGTAATATAGCAAGCTGGGATACATCTAATGTTAATAATTTCCAGTATATGTTTAAGGACTCTTCATTTAATCAAGATATATCATCTTGGAATACATCATCTGCCAATTTTATGACTGGAATGTTCCAAGGTAGTGACTTCAACCAAGATATATCATCTTGGAATACTTACAATGTAACTAATATGAGTTATATGTTCCAAGGCAGTGACTTCAACCAAGATATATCTTCATGGAATGTCTCCAATGTAGAAGATATGACCGCAATGTTTCAAAATAGCAGATTTAATCAGGATATTTCATCATGGGATGTATCTAGTTTAAAAAAAATAGCAGACATGTTTGCCAATAGTAATTTTCTTCAAGACATATCATCTTGGAATATAACTTTTGTAGATACATGTTCTGGTTTTGGAGAAGGAACTTATTTAACCCCATCAGATCTACCGTATATAATTTGTAATCAAGATGTAGGCTTAACACCAGAAAAAGATTCATTTGGATCAGCTAATGAAACTTTTGAAACTGAAACAGGGGATAATATAATTTTTGTAAATGAAGATACTACTCTTACAAATGATAGAATTTGGACTTTGGATGCAACAGTAGTTGTTAAAGATGGAATAACTTTAACTATTGAACCTGGTACAATAATTAAAGCAACTCAAAATTATTCTTCATTAGTTATTGAAAGAGGAGGTAAAATAATTGCAGAAGGAACTCCTGACTTGCCTATTGTTTTTACTGATGATAATGATTATTTATCATATAAAGACTACGATAGAGTCAGTCCAAATAGACTTTCAAATCAATATGGATACTGGGGAGGGATAATTATTTTAGGAAGTGCAATAATTGGAGAAAATGATGGCGAAGATAATCTTTCAACACTTGGAAGTGGATACTCTTTTTCAAACTATGGAGGATTTAACGATACTCAAAGCTCTGGAATTTTGAAATATATATCCATTAGACATGCAGGAGGTGATAATTTGTCATCCCTCACATTAGGAGGAGTTGGATCTGGAACAATATTAGAAAATATAGAAGTTTTCTCTTCTAAAACTGATGGAATAAGGATATATGGTGGATCATCAAATTTAAAGTATTTATCAATCTCAAATGTATTAGATGATGCTATAGATATAGATGAGGGGTATCATGGAATGCTTGAAAACGCTTATATTATTCTATCTGAAAACAGCGATACTAATATAGAAGCTGATGGAACAGAACATAGTTCTGGAGAAGGAAATAGACCATCATATTTTAATAATGTACATACAGTATTAAATGAAAGTTCAACTAAAATTAATCAGTTAGGGCACTGGAGAAGCTTTGTTAGTGGCTACTTTACAAACTTTAGTTACGAAAACATTACTGTTCAAAAAATCAAAGGAATTGATAATACAACATATAAAGGCACTTGTCAATCTTCAGTAACATCAAGTTGTCTAAATAATGACGATCTCTTATTTTCAGATTTTTATTTTATAGGTAATAATGATTTAGATTATATTTTTTCAAATACTCAAATTACAGATTACTTAAATTGGTCATCAGTATCAGACTCTATAAACTTACAATGGACTGATTTTAGACTTTGGACTAATTATTATAAACTATTCAACCAATAATTATTTTACTTTTTTTAAATTTAGAAATAACTCTAATTTGAAAGAATTCACAAAAAAATATAAGGCATCATGGTCTCATCTTGATCCTAATTGGCATGTAGCTAATCATCAATATTTTAAGTTTGCTGTTGATACAAGAGTTGCTTTTTTTGATTATATGAACCTAGATAAGAATACCTTCGAAAAGTATAAAATTGGTCCTGTTTTACTGTATGAACATATGCATTATTATAAGGAAATTTTGTTAGGAGTTGATTTTATCATAGATGCTAAAATTGATGGATATTCACAGGATGGAAAATTTTTTACAATTCATCAAAATTTCTATGATGAACAGGGTAATCACTTAGCACATTTAGATCTTGCATTTGGTTTACTTGATATTAAATCAAGAAAATTGACCTCTATGCCAAATGATTCATTTGAAATTTTTAAAAATGGTCCAAAAACGGATTCATTTAAAATTCTTACAAAAGAAGATATGAGAAGACATGGCAAGTTTCCAAAAAACTTAAATTAGCTGCAGTATAAAGGCAGTAATCATTTATTCAATATTTAATATTTATTTTATAAATTCATAAATTCAAAATCGAGAAATGAAAGAGAAGTATTGGAAAACAAACTTGAAATACCTAAGAATACTTCTAACTATTTGGTTTATTTCTTCTTTTGGTTTTGGAATCCTTTTTGCAGAAAATCTTAACAATATTTATATGGGTGGTTTTCCAGTTGGTTTCTGGTTTGCTCAACAAGGATCAATATACATATTTGTAGTTCTCATATTTATTTATGTTTATTTAATGAATAAACTAGATAAAAAACATGATTTAGAAGAATAATTATGGATGCGCAGTTTTGGACTTATTTACTAGTTGGATTAACATTCACTCTCTATATTGGAATTGCAATTTGGTCTAGAGCACAAAGCACCAAAGAATTTTATGTAGCTGGAGGGGGAATACACCCAGTTCTTAATGGAATGGCTACCGCTGCTGATTGGATGTCTGCTGCTTCATTTATCTCTATGGCAGGTATTATCTCATTTTTAGGTTATGGAGGTTCTCAATATTTAATGGGTTGGACGGGTGGATATGTTCTTCTAGCTCTATGTTTAGCTCCATATCTTAGAAAGTTCGGTAAATTTACAGTTCCAGACTTTATTGGAGAGAGATATTACTCTCAAAATGCCAGAACAATTGCATTGATCTGTGCAATTTTTGTTTCATTCACATATGTTGTCGGACAAATGAAAGGAGTAGGTGTTGCTTTTTCAAGATTCCTTGAGATTCCATATGATCTTGGTGTTATAATAGGTATTGGTATTGTTTTTTTCTATGCTGTGCTTGGAGGAATGAAAGGTATAACATATACACAAGTTGCTCAATATTGTGTTTTGATTTTTGCTTTTACAGTTCCTGCAATTTTTATTTCCTTACAAGCTACAGGTAATCCTATTCCTCAAATTGGGTTTGGTAGTAAAACATTAGATGGTGTATATCTATTAGAAAAACTCAATCAATTATCAATTGATTTAGGGTTTGAGAAATATACTGAAATTAATCGCACAACTTTAATCAATGTATTTTTTATAACAGCAGCTTTAATGTTTGGTACAGCTGGTCTACCACATGTAATCGTAAGATTTTTTACTGTTCCTAAAGTTAGAGATGCTAGAATTTCTGCTGGGTGGGCTTTACTGTTTATCTCTATTTTATATACAACAGCTCCTGCAGTAGCAGCATTTGCTAAGGTTAACTTAATTAATACTGTATCCAATGCAGAATATTCATCTGTGCCTCAATGGTTCAAAAATTGGGAAAATACGGGCTTATTAACTTTTGATGATAAAAATAATGATGGTGTAATCCAGTATGTTGCAGATACTCAGATAAATGAACTAACAATTGATAGAGATATAATGGTCTTAGCAAATCCTGAAATTGCAAATTTACCAGCTTGGGTAATAGGTTTAATTGTAGCAGGTGGATTAGCAGCAGCTCTTTCAACAGCGGCAGGTCTTCTACTAGTTATATCAACATCAATCTCTCATGATCTTTTGAAAAAAAATATAAATCCTAATATTTCTGAAAAGGGAGAATTATGGGCTGCCAGAATCTCAATTGCAGTTGCAGTAATTGCAGCAGGCCTTGCTGGATTAAACCCTCCTGGATTTGTAGCTGAAGTGGTAGCTCTTGCATTTGGACTTGCTGCATCATCTTTTTTTCCAGCTATTATTCTTGGTATTTTTGATAAAAGGATGAATAAAGAAGGAGCGTTATCAGGGATGATAATAGGTATTTTATTTACCACCATGTATATTTTCTACTTTAAGCCTCAGCTTGGAGGACCTGGACTGCCGGAAAATTATTTATTTGGAATTTCACCTGAAGGCATTGGAACCATTGGAATGATAATTAACTTTATTGTATCTTTAGTTGTATCGAGATTTACAAAACCCACTCCTGATCATATTAAAGATCTAGTTGAAAATATTAGGTATCCAAAATAATTATGCAAAGAATAAAAAACTTATCTGAGTATTTTAAAAAGTATGAGTTGAGTGAAAATGATCCAGAAAAATTCTGGTCTGAGATTGCTGAATCATTTAATTGGAAAAGTAAATGGGATGAAGTTTTAGAGTGGGATTTTGAAAAGGTAAATATTAAATGGTTTAAAAATGCCAAACTTAATATTACAGAAAACATATTTGAAAGAAACCTTTCTAAAAGAGGTGATAAGACTGCTATTATTTGGGAGCCAAATGATCCTAATGAACCTTCAATAAAGCTAACTTATAATGAGCTTTATCAAGAAACATGTAAGTTTTCAAATGCACTTAGAAAAAAGGGAATAAAAAAAGGAGATAGAGTAATAATATATATGCCTATGGTTCCTGAAGCTGCTATAGCTATGCTTGCATGTGCTAGAATTGGTGCAGTACACTCTGTTGTTTTTGCAGGTTTTTCAGCAACATCTCTTGCAGATAGAATAAATGATTGTAACGCAAAAATGGTACTTACATCTGATGGAAATTTTAGAGGACCCAAAGTAATACCAGTTAAAGATGTAGTTGATGAAGCAATTGAAATGTCTAGCTCTATTGAGTCTGTAATTGTTCTAAAAAGAACTAAGCTTGATATAAAAATGATTCAGGGAAGAGATTATTGGTGGCATGATTGTATAAACAATGAAGATATAAATTGTGAACCTGAGATTCTTGATTCAGAAGATCTTCTTTTTATTCTTTATACTTCAGGTTCAACTGGTAAACCAAAAGGTGTAGTTCACTCTTGTGCAGGATATATGATTTATTCATCCTATACGTTTTTGAATGTTTTTCAATACGATGAAGGTGATATATATTGGTGTACTGCAGATGTTGGCTGGATTACAGGTCATTCATACATAGTTTATGGCCCTCTACTTTGTGGAGCTACAACTGTTATGTTTGAAGGTGTTCCTACATATCCTAATGTTAGTAGATTTTGGGATATAGTTGATAAATATAAAATTAATCAATTTTATACAGCCCCGACTGCTATAAGGGCTTTGCAAGCTCATGGACTAGATCCATTAAAAAATAATTCACTTGATTCATTAAAAGTAATAGGGTCTGTAGGAGAACCAATAAATGAAGAAGCATGGCATTGGTATCATGATAACATTGGAAAAGGAAACTGTCCACTAGTTGACACTTGGTGGCAAACAGAAACAGGTGGTATTATGATTTCTGCGCTAGCTGGAGTAACTCCTAATAAACCAGCTCACGCATCACTTCCCCTGCCTGGTATAATTCCAGTAATTCTGGATTCTGATGGAAATGAGCTATCTGGAAATAATGTACAAGGTAATCTATGTATAAAATTTCCTTGGCCTTCCATTTTAAGAACAACATATGGAGATCATCAAAGATGTATTAATACTTATTTTTCAACCTATAAGAATATGTATTTTACTGGTGATGGTGTTAAAAGAGATCATGATGGTTATTTAAGAATTTTGGGAAGAGTTGACGATGTTATAAATGTTTCTGGTCATAGAATGGGCACTGCTGAAGTAGAAAATGCAATCAATGAACATGAAGAAGTAATTGAATCAGCAGTTGTAGGTTACCCACATGATATTAAAGGTGAAGGAATTTATGCCTATGTAATTGTTAATTCAACAAAGAATGAGGATATTTTAAAAGCTGAAATAGTAGATGTTGTAAGAAGAGTTATCGGTCCGATAGCTAAGCCAGATAAGATTCAAATAGTTAGTGGATTACCAAAAACAAGATCAGGGAAAATAATGAGAAGAATATTAAGAAAAGTTGCTAGTAATGACTTTAATAATTTAGGTGACACATCTACTCTATTAAATCCAGATATTGTTGAGGAAATAATTAAAGGGGCTGTTAATTAAATAAAGACTCTAGACTAACACCTCTAGATCCCTTAACCAAAATATTCATGTTCTTAAAGTCTTTAATTGCAATAGAACCTGATAATTCCTCAGTGTTTAAGTACTTACTAAAATAATTAGCCTTTGTATTACATTCACTAAAATGTTTTCCAACTAAGAACACTTTATGATAATCTTTGTTTTCCAAATAGTCAACTATTTTTTGATGTTCATTTTTAGAAAATTTTCCTAGTTCATACATATCTCCTAAAATTAAAATTTTGTTTTTTTCCATTTTACTTTCAAAACTTGTAATTGAAGCTAACATACTTGTAGGATTTGCATTATATGCATCCATTATTATTATATTATCATTAAAATTGATTACTTCTGATCTTAATGAATCATTAGTAAATTTATCTAGTCCATTTTGAATATCCTTATTTGAAATTTCTAAAAGTTTTCCAATAGTAATACTCACAGCAAGATTTTGAAAATTATATTCCCCAAATAAATTAGATTTAAATTCAAAACCATCATATTTCAATTTTAAGAAATTGTCAGTTTTAATATATTCAAAAACATAATCAGAATCTTTATTTTCCCCATATGTAATTGAGAGATCTCCCTTGCAATTATTTACTTGAATTTGATCATCATTATTTAATATAATTTGACCGTAATTTTCTGTTAGATATCTAAAAATCTCACTTTTTCCTTTTATTACTCCTTCATAGCCACCAAAACCCTCTAAGTGGGCTAATCCATAATTAGTAATAAATCCAATATCAGGCATTGCTATTTCACATAGTTCTTTAATCTCACCGATATGATTTGCTCCCATTTCAATAACAGCAAGCTCTGTATCTTCTTTAATTTCTAGTAAACTTAGTGGGACTCCAATATGATTATTCAGATTACCCTTAGTTTTAATTACTTTATAATTTTCTGATAAAATTGAGTAAACTAGATTCTTAGTAGTGGTTTTGCCATTACTACCTGTAATTCCAATCACCTTTGTGTCAAAAGAGGATCTGTGGATTTTACTTAAATCTTGTAAAGACCTAAGAGAATCTTTTACATAAATAAATTGCTTATTAGCATCTTTTAACTTAGGATCATCAACAATAGAAAATTTAGCACCTTTTTTAATCGCCTCTAATGCATAATCATTACCATTAAAATTTTCACCTTTAATAGCAAAGAAAATTTCATTATTATTAATTTTTCTAGTATCTATGGACACACCTGAAGATGAAAGGTAAAGAGAATGTAAATCTTGAATGTCCAATTTTATTTTATTGCAATATACTAAAGAAATGAGTATTTTTGCTCCGTCTTTTTATATCAGACTTCAATTAATTTATATGAAAAAGATTACAGGAAAAACTTATTTAGATTGGTATGAAAACATGCTTTTGTGGAGAAAGTTTGAAGATAAACTTGCAGCTAAGTATATTCAACAAAAGATAAGAGGTTTTCTTCATTTATATAATGGCCAAGAAGCTGTATTAGCTGGTTGTCTTCATTCAGTTGATCCAAAAAAAGATAGAATGATAAGTTCATATAGAAGTCATGTTCATGCAATTGGACTTGGTGAGGATCCAAAATTTGTAATGGCTGAATTATTCGGAAAAGCAACAGGAACATCAGGTGGCCTTGGAGGTTCTATGCATATATTTTCAAAAAAATATAACTTTTTTGGTGGACATGGAATTGTTGGAGGTCAGATACCTTTGGGAACTGGAATCGCCTTTGGAGATAAATATTTTAAAAGAGATAGCGTTACACTATGCTTTCTTGGTGATGGTGCTATTAGACAAGGTGCATTTCATGAATCAATAAATCTTGCAGCTCTATGGAAATTACCTGTAATATACATAGTCGAAAATAATGGATATGCTATGGGAACATCTGTTGCAAGAACTACTAATCAAGAAGATCTTTGGAAGTTAGGTGAGCCTTATGAAATTCCTTCAATGCCTGTAGATGGAATGGACCCGGTCAAGGTTGCTGAAATAATAGATAAATGTGTAAAGCATGCAAGAGCTGGTAAAGGTCCTTCTCTTCTTGATATTAAAACATATAGATATAGAGGACATTCCATGTCAGATGCACAACATTATAGAACCAAAGAAGAGGTTGAAGAGTATAAAAAGATAGATCCAATTACTCAAGTTGAAAAGATAATTATTTCAAAAAAATATGGAACTAAGTCTGATATCGAAAAGATTGATAAAAAAGTAAAGGATATCATTAAAGAATGTGAAGACTTTTCAGAGTCATCGCCTTTTCCTGATAAATCAGTTATGTATGATGTTGTATATGAACAAAAGGATTATCCATTTATTAAACACAAAATAGATTAATATGGCTGAGGTTATAAATATGCCTAGACTTAGTGATACCATGGAAGAGGGTACTCTTGCTAAATGGTTTAAAAAAGTTGGTGATGAAGTTAAAGAGGGTGAAATTCTAGCTGAAATAGAGACTGATAAGGCTACCATGGAATTTGAGTCTTTTCATGACGGAGTTCTACTTCATATTGGAATTCAAGAGGGATCTTCAGCACCTGTTGACAGTGTAATTGCTATAATTGGATCTAAAGGAGAGGATATATCTAAACTACTAAAAGAAGAGCCTACACCT
>JAYNJU010000002.1:171280-223443 GCA_038110465.1 Bacteroidota bacterium | reverse complement strand
TTGTTAAAGAAGAGCCTACACCTGTTGTTAAAGAAGAGCCTACACCTGTTGTAAAAGCAGAACCAAAAATTGAAACTATTTCAAAAGAAATAAAAAACAACACTCTTAGAGTCTTAATATCTCCATTAGCAAGAAAACTTGCTCAAGAAAAAGGCATTGATATTACAAATCTTAAGGGTAGTGGTGACAATGGAAGAATAATTAAAAGAGATATAGATTCATATAAACCTATGAATTATAGTCAATTTATTAAACAAACACCTTTTGTAAACGAATCATCTTTTGAGGTTTCAAATAGCTCAATGAGAAAAGCGATTGCAAAAAGATTATCTGATTCTAAATTTTCTGCTCCTCATTATTATTTGAATGTTGAACTTGAAATGGACAATATGATTTCATTTCGACAGCAGTTTATCAATACCCAAAATGTTAAAATATCTTTCAATGATATAATAGCTAAGGCGGTTGCTTTATCATTAGCTCAGCATCCTAAGGTTAACTCTAGATGGTATGATGATAAAATTATCTTTTATGAACACGTTCATCTTGGAGTTGCAGTTGCTGTTGAAGATGGTTTAGTTGTTCCAGTATTAAAATTTGCTAACTCGAAAGATTTACCTGAAATAAATTCAGAA
Source organism: Bacteroidota bacterium (assembly GCA_038110465.1). Taxonomy (GTDB): domain Bacteria; phylum Bacteroidota; class Bacteroidia; order Flavobacteriales; family Flavobacteriaceae; genus Marisimplicoccus. Next base: position 222,808 of record JAYNJU010000002.1, on the reverse strand, counting down.
ATAAAAGATTTTGCTGAAAGAGCAAAGAATAAAAAGTTAGTTCCTTCAGAAATAGAAGGAAGCACATTTACCATTTCTAATCTTGGAATGTTTGGAATTGAAAGCTTTACCTCTATTATTAATCAACCAAATTCTGCTATCCTTTCTATTGGTTCAATTATTCAAAAACCAATTGTAAAAAATGGAGAAATATTAATTGGAAGTACTATGAAACTGACTCTTGCATGTGATCATAGGACTGTTGATGGTGCAACTGGATCTTTATTCTTAAAAACATTAAAAGAGTATATTGAGAATCCAGTATCTATATTGATATAATGAGAACTATTTTAATTTCTGGAACAAGTTCAGGTATTGGTCATGAATTATGTGTTCAAGCATCAAAATTAAATTTAAATGTTATCTCTATTTCTAGGAATATAGATCCAACTATTTCTTTACCTGGTGTAGTATCATATTCTATAGATATAACTAAAAAAGAGCAAATAGCTGAGCTTAAGAGAGATCTTGAAAGAAAAAAAATTAAGATTGATATTCTGGTTAACAATGCAGGTTTTCTAAAAAATGAGTTATTTGAGGACTCATCAATAGAATCATTTAGGAAGACTTATAATGTTAATGTATTTGGCCTGGCTGAATTAACAAGACAACTATTGCCAATGATTAAAAAATCAGGTCATGTTGTAAATATAAGTAGTATTGGTGGGGTAAATGGATCAAAAAAATTTCCTGGATTATCAGTATACTCAAGTAGTAAATCTGCTGTAATTGGCCTTACTGAAGTATTAGCTGAAGAGTTTCCTAATGGACCTTCATTTAATGTTTTAGCTCTAGGGTCTGTAAAGACAAAAATGCTAAATGAGGCTTTTCCTGATTATAAGGCACAAACAGATTCCAACGAAATGGCTGAATATATTTTAGACTTTGCTTTAAATGGTAATAAATTATTTAATGGTAAATTGATTTCAGTTTCAAAAACTAATCCTTAATTCTTCAGTCTTTTCATAATTTCAGATGAATAAACAAAATCATTAACAAGACTATTTTTAGTTTTTAAAATTTGATTATTATCACCCTCCCAAATTTTTTCACCATTAACTAAAAAAATAATTTTATCTCCAATCTCCATTACTGAATTCATATCGTGCGTATTAATAACTGTTGTAATTCCAAATTCAATGGTTATCTCTTGAATTAATTTATCAATTATAATAGCAGTTTTTGGATCAAGTCCTGAATTGGGTTCATCACAAAATAGATATTTTGGATTTAGAACTATAGCTCTTGCAATTGCAACTCTTTTTTTCATTCCTCCTGAAATTTCAGATGGAAATTTATTATCAGCATTTTTAAGATCTACCCTTTTAATTACTTCTTGAGCTCTACTATACATCTCATCAATTGATTTATTAGAGAACATTCTCATAGGAAAAATTATGTTTTCTATAACTGTCATTGAATCAAAAAGAGCGCTTCCTTGAAAAACCATTCCGATTTGCTTTCTTAAATCCAAAACTTTAGACACATCTTCATTATCAAATTTTTGTTTTTCAAAAAAAATATTCCCACTATCTACTTCAAGTAATCCTAGTAAACATTTCATAAATACAGTTTTTCCTGAACCACTTTGACCAATTATTAGATTGGTCTTTCCTTTATCAAAAACTGTGGAGATACTTTTTATAATCTCAATACCATCAAAAGACTTAGATATATTTTCAACTTTAATCATTATGCAAGTAATAGTTGAGTTACAATAAAATTAATGACAATGATAACTATACTTGTCCAAACAAATGAGATATTACTCGCTTTACCTACTTCTAACGCACCTCCTTTCATAAAAAAACCGTGATATGAAGGAATAGTTGCTAAAATGAAAGCGAATAAAGTAGTTTTGATATATGCATATATAACATGGAATACTTTAAAATCTAATTGGATTCCTTGAATGAAATCAAAGCTAGATGAAAAACCTGCATATACACTTGCTATATATCCACCAAGAATTCCAAGAAACATAGCTAATGTAATTAAGAATGGATATAGTAATAAAGAAATAATTTTAGGAAAAATTAAATAATTAAACGAATTTACACCCATTACCTCCAGTGCATCAATTTGCTCTGTAACTCTCATTGTACCTATACTTGATGTAATAAAGGAGCCAACTTTTCCTGCCATTATGATTGAAATTAAAGTAGGAGCAAACTCTAAGATCACAGACTGTCTAGTTGCAAATCCAATTAAATTACCGGGTAAAAAAGGACTATCTATATTTAGTGCAGTCTGAATTGCTACAACACCTCCTACTAAAAATGACATAAAAGCAACTATCCATATTGAACCAATTATAAGATCATCTATCTCCTGAAAAATCAGTTTTTTTAAAACACTCCATTTTGTAAACTTTGAGAAAGTAAATCTTATCATTAGAAAATATCTTCCAATATGAAATAAAAGCTTCATTTTTTATATTTGGTATGTAATTGCATTTACATTCATTCCTGCACCAACACTTGCAAACATTATAATATCACCCTTATTTAAGTGATGTCCCATATAATTAGTTTTATTAACTAAATCAAAAAGTGTTGGTATAGTAGCAACTGAACTGTTTCCGAATTCTTCAATATTCATTGGAAGAATATCTTTAGGAGGTTTTTGCTTATATAGTCTGAAAAATCTAGATATTATTGCTTCATCCATTTTTTTATTAGCTTGATGAATAAATATTTTTTTTAAATTTTCAATTTTACAATTTGATTCATCAAAACAGGTTTTCATTGCACAAGGCACATTTAATAGCGCAAATTCATAAACTTTTCTGCCTTGCATCTTTATATATTTTTTGGAAGGGTTTTGATTATCTGGATTATATGCACATCCATAAAAAATAAATTCATTTTCCCCATCAAATGTGTATGTTGCAGAATTATGAGACAATATACCTCCATCTTTTGCAGAATCAGACTCTAATATAGCAGCTCCAGAACCGTCTGAATATATCATTGAATCTCGGTCATTTTCATCTGTAACTCTAGAAAGAGTATCACATCCAATTACTAAACACTTAGAAGCTATTCCTGCTTGAATAAATACTTTGGCTTGAATAATTCCTTCAACCCAACCAGGACAACCACATATAATATCGTAAGCAACACAATTTGGATTTTTAATTTTTAGTTTAGATTTTACTTTTGAAGCAACTGATGGGAGTGTATCTACTTGATTGCTATCAGAAGATATATCTCCAAAGTTATGCGCTACTATTATATAATCAATTAATTCTCTGTCAATTCCAGAATCTTTAATTGCATTTTCTGCTGAAATTGAAGCTAAATCAGATGACTTAAGATTGTCACTAACATATTTTCTTTGATTAATCCCAGTAATTGACTCAAATTTTTCAATTATTTCAGGATTAGAATTTTGAAATTTATTTCCTTCATTATCTAAAAAAACATTTTTAAGAAATTCTGAATTTTTGATTGTGATATCTGGTATATAACTTCCTGTACCAGTTATTCTATAGTTCATGTTATAAAATTACTTAATTTATTGATAAGTCTCTAGAGGAGGGCAACTACAAATTAAATTTCTATCACCATATGCTTCATCAACTCTTCTAACAGTAGGCCAAAACTTATTTTGATTTAAATAACTTTTTGGATATGAAGCTTCTTCTCTTGAATAACCATATGGCCATTCTGTTGCAGTTACCATTTTAAGTGTATGGGGGGAATTTCTTAACATTTCCCTCTTTGATTCATCTTCTGAAGTTATTTCAGCATATATAGAATTCATAGCTTCACAGAATCTATCTAATTCAGCTTTATTTTCACTTTCTGTAGGCTCAATCATCATTGTACCAGGAACTGGAAAAGATACTGTTGGAGCATGAAACCCATAGTCAATTAATCTTTTTGCAATGTCAACTACTTCTATTTTATACTTTTTAAATTCTCTACAGTCAATTATAAATTCATGAGCCGATCTTCCATTTTCTCCACTATAGAGAATTTTATAATTTTTTTCAAGTTTAGATTTTAAATAATTTGAATTTAAAATTGCTATTTCTGTTGACTTTGTTATGCCTTCTTTGCCAAGCATTCTTATATAACCATAAGAAATTAAACAAACTAATGCTGAACCCCATGGTGCTGATGAAATTGCATCTAAATAATTAATACCTCCAGTCTTTATTATAGGGTTAGAAGGAAGAAATTCTTTTAAATGTTCAGCTACACATATTGGACCTACACCAGGTCCACCTCCACCATGTGGTATTGAAAAGGTTTTATGAAGATTAAGGTGACATACATCTGCTCCTATTATATAAGGGCTAGTAAGTCCTACTTGGGCATTCATATTAGCCCCATCCATGTAAACTTGACCACCGTTTTTATGAATAATTTCATTTATTAACTGAATTTCAGACTCAAATACTCCATGAGTCGAAGGGTAAGTAATCATAAGTGCAGCAAGATGATCTTTATTTTCTTCAACTTTTTGATTGAGATCATCAATGTCAATATTTCCTTTTTCATCAGTTTTAATAACAACTACTTTCATCCCAGCCATAATAGCTGATGCAGGATTGGTTCCATGAGCTGATGCAGGAATAAGACATATATCTCTGTAACCTTCACCTATTTTTTCTAGATAAGATTTAATTACCATAAGACCACTATACTCACCTTGCGCTCCAGAATTTGGTTGCAGAGATGTAGCTGCAAAACCAGTAATTTCAGATAAATAGCTTTCTAATCTGTCAATTACTACATGATAACCTTTTGCTTGGTCAACAGGAACAAATGGATGGATACTATTCCATTCACTCCAGCTTAATGGAATCATTTCAGATGCTGCATTAAGCTTCATAGTACATGATCCAAGAGATATCATTGACTGTGTTAAGGATAAATCTTTATTTTCTAGAGATTTTATGTACCTCATTATAGAAGTTTCTGAGTGAAAAGAATTAAAAATTTGATGAGTCAAAAATTCTGATTTTCTCTCATTCTTAATTTCAATTTTTTCAGGAAATGGAATTTTTGAAGAAGTCTTATCTGTATATAATTCAAACACAGAAATTATTTCATTAAGATCATCAAGATTAGTTTTTTCATTAACTGAAATAGAAATTTCATTATTAGAAAGTCTCAAAAAATTTATATTGTTTTTTAATGCTATAGATTCTACTTTGATAGCTTCACAAATAATTGTAAGGGTGTCAAAGAAATTCAAATTTTTTAATTTAAGATTAAGTGACTCTAACTTGAGTTTTATATATACAGCCTTTAAATGTATTGAACTTGAAATTTGTCTTAACCCTTTTGGTCCATGATAAACAGCATACATACCAGCCATTACAGCAAGCAGAACTTGAGCAGTACAAATATTAGAAGTAGCTTTATCTCTTTTAATATGTTGTTCTCTAGTTTGAAGTGCCATTCTAAGTGCATAGTCTCCATCTGAATCTTTAGTAACGCCAATTATTCTTCCAGGTATATTTCTTTTATACTTTTCTTTTGTTGCAAAAAATGCAGCATGTGGACCTCCATAACCTAAGGGAATACCAAATCTCTGAGTTGTTCCAACTATTACATCAACTTTTTCAGTTTTAGGAGGCTCAATTAAAGTCAATGATAATAAATCTACAGCCAAAATTATTTTAAGATGATCATTTTTAATTGAATCTAAAAAAGAATTAAGATCAATTAAGTTACCGTCTTTTCCAGGGTACTGAATTATACATCCAAAAAAATCATTTTGATCAATATTTGAAATATCACCTGTCTCAATTTTTATATTCAATGGATTAGCCCTAGTTTTTAAAACTGATAATGTTTGCGGAAAAATATTAGAATCAACAAAGAATTTTTTTTGACTTGAAGATTTCTGTTCAGGTGTTCTGTTATTATACATCATTATCATAGCTTCAGCAGCAGATGTTCCTTCATCTAGTAAAGAAGCGTTAGCAATTTCCATCTTGGTGATATCGCATATCATAGTTTGAAAATTTAATAATGCTTCTAGTCTTCCCTGTGCAATTTCGGGTTGATAGGGAGTATATGCAGTATACCATCCAGGATTTTCAAGAATATTTCTTTGAATTACAGAAGGAGTAAAAGTATCGTGATATCCTAAGCCAATATATGTCTTAAAATTTTGATTTAATCCTGAAAGTTTTCTTATTTCTTTAAGAAATTCTAACTCAGAGATCCCATCAGGGATATTAATCTCATTTTTAAGTCTAATTTTTTCTGGTATAGTTTCGTTAAGCAGTTGCTCGACTGATTCGACTCCTATAAAATCTAGAATTTTACTTATTTCTGAACTGCTTGGACCTATATGTCTTTTGGTAAAATTCTCTTTAAACATTGAAAGTTTTTAGCAAAAATATGTATTATTGAAAATTAATATAATAATGTTCATTAAATGTTAAAACTTTTTTTTTATACACTATTAGTTTTTCTACAATCACCTGTAATACAAGAGGTTAATAAATCTGATGTAATTGAATTAATCAAAAATGATATAACAATAATTGATCTTAGAACTGAAAAAGAATTCAGTGAAGGAAATATAGATAAATCTATCAATCTTGATTTTTTAAAAAGAGAATTTATTGATGAGCTAGAAACATTAGATAAAGAAAAGCCTTTTTTAATTTATTGTATGTCAGGAAACAGAAGTTCTAAAGCTAGTCATGTTATGAAGTCTCTTGGATTTAAAATGATTTATAATTATAAAGACGGCTATAAAGACTGGATAGAAGACTAATCTTTATTTTTGATATTCTTACTGCTTTCTAGGACTTTATCCTCTAATTCCTTTTTGAATAATTTTACTTTCTCAGAAATTTTATCATCAAAAGTACCTATAATTTGTGCAGCCAAAATACCGGCATTTTTTGCACCATTCAAAGCAACTGTTGCTACAGGTACTCCACCTGGCATTTGAAGAATTGATAAAATTGAATCCCAGCCATCAATAGAATTTGACGATTTGATTGGAACTCCAATTACTGGAAGTGAAGTTATGGAAGCAATCATGCCAGGTAAATGTGCAGCCCCACCAGCTCCAGCAATGATAACTTTAATACCTTTATTTTTTGCATTTGTAGCATAATCAACCATTTTTTGAGGCGTTCTATGAGCAGAAACTATATCAACCTCAGTTTCAATTTTAAAATAACTTAGAATATCAATGGCTTCATTCATGATCTTGAAATCTGATTGACTACCCATTATGATTGCAACTTGACTCATTTTTTTGAATTTATAGTGACAGTTTCTTTAATTTTTTTAGCAATTTCTTTTGCTTTATTTAAATCTCTATTTATTATTGTGACATGACCCATTTTCCTATTAGGTCTTGTTTCAAATTTACCGTAAATATGAGGATTTACTCCTTCTATACCAATAATTTGATCAAAATGATTATAACTTGCAGGTCCAGAATAACCGTCATCACCAACTAAGTTAACCATTACTGAATTCTGGATAGTTTTTGTACTTCCAAGCGGAATGCCAAGAATTGACCTGAGTAATTGTTCAAATTGACTTGTATAAGAACCCTCAATAGAAAAGTGATAGCTATTATGTGGTCTTGGGGCAACCTCATTGACTAAAATTTCACCTTCTGAATTTAAAAACATTTCAACTGCAAGCAATCCAACTATTTTTAGTTTTTTTGCCAAATCAACAGCTAAGTTTTCTGCTTCTAAACTTAACTTTTCAGATATATTAGCAGGAGATAAAATATATTCAACTTGATTTGAATTTTTATTGAATTCCATCTCTACGGTATGATAGTTTTTAATTTCTCCAGATTTACTTGAAATAACCATTACTGCCAACTCCTTTTTAATATCTACAAGTTCTTCAATTATACAATGACAATCTTTTAACTGATTAACTTCTTCAATATTAGATACTTTTTTAACACCAAATCCATCATATCCCATTTTTGATGCCTTCCAAATGAATGGAAATGAAATTTTATTTGAAATAATAAAACTTTTTAATTCGGTTATATTTTTGAAAATCTGAAATGAAGATGTTGGGATTTCATTTTCTAAATAAAATTTTTTTTGTAATGATTTATCTTGAATTGTTTCAATTATTCCCGGTTGAGGAAAGACAATCTTTCCTTTTTTTTCAAGATCCTTTAATGCTTGTACATTTACATTTTCTATTTCAATAGTTATGATATCAACATCATTCCCGAAATTCATAACCGAATTGTAATCCATTAGATCACCTTGAATAAAATTATTACAAAACTTACTAGAAGGACAATTAATATCGGCGTCAAGAATATTTACTTTGAGTCCCCATTTATTTGCCACATCCAAAGTCATCTTACCTAATTGGCCACCTCCTAGAATACCTATAGTAATATTTTTATTAAACATTTTTCAAAAATAAGCATTCATTTATAGACATTAAAGAATACCAAACATTTTAAATATCTTTGTGCCTATGTTTAATATAGTCATATTTGGTAAACCCGGATCTGGTAAAGGAACCCAAGCTATCTTTTTAAAAGATAATTATGATCTTTATCATATTTCTACTGGTGATTTGTTTAGAAAAAATATTACAAATAAAACTAAACTAGGACTAGAGGCTAAATCTTATCTAGATAATGGTGATTTAGTTCCTGACTCTGTAACAATCAAGATGCTTGAAGATGAAGTTTTAACTAATAAAAATGTAAATGGATATATTTTTGATGGCTTTCCTAGGACACTAAATCAAGCTAAATCACTTGATGACTTTTTAAATTCAATTAATCTTGAAATCAATGCAACAATAGCCCTAGAAGTTGATGAAAATGAGTTGATTACTAGACTTATTGATCGAGGAAAAAAAACTAAAAGATCAGATGATCAAGATATAGATAAAATTAAAAATAGATTTAATGAGTATAATACTAAGACATCAATTTTAATTGACTTTTACAATAAACAATCAAAGTTCTATTCAGTAAATGGTCATGGAACTGTAAATGAAATAACTACCAGACTATATAGTCTTATTGATAGCTTAAAGTAAATCCGATGATAGTTGATAATTTTGTCGATTATGTCAAACTAACTGTTATTTCTGGAAAAGGAGGTAAAGGTTCAACTCACTTGAGAAGAGAAAAATATATTCCAAAAGGTGGTCCAGATGGAGGAGATGGAGGAAATGGAGGTAACATAGTTTTAAGAGGAAATGGCAACTTATGGACTCTTCAAAGTTTTAGATTTAAAAAACATTTTAAAGCAGGAAATGGAGGAGATGGAGGCGGGTCTAGAAAATCAGGAAATGATGGAGAGGATATAATAATTAATGTTCCTTTGGGAACAGTTGTTAAAAATACAGGAAATGAAGAGGTAATAGTTGAGATAAACGAAGAGAATAGAGACTTTATTTTATTAAGAGGTGGAAAGGGAGGAAAAGGAAATTCTCATTTTAAATCACCTACAAACCAAACTCCAAGATATTCTCAGAGTGGACTTTTAGGACAGGAGTTAAATATAACTTTAGAACTTAAATTACTTGCTGATGTAGGTTTAGTAGGATTTCCTAATGCAGGAAAATCTACTCTATTATCAGTTCTTTCAGAAGCTAAGCCAAAAATTGCCGATTATGAATTTACCACACTAAAGCCAAATCTGGGTATTGTAACAATGTCTGATTACAGATCTTTTGTAATGGCAGATATTCCAGGAATTATTAAAGGAGCAAGTGAAGGTAAAGGACTTGGACATCATTTTTTAAGACATATTGAAAGAAATTCTATTTTGCTTTTTTTAATTCCAATTGATACTAAAGATTATAAAGAAGATTTTGAAGTTTTATCTAAAGAGTTAAAAAAATATAATTTAGAATTAGCAGATAAAGATTTTATAATAGCTTTCACAAAATCTGATTTAATGGATGATGAATTATTAAATGAACTAAAATTTAAATTAAAAAAAGAATTCAATATGATTCCTTTTTATATTATTTCATCGATCAACAATCATGGAATTAATCAACTTAAAGAAGGATTATGGGAAAAATTAAATAATTAAAAGATGAATATAAAAAATACTCAACAATTAGTAGATGATTGGATTAAAAAACATGGGGTAAGATATTTTAATGAGCTTACCAACATGGCTATATTAACAGAAGAAGTTGGTGAAGTAGCAAAAATAATTTCAAGAAAATATGGTGAGCAAAGCTATAAGAAAGAGGATAAAAGTGAAGATTTGGGAGATGAATTATCTGATGTTCTTTTTGTGCTAATATGTTTAGCAAATCAAACTGGAGTTGATCTTGAAAAATCTTTTATCGAAAATTTAGAAAAAAAAACTCAAAGAGATAGAAACAGACATAAGCAAAACAATAAATTAAAATAATGTTTAAAGTTTCAAAAAAAAATAAGTTACTAAACGGTGAAATTAATATTAGTGGATCAAAAAGTGAATCAAATAGACTTCTTGTATTAAGAGCTTACACTTCAAATTTTGAAATAAAAAATATTTCTAACTCTGATGATACACAAACTTTATTAAATGCTTTAAATTCTAATCAAAAGGAAATAAATATTGGACATGCAGGAACCGCTATGAGGTTTTTAACGTCTTACTTTGCATCAAAAAATAATTCTGATATACTTCTAACTGGCTCAAAGAGGATGCAAGAAAGACCTATTTCTGTTCTTGTTGATGCATTAAAAGATCTTGGAGCTGATATTAGATATATTAAAAATGAAGGCTATCCACCTTTAAAAATTAAAGGAAGACTATTAAATCAAGAATCAGTTAAATTGACAGCAAATATTAGCTCTCAATATATTTCATCTTTAATGATGTTAGGGGTTTCATTGAAAAAAGGTCTAGAAATTAAATTATCATCAGAATTAACCTCACGCCCTTATCTTAAAATGACAATAGAAATGATAAAAAGCTTAGGAGGTCATGTTGAAATGAGTTCTGATAGAATTTTTGTTAAAACTGTAAAAGATATTACTAAAAACTCTTTTACTGTTGAATCTGACTGGAGCTCAGCATCATATTTTTACAGTCTAGCATCAATGTGTGATAATGTTGATCTAACTCTAAATACTTTTTTTGACTCAAGTATTCAAGGGGACTCAAAACTAGTTGAAATTTATGATTGCTTTGGAGTAAAAACTATTTTCAATGATAATAAAATTCAGCTAATTAGATCTAATAAAATTCTTCCAAAGAAGATAAATTTAGATCTTAATGATACACCTGATTTGGCTCAAACCATTGTTATTTCATGTCTAGCAAATAAAATTGATTGCGACTTGACTGGACTTCATACTTTGAAAATAAAAGAGACAGATAGATTAATTGCTCTCAAAAATGAAATTCAAAAATTTGGCGTTGATAAAATAGAGATAACTGATGACTCACTTCATTTAAGAAATAAATCTTCTTTAAAACCCAACATAATTATTGATACATATAATGATCATAGAATGGCTATGTCATTTGCTTGTTTATCATTGGTGAATCCAATAATAATCAAAGATCCAATGGTTGTCACAAAATCTTATAAAAACTTTTGGACTGATCTAGAAAAATTAGGATTTAGAATTTCTAAAAAATAATTAAACAATTGCTTGACTTTCGGTATTACTGCGAGTTATATTTGCGGTCCAAAATAATATTTATGAAACTTTCAGATTTTAATTATAAACTACCTCAAAATTTACTTGCTCAATATCCTTCAGAAGAGAGAGATGAGAGTAAGTTAATGCTATTAAACAGAAAACAACAAACAATTGAACATTTAGTATTTAAAGATATAATTGATTTCTTTGAAGAAGGTGATGTAGTTGTACTTAATAATACAAAGGTTTTTCCCGCTAGACTATATGGAAATAAAGAGAAAACTGGAGCTAGAATTGAAGTGTTTTTATTAAGGGAGCTAAATAAAGATCAAAGATTATGGGATGTTCTTGTTGATCCAGCAAGAAAAATTAGAATTGGCAATAAACTTTATTTTGGAGAAGATGAAAGTCTAGTTGCTGAAGTTATTGATAATACTACTTCTAGAGGAAGAACTTTGAGATTTTTGTTTGATGGTCCCTATGATGAATTTAGAAATAAGCTTCAAGAATTAGGAGAAACTCCTTTGCCAAAATATATTAAGAGACCAGTTGAGGATAGCGATGTAGACAGGTTTCAAACTATTTATGCAAAAAATGAAGGTGCTGTAGCAGCACCAACTGCAGGACTTCACTTTTCAAAGCATTTATTAAAGAGACTTGAAATCAAAGGTGTCCTTCTACCAGAAATTACTCTTCATATCGGACTAGGTACTTTTAGTCCTGTAGATGTAGAGGATTTGTCAAAACATAAAATGGATAGTGAAGAATTAAAAATTAATTCAGATTCAGTCGATGTTATAAATAATGCTTTAAAAAATAATAGAAGAATATGTGCAGTTGGAACCACTGTAATGAGAGGTTTAGAGAGTTCAGTTTCTTCCTTTGGAACACTTAACCCTTATGATGGGTGGACACATAAATTTATCTACCCCCCTTATGATTTCTCTATAGCAAACTCAATGATCACTAATTTTCATACACCAAAGTCTACATTAATCATGATGGTAGCAGCTTTTGGAGGAGTGGATTTGGTTTTAAAAGCTTATAAAGAAGCAATTAAAAATAAATATAACTTCTTTTCATATGGCGATGCCATGATGATCATCTAGAAACTATTTTGAAAATATCAAAAAAAATAAATGAGCCTATTTCTGAAGAACTTAAGACTTTTCAGAGTCAATTTTTTAAGTCGGTTTCTTCTAATATTAAACTGCTTGATCTTATCTTAAGGTATATCTTAAAAAGAAAAGGAAAGAAGATTAGGCCTGTATTAGTTCTCCTTTTTGGAAAAATGATTTCAAAAGAAATTAATCCAAAAACATATAGAGCTGCTAATTTAGTTGAATTGATACATACAGCATCTCTCGTTCATGATGATATAGTTGATGAAGGGCATATTCGTAGAAAGTTTTTAACTATCAATGCACTTTGGAATAATAAAATTTCCGTTCTGGTTGGAGACTTTTTTTTATCTAAAGCTCTACTACTCTCAACAGAAAATAAAGACTATGATTTATTAAATCAAGTATCAAAAGCTGTAAAAGAAATATCAGAAGGTGAATTATATCAAATACAAAAGTCTAGAAATTTAAATTTAATTGAAAAAGATTATTTAGAATTGATTTCTAAAAAAACAGCAGCATTGTTTTCTTGTTGTTGTGCAGTAGCAGCAATTTCTTGTAATTCTAAAAAAGTAAAAAAGGCTGAAGAGTTTGGGAAATATCTCGGAATAATATTTCAAATTAAAGATGATTTATTTGACTATTCAAAAAATAGAATAGGAAAGCCAACAAAAGAAGATTTAAAAACTCCTAAAATTACTTTACCATTGATTTATTCTTTAGCTAATGCTTCACCTAAAGAAAAAAAAATAATTAAATCTATATTGAGAAATAAGAATTTTTCTTCAAAAAATAAAACGGAAATTAATAGGTTTATAGAAGAAAAAAAAGGTTTTGACTACGCTTATAATTTAATGATAGATTATAAGAATAAAGCGCTTGAAGTCCTTAAAAATTTTCCACAAAATAAATCTAAAGAATCTATTAAATTGTTGTTAGATTTTGCTATAGAAAGAAAATATTAATTCACTATATTAATAAAAAAAATATTTTGATTAGTAAAGATACAATAGATAAAGTTTTTGAGTTTGCAAGAGTTGAAGAAGTAATCTCTGATTTTATTGCTTTAAAAAAATCAGGAGCTAATTATAAAGGTTTAAGTCCTTTTACTAATGAAAAAACTCCAAGCTTTATTGTATCTCCTTCAAAGCAAATCTGGAAAGATTTTAGCTCTGGTAAAGGAGGAAATGTTATTGCTTTTTTAATGGAGCATGAGCAGTATAATTATCCAGAATCAATAAAATATCTTGCTAATAAATATAATATAGAAATAATAGAATCATTAGAATCTGATAATGATAAAGAGGAAAGAAGTATTAGAGAATCTCTGTTTATTATTAATAACTATGCAAAAGAATATTTTAAAAACAACCTTGATAAGGATAAAGATGTTCTTAATTATTTAAAAGAAAGGGGGTTATCAGAAATTACAATTAAAAATTTTGGATTAGGTTATAGCAAAAAATCTAAAAGCGATTTTTATAAAAATGCTATAGAAAATGGATATTCATTAGATTATTTAATTGAGACAGGATTAGTAGTATCTATTGAAAATGATAATATTGATAGATATAGAGAAAGGATAATTTTTCCTATAAAAAGTATTGCAGGTAGAATAGTTGGTTTTGGAGGAAGAATACTTGACTCAAATAAAAAATTAGCTAAGTATATTAATTCTCCAGAGAGTAAAATATATAATAAGAGTAAAACATTATATGGAATCTATGAATCAAAACAATTTATTGTAAAAGAAGACTTATGTTATCTCGTTGAGGGTTATATGGATGTAATCCAACTTCATGAGAATGGAATTAAAAATGTTTTAGCTTCTTCTGGTACTTCAATAACAAAAGAACAAATAGTATTAATTAAAAGGCTTACTTCAAACGTGGTTATTCTTTTTGATGGTGATCAGGCAGGACTTTCAGCTTCATTAAGAAGTATTGATTTAATTTTAGAGGAAGGTCTTAATATTAAAATTTGCACTTTCCCTGACGGAGAAGATCCGGATAGCTTTGTAAAAAAAAATAAAAAAGAGTCAATGATTGAATATATAAATAATCAATCAAAAGACTTTATAGATTTTAAGCTAAATATTAATTCAAATTTTGAAAATGATGAAGATAAAAAAGTTGCTTTAATTAAAAATATCTTAAAGTCTATTTCAATTATTTCAGATTCATTAAAACAAGAGTTATATATAAAAAAGCTTTCATCAATTCTTGATATAGATGAATCTTCATTATTTAGATCATTATCTAATATGACATACAGAAAGATTGATAAAAGTTTTACTAATAAAAGATTATCCAAACCTAGAATAATTAAAAATGAATCATCAGATAAACAATTAAAAAGTCAATATATATATCATTTGGAAAGACAAATTATAAGCATACTTCTAAAGTTTGGAGCTGAAGAAATTATATATGAAGATATTCTTTTAGTTAAAAATGAAAAAGGGGACATAGTTGAAAATAAAAAAGAAATCAGATCTAAAGTTTTTGAAAAAATTTACCTTGATTTACAGCAAGATGAAATCGAATTCACCCATAAACCTTTTAGGGAAATTTATGAAAAATTAATACTAAATTATAACAACCAAAAATCAACTTTGATAGATCAATTTATAAATGAGCTTGAAGTTGAATCTAGTAAAATTGTTTCCGATATTTTAATTAATGATGATAAGTATGAATTACATGATTGGGAGAAGAAAAATATATATGTAAAAAGAATAGGCAGTGAGTTGAGTCAGCTAGTGAATGAAACAATATTAAATATGAGAAGATATTTAATAGATAAAAAAATAAATGATCTTCAAAATCAAAACAAACATTCTGATGATGAAGATTTACTAGAGGAAGTTATGAGCTACTACAGACTAAAAAAAGTTTTATCCTCTAAACTCAATAGAGTTGTTTAACATGCTTGTTAACCAATAAAAATAACTCTGTTCTAGAATTCACCTCTAACTTTTTCATAATTCTGCTGATGTAAGTGTTAACAGTTTTTTGATTAATATCTAGTTTGCTAGATATTTCAATATTTTTTTTACCTCTAAAAAATAATTTAAGAACTTGGACTTCCCTTTTTGATAGGCTATTTATTTTCTCAGTATTGTAATTAAAGTTAAACCTATTTTTTAACCTAGTAAATTTATTTAGCTCTTTAGATTCATATTTTGAAAAAGCAATTTCTTGGATTGAATCTCTTATAGATTTTTTTCTCATATTTTTAGTAATAAATCCAGTAGCTCCTAGTTTTAATAATTGTACTGATTTATTTTTATTTTTGATTGAAGTAAATATTATTAAAGGGATTTCAATTTTATTTTTTTTCAGAAATTTTAAAATTTCAAAAGCATTTGAATCTATGATTTTAATATCTGAAATAATAATATCAATTTTAAATTCATTCAAAGTTTCTTCCAAATTTTTCCCAGAATCTAGATATTGATTTGCATTAAAAATCAATGAGTTTTTAAAAATAGATTTCAAACCTAAATAGGTAATAGGTTCAGAATCAATAACTAATATGTTTAATCTTTTCACTTATTAAAGATAATCTTTTGGAATTATACATACAGGAATAGGAATCATTTTATGTTTATTAGAATCATGAAATGATTTAAAAATTTTTATAACCTGCTGCTCTCTTAAAGAAAGAACTTCATTTCCTATTTCAATATTCTTCATTGCCTTTTCAATTTCATCATAACTTGCACCAATTTGATCTTCGTCGGATCTATTGTCGTTCCATAAACCATCATTAGGCTCAGCTTCTAGAATTTCATTAATTATTTTATGATATTTAGCTAAATAAAAAACTTCTGACTTAAGTAGATCAGCGATTGGACTTATATCAACCCCACCATCTCCATATTTGGTATAGAATCCAATTCCAAAATCCTCAACTTTATTTCCAGTACCTACTACAATAAAGTTATTTAAAGCTGAAAAATAGTAGAGTGTTGCCATTCTGAATCTAGATCTAGTATTTGCAAGACTTAACTCATGGTTTATTGATTTAGTTTCAGGGATTATATCTATAAATGATTCATAAATTTTATCTAAACTTAAATTTAATGAACTTATATTTGAATACTTATTTTTTAACCATTCAATGTGTTTTTTTGATCTTGAAACTTGATCTATATTTTGATGAATAGGCATTTCTAAACATAAAACCTTTGACTTAGTTTCAGCGCATAATGTAGAGGTTAAAGCTGAATCTACACCACCAGATATACCAATAACAATTCCATTTGCTCCTGAGTTTTTAAGATAATTTTTAATCCATTGAACAATGTGTTTTGATACTTTTTCAGGATTTTTCATTAACTAAATTATATTTGTACAAATCTACTTCATAAATAAATCATATGAAAGAAACGGAAATAACAATTAAAGTAAAGTTAGACGAAAACAATATTCCTGAGGATATTTCTTGGTCAGCACCTGATGGAGGAATGAAAAATCAAGAATCTAAAGCAATTTTTCTTTCCTTTTGGGATAGTAATCAAAAAGAAACACTAAAAATGGATTTATGGACAAAAGAAATGCCGATTGATGAAATGAAAACTTTTTTACTTCAAACCTTTAAGTCAATGAATCAAACAATTGAAAAAGCTATAGGAAATCAAGAATTAAGTATTCTTTTAAATGATTTCTGTAATGATTTTGAAGATAAGATTAAATAGTGTTTTTTAATAATGAAGATTCAGTAAATTTTAAAAGCTCATATATTCCTGTTTTCTTTGTAGATGATGTTATTATCATCTCAGGTATTATCTCCCAGTCTTGTTTAAGATATTCTTTATAAGTTTTTAAGTAATTTGAAACTTTATTTTCATTTAATTTATCAGACTTAGTAAAAACTATAATAAAGGGAGAGATATTTTTATTAAGGAATCTCATGAACTCAATATCTATTTTCTGAGGATCATGCCTGATGTCAATTAAAAGAAATGTATATAAAAGTTGCTTTCTGTATCTAAAGTAATTTTTATGGATTAATTCTATTTCATTAATGATTTTCTTGGAAACATTAGCATATCCATAACCGGGAAGATCTACAAAATAAAATTTATCATTAATCTTATAATGATTTATTAATAAAGTCTTTCCAGGTTTAGAAGAAGTTTTAGCTATAGATCTTTTACCAAGTATAGAATTAATTAAAGATGACTTACCTACATTTGATCTACCAACAAAAGCAAACTCAATAAAATTGCTATTAGGGCATTGGCTAACATTTGCGCTACTCTTTTCAAAAACTGAGCTAACAATTTTCATTTTAAAAGTTAAAGTTTATTTGCAGTAAGCCAATTTTGTATAATATTATTAAACTCATTGGGGTGCTCCATCATAGGGGCATGACCACATTTATCAATCCATGAAAGATCAGAATTAGGTAGCAATGAATGAAAGTCCTCAGCAACATTTGGAGGTGTAACACTATCTTGCTTTCCCCATACAATTAGGGTCTTAGTTGTCATTTTTGGAAGATCTTTAGACATATTATGTCTAATGGCACTTTTTGCTAGGGCTAAAGTTCTGACTAGTTTTTCTCTATTGTTAACACTTGCAAATACTTCATCAACTATTTCTTTAGTAGCTATTTTAGGATCATAAAAAACTTCTTCTGTCTTAGTTTTTATATAATCATAATTTCCTCTTTTAGGATATCCATCGCCTACCATTGATTTTTCATATAAGCCAGAGCTTCCAGTAATAATAAGTCCACTAACGAGCTGAGGATAGTCTCTAGTAAATAATAATGCCACATGACCTCCAAGAGAATTTCCAAGCAAAACAACATCTTTTAATTTCTTATAGTTGATAAATTCGTAAACAAACTTTGAAAATGTAGCAACATTTGTTTTTAAAATAGGAGTTTTATCAACTGGAAGCTCAGGAATAATAACTCTATACTTATTGCTTGGAAAATAATCAAAAACACCTTTAAAGTTACTTAAACCACCCATTAATCCATGTAGGATTATAATTGGCCTTCCATTTCCTTTTTCAATATAGCTGAAGCCATCTTCATGGATAAGTTGTTTTTCCATTTTAAAATACTTTAAGCAAATATATGCATAAAGAATTAGCTAATTAAAAATCCCTATAACTATCTAATAACCAATAAATTAAATTGAAATAAAATTATTTATTAACAAAGTGGTAAAAAGTGGTAAAAAGTGGTAAATAATTTTTTATATTTGAGTAAATCAAGAAATAATTGAATCATTTTATAGGAACATATGAGTGCAAGGCAGATGAGAAAGGAAGAATTATGCTTCCTGTTTCTTTGAAAAAACAGTTATCAGATAAATTAAAAAATGGTTTTGTATTAAAAAGAGCAGTTTTCAATAATTGTTTAGAGTTATATCCTATTAAAGAATGGGAAGAACTTATGATCAAAATAAATAAACTTAATAGGTTCAATAAAAAGAATATTGATTTCATTAGAAGGTTTACTGCTGGTGTTAGAAAAATTGAAATAGATATTTCAGGAAGAATTTTAATTCCTAAAGACTTAATTAATC
Source organism: Bacteroidota bacterium (assembly GCA_038110465.1). Lineage (GTDB taxonomy): Bacteria > Bacteroidota > Bacteroidia > Flavobacteriales > Flavobacteriaceae > Marisimplicoccus. Next base: position 203,506 of record JAYNJU010000002.1, on the reverse strand, counting down.
ATGCTCAAATTTCTAAAGAGGTAGTTGTGTCATCTGCTGTCAATATTTTAGAAATATGGGATAAAAGTCTTTATGAAAATGCAATAGATGATGCAAAATTTGATTTTGGCAGTCTTGCCGAGGAAGTAATGGGTGATAAAAATGACCAAAATGTTTCATAATTCAGTTTTACTAAAAGAGGCAATCAATGGGTTAAATATTAATCCTAACGGAATATATGTAGATGCAACCTATGGAGGTGGTGGTCATTCAAAAGAAATTTTAAATAGACTGAGTGTTTCAGGAAAATTACTAGCATTCGACCAAGATATTGACGCCCACAATAATTTAATAAATGATAACAGGTTGAAACTTATAAAATCAAATTTTAAATACTTAAAAAATCATTTGAATTACATGAGAATTGATGAAATAGATGGATTATTGGCAGACTTTGGAATATCATCACATCAAATCGATAATAAAAATAGAGGATTTTCTATTAGATATGACTTTGAACTAGATATGAGAATGAATAAAGAACAAAAAAAAGATGCCAAACATATAATTAATAATTATAATGAAGACTCACTTCAAAAGATATTTAAAATATATGGTGAAATAAAAAATTATAAAAAAGTAGTTTCAAAAATTATATCATCTAGAAAATTAAAAAGAATAAATACTACTAATGACTTAATTAAAATTTTAGAGCCCTTTTCAAAATTGAATGAAAAAAACACATTTTTTGCTAAAGTTTTTCAAGCTATTAGGATAGAAGTAAATAATGAGCTAGAAGTAATTAAGGATTTATTGGAAACTTCATCAAAAACTCTTAAGAGTGGTGGAAGACTTGTATGTATCTCATATCACTCTCTAGAAGATAGATTAGTCAAAAGATTTATTCAATATGGAAACTTCAAACAAGAAGAAACATCGGATGTTTATGGAAATAAAAAAAATACTTTTAGAAAAGTTGGTAAAATGGTGACTCCAAGTGCATTTGAATTAGAAAGTAATAATAGGTCAAGAAGCGCTAAACTTAGAATAGCAGAAAAAATATGAGAAATTTTTTATCATTCATCAACATAGATTTTCTAACAGGAAAAGACACAAAAAAAAATTGGAGAATGTTGATTTTTCTGTCATCATTAATAATGCTATCGATATATAGCAGTCATAGTGCTGATCAAAAAATATTTTTAATATCAGAATTAAATAAAGAAGTCAATTATTTAAATAACATATCTGTTTCTACCAAAATTAATCTTATGGACTCAAAAATGGAATCAAATGTTACTGAAAAATTAACTTCAACTGGATTAATTAGATCTGAAAAACCCCCAATCAAAATTATAATCAAAAATTAGAATGAACAACTTATATAAAAGAATAGTAAATAGAATGAACACTTTGTTTTTCTTTTTTCTTTTATTTTCATTTTACATAATAGGAAAAATAATCTTTATTCAAAATTTTGAAAGTAAAGATGATTTAAATGTAACAATTGAAACTATTAAAAAAGTTGAGATTGAATCTTCAAGAGGAAATATATATTCAGATAACGGAGATTTAATTGTTTCAAATATTTCAAAATATGAGTTAAGATGGGATTCTAAGATTCCAACTTCAAATCTTTTTGATTCAAATATTGATAGCTTATCAAAAAACTTGTCTATTAAATTTTCAAATACTGAAGATTATTTTAAAAAATTTCTAAAACAATCAAGAAAAGATAATAATAGATATGTTTTAATTGGAAAAAACCTATCAATATCTGATGTTAATGAAATCAAATCATATCCTATATTCAAAGAAGGACTTTATAAGGGAGGTTTAATTACAATTGAAAATCATTTCAGGCAAAGTCATATTGGAAAAATTGCAGAAAGAACCATTGGATATGAGAAATTAGATGAAGAAGGTAATTATCTTAGAGTTGGTTTAGAGGGAGCTTATTCAGAATATCTAAGTGGAAAAAGTGGTCTTAGATTAATGCAAAAGATTGCAGATGGTCAATGGAAGCCTATTACTTCATTTTATGAAAGAGATCCTATAAAGGGATATGATATTCACACAACTATTGACACTGAAATTCAGGATATAGTACATTTTGAATTACTAAAGCAACTTGAAAATTATGAAGCTGATCATGGTACCATGATTGTTATGGAGACCGATACAGGAAAAATAAAGGCTATATCTAATTTGGGTAGAACAAATGAAGGAAAATACTACGAAAGATTAAACTATGCTATTGGAGAAAGTCATGAACCAGGTTCAACATTTAAACTTATGACTTTAGTATCAGCTCTTGAAGATGGATTAATCAAGCCTGAAGATTCAATTGATACAGGTAATGGCATATTAAAGTTTTATAATAAATATGAGGTAAGAGACTCAAATAAAAAAGGATATGGAAAGATAACTGTGGCAAAAGCATTTGAAGTTTCATCTAATACTGGAATGGTTAAACTCATATATGATAATTATAAAGACAACCCTGAAAGATTAGTAAACAGACTTTACAACATGAAGATTAATGAGAAACTTAATCTAGATATAGTTGGAGAAGGACTTCCAAAAATACCTCACCCGACAGATAAAGAATGGAATGGAATCTCACTTCCATGGATGGCATTTGGATATGGGGTTAGTTTAACTCCACTTCAAACTCTTACTTTTTACAATTCGATTGCTAATAATGGTGAGATGGTAAAACCAAGTTTTATAAGTAGAATAGGATCTTTTGGTGAAAATCCCATTTATGAAATTAAAAAAGAAGTAATAATTCCCTCTTTATGTTCAGATGAAACTTTAAATAGTGTTAGAAATATGCTTTTGAATGTGGTTGAAAAACCATGGGGTACTGCCCATAATATCTATGATAAAAATTTAAGTATAGCTGGAAAAACTGGTACTTGTCAAGTTGATTATACTTCAAAGGAAACACAGTATATATCTAGTTTTGTGGGTTATTTTCCAGCTGAAAATCCTAAATATTCATCTATAGTGGTTATTCATAAACCTAATAAATCTATGGGTTATTACGGTGGAACTGTAGCAGCTCCTGTATTCAAAAAAGTTGCTCAAAAAATAATAAATAATATTCCAATAGAGGTAAAACTGGAAAATAAAAATCTAACAACAATATTTTGAAAAGTCTTAAAGAAATATTATTTGGAGTTAGTATCGATTCAGTATATGGTAATACTGATATAAATATTTCAAATATTTTTTTTGATTCAAGAAAAGTTGAAAAAGATAGTTTATTTATAGCTATTAAGGGTTATAAATACAATGGACATGATTTTATTAATAAGTCAGTTCAGAAAGGAGCTAAAGTAATTGTTTGTGAAAAAATCCCTAAAGATTTCAACGATCATAAAGTAGTATTTATTCAAGTTAGAGATTCAAAAACTGCACTTTATATTATCTCATCAAATTTTTATAATAATCCAACTTCGAAAATTAAGTTAATTGGAGTAACTGGAACCAATGGAAAAACAACTATTACTACACTATTATATAAATTATTTAATATACTTAATATAAAATCTGGATTAATTTCTACAATTAATATTGAATATGATCAGTTTAGAGAAGATTCAAAAAATACTACACCAGATCCTATTACATTAAATTATCACCTTTCTCAAATGGTTAAAGCTGATATTAAGATTTGCTTTGTTGAAGTATCATCTCATGGAATAAAACAAAAAAGAGTTTTCGGAAAAGATTTTAAAGGAATTGTCTTTACAAACTTAACTCATGATCATCTAGACTACCATAAATCTTTTAAAAATTATAGAGATACTAAAAAAGAAGTGTTTGATTTATTGAATAATAATTCATTTGCTATTATAAATATTGATGATAAGAATGGAGAGTATATGATACAAAATTCTTCTGCTAAAATATTTTCTTATTCTCTAAAATCTAAATCAAATTTTTCATGTAGAATAATCGAACAACAATTAAGTGGAATGTTATTAAATATTGATAATAATGAAATTTGGACAAAACTAATAGGTGAATTTAATGCCTATAATATTTTAGCTATTTATTCTGTTGGTAAATTATTCAATATAGATTCTATTGAATTGCTAACTAGAATTAGTGAACTAGAGAGTGTAAAAGGAAGGCTTCAATCTTTCAAATCAAATAAGGAAGTGACTGTAATTATTGACTATGCACATACACCAGATGCTGTTGAAAATGTATTATCTACAATTAATAAAATAAAAAGTACTCATCAGAAGTTAATTACAGTCATTGGATGTGGAGGAGATAGAGACAAAACAAAAAGATCAATGATTGGTAAAATTAGTTCAGATTTGAGCTCGCTTGTAATTTTTACCTCAGATAATCCAAGATCTGAAGATCCAGATTTAATTATAAAAGATATTGTTTCAGGTGTTTCTAATCATAATAATCAAAAAGTAATTATTGAAGTAGAGAGATTAAATGCTATTAAACGAGCAAAACTAAGTAGCTCGAAAGGAGACATAGTTTTAATAGCAGGAAAAGGTCATGAAGATTACCAAGAGATAAAAGATGAAAGACAAAAATTTGATGATTTTAAACTTGCAAAAAAAATATTTAATAAATAATAATGTTATACTCTTTATTTGAAATATTAGAAAGTCAATTTAATCTTCCAGGTGCTAGCTTGTTCAATTATCTTTCATTTAGGGCAGCAATAACTGTTATTTTATCTCTCCTAATTTCTATTGTGTTTGGTAAGAAAATAATCAATTATTTAAAAAAGAAACAGGTTGGAGAAAACATTAGAAACTTAGGGTTAGAAGGAGAAGATAAAAAATCTGGTACTCCAACCATGGGTGGATTAATAATAATTCTTTCAACAATTCTCCCAGTTCTACTAATGTCAAATCTTGAAAACATTTATATTCAAATTTTATTGATTTCAACAATTATAATGGGATCAATTGGATTTATAGATGATTATATAAAAGTTTTTAAGAATGATAAAAAAGGTCTAAAGGGTAAGTTTAAAATTGCAGGTCAAACATTATTAGGAATTTTTGTGGGAATAATGCTTTTAAGTAGTAATGAAATTACAATTGTAGAATTTCCCGAATCTAATAATAAGAATAATGTAGAAAATTTTGAATTAAAAGAGGTAAAGTCTTTCAAAACAACAATTCCTTTTTTAAAAAATAACGAATTAGATTATTCAAATATTTCTCAAGCAATATTTAATAACGATAATATGTTATGGTTAATTCTAATACCGATAATAATTTTTATTGTTTCTGCTGTCTCAAATTCTAACAATTTAACTGATGGCTTAGATGGATTATCTGCTGGACTTTCAGCTATTATTGTTTTCACATTAGGAGTTTTCGCATGGACTTCAGGGAATATTATTTTTTCAGATTATTTAAATATTATGTATATACCTAATGTTGGTGAAATAACAATTTTTATATCATCACTTTTAGGATCATTAGTTGGATTCCTATGGTATAATACTTATCCAGCCTCAATATTCATGGGAGATACTGGAAGTCTAACAGTAGGAAGTCAAATTGCTATTATTTCAATACTTATCAGAAAAGAACTTTTGATTCCAATACTATGTGGAGTGTTTTTAGTTGAAGCTCTTTCAGTTATTTTTCAGGTAGGATATTTTAAGTACACAAAGAGAAATTTTGGAGTTGGAAAAAGAATTTTCTTAATGTCTCCAATACATCATCATTTTCAAAAAAAAGGATACCATGAAAGTAAGATAGTTTCAAGATTATGGATAATAGGTATTTTTTTAGCTCTACTAACAATTTTAACATTAAAGATAAGATGACAAAAAGTGTTACAATTATTGGAGCTGGAGAAAGTGGATTTGGAGCAGCAATGCTTGCCAAAAAAAATGGTTATGAAGTGTTTGTTACAGAAAATAAAAGTATTAGAGGTGATATAAAGCAAAAATTTATTGATTATTCAATTGAATTTGAAGAAGGTTTTCATTCAATAGAAAGAATGAAATCATCTCATCTTGTTGTTAAAAGTCCAGGAGTACCAAATTCAATTGAAATTATTAGCCAATTAAAAAAAATAAATATTCCAATAATATCAGAGATTGAGTTTGCTAGTAGTTTTTCAAAAGCTTTTAAAATATGCATTACTGGATCAAATGGAAAAACAACAACCACAAACTTAATATATGAGATTTTAAAAAATGCAGGTTTAAATGTAGGTATAGCAGGTAATACTGGAGATAGTTTTTCAAAAATGTTATTATCCGGTGATAAAGACTTTTACGTACTCGAGATTAGTAGTTTTCAACTAGATGATATTAAGGCCTTTAAACCAAATATTTCAATTATAACAAACATTATAGAAGATCATTTAGATAGATATGAATTTGACTTCTCAAAATATATCAATGCTAAAATAAAAATAACTATAAATCAAGACAGCTCTGATTATTTAATATATAACTCAGATGATAAAATTTTAACAGATACTCTTAATTCAATTAAAGTTGTTAACAAAATCTCTTTTGGATTAGAAAATCAAGAAAATAACTCAATAACAGTTAAGAATAACATTCTATCAAATAAAAAAAAAACAATTATGATAAACACAGAAGAATTATCTCTTAAAGGAAGACACAATTTACTCAATGCAATGGCTGCTTTGACTGTATCAGATTTATTAAAAATTGACAAGGATGTAATAAGAGAAAGCTTATTAAACTTCTCAGGTTTACCACATAGACTAGAGAACTTTTTAAAAATCCATGGTGTTAACTATATTAATGATTCTAAAGCAACAAATGTAAATGCAGCATACTATGCTCTAGATTCAATGACATCACCTACAGTATGGATTGCTGGTGGTGTTGATAAAGGAAATGACTATGAACAATTACTTCCAATTGTTAGAGAGAAAGTTAAAGCAATTATTTGTTTAGGTATTGATAATTCAAAACTATTTGAAATATTTAAACCAGTAGTTGAAATAATGGTTGAGACTGAATCAGTTGATGAGGCAGTAAAAATTGCAAGCAAAATCGCAGAAAAAAAAGACAATGTGTTATTATCTCCTGCATGTGCAAGTTTTGATCTTTTCAGAAATTTTGAAGATAGGGGAAATCAATTTAAGGAAGCTGTTAGAAAATTATAGATGAGTTTAAATAAACTAATAGTAGGAGATAGAGTTTTGTTAGTAATAGTAATATTATTATCCCTATTTTCATTTTTCCCAGTTTTTTCATCAAGCTCATACCTATCATATGTAATTGATGGATCATCGCCAGTGTTCTATTTATTAAAACACTTATTTATTCTTCTATTTGGATTTACATTAATGATTTGTGTTAAAATGATTCCTTATAATTTATATAAAGGTATTTCTATAATTCTCCTTCCAATAGGAGTTATTTTACTTGGATACACACTTTCTAAAGGAACTTTAATCGCAGGTTCTGCTGCTAGTAGATGGATAGACATTCCTATTATTGCAGTTAGCTTTCAAACTTCTTCTTTAGCAGCTCTTATAATAATAACATACACTGCAAGATATTTATCCAAAGTTGAATTTTACAACTTGAAATTTAAGGATACTATAATTCCATTATGGGCGCCAATTTTTTTATATATATTTTTGATTTTTCCATCAAATCTTTCTTCAGCTGCTTTAATTTTTGGCACTTTATTTCTTTTATTAATAATAGCCGGATATCCTTTTAAACATCTTTTAAAAGTTGTATTAATTTTAAGTTTTTTATTAGCTGTTTTTTTTCTTTTAGTGAAATCATTTCCTGAAAAGTTTCCAAATAGATTAGATACATGGATAAGTAGAATAGAGAACTTTAATTCAAATAAAAATATAGATGCAAGTTATCAGATAGAGAGAGCAAAAATGGCAATTGCTAATGGTGGTTTAATAGGAGTAGGGGCAGGTAAAAGCATCATGAAAAATCATTTACCTCAAAGTAACTCAGATTTTATTTTTGCAATTATTATTGAAGAGTATGGTTTAATAGGAGGATCTACAATTATTCTTATTTATATTTTAATGTTTTTTAGAATTCTGGTTATTACTCATAAAGTAGATGATAAATTTGGAAAAATTTTGGTTTCAGGTCTAGGGATTTTAATAATATCTCAAGCATTTACCAATATTTCAGTTGCAACTCAAATAATTCCTGTTACAGGCCAAAATCTACCACTAATAAGTAGTGGAGGTTCATCTGCTTGGATGACATGTATTGCATTTGGAATGATTTTAAGTGTTAGTTCCTCAATTAAAAATTATAAAAGTGAAAAATAGGAACAGATTTATAATTTCAGGAGGTGGAACGGGTGGTCATATATATCCTGCAATTTCAATTGCTAATACACTTATTAAATCAATTCCAGATTCAGAAGTTAAATTCATAGGCGCTATTGGTAGAATGGAAATGAAAATAGTTCCTGAATATGGATTTAAAATTAATGGACTTTGGATAAGTGGAATTAAAAGGTCCTTATCATTAACAAACATCTTGGTTCCATTAAAATTAGTTGTGAGTGTTTTACATTCACTATTAATTCTAATTTCATTTAAACCAAAATTTGTTATAGGTACCGGAGGATTTGCAAGTTTTCCAATTGTATTTATTGCATCGCTAATTAAGATCCCTACTTTGATTCAAGAACAAAATTCAGTTCCTGGAATTTCAAATAGATTACTTTCAAGGTTTGTTAAATATATTTCAGTATCCTTTAATAAAATGGAAAAATATTTTCCTGAAAGTAAGATTTATTTAACAGGAAATCCTGTTAGAGAATCAATCACAAAAAAAATCAACAAAGATGATTTAAAAAAGAAATATAGAATTAAGCAAGATCAATTAATAATAACAATATTAGGTGGGAGTTTAGGTTCTAAAAAGATTAATGAAACTATAGAGACAAATATAGAATTTTTAAAGTCTAGGAATATTTTTTTGATATGGCAATGTGGAAGTCTATATTATAAAATCTATAAAAAATATAATGCTGAAAATATTAAAGTTTTTGACTTTTTAAAAAATATAGATTCAGTTTACATTTCATCTGATATTTTAATTGCAAGAAGTGGTGCATTAACTCTATCTGAATTGGCTATAGTAGGTAAGCCGTCAATTTTAATTCCTTCTCCAAATGTAGCTGAAAATCATCAACTGTATAATGCAAAAACAATTGAAGAAAAAAATGCTTGTATTTGCATAGAGGAAAAAGATCTTGATTTAATATTCAAAAATAAACTAGATCTATTAATCAATGATGGAAATCTAAGAAATGAACTTTCATCTAATATATTAAATCTAGCATACCCTAATGCAAATAATGAAATAATTGAAATTATAAAAAAACATTTTAGAAATGATTACTGAAAAATATTTTTTTATTGGAGTAGGAGGGATTGGGATGTCTTCAATAGCAAGTTATATGCTTGATTGTAATCATGAGATTTTTGGATATGATAGAGTTTCTAATAAAATAATAGAATCACTAAATAATAAAGGAATGGTTTTTACAGATAAAGAAGATATCAAAGATATACCCTCAAAATTTCTTGAGGAAGATGTTGTAGTAATTTATACTTCTGCTATTAAAGAAAATAATTTTTTCCTTAAATACTTTAGATCAAACTCTAAAAATAAGATATTTAAAAGATCTGAAATCTTGGGTGAGATTTCTAAAAAATCAAAGTGCATAGCTGTAGCAGGAACTCATGGAAAAACAACAACAACTTCAATATTAAGCCATCTATTCTATTCATGTAATATAAAATTTAAATCATTTGTTGGAGGTATAATGAAAGGTTATAATTCTAACTACTTAAATACTGGTGATAATTTTGTTATTATTGAAGCAGATGAGTATGATAGATCCTTTCATAAGCTAGATCCAGATTATATTTTAATTACTTCTATTGAAGAAGATCACCTTGATATTTACCAAGATTATAAATCATTATTTGAGAGTTTTAAGATTTTTTCAGAAAAAGCAAAAACCTGCTTAATCACAGAAAAACAGATAAAATTAAATAAGGATTATTCATTTTCAATAAATAATGATGCAGATTACATGGCTTTAAATATTTCAAATGAAAGCAATGGTGTTAGATTTGATTTTAAATCACCTAATGGACTAATTTCTAATATCTACTTCAATTTAATTGGTGAACATAATTTAAAAAATGCACTTTCAGCATTATCAATTATTGATCAAATTGATGATTTAGATGTCAATGAATTTATTCCTTACTTATCGACATTTAAGGGTATAGAAAGAAGAATGGATATATTCAACTACAATAATAAAATTATTATAGATGATTATGCTCATCATCCAAGTGAGATAAAAGCTATATACGATACAATGAAAAGCAATTTTTCAAAACAAAAAAAAGCGGTAATCTTTCAGCCTCATTTATTTTCTAGAACAAGAGATTTTATTGATGACTTTGCAAGAGTTCTATCACATTTTGATGAGGTTTATTTATTGGATATTTATCCTGCAAGAGAGGAGCCAATAAAGGGTATAACTTCTCAAGTTTTGTTGGAAAAAATTGATGTAAAGATTAAAGAAATTGTTAATCCACTAGATATAAATGAAGTAATTAAAAAAACAAAATGTGGAATTATATCAATTCTTGGTGCAGGAGATATAACTAAAAATATTAATAAAAAATTATTTGAGAGTGTTTAAACTAATTAAGACTTCAGTATTACTCATTCTATTAATATCTATAACTAGTCTTGGATTAATAGTAGAAAATGAAAAAATTAATGAAGCACAAAACTTTAGTATTAATTTCTCGGGAAATAACAATCTTACAAAATCAACAGTAGATAGTATACTCAAAAATGATCAAATGATTGATTTAGTAAATAAAAGAAAGACACATATGATTGAAAAAGAATTAAGTAAAATTAAATCTATAGATAAAGTCAATGTATTTATCAATAATCAATTTGATTTAAATATAGAGATAATAGAAAGAGAGCCATTAGTTTACTCAATTTATTTAGACTCATACATTGATTCTAATGGAATCATATTTAAAAAGAAAAATCAAGTTGAAGAAATTCCAAATCTATTGGGATCATTTGATACTAAAAGAATTAATGAAGTTTTAAATATAACTAAAACCTTAAATGAAGATGAAGTTTTTGCTCAAAAGCTACAATATATTTGGTTTAATGAACTAGACTTATTTATAAAGTTTAAAAATTCAGACCTAAATATTAGACTTGGAGATGATAAAAAAATAGAAAATAAAATTAATAAGTTAAAAGGATTCTTTCTTTTTAGCACAGAAAAATTAGATAATAATAATTATCAGCAAATAGATTTAGTATACGAAAATCAATTAATAGCTATAAAAAAATAGAGTTATGAATAATAAAATTTCAGTTGGACTAGATATAGGAACTACTAAGATAGTTGCTATGGTTGGTGAAAAGAATCAATTTAATAAAGTTAAAATATTAGGTGTAGGAAGGTCTCAGAGTTTAGGAGTTCACAGAGGAGTTGTAAATAATATCACTCAAACAATTCAGTCTATAAAAATAGCCGTAGAGGAAGCAAAATCTAATTCTGGAATTGATTTCTCTGAGGTGGCTGTAGGTATTGCAGGACAACATATTAGAAGCTTACAACACAGCGATTATATAACAAGAGAGAATCCTGATCAAGTTATTGATGAAGATGATATAGATAAATTGATTGATCAGGTATACAAACTAGTTATGTTACCTGGAGAAGAGATAATTCATGTACTTCCCCAGGATTATAAAGTTGATGGTCAATCTGAAATTAAAGAACCTATAGGTATGTACGGCAGTAGGTTAGAGGCTAATTTTCATATTGTAGTTGGTCAAGTTTCTTCTATAAGAAACATAGGTAAATGTATAAAAAGCTCGGGCTTAGAAATGGGAGATATAACTCTAGAACCACTTGCTTCTTCTGATGCAGTTTTATCGATTGAGGAGAAAGATGCTGGAGTTGCTTTAATTGATATTGGAGGTGGTACTACTGATATTGCAATTTTCAAAGAAGGAATAATTAAACATACAGCAGTAATACCATTTGGTGGAAATGTGATTACTGAAGATATAAAAGAAGGATGTTCAATAATTGGTAATCAAGCAGAACAACTTAAAATTAAATTTGGCTCTGCATGGCCAGGAGAAAATAAAGATTCTGATATAGTGTCTATTCCTGGTATTAGAGGAAGAGATCCAAAAGAAATTTCTCTTAAGACACTTTCAAAAATAATTAATGCAAGAGTAGTGGAAATAATTGAACAAGCTTTCTTAGAAATTAAAAATTATGGACATGAGGACTCTAAAAAGAAATTAATTGCAGGAATTGTATTAACAGGTGGAGGTAGTCAATTAAGACATTTAAAACAATTAGTAGAATATATTACTGGTATGGACACTAGAGTAGGTTATCCAGGAGAGCATCTTTCAGGAGATAGTAACAATTATAACCCTATATATTCGACTGCAGTTGGGCTTTTAATGAAAGCAATTGAAAAAAATTCTGAAAAAGAGCTTGAAGGAAATTTAACCAATTCAACTGGAAATGATCTTGTAAACAAGGAAAGAAAAACTATACTCTCAAAGTGGGGTGAGGGATTTAAAAAATTTATAGATAACGTAGATAATACAATAGATAATTAAAAAAAATTCAAAATATGAAAACAGAAATAGATACAAATTTTAGTTTCGATTTACCAAAAAATAAAAGCAATGTCATGAAAGTTATGGGAGTAGGAGGAGGAGGAAGTAACGCCGTAAATTACATGTTTAAACAGGGGATTAAAGGTGTTGATTTTATCGTATGTAATACTGATTCTCAAGCACTCGAGGAAAGTCCTGTGCCAAATAAGATTCAACTTGGCGTAAATCTGACTGAAGGATTAGGTGCAGGTGCTAATCCAGAGATCGGAAAATTAGCTGCTCTTGAAAGCTATGAAGAGTTAAAAAATCTTTTAGAAACCCAAACAAAAATGTTATTTATAACTGCTGGAATGGGAGGTGGAACTGGAACAGGTGCTGCTCCAATTATTGCTGAAATGGCAAAAGAATTTGATATTTTAACAGTTGGAATTGTAACTATTCCATTCAATTTTGAAGGAAAAACTAGAGAAATTCAAGCAATCAAAGGCTTAGAAAAGCTTAAAAGAAGCGTTGACTCACTTATTATTATAAACAATAATAAACTAAGAGAGGTATATGGTAACCTTGGTTTTAAGGAAGGATTTTCTAAAGCAGATGAAGTTTTAGCAACAGCTGCTAAAGGAGTTGCACAAGTTATAACTCATCATTATACTCAAAATATTGATTTAAAAGATGCTAAAACAGTTTTGTCTAATAGTGGGACTGCAATAATGGGTTCATCTATTGCAAGTGGATCAAATAGAGCTAGTGAGGCAGTTATTAAGGCTCTAGATTCTCCACTTTTAAATGATAATAAAATTGAAGGGAGTAAGAATGTATTATTACTTATTATTTCCGGTTCAGATGAAATTACTATTGATGAAATTGGAGAAATTAATGAGTATATACAAAATGAAACAGGAAACAGTGCAAATATTATCATGGGAGTAGGAGAGGATCTTGAGCTTGGAAATAATATTTCTGTAACTATTATTGCCACTGGATTTGGTGATGAAAGACAAAGTATGTTAGTTAATTCTGAAACAAAAAAAGTAATATATAAACTAGATCAAGATCATCCATTTGAAAAAGAAATAGTAAATCAGATATCAGAAGATGACACATTAAATGAATCAACAAAAAATGGAATTTTTAATAAAGTTGAATTTCAACAAAAAAAGATAGAAAATGAGATTAATGAAATTCTTAGAAATATTGATGTTACATATGAAGTTGTAAAATCTAACGATGATGTAATTGACATAAATCAAATTGAAGTTATTGAATATGAAATTCTAGAACCTAATATTCAGGAGGTTATAGAAGAAAATTCTCATGAAATTTCATTTGATTTATTTTCAAATTTTGAAGAAAATGATAAAGATCTTTACCAACATTCATATCAAACTAATAATAATGAAGAACCAGAATACTTTAATTCAAATGAAGAGGAAATTGAATTTATAAAATTAGACCTAGAAAATAATGACTTTGAAAGTGTTAAAAATGAAGAAATTAATATTGAAAAAGAGGTAAATACTCAAAATATAGAATATGATAAAGATTTAGCTTTTGATAAGCCTATAGATTTAAATATTGATATTGAGAATAACACTAGAAAGGAAAACTTAAAAAGATATAATTATGTTTTTAAAAATTCTAACTCTTCAATTGAAGAATTAGAAAAAGTACCAGCATATAAGAGAATGGGTATCGAGATAAATCATTTAAACTCTAAAAAAGATGATACATTTTCAAACACTATTCTAAATGAAGAAAATAAGATAGAATTTCCTGATGTAAATACCTATCTTCATGATAATGTTGATTAAAAGATGAAATTAGAAGAAAAAATAAATGAATCTATAAAGGATTCTATGAAAAATAAGGATTCATTAAGATTAGAGTCCTTAAGATCTATCAAATCTGCTATACTTCTTGAAAAGACTAAATCATCTGTATCTAGTGAAATAGATGAAGCCTCTATTGTTAAAATTCTCCAAAAATTAGTCAAACAAAGAAGCGATAGTGCTAAGATTTATTTAGATCAAAATAGAAAGGATCTTGCTGATGTAGAAAATGCTCAATTAAAAATTATTTCTGAATTTTTACCTGAACAGTTATCAGAATTAGAAGTTAATGAAATTGTAGACTCTGTAATTAAAGAAATCAATGCCTCATCAATTAAAGATATGGGTTCAGTAATTAAACATGTAAATCAAAAAGTATCTGGTAGGGCAGAGGGAAGATTAGTAGCTGAATTAGTTAAGGTTAAACTTTTAAGTAAATAAACTTTTAAGTAACTATTTTTTTTGAATCATCTTTACTTATATATTCTTTATTTTCAACTATAGATTTTAATCTTATACAAAGTGAATAAACTTCTTGAAATGAATTATATAAAGGAGTTAAAGCAATTCTAATAATATTTGGAGGCCTAAAATCTACTATTATTTTTTTTGTATCCTTAATCTCGGGTTTTAACAAGCATTTAGTAATTCTCCAGGCTTCAGTATGAGTTAATGCAATGTGAGAACCTCTACTTTTTGATTCAAGAGGTGTAATTAATTTAAACTTAAAATTTACAAGCTCTTTTAAATAGAAATTATTAAAGTAATCAAACATAGCACAGGATTTAATTTCTAAATAATTTGTAGTAGCATCAATTGTATGGTTTAACGAACTTTTTAAAGTGCTCATTGAAATTATATTTGGGGTTCCATTTGAAAACTTATTTATAGAATTTGATTCTTTATATTCAGAAGAAAAATCAAATGGTTTATGATGACTAAACCATCCTTTTATTGGACTTTTTAAATTTTTAATCTGATCTTTATTTACATATATAAACGCAGGAGATCCAGGGCCTCCATTTAGAAATTTATATGTACATCCTATTGCAAATTCTGTCTCATCTTGCCTCATATCAATATCAATTGCACCTATTGAATGACTCAAATCCCAGATTATTATTGATTCATTCTTTTTACAAAATTGATTAAGTCTTTTAATTGGATACCTGTAAGACGATTTATAGGCTACATGAGATAAAACAACTATACTTTTATTCACTTTTATTAATGATTCCAGCTCATATATATCAGGAATATATTTGTTTTTATAATTAAGTATTTTGAAATCAATTTTAAAATCTTTACTTATACCCTCGCATATGTATATGTCTGAAGGAAAATTAAGACTATCAGTTATAATTGTATCAATTTCTTTATTAGTATTTAAAATGCTTTTTAAAACCTTATAAAGATTATTTGATGTAGATCCTCCAACATAAATCTCATTATCATCACATTTTAAAATTAAAGATATTTTTGAAGAAATTTGATTGGGTAGATTTATCCACTTTTCATTCCAACTAGAAATTAGATTTTTACCCCAATCATTATGAATAGTATCATTTAAAGTATCTGCTGTATTTTTTGAAAGTGGCCCAAGTGAATTTCCATCAAAATAAATTAAATCATTTGGTATTACAAATTTTTTTCTGAAATCAGAAAGTTTATCAGATGAGTCAAGCTTTATTGCTATTTCTCTCAATTTATCCATGTTTCAAAAATTTTTTCTGCCCACTCTAAATACATTTTTCCGCTTGGATGCAAACTATCGCTGGCAATTAAACTCTTTTCAAATAAAGCTTTTCTGGAAATTTCAGTTATATCCACGTACTTAAAGTTATTTCTATTTGCAAAATTTTCAAGACTTAAATTAAATTGGTTAATTTCATAGCTTATTTTTTCTCTATCAAAAGTTTTTCCAAAAGGAGAGGATCCCCAATCGGGAATTGAAATTATAATAGTATTACCCGTATTAGTTTTTAAATTTTTAATTTTTATAGCTAGTTTTTCTAAATCACTTTCAAATTCATCTATTGGTCTAGAATTATACTGATTGTTTACACCTATTAGCAATGATACATAATCATATTTTTTAATAAAATTAGTTTGGTCTATAGCATTTATTAATTCATAAGATTTCCATCCAGTCATTGCAATTATATCAGGTTTTTCAATATCTACACCACTTTCATATGCAACATTTACAAACTGATTTGGCCATCTTTCTTCTTCTAAAACACCTTCCCCAATAGTGTAACTATCTCCCAAGGCAAGAAAACTATATTCTGAATTATTATTTTGATTTGTTTCTTGTTCTTGAATATTCAAACTCTGATGGGGATTATCTTCTTTAAAGTTAACTGGCTCTTCATATGAATTAATACATGAACTTATAAATAGAAAAAAAATAAGAATAACCTTAAATTTCATTTTTTAATAGATCTATTGCATTATTATAATTTGATGAATTAAAAATATAGCTTCCAGCTACAAGAATATCTGAACCTAAAATTTTAAGTTCTTTTGAGTTCTTATCGTTTACACCTCCGTCAATTTCAATTAAAGCTTTCGAATCAAAAAATTTAATTAATTCTTTAAGTTCTTTAAGTCTATCAAATGTTTTTTCTATAAACTTTTGACCACCAAAGCCAGCATGAACTCCCATAAGACATATTAGGTCAACTTTTGAAATATAATTTTTTAAACTTTCAATTGGGGTATCTGGGTTTATTGCTATTCCTGCTTTTAATGAAGAATCTTGAACCTTATTAATTATAGCATTCATTTTATTTGTAGCCTCAACATGAACTGTAATTATATCTGATCCAATTTCAATAAATTTGTCAATGTATTTCTCTGGTTCAATTATCATTAAGTGGACGTCTAAAGGCTTTTTGGTGAATTTTCTTATAGTTTTAACTATCGGCATTCCAAATGAAATATTAGGAACGAATATACCATCCATAACATCAAGGTGAAACCAATCAGCATTACTTTTGTCAATTTTATAACATTCATCATAAAGATTTCCAAAATCTGAAGCTAAAATAGATGGAGCAACTTTAACACTCATAACTTTTATGAATATAACACATATTTTAAAAAATAAATGTTAGATATAAAGATTTGAGATAATTATCCTAAATATGTTTTGAGAATTTTACTTCTTGAAGTATGTTTTAACCTTCTTATGGCTTTTTCTTTAATTTGCCTAACTCTCTCTCTAGTTAAATCAAATGTTTCTCCAATTTCTTCAAGAGTCATAGCGTGTTGGTTTCCTAAGCCGAAATAAAGTCTTACTACATCTGCTTCTCTAGGTGTTAGTGTATCTAACGCTCTTTCAATTTCTGTTCTTAAAGATTCGTGAAGCAGTTGCCTATCTGGATTTGGTGACTCTCCACTATTAAGAACATCATATAAGTTTGAGTCTTCACCTTCTACTAATGGGGCATCCATAGATACATGTCTTCCGGAATTTTTTAATGATTCTTTTACATCATTTACAGTCATATCAAGCTCTTTAGCAATTTCTTCAGCAGAAGGAGCTCTTTCGTGTGCCTGTTCTAGGAATGCATATGTCTTATTAATTTTATTAATTGATCCAATTTTATTAAGAGGTAGCCTAACAATTCTTGATTGTTCAGCTAATGCCTGAAGAATAGATTGTCTTATCCACCAAACAGCATATGAAATAAATTTGAAACCTCTAGTTTCATCAAATCTTTGAGCTGCTTTTATCAGCCCTAAGTTACCTTCGTTAATTAAATCAGGAAGTGTTAAACCTTGATTTTGATATTGTTTAGCAACAGAAACAACAAACCTTAAATTTGCTTTTGTTAATTTATCTAAAGCGAATTGATCTCCAGCTTTAATTCTTTGAGCTAATTCAACCTCTTCTTCAGCAGTAATTAGGTCTACTTTACCTATTTCTTGAAGGTATTTGTCTAGAGAAGCTGTTTCTCTGTTAGTTACCTGTTTAGTTATTTTTAATTGTCTCATAGACTAATTTATCCCACAAAAATTGTTCCAAATTGATTAAATTCTATTTATTTTTTTCTAATAGAACTTTTCTTGAAATTTTTGATTTTTTAGTTCTTGGATCTATTCCAAGATATTTTACTTCAAATTCATCACCAATATTAATATAATCAGTAACATTATTAACTCTTTCCCAAGCAATTTCAGAAACATGAAGAAGAGCTTCTTTTCCTGGAACAAATTCAACTACCGCTCCAAAATCTAAAATTTTAATGACCTTAACAAGGTAAACTTCATCTATAACAGGTTCAAATACAAGATTTTTAATTTTTTCAATTGCATAATCAATTTTTTCTTGATTAACCCCAAGTATTTCAACAACACCAACATCGTCTCTTTCATTTATAACAATTGTTGTTTCGCTATCTTTTTGAAGTTCCTGTATGTGTTTTCCACCAGGACCAATTACTAATCCAATTACATCTTTGCTAATTTCGATTTTAACAATTTTTGGTGCATGAGCCTTTACGGCACTATTAGGAACAGATATATTTTCATTTAATTTGTCAAGTATCTCTAGTCTTCCTTTTTTTGCTTGATTTAAGGCCTCTATAAGAATTTCATATTTAAGACCTTTAATTTTAATATCCATTTGACATGCAGTAATTCCTTCACTTGTACCTGTTACTTTAAAATCCATATCTCCAAGATGATCTTCATCACCCAATATATCCGATAAAACAGCATATTTATCATCTTCTGTTATAAGACCCATTGCAATACCTGATACGTTACTTTTAATATTCACACCAGCATCCATTAAAGCAAGAGAACCAGCACAAACAGAAGCCATTGAAGATGATCCATTTGACTCTAATATTTCTGATACTACTCTTACAGTGTAGGGGCAGTCATTTGGCATTACTTTTTTTAATGCCCTTTGAGCTAAATTTCCATGCCCAACCTCTCTTCTAGAAGTTCCTCTTAAAGGTCTAGCTTCTCCAGTAGAAAATGGTGGGAAGTTATAATGTAAATAGAATGGCTCTTCTGATTGATCTGTAGGCATGTCAATAACATTAACATCTCTACTGGTACCTAATGTAACTGATGCTAGAGATTGAGTTTCTCCTCTTGTAAAAATTGCAGAACCATGTGTTGAGGGTAAATAATCTATTTCAGTCCAAATATTTCTAATCTCATTGGTTTTTCTACCATCAAGCCTTATTCCCTCGTTTAAAACTAGATCTCTAACTGCTTTTTTTTGTGACTTATTATAGTAAGTTATAATTAAATCCTTTTTCTCTTCTAATGTTTCCTCATCGTAAGACTCCAGTAATTCATCTTTAATTGAACCAAAAAGTTCTCCTCTTTCAACTTTTGATAGTCCTTTTTTTGCTATATCATAACATTTTTGATAAGTTTTTTCAAATATTGAAGATTCAAGTTCAAGATCTTCTTCTGCGGATAAATATTCTCTTTTTACAGAATTTATTCCAACTTGTTTTATTAATTCTTTTTGAGCATTAATCTGAGACTTAATTTCTTCATGGGCAAATCTTATAGCTTCAGTCATTTCTTCCTCAGATATTTCATTGAATTCACCCTCAACCATTACAACAGAATCTTCACTGGCACCTACCATCATATCAATATCAGAAAGTTCTAATTGCTTTTTTGAAGGATTAACTATCAAATTTCCATCTATTCTTGCTACTCTTACTTCAGAAATTGGTCCATCAAAAGGAATATCTGACAGAGAAAGAGCTGCCGATGCTGCAAGTCCAACTAATGCATCTGGCATAACTTCTTCATCATGAGACATTAATTGGATCATTACCTGAGTTTCTGCATGATAATCCTTAGGAAAAAGAGGTCTTAATACTCTATCAACTATTCTCATTGTTAAAATTTCTTCATTACTAGGCCTAGCCTCTCTTTTAAAAAATCCACCTGGAAATCTTCCTGCAGCAGCAAATTTTTCTTTATAATCAACGGTTAATGGTAAAAAATCTACAGATGTTTCACCATAATTTGATACTACAGTAGATAAGAGCATACAGTCTCCCATTTTTACAACAACTGATCCATGTGCTTGTTTGGCTAGTTTTCCTGTTTCGATAGTAATTTCTCTACCATCATTAAGGATTATTTTTTGAGTTGAAATTTTTAGACTCATAATTTAGTATTGGTTAATATTAATGTTGTGTGAAGTGTTTAGACAACCAAACTAAATTTATTTTCTGATACCTAACTTTTTAATTATTTCACGGTATCTTTCAATATCTATTTTTTTAAGGTACTCCAAAAGATTTCTTCTTTTACCTACCATTTTTACAAGTGACTTTTCAGTGTTAAAATCTTTAGCATTTGTCTTTAGGTGGCTAGAAAGATGTTCTATTCTTTTTGTAAATAGAGCAACTTGACTTTCAGCAGATCCAGTATCCTTTTTAGACTTACCGAATTCTTTAAAAATATCTTCTTTCTTAAGTACAGTCATTAATTTATTTTTGAGCCGCAAATATACTAGTTTATATTTAATTATATAAATAATTTATTCATATTTACGGACTGGATTATTTTGAATTAAATCAATATATAAGTTGATTTTTCTCTTTAAATCTTTTCTATGTGATATAAAATCAAGAAATCCCTTCTCAAGTAAAAATTCGCTTTTTTGAAACCCTTCAGGTAAGTCTTGACCAGTTGTATCTTTAACAACTCTTGGTCCAGCAAATGCAATTAATGCATTTGGCTCTGCAATATTAATATCTCCAAGCATAGCAAATGAAGCAGTCGTTCCACCAGTTGTAGGATCTGTACATAATGATATATATGGAAGTTTAGCTTCAGATAAATCATTTAATTTTGCTGAAGTTTTTGCCATTTGCATTAAAGATGTAGCAGATTCCATCATTCTTGCACCACCAGATTTAGATATAATTAATAATGGACATTTACTTTTTATTGCATAATCAATAGCTAAAGAAATCTTTTCTCCAACAACAGATCCCATAGAACCTCCAATAAACTTAAAGTCCATACATGCAATAACTATATTTTTGCCATATGATTTTCCAAAACCAACCCTAATAGCTTCTTTAAGTTTAGTTTTGCTAGTTGCTTCTTTAAGTCTATCAGAATACTTTTTTTGATCTTCAAACTTTAAAAAATCAACTGATCTCATACCAGCATTTAATTCTTTAAACTTATCATCAAAAAGTATTTCGAAATATTCTTTGCTTCCAATTAAAACATGATAGTCATCTTCAGGACTAACATACTGATTATCAGCTAGTTCTTTCGTTTCAATTATTTTTCCAGTAGGAGTTTTATACCATAATCCAGCAGGTATATCTTTTTTTTCTTCTGTCTTAGTTCTAATATTTTTGTCTGTTCTTTTAAACCAGCTCATATTAGTAGAATTTAATCTAATGTATTGATATTATTTAAATCTTCAAAAGCCTTGATTAGTCTTGTCTTGAATGTCTCTTCACCTTTTCTTAACCAAACTCTTGGGTCATAATATTTTTTATTTGGCACATCATTACCTTCAGGATTTCCGATTTGTTTCATAAGATACTCAGAGTTATTTATCATGTAATCTCTAATGCCTTCAGTAAGAGCAAATTGAAGATCAGTATCAATGTTCATCTTGATAACTCCGTAGTCTATAGCCTCTCTTATTTCCTCCACACTAGACCCTGATCCACCATGAAAAACAAAGTCTAATGAGTTATATGGTAGATTAAATTTATTTGAAACATAATCTTGAGAGTTCTTCAATATTTTTGGAGTAAGTTTAACATTTCCAGGTTTGTAAACTCCATGAACATTACCAAAAGCAGCAGCAATCATAAAGTTATTGCTTACAGAGCTTAATTCAGAATAGGCATAAGCCACCTCATCTGGTTGCGTATAAAGTTTTGAGGAATCAATATCAGTATTATCTACTCCATCTTCTTCCCCTCCAGTAACACCAAGTTCTATTTCTAATGTCATATCAAGTTCGGTCATAATTTTGAGATATTCTTTACAAGTAGCAATATTATCCTCTATTGGTTCTTCTGATAAGTCTATCATATGGGAAGAAAATAATGGGTACCCATTTTTTTTATAATGTTCTTTTCCATGATCAAGAAGACCATCTATCCAAGGTAATAAATTCCTTGAACAGTGATCAGTATGAATTATAACTTTTGCCCCATAGTTATCTATTACATTATGAATATGATATGCCCCAGCTAAAGAACCAGATATAGATGATTTATTGTTTTCATTGGACATTCCTTTCCCAGCAATAAATTGGGAACCTCCATTAGAAAATTGAATTATAACTGGACTTTTTATCTCTGAAGCTGTTTCTAGTACAGCATTAATAGTGTTAGTTCCAGATACGTTAATTGCAGGAAGTGCAAATTTTTTTTCTTTTGCTAACTTAAAAATTTGTTGAGTCTGTTTTCCGTAAATAAAGTTATTTTTCAAGGCGATTTTTGTTAAATTTTGTCAAAAGTATTAAACTTCTTCTAAAAAGGATAATTAATTCCAATATTAAATACAGCTTTTCTAATTGAAAGATCATTAAACCATCTATTCCCTTTTTCTCTTGCTGGATTATGAGTTTTAAATCCAGTATCAAACCTTAAAACAAAGAAGTTAAAGTCATATCTCAAACCAAATCCAGATCCTACAGCTAACTCATTTAAGTCAGAAAACTTATCAAAAGTCATAGAGTTATCTTCTACGCTGTCGTTTAGATTCCATATATTACCAACATCTATAAAAATTGCACCGTTAAGATTTCTTGTTATTTTATTTCTATACTCAAAATTAAGTGCAACTTTGAAGTTAGCTTCATTAAACTCATTGATATTTTGACTACTTCCAGGTCCTAACTTATATGCTTTCCAAGCTCTGTTATCGTTAGATCCTCCAGCATAATATGATCTAGTAAAAGGAATAAAGTTTGAATTTCCATAAGGTATTGCTATACCTGTGAATGATCTAAATGCAAAAACATTTCCATTATTGAGTAAGAATCTTTTAATATAATTAACTTCTAGTTTTGAATACTGGGAGGGAATAATATTTGAAATTTCAACTTTACCATCAGTATTAGAATTATTTCTTTTTAGAATTCCATTAAATAAGTTTCCAACTAGTTCAACTTTAAGCCTTAATTGGGAAAAATCTTCATCTAACAAATTTTCTTGAGTATTTCTATTGTAGATGAATGAAGATCCAATTATTAAGTTGTTCTCTGTTAACCTAGTTTTTCTTTCCAATATAGAGTTTACCTCTTTGTAAAAATCAGTGCCTGAACTTAAATAAGTTTCATTATTAAGAACCTGGTTTATAAAAATATTAGATCCTTCAGGTATACTTAAATTTCCATCTGAATCAAGAGTTTGCTGATTTATATTATACAAAGATGAAATATAGTTAAGCTTGTCATATGAATTCCTATATACATTAAAATAATTAGTTATATTCTGATTGTTAACATACTCAAAATCAAGTATTTTAAAGTTTATTTTTGAAATAGAGCTTGGGCTCCAATTAACTTCATATATTCCACTATAGTATTGCTTATCTAATCCAATATTCTTTTGAACTGTTGATCCTATAATTATGTTAGTAAATGGACTCATTTCTTTTTTAATAATCTTATCTGATCTAAATGGAAGCACAGCCCTAGGTATAGTTAAATTAATATTTCCACCTAATTCTAAAATATTAAAAAATGAATCATTAGGCAGTCCTAAATCCCTTGAAGCTCCTATTGAATTATTTAAGTTAAATAGTAAATTTTCTGTACCTCTGAATATATTTCTAATATTTAAATTAGTTCCAAATGATATACCAAAGTCTTCAATATTAGAATGTGTAAAGTCTAAATCAAAACCTAAACTAAACCTTTCTCTTGGTAGTAAATAAATCGATGAAATTAATGAGTCATTAGAATGCTCAAAAATAATCCTAGGATATTTAAAGTTTCCTAGGTTTGAGAAGTACCTTGATGTTTGGACTTTTTTCTCTTCAGAGTAATTTTCACCAATTTTATAGAATATTGGCTCAGTTAAAGAATTAGGAGAGTAATTCAGGTTTCCTTTTGAAAATATATTAACACCATTATAATTAATAGAATCTGTAAAGCTGCCAATATCAGATAATTCATCTAAAGATTCCACATATATATTAATTTCTTTAATTTTTCTTATTTGATAATTTTCATTAGGATTAGGATTTGTAATATTTATAATTAAAGGAATATTTTTATTTACACCCGTACTATCAATAAAAACATTATAATTTAAACTTCTTTGTTGAAAATTATCTATACCGGAATTTCTAAATAGATTGAATAGTCTTTCTCTTTCTCTAACAAGTTTATTAACAGTAAATCCATCTCCTTTTTTTAATAATGATGATTCGATGTTTGTATTAATAATTGAGTTAATATCTTTTGATTCTGAAATAATAGTAATAGAGTCTATTAGATACCTTTCTTTTGTTTCAACATTATACTCTGCAATTGCTTTATTAGAATCTATAGTAGTATTGTAATTTATTTGAGCATCAAAATACCCTTCACTGTTATAATATTGTTTTAATCTATCAGCATTTTCTTTGAAATTTATACTGGAGATTTTAATTGGCTCTTGACCTAAGTTTTTTAAAAATTTATTAAATGAGTTATTATATCTTTTTATCTGATTTACTTGTTTACTGGAAAAAACTTTCTCTAAACTATTAATCCTTTTTGGTTTTTTTTCTAACCATTCATTGAACTTTTGATCAGGATTTTCTTCTGCTAAATTATAGATAGCAATACCTAAAGGATAACCAAAAAAATTATTATTAGGCGAAGGTTGAATTAAAAATTTTACAGGACTTCTTTTTAATACAGTATCATTTACTTTTAAAACATTATCGACTAAAATAGGCTCATCAAATTGATTGTATATATTTGAGCTACAGCTACTTATGAAAAAAAATATCATAATGCTTACAGCTTTCAAATACTTATTGTGAGGTGACAAAATCTATTTTTTACTAAATTACGTTTTTTAGCTTAATAATTTCTTTGCCTTAAAATCTCAAAAATTACTACCGAGAATGCTGAGGATACGTTTAATGAATCTATAGAGTTACTTATTGGAATTTTTATAGTATCCTGAGACAAGCTAATTATTCCTTTAGAAATTCCTTTATCTTCAGAACCCATTATAATACCTACAGATTTCTTAAAATTTACTTCATAAATAGTGTTTGTGCCTTTTTCACTCAGGCTATATACATCTATATTCATTGAATTTAGATGAATTATTGCATCTTTCAAATTAGAAACTCTTGCAATAGGAATTTTAAAAACAGCTCCAGAGGATGTTTTTACTACATCAGAGTTAATTGGTGCAGAATTATTCTGTGAGATGATAATACCATCTACATCTGCCGCTAAAGATGTTCTTATTATTGCTCCAAAGTTTCTTGCATCTGTAATTCCATCAAGTAGTAAATATGTAAGTGGTTTTTTATCTGAAAATGTCTTAGAAATCAATTCATCAATTGATAGAATAGACACTGGAGATAGAATAGCAACAGCACCTTGATGATTCTTATCTTGGTATTTTCTAAACTTCTCTTTTGGTACGAAAGAAAATTTAATTTTTTTCTCCTCCAGAAGCCTTATGAGAGATTTAAATAGGTTGCTACCTCCTGAAGTATTTAATAAATAGACTCTTGTGATCTCCTTTGAAGACTCTATAGCCTCTATGATACTTCTAATTCCGTAAATTTCCATTTAGTTCAAATTTAGATAAAAAAAAAGGAGGTTAAAAAACCTCCTTTTTAAAATTTCCTTTATCAAATTATTGACAAATGTTTAATGATTTAAATCCAACTGCAGGACTTGTACCGTCCGATAAAGCAGTTTGACCATTATTACCATTTAAATCTGTCCATACAACTTGATAAGTAACTTCACTATCCCAGTCACCTGAAGTGAATGCAATACCAACAGTTGAAGCTGAAGAAGGAACAGTGATAGTAGTACTACCCTCTGAACCATCATCGAAAGTGAAGACAGTTGTTACACCATCAACAGTAAATTCGACTGTTGCTCCATTCCAACCATCACCATAGCTATCTTGACCATTAATAGTATAGATACCTGCTACAGATCCAGTATTGTTCGCATCAAATCTACATCCAATAATAAGTGGATATAAGAAAGGAGATCTAAAGTAAGACTGAGTCATAGCTCCAGTTACAGATGATCTTGAGTAAGATCTTCCATCAGTTAGATTTAATTGAAATCTAACGTTGATTACATCGTTACCACTAAAACTAGATTTACCTAGTGCACCAAGTGCTTCATTTAGAGTAAGAGTTAAATCAAATCTAGGAAGTCCAACTTCACCTTCATACATTTCTGATCTTTGAATAGTCTTATAAAGAATCTCTGGACCAGAGTTATATGATAAATACATCTCAACGTTTTGAGTTAAACCACCGTTTTCAGCATCGTGTGGTTCAAACGTCCAGCTAACAACAGATGTGTTAGGAGTAGCTGCTTGAAACTCTCCAGTTTGAGAGATATTTCTTAAGGCAGCACCTTGAACGTATTCTTTTAACATGTAGTCGGTAAACATCTCGTAACCACCATATTCATCAGACGAAAAATCTTTTGAACATGAAACTACTAGAGAAATTAAACTAAAGTATATAAATAATTTTTTCATGATAATTTAAATTTAGTCGACCGCTGGTCCGTTAGTGTTCCAAAATACTCTTCCTGTTAAATCAGCTTTCTGAGTAACATTTGAGTTGTTAGCTGCATAGTTTTGTGGATACCACATAGATACAGGGAATGGTCCTGGATCAGGCTCAACCGTAGGTTGAAGATTCTTAGGATATCCATTTCTTCTGTAAGAGTTATATGCATCTATTCCATTTCCTCTTTGAGTTTTCCAAAGCTCTTCTGACCATAGTTCTAGCTTGCCATTTAAATCAGCAGCAGTCCAATCAGCAGCAAAATTTGCAATAAACGCATCTTTTGTTGCAGCAGAAAGCGCAGGAGCTCCTGGCATATCGTCAACTTTATCTAAGTTGGCAGAAATACCTGCAAGAGTTGAAGTTGTTGGGTCACCACCTGTCATTACAGCTACCTCAGCATCTAAGAAATGCATTAATGCAGCAGATATAACTGGAGTTATCCCTTGACCACCTTGTCCATCACCATTACCTAGTGATCTATAACTTGCGTCATCATAAGCACCACCTGCTGGGTAAATACCCATTAGTGTTCTTTTGAATCCATCTGGTGGAATACCTTCATCATTTCCATGATCTCTTCCCCAATATCCTTCAGGAAGGTTACAATATAATCCATATGCTACTCTGTGTGGTTCAATATAGTAACCTGGCACAGAACACTCAAGACTAATCTCATCAGCAGGGCCATCAGCACCTGGAGTTGCAGAAACTTGTCTATAGTACATATAGTTAATTCTTGGATCTCTCATTCCATTTCTACCAGTCATCATTAGATTCATCATCCAGTTAGGTTGATAATCACTAGCACCTGTATTGGTATAGTTATATCTATAGATTGGATGTCTAGTATCAGGGTTTACTTCGTTAGTTCCCCATGAGAATTCGAAATCATCAGAATTAGTTTTAATATAATTTGTAATTGAGCTGTACGCACCGTAGTCTCCTAGGTTTAAGTAAGCTCTTTTCTTAATACTGTTTGCAGCTTTAATCCAACCAGCAGCAGATCCTCCATAGAACATATCATATTGAGGAGTAGCACCACCTTGGTTAAAGTTACTAATAGCAGCATCAAGTAAAGATATTGCAGCATCATATACTGAAGCACCAGAGTCAGCAGCAGGGTTAAGGTTATCAGCACCTTGAAGAGCCTCGCTGTATGGTACATCACCAAAATAATCTACAAGAGTTAATGCTATGTAAGCTTGAATCACTTGCCCCATACCTTTATAGTATGTAAGTCCGTTTTCATCAGCTAAAATATTCATTAACCTAATATCCTCCATCATTCCCTGGTAGGCACTCGCCCATGCACCTGAGAATGAAGATGGACTGTAATTATCTCTATAAGATCTATCACCACCCATGTGAGCTACTCTAGTAAGTCTAGCACCTACATCACCCATCGAACTTACAAAAGAAGCAAAGTCCTCTTGTATGTTGTTAATGAATAAGTCTGTACTTGCTTGCTCTGGACTCAATGCATTAGGGTTAGAAGTTAAGTCTAACTCAGTTGTCTCACACGAGCTTAATACTACTAAGCTTGTTAAAGCTAAAATCGAAAGTATGTTTAATTTTTTCATAATCTAAATATTTACTAATTAAAATGTCAATTTTAAACTTACACCATACCTTTTAGCACTAACACCATTGAAGTACTCGAAACCTGATCCGTTTCCAACACCAAGACCGGCGATGTTTGGATCATAGCTCATTCCTTCAGGAGTGTTGTATGCATCATACCATAGGTTGAAACCTTGCGCAGCAATTGAAACAGCTCCAAAAGGAGTAGATTCTAACCACTTTGAAGGTAAGTCATATGTTAATGATACTTCACTAAGTCTTAATACACTAGCATCCCAAACTCTTAACTCATCAGCACCTAAAATTAAGTTACCAAAATAAGTTGTAGCGTTATCAATTTGCTTGTTATTTGGAGATCCATCAGCAAGAACACCTGGTAAAATATAAGGTAATTCTCTATCAACTGTATCAGTAGTAATACCACGACCAAGTAATGTCATTATATAACTTGATTGCATATCACCACCAATTGTAGCGTTGAATAAGAAGTTAAATGATAAGTTACCATAAGAAATCGTATTAGAGATGTTAGCAATGAAATCAGGATTTCCATCACCAATTAATGAATACGGGTTAGTCTTATAGTTAGTATCATTGTTTGTACCATAGTTACCTGAAGCATCAACTAAAGGTTCACCATTTGAGTTTCTTAAAACTGAAGTTCCAATCATTGAAGTTAAAGGTAATCCTGGAATTGCTGCGTTACCAAGAGTTGAGAATCCTGCGTAAACAATTTGGTCAGTATTTTGACCTAGATCTTCAACAATTGCTTGGTTAGTTGTATAATTAACAGCTGTGTTCCAGTTTAATTTATCACCTCTCACCCAATCAAAACTTAAATCAACTTCCCATCCAGTAGCACTTATCTCACCGATGTTTGTACTAGTAGAAGTATAACCAGTTGAAGGGTCAAGTGGTTGAGTGATTATCAGGTCAGTAGTTGTTCTGTTAAAGTAAGATACTTCAGCTGAAAATCTATTATCAAATAGATTCGCTTCAATACCAAACTCAAGTTCTCCTAATAACTCAGGCTTTAATCCAGTGTTACCAAGTGAAGAACCAGAAGTGTTTGTAATTACATCTACACCATCTATTCTAAAGTCTTTTGTATCTAAGTTAAGTACTGACGCAATTGGATATCCACCAGGATATGTTGCTGATGTACCATAACTAGCTCTAACTTTTAAGAAATCAATTGGTAAGTTACCAAAGTCTAAAACAGATGTTGGTACGAAAGAAATACTTGCAGAAGGGTAAGTAATAGATCTGTTTTCTTCTGATAGGTTAGAAACCCAATCAGTTCTAGCAGCTAATGTAAAGTACAAGTAATCTTGATAATCTA
Source organism: Bacteroidota bacterium (assembly GCA_038110465.1). Taxonomy (GTDB): domain Bacteria; phylum Bacteroidota; class Bacteroidia; order Flavobacteriales; family Flavobacteriaceae; genus Marisimplicoccus. The sequence continues at coordinate 173,328 of JAYNJU010000002.1, read as the reverse complement.
ATGCAGTTTGTGCAAATACCCCAAGCACGTTTCTTCTTGAGTAAAATTCAATTTCTTCTTGTGAGTTAAAGTTATAATGTCTTAATACGTTAAATACGTTTTGACCAGTACTTCTTACACCGTTTCTATCATATTCTCTCGCATTAGAAGTAGCACCAGCGTTAAATGTCATACCCCAATCGCTATCTAATTCAAAATCACCGTTAATAGTAACTTGGTGGTTAAATATAGTAGCAGTGTTATTCCATTTTTCGTAGAATCCAGATTGTGACTCTAAGCTTCCATCAATACCACCTTTATTTTGGTAACTTGTGTTGTCTTCGCTATATACGTCATAACCATATCTATATTGAAGGTTAAGGTTGTCATTAATATCGTATTGAACAGTTGCTCCACCATAAAGTCTGTGAGTAGCTTGAGCATCACCAGTATTATTAACAGTCCATAGAGGGTGTTGAATACCATTTGAAGATCTATAATAAATAGATGCTCCAGTAATAGGGTGAGCATATGGAAGTTCTTTTATACCAACCGATCTTGGAGTATAGAAAACGTTTCCATAAAGCGACGAATCAGAACTACCACTACTATAAGCAGCAGCAATTGGAGGAGTTTTAAAGTCAGTAAATGAATAGTTAACAGTTCCATTAACTGTAAATCCATTAGATAAAACAGCTCTACCACCGAAACTAATGTTGTTTCTTCTTAGAGTGTTACCCGGAGTAAATCCTTGGTCATCTAAATTACCATAGTTAACGTTATATTGAACTTTACCATCACTTGAGTTTCCTCTAAAGTTTATGTTCGTATTAACAATTGATCCAGGTTGGAATAAATCACCAACACTGTCATAAGGTTTCCATTCCCAAAGAGAGTCCATAGATAAACCAATTAATGGTAATAGATCTCTTGCAAGGAATCTTGAGTTTAAGTTATTTACATATGGGTGGATTAAGAAACCAGGTTGCCCTGATGAAGCACCATTAATAGCTGCTTGCTTTCCCCATCCTGCAGGACCACCTTCTCTGAAGCTTGGACCCCAGTTAGAAAAGAACCAACCAAAGTTTTGGTTAAAACCATTACCATATTCCATTTGAAAATCTGGCTTCATCGCCAGCTCATTTACAAAGTAAGATGTATTCACAGTTACTTCATTTTTAAGAGCTTTAGCACCTGAAGCTGTAGTACCGGATTTAGTTGTAATAAGAATTACACCGTTTCTACCTTCCGAACCATAAAGTGTAGCCGCAGCTAAACCTTTAAGAACGTTAACAGATTCAATATTATTAGGATCTAGATCAAGGAATCTTGAGGAACCATTGTTACCTGAAGTGAAACCACCCATTGCGTTTGTATCGGATGCGAAAGGCACACCATCAACAACAAACAAAGGTTGGTTTGATGAACTAAAGGTACTTAAACCTCTAATTACAACACTTGTTCCTGATCCAGAAATACCACCTTGATTAGTTACTTGTACACCAGAAGCTTTACCAGAAAGTACACGCGCAACATCACCAGAAGCTCTACTTTCGATTTGACTATTGTCAACCTCAGATACAGCATATCCTAGTGCACGTTTTTCTCTAGTAATACCTAAACTGGTTACGATAACTTCTTCAAGTTGAGTTCCAAGGGAAAGAGTTACATTAATGACGTTGCCTGCCCCTACAGCTACAGCTGCAGTTTCATAACCAACGAAACTGAATTCCAGAGTCTGGCCTTCAGCAACATTAATAGAAAAGTTTCCGTCGAAATCAGTGGTTACACCAGTAGTTGTACCCTGAACAAGAACAGTAGCTCCCGGTAAAGGAAGACCATCGCTGTCAGAAACAACACCAGTTACCGTCTTCTGTGCAAACGACATTTGAGCCGTTAACAAGAAAACCACTAGTAATCTGAATAAGCTTTTCATACTTAGTTATTTAGTTATTAATAAATTTTTGTTAAAATTTTCTTAAATTTTTCGTAAACGCTAAGATACATCAATAATTCAAAAAAAAAACAAAGAATTAATTTTTATTATTGAAAAATTAAAAAAATAGCAA
>JAYNJU010000002.1:67500-171180 GCA_038110465.1 Bacteroidota bacterium | reverse complement strand
AGCTTTGCAAGCTTAAAATCTTGATCAAAATAATGACTTCCTTGAATATTTTCTGGTTGTAGTGATCTTGGCGATCTATTTCCAAGATCTATTAATGCTTGTTGTGAAGAACCTACAAGGTTTCCATTAATATTACCTTGAGAATATATGCTTAAGGTAAAAAATAGAGCTGTAGTTGATAAAATGAGATTTTTCATTGTTTAATTTTTGGCAAACTTAATTATTAATAATAAATGTTTTCAATATTTTATTAAATATTAACTTAATCTTAGAAACTTATTATTGAAATAAGTTTATTTAACTTTCAAAAATATCAATTTGGTCTTTAACAATGTCATCGAAGTCTTGCTTATTTCTAATTTTTTTGAGTTCACCATTTAAAATACAAACCTCAGCTGGTTTGAGTCTGCTGTTATAATTACTGGACATTGAATAGCCATATGCTCCAGCGTTTTTAAAGCACAAAATATCATCTTTTGAAATTTTAGATATTAATCTGTTTTCAGCAAAAGTGTCTTTTTCACAAATGTATCCTACAACATCATATTCTTTAAGAGAATCATCGGGATTAGATAAGTTAATAATGTCATGGTGAGAACCATAAAGCATAGGTCTTACTAAATGATTAAATCCTGAATTTACTTGAACAAAGTCTTGATCCATAGAGGATTTAATATTATTAACTTTTGTTAAGAAAAAGCCTGAGCTGCTCACTAAAAACTTGCCTGGCTCAACAATTATTTTTAAGATCCTATCTTCATTTTCTTTAAATAAATCAACTTCTGTTTTAATTACTTTACTATAAGCACTCAAATCAGTCTCTGAGTCTCCTTCAAAATATGCTACTTTAATGCCTCCACCTAAATCAAGTGTATTTACATTTTTAAATATACTTGCAATAGAAAACACTTTTTTAATTCCTTGTTCAAAATCACTGTTATTTAAAATATCACTTCCAGTATGAATATGAAGGCCAGTTACTTTTATCTCTCTTCTTTCTTCCATCTTTAGTAGTTGAGGAATTTTATCTTCTGATAGCCCAAATTTAGATTTATTATGACCTACACTTATTTTATCATTACCTCCAGCATATATGCCTGGATTTATTCTAACTGTAATAGATTGATTTTTATAAATTTTTGAAAAATCCCTTATAGTTTCTATACTATCTAAATTTAACTTTACACCCAAAGAAAATGCTTCTTGAACTTCTTCTATATCAACTCCATTAGGTGTATAGATAATTTCATCAGGAGAAAATCCACATTTTAAACATATTTTTACCTCCTCTATTGAAACTGCATCAATTCCAGCTCCAAGTAATTTAATATATTTTAATACAGATATATTCGATAAAGATTTGACAGCAAAATGAATTTTAAAATTTTCAATTTTACTTAAATTTTCTTTCAGTTTATTGTATTGTTTTTCTATAGTGTTTAAATCATAAACATATAGAGGGGTGCCAAATTTTTTTGATGCTTCAAGGAGTTTTTCAATGTCCATTTAAATAATAAAGTCTAAATATAAATCTGATTTTAATTATTTCAAATTTCTTAAGTTTTGTAGCTATATTTGTCGCCATGAATTTACATGAGTATCAAGGAAAGCAATTATTAGAAAATTTTAATGTATCCATACAAAGAGGATATGTAGCAAACACTCCAGAAGAAGCTGTTGAATGTGCAAAAAAACTTGAAAAAGAGACTGGCACAAATATATTTGTAATTAAAGCTCAAATTCATGCTGGTGGAAGAGGTAAAGGAGGAGGTGTAAAAATTGCTAAGAATCTTGAAGAAGTAAAAAAGATATCTTCTGAAATAATAGGTATGAATCTAGTAACCCCTCAGACTTCTAAAGAAGGTAAGCTAGTTAACAAAGTATTAGTAGCTGAAGATGTATACTATGATGGTAATTCAGAAAGAAAAGAGTTTTATATATCAGTACTTCTAAATAGATCTTCATCAAAAAATATGATTGTTTATTCTACAGAGGGAGGTGTTGATATAGAGTCTGTAGCAGAAAACACTCCTGAGTTGATATTTAATGAAGAAATTGATCCTGGTTTGGGGATATTGCCTTTTCAAGCAAGAAAAATATCTTTTAATCTTGGGTTAAAAGGAGAGTCATTTAGGAATATGGTGAAATTTGTAACTAATCTATACAATGCTTATTCAAATTCTGATGCTTCTTTATTTGAAATCAACCCAGTATTAAAAGCATCAGATGATAAAATAATTGCTGTTGATTCAAAAGTAACAATCGATGAGAACGCCCTATTTAGACATACTAATTATGAGTCTATGAGGGACTTAACTGAAGAAAATCCTGTAGAAGTTGAAGCAAGAGAAAGCGGTCTTAATTATGTTGATCTAGATGGAAATGTAGGTTGTATGGTTAACGGTGCAGGTTTAGCTATGGCTACCATGGACCTTATAAAACTTGCAGGTGGAGAGCCTGCAAACTTTTTAGATGTTGGAGGAACTGCTGATTCAGAAAGAGTTGAAAAGGCATTTAGATTAATTTTGAGAGATTCAAATGTAAAAGCAATTCTTGTAAATATTTTTGGAGGTATAGTTAGATGCGATAGAGTTGCTGAGGGAATCGTTTCTGCCTATAAAAATCTAGAAAATATTGATATACCTATTATTGTTCGACTTCAAGGAACAAATTCAGATAAAGCCAAGAGTATTATTGATAATTCTGGTTTAAATGTTTTATCTGCTACTGCATTTGATGAAGCTGCTTATAAGGTGCAATCTGCACTTAACTGACATAAAGACATTATTTTTTATAAATAACAAGACAATTTGTCATTAAATATTCATTGGTATTCTTTTTGACTATTTCATATTGAATTTATATTCAAAAATGTTTAACTAAATAAAAAAATTATGAGAATAGTAAAATATAATAATAACAATGTTTTTCCATCATTATTTAATGAGTTTTTTAATGATGATTATAATTTGAATATTTTCAATAGAGGTATTTCAGTTCCATCTGTTAATTCTTTTGAAAATAATGATTCATATGAAATTGATTTTGCAGTCCCAGGCATGACTAAAGATGATTTCTCAATTGAATTAGATGAAAATATTTTAAAAGTTTCATCAGAGAAGTCTAACAATTTAGAAAATGAAAAAATGAGATTAAATGAATTTAATTATTCATCTTTTCAAAGAACTTTTAAAGTGCCAGAGACTGTTGATCAAGATAAAATTAAAGCAAATTATAAAAATGGTATACTAAACATTAAACTCCCAAAAAGAAAAGAGAGTATATCTAAACCAAGTAGAGTAATAAGTATAGGCTAATCTGGTTAATAATTCTTAAAAATGGGTGCACTTTTAGTGCACCTTTTTTATTTTATTTTCTTTTTAAGTAGATCAATTTTATCACGCAATTCTGCAGCTTTAATAAAATCAAGTTTTTTTGCAACACTTTCCATCTCTTTTCTATATTCCTTAATCTTCTTTTCTATTTGATTTTGATCCTGATAAGATTTTAGTTCTTCTTCAAAATTCTCATAAGAATTACTAACACTTTTATTTTCAAAATTAAAAGTATTAGAAAATGATTTATCCATTTGTTTAGGGATTATACCATTTTTTTTATTGAAGGACTCTTGTTTCTTTCTTCTATATGAAGTTTCATCTATAGTTTTTTTCATACTATCTGTTATATTATCTGCATACATAATAGCCTTTCCATTAATGTTTCTAGCAGCTCTTCCAACAGTCTGTATTAATGATCTATGACTTCTAAGAAAACCTTCTTTATCTGCATCTAGTATTGCTACAAGAGAAACCTCAGGTAGATCTAGTCCTTCTCTTAGTAAGTTAACTCCTACTAATACGTCGTATAAACCTTTCCTTAAGTTCTGCATAATTTCTACCCTTTCAAGAGTATCAATATCACTATGAATATAATTTGCTCTAATCTTTGCTTTATGAAGAAATTTAGTTAGTTCTTCGGCCATTCTTTTTGTAAGTGTTGTTACCAATACTCTTTCATCACTCTCCACTCTTTGTAAAATTTCTTCAATTAGATCATCTATCTGATTTTCTGATTTTCTTACATCAATTATAGGATCTAAAACACCGGTAGGTCTAATAATCTGTTCGACAAATAATCCTTCAGATTTTTTTAATTCATAGTCTGCTGGAGTAGCACTCACATAAAGTACATTATTTTGAAGAGATTCAAATTCTTCAAATTTTAATGGTCTATTATCTAAAGCGGCTGGTAATCTAAACCCATACTCAACTAAATTCTCTTTTCTACTTCTATCACCTCCATACATTGCATGAACCTGTGGTATTGTAACATGACTCTCATCAATTATCATTAAGTAATCATCAGGAAAGTAGTCTAGTAAGCAAAATGGTCTAGTTCCAGGCTCCCTTCCATCTAGATATCTTGAATAATTTTCAATTCCTGAACAATATCCTAATTCTTTAATCATTTCTAAATCAAATTCTGTCCTTTCCCTAATTCTCTTAGATTCAAGATCTTTTTCTAAATCATTAAAATATTTAACTTGTTCTTCAAGATCAAACTCAATTTTATTAATTGCAGACTTTATACTTGATTCTGATGTAACAAAAATCATTGCTGGAAAAATTCTAAGATTATTAAAATCTTCTAATTTATTTCCTAAAATAGGATCTATTGACTCAATAGATTCTATGGTATCTCCAAAAAAATTAATTCTATAAAAAATGTCTGAATAACTAGGGAAAATGTCTACCACATCTCCCCTTACAGAAAAACTTCCCCTATTTAATTCATTTATAGCTCTTGAATATTGACTTTTTACAAATAGTTCTAAAAGTTTTGAAATTGGTATTTCACTATCAATTGAAATCTCAATAACATGTTTTTTAAATTCTTTTGGATTACCAATACCATATATACAAGATACTGATGCAACAACGATAATATCATTTCGTCCGGATAATAGAGAAGAAGTAGCGCTTAATCTATATTTTTCAATCTGCTCATTTATCGACAAATCTTTTTCAATATATAGACCAGATGATGGAATATAAGCTTCAGGCTGATAATAATCATAATATGAGACAAAATATTCTACTGAGTTATTTGGAAAAAAATTTTGAAACTCGGAGTAAAGTTGAGCTGCTAAAGTTTTATTATGTGCCAGTACCAAAGTTGGCTTTTGTATCTGTTGGATTACATTAGCAACAGTAAACGTTTTACCTGATCCTGTTACACCTTGAAGAGTAACATGTTTTTGATTTGAATTAAAAGTGTTTAAAATGCTATTTATAGCATCTGGTTGATCACCGGTTGGAAAGAAATCAGAAGTTAAATTAAAGCTCATTATTAGTTAAGCTATCATCATTATCAAAACTATTATCTTCAATTTCTTGATCTGTAGAATTGTAAATATCAGAGGGTGCCTCACTTGGAACAGTTCCAATTGAATTAATACATTTAAACTTGAACTCTTCTTCTATACTTTCATCTATATCAAATAATTCTATGAAAAATGTCCAATAATTTAAAAAGTCATAAATGAAAATTATTTTATCTCCATTAAATATTAGAAAATTAGACATTGGGCTATTTTCCATACTTATGTCAGATTCATCTATTTTAAAAATCTTAATCTCCTCAAGAAGTTCCCAATCCTCATTTGTATGATGAAATGTTGAAATTTCTGTAGAATCAAATCCAAAAGATTCTGTAATAATACTACTCATTTCTTTCAGGGTAACTTTAGAGTCTATAATTATATCTCTAAGAACATCAGTTTTAACATTGAGTATCACTCTAAGTTTTAGTTTCATTGAAAATATTTCTATTAATTATTAAAAAATAAAACTGTAAACCTACAATAATTGTAGATAATAATAAGTGTATGGGCTGAGAAGCAAAAGGAAAATAAAAATAATACATGATTACACCTGTTATAATCTGAATTAAAATTAAAATGTTGGTATAACTTAAAATTATTGACTTCAATTTTAATTTACTCAATAAATAAAAAGCAAGGGCATTTGAAAGTAAAATAATCCAAGAAAAGCTTCTGTGAGTATAAAATATATTTGGAATATTCTCTATCCATTTATCTTTTTGTAAATAATTAAATAACTCCATTTTTATATCTATGAATTTTCTTACTTCTGTACCAGTAAATACTTGAAAAATAATTGTAAGTAGAGAAATTAAAATTAAAGAGTAAACAATTTTAGGTATTTTATAATTTGATTTAGATTTTTTTGAAAAAGCTAGTATACTAAATAATATAAATAAAAGTAAAATAGCCATAAACATATGAATGGTTATAGTGTTTGCTTCAAGATTAGAATCAACAACAGTTTTACCTAACCAGGCCTGAAATAAGATTGCCAATAAAGATAAAAATGACAATAAGGTAATCAGACTTTTTTTCCCAATGAATCTTAAAGAACTTAAAAATAAAATTAAAACTATAATACCTGCTATAGCTCCAATCAACCTATTTATATATTCAATCCAAGTATGTACTGGGTCAAATTTAGCATAGTCATGTTTGGTATATTTTTTCCAATTTTTGGATTCAAAAATATCTTTTGATTCAAAACTTTCAGGAGCATAATATAATTGTTCATCAATAATTATGATTTGATCTTTATTAAATTGAAAATTTGGTTTCCAATCAAGTTGAGATCTTTCAGAGGGAGGAATTAAATATCCAAAGCATTTTGGCCAATCAGGACATCCCATTCCACTTCCTGTCATTCTAACCACTGAACCAGCTAATATAACCAAGTATACTACTATGATAGATAAAATTGTAAGTTTTTGAAATTTAATCATCAGTTAATCCCATTGATTTACCTGTTTTAATCATTAGATTAAAAGCATCTTGATATTCATTTTTTATTTCACCATCTAAAATTGCATTTTTAATTTTTTCTTTTATTATTCCTACTTCTTTGCATGGCTTTAAATTAAAATGATTCATGATAATCTCTCCAGTAATAGGTGGTTGAAAATTCCTTATTTTGTCTTTTTTCTCTACTATATCGATTTTCTTTCTAACTATTTTAAAGTTATTTTGATACTGTAAAGATTTTTTAATATTCTTTGTAGTTATATCAGCCTCGCATAAAGTTAATAGGTCTTCAATGTCGTCTCCAGCATCATAGATAAGTCTTCTTACAGCTGAATCGGTTACAATATCTTCTGATATTACAATAGGTCTTGAGCTCATCATTACAATTTTTTGAACATATTTCAAAGTTTCATTTAAAGGAAGATTTAATCTTTTAAAAATCTCTTTTACCATTTTTGATCCAATAAATTCATGACCATGAAATGTCCATCCAATTGACTTATCAAATTTCTTGGTTGGAGCTTTTCCAATATCATGAAGCAGAGCAGCCCATCTTAACCATATGTTCTCAGTTTTTAGTGAAATATTATCTAAAACTTCAAGAGTATGATAAAAGTTATCTTTATGAGTTTGACCTTCTAATTCCTCAACACCTTTTAATTCAATTAATTCAGGAATTATGTGTTCTAGTAATCCCAAATTATATAAGTTTTTAAATCCTAGAGATGGAACTTTACTCAGAATTATTTTATTTATCTCTTCACTGACTCTTTCAGGTGATAAAATATTTATCCTTTCAGAATTTTTCTTTATTGAATCTTTAGTTGAATCTTCTATTTCAAAATTTAGTTGTGAGCTAAATCTAATAGCTCTTAACATTCTAAGTGGATCATCTAAAAAAGTTTTATTTGGATCAGAAGGTGTCTTGATTAATTTTTTATTAATATCATCTATACCATTAAATGTGTCAATTAAATCTCCATAGTTATTTTTATTTAAGCCCAACACTAGAGTATTTATTGTAAAATCTCTTCTTAGCATATCATCCATAAAGCTTCCATTTTCTACACTTGGCTTTCTACTATTTTTTGAGTAAGATTCTTTTCTTGCTCCAACAAATTCTATTTGAAAATCTTCAAATTCAATCATAGCTGTTCCGAATCTTTTAAATATTGATAGTTTTAATTTAGGATTTAGCCTTTTTTTTACGGCCTTTGCAAGGTCAATCCCTGATCCAACGCACATAATATCAATATCTTTTTTTTGACTTCTTTTTAATATTAAATCTCTAACATAACCTCCTACTAGAAATGTATCTATAGATAATTCATCTGAAACAGAAGAAATAATTTTAAATATTTCATGATTTAAACTCTTTTTTATATTCATAATCACCTTAATTTCAATAGATTTCCATCTTTTTCTAATTTATAAATTGATGAGCTATTATTACAAATATCATTTTTTCTGTGATTTACTATATAGTCTACTTTATCAATTATTTGATTGTTTATTTCATTAAATGAATGGGGTATATTATCGTTAGATATATTTGCTGAAGTTGAAATTATTGGCTTTCCAAATTCCTGGATTAACCTAATACAAAATTCATCCTTAGGTATTCTGAAAGCTATTGAATCTCCATCAGAAGTTACATATTTTGAAATTTTTTTTGGATTTAAAAAAATAAAAGTAGACGGACCATTCTTAGATATCTTCTTTAATATTTTTAAATTATTTATATCAGCATATTCATTTATCATTTCATAACTTGAAGCAAGACATATGAGAGGTTTACTTAAATCCCTTTTTTTTAAATTAAAAATTTTTTTAACTGCATTATCAGAAAGTGAATCACAACCTATTCCCCAAATTGTATCAGTAGGATATAATATTAATCCACCTGAATTGAGTGCTTTTAATGCATTTGAAATTTCATTATTCAATTTTTGATAATTTTACACGCAAAAGTATTGAAATTAATTATAAGACTCTAAATCAATAAATTTTATAATATAAAGGTATCATGCAAAATAAGTCAAGTGTTTATATTGGAATTGATTATGGTAAAAAGAAATCAGGAGTGTCAATATCAGATAATAATAAAGTTATTTCATTTCCTTTGATTACAACAGAAACTAGCTCATTGTTAAGTTATATAAATGATTTAAGTTTGAAGGAAAACATTGAAAAAATTATAATAGGTAAACCTATAAAATTAAACAATGATATTCATGATATTGAATATAGTATACTTGAGTTTATTGAAAATTTAAAAAATTTACATCCAAAAATTGAGATAAAAAGGGTAGATGAGAGATTTACTTCAAGTATTTCAAAACAGATAATTCTGGACTCAGGAATTAATAAAAAAAAAAGAGCAAATAAATTTACAATAGATAAAATAAGTGCATCTTTGATTCTAGAATCTTATTTAAAGACAAAGTCCAATGATTAGGCCAATTATTGCATATGGAGATCCTATTTTAAGACTAAAGGCACAAAAAATTAAATTTAGTGAAATTGAAAGTATTAAACTACTTATTAATGATATGTGGGATACTATGTATAATGCAAAAGGTGTTGGTTTAGCTGCACCTCAAATAGGTATTTCTAAATCAATTTTTATTGCTGATTTTTCTTTTTTTAAGGATGAAAAAAACTTCAATGAAAATGAGTTAATCAATATGAAACAAGTATTTATAAATCCAAAAATTACTAAAGAGAGTGGATTGGATTTTATATACTCCGAGGGTTGTTTAAGTATACCTAATATAACAGAAGATGTAAAAAGAAAAGAAAAACTAAAAATCAATTTTCTAAATGAAATGTTTGAACCTAAACAGATGAATTGTTCAGGAATTATTGCAAGAGTTATTCAACATGAATATGATCATCTTAAAGGAGTTCTTTTTACAGACAAAATTTCTCAAAGTAGTCTTAATCTTATCAAAGATGAGCTGCTAGATATTTCTACAGGAAATATTGATGTGAAATATAAAATGAAATTTTATAAATAAGATTATATTTTTTGAGTCTTATTTAATCGCTTTTTCCAAAAGTCAATCTTTTCATTAATTGATTCAATCTTTGAGGTTACATTTTTAATCAATGGATTTTCCGAGCTTGAATCTGAAAAGAATTCTAAGTTATTTTGGAACTGATTTGATTCATCTTCCAAATCAGATATTTTTCTTTTTATAAACTGTATTTTTTTGCTAATCTCTTCAGAATTATTCTTCTGTAATTCAATTTCTAATTCAAAAACAAGGTCATCTTTTTCAACCTTTGTTAAATCAGAAGAATTTACAAGTGAATTTATTTTTTTTGATATGCTATTATTCAGAATATTCTGGGAGTTCTTGTTAATATTTCCTAGCTCAACCCACTCAGAAATAACTTTATTAAAAGATTCTTTAACTTCAGATAATGATTTGTCTTTTTTTGATAATTTGATCTTATCAATAAACTTTACTTTACTATCATATATAGCCTGCTCATCTTTACTTAAATTAATAGCCCCAGATTTAAGTATATCATAATATTTATTGACTAAAGGTCTGAACTCATTCCATAGAGAACTTGATATTTTTCTTGGAAGATATCCGATATTTTTCCAATCCTCTTGAATTGTTTTTATTCTTGTTGTATTTTCAGAAATAAGATTTTTATCAATAATTTTTTTTAATTCTTCAATCAATTCTTTCTTTTTATTAATACTTAATTTAAGTTCTTTCTTCTGATCTTTATAGAAACTATTTTTAGAAGTATTAAACTCTTTAGTTACAATTCTAAAGTCATTCCAGCATTTTTTATTTTTACTTCTTTGTAGATTCTTTATTTTTTGAAATTCAATTTTTAAATCTTCAAAAGATTTAATTTTTTTTTGCCAATCAGAGTGAGAGTTACATTCAACCTTAATAAGATCTTTCATTTGATTAACTATCCTCTGTTTTTTCAAGTAATTTTCATTTTGAATATTTAAATAATCTTTTTGATAGTCCTGGCGCTTTTGATGAATTTTTTGAGAGGCAGACTGAAATCTTTTCCAAAGTTCTTCACTATGTTCTTTTGAAACAGGCCCTAATTCATTTTTCCATAATCTATGAAGATCATTTAAATCTCGTGAAGCTTTGATTATATCATCAATCTTATCAAGTTCTTCAGCTTTTTCAATAATCTTAATTTTTTCATCATAATTAAGCTTATAATCAAGTTCTCTTAAATCTCTGTTCAGATGAAGGAAATCATAAAATTTACCAACATGGTGTCTGTAAGTCTCCCAAATGTTATTTCTCTCTGTAATGGGGACTAGACCAGTACTATGCCATTTTTCTTTTAAAACTTTGAACTTATTATACAGTTTGTTGGGATTTTCATCAACACTTATGAGATCTTTTATTTTTTCTATTAATTCTTTCCTTTTCTCTAGATTCTCATTTTGATTAGAACTAAGTTCTTTAAAATATTTTTTCTTCTTAAATGAATAGCTTCTAATTGATTGAAGAAATAAATCTTTACTCTTTTTAAATTCATCAGACTCATCATTTTTTTCTTTTAGTAAAGAGTTTATCTCAGATCTCAGATTTTCAAGATCTTTTCTTTTATTATACCAATCATCTAATTCAAGATTTTCTACAAATAAATTAACTAAAGATGATAGGCTTTTAAACTTTGATTTTGATAAAGATTTTGTCTTTTTGGAGACTTTGGATGAATCTGAAGATTCAGGATTTAGGTCACCGTACTTTTCTAGCCATTCCTTGTATGCCTTAGTTCTTTTGTCTTTAGGCATTTCAGGAATTTTTGAAGAAGATTTTTTTGAGTTATCTTCAGTTTGATTTCCATATTGCTTCACCCATTCTTTGTATGCCTTAGTTCTTTTGTCTTTAGGCATTTCAGGTATTATCTTTTTAACTAGATTTTCAGAATCCGATGAAGACTTATCTAAATTAATATCTGAGTCTTTCATTTTTTATCAATATTTGCTAAAAATATGAATTTTTATTTTAATCTCAATTAATTGTCTTTAACCAGAGCTCAAATGATTTATTTGCTTGAAATTCTAGCATTTGAAGTCCATTAATTGTTTTACAACCAATCATTTTCCCTTTTTTTAAAAATAAAGTTTCACTGGGGTTATAGACTAAGTCAAAGAATATGCATGTTTTATTAATTCTTTTGTAGGGTAAATTAGGAAAGCCGTTTACATCTGGATATGTACCAACAGGTGTACAATTTACAATTAAAACTTTTTCAAAAATTTCATTATTTAAATCTTTATATGAAATAAACTCTTTTGTTTTTTTTCTTGAAACTATTTTATAATCAATATTATTTTTTTGAAAGTAATAAGCTATGGTTTTAGAAACCCCTCCGGTACCTAAAATCAAACCTTTTTCAAAATTATTAAGTTTATTTGTTTTAATAGTTTCACTAAAGCCATAAATATCAGTATTATAACCTATTTTTTGACCAGATTCAAAACAAATTGTATTAATTGAACCAATTTCTTTAGCTTCTTCTGAAATTTTATCTAAGTAATTTATAACTTTCTCTTTATATGGGATAGTCACATTTAAGCCAGCATTGTTTTTATTTTCAAAGACAAGATTTATTTGATCAATGCTTTTTAAATCATAATTTAAATATTCATAATTAGAATATTTAATATCATTTTTAAATTTATTAGTAAAAAATTTTTTTGAAAAAGAATAGTCTATATTCTTACCAATTAATCCAAATTGTATTTTTCTCTTCAATGTTTATTTGCCAATCTTTCTAATAAAACTACAAACAAAATACCAATAACGACATAAATCAATGTAATCCAAGTCTCTTGTATTGAAAAGTCTGGAAAGTATAATGATACTTTTCCATTATAATTCTCAACTTGCCATGGCCAAACTCCTCTTAAAGAACCAGCAATAAATCCAACTATAATTGCAATTGTAATAGATTTATAATTTTTTAGTAATGAGCTTAATAGATTGGAAAATAATATTAACCCGGCAACAGAGCCTAAAGTAAAAAAGAAAAGAACTTGAAGTAAATAAACTCTATCAGAATCATTAATAAACTCAAAATTTAATGATAGTATATCTGAAATTGTAAAATATAGGGCATTTACTGAATCAACCATTATTAGTGTATAATTACCCATTAATAATAAAAGATATGAACCTGATAAACCAGGAAGTATCATACCAGAAATTGCTATCATTCCCGATAATAAAATAATAAGATTTGAATTTGATACTTCAAAATTGTCTGCAAAGCTAATTGCTAAACCTACTGCTAGGCCAATAAAAACACCTATGAAAAGTTTTAAGTTAATTTTATCTAATTGATAATATATCACATAAAAAGAACCAAGAATCATTCCAAAGAAAAGTCCAAAGACATATAATTCATATTTTTCTATAAGTCTATCTAATATAAGTGATACACTAAAGAAACTAGAAACTACACCTGAGAATACTATTAATAAAAATTTACCATTAATCTCTTTACTAAACTCATTAAAACCTTTTGTAAATAAAATTCTAAAAGATTTAATATTAATCTTTTTAATAGAATTTATTAAATCTTCATATATACCTGTGACAAATGCTACTGTTCCTCCAGAAACTCCAGGTATCTTATTTACTGCACCCATAGCAAGACCTTTTAGAAATAAAAAAATAAAATTACTTATCATAGATAAATTAATTTGTCTCAGACAAGAAGAGATGCATTATCTTTTAACTCAGGGAACGAATCTAAGAGTTTTGAAGGGATATTTGAAATTTTTTTTCCACTTTGATAGAAATAAATAGCTTCATTAATTTTTCCATCTTTGAGAAGACAACCACTGATTATATAATCTAAAAAAGATTTTTTTGGAAAATATTTTTTTGCTTTTAAGCTGAACTTTAAAGATTGATTCCAGTCTTCAACTTTTATGAAACATTTTATCAAATTTTTCCAAATCCTCCAAGATAGCTTTTCTTTAAACTCAATAATTTCTGTATAATAATTTATTGCTTCATCAAAATTGCCAATTAAACTAGAAATATTAGCATTCAACTCAATAATTTTTATGCTATTATGATTATTTTCCAGGGCTTTATTAGCAAGATATTTAGCTTGCCTCAAATTATTTTTATTTATATAGAAATTAATCAAATAAATCCATGCTTTTTCATTACCTGGCTCCTCTCTTAATGATTTTTTAATGTATTCTAAAAATTTTTTTTTATTCCCTAATTTTTGATAACATTTTGAAATTCTAAATAAAACATATGAGTTAGGCTCACTAAGTTGAATTGAAAGCTTATAATTCTCTAAGGCTTCTGTATATTTTTTTATTTTTTCTAAAATTCTAGCTTTTTCAACGTAGGCTGAAACAAATTGATCATCTGAAATAATGGCAAAGTCAAAAGCAGAAATAGATTCTCTATATTTTCCTTGTTTTTTATAAATTTTACCTAATTGATGCCATGCTATCTTAGAATAAGGTTTTCTTTCAAGAACTTTACTCAACTCAGATATTGATTCTTCAATCAAACCAATATTTTCATAGCAAAAAATTAAATTATATAATGACTGATAATCTTCATCATCAAAGTCCAGACATTTTTTAAAGAATGGAATAGCTGATTCAAAGTCTTCAATCAATAAAAACTCCATTGCTATCATATTCCAAATATCAATTTTATCATCTGTAAAAAGTAGAGCTCTCTTTAGTATGTCAATTGCTTCTTGACTTAGATTATTTTTTGAGTAAATGGTTGCTTTTTGAAGATATACTTCTTTGTTCTCAGGATCTATTTCTTCAATGAAATCAAGTATTTTGTATGCGTCATCATAGTTAGAATTAAATATTAATAATTCAGAATTAAGTAACATTAAATCTATATTATTAGGATGTTGAGTAAGCCCCATTTTAACTGCTTTATCTGCTAATTTATAATTGGCTTGATCAATATAATAGTGAGAAATATTTATAAAATCGCTTGAGTCAAAGTAAAAAACGTTGTTAGTTTTTAACATCTGCTCAAACTTGTTTATCGAATTATTATCCAAGAACTAAACTTTGTTCTAAAATAGTAATCTCAATAAGTCATATTCACTAATGTAAATTTTTATTTTCAACAAAGTAATTAACAGGATTATTCAATTTCAACAATTTTTAGCTTTTTATCACTTTCACTAAATAAATCTGAAACTTTTTCTGGTTTCTCATCTTTTCTCCATATAAAACCTGGAAGTTTCATTTCATTTGTCATAATTTTATTTTCAGAAATGACATTTCCATCAGGCAATCTATAAAATGAGACCTCAGAGATTTCATTATCTAAAAACTTAATTAAAATTGAACTTGCTAATGTCTTATTTAAACCAATAAACTCTAGATCATCTGAATACATAAAATATAATAGAGTGCTGTTTTTAACAACATAAACATTATCTAATTTTCCATCAGAAAAAAATCCATCAAGTTTTTCACCCTTTATTTGATTATATCTATCATCATAAACTGTATCTTTTTGACTCATAAAAACATTACCTCTTATAAGAAGCGAATCCAACTCTTCAGTAACTAAATTTGATTTTAAAAATATTTCATCCCCTGTTATTTGATTATCCCCAAACCAAATTATTGGGTTTATTTTATTTTTCTCTTCATCTGTCAAAGACTTATATAATCTATTATCAATAGGTTTTTTTAGTAGTTTAATTAATCCTGTATCCTGATTGAAATGAATAGAATCAGATAACCCTCTTACATCAGATTTTAAAATTCTAACATCATAATATCCCTTTAATATTTTTTTATTATCAGGCCCTGTAATAGTAATTGTATCTGAATGAATATAAAGTGGATCGTCCTTTATTATATTGACTGCTAAAGCATTTTTAGTTACAATTGCTGAATCTTTATCTCTAAAAATTTCACCATAATGTCCTGTGATTATTGATTTGTTTATAGTGTCATTAATTTTAATATTGTAAGAGGCAGAAGCATATGACTTGTCATTTTCAAAGTATATACTATCTCCATTAATGATTTTACCATCATAATTAATTATTGCATCATCTCTAAAATACCCTTTTTGAAAATTTGTATCATAGAATCCGTTCATTGATAATATACTATAATCAATACCGTTAATTAAAGTCTTATCATTAAAATAGGCAAGATTTGTCTCTGTAAAATATTCTAATTCTTCAGATTTAACTGAATACTCTGGATTTTCAATTGTTACATTATTTGTAAAAATATATTTTCTTGGATTCATATAATAAGTACCATTCTTACTCCTTAATGTATTTTCATTATCAATAATTTTTCCAAACGAATTATAAAATGCGATATTCTTCTGTCTATCTAAATATAGTGTATCAGTCTCAAGAGTCATATCAGGTCTTTTTAAAACAACATTGCCGTAAGCATAAGCTTTTCGAGTTTTTCCATCATATTCAATATAATCTGATGTTAATAGTAATGAGTCACCTTGAGTAAAAATTACCTTACCATTGGCTTTAAATGAGTTTTCTTTATAATAATAATAAGAAATATCTGACTCAATATTTGCTCCATCATGAAATAGAATTACTCTTATATCATCTTCTTTTTCTAGAATGTTAGTATCAGGGTATTCAACAGAATTTCTTATTGATTTTCCAGCTTGTAAAATATCAATAACTCTTTGGTCTTGACCTAAAGACGAAAGAGTTATAAATAGAAAGGCTAAAATTTTATATTTATTCATTAACCTCTAAAAATAGTTTGAGCTCTATCAGGTCCTAATGATATTACTTTTATTGGAACTTTAATATAAGATTCTATGAAGTCTATATATTCTTTTAGCTCTAAAGGAAGTTCATCCTCATTTTTTTTATCAGTTATATCCATATCCCAACCTTTAAACTCAATATAGTTTGGAACTATATCTTTTGACTTAATATCAAAAGGAAAATAATCTATTTCTTTATTATCAATAATATAAGAAGTACATACTAGTAGCTTATCTATTGAACTTAAAACATCTGATTTCATCATATTAAGTTCAGTAACTCCATTAATATCAACAGAGAATTTAAGGGCAACTAAGTCTAGCCATCCACATCTTCTGTCTCTCCCTGTTGTCGCTCCATATTCGTTCCCCACTTTTCTAATTTTATCTCCAATTTCATCAAATAATTCAGTAGGGAAGGGTCCTGATCCAACTCTAGTTGTATAAGCTTTAAAAATACCAATTATATTTTTAATTTTATTGGGAGGGACACCCAATCCAGAACATGCTCCAGCAGAAGTAGTATTTGAAGAAGTAACATATGGATATGTTCCAAAATCTATATCAAGTAAAGTTCCCTGAGCACCTTCTGCTAATATTTTTTTTCCATTTTGAATTGATTTATTTAGATATATTTCACTATCTACTAAATTAAAAGACCTTAAGCAATCAATACCTTTAATAAAGTCCTTTTCCAAATCATCAATATTAATATCTAAGTTCTGATTAAAATTAGATATGATATTCATGTGCTTTTCTTTTAAATTTTTATATTTTTTTTGCCAAGAATTATCAATAATATCCCCAACTCTAATTCCATTTCTACCAGTCTTATCCATGTAGGTTGGGCCAATTCCTTTTAGAGTTGATCCAATTTTCTTCTTGCCTTTAGAAGCTTCTGAAGCAGCGTCGATAATTTTATGAGTTGGAAGAATTAAATGAGCTCTTTTAGAAATAAAAAGATTATTTCTAAGGTTTAAATTAAACTTTTCTAATCCATTAATTTCTTTTAGAAATATTGCAGGATCAATAACTACACCATTACCTATAACATTAACTGAGTTTTTATTAAATATTCCCGAAGGTATAGTATGAAGCACATGCTTATTGCCATCAAATTCTATAGTATGTCCTGCATTTGGACCACCTTGAAACCTAGCAATTATATCATATCTGGAAGTGATTGCATCAACGATCTTTCCTTTCCCCTCATCTCCCCATTGAAGACCTAATAAAAGATCTAATGACATATTCTTATTTATTCTTTTTACTTGTAGCGTATAAATATAATGAATGATCTTTAATGTCTACATTAAAAATTTCTTCAATATTTTTTTTTATTGATTGAATTCTTGGATCACAAAATTCTTTTACCTCTCCAGTATCGGTTATAATTAAATGATCATGTTGATTATTAAAATAACATTTTTCATATTGAGAAAATGAATCACCAAATTGATGCTTTCTTACTAATCCACATTCTAATAATAGCTCTATAGTATTATACAATGTTGCTCTGCTAACACGATATTTTTTTTTGTTCATTTTTTCATATAAAGTGTCAATATCGAAGTGATCATCTATAGAGTATATCTCAGAAAGAATTGAGAACCTTTCAGGTGTTTTCCTGTGATTATGCTTATTTAGAAATTTTGTAAAAACTTCAACTATTTCTTCGTTGTTTTTTTTCTTTTTAAAGATCATTCTATTATTTTCTTAAAACTTTCTCAATTCCTTTAATTGCCTTAAGCTTTTTCAATAATTTATTCAAAATTACTTTATTTTTTACTTCAACACTTATTACTCCTGAAAATGTGCCATCATTTGTTTCAAAAGAAATTCTATTCATATTTACATTCATTAAGTCTGACACAAGAGAAGTAATCTCACTAACTAATCCTATATCATCTATTCCTGTAATTTCAATATTTGCATTAAATTCATGACTTTCAGAGTCAATCCATGTTGCAGAAATTATTCTGTATGCATAATTAGATCTTAATGATATAGAATTAGGACAACTTTTAGAATGAACTTTGATACCATCTTTTACAGAAATAAAGCCAAATACTTGATCTCCAGGAATAGGATTACAGCATGTAGCCATTGAATATTTCAACATTTCCTTTTCTTTACCGAAAACTAATTTATCAAATTTGATAAGATTTTCATTTTCTAACTTTTTATTTGAATAAGAATTTGAACCAATACGCCTTCTAAAAAAACTTAGATAGCTATTATAATCATTTGCGAAACTTTTTATTTTTTTATTATCAATTTGACCGTTTCCAACTTTAAAAAACAGGTCATTGCTAGCATTAATTTTAAAAAATTTCATCATTTGCCCTGATACCTTATCATCAAGTTTTATCTTAAGCTGCTTTAGTTTTCTTTCTAAAATTTCTTTTCCATCATTAGCAATTCTATTTTTTTCTTCATTTAAAGAAGATTTTATTTTTGACTTAGCTTTTGAAGTTTCTACAAAATCAAGCCAACTTATGTTTGGTTTTACATTTTCGGAGGTAATTATTTCAACAGAATCACCGCTTTTTAAGGTATGACTTAAGGGTACAAGCTTTCCATTAACTCTAGCTCCTCTAGTTTTCATTCCTACATCAGTATGTACATGGAATGCAAAATCTAGCGCACTTGATCCACTTTTTAATGATTTTAAATCTCCATTTGGAGTAAATACATAAATTTCTTTTGAATAAAAATTTAGTTTAAAATCTTCTACAAAGTCTATTGCATGCTCATTATCATTACTAAGGACATCTTGAAGTTTATTAAGCCATAAATCAACTTCAGTCTTATTTGACTCTGAATGCTTATAACCATAATGAGCTGCATAACCTTTCTCTGCAATTTCATTCATTCTCTCAGATCTAATTTGAATTTCAACCCATTTATTAGCTGGACCTACAACAGTAAGATGAAGAGCTTCATATCCATTACTTTTTGGTAAAGTGATCCAGTCTCTCAGTCTAGTTGGGTTTGGAGTAAAATGATCTGTAATTATTGAATATATTTTCCATGCTACAAATTTTTCATTTTTGGGATTTGCTTTATAGATAACTCTTATTGCAAAACGATCATATACCTCATCAAAAGAGATGTTTTTATTTTTTATCTTATTGTGAATAGAAAATATAGACTTATGTCTTCCTTTAATTTTATATTTTATTTTTTGATCAACTAGGCTATAATTTATTAGTTCTTCAAATTTCTCAACATATTTTTCCTGATTTAATAAATCTTTATCTATTTTCTTTTGTATTGACTTATAACTTTTAGGTTCAAGAATTTTTAAACTAAGGTTTTCTAACTCATTTTTAATATTATAAAGTCCAATCCTATGAGCAAGAGGAGCATAAATATATAGAGATTCAGAAGCCATTTGATCTTGTTTAGGCTTACTTAAAAAATCAATTGTCCTCATATTATGAAGCCTGTCAGCAATTTTAATTAATATTACTCTTATGTCATTATGAAGAGTTAATAACATTTTACGATAGTTTTCAGCTTGAATAGAATAGTCTTCATTCTTTTTTAATGTAGATATTTTTGTAAGTCCATCGACAATCTTGGAAATCTCTGCTCCAAAAATTTCAGTTAAATCATCAAGGGTAACTTCAGTATCTTCAACTGTATCGTGAAGAATTGCTGATGCAATTGATATATAGTCTAAACCTATATCCTTAGAAACAATTTTAGCAACTTCAAGAGGATGATGTATATATGCTTCTCCAGATTTTCTTATTTGACCATCATGTCCATTATATGCAATAACAAGGGAATCATATATGATTTTTTTCCCTTTTGAAGATATTTTTTGGTAACTAGTTCCAACTAAATCCTCATAAATAGAATTTATATCTTTTGGTAATATTTTATTCTCAACTATCAATTGTAAATTTTAGTTATTTAAATTTACGAATAATAGTTTTTATATAAGTTTACTAACTTTATTCCTGACTTGAATATTTGTTTGAGTATCTTCTCCACAACCTAGTCTGATGAGTTTCAAGACTTAAGTTTCTGCCTGAAATAAATGCATTAGTAACATTATTTGTAATAATATCTAAAGCATCACCACTAGAAATGAAAAGTGTAGCACTTTTACCTACCTCTAAAGTTCCATATTCATTATCTATTCCCAGAATTTTTGCAGGTATTGAAGTTATCATACTTAGAGCAGCTTCTTTTTCTATTCCAAAACTTGCAAAACTTCCTGCGTAAAACGGCAGGTTTCTAGTTAATACTCTATCCTGAGAAGTTCCTGTAGGGTCAATAGAAACAAGTAAACCAGCATCTATTAAAGTTTTTGCAATTTTAAAAGTTTCGAGTGGATCTGCATCAATTCCTTGAGGTAATCTGTATGGTTGAGTTACAACAACAGGTATATCATTATCTATTAGAAATTGAATTTGTTTAAGAGATCCAGTTGCCCCAACCAGAACTATTTTTTTGATTCCATATTCTTTTAAAAATGTTATTCCATCAACAATTTCTTTTTCATCATCAGCATTTAAATAAACTGTCGTAGTTCCATCAAATACTGACTTCATAGATTTACTCTTTAAATTCATTGATTTATCAATATTCATTGTTGCTTTAGATTTATCAAAAAAATCTTTTAATTCATTAATTTGACTTTTGTAATTAGGATTAGCTCTTAAGCCTCTATCTTCTCCTAACCACCATCTGCCAAAAGTATATGGGCTAGGCCAATTTAAATGAATTCCTTGATCATATGAAATTACAGCATCTTCCCAATTCCATGCATCAAGTTGTACAACAGACGAACTACCTGAAATGACTCCACCATTTGGAGCTATTTGAGCTATAAGAACACCATTAGGTCTCATACTTTCAACAGCTTTTGATTCAGCATTATATGCTATTACTGATCTAATATTTGGAAGAAAACTTCCAGACTCATCATCATCTACTGATGCCCTAACAGCATTAACTTCAACAAGACCTAAATTAGAATTTAGAGCAATAATTCCAGGATATACATGATGGTTAGTTGCATCTATTAATGTATCATATTCTGATTTAAAATAGGAATTCTCCTTTGAATTTAAACTAATCAAATCAATTTTACCGTTTGTAAAACCTATTAAGCTATTTTCAATAGTTTCACCATTCCCAATATGAGCAGTGGCTCCGAAAATTAAAATAGATTTATCCTGATCAGGAGCTGGTGTTTGCTGAGCAAATACCAGATTAAAAAATAGAATGTTTAATAATATAATTTTTTTCATAATCTAAAATTCAGTGGTTTCACAATTAACTTCTTGTTGTGCTCTTGGATTTGGATATCTAAGATTAGCACCAGGTGTATTTTCTTCTAACATAAGTTGAATAAGCTTTGACTTTTCAATTTGAATGTCTTTAAGTTTTTTCTCATGTTCTTTACTGTCATAATATAAAGCTCCTTCAATGTAGGTTTTTTCAGCTCTACTAGATAATGACATAGGATGCCCAGACCATACTACTATGTCTGCATCCTTTCCTATCTTTAAACTTCCTACTTTATCATCTAGATGTAATAAAATTGCAGGATTTAATGTTACAAACTTCCAAGCATCTTCTTCAGAAACTCCACCATACTTTACTGCCTTAGCAGCTTCAAGGTTCAGTCTTCTGGAAAGTTCAGAACTATCAGAGTTTAAGGCTACTAAAACTCCAGCATTATGCATTATTGAAGCATTATATGGAATCGCATCATTTACTTCATATTTATAACCCCACCAATCTGAAAAAGTTGAAGCTCCTACTCCATGTTTTCTCATTTTATCAGCTACTTTGTATCCTTCCAGAATATGAGTAAATGTGTTGATTCTAAAGTTGAATTTTTCAGCAACTTTCATTAACATATTAATTTCACTTTGAACATATGAATGACTAGAAATAAATCTATCTCCTCTTAAAATTTCCCATAGAGTTTCTAATTCTTCATCATATCTGGGTTTAATTGTTTGACTTTTTTGTCTACTACTTAAAGAATTGTAATCAGACCATTTTTTTCCATATTCTTGAGCTCTTTCAAAATGATCTACAAAGACTTGCTCTACTCCCATTCTAGTTTGAGGGAACCTAGATCCGCTCCAGTTAGATTGTTTTACATTTTCACCTAAAGCAAATTTTATAAAAGGATCTGCTCCTTTATACAACATTTGATCAATTTCAGACCCCCATTTAAGTTTTATAATTGCAGATTGACCACCAATAGGATTAGCAGACCCATGTAGTATTTGAACAGTTGTAACTCCTCCAGCAAGATTTCTATACAAATTAATGTCATCAGGATCAATTACATCCATAATTGATACTTCAGCTGAAGAATTATGACCTCCCTCGTTTATACTTGAAGCTGCCATATGAGAATGTTCATCTATAATTCCAGAAGTAATATGTTTACCTGTAGCATCAATAACACTAAAATTATTTGGAGTTTTAAGATCTTTTCCTATTTCAATAATTTTACCATTTTCTATTATAATATCAGAGTCTTCAATAATTCCTTCATTTTCATTAGTCCATATTGTTGCGTTTTTAAAATGTATAGATTGACTTAATGGATTAGATGAAATTCCAAACCCTACATTAGGATAAGTTACTTTTGATATAAAGGGTTTATCGGCAGAACTAACTTTTTTTCTATTATCCGTATTTTCTTGATCTTTAGTTTTTAAAATATTAAATGAAAAACTATTACTGTTAAAATCAGTACCTGTTCCAATTAATTTATCATTTGAATTAATTTTTGAAGATATTTGAGCAAAAGATGATTTTCCTTCTTTTTCATCAAAAATTGTAATATTTAGCCAATCATCAACTAATGTTATCTTTGATTTTATTTCTAGAGAATCTTTATTAACCTTTGATGTTGGTTTAGAAGTACTATTCGAGATGGCAATATCATAGTTATTTTCATTAATGTTAATTGTATAAACTCCATCAATATTAATTTTTTCGTCACTATTAACAACATGTCTTTGCCCCTTTACCCAATTTTCATTAATCATAGCTTGGCTATCAAATATCGGACCAGTTGTTATAAGAAAATTTGCTAGAAAACCTTTTTCAATTTTTCCAATCTTTTTTTCAAGCCCCATTGATTTAGCTGGTATTATGGTTAAAGCATCAAGAGCAGTTTGCTCGCTTAGTCCATGCTCAATTGCTTGTCTAATATTTTTTAGAAAATCTCTCTTATTTTTTAAATCTGAGGAAGTTATTGAAAAAGTAATACCATTTTTTTCTAAAATTCCTAGATTTGAAGGTGCTTGATTCCAATATCTTAATTGATTTATTGTAAGTTTTTCATTTAAACTTGAATTTGAAACATCAAACGCACTTGGGAAATTCACAGGAATTATAAGTTTATTTTTGAATTTTTTCAATTCTCTTACATTCTCATATTCTTTACCAGACCCTTTAATTACAAAGTCTAAATTAAATTCATTTGAAAGTTTTGCAGCTCTGTAAACATTTAATTTATCATTAGCATCAAAAATTTTAGGTAGATTCCTATTCTCTATGACTGCTTCTAAAGCTAAATCTTTAGATTCAGAAACGCCTTGAGAATACCAATCAGCATCGTAGTATAATTGTCTTATTAATGCAATAGCTCCCATAGTAGAACTTGGGTAGGATTGATTTGATGTAAGACTTCTGGAAAAAGAGAAATGTTCAGATGTTTTTTTTGAAATTATTCTGTAGGATTCATTCTGTTCATCAATTAAAGCTAAAGTAAACCCTGTACCTCTATGGACACCGTCACTTCTATGCGTATTAATTACTCCAAATCCAATATCCCTTAATCCTTTTGCTTCTTTTTGATCATAGCTGTAATCATTCATGCTATTATAATCACTTAAAATGTGATCATTCCAATAATATCCTTTTCTGTTAGGTTCATATTGTGAACTTCTTCCAGAAGATGTTCTTTGTGGACTTTTTACTCCAAAAGATGAATGAATCTCAATAAAAGAAGGATATATATACTTTCCTTTTAAATCATGTATAATGCTGTTATCTGGAATCTCAATATTGTTTCCAAAATCTTGTACTAAACCATCTTTCTCAATTAATATAGCATTCTGTAATATACCATTTGAGGTGTAAATATTAGCATTAGTAAATACATTAAATTCATAGTCTTTAATTTTAACTCCATCATTAACAATAAAGTAGTCTTGAGCGTTAAGTCCAATAGTTAAAAAAATGCTTAAAAACAGAAATCTTTTCATTGTAATTTGTTTTATGTTTTGACCTTTTAATTGATTAAAAGTTTAGTAATGTACTAATTCTAATTAAAGAATTTAAATTAATTTCCTTTGTAGTAATCAATTATGTAAATAGAGACTTGATTATAAGATAGAATTCCATTTTCCTGTTTGTTAGATTTTAAATAAATGTCGTATAAATAACTTGTAATCTTATCAAAAAAATTATTGTAGTATTTACTCCAAAATTCAATGTTATCATTTATATCAGATATAATTCTTTCATTAAGAATAGATGTATAGTCTTCTATTTTTTCCTTATGATTCTTATTAACTTCATTTAAAAGTTTTAAAAGAGCATAAAAATAACCTGAATACCTAATATTAGCATTTTTACTTTCCACTGCTTTTGTAAATCCTCTAAAACTAGCTTCAGTCTCATCTGCATATCCCATTCGATGTGCCTGCTCATGAAAAATAACAACTGGTAGCTCAATTTTTGGAATTTTAAAATTAATTATGGATTCTGATGTAAAAGGAATGAAATGTCCAGAAACTGTTTGATATAGTAAAATATCAGGAATAATAGATTTTTTTACATTTAAATCAATAGTGTTAGTTATTTCAAAGTAATTTAAATTATTAAAATCACTAATTAATTCTAACTCCTCATTCATCAATGAGATAATTAGTTTTAATGTATTATCTAAATCTACAAATTCATAATCATTTTTAATTTTTGATTCATAGAATATGGATGTCTTGAAATAATTTAATCCCCAAAAAGAATAAAATATAAAGTAAATTATAGAAATAAATGCCATGAGGTTTATAGAGTCATTTAATTTCAATGAAAAAACTTTATAAATGAGATATATAAAATAAATAATGATAATAATATAAAGAATCTCTCCAACTGGAATACTAATATTAGAATACAAAAATGAATTAATACTTAGGATATATCCATATATATATTGATAATATTTATCAATTATTGAAGGATTATTTTGTAACCAATTAACTGCAAATATTTGAGGTATTAAAGCTATTGCAATAATACTTTTTAGTCTCATTAATTTATTTCAATTAATTCTACCTCAAAAATTAATGTAGCATTAGGGGGAATTACTCCATTTCCAGCTCCTGCTGAACCATATCCTAACTCACTAGGAATAACAAGCGTTGCTTTCGAACCTTTATTTAATAATTGCATAGCTTCATCCCAACCTTTTATTACTTGACCTACACCGCATGTAAATTGTATAGGCTCTCCTCTGGTAAATGATGAGTCTATCTCAGATCCGTCTATAAGTTTAAGAGAATAATGTACTGATAACAAATCATTTGGTTTTGCATTCTCTCCAGTCCCTTCTTTAGAAATATTATATTTTAAGCCACTACTAGTTTCTTTCATTCCTTGAGTTATTTTTGATAAAACTTGCTTTTCTTCTTCTATTTTTAATAACTCAGCTTCACTTTGTTTTGTAATAAATTCATCAAAGACCTCAGGTGCATCAAAATTTTCTGCATCATTTCCAATTCTGATGATTTTTACACTCTTAATAATATCGTCTTGAACAATTGCATCAACTATATCTTGGCCAGTATTTACCTTTCCAAATACAGTATGTTTTCCATCAAGCCATGGAGTCTCTATGTGTGTGATAAAAAATTGACTTCCATTTGTACCAGGACCAGCATTTGCCATTGATAAAATACCAGCACCGTCATGCCTTAATTCTTCAACTATTTCATCATTAAACTGGAAACCAGGACCCCCTGATCCTGTACCAGTAGGATCTCCACCTTGGATCATAAAATTATCGATTACACGATGAAATTTGATTCCATCATAATAAGGCTTACCAGAAAATTCATCTGATACGGCAGGGTGATTTCCTTCAGATAATGCTATAAAATTTGAAACTGTTAGTGGTGTTTTTTCATAAAATAGTTTTACTAGAATATCACCTTTAGATGTTTCAATGTTTGCATATATTCCATCGTTTAAGTCAGAGTAATCATTCATATTACATGAGTTTAGAGTTAATATTATCGTTGCAAATAAATATATATTTTTTAAGTTAGTTTTCATTGATAAATTTTTTGATATCATTTAAAAATTTTGCTTCAGTATCAATTAAGTTTAATTTTGAAATACCTCCAGCAGCATGTTCATGTCCTCCTCCATTAAAATATTTTGATGCAAATATATTAACTTTAAAATCACCTTTTGATCTAAAAGATATCTTAACAATTTCTTCTTCTTTGTTTTCAATAAAAATTACCGAGCACAAGATCCCACTTACAGTCAGACCAAAATTTACAAATCCTTCAGAGTCCCCTTTCTTAAAATTATATTTATTTTGATCCTCTTCACTAAGGCATGAATAAAGAATTGGAAGTCCATCTACTTTTTTAAAATTATTTAAAGTTATTCCTAAAAGTTTTAATCTTGGAAATTGAAAGTTGTTATGCAATTTTTCGAAAACCTCAGTGACATTTACTCCATAATCGATCAATTTTGAACCAACTAATAGTGTTTTTGAAGTAGTTGAGGGGAACCTAAACGAACCCGTATCAGCAACAATTCCTGTATACAAACAGTAAGCAATACTTTGATTTATCTTATTTGAATCTAAGCTATTAATAACATTATATACCATTTCAGATGTAGAGCTCATTTTTGGGTCAGAATATTTTAAATCACAATAATTATCTGGATTTTGATGATGATCTATCATGATTTTTTTTGCAGGTGACTTAGATATTAAATGAGAAAGATTTTTGGCTCTTGCTAAACAATTAAAATCTAGAGTGAAAATAACATTAGTCATTTCAAATAATTCATGAGTTTTATCTTTATCCTCATCATAAACTATTATATCTTCTGAGCATGGAAGAAATTTTAAAATTTCAGTAAACTCATTAGGAGATATGATATGAACATCATGATCATTTCTTAAAAAGTGATATAAGGCGAGGCAACTTCCTAATGCATCAGCATCAGGACTGCTGTGAGGAATTAATAATATATTTTTCTTGATTGAAAGAGTTTCTTTTAAGTCTTTGATAAATTTTTTATCCATAAAATGGCTAAGATAATACTAATTAAAAACTTAAATAAAGTAATTAGTAAATCTTTGAATAATCACATATATTATTAAATTTGCCGCATGAATTTGAATAGAACCTTTACAATCCTTAAGCCTGATTCAATTGAACAGGGTTACATGCTTCCAATTTTAAAAATGATTGAAAATGCAGGCTTTAAAATTATAGCATTAAAATATAAAAAGATGACTAAAGATGAAGCTGAAAACTTTTACTCTATACATTCTGATAAACCATTTTTTAATGATTTAGTAAACTTTATGACTAGAGGTCCAATAGTAGCTGCTGCTCTTGAAAAAGAAAATGCGGTTGAGGATTTTAGACTACTTATTGGTCCAACTGACCCTTCTGAAGCAAAAGATGGAACAATAAGAAAGAAATTCGCAAAATCAAAAGGGGAAAATGCTATTCATGGATCAGATAGTGATGAAAATGCTAAGATTGAAATAGATTTTCACTTTAGTAAAGATGAAATATTTAGTTAAGAACTAAATCCTTTACATATTCTTTTCCTAGTTCTTTATTCAATAATTTGATAACTTTTTCTTTTTCAAAAGTTAATTCCTTTTTTAATACCGAAGATTTAAGTCTAACATATAGAATACCTTTTTTATAGTTTACCCCATAGATATACTTTTGTATATTTTCACCCATTGTTTTCTCCCAGGCATCTTGAACTTTAATATTATCAATCCCAATTCTAAAATGTTTTTGAGATAAAACATCTTGAATCAATAGTGATAAATTTTTTATTTCACCTCTTTTACTCATTTATTTTTAAGTTTTCAAGGTCAAATATTTCTTCTCTATTCTTTGAATTTGATAAAGCATCTTGAACTCTGTCTTTATGAGTATCAGTAATAAAAATTTGACTAAAATCATTTTTTTCTAAAATTTGAACTATCTGTCGGACTCTATCTTGATCTAATTTATCAAAGATATCATCTAGTAAAATTATTGGTGAGTTACCATATTTATTTTTATAATAATCAAATTGTGCAAGTTTTAAAGCAATGAGAAAAGATTTTTGTTGACCTTGACTTCCAAAATTTTTTATTTTATTACTATCAATAGTAAAGCTTAAATCATCTCTGTGAATTCCTTTTGAAGTATATTGTAAGAATCTGTCTTTTGATAAGCTTTCATTAAGAATTTCAGAAAAACTACCAGAATTTAAATCACTTTTATAATTTATATCTACTATTTCAGTACCTGAACTAATTTCATTATAATACTTTTTAAAGATTGGTATAAATTCATTAATAAACTTAAATCTTTCTTTATAAATAGGTGTTCCAAGGCTTATAAGTTGTTGATCATATGAATCGATAGTATCTTTATCAAACTTTCTGTTTATAAAAAAATATTTCAAAAGTGAATTTCTCTGAGAGATAACCTTACTGTAGTCAATCGTTTTTTGAAGATAAACTTTATCAATTTGACCTATTACTGAGTCTAGAAGTTTTCTTCTCATTTCACTTCCCTCAGTTATTAAGTCTCTATCATGAGGAGAAATAATTATTAGATTGATTAAACCAATGTGATCAGAAATTTTTTGATATGCTTTACTATTTTTTTTTATAACCTTTTTTTCACCATTTTTAAAATAACAGTGAATATTTTCTTTTCTTTCATTAATGCTGAAATCACCAATAATTGAAAAAAAGTTTTCTCCTATTTTGACATTTTGAGAGGTTGAGGGATTGAAATAACTTTTTGTAAAAGCAAGATGGTATATTGAGTCTATGATATTAGTTTTCCCAATACCATTCTTACCAACAAAACAGTTAATCTTTTTTTCAAAGGTTAACTTTAAATTTTTTAGGTTTTTGTAATTATCGATTTTTAGTGAATTTAAAAACATAATCAATTTTCAAAATAAAACATTAATTTTGGGATTCAAAAAATTATTATGGCAACATTTAAGAGAAGAGGTTATAAAAAAAATAAAGCTCAATCATCAAATCAATTAGAAAAAAGTCAAACTGCTGAAGTTTTTGATTCCCTTGATTCAACAGCAAATAAATCAGAACAATGGGTTTTAAAAAACCAAAAATTCATATTTGCTTCTATAGCAATAATTTCAATCTCTGTTTTGTCATTTTTGGGTTATCAAAGATTTATTTCTGAGCCTAAAGAGAATGAAGCAATAAGTGAATTAAATCAAGCTCAGTATTTTTTTGAACTAGCTCTTGTC
This sequence comes from Bacteroidota bacterium, assembly GCA_038110465.1. Lineage (GTDB taxonomy): Bacteria > Bacteroidota > Bacteroidia > Flavobacteriales > Flavobacteriaceae > Marisimplicoccus. The sequence continues at coordinate 141,000 of JAYNJU010000002.1, read as the reverse complement.
TCAAATCAATCAGATTCATTATTTAAACTAGCTTTAAACGGTGGAGAAGGTAAATATGGTTTTCTTGACATAGTAGATAAATACTCTGGAACTAAAGCAGCTAACCTTGCCAATTACTCCATTGGAATGTCATATTTAAACTTAAAAGAATATGAACAAGCTATTGCTTATTTGGATAAATTTAATTCTGATGATATTCTTCTTAAGTCAATTTCTTTAGGTGCAATAGGTGATTGTTTTTCTGAAATAGGACAACCTAATGAGGCATATGAATACTATCAATTGGCATTTAATCATAACGAGAACATTTATACAACTCCAAAATATTTATTTAAAGCTGCATTAATAGGCTCTGAGCTTGGGAAGTATAAATCATCAATTGATTTTTTAAAAAGAATTAAGGATGAATTCCCAGACTCTTATGAATCTAGTCTAGTTGAAGTTCAACTTGGTAGAATTGAGAATCTTAGTAAATAATATGGCTGCAAAGAAATCTTTTAATTCAATTAGAGATTTTAGTTTTGAAAAACCTGAAGGCTTAAAAATTGCATGTGTAATATCCGAATGGCACATTGAAATCACTGAAAATTTCTATAAAGGCGCATTAAATGTTTTTCTAAATAATAATTTATTAGAAAAAAATATTACAAAATTTTATGTACCAGGTAGTTTTGAGTTAATATTTGCTTGTAAGAATCTTATTAAACAGGATTTTGATGCAATAATAGCTATAGGCTGTATAATACACGGTGAAACCCAGCATTTTGAATTTGTTTCAAATGCTGTTGTAAATGGGATTAAAGATTTGAATTTAATATCAAAAATTCCAATTATTTTATGTGTTTCCACCGATGATAATATTCAACAATCAATTGATAGAAGTGGAGGTAAGATTGGAAATAAAGGTGAAGATTCTGCAATTGCTGCATTAAAAATGATTTCTTTAAAATATTAATAATGAATATTAATTTCTTCAAACTAAATAAGAATAGAAGGTTTAATTATACACCAAGATTTTATAAAGGAAAAGAAGAAGTTCCATCAAACTTCGAATCTAAATTTACAAAATATAGAGATGTCTATAATTCAAATGACATTGGAAAACTCTGGAGTGATCAAAGAAGTAAAATGAGAAACAGAAAGAATAGAGGAATTAATATGACCCTAATCTTAATTATACTTTTTCTTATTTTGGTATTTTTATATATCATTGATTTTGATATATATATTTTCTTTAAGGATTAATGCCAGATATTATAAAAATTTTACCCGCTGAAGTTTCAAATAAAATAGCTGCTGGTGAAGTAGTTCAAAGACCATCTTCAGTATTAAAAGAACTACTTGAAAATTCAATTGATGCTAAATCAACTAAAATAAAGGTTGTAGTTAAAGATGCAGGCAAAAATCTAATTCAAGTTATAGATAATGGTATTGGAATGACAAAAAATGATATGCATTTATCATTTGTAAAGCATGCCACATCTAAAATTAGAGAAATTGATGATATTTTCTCAATTAATTCGATGGGGTTCAGAGGTGAAGCTCTTGCTGCAATTTGCTCAATTTCAATGGTTGAGATGAGCTCAAAATCAGAAAATGAAAATGGTTATCATATTGAAATTAAAGGTGGTAGATTAGTTAATTATTCAGATTCAAATATAAATTCAGGTACTTCTATTAAAGTAAAAAATATTTTTTTTAATGTTCCAGCAAGAAGAAATTTTTTAAAATCAGATTTTGTAGAGTTTAAACATATCCTAGATACTTTTCATAGAATAGCTATTGCTCACCCTGAAATAGACTTTTCTTTTATTAATAATGATGAAGAAATTTTTTATTTAAAAAAAGAAACTTTAAAAAAAAGAATAATTTCAATTTTTGGTGATAAGATAACTGAAAATTTAATTCCAATATCAGAAAATACAGATGTAGCAGCTATTACAGGATTTATTTTAAAGCCTGAATTTTCAAAAAAATCTAGATCAAATCAATACATATTTGTAAATAAAAGGTTTATAAAAAGTCACTTTATTAATCATTCAATATCATCTTCCTATGAGGGTCTACTCAGAGATGGTTATTATCCTGGTTATTTTTTATTTATTGATATTGACCCAAAAAAATTAGATGTAAATGTACACCCTAATAAAACTGAAATTAAATTTGAAGATGACCAGGTTATATATTCTATCATTAAATCAATTGTCAAACATAGTTTAGGAATATATCAGATTACACCAATACTTGATTTTGAACAAGATCCTAATATGGAAATCTCTTATTCTCAAGTAAATTCAAAGCCTAAGTTTCCATCTATTGAAATAGATTCAAATTTTAATCCATTTAAAGAATTAAGTGAATATAACCTAGATAATAATATTGAAATTTCAAGTAATATTGAAAATGAATTATTTAATGAAAATGTTCAATTTGATCAAAAAATATTTCAAATTTTTAATAAATATATTGTAAGTTCCAGTAAATCATCACTTATAATAATCAATCAAAATTATGCTCATCAAAGAATTTTATATGAAAAGTTTTTAAAATCAATGTTTGTTCAAGTATCTGAATCTCAAAAGTTAGCTTTTCCAGTAAATATTGAAATTTCAAAAAAACAATTACTTCTTTTAAATAATTCAATTGATGAATTTCTAAAATTAGGTTTTGAATTCAAGATAGAAGATAATAAGCTGTCTGTATTTTCTGTGCCATTAAATATTGAAAATTCTGTTATAGAAGAGACTATAAATGAACTACTTAGTTTTGATAAGGATTCAATTAAAATAAATGATTTAAGTGAATCTGATTATTTTGCAAAAAAACTTGCAAAAATAAGTGCAATTAAAGCTGGAGTTAGTTTAGATCAAGAAGAATTAAATTATATAGTAAACGAACTCTTTTCTTGCAAAGAACCTAATTTATCCCCATTTGATAAACAAATATTTATTACTTTAAATAAAAATGATTTAGAAAAAAGATTTAATGGGTAGAGTAAGTGAAATAGTTAGACATCTTATTATTATTAATGTTATTTTTTTTATAGCATCTATGGTTTTTGGCGAATTAATGTATGATTTATTTGCAATGCATTATCCTAAAAATTCTAGTTTTCTTCTTTGGCAACCATTAACTCACATGTTTATGCATGGTGATACTACTCATATTTTATTTAATATGTTTGGTTTATGGATGTTTGGGTCTCCTCTTGAGCAAATGTGGGGAAAACAAAAATTTATTTTTTTTTATATTTCTGCTGGAATTGGAGCAGTATTAATTCAAACACTAGTATATCATTATGATGTCATATCAGTTTCTCAAATTCTAATAGAGAATGGATTGACTAAATCTGATTTAAATAGTTTTTTTGAAACAGGTAGATTAAGTACTAATCTAATTTCCTCTATTGGTGAAGAAAGATTGTATTCTGGAATACAATCTTACAAAGCTGTAATGGTTGGAGCTTCAGGTGCTTTATATGGAATTTTAGTTGGATTTGCTATGTTATTTCCAAATGTTCAATTAATGTTACTTTTTCCACCAATACCTATAAAGGCTAAATTTTTAGTTCCACTTCTTATATTATTTGACTTATTCTTTGGATTTACATCTTATTCTGTAGGGCCAATTGCTCATTTTGCGCATATTGGAGGAGCAATAACTGGTTTTATAATGATGTGGTATTGGAAAAAAAATCAATTTAATAATAGAAGATGGAATTAGGCTATAGATATTTTTTAAGTCAGTCAATTTTTAAAAAAATTATATTAATCAATATCATAATTTTTTTACTCCCTCTTGTTGCTAACACTATTCTTTTTTTATTTAACATTAGACAAATTAATTTAATAAGTTATTTTGATCTCCATCCAAATATTGGAGAATTAATCAAGAGCCCATGGACATTATTATCATATTCTTTTTTGCACTATGATTTCTTCCACATTTTTTGGAATATGTTAATTCTATATATTGTTTGTAATCATTTTTTATCTTTTTTAAGTAACAAAAAATTATTGGAAATTTATTTTTTCGGTGCTCTATTTGGTGGGCTATTTTTTGTAATATCATATAATATTTTTCCTGTATTTAGTAATTCTTTTTCACCATTGATCGGCTCATCTGCTGCTGTTTATTCTATCTTAATTTTTACATGTGTATACATGCCAAATACATTAGTGAACCTTATCTTCTTTGATATTAAGTTAAAATATTTAGGTTTTTTTTATGTTATTCTAAGTTTAATCCAAATTCCGATTAGTAATTCTGGAGGAAATATAGCTCACTTGGGTGGAGCTTTTTATGGACTGTATTATGCTAAAAACTTTAGTGCTTCGAATAAATCCTTTTATCTTGAAATTTTTAATAAATACTTTAAGAAAAAATCCAATCCAAAAGTAAATACTAATAATCAAAAAAAAATCGACAGTATTTTAGACAAAATTAGTAAGTCCGGTTATGAGAGTTTGAGTAAAAGTGAAAAAGATTATTTATTTAAGAACTCTGACAAAGACTAGTTTTTAGTTTTTTTTCTCTTCAGAAAGAAATATATCTGCCAAATTATTATAAAAATTATAAAATGAGGTAAATAGGACCTAGGTTTACCATCAAATCCAATTGTAGTAAATATTCTATCCCATCTAAATTTCCAGTTCTGAATTCCATTAAAAAGCCCATCAATACTCATCCAAATAAAAACAGGTTTTCCTAGTACGTGATCAAATGGAACAAAACCCCATACTCTAGAGTCTTCAGAATTATATCTATTATCACCCATCATCCAATAATAATCTTGCTTGAAAGTATAGGTATTTTGTTTAATGTTATTAATATAAATTTCTCCACCTTCAATTCTTAAATCGTTAGACTCATAGTCTTTAATAATCTTTTTATATAATGGAATATTGTGAATATTTAAATCAATTATATCACCTGTTTTTGGAATATATATTGGACCAAAATGATCATTATTCCAGTCAAAATTTCTATTATTTGGAAAAAAGTTATTATTAGAAATTCCTTTAGATTGTGTAACTCTATAAATTGTATCAAACATTTCAGAATCTCTTATTTTTATCGAATCTTCATATGTCAGACTAATCTCTTTCTTATAATCGATTATCTCACTTATTTCTAAATTATTTTTTTGAATTATCTCAATAGGAATACCATCATCACCAGTATAAACAATGTACTCACTATTTTCAGTATTTGAAATATTTAAAATATAATCTAAAATATCCTCATATGATTTTTGATTAAGATTTTTAATTATGAACTTTCTGACAAATCCTGTTATTTCAAGATTCTTGAGTTTACTTGATGAGACTCCCTGAGTTGATTCAATTGAGAAATTAAATAAAGGCCTAGCTCTATCGGGTAGTATATTTCTTTGTCCGTTAATAAAGATATTCCCATTTTTAATTTCAAGAGTATCTCCTGCAATTCCTACAGCTCTTTTAACATAATTTGATTTTTTATCATTTGGTTTAATAACACCTTTTTCCTTAACAAAGAACTGCCTTACAGTGTCCGCTGGCCAGTTAAAAACTACAATGTCATTATTTTTTATTTCTTCAAAACCAGGAATTCTAATGTATGGAAGCTGAGGTTTTTTTAGATAAGATCTAGTTTTTAGAATAGGTATAGTATCATGTACCATTGGAAAAGAAAGAACTGTAGAGGGAACTCTTGCCCCATAATGAAATTTACTAACTAATAAAAAATCACCGACTCTTAAAGTTCTTTCAAGAGATCCAGTTGGAATAACAAAAGGTTGAAGTATATAGTTATGAACTATTGTTGCAATTACAATTGCAAATATGAAAGATCCAATAGATTTTTCAAATCCAGAAAAGCTAATCTCATCTACTAGTTTTGTTTTTGAACTAAAATAGCTAACATAATATATGTAGAATCCCAAAGAAATAATTACAAGGATTCTATCTAATTTACTGTTATGGTTGAATCTCTTTATAAATTCTACCCAAATTACAGGGATCATTAATAAGTTAATAACTGGTATAAAAACTAAAATTATCCACCATTTTGGCCTTCTTATTATTTCTAGGTGTTTAATGATATTTAAAAAGGGTATTAAGGAATACCATCTATTAATACCAGCAATTTTAAATAGTCTTTGAGATCCAAAAAATATGATAATGTTGAATATTAAAAAAAATAAGGCCCATTCTTGAAAACTCATATTAATCTAATTTAATTTTTAACAAAAAACCTGCATTTTGAGTGAAATCATATTCATTTGTATTTATAAAAGGTCTGACAGATAAATCTTCACTTACATTAAATTGGAGAAGATGAGCTCCAACATTTGCATCAATAATATTGAGTACATATGTACCAACCAAAAACATGAATGAAAAATCTTTATATCTCCTATGAAATTTCATACCCTCTAATAATTTCTCATTTTCTGGTATGATATCTATATACTCATCATCAAAATATCCAGCAAGCCTTCTTTTATATGCAGTTCTATATTTATCTGCTTCCTTTCTATTGAAATTATAATAATATGCTGAAGTAGCTAGACCCCCATAAATAATAGGAATCATCCAGTATCTTTTTGTATATATCTGACCAAGCCCTGGTATAACCGATGAATAAAACGCTGCTTTAGATGGAGTTAAAGGATCATCAATTAATTTTTGTTTTCTAGGACTCACATAAACAGAATCTAAATCAATCTGACAATATAAATTCAAAGAAAAAAAGATTGAAAAAGTTAAAATTAAAGTCTTCAATTTTTTAGTTTTTTTAGAATTTCATAAAGATCATTAATACTATTAAATGAAGCAGATAATGAAACCTTACCTTTTGAATCCTCCTTTAATTTAATTTTTGAACCAAAAATATTTTCAAGCTTATTTGTTAAATCTATATATATTTTTGATACATCTGAATTTAAGTTGATTATTGATCTATTATTTAAATTTCTGACAATAGTTTCTGTTTGTCTAACAGAAAGATTTTTAGAAATTATTTCTTCATAAATATCAAGTTGTAATTTTAAATCTTCAACATTAATTAATGCTCTTCCGTGGCCCATTGTCAAAAACCCATCCCTAATCCCAGATTGAATTATTGGATCCAATTTAAGTAACCTCATATAATTTGAAATTGTTGATCTGTCCTTACCAACTAACAGCGAAATTGATTCAATATTTAAATTATAATCTGAAACCAATCGCTCATAACTTAATCCAATCTCAATTGGATCTAAATCAACCCTTTGAACATTCTCAACCAATGACATTTTTAAAATATCTGAATCAGAATCAGTATTTCTAATGTAACACGGAATAGATTCAAGACCTGCAATTTTAGATGCTCTATATCTTCTTTCACCAGAAATAATTTCATATTTCATAGAATTGATTTTTCTTACAGTAATAGGCTGTATTATTCCAAGCTCTTTAATGGAGTTTGCTAAATTTTCTATTTCATTAATATCAAAATTAGATCTGGGTTGATCAGGATTAACCTGTATTTTATCTAATTCAATTTCAGATGAATTAATATTTGAATATTTAGGAATACTTTCAAATTTTTCTTGTGAAGAATCTAACAAAGCATCCAAGCCTCTCCCTAAAACCTTTTTTTGTTTCTTATTGGACATTTACATTTTTTTTTACAATTTCATTAGCTAATGAAAGATAATTTTTTGTACCCTTTGAGGTTACATCATATGTTATGATATCTTTTCCAAAACCAGGAGCCTCTCCTAATTTAATATTTCTTTGAATAATTGTGTTAAATACAATATCGCCAAAGTGTTTCTTTACTTCTTCAACTACTTGATTAGAAAGTCTTAATCTTGAGTCATACATAGTTAATAAAATGCCTTCAATATCTAATTCAGGGTTATGTATTTTTTGAATACTTTTAATTGTATTTAAAAGCTTTCCTAGACCTTCAAGAGCAAAATATTCACATTGAATAGGAATAATGACAGAATCCGAACATGTTAAGGCATTTAATGTAATTAATCCAAGAGATGGGGCACAATCAATAATTATGTAATCATAAAGATCTTTAATTCCTATAATCTTATCTTTTAGTTTATACTCTCTATTTTTTATATCAACAAGTTCAATCTCTATACCAACTAAATCAATACTTGATTGTATTAAATCTAAATTTGGAGATTTCGTAGTCTTAATTACTTCTGAAATATTAACTGTGTCTGAGAGAACATTGTAGAGTGAATGTTCCTTGTTATTGGAATCAAAACCTAAACCAGAAGTAGCATTAGCTTGTGGGTCAGCATCTATTATTAAAACTTTTTTTTCTAAAACTCCTAATGATGCTGCCAAATTTACAGAAGTTGTTGTCTTACCAACACCGCCTTTTTGATTTGCTATTGAAATAACTTTACCCATTATCAATCATTTTCTGTTTCAAATTCAATTAAATAAATATCTTCATTTTCTTTTTTCAAAAAATATTTATCTCTTCCATAATGTTCTAAACTATCTAAATTTTCAAGTTTTAGGATTAATTCTTTGTCCTTTGAAATTTCTTCAGTAAGAGCATCTTTTCTTTTTTTAAGTTTTCTAATCTCTCTATTCAATTCAGCATGTATTAATAGAGAATTAGTATCTAAAAAAGTCATCCATAATAGAAAAGCTATAGATATAATTAGATATTTAAAGTAGATTTTATTTATTATTGATTTGAGTTTATTTATAAACATTAATCACCTTTTTATTTTGGTAACAATTTAAAAATTCCTTCACCTTCTATACTTAAATAAACATATCCATCAGGACTAATATTTACATCTCTAACCCTTCCTACTCGTGGAAAAAGCTTTTCTCTTTCTATAATTTCATTTGAATCAAATACTAATCTCTCTAAATATCTAAAACTTAGAGAACCAATTAATAAACTATTTTCCCAATCTTTATAAATTTTAGAATTTTTAATCATAGCCATTCCAGAAGGAGCTATAGATGGTACCCAATAATAAAATGGATCAACAACATCATCCATTTTTTTAATTTTAGTTATCTCACTTCCACTATAGTTAATTCCATAAGTTGCTTTTGGCCAACCATAATTTCTTTCCTTAATTGGATCTTCATTAATTTTTGGGTTTGAAACAATATTAATTTCATCTCCACCTCTAGGGCCATGTTCATGAATCCATATATCACCATCCTTTAATCCACTAATTATACCTTGAGGATTTCTATGCCCATAACTCCAAATTGCTTTTTTGGCATTTTCAATATTATAAAATGGATTATCATTAGGTATTGAGCCATCCAGATTAATCCTATAAATTTTACCACCATCTAATGTTATATCTTGTGGATTCACATCTCTATTTCCCCTATCGCCTATGGTAAAGTATATATATTTATCCGTAACTAGGATACTACCACCATAATGTCTTGCTTCATCTGTGTCTGGTGAGGCTTTATAAAGTAAATTTAAATTAGTGATATTGTTATTATCTAAAGTTCCAGAATATAATGCTGTATTTGATCCAGTATTTGAGTCAGAAACACTAGCTGTTAAATAAATCCTTTTATTTTCAATAAAATTATTATCAATAGCTACATCAAGTAAACCGCCTTGCCTTGAAAAAATAATTTCAGGAGTACCACTAACTATTTCTTTTTTTCCATTTTCTACATGATACAAAATTCCTTTTTTATCTGTAACCAAAAAAGAGTTATTGTCAATAAAAGCAAGACCCCAAGGAATATCAATCCCATCAGTTATTTTGAGAAGTTCATAGGAGTTTTCATCAAAATCTTTAATTGGTGGATTGTTCTCAGTCTGAGAGCATGCCATTGAAAAAATCAAAAGAATTACAAGAGTGAAAAGATTTTTTGTTTTCATTTTAATCAATTTTTTAAGTTCAATAAAGTTATTTAAATAAGGTCTATTAAACTAACATTTTGATAATTTCTCTTTAGATAGTTTAATGATTGAAACATTATATCTCCCATAGATTTACATTGCTTAAATTTTTCTTCATTAGTAAATCTAAAAATTTCTGTTTTTAATGAATTAATATTATCTGAAGTACTTAATTGATCAACTTTCATGATATTTAGTAGTAATTTCATTCTATCATCAGATATAATTAATCTTCTAGAGATAGTTGATCTCTCTTCAATTTTATATTGTACTATTGAATCAGTTTTCAATTTCTGTCTAACAATATCCATCATAGCCTGATTTTCTTTAAAAAATTGAGGCCTGTATACTGAAAGTTTACCCTCATAGGATTGTTGATCAAAGTCAATAGCCCTTATTTTATAAATTACTTGATCAAAATCATGAATGGGTATTACAACATAATTATAGGATCTCATATCACCTAAAAGCCTAATCATACATCTTTCATTGAATTTGACATATTCTTTAGCTATTTGAGATTTTTGATAATCTGTGCATTTAGGTAAATAATCTTTTATGAATATGTCACCAGGAATTCCAGCTATATGTTCTTCAATTAGAGAAGCGTTATTTACTAGATAATTAAGGTTTCTTGGAGATAACATATGTTCAAATTCAATACCATAAACTCTTGATGCATCAGTCTGTTTAACATAAAAATATATAAAGTTATCATTTAGAATATTTCTAACTTTAATTCTAAATGGCTTTGAATTTCCAAATGTGCAGTAATCAATTGAATCAATATTCAAATATGGAATTGAAGAAGGGTTTCCATCTGAGTGTAATAAAGTATATACTATTTTTAAATTATTTTCAATTTCAAGTCTTTCAGACTCGTTATATATTAATCTGACCCATAGAGTATCATCATTATTTTTATCATAAATGTTTACTACCTCAGTATATCTCAACAAATCGTTATAAGAAATAACATCTCCAATCCATCTATCATGTGTTTTTAAAAAGTTTTCTAACTTTTCAGAAATAGGAAAGAAAGGTTTCTTTTTAGAAATTAATTTTTTATTTGAAGTCACTAAATAAATATACGATAAAGCTAAAAATAGTCGGGATGACAGGATTTGAACCTGCGACCCCACGCACCCCATGCGTGTGCGCTACCGAGCTGCGCCACATCCCGAATAAATGTTAATTTAAATAAAAAAACCAATTACATAAATAATTGGTTTAATATGTCGGGGTGGCAGGATTCGAACCTGCGACCTCCGCGTCCCAAACGCGGCGCGATAACCGGGCTACGCTACACCCCGAAAATGATGTGCAAATATAAGCTTAATTAGCTTTAAGACAAATAATTAATTTAATATAAAATTATACTGAAACAGGTGACATTATTTTAATGTCGTTATATTTAATTTGACCCCTAATCACAGAAGAAATTGTGGATGTAAGTGCATTAATTACAGGAAGCTTAAGTTGACTTTTTGAATATATCATACTTATTTCTCTTGCTGGGGATGGTTCCTGGAAACCAATAAGATTATTTTTATTAGTATTTGATAAGTTCTGAGAGTGTAGATAAGGTATAATTGTCATCCAAGGACCATTATTTGATAGATTAATTAGAGTTTCAAAGCTACCACTCTTTAGTTCATACTGCTGATTAAGGTCTTCAAATGAACAAAGATTCATCACCTGATCCCTAAAACAATGTCCATCCTCTAATATAAGGAGATTGCTATTAGTTAAATCTTCAGTGTCAAGAGATTTATTACCTGATAAGTGATGATGCGGGGGAACATATGCTATAAAAGGCTCATAATATAATGGCTTTTCTATAATATCTGAATTATTTAATGGAGTTGCTGCAACAGCACAATCTATAGTTCTATCTGCTAGCTTTTGAATTAAAACATCGGTGTTATATTCCTCAATTTTGAGTGTTATATCTTTATGTTTTTTTAGAAATATATTCAAAAATAAAGGCAATAAAGTTGAACTTACAGTAGGAATAATCCCAACTTTGAGAGTGCCACCAATGATACCTTTTTCTTCTGAGATAACATCATTCATTCTAGATGATTCTTCAATTATTCTTCTAGCTTGAATTAAAACTTTTGCGCCAATGTCAGTTACTTTTAATGGTTTGGTATATCTATCAAATATTGTAATACCTAATTCTTCTTCAAGTTTTTGAACCTGCATACTTAAAGTTGGTTGTGTAACAAAACATTTATTAGAAGCAGTTGTAAAGTTACCATATTCTGCAACTGCTAGAGTATATTTCAATTGTGTTATAGTCATTATAAGAATAACTTATTATTGTCAAAACTAAATAAAATAATACTATCAAAATTTAAAAATTTTGTTAAATCCAGATTAGCTAATATTCATAAATTTGAATCGAATTTTTACAATTTGAAAAAAAATATTTTTGGTCAAACATTATTCCTTAAAAGAATAATAATTGCACTAGTGGGTAGTATTACTCATCGAACTTTTAGAAGTAAAAGATTCATTATAAAAGGTTCTAAAAATTTAATGAATCTTCCCACTCAAAATGTTTTATTCGTTTCTAATCATCAAACTTATTTTTATGATGTAATAGCAATGTTACATGTATTTAATTCATCTGTCAAAGGAAAAATTGATACAGTTAAGAAACCAAAATATCTTCTCAGTCCAAAAACTAACCTTTATTATATAGCTTCTTTTGAAACAATGAAAAAATCATTCATAACTAAACTTTTAACATATGCTGGAGCTGTTTTGGTTCAGAGAAGTTGGAGAGAATCTGGTAAAGATATACATAGAGATATTAGACCAGAAGATCCAAGTAATATTGAACTTGCTCTGAAAGATGGTTGGGTTATTACATTTCCAAGGGGAACTACTGATAATAGCAAACCTGTAAGAAAGGGAACAGCACACACTATTAAAAACAATAGTCCCTTAATTGTCCCTGTTAAGATTACTGGTTTTAATGAGGTTTTTCAAAGAAATGGCTTAAAAGTTATTAATAGAAAAAAAGAATTTTCAATTGAGATCTATAAACCTTTAAACAAAAGTTTGTCTAATAAAAGTATAGATGAAATAACATCAGAACTAGAAAAAATAATAGATTAGAGAATTTAATTTATTTAACTTCAGTTGATATCTCAAGACAACCCAATCTCATTCCTGCAGCCCCAGATGGTTGTGATAAAAAGTCATCTTCTCCATTATGAATAATAATAGATTTATTCATTAAATCATTGCTTGACTTACAACCAAGACACCAAAGATCATTACTGAAATTTACCATTCCATGACCAATAGAGTCAATATTAAAGTTTCCTATATCACCTAAATGAAATCCTGTTTCATCTCCCCATTTACTATGTTTTTGACTTGTTGGATTCCAGTGTCCACCTGCACTTAATCCATCATTTGATGAGCAGTCGCCATTTTCATGAATATGTATGGCTTTAATACCAGGTTTTAGACCAAAAATATGAGCCTCCAGAAAAACAGAGTCTTTTTTTTGAGTTAAACTGATAGTTCCAGAAATAGATGAATTATTTAAAGGTTTAATAGTTTTTTTTATAGTAATTATTTCTTCATTATTATTACAACTTAACATTAAAAGTAATAGTGAAAATATAACTACTTTTGATCTGGTAATTTTCATAATTCAAATTTAATATAATATATGTTTAAAAGAAATTTAATAAAAGTTTATATACTGGTGTGGTTTATTACTGGATGTAAATTAACTCATAATACATATGAATTTGAAAAGAGTCCTGAAATAGCTGCTCCTGATTATAGTAAAGATAATTCTTGGGCTGTACTTCCTAATAAGCTTCCAATTCAGCTAGATGATTTAGTGCAATTTAATTTTGAAAAGAAGGCGGATGTTTTTTTTATATACCCAACACTAATAGATGGAAAAAATCAAAAAGAATGGAATTCTAATATATGGGATGAAGACATAAGGTTAGATGTATTAAATAGACCTGTAAAATATCAAGCATCAGCATGGTTAGAAGCAGGAAACTTATATGTCCCATTCTATAGGCAAGCTCATATCAGGGTGTTTAATAATAAATTTGAATCAGAAGGAAAAAAAGCACTTGATTTAGCTTACTCAGATATTAAAAGATCTTTTGAATTTTTTTTAGAAAATTATAATAAAGACAGGCCTTTTATTTTAGCCTCTCATAGCCAAGGTACAGTTCATGCTAAAAGATTAATTAAAGAAATCATCGATGGACAAGAATTACAAAATAAAATGATCGCTGCTTATCTGGTAGGAATTAAGGTAGATCCTGATGAGTTTCAATTTATAAAGCCAATGATTTCACCAGAAGAAACTGGAGGATTTGTATCTTGGAATACTTACAAGTATAATAAATATCCAAATAAAAAAAGTTATGAAGGGTGGTTCATGGGAGGAGTTACTTCAAACCCTATAACATGGGATTCTGCAAAAGAAGCTTCAAAAGATCAACATAAAGGTTTACTATATAGGAATATGAAAATTTTTTCAAATAATTTAAGGATTAAACTAATAGACGGAATTGTTTGGTCATCACTGCCAAATGTACCCGGAAAATTTTTTCTAATGCCTATTAAGAGTTATCATTTTGCTGACATCAATCTTTTTTGGCTTGATATAAGTGAAAATGCAAAACTTAGAGTTGATCAATGGTTTTTAAAAAATAATTACTAAATTTCATTCACTAAAAAAACATTAAGATTATGTCATCAAAAAGAAATTCTAGACGAAAATTTATAAAAAATTCAGCATTAGCATCATCACTGTTTATTGTACCTAGACATGTTTTAGGTGGTACTGGATATACTGCTCCAAGTGATAAGCTTAATATTGCTGGAATTGGTTTACATGGTAAAGGTAATTCTGATATTTTACATGCAAGTGTTGGAGGTAGAGAAAATGTAGTTGCACTTTGTGATGTTCATCAAAACGCTTACGGAGCTCAAGTAGCAATTGAAAAATTCCCAAATGCAAAGTTTTACACTGATTTTAAGGAAATGCTTGAAAATGAACAATTAGATGGGGTAACTATTTCAACTCCCGATCATACTCATGCAAATATCGCTAAAGCTGCAATGGAAAAGGGAATTCATGTTTATGTTCAAAAGCCATTAACTCATAATGTAAAGGAAGCTAGAATGTTGACAAAATTGGCTAAGAAAAATAAAATTGTTACTCAAATGGGTAACCAAGGTGCTTCAAATCCAGAGCAAAAAATGATTCAAAAGTGGATTAAAGATGGTAGAATTGGTAAAGTAAGCACAGTTTATACATGGACAAATAGACCTGTTTGGGCACAAGGTATTCCTATGCAACAACCTGACCCTTCTCAAAAACCTGAGGGAATGGATTGGGACTTATGGATAGGACCTGCCCAAAACAACGGTTATACACCTGGTCTTCATGCATTTGATTGGAGAGGTTTTTGGGATTATGGTACTGGTGCTTTAGGAGATATGGGATGTCATATAATGGATGTTCCAATAAAAGCTTTGGGGTTATTTGAACCATTTAGTGTAGAGGCTAGTGTTGCAAACCCTCCTTATGTTCGTATGTTTACTCCTGCAGAAATTAATGAAGAATCTTGTCCTACAAGTTCTTATGTAACATATAAATTTAGAGCATCTGATATAAATGACTCTGAAGTTAAAATGATATGGATGGATGGTGGATTTAGACCATCTCAACCTGATATAATTACAGATACTGATGATATTGGTGACAATGGAGTTCTTATGATAGGTGAAAATGGTGTGATTTGGTGTGATAATTATGGAATTAATGCTAGACTTTATGTAAATGGTTACGATGGTGCAGTAGAAAAAGGTGTAATTTCTGAAATTAACTCAGTTGAATTTGGCCATCAATCATACTGGATAGATGCTATTAAAGATGGATATGGTAGTGAAAAGTATAATAATTTAACCTCTAACTTTGATTTTGCGGGTCCTTTATCAGAAATTGTTCTTCTAGGTAATGTAGCTATAAGAAGTAGTTTACTTAAAAGGTCTCCAAGAAGTAATGTTAATATAGGTAAAAAGAGATTACTCTACGATTCTAAGAATATGGTAATTACTAACTTAGATGAGGCTAACCAGTTTTTAACTAGGAACTATAGAGAAGGTTGGGAATTAGGTATTTAATTTTTAACTGAAATTAAAACTCTTCTGTTTTTCTTTTTTTCACTTAAAGGAATATTTGGGTATATTGGATTCTCCTCTCCAAAATTTCTTGAGAATAATCTTGAGCTATTAATGCCATTACTTATAATGGTATTTTTAACTGATGATGATCTCCTTTCAGATAAACTCATGTTATAATCAGTTTCTCCTTCATTAGATGCATATCCATCAATATTTAAATTAATATACTGATATTTTGAAAGCAGAGAGCTTAATAATGTTAAGTTTTCTATATATTCTTGTCTTATATTATAACTATCGAAATCAAAGAATATTTCACTGAATTTATTTAAATAGCTCTCTAATGATTTGGGAAGATTAGGGCATCCGTTTAGATTTTTAGAACCTGCTTCATTAGGACAGTTATCATCAATATTTGGAACACCATCATTGTCAAGGTCTGGCAACTTGCATCCACCATTTGATTCAAGACCTGCTTCATTAGGACAATTATCTAGATTATCTAAAACTCCATCACCATCTGAGTCAGGACAAGACTGACCATTAACTCCAGCTTTGTTTGGACAAGGATCAATTACATCTGAAAAACCATCACCATCTGAGTCAGGACATCCGCTCATTGAGCTTAATCCAGCTAAATTTGGACACTTATCATCATCGTCTTTTATTCCATCACCATCTGAGTCAGGACATCCATTAAGTTCAATTAAACCAGGATGGTCAGGACAATGATCTTTTTTATCAGGCACTCCATCACCATCAGAATCACCTTTTCCAAAATTAAATTTAACTCCAACAACATGTTGAAGATTACTATATGCATTTTTTTCATCCATGGACTTATAGCTTATTCCTGTATTTAGAGCTATATTTTTTGAAAGTTGAAAATTAATTCCTGCACCAAATGATGCTCCATATGCTGTGTTTAGAGAACCTAATGAAGTATCTCCTTCACCAAAGTTTGATAATCCATATCCCGCAAATAGATAAGGTTCTGCATCAACTCCAAGAACTTTTGATTCACTAGGAAAGCTATATTTAATTATTCCATCAACTGAATAATAGTAAAGCTCTTCATTTGAAGTTTTTAATTCATTTTCTGAGTAATTTATACCTACTGAAAAATTATTAAATATATATCTTGAAAGACTTAATGAAGGTAGATTATATCCAGAGTTATCAAGATTTTCTGGATTAATTGAATTTACCCCAATACCTAATAACCAAGGACTGTCTTCTGTCTGACTATAAACAATAGTAGAAGACAATATAATTACTAATGTAATGAGTTGGTTTTTCACTTACATTAAAATATGAAAAAATTTTGTTAATACATAAGTTTAAATTATTATTATTAAAAATTAAAAGATGAATAAAAAAATTAGAGTTTTAGTTATTGGTTGTGGAAATATGGGTGCCTCTCATGCCTTTGCCTACCATAATCATACAGGATTTGAAATTTGTGGTTTGGTTTCAAGAGGAGATAGTAAAATTGAATTAAATAAAATCCTAAAGTCAAATTATGATCTTTTTGATGATTATAAAAAAGCTATTGATGAGGCTAAACCTGATGCTGTGTGTATCTCTACTTACCCAGATACTCATGAAGAAATTTCTATTTATTCTCTTGAAAACAATTGCCATATTTTTTTAGAAAAACCCATTGCACCCGATTTAATAAGCTCAAGAAAAATTATAAAAAAGGCGGAAGAAAAGAATAAAAAATTAGTTGTAGGATATATTTTAAGACACCATCCTATTTGGAAAGAGTTTATTAAAGAATCTAAAAAGCTTGGTAAACCACTGGTCATGCGTATGAATTTAAATCAACAAAGCTCTGGAGATACATGGGAAGTTCATAAAAATCTTTTATCTTCTTTAAGTCCTATTGTAGATTGTGGAGTTCATTATCTTGATGTTATGTGTCAAATGACTGAGGCAAAACCCTTAAGTGTATCTGCAATTGGTGTTAGACTTTCAGATGAAATTCCTCATGATAATTATAATTACGGACAACTTCAAATTCGTTTTGAAGATGGTTCTGTTGGATGGTATGAAGCAGGGTGGGGGCCAATGATAAGTGAAACTGCTTTTTTTGTAAAAGATGTAATTGGTCCCAATGGAGCTGTATCTATAGTCTCAGAAAATGATATTCATGAAAAGGATTCTGATAATATTGAGAATCATACTCAAAATAATTGTTTAAAAATACATAGTTCTATGTTAGATGAGGATAGAAAGTTTGTTTCTCCAAATAGAAAATTGATCTATGATCAAGATCCTTCACATCAAGATCTATGTGATTATGAACAAGAATTTTTTTATAATTCTATTGTGAATAATATTAACCTAAAATCGCATATGGAAGATGCATATAAAAGCTTGCAGATAGCTTTAGCATGTGATGAAGCAGTCAAGACTTCAAAAACAATAACTTTAGATTAAGGTATCCTCTGAATAATTTCCATTACTATAACAATAGCAAAAATTAATGCTAATGTTCCAATAAATATACCGCCTACACCCATTATTTTTTTTGTAAAAGTAATAATTTTTTAATATAAATTTTTTAATAACGTATTAAATATAAAGTGTATTATAATAATAAAAATAAAATATCATTTTAAATATTTAATAAGCTTTTTTAATTTATTTTTATTAAAATATATTTAAATATATTCTATAATATTTTTTATATTTGTTTTATATATGTATAAATAATACATATAAAAATATTACGATGATTATTACTTATTTACAAACATCAGACTCTTCAGATGCAGATAAGTACATAAATAAGGAAAATGTTCTTGTTGATTTATGCTCCTCAATAATTCCTTTTTCAAAAAGAGAAAAGGGTTCATTGATATTTGCCAAGATTAAATTAAAAGAAGTTTCTAAAGTTATAGTACCTAATATTTCTGTTCTTGGTAGAAACCAAATTGATGTTTTGAACACTATTGATTTTTTTATTCAAAATGATGTTTCATTGATTTCTCAATTAGAAAGGTTAGAAACTATGGATGAATATGGTAGAGTTAAATCAGACACTATACTTTTTTTAAATCTTTTTAGATCACTAGCCAATATGGAATATCAAAATAGAAAAGAATCTCATCGATTTGGCATTCAGCAAGCCAAAGATTTAGGCAGATATAAAGGTGTTGGAGGTAGACAAATTGAATCTATTGAAGAATTTTTTGATAAGCCTAAAAACATTAATATCCTTCGTCATTTAAAAAGAGGAGAGAGTATTAGACGAACTGCTAAACTTGTTGGTTCTTCTACAGGTCTAGTTCAAAAAGTAAAAAGATGGGCAATAGATCATAATAAACTTGAGTTGTAATAAACCCAAATTTTTAGTAGATTTAGTAAATTAACTTAAACTATTTATGAAAAAAATATTTTTACTTTCTGTTTTTGGACTTATGCTTTCATGTTCAGGTGTTCAACACCCTGATTTTGAAGCTAATGTTGAGTCTGCAAAAAAACTTTTAGAGCTTCAAGGAACTGAAGCAGACCTTCAAGCTCAGCTTGATTTAGTACACGAAGATCTTCAATGGCAACCAGCTTTTCATGGCTCACAACAAATTGGTAAGCAGGAATTCGGTGAATATCTTAAAGGTTGGCATGATGTTATGGAAGATGTAACATATAATGCTGTTAATTTTCTACCCGGTGTATCTGCTGAAACTGGTCTTCCAGATGGAAGTGTTAGATCATATGGAGTATGGTCAGGTGTTCATACAGAATCTGGTAAGAGTTGGGAATTAGTATCTTATCATACATGGGATTTCAAAGATGGATTAATAATCTCTGGAGGAGATTATTTTGATGCAGGAGGTTTATTAATGTCTCTTCAGTCTGAGGAATAAAGATATTTAATTAATAAAAAAAACCTTTACATATTTATGTAAGGGTTTTTTTTTATAAAATAGATCCCATACTTCCTCCATCTACTCTAATTGAAGCACCGTTAGTACCTGAAGCTAAGGGACTTGAGAAAAATAACACTGTATGTGCCACTTCAGTTACGGTTAAAAATCTTGAAATTAAAGATGAGTATCTGACATCTGAAAAAAAATCTTTTTCGACTTCATCTTTTGTCTTGTTTTCTCTTTTTGCAGTCTCTGAAAGAAATCTTTTGGAACCTTCTGACATTGTTGAACCTGGAACAATTGTATTAACAGTAACATTAGATCCTTTTGTTAACTTAGCTAAACCACTAGAATACATACTCACGGATGCTTTAGAAACACTATAACTGAGAAGATCTCCAGGAACAAGTGTTGAGCATTCAGATGAAATAAAAATAATTCTTCCCCAATTTTTTTTAATCATTTTAGGAAGAAAATATTTAGACAGTTTGACTCCGCTCATTAGGTTGACCTTAAAATGATCATCCCAGTCTTTTGATGTTTCATCAAAAAAGTTTTTACCTCTAAAGATTCCAACATTGTTTATCAGTATATCAATATCATCAGGAATTTCATCTATAAGTTTTTCAACTTGAGAATCATCTAAAAAGTCAGTAATTATTCCACTTGCATTTTTATTATTAAGCTTTGATAGTGCATCATCTACACTAGATTTTGTTCTTCCATTAATAATAACCAGGGCTCCTTCATCTAGAAATAACCTAGCTGTTTCATAGCCAATGCCTTTAGTAGATCCTGAAATAAACACCTTTTTATTTTTTAAATTAAGATTCAATTTATCTTTTCTTTTTTACCACTTATCAAGACCAAGAACTTTTTTTCCTAAAGGAGATAATTCAGCAGTTTTATATTTTTTTTGTTCCCAATTTCTTGGATCGCCAGGAAAGGCATAGCCCTCAGGTGCAATTCTATTCTTCCATGAATTAACCCTCCATTGTACAAGATTATCATCATCTTCTTGAGCAGGCATCATTGAAATATATTGTGCAATTCTAACCTTATCATTTGAATTATTAGGTCTAATTCCATGGGGTTGAGTACTATTAAAAATCAATAAATCTCCTGCTTCAAGAGACACTTTAACTATTTTATCTTCAAGTCCTGAAACATCAGGTTTGAATTTATCTCTATCTTCAGGTTGAGTTTTTTTCCATGTCTCATAATTTTTATATAACCATGGTATACATTGAAAACCACCCATATCTTGATCAGTTTGGTCAGCAAGAGCCAAAACTCCTTGAACATTTTGGGGTTTTGTATCAGGGTCATAATCCCAGTGAATAAACCCTTTATATTCAAAGCCTGGTTTAATAGGAAAGTTTAGATTTGCTCTATCTATTGTTACCCATAACTTTTCAGTACCCCAAATATCAACAAATGCATCATAGACTTTTTGATTTTGACGATTATTCCATAAATGCTGATGATTATAAACTTCAACCATTCCGGTACCAGCTAACTCTTTCATTTCCATTTCAGCTCTAGGATTAGAATACCAAGTTTTAGGATTATTAGGATCTTTATCTTCAAACTCCCAAATAAATTCTGCAGTTCTAGCTGCTTGTTCTTTTGATATAGCACTTTTGATAACTACATATCCATTTTCAATCCAAAAGTTCCAATGATCAATTGTTAAAACTCTTAAAGAATCAACATCAGCTTGAGTTCTTAATTTTTTTTCTGAGCTTTTGGCAGTTGAAGGATTTCCGGGGATATCTTTATGTTTATTTTCTGGAATCATATTCATAGTTATAAATTTAATTATTAGATAAATTTAAAAAACAATAAGTTATAATTATAGTCTTTGATTTTATTTCAGTTTATTAATTATTCTTTAAATTTAGTATATGTTCAAGTTTGATAGAAGAAAATTTATTAAAACAGCAAGCTTGTCTGCTGCTTTTGCTTCTACATCTATTCTTTCTGGAAAAACAAGATTACCTAGTCAAAAGTATATGGGGGATTTTGCATCAGAAAAATTACCATTAATTAAAGCTGCATTTATAGGGGTAGGGTATAGAGGTAAAAGCCATCTTAAGTTATTTGCTTCATTACCTGGTACTGAAGTTGTTGGTCTTTCTGATCTTTATGAGGATAACCTTAATCAGTCAATTGATATTCTAAAAAAATTAAATAGGCAAACAAAAAATATTAAAACATACTTTGGAGATAAAGATAAATGGAAATTGCTTTTAGAAGAAGTAAAGCCTGACATTGTATTTATATCTACAAATTGGAATAATCATGGAATCATGGCTGTTGAAACAATGAAAAGTGGGGCTCATGCTTTTGTTGAAGTTCCTTTAGCTATGACAATTAAAGAATTATGGGAAATTGTTGATATTTCAGAAAAGCATAGAAAGCATTGTATGATGATGGAAAATGTAAACTATGGAAGAGAAGAGTTAATGTTTTTAAACATAATAAGGAGTGGAAAATTAGGTGAAATACTTCATGGTGAGGCTGCTTACATTCATGATTTAAGATTTCAAATGTATGAGGAGGAAAGAGGAACTGGTTCATGGAGAACTCACCAATATGAAAAAAGTAAAGGTAATTTATATCCCACACACGGGCTTGGTCCTGTTTCTCAGTATATGAACCTTTTAAGATCTGAAGATAATTTTAAGTCTATTGTTTCATTTTCATCACCTGCTATTGGCAGAAAATCTTTTGCAAGAAAAAATTTTAATGAAGATCACAAGTGGAATAAATTAAATTTTCAAAATGGTGATATTAATACTTCTATTATTAAAACTTATTTAGGAAGAACAATAATGGTCCAATGGGATGAAACTAGCCCTAGACCTTACACTAGATTAAATCTTATACAAGGAACAAAAGGTATACTTGCTGGATATCCAACTAGAGCAGCCTTTGATGATGGATTTGAAGATTATTCTAAAGACTCTCATCAATGGCTAAAAGAAGAAGGTTTGAAAAGATTATATCAGATTTATGACCATCCTTTATACAAAAGACTTAATGATAAAACAAAAAATACTGGTCATGGAGGAATGGACGGTATAATGATGTATAGAATTGTAGAATGTCTTCAAAATGGCCTTCCCTTAGATCAGAATGTATATGAAGGTTGTGCATGGAGTTCTCTTATTGAATTGACAGCTAATTCTTCTAATAACGATGGTCAAACTCAAATTTTTCCTGATTTTACCAGAGGAGATTGGGTAAGTACTAAAACATTTGATATAGTTCTTTAATGACTAACAAGATTATTTCAACTGCTCCTGGAAGAGTCTGTTTATTTGGTGATCATCAAGATTATTTAGGTTTACCAATAATAGCCACCACAATCGATAAAGAAATAAAAATAGAGGCTGTTAAGAATGATTTAAATCAATTTAATATATATAAAAAGGATCTTAATGAAAATCAGATCATAGAACTTAATAAAGAAATTAATGAGACTGACTTTTTATCACTTTCATTAAATGTTCTAAAAAAATACAATTGTATACCTGATCAAGGATTTGATATTGAAATAACTAGTACAATTCCAATTAATTCAGGTCTTTCTAGTTCTTCAGCCTTAATTGTTGCTTGGATTAATTTCCTTTTAAATGCTTTTACAGATATTGAAATTACAGCAGAATTATTAGCTAAAATTTCTTATCAAATTGAAGTTATAGAAACAGGAGGATCTGGTGGTAAAATGGATCAGTATACAATTTCATACGGAGAAACTATCTATTTAGACACTATAACTGATAAAATAAAAATATTTGATGGCGACTTATGTGATATGATTATAGCAGTTTCAAATCAAGAAAAAGATACTCAAGGACTTCTAAAAAAATTAAAAGAAGGTGCTTTAAAATCTATACAAATTATAAAAAATCATATTCCTGAATTTAATATTCAGAATTCATATGATATTAACTTAAAAAATTATTTGTCCTATTTAGATGATCAATATAAACCATTCTTTAATGCTGCTGTTGAAAACTACAGGATTACTCTTGAGGCAAGAAAAGAATTAGAAAAATCTAAAATTAATATTGACAAAGTTGGACTCCTCATGAATCTTCACCATAGTTTTTTAAAAAATGAATTAAATATAACTACTACTGAAATTGATGAAATGATAAATGTAGCAGAATTTAATGGTTCAATTGGATCTAAAATTGTTGGATCAGGAGGTGGAGGTTCAATTGTATGTCTTTCAAAAGATGAAAATTCATCTTATGATATTATAAATGAATTAAAAAAAATTAGTGTAAAGGATGCTTTTATTGCTAAAAAGGGAAGAGGTCCAATAATTTCTTATGAATAATATTCCTCTAATTATTATGGCTGCTGGAGTGTCTTCAAGAATGAAGAAATCTAGATATAATCTAAAATTGACTAATTCTCAGATTGAACAATCAAAAATAAGAACTAAAAGTTTTATTGAGTTAGGTCATGATAAAGAAACTCTAATATTTTATTTATTTAAAAATGCATTAGAAGCAGATATAAAGAATTTTTATATAATTATTGCAAAAGATTCTAAAGAATTTCAAAACTACTTAATAGGAATTTCTAAAAGATTAAATATAAATGTCAATATTGTAATACAAGATTATTATGGAAGAGAAAAACCATTAGGAACAGCTGACGCAATTCTTCAAGCTATGAATCAATATGTAGAATTAAAAGAAAGTAGATTTTTAGTGTGTAACTCTGATAATCTATATTCTTCGGAAGTTTTTCAAATTTTAATTAAGGACTCTAAAAATAACTCTATGATTGGCTATGACTCTAAATGTTTAAACTTTACTAATGAAAGAATATCAACTTTTGCAATACTAAAGACAGATAAAGATTATCTAAGTGAGATAAAAGAAAAGCCAAATATTAGTTTGGTTGAAAATGAGGAAGAAAAAATACTAATAAGTATGAATATTTTTTCTTTTATAGGAAATAAAGTATATAATTATTTTCATAAATGTCCAATTCATAAGCAACGAGGCGAAAAAGAAATAGCTACTGTAATTCAAAAAATGATAAGTGATAATAAAAAATCAATAAAAGTTTATTCAAGATGTGAGCATGTTCCAGATCTTACTTTTAAAGATGATATCCATCTTATACAGAAATATTTAAAAGAAAATTAACTTCCAAAATTTAATTTCGAATTTCCATCATGTTATATTTGTCTTAATTAAAGGGCATGAAAAAATATTTTCTTACTTTATTATTAATCTTTGTATCATGTGATATTAGCTCATCACCATCTATTGATAATCCAAGACCTGTTTTTTCAATTGATACTCAAGATTATTCAAATATGAGCAAGGCTTATTTTGCATCTGGTTGTTTTTGGTGTGTAGAGACTATATATGAAAGTATTGATGGGGTAAAAGAAGTCTATTCTGGTTATGCTGGAGGTACTACTATTAATCCAAATTATTATCAAGTAATGACTGGAAAAACTGGACATGCAGAAGCAATAGAAATTATTTATGATGAAAATAAAGTTTCTTTTGAGACCTTGTTAAAAGTTTTTTTTGATTCTCACGACCCAACAACTCCAAATAGACAAGGCCCAGACTTCGGTACTCAATACAGATCAATTGCTTTTTTTAATAATGAAGAAGAAGAGCTTAAAATCAAAAACTATATTAATTTGTTAGCTACTAACTCAATTTTTGGAAAAAAAATTATTACTGAGGTTAAGAAAATTGATGAGTTCTACTATGCTGAGGAATATCATCAGGATTATGAGAAGAAAAACCCTAATAATCCATATATCCAAAATGTATCTATTCCAAGATTTAATAATTTTAAAAGAAAAGCATCTAATTATCTCAAAATAAAAGATGAACATTAAGAAGTTTGTATTATTTACACTATTATCATTATTATTTATAAACTGTTCAAAAGAAAAAGTCTTATCTGAAAAAGATTTATGGTATTCATTAAATCTTTCAAACTATGAGATGACTCAACAGATTTCATGCTTTTGTTTTCCTGAAGATTTTATACTTCCAAAGACAATTTTAGTTGAAAATAATTCTGTTAAATTGATTAACGGGATGGAACCTTATAAAACAATTGGATTTGAATCTTTTTTTACAATTGATGAACTTTTTGAATTTATCGAAATTAAACTTAAAGATGATCCAGAATTTTATCAAATTAAGTATAATGATACATACGGATTTCCAGAATCAATATACTTTGATATGTCTCAAATGATTGCAGATGAAGAAATAGGCTATACAGTCTCAAATTTTAAAGTTTTAAAAAATGATTAATATAAGTATTAAATGTAATTATAAACATTATCATAATTATGGCTAGAATAAAAGATATATATGATAATTTTTATGAAGTTGCTAGTTTAAACAAATTCATAGAACACATAGACTTATATCATACTATTAATGGATTGCCCGATAATAGTATTCATGAAGAGAATGGATACTATTTTAAAGTAGATAACCAATTTTACTCTACTCTTAAAAAGCTAAAAAATGAAAATAATTAGAATTGTTTTTGTATTTACATTCATTAGTTGCTCTAACGTGTTGCACAACCATAATGACGCTATGTCAATGCTCACAACCAAAAATTTAATTATCGATAGATTTGGTGAACCAGACAGGATTACCAAACTTGAAAATTACGATGAGTTTTATTATGACTTTGGAGAATTTAGAGAACAAACAAATTATTTTGATCCTAAGATTTCTTTAATGACTAGAAATCTGGATTCCATATCCTACATTGCCGACTTTGAATCTCAGAGTCAGTTCGTTACTAGATTTTCAAAAAAATATATATTATTTCATATTGTAGATCAAAAAGTAATTTATTGGGAGAGTCAACATGTAAATTTTCCCATCAAAAAAGAATAATTTAATTATTTTTGATCCTTAAAATTCAGAGGAAATGTCAATAAAATTATTTGATATAAATAGTCAAGCTAAAGGAAACTTTAATGGTGGAGAAATTCTAGAAAATAAGCCTATTGGATTTCCTCAAGATGGAGGTGATCTTAAGCCATATTCAAATCTATTCTATTGGGCTCATGCATGGGCTCCTAACAATGATAGTATAATAGGTCTCCACCCTCACAGAGGTTTTGAAATATGTAGCTTTGTTTTAAAAGGAGAGATAGAACACTATGATACACTTTTAGATAAATGGATTACTTTAAATGAAGGAGATGTTCAAGTTATCAAAGCTGGTAAAGGTATCTCACACTCAGAAAAATTAAAATCAGGTTCTGAAATTTTTCAAATATGGTTTGACCCAAATCTTCACGAATCCTTATATATTGATGCTAGCTATAATGATTATAAATCAGATGAATTTAATATTGAATCTAAAAATTTTATATCAACAAAAGTTATTTCTGATTCAAATAATCAAATAGATCTTGACTCAAAAGGAATAGAAATATACCATCATAATATTGAAAAAGGTGATCTTAAACATAAGATTCAGCAAAACAAATGTCACTCTATTTTTATTCAATCTGGAAGTATTGAAATAAATGAACTTAAATTAAATAAAGGTGATTTTGTAATAATTGAAAAAGAAGATGAAGTTAAATTAAAAATTAATTCAGATTCAAAAGTTTTTGAGATAATATCATTAACAAAACCACCTTACACTACATATGCTGAAATGCATAATATTAATTAACTATTACAAGCTTAATAGTCCCACCCGAGAATATGTCAAAAAGCTCTTTAACTGAATTTTCGGATTGAAACGAGATTCTAATAAAACCTTCTCCAAAGCTTAAGTAAGCTGAGGTACTATTATCAGAGTTTAGAAATACTTGAGGAAGTTGACTCCATCTTTGTGGAGTATCATCTTCATAAGTTCTCTGAATGTATGCATTTATGGATGCGGTTTCAAAAATATCTTTTGAAATTTCGGGAATATTAATCTCAAAATTACCATAGGTTTCATCATCACTTATTTGGTCTAACTCATTTGGAATTGAAACAAGAACTATTTGATTTTGAGGTCCATTAATAATAGTCTCAGCCATTTGATTACCTGATCCTTGAGCACATGAAATAAGTAGACTTGAAATAGTTATAATTATAAAAAAATTTTTCATAGATAAATTAATTTAGTATAAAAATTCGAAAGCCTGACTCACTAGGTGAATCAGGCTCTCTAATTTCTCTAAAAACGATCGAAAATTTTTCAAATAGTAGTTAATTTGACTACTTTTTAATCTTTAGAGTTAATCAAGTTTAATCTCTACTTTCGTTTTGAACGTTACGGTGAATTTTGCCGTATCTTTCACTTGATTAATATAAATATAGAATAAATAATTATTATTCCAATCTAAATTGTTCAAATTGTTAATAACTTTTTGTATATAATTGAATATCAATATTTTAACATTAATTTAATTAATCAAATTCTTCTAATTTTTTTAGATTATTTAAAATGTTTAATATTCAATTTAAAATAGAATTTAAATTTATATTTGCATTCAATGGGCAATTAGTTCAACTGAATAGAACAGAAGATTACGGCTCTTCAGATGGGGGTTTGAGTCCTCCATTGCCCTCAAAAAATTTATATTGGATTTCTTAGGTATTATTTTTGGAATTGTATTACTTTCTCATGGTGGAGATTTACTTACTAAATCTTCTGTAGACATTTCTCTTAAGTTTTCTGTCCCAAAAATTATTATTGGTATGACAGTAGTTTCTTTTGCAACTTCTGCTCCTGAATTAATTGTTAGTCTTAATGCAGCTATTGAGGGATTTCCAAGTTTTGCTTTAGGTAATGTCTTAGGATCAAATATTGCCAATATGGGATTAGTCTTAGGAATTTTGTGTGTAATATATCCTGTAACTTTAAAGCCTAGATTTTATTCTTCTGATTTTCCAATCATGATGATATCAACCATTCTTTTCTTTATTTTTATTTATACAGGCTCCAGTATTTCTAGATTAGAAGGAATTTTACTTTTAATATCAATAGTAGTGATTCTTGCATATCTATTCCTATACCAAAAAAATAGTATTTCTGAATTTTCAGAAGAGATTGACTTACATAAAATATCAATATTTAGGTCATTTTTCTACATTATTTTTAGTGGCTTTCTTTTATGGCTGGGATCAGAGACATTAATTAAATCTGCTATTAATGTTGCAAATAAATTCCAAATATCAGAAAGAGTAATAAGTATTTCTATGGTAGCTTTAGGGACAAGCATACCTGAACTTGCTGCATCTATTGTTGCTTCTCTTAAAAAACAAAACGACCTTTCTATAGGGAATTTAATTGGTTCTAATATCTTTAATTTACTTGTTGTTTTAGGTGTTACATCTACTATTTTACCTATTGAAAATATAGATAGTAAAATTATTTTTAGCGATATGATCTGGGTTATAGCATTTTCTTTTATAATTTTTCCATTAGCTTACTTTAAGAAAAAGAATGTTTTATCAAGAAAAAAAGGGATTATTTTGCTAGTGTTATATCTAGCTTTTATAATCCCTTTGTTTAGTTAAAGAAGAAATTATGCGCTTTTTACAGTCTTAATAATTCTTGCAGCCACTTTATATGGGTCAGCATTAGATGCAGGCCTTCTATCTTCTAGCCAACCTTTCCAACCACTTTCAACTGTTCCAATTGGAATCCTAATAGAAGCACCTCTATCAGAAACACCAAAACTAAATTCATTAATTGATTGTGTTTCATGAAGTCCTGTTAATCTTTGATCGTTAAACTCTCCATAAACTTCAATGTGTTCTTTAGTTACTGGTCTAAAAGCCTCACAGATTTTTTCATAAGTTGCTTTATCTCCACATGTTCTTAGTGTAGAATTTGAAAAGTTAGCATGCATACCTGAACCATTCCAATCGCCTTTAATAGGTTTAGGATGGTACTCAATATAATAGCCATAATCTTCAGTTAATCGATCTAACATATATCTAGCCACCCAAATCTGATCTCCAGCACTCTTAGCACCTTTTGCAAAGATCTGAAACTCCCACTGACCAGATGCTACTTCTTGATTAATTCCCTCAAAGTTTAAACCAGCTTCCAAACATAAGTCTGAGTGAATTTCAACTAATTCTCTTCCATGAGTATTCTTTCCCCCAACTGAACAATAATATAGACCTTGAGGACCTGGATATCCACCCATTGGAAAACCTAGTGGTAGTTGAGTCTCAGTATCCATTATAAAGTATTCTTGCTCAAACCCAAACCAAAAGTCATTATCATCATCATCAATAGTAGACCTAGAATTTGAAACATGGGGAGTACCATCAGGGTTAAGTACCTCATTCATTACTAAAAATCCACTTTCTCTTGTTGGATCAGGGTATATTGCAACAGGTTTGAGTATACAGTCAGAAGAGTTACCCTCTGCTTGTTGAGTTGATGAACCATCAAAACTCCATTCGGGACAATCTTCAAGTTTACCACTAAAATTACTCATGATTTTAGTTTTACTTCTCATATTGGCAGTTGGAGTGTAACCATCAAGCCAAATATATTCTAATTTAGATTTGCTCATATTAATTGTTTTTAATTTAGGGTCAATTTAATTTTTTTATAACCTTTATTTTATTTAACTGTTTCTAATTATTAGAGAATTATTAATATGATATTTTTTTATATAGAAAATAAAATTTACTTATAATTTTTAATCAAATTTTTAAGAAAAATGCATTAAGAAAATCAAAATAAATTTTTCATAATAAATTAATATTCAGATAATAAAACTCAAACCAAATTTAGATCAATCCAAAAAAAATGATGTAGTTTAATCTTAAGATTTTTTAAAAACTTATTAAGATTTTTTTTTGATAACTTTACAGCATAAATGACCAATAGATATAAATTAAGAGGTGTATCTTCTGATAAAGAAGATGTACATAATGCTATCAAAAATCAAGATAAAGGTCTTTATCCAAAAGCTTTTTGTAAAATTCTACCTGACTACATTTCCAATTCAAAGGATCATGCTCTAATAATTCATTCAGATGGTGCAGGTACAAAATCATCTTTAGCTTATGTTTATTGGAAAGAAACAGGAGATATTTCTGTTTGGAAAGGAATTGCACAGGACTCTATTGTAATGAATTTAGATGATGTAGCTTGTGTTGGTGCTATTGATAATATGGTTATTTCATCAACTATTGGTAGAAATAAAAATAAAATTCCAGGTGAAGTAATTTCAGAAATTATTTCTGGGACAACCGAAATTTTAGAGTTTTATCAAAATCATGGAATCAATATTATAAGTGGAGGCGGAGAAACTGCTGATGTTGGAGATTTAGTTAGAACCATAATTGTTGATTCTTGTTTAACAGCAAGAATTAGAAAAGATCAAATAATAGATAATGCTAACATTAAAGCTGGAGATATAATTATTGGATTATCTTCTTCAGGACTTTCATCTTATGATAATGAATATAATTCAGGAATTGGAAGTAATGGTTTAACTTCTGCAAGACATGATGTGCTTTCAAATTATTTAAAGAAAAAATATCCTGAGTCGTTCAATAATGAAGTACCAGATGATCTAACTTATTGTGGATCAAAAAAATTAAATGATAAGCTAACTGGAATTGAAATTGATATCGGAAAAATGCTTTTATCACCTACAAGATCTTATTCACCAATTCTAAAAAGAATATTTGATAAAGTCGGGAGAAAGAGTATCCATGGAATTATTCATTGTACAGGTGGTGGTCAAACAAAAATTCTTCATTTTATTGAAAATCTTCACATAGTAAAGAATAATCTATTTGAAATACCTCCAATTTTTAATTTAATTCAGAATGAGTCTGACACAGATCCTAAGGAAATGTATAAGGTGTTTAATATGGGGCATAGAATGGAAATGTATATTGACCCAAAAATAAAAAATGATATAATTAATATCTCAAAGTCACTAGGTGTTGAAGCTAAAGTTATAGGCGAGGTATTTGAGTCAAACAAAAAGAAATTAACAATTCAATCAGAATTAGGTAATTTTGAATATTAAATAAAAATATGCTAACTGAAAAAATTGATATAGTACAAAAGAGATATGATGAAATATATCAAATGATTAGTAATCCGGATATAATCTCTGATCAAAAAAAATATATTGAGCTAAACAAAGAACTTAAAGATTTGAGTTTACTTGTTAATAAGGGTAAAGAATATAAAGATGCTTTAGATCAAAAAAACGAAGCGGAGGAGTATCTTAAATCTTCTGATGATAATGAAATGATCGAAATGGCTAGAGAGCAACTTGAAATTTCTAAGGAGTCAATCGAAAAACTTGAAGAAGAAATCAAAATAATGTTAATTCCCAAAGATCCTGATGATTCAAAAAATGTTGTTGTGGAAATAAGAGCTGGTACTGGAGGAGATGAAGCAAGTATATTTGCAGGAGACCTTTATAGAATGTACACTAAGTTTGCTCAAGAAAGAAATTGGAATATAAGCCTTGTTGATACTAGTGAGGGAACTGCGGGTGGTTTTAAAGAGATTATATTTGAGATATCTGGTGAAGATGTTTATGGTGAATTAAAATATGAATCAGGAGTTCATAGAGTACAAAGAGTTCCTCAAACTGAAACTCAAGGTAGAGTTCATACTTCTGCTGCTACAGTAATGATTCTTCCAGAAGCTGAAGAATTTGATGTAGAAATTAATATGAGTGAAGTTAGAGTTGACTATTTCTGTTCATCAGGTCCAGGTGGTCAGTCAGTAAATACAACATACTCTGCAGTAAGATTAACTCATGAGCCTACAGGAGTAGTTGCTCAATGTCAAGATCAAAAATCACAGCATAAAAACAAAGAAAAAGCTCTTAAGGTTCTTAGGTCTAGGCTTTATGAAATTGAACTAAATAAGAGAATGGAATCTGATTCAAAAAAAAGAAACGAATTAGTTAAATCTGGAGATAGGTCGGCAAAAATTAGAACATACAATTATCCTCAAGGAAGAGTGACTGATCACAGGATTGGACTTACTCTTTATGATTTACCTAAAATTCTTGATGGTGATGTTTCTCGATTAATAGATGAAATAAAATTATTTATAAATACAGAAAGACTCAAAGAAGCAGGTTAAAATGATAACATCTGATAAACTAAATAATCAAATATTAAAAAAGAAATCATTTTTATGTATTGGACTCGACATTGACCAAAAAAAAATTCCTAAATCTCTTTTAAAGGAAGAGGATCCAATATTTGAATTTGCAAAAAAGATAATAGATTACACAAGTGATTACGCTGTGGCTTATAAACCTAATATAGCCTTTTTTGAGGCTTATGATGTAAATGGATTTAATTCATTAAAAAAAATCTCTAATTATTTAAATGAATTTTATCCAGAAATATTTACAATAGCAGACGCAAAAAGAGGAGATATAGGTAACACATCCAAAATGTATGCAGAAGCTTTTCTTAAAAATCTTGATTTTGACTCAATTACAGTTTCACCATATATGGGGTCTGATTCTGTTGAACCTTTTCTTGAGGTGAAAAATAAATACGTTTTTTTACT
The DNA here is from genome assembly GCA_038110465.1 of Bacteroidota bacterium. GTDB lineage: Bacteria > Bacteroidota > Bacteroidia > Flavobacteriales > Flavobacteriaceae > Marisimplicoccus. The sequence continues at coordinate 107,479 of JAYNJU010000002.1, read as the reverse complement.
TGCTTTAACTTCAAATGTTGGATCAATTGATTTTCAAGAGAGTTTAATTGAAGGCACTAATGAGAAACTCTATGAAAAAGTAATTAAAATTTCAAGATCATGGAAAAATAGTGAAAGATTAATGTATGTTGTTGGAGCAAAAAACACTGATGAAATTAAAAAAATTAGACAATTAGTTCCTGACTCTTATTTATTGATTCCTGGATTAGGTGCTCAAGGAGGAAGTTTATCAAAAATTTGTGAAGCAGGTTTAGATAAAGATCTTAAAATCATCATCAATTCTTCAAGGTCAATAATTTATTCTTCAATTAATGATGACTTTGCAGATTCAGCTAGAATAGAGGCAAAGAAGATAAAAGAAGAGATGGAGAAATTTTTATTAGATTTAGCTTGATGATTCATTATAAGAAATACATAAGCAAAAAAAAAGATGCTGAATGGATTACTTTTGTACATGGTGCTGGTGGTAGTTCTACAATTTGGTTTAAACAAATTAAATATTTTTCAGATAAATACAACCTTCTTCTTCTAGACTTAAGAGGTCATGGAAAATCTAAATCTATTCCAATAAATCCTTTTAAGAAGAAATATACTTTTAATTCAATTACTAATGATATTTTGGAAGTTATAAATGCTGAAAAAATTAAAAATTCACATTTCGTAGGTATTTCCTTAGGTTCAATTTTAATTAGAAATTTTGCTGAAAAAAATCCTAATAAAGTTAGAAGTTTAATTATGGGAGGCGCTATTATGAAATTAAATTTAAGATCAAAAGTTCTTATGTTTTTGGGAAATTCTACAAAATCAATTTTACCATATATGTGGATTTATAGATTTTTTGCATTTATCATAATGCCTAACAAAAATCATAAAGAATCAAGATCTTTATTTGTTAATGAAGCTAAGAAATTGTATCAAAAGGAATTTAATAAATGGTTCAAACTAACTTCTGAGCTTGTTCCTCTATTAAAATTCTTTAGACAGATTGATATTAAGATTCCAACATTTTATATTATGGGAGATCAAGATTATATGTTTTTGCCAGCTGTAAAGGAGTTATCTTCAATACACAAAAGCTCAGAATTATATGTTATACCTAATTGTGGTCATGTTGTTAATATTGAAAAACCAAACATTTTCAATTCAAAGATGCATGAGTTTTTAAAGAATAATTAATCATTTAGTTATTAATAGTTTCCCTTAAACCTGGTTGGTAAATTTCATATTTTAATTCCTCTTTACTTTTTTTGACCATATCTTTAACTTCTCTTAGTAGTTGTTTAGAATCATATATTATCCCATCCTTAATAGTAAACTTTACCCCACCAACTCTTATAACTTCGTTTTTTTCATTTAGTTTTATAGCTCCTGTTCCATATAATACTTTTAAGTTTTCAAGTGGATTTTCTTCGATAATTATCATATCAGCTTTTTTGCCAATTTCAATTGAGCCAATTTCTTTATCCATTCCAAGTGCTTCAGCACCATTTAAAGTAGCAGACATTATAACCTCGATTGGATGAAATCCAGCTTCTCTGAGAAGCTCAAGTTCTCGAATATATGCAAAACCATAAAGTTGAAATATAAAACCAGAATCAGATCCCACAGTAACTCTACCACCTCTATTTTTAAATTCATTTACAAAAGTCATCCATAAATTAAAATTTTTTTTCCAAGCTACTTCCTGTTCAGTACCCCAAAAATGCCAATAAGATCCATGAGAGATTCTACTAGGTTGGTAAAATTCCCATAAACTAGGAAGTGTATATTCTTCATGCCATTCTGCTCTTCTTGCCCTCTGTAAATCTCTACTTGCTTCATAAATATTAAATGTTGGATCTATAGTAAAGTCTAGTTCAACCAATTCATTCATTACATTATTCCAGTGTTCAGTTCCAGGTTTAGCAGCTTGCTCCCATAGCTTTCCGGCTTCTTCAAACCTATGCTGTTCATTAGAGTAATTGTAGTTACTTGGGTAATTTTGAATTGTTCTTTCATTAAAGAGTGCTTCAGGAAGTCCGTACCAATGTTCCATAGATGTAAGTCCCGATCTTGCTGAATTCAAAACATTCCATTTTGCAACTCTCAATTGTGCATGATGCATTGCAGAACCTAGACCTAACGAGTTATTTTCTTCCAACGCAGCCTTCATTATTTCCGGATCTGCACCAAAAAATTTAATTCCATCTGCTCCTTTTTTTGCATTTAGTCTAACCCATTGTCTAGCTTCTTCAGTAGAGCTAATTTCTTTTCCAAACCCTGACCCAAAACTAGAATAAACCTTGATTCTAGGTGCAATTATTTCATTTTTAAGACTCTTATTTTTTAAATCAACACTAAAGTCTATTCCCCTTCCGCTAGGTTCTCTTACAGTTGTAATTCCATGACCCATCCATAATTTGAAAACATAATCAGGGTCTGCTCCTTGTGGACCTCCTCCAATATGTCCATGCATATCTATAAACCCAGGAAGAACATACATTTCGAAAGCATCTATTTCTTTTCCACCATCAATTAACTTAGGTCTTCTTTCTTCGTTTATTTCTACACCAGGATAACCAACATTAATTATAGATTTGATAATATTATTTTCAACCACAATATCTACTGGCCCTATTGGTGGACTTCCGTTACCATTAATTAAAGTTGCACCCCTAATAATAAGTTGTGTAAACGGACCGTCTGAAACCTTTTCTTCCTGAGGATAAAGAGAAAAAGTTAAAGTTATACTTAAAATTAAAATAGTTTTTTTCATTGTTAGTTTAAGATTTTATTCATTAATGCATAGCCTAAGTATGTTAGAATAATACAAAAAGAAACACTAATTAAAATATATATTATTGAATTGAAAATTTCATTTGATTTTATCAAATTAAGATTTTCAAGAGAAAAAGCCGAAAATGTTGTTAATCCACCACAAATACCTACAACTAATAAAAGAAAATAATCAGATTTTAACATGTTATTCTTGATAAGGTAGCTTATAATTAACCCAATTAAAAAACTACCAATAAGATTTACTATTAAAGTTGAATACGGAAATGAATCATTTGGAATTATTTTATTCAGTAAAAATCTAAAAGAAGACCCTAATCCACCCCCCAAAAAAACTAAAATTATTTCTTTCATTTATCTAAAAAAGGTTACTGTAAATAGCTAAAATTGAAATAAATACTATAAATATAATAAGTATTATATATGAATTTCTATAATAAACTTTATGAAGATTAGAGTCTTTTATGTATGAGTATCCAATTATCAGAGAGAACAATATTATAAATATTATAGCAAAAATGAGCTGTCCTTTAGTAAACATTAATTAAATTTAAATTATTCAAAATTTTCTAATATAAATTTAAGAATTATGATAACTAATGCCATTGAAGCTGTAAAAGAATTTAATGAAGCTTTTAATATTAAATATTCAAAACAACAAAATGCTAACTTAGATGATAAGACTATTGATCTAAGATATAGGCTTATGCAGGAAGAGAATGATGAATATTTAGAAGCTGCAAAAAAGAAAGATTTAGTTGAAATTGCAGATGCTTTAGGAGATAAACTTTATATTCTTTGTGGAACAATTTTAGCTCATGGACTTCAAGATAAAATAGTTGAAATTTTTGATGAAATTCAAAGAAGTAATATGAGTAAGCTAAGTATTGATGGTAGTCCTGTTATTAGGGAAGATGGTAAGATATTGAAAGGGCCAAATTATTTTAAGCCAGATATCAAGTCTATATTAGATAGGTGATTATTAATCTATTTTAAATCTCCAACCATGCTTATCCTCACAATAGTTTTGCTGGATATCGGTTATAAGTTTTTTAATCTGAGATGCATAGCTGTTATTCAAGATTTCTAATTTATATTTATTATCCTTATAACCAAATGAAGAGATAGGAGCAACTACAGCTGCTGTACCACATCCAAATATTTCTTTTAAATTGCCATTTTTATATTCTAATAATATCTCTTTAACAGTTACATCTCTTTCTTCAACATCTATTCCTAAATCTTTAGCACATTGAATTACACTTTTTCTTGATACCCCATCTAATATAGTATCACTAGTCTTTGGAGTAACTAACTTATCTTTAATTCTAAAAACTATACTCATTGTTCCAACTTCTTCAATTTTTTCATGATTAATTGAATCAGTCCAAACTACTTGGTTAAAACCCTTAGAAATAGCAATTGAAGTTGGATAAAAAGCAGCTCCATAATTACCAGCAGCTTTAGCATATCCTGCTCCTCCAGGTGCAGCCCTACTATATTTATCTTCAATATATACACTTATTGATCCTGAGTAATAAGCAGCTCCAGGTGAACAAATTATCAAAAATTTATAATCTTTAGAAGGGCTTGCTGCAAGCATTTTAGATGTTGAAAATACAAATGGTCTAATATATAAAGATGCTCCAGGTTCATTTGAAATCCATTCTTTTTCTATTAAAATCAATTTTTGAAGACCCTCAAAAAAGTATTTTTCCGGTAATACAGGAATATTCATTCTTACACATGACTCTTTCAATCTATTATAGTTATCTCTTGGTCTAAATAACCATAAACCATTTTCTCTATCTTTATAGGCTTTCATACCTTCAAAGATTGCCTGACCATAATGAAATACATGAGTAGAAGGATCTAATTCAAAAGATGAGTATGGTTTAACTAATGGCTCACCCCATGAATCATTAGAGAAATTACACTCAAACATATGATCAGTAAAAATTTCTCCAAATTTTATAGTAGAGAAGTTGACTTCAGTTATTTTTGTATCCTTAGATTTGATGATTTTCATACAGTTCGAAGATAAATAAAAAAACAATATGAAGATACTAATTACAGGAGGTTCAGGTACTTTAGGAAAGGAAATTTCAAGAATTGCAATTGAGAATAATCATACAGTTAATATTCTTACAAGAAATAAAAATTTGAAGTCTGAAAATAGCAGCTTAAACTATTTTTATTGGAATCCTAGTAAAAATGAAATTGATAGAAATTCCTTCATAGGGATAGACTCTGTAATTAATTTATCAGGTTTTAGCGTTTTTAGTTATTGGAATAAAAGAAATAAATCAAGAATTTTAAATAGCAGAGTAATTTCTACAAAATTCATATTATCAGAAATCTTTAAAAATAAAATTCAAATTAAATCGTTTGTATCTGCCTCAGCAATATCAGCTTACGAAGATTCTTATAATAAAGAATCTTATGAAAATGATAAAATTAACAATGAAAATTCCTTCATTAATCAAGTAGTAACTAATTGGGAAACAGTTGTTAATAAATATATAAAAAGAAATAAAAATATTTCTTTTTCAATATTAAGGGTAGGTCTTGTACTATCTAAGGAAGGTGGCCTATATAAAATTTGTAGATTTTTATCAAAATTTTATATTCTTTCTCCCTTGGGATCAGGAAAACAATGGCAATCTTGGATTCATGTTTATGACGCAGCTAGTATTTTCTTAGAAGCAGCAACTAATTCTTGGAATGGTGAGATTAATGTTGTATCTCCAAACCCAGTTAAACAAAAAGAGTTAATCCATAAAATAGTAGCTTATAATAAATCAATCATTTTATTTCCAAATATTCCATCAATAATCGTAAAATTAATTTTTGGAGAGATGTCTGAAATTGTATTATCAAGTCAAAAAATAAAATCCAAGAAGCTTAACATATATAGATTTAAATACCCAAATTTAGATGAAGCTATAGGCTCTTTTTAGAAAAATTATATGACATTCTGACATAAAATAATTATGGCAACAAAATTGTAACTATATAAATAAAATTAAATGAATAAAAAGAAATCTGATTCTAAAAGCTCTAAGAGCTCTGTTAAAAAGAAGTCTCCTACTATAAAGGAGTTAAATGAAAGTTTGAAACTAGAAAAAGAAAAGTATGTTAGGCTTTTTGCTGAATTTGAAAACTATAAAAGAAGAACTTCAAAGGAAAGAATAGAACTATACAAAACAGCTGGAAAAGAAGTAATTTCAGCTTTAATTCCAGTAATAGATGACTTTAAACGAGCATTTGAACAAGAGTCAAAAAGCTCAGACAATCAGGGCATTAGTTTAATATATAATAAGTTATCAGAAACATTAAAAAATCAGGGTTTAATTGAGCTAGAAGTTAACAAAGGAGATTTATTTGATTCTGAAATTCACGAGGCAATAAGTCAAATCCCAGCACAAGAAGAAGATCAAAAAGGAAAAATAATTGACATAATCGAAGGGGGATATAAGTTAGGTGAACAGGTTTTAAAATATCCTAAAGTAGTTGTAGCACAATAAATATGAAAGAAGATTATTACGAAATATTAGGAGTTTCAAAGAATGCATCTGCCTCTGATATAAAGAAAGCTTATAGAAAAAAAGCTATTCAATATCATCCTGATAAAAATCCTGGCGATAAAACTGCAGAAGCAAATTTTAAAAAAGCTGCAGAGGCCTATGAAGTTCTTAGTGACCCAAATAAAAAGTCAAAATATGATCAGTTTGGTCATAGTGCATTTGATGGAGCTGGAGGTTTTGGTTCAGGGGGTATGAATATGGATGACATATTTAGCCAGTTTGGAGATATTTTTGGAAGTGCTTTTGGATCTTCTTTTGGAGGATTTGGAGGAGGTCAAAGAGTTTCTAAAGGTTCTAATTTAAGAATTAGAGTTAAGCTAACTTTAGAAGAGATCATTAATGGTGTAGATAAAAAAATTAAAGTTAAGAGAAAGATTCTTTCACCAGACTCTAAATTTTCATCATGTTCAACTTGTAATGGATCTGGCCAAGTATCTAGAATAACAAATACTATTCTTGGAAGAATGCAATCAACTTCTGTTTGCCCGACATGTAACGGTTCTGGTCAATCAATTTTATCTAGAGGCTCAGGAACTGATTCAAATGGAATGTTGAATTCGGAGGAAACCGTATCAATTAAAATTCCAGCAGGAGTAGAGGAAGGTATGCAGTTAAAAGTTTCTGGTAAAGGTAATGAATCAATTAATCCTATTGGTGTAGCAGGAGATCTTCTAGTGTTAATTGAAGAAACACAAAGTGAAAATTTTACAAGAGATGGAAAACACCTTCATTACGATTTATATATAAGTATCCCTGAAGCTACTCTTGGAGTTTCAAAAGATATTCACTTAATAGATGGAAAAGTAAGAATTAAGCTTGATCCTGGAATTCAGTCAGGAAAAACTTTAAGACTAAGAAATAAAGGTATTCCTGATTTAAATGGTTACTCTAGAGGAGATTTATTAGTTCACGTCAATATATGGACTCCAAAAACTTTAAATAAGAAGCAAAAAGATTTTTTTAAAGAAATGTTAAATGACGATAACTTTAAACCAAATCCTAAAAAATCTGATAAGTCCTTTTTTGAGAAAGTAAGGGATATGTTTGCATAATTAATTTTATATTAGATTTCTTAATAATCTTAATATGAGTAAAATCCTTATAATAGAAGATGAGGAACCAATCAGAAGAGTATTAATAAGAATACTAACAGATGAAAACTCTAAATTTGAAATTTTTGAGGCTTCTGATGGAAAGAAAGGTTTAGACTTTATTAAAAAAGAGTCATTTGATTTAGTCCTTTGTGATATAAAAATGCCAAAACTTGATGGTATTGAATTACTTCAAAAAGCAAAACAAATCAACTCAACACTTCCTTTCATAATGTTAACAGGTCATGGTAATATTGAAACTGCGGTAGATTCAATGAAGCTTGGTGCTTTTGATTTTATATCTAAACCACCTGATTTAAATAGACTTATTAATTCAGTTAGAAATGCACTTGAAAGAAAAGAGCTTGAAGTCGAAAATAAAATTTTAAGAAAAAAAATTGATAAAAAATATGAAATAATTGGTTCTTCTGACTCAATAATGGAAATACATGATATTATTAATAAAGTTGCTCAAACAGAAGCAAGAGTATTAATAACTGGAGAAAGTGGAACTGGTAAAGAATTAGTCGCACACAATATTCATAAAAAAAGTAACAGAAGTAAATCTCCATTTATCGAAGTAAATTGTGCTGCTATTCCTTCTGAGTTGATAGAAAGTGAACTTTTTGGACATCTTAAGGGGTCTTTTACATCTGCTGTAAAAGATAGAGAAGGTAAGTTTGAAGCTGCTAATAATGGAACAATCTTTTTAGATGAGATTGGAGATATGAGTCTTGCAGCACAAGCAAAAGTTTTACGTGCACTAGAAGAAAATAAAATTCAAAGAGTTGGAAGTCAAAAAGATATTAGCGTGGATGTTAGGGTTTTGGCTGCAACAAATAAAGATTTGAAAAAAGAAATAGAACAAGGAAATTTTAGAGAAGATCTATACCATAGATTGGCAGTAATTGTTATTGAAGTACCTGAATTGGTTAAAAGAAGATCTGATATTCCAATTTTGATAGATCATTTTTCCAAAATTATTTCTAAAGAACAGGGTATAGAAACAAAAAAATTTGATAATGATTCTATAAAACTACTTGAAAATTACAATTGGTCTGGCAATGTTAGAGAACTAAGAAATGTTGTAGAGAGACTCATTATTTTAGGAAATAACCCTGTATCAAAAAAAGATGTTGAATTATTTGCAACAAAGCATTAGATGAAAAAAATAATTTTTTTTACAGCCCTACTTCTTAACCAATACATTTATTCTCAAAACACTGATGAATTTTCTTCTTTCATAAAAAGTGTTTATAATGAAGCATTATCCAATGGTAAAGCATATGAATGGTTAGATTATCTATCAAATCAAATAGGGGGAAGATTATCTGGATCTGTTAATTATGATAGATCTGTAACTTGGGGGAAGGAACAATTGTCATTAATTAATCTAGATTCTGTTTGGCTTCAACCAGTAATGGTTCCCAAGTGGGTTAGAGGTGCACCAGAATATGCACATATTGAAACAAGACCTGGTAATAATATATCTGTTCCAATTGCTGCTTTAGGAGGTTCAATATCTACACCATCTATTGGAATATCAGCTAATATTATTGAAGTAAAAAATTTTGATGAATTAAACCAAATAGGTAAGGAGAAGGTTGAAGGGAAAATAGTTTTTTTTAACAGACCAATGGATCCAACAATTATTAATACATTTCAAGCATATGGTGGTAGTGTTAATCAAAGAACTCAAGGTGCAGTTCAAGCAGCTAAACTTGGTGCTGTCGGTGTTATTGTTAGATCTATGACAACAAATCTTGATGACTATCCTCATACAGGCTCTATGTATTATGATGGTATTTCTTTAAATCAAAGAATACCTGCAGCTGCAATAAGTACTAATGGAGCGGAACTATTAAGCTCAATGTTAAAGTTAAATCCTAATATAAAATTCTTTTTCAGACAAAATTCAAAGAATTTTCCAGATGTTTTAACTTATAATGTTATAGGAGAGATATTAGGATCAGAAAAACCTGAAGAAATTATTGTTGTTGGAGGTCACCTTGATTCGTGGGATCTAGGAGATGGAAGTCATGACGATGGTGCAGGAATAGTTCAATCTATGGAGGTGCTTAGAATATTTAAGGCCTTAGGTTACAATCCTAAGAGAACAATTAGAGTAGTCTTATATGCTAATGAAGAAAATGGTTTAAGAGGGGGAAATAAATATGCTAATGAATCTAAAGAAAAAAATGAGAACCATTTTTTTGCCCTTGAATCAGATGCAGGAGGATTTACCCCTAGAGGATTTAGTTTTGATACTTCTGATAAAGAATTTAAGTCCTTAAAAAAGTATGAAGACTTATTTACTGAATATGGAATGAATAATTTCTTTAAAGGAGGAAGTGGTGCTGATATTGGTCCTCTTAAAGATGGTAAAGTTATATTAGCTGGCTTAAGGCCTGATACTCAAAGATATTTTGATTACCATCACTCCGCCTCAGACACATTTGATAAAGTAAACAAAAGAGAATTAGAACTTGGTGCTGCTGCTATGGCATCACTTGTATACCTTCTGGATAATTATAAATTATAGAAATGGTAAATATACTCAATAGATTCTCAGTTTATTCTAGAGAATTTAAGTATAATTTAAAGTTAGCCTATCCAGTTATGATTGGTATGCTTGGTCATACATTTGTTCAATTTATAGATAACGTGATGGTAGGTCAGCTTGGAACAGCTGAGCTAGCTGCTATATCTTTAGGAAATAGTTTTGTTTTTATTGCAATGTCAATTGGAATCGGATTCTCTCAGGCAATTACTCCTCTTATTGCAGAGGCAGATGGAGCAAAAAAAGACAATGATATTTCTAGGATTTTTGAGCATAGTTTTTTAATCTGTGTAATACTAGGCCTTTTACTTTTTTTAATTGTTTTTTTTAATAGAGGCCTTTTATATTATATGAATCAACCCATTGAGGTGGTTGAACTTGCATCACCTTATTTATTTTGGGTTTCATTCTCATTAATTTCAATTGTAACATTTCAATCATTTAGACAATTTGCCGATGGTCTATCATTCACAAAGGCAGCTATGTACTCAACTTTAATCGGAAATTTAATAAATGTAGTATTAAACTTCTTCTTAATCTTTGGGTTTTGGATTTTCCCCAAACTTGGAGTTGAAGGAGCAGCAATAGGAACATTAATTTCAAGAATATGTATGCTTTTATTTATAGTTTTTTATTTAAAGATGCATAAAAGTATGTCAAAATATATTTCAAGATTTTTGCCATCAAAATTTCAAATAAATAGAGTAAAGAAAATATTATATTTAGGGTTTCCTTCCGCATTACATAGTTTTTTTGAAGTAGCATTCTTTATTTCTGCAGTTTGGATGTCGGGATTGATTGGAAAAAATTCTCAAGCTGCCAATCAAATAGCTCTTAATTTATCTTCAATGACATATATGGTAGCTCTAGGAGTAGGAGTGGCAGCAATGATTAGAGTTGGAAACCAGAGAGGTATTATGAATTTTAATAAATTGAGACAAGTTGCATTATCGACCTTATTTTTAATAATAATTATAGATACAATTTTTTGTATGATTTTCTTAATATTCAACGATTCACTCCCTCTTTTATATCTAGATCCAAATAATCCAATAAATTCTAAAGATGTTAATGAAGTATTAAATATAGCCTCAAGATTATTAATTATTGCAGGTATTTTTCAGTTATTTGATGGAATACAAGCAGTTGTACTTGGTGCACTAAGGGGTATGCAAGATGTAAATAAGCCTGCATTAATTATATTTCTTTCCTATGGTGTAATTGGCTTCCCAATTTCTTTTTATTTAGGATTCTACTCTTCACTTGAAATGGTGGGTATTTGGATAGGACTCCTTTTAGGACTATTCTCATCTTCGCTATTTCTTTTTCTAAGGTTTAACTATCTTTCAAAAAGAATTATAAAACTAAATGATTGAAAAGATTTTAAATTATGATATAGAATTTTTCTTGTATTTAAATAATCTTGGTACAACTAAATATGACAAATTTTGGTTTTTATTATCTGAAATTGAGGCAAACATATTTTTTTATTTATTAGCTCTTGGGATCTTTATTTTTTATTCAAAAACTAAATTGAATTCAAAATTGATTTTCCTTTTAACCTTTATAATAATATTAATTTTAATAGCTGACCAAACTTCAAATTTATCTAAGGATTTTTTTGAGAGATTAAGACCTTGTTATAATGAGTCAATAAAAAGTACAGTTAGATTGGTAAAAGAGAGTTGTGGTGGTAGATTTGGCTTTTTTTCAGCTCATGCTTCAAATTCTTTTTCATTGGCTATTTTTTTTGGTCTTCTATTGAAAAAGCATTCAAGTATATTTATATATATATCTTTAGTATTTGCATCATTTATATCTTATAGTAGAATATACTTAGGAGTGCATTTTCCTCTTGATATTATATTTGGAGGTATTTTTGGTATTTTAAATGGGTTTATAATTTTTAGGCTATATCAACTCTTTATTAAATCTTTCTACAAAAGTTGACCAAGTATAGTTTTTTTTCTTATCCATAATGTTATTTAATAGATATTGATATTTTTCTTTATCTAAAGCATTTATAATAGCTTCTGCAAGATTTTTTGGAGTAGATTCAAAAATTAACCCTGATCCATCATTTGATATAATTTCTTTTAACCCATTAATATTTGAGACAATCAATGGAGTATTGTAATTATATGCTAGAGGTATAATCCCACTTTGACTTGCTTTTAAATAGGGTTGAATAATTAATTCACTAGCACATATTAAGTCTCTTAATTCATCTAAACTCAAGAATTGATCTTTTACTATAATTCTATCACTTAAATTAAATTTATTTATTAGCTCATCATATTCTTTTTTTGAGTCATAAAATTCACCCGCAATTATAAATCTTAAATTATCCTCCTTTAGATAACTTATTGATTCAATAAAAGTTTTTAAACCTTTATATTTTCTAATTAAACCAATAAATGAAATATATTTTGTATCATCAAGTTGAAGATCTTTTTTAGCTGTTTTACTCTCTTTAATATTTGGTAGATTATTATTTATTGGGTGAAATAATGTGTTAACTTTTTTATTTGATTCACTTCTTATATGATTGCTTACGTTTTCAGAAAAAGTAATAAACCTATTACAGGAATTTTCTATTAGTTTTCTAAAAATAAATTCTAAAGGTAGTTTTTCGTGATTTTTCCAATTATCTATTAATCCAATTACTGTAATATTTCTTTTTATAAATAAAGTCATAAAGAAATAAGGAAAAGATAGAATTGGAGACCAATACCTTAAAACAATATATTTAGGATTTAATCTATTTATTTCTTTTGTTAAATAAATCCAATTAAAAGGATTTAAAGTATTAATTACTCTTTTAATATGAAAATTCTGAGCGTATTTAACTTTACTAAACTGAGTTTTCCCTGGGAATAAAATAGTTGGATATAAAAGTTTGTAAGTCCAAACTTCAATTTCATTTCCTGACTTTACTAATTCATTGCAAAATGAATGAGTTGAATCTGAAATTCCTCCTCTGTAGGGATATGCACTAGAAACTATAAGAAATTTAACCTTTTTAGAATTCATGCCATAAAATTAGGCAATTGAACTAAAGGTCTCCTGTTATACTTTTTTGAGGAAGATCAGAGCTTCCCATTAAATATTTATCAATATGATATGCAGCTTCTCTACCTTCTGAAATAGCCCAAACAATTAAGGATTGTCCTCTTCTACAATCACCTGCAGTAAAAATATTATTTTTTTTTGTTTGAAAACTAAAATTAGATTTAATATTTCCTTTTGAATTAATTTCAAGATTTGAATTATTTGGGATAATATTTTCAGGTCCTGTAAAACCTAATGCTAGAATCGCTAGATCACAATTCCAAGTCTTTAAAGAATTAGGAATTTCAATAATTTTTTTCTTTTCATGATCAATTTCTACATTAACAGTCTCTAGACCACATAAATTATTTTTTGAATCAGCTATAAATCTTTTAGTTAGAATACTCCATTTTCTTTCAACACCCTCTTCGTGTGAGGAAGATGTTTTTAATGTGAATGGCCAATGTGGCCATGGGTTCTCATTACTTCTGTTAATTGGTGGTTTTGGTGCAAGTTCAAAGTTTACTATACTTTTAGCTCCATGTCTATTAGATGTTCCTATGCAATCTGAACCAGTATCACCTCCTCCTATTACTATTACATTTTTTCCTTTAGCATTAAATCTATCTAAATGTTTATCTATTTGATTATCTACATATTTATTGTTATGAGTTAAAAAATCCATTGCCTGTTCCACTCCAAAAATATTATTTCCTGGAATATCAAGACTTCTTTTTCTTGATGCTCCAATACAAAGTAAGATAGCATCAAAGTTTTTCTCAAGCTCCTGTATTGTAATATCTTTGCCAATATTTGTGTTGCATTTAAATGTGATACCCTCTTTGACTAAAATATTTAATCTTCTATCTATGATTTTTTTTTCTAATTTGAAATCTGGAATACCATATCTTAATAAACCTCCTATCTTATTATCTCTTTCAAAAACAGTAACACTATGACCTACTGAGTTCAATTGCTGTGCAGCTGCTAATCCAGCAGGTCCTGATCCAATAATTGCAATTTTTTTATCTGTTTTTTTATGAGGTAATTTTGGAACTATCCAGTTTTCTTTAAAACCTCTTTCAACAATATTTTTTTCAATCATTTCTATTGATACAGGAGATTCTATAATTCCAAGAACACATGAAGATTCACATGGAGCAGGGCATAACCTTCCAGTAAATTCAGGGAAATTATTTGTAGAATGTAGTATTTCTAAAGCTTCTTTCCATTTATTTTTATATACAAAATCATTAAAATCGGGAATTAAGTTTCCTAATGGACATCCACTATGACAAAAAGGAACTCCACAATCCATGCATCTGGAAGCCTGATTATTTAGTTCTTTTTCATTTGGAGTAATGGTAAACTCATTATAATTCTTTAATCTTTTATTAACTGAAATATATTTTTCCTCTCTTCTATCAAATTCTTTAAAACCTTTGATTTTTCCCATTACTTAACTAATTGATTAATTTTTTCAGATGCTAATCTTTCAAGGGCAAGCTTATAATCTTCGGGCATTACCTTAATAAAGTTTAGTTTTTCCTTATCCCAATTTTGAATAATATTTTCAGCAATATTACTGTTGGTATGCGAAAAATGTTTTTGTATCAATTCTAAAGTAAAATCTTCATCTTGATTATTTAATTTTTCAAGATTAATCATTTGCATGTTGAAGTTATTATTTGAAAAGTCATTACACTTATAGATATATGCAACACCTCCACTCATTCCTGCACCAAAATTTCTTCCAATTTTACCTAAAACTACTACGTTACCACCCGTCATATATTCACATCCATGATCTCCAATACCCTCAACAACAGCATTAGCACCTGAATTCCTAACACAAAATCTTTCACCTGCAATACCATTTATAAAAGCATTACCACTTATGGCACCATATAATGCAACATTTCCAATAATAATATTTTCATGGGCTTTAAATGTTGAATTTTTAGGAACTCTAACGCTTAATGTTGCACCAGACAAACTTTTTCCAAAATAGTCATTAGTATTTCCAAAAATCGTCATATTCAAACCTTTTACAGCAAATGCTCCAAAACTTTGACCAGCTGAACCATAAAACTTCAAATTAAGTGTTTTATCTGGTAATGCTTCTTCTCCATGTATTTTAGAAATCTCATTGCTTATTATTGCTCCAACGGCTCTGTCGGTATTCTTTATTTTAAATTCAAACTCAGATTTAATTTTTTTATTTATCGAAAGCTTAGAAGATTTTAAAATTTGGAAATCTAAGACTCCTTCTAAATTATGTTCTTGTGTAGAAGTATTACATACTTTAGTGTCTTTATCAGAAATTGGTTTATATAAAATTCTTTCAAGATTAATTCCTTTAACTTTATAATCTTCAATACCTTCTTTTGCTTTTAACTTTTGAGTCTGGCCCACCATTTCCTCAATAGTTCTAAAACCAAGATTGGCCATAATTTCTCTTAATTCTTCAGCAATAAAGTACATGAAATTGATAACATGTTCTGGGGTGCCTTTAAAATTTTTTCTTAAATCAGGATCTTGAGTTGCTATTCCTACAGGACAAGTATTGAGGTGGCAAGCCCTCATCATAATGCAGCCAGATGCAACTAAAGGCGCAGTTGAAAAACCAAACTCCTCTGCTCCTAATAAACATGCAATAGCCACATCACGACCTGTTTTAAGTTGTCCATCACATTCTAAAACTACTCTGTTCCTTAAGTTATTCATAACTAAAGTTTGTTGTGCCTCAGCAATTCCAAGTTCCCATGGTAACCCAGCATGTCTTAGTGAAGTCAACGGGGAAGCACCAGTGCCTCCATCATATCCTGAAATTAAAATCACATCTGCCTTTGCCTTTGCTACCCCTGCGGCTATTGTTCCAACTCCTACCTCTGAAACTAATTTAACATTTATTCTAGCCTCTCTATTAGCATTTTTTAAATCAAATATTAATTGAGCAAGATCCTCGATAGAATATATATCATGATGTGGAGGAGGAGAAATTAAGCCGACATAAGGAGTTGAGTTTCTAACTTTAGCAATCAAAGGGTTGACCTTTGGTCCGGGAAGTTGGCCCCCCTCGCCAGGTTTTGCTCCCTGAGCCATCTTAATTTGAATTTCACTTGCATTGGTTAGATAAAATGAACTAACTCCAAATCTACCAGAAGCAACCTGCTTAATAGAGCTGTTTTTAGAATCTCCATTACTTTCTTTTTTAAATCTTACAGAGTCCTCTCCACCTTCACCTGAATTACTTTTACCTCCAATTCTGTTCATAGCTATTGCTAAATTTTCATGAGCCTCTTTACTTATTGAGCCATAAGACATTGCACCAGTTTTGAACCTTTTTACAATTTCAGTCCATGGTTCAACTTCTTCAATAGGAATTGGATTATAATCAACAAACTTTAATAGACCTCTAATTGTCATAAGTTGTTCTTCTTGTTTATCAATTATTTGTGAATATTCTTTAAACGATGAGAAACTTTCTTTTCTTACTGAATCTTGAAGTTTGGATATTGTTTTAGGATTAAACATATGACTTTCTCCATCTCTTCGCCATCTATAATCTCCTCCAGTCTTAATTGATGAAAAATTAGAATCAGAATTGAAGGCATAGTTAACTCTTTGACTTATTTCTTTTTCAAGAACATATAATCCAACCCCTTCTATTCTTGAAGGTGTATTTTTAAAATATTTATTTATGAAATTTGTTTTCAAACCTAAAGCTTCAAAAATTTGTGAGCCTCTATAAGAATTAAGTGTTGATATACCAATTTTGTTCATAACCTTTAATATTCCCATTGCTATAGCTTCATTGAAGTTTTTAATGGCTTGATCTAAGCTAATATTCTCAATATATCCTATTTTATGGTGATAACTAATAATTTCATTAACTAGATAAGGATTAATAGCGCTAGCACCATATCCAAATAACATAGAAAAATGATGTGGCTCTCGTGGTTCTGCAGATTCAATAATTATTCCAAACTTTGATCTTTTGTTTTTAGAAATCATAGTTTGGTGAACATATGAACAAGCAAGTAAAATTGGAATTGGTGCCTTTTTTTTAGAAACATTACGATCACTTAAAATAATTATATTAGTTCCCTTATCTATATATTTTTCAATTAATTCCACAATTTTATCCAAGGCTTCCTCAATTCCATTATGGCCTTTTTTAAAATCATATAAACATTCAATTGAACTAGACTTAAAATTTAAATGATCTATATATTTAATTTTGTCTAAATCCTCATTTGAGATAATAGGATTTTTTATTGTTAGATTAATTGCATGTTCTTCAATTATATCAAAAATATTATAGTTTCTCCCTAAAGAAAGGCTAGTGTCAGTAATAATTTCCTCTCTTATACCATCAAGAGGAGGGTTTGTTACTTGGGCAAAAAGTTGCTTAAAATAATTATAGATTAGTTGAGGCTTCTTCGATAATACTGCAAGTGGAGTATCAGTTCCCATAGATCCAATAGATTCTTTACCACTAAGACTCATAGGAATTATTAACCTGTTAAAATCTTCCTTGGTATATCCAAAGATCTTTAACCTTGTTTCTAAGTTAATTTTTTCATCTGGAGTTCTATTACCAGTATATGGAATATCTGAAAGATTTAAAATATTTTTTTTAACCCATTTACTATATGGTCTTTTGGATACTATCTCATTTTTGATTTCTTCATCTTGAATAATTCTTCCTTGTTCCATATCTACCAAAAATATTTTTCCTGGCTCGAGTCTACCATGAGATAATATATTTTCTGGTTCTAATTCAACAACACCCGTCTCAGAAGACATTATTACATATCCATCCTTAGTAACGGTATATCTAGAGGGTCTTAAGCCATTCCTATCTAAAAGAGCTCCTATAAACTTACCATCTGTGAAAGGAATTGAAGCTGGACCATCCCAAGGCTCCATAATACAGCTATTATATTTATAAAATGCCTTTTTACTTTCATCCATAAAATTATGTTTTTCCCATGCTTCAGGAACTAACATCATCATAGCCTCAGGCAAAGACCTTCCTGTCATTAAAAGAAGTTCTACTACCATATCCATTGATGCAGAGTCTGATTTTTTAGGAATAATTATTGGAAGAATTTTTTTCAAATCATCTTCAGGTATCTCAGGTGAAAAAAGAAGTTCTTCTCTTGCTTTCATTCTACTCAGGTTACCCTTAAAAGTGTTTATTTCACCATTATGACACATGTATCTAAATGGTTGAGCAAGATCCCAAGTTGGGAATGTATTTGTAGAAAATCTTTGATGAACAAGTGCAAGTTTTGTTACAAGATTAGGATTTATTAAGTCTTTGTAGAATCTTTCAATATCTTCAGGTATTAAAAGTCCTTTATAGATAATAGTTCGTGTGCTTAAGCTAGAGAAATAAAAAAAGTCTTTTTGAGATAACTCAGATCCATAAATCAAATTTTCAGTAATTTTTCTTGATAAAAATAATCTTAGATTAAATAATCTTTCACTCAAATTAGAATTCTTTGGCTTTATAAATACCTGCTTAATAAGAGGTTGACTTTTACTAGCAATACTTCCTACAACTTTTGAATTTACTGGAACATCTCTCCACCCTAAAATTTCAAGATCTTGATTTTTCAACTCATTCTCAAATTTTTCTATGCAATAATTTGATTGATTTATGTTATTTGGAAGGAAAACCATACCAACGGCATATTCTATAGGATTTGGTAATTTGAAATTACATTCGTTAACAAAAAAATTATGAGGTATTTCTATTAAGATACCAGCACCATCTCCTGTCCTTCCATCTGAACTAACTGCTCCTCTATGTTCTAAGCATGTTAAAATATTTAAAGCTTTGCTGATAATAGAATTAGTCCTCTCTCCGTTTAGACTGCATATAAAACCTGCCCCACAATTATCATGTTCAAATTCTGATAGATAAAGTCCTTGGTCTTTTAATTTCATACGATATTTACAAATGTATAATTATGGATTATTCATAAAAATTATGAAATATAAAAGACTCTTTTATAATTTTATAATTATTGATATCTTAAAAAATAGCTTTAAAAAATATTAAATTATTATTAATCTTAAGATTAATTTAAAATTCTCTATTTAGGAATTAAGACTTAATCTCCCATTCTCCAGATTGAAGTAAAATTTCAGCTTGCTTGAATTTTATTGTCTTAGTTTCTCCAGAAGAAATATTTTTAATTTCAATTTTCTCATTTCTTCCTATTTTAGGCAATTCTCTAGTTACAGTTTCTACTTTTTGAGAGGATTGACTGGCACTTGCACCAATTTCTCTTGCTCTTTCAGCTAATTGATCACTATTCAAGCTTTCTTCTTTTGATGTTTTGTAATTATTAGAGTTTGATGAATTTGAAGAAGCATCTTTTATGTTACTTTGATTATTAGGAAGACCAGATTTAAATAAAAATGAAAGTAACTCTTTATTTAAAATACTAATCATAGATTTAAATAATTCATATGCTTCAAATTTATATATCAATAGAGGGTCTTTCTGCTCATGAACAGCTAGTTGAACAGACTGTTTTAATTCATCCATCTTTCTTAGATGGTCTTTCCATTTCTCATCAATAATTGCTAATGAAATGCTTTTTTCAAAATCATTTAATAAATTTTCGCCTTCACTTTCATATGATTTTTCAAGATCAGTAACAATATTGATTACTTTTTTCCCATCTGTAAAAGGGACTACTATTCTTTTAAATGAATTACTTTTATTTTCAAAAACATTTTTGATTACTGGCATAGCAATCACCCTGTTTAACTCTTTTCTATTTTTATAAAAAACTTTAAGTTCTTCAAATAGTTTGTTTATCAAAACATCTTCACTGGTTTCTATAAAATCAGCTTCGGAGATTGGAGAAGTCATCGAGAATGTTGTAATTAATTCAAATTCGAAGTTTTTAAAATTATTTGAAGACTTATTGGAAATAACAATTTCTTGAATTGTATCAAACATGATATTAGATATATCAATTTGAAGTCTTTCTCCCTTTAATGCATTCTTTCTTAGTGTGTAAATAATATTTCTTTGAGAATTCATAACATCATCGTACTCCAATAATCTTTTTCTTATTCCAAAGTTATTTTCTTCTACTTTTTTTTGTGCCCTTTCAATTGATTTGGTTACCATTGGATGTTGAATGTTTTCTCCATCTTTCAACCCCATTCTATCCATAACATTTGCAACTCTGTCTTGACCAAAAAGTCTCATTAAATTATCTTCAAATGAGACATAAAATTGAGAGCTACCAGGATCACCTTGTCTACCAGATCTACCTCTTAATTGCCTATCAACTCTTCTTGAGTCATGTCTTTCGGTCCCAATAATAGCTAGACCTCCAGAATCAACTACTTCTTTACTTAATTTAATATCAGTACCTCTACCTGCCATATTGGTTGCTATTGTTACAACTCCAGGATTACCTGCTTCGGCAACAATATCAGCTTCTTTCTTGTGCAACTTTGCATTTAGAACATTATGATTGATATTTGACCTGGATAACATTTTACTTAACAATTCAGATATCTCTACTGAAGTCGTACCTATCAATACTGGCCTTTTATTATTTCTCAAATTAATTACCTCCTCAATAATTGCATTATATTTTTCTCTTTTTGATTTATATATTAGGTCATCCTGATCTTTCCTTGCAATAGGTTTATTGGTTGGTATTTCTGTAACGTCTAATTTATATATCTCCCAGAATTCTCCTGCTTCAGTAACTGCAGTTCCTGTCATTCCAGAAAGTTTAGAATAAAGTCTAAAATAATTTTGAAGAGTTATTGTCGCAAAAGTTTGGGTAGCAGCTTCAATTTTAACATTTTCTTTAGCTTCTATAGCTTGGTGAAGTCCATCAGAATATCTCCTACCATCCATGATTCTACCTGTTTGCTCATCTACAATCATTACTTTGTTTTCTACAACTACATATTCAACATCTTTTTCAAATAATGTAAATGCCTTAAGTAATTGGTTTATGCTGTGTATTCTTTCACTTTTAATATTAAAATCATTAAATAGATCATTCTTTTCCTTTGCTTCATCCTCTGGTTTAAGGCCTTTTTTTTCTATTAAAGCTATATCTGAAGCTATATTTGGCATAACAAAAAAATCTTTATCATCTAGATCTTTTGATAATGTCTCAATTCCTTTTTCAGTTAGCTCAATTTGATTATTTTTTTCATCAATAGTAAAGTACAACTCTTCATCAATTTGATGCATTTCCCTATTATTATCCTGCATGTAAAAATTTTCAGTTTTTTGAAGAATCTGTTTCACACCCTCCTCACTTAAAAATTTTATTAAAGCTTTGTTTTTAGGTAGCCCTCTAAAGACTCTGTAGAGTAAAAAACCACCTTTTTCAATTTCAGAACTATTTATTAAAGACTTTGCTTCTGCAAGAATATTAGATAAATAAGTTTTTTGCATAGAAACAAGACTTTGAATTTTAGGTTTTAAATTATCAAATTCATGTCTATCACCGCCCTGAGTTGGACCTGATATGATTAATGGTGTTCTAGCATCATCAATTAAAACAGAGTCTACTTCATCAATAATGGCATAATTATGTCTTCTTTGAACAATATCATCTAATGAATGCGACATATTATCTCTTAAATAATCAAATCCAAACTCATTATTAGTGCCATAAGTTATATCAGCGTTATATGCTTTTCTTCTCTCTGGTGAATTCGGTTTATGATTATCGATACAGTCAACACTTAGGCCATGAAATTCAAAAATTGGTCCCATCCATGAGCTATCTCTTTTTGCTAAATAATCATTTACAGTAACCAAGTGAACTCCATCACCAGTAAGTGCATTCAAATAAATAGGTAGAGTTGACACTAAAGTTTTTCCTTCCCCAGTTTGCATTTCCCCAATTTTTCCTTGGTGGAGAACAATTCCACCTATCAACTGTACATCATAATGAATCATATCCCATTTAACATTTTTCCCTGCAGCATCCCATTTGTTCTTCCAAATTGCTATATTTCCATTTATACTTACATATGATTTTTTTTGTCCTAATTCTTTATCAAATTCTGAGGCTGAAACTTTAATTTCTTCATTTTCATAGAATCTTTTTGCTGTTTCTTTAATGACGGCAAAAGCTTCAGGTAAAAGATCATCCAAAATTTCTGATTTTTTTTGAATAAGTTCTTTTTCTATTAATTCAACTTGACTAAATAAATTTTCTTTTTCACTATTAGAGCTTTCTAATAATATTTTATTGTTCAATTCTTCAATTGAACTTTTTAATTCAAAAGTTCTATCTGAAATTATCTTTTTAAAACTATTAGTTTTATTTCTTAAATCATCGTTACTTAGAATAGAGAGATTATTGAAATGCTCATTTATTTCTTCAACTATAGGGGTGAGTTTTTTGAGATCTTTTCCAGATTTATCTCCAAGAAAAACCTTTAAAAGAGAATTAATTATGGACATGCCAATTTTTTAGCAAATTTATCGAAAAATAACTAAATGGAGATCAAATGAGTTTAATACTCATCTTCATTCCATAGATAATCTTCTTCAGTTGGATAGTCTGCCCAAATTTCCTCAATAGAGTCATATATATCTCCTTCATCTTCTAAAGATTGAAGGTTTTCTACAACTTCTAATGGTGCTCCAGTTCTTATTGCAAAATCAATAAGTTCATCTTTTGAAGCTGGCCAAGGTGCATCACTTAGGTAGTTAGCAAGTTCTAATGTCCAATACATTATTTAAATTTTCTTCAAAAATATATTATAAGTTCAAATTTCCAACAGATTTATAAAAAAAAATTAATTTTTAATTTTTGATAGTGATATTAGAAGTAATAATACTGAAATTAAAATGCTAATTCTAGCAATATAATCTCCGTTCTTACTATAAAATGTTCTTTTATCAATAGTATACGCTAAACCTGCTAAAATACCCTTTTCATTAAAAGGCAAAGTAGTTATGTATTCACCTGTTTCATTTATAATAGCAGAAACACCCGAGTTAGCACTTCTAACCACATATCTTCTGTTCTCAATAGCTCTTAAACGAGCGTAGCTAAGTAAATGTCTGTGACCTGGAGAATCACCCCACCATGCATCATTTGTAATAATTGTGATGAAGTTAGCACCTAAGTCAACATAATCTGCTACATACTCACCATAAATTGTCTCATAACAAACAATTGGAATTGTCTTAAAATCTTCATTAGAATGTTCAAAAAGTATTCTATTTGATGGGTGCTGGATACCCTTAGAAACAGTAGAACCTCCTAAATCAATCATAACTGTACCTATAATTGGTTCAAGAATTGATTTTAGAGGCATATATTCACTTCCAACAACAAGTTTAGATTTATGATTAAATTCAAATTCTTTATTAGAAGAAAAATTAATTGAAGAATTATAATAGTCAACCCATAATTGATCTCTTACAAAATTAGCTGTTTTTGTTGGCTTTTCATCATTTTGATATAACTTGAAAAACTGAATCCCAGAAATAAAGTTGGTTTTTTTAAAATTTTTGAAATAGTTTGTCAAACTATCATGAAGTTTAGTGAATTTAAAATAGTCAATATTTTCACCGTAGCCCTCAGAAAAGTATGTTTCAGGAGTAATTACAAAATCGTATTCATTAGATTTAAGTTCATCATAAGTTAAATCTTTGAATATTTCAAAATATTCTGTATTTGTTAAATTAATCCCATTTTTTGAGTCCCAAGGGTTTATTTTAGGCTGAGTAATTAATACGCTAAATTCTTTTCCTAATTCAGTATTAGGTTTTATAAGAATAGAAATTAAAATAGGAAGAAATATTAAAGTAAGCCTAGGAATAAACCTGATATAATATCTTCTTAAATCATTGAATTTCCTCCTGTTTCTAATAAGATTATACAAAAGTAAATTTGAACACAAAACCCATAAACTTCCACCAAAAGAACCTGTATATTCATACCACTGAATCCAATTAACCTTTTCTGAAAAAATATTCCCTAAATTCAGCCATGGCCATGAAAAATCCCAATTCAAATGAAATTTTTCAAATGCAATCCAAAATGTAATTAAAAATAGTGAACCAGTTTTAACATCAATTTTTCTTTTAACTCTACTATAAAGAATAAAAACAATGCTGTAGAACAAAGAGTTTGCAATATTTGCAAAAATTGCACCAGGTAGAGTTGTATATATTATCCACCATGTAGTTGCAATATTCCAAATTAAAAATGCCAAATATGAATAGAAAAAAATTCTAGTTTTCTTTTTATCAAATTTATCTCTACTAATCTCGTCTTCTATAATTAAAAGAGGAATTAAGGCAAAGAAGATTAGAAGTGTAATCCCATTAATAGGCCAAGCAGAGGCTAACAATAGACCAGAAAGGATTGAAAAACCAAGATGCTTACTCAATATTTTAAGTTTAGAGCTATTAAGATATTAATATTACAATTTTTTTATAAATTGAATTGTAAATATCATGATAAAAGGTCTTTTTCCTAATTTATTATCATTACTAAATTTAATGTGTGGATGTTTGTCAATCGCATTTGCATTTCAATTTCAATTTGAAGCTGTTTTAATTTTCGTTTTATTAGGAGTTTTTTTTGATTATTTAGATGGAATTGTTGCAAGACTTCTTAATGCAGAGTCTGAATTTGGAAAACACTTAGATTCTCTTTCAGATATTATAACAAGTGGTGTTGTTCCAGGAGTAATTGTCTATCAATTATTTAAATTATCTGGTAACCCTGTATCAGATTATAATTTAAATCTAAACATAGATCCATTAATAAATCTTGATTTAATATTCTCATTTTCTCCTGTTGCTTTTATTGCTTTTTTAATTACTCTAGGATCTGCAACTAGATTAGCTAAATTCAATACTATAGATTATACTGATGAATTTGAAGGTTTACCAACGCCAGCTAATGCACTATTCTTTGCATCTTTCCCGATTTTAATTGAACATCCATTCTTTATAGATTCAAAAGATTTTTTACTTAATAACTTCTCTTTAATTACTCTAGTAGTTTCAAGTGTTATAATAATGAATGTTCCTTTTAGACTATTTTCATTGAGATTATCACTTAGAAAATATGATTACAATACATTTAAAATAATTACTGTTGTTATTTCAATTCCAATAATTATTTATTTTGGGATAGGAGGGGTTACTTTGATTATAATTTCTTACTTATTTTTGAATGTAATAAGAAATTTATGGTCTCTAATATGAAGATTACTATATAATCTTTCTTTTAAATTCAAAGTTTTTTCCAAGATATACTTTTCTGACCATTTCGTCCTTAGCTAGATCTTCCGGCACTCCTTCTTTCAATATTTTTCCTTCGAACATTAGATATGTTCTATCTGTAATTGCAAGAGTTTCTTGAACATTATGATCAGTAATTAATATTCCAATATTTTTTCTTTTAAGAACAGAAATAATAGATTGAATATCTTCAACAGCTATAGGATCAACTCCAGCAAAGGGCTCATCAAGAAGAAGAAATTTAGGGTTATTTGCAAGAGCTCTTGCAATTTCAGTTCTTCTTCGTTCACCACCTGAAAGTAAATCACCTCTATTTTTTCTAATATTGATAAGGCCAAATTCTTCCATTAATTGTTCAGCTTTTTGTTTTTGCTCAATTTTACTAAGACTTGAAAATTCTAACACGCCGAGAATATTATCTTCAACACTTAGCTTTCTAAAAACTGATTCTTCTTGAGCCAAATATCCAATTCCTTTCTGAGCTCTTTGATACATAGGATATGAAGAAATAATCTCACTATCTAAAAAAATATTTCCACTCTCTGGCTTTATTATTCCAACAATCATATAAAAAGATGTAGTTTTTCCCGCTCCATTGGGACCAAGTAATCCAACAATTTCTCCTTGATTAACTTTTATTGAAATATTATTTACAACCTTTCTACCTCTATAGGATTTTGATATTTCTTCTGCCTTTAAAATCATATAAACAAATATTATGTATTTAATTTTTTATATCCAATTTTTGATATGACTATACTTATTTCGTATAATATCAAAATAGGAATACTAACTATAATCTGACTCGCTATATCTGGCGGAGTAATAATGGCAGATAAACTTAGTACAATGACAAGAGCAAATTTTCTATTTCTCTTTAAAAAGTCAGGAGTAACAAGTCCTACCTTAGTTAAATAATGAATTATAATAGGTAGCTCAAAAATTAGACCTGAAGCTAATACAGATGCTCTTAGAAGACCTATATAGCTACTCAAATCAAAATCATTAAAAACTTCTGAACTAATGGTGTAATTTCCTAAAAAATTAATTGAAAGAGGGGTAACTACATAATACCCAAATGTTACCCCGATAAAAAACAGTAAAGAAGAAATAAATATAAAGCCTCTTGCTCCCTCTTTTTCTTTTTTATAAAGGCCAGGACTTATAAATTTCCAAAATTCAAAAACAACATAAGGAAATGCTAATATAAACCCCGCTAAAATTGATGTCCATAAATGAGCTGAAAATTGACCAGAAACTGTTCTACTTTGAACTCTGAAAGGTAACTCATCAAAGCAAAATGCAGTTCCTCCGAATGATTGTGAAATTGAACAAAAAATTTCATAGCTAATAAAATTTCCTTTTTTGGGTCCAAAAATTATCTGATCAAAAATAAAGTCTTTAGCTAAAAATGCAATTACTGCAACAATCAAAACTGCAAATGTAGATCTAATTATATGCCATCTAAGTTCTTCAAGATGATCCAGAAATGACATATCCTTATATTTATTCATTGGCAATACCTTCTTTAATTATATCTAATAAATGAACTACACCTATGTAACTATTTTGATCATTTATTACCAATACTTGACTAATTTTATTTTCTTTCATCTCTTTAAGAGCATCTATTGCCAAAACCTCTGATTTAATAACCTTAGGATTAATATTCATGATCTCTGATGCTTTTAATAATTCAATATTTTCTCTTTTTTCTATTATTCTTCTAATATCACCATCAGTTATAATTCCAATAATTTGATTTTTTTCAATTACGGCTGTAGCTCCGTACATATAAGAAGAGATTACAGAAATTACTTGAGGAAATAAATCTGATGGACTTACATAAGGGATTCTATCGGGGTCTATTAAATGAATCATAGATAGGCTAAGTTTTTTTCCTAAACTTCCAGATGGATGATACATACTAAAATCATTTGGGGTAAATCCTTTTATCCTCTGTAAAGACATTGCTATAGCATCTCCAATTGCAAGGTGGCAAGTCGAACTAGTTGAAGGAGCTAAATTATTATGACATGCTTCTCTTTCTATTTTAGTATGAATAAAATAATTTGATAATTTTTCAAGAGAAGAATTTTTAATACAAGAAATACCTATCAAAGTTATTTTATTATTTATTAAGTGATTTGATAATGATTTGATTTCTTCTGATTCACCACTTTTAGAAATACATATTACAACATCTTGATTATCAATAACACCCATATCTCCATGAAGAGCATCGCCTAAATGAAGAAAAATTGATTTTGAACCAGTTGAATTTAAAGTAGCAGAAATTTTCATTCCTATGATGGCACTTTTTCCTATTCCAGTCAAAACAATTTTTCCTTTACACTTGTTCAGAGTTTCTACTACATTAATAAAGTTCGAATCAATTATACTTATCATATTAAGTATAGATTTTGATTCAATGCTTAATGTATCAATTGCAGTTTTTTTAATTATTTCAGTATTAGTCAAAGTGAGATTTTTATTTTAAATTGTATATAGTACAAAATTATAAAATTTGTAAAAACCATAGTTTGGAAAACTTAAATTTAAGTTTAAAAAAATATTTTGGTTTCAATGAGTTTAAAGGTCAGCAAGAGGTTATCATAAAAAACTTATTGGATGGTAACGATTCTTTTGTTATTATGCCAACAGGAGGTGGTAAGTCACTTTGCTATCAACTACCAGCACTAGTTTTAGAAGGAACAGCAGTTATAATTTCTCCATTGATAGCTTTAATGAAGAATCAAGTAGATTTAATAAGATCTAATAATACAAATACTTCAATAGCTCACGTGCTAAACTCAACTTTAAATAAAGATCAGATAAAAAGTGTAAAAAGTGATATAACAAATGGTAAAACTAAATTACTATATGTAGCACCAGAGACCTTGTCAAAGGATGATACAATAAAATTCCTAAAGACTATCAAGTTATCATTTTTAGCTATAGATGAAGCACATTGTATTTCAGAGTGGGGCCATGATTTCAGACCAGAGTATAGAAAAATAAGAGAAATAATTGACTCTATTGATTCTAAAATTAAAATTATTGCACTAACTGCAACAGCAACTTTAAAAGTCCAAGATGATATTTTGAAAAATTTAAGAATAAATAATTCAAAAGTTTATAGGTCCTCATTTAATAGACCAAATTTGTTCTATGAGGTAAGATCAAAAAATAATGAAACTGATCTAGATTTAATAAAATACATTAAATCAAATTCAAATCAATCAGGTATAATTTATTGTCTTTCAAGAAAGACTGTAGAAGACCTTTCTAACCTTTTGAATATTAATGGAATCTCTAGTTTACCATATCATGCGGGTTTAGAAAAAAAAGTAAGAGAGGAAAATCAAGATAAATTTTTAAGAGATGATTGTAGAGTCATAGTGGCTACTATAGCTTTTGGAATGGGAATAGATAAACCAGATGTCAGATTTGTTATTCACTATAATATTCCTAAAAGTATTGAAGGTTACTATCAAGAAACTGGAAGAGCTGGTAGAGATGGTGTTAATAGTCATTGTATAATGTATTATTCTGATGAAGATGCAGAAAAATTGGAGAAACTGCTTTCACAAAATAGATCAGCTGAGAGAAATATTGGAATTTTGCTTTTGAAAGAAGTTAAAAACTTTGCTGTATCATCTATCTCAAGAAGGAAGTTCTTATTAAGTTATTTTGGAGAAAAATATGATCCTAAGGTCTATAATGATGAACTTATGGATGATAATTCAAGAAATAAAAAGGAAAAAATAGATGCTTCAGAAGAGTCAAGATTTCTTATTGAGAATTTTTTTAAAAACAGTAAAAAAATATCTTTTAAGGACTTGGTTAATAGTTTACCTGATAATGAAATTAAAAAAATAAATAGAGAGTACTGGAAAACATTAATTACTCATTTAATAGTTGATGGTATTCTTGAGAGAGATATAAATGATATAAGTTATTTAAAATTATCAAAAGAAAACTCCGACTTTTTGAATCAAGATTTTAAATATGAAATTACACCTAATAACATCTTTGATCAAACTATCAATTTTAGTCAAGAAAATTTTAAAACCTCAGTAATTGATTCACAATTAATGGATAAATTGAAAAATTTGAGAAAACAACTTTCAGAAAAATACTCATTGCCACCTTATGCAATTGTTCAAGAATTCTCTTTAGAGGATATGACATTTAAATATCCAATTGAATTAGATGAGTTTAAAAATATTAATGGAATTGGAGAAGGTAAAGTAAAAAAATTTGGAAATTATTTCATAAAGTTAATCAAGCAGTATATCGATGAAAATAAAATTGAAAGACCTGAAGACCTAATTATAAGAACCTCTGGAGAAAAGTCTTCAAAAAAGCTTTCATTAATTCAGAATATAGATAAAAAAATACCTTTAGATGAAATCAGTCAATCAAGAGGAATAGAATTTAACGAATTATTATCCGAGTTAGAGAGTATAGTATTTTCTGGAACTAAATTGGATATAGATTATTATGTTGAAGAAATCTTAGATGAAGACCAACAAGATGAACTCAAAGAATATTTCATGGACAGCGAAAGTGAAGATATATCTCTAGCACTTGAAGAATTTCAAGGAGATTATGATGAAGAAGAATTAAGACTTTATAGAATAAAATTTATAAATGAAGTCTCTAACTAATTTACATGATATTGGAGTGAAACAACATATTTAATAATATTCTATTTGTTCCAAACCAGAAAGCTCTAAAATTGGTATTATCTGTCATCAACATTATTTTACCTCTACCATTTCTAATTATTTTAAAAGGAACAGATTCTTTTAATAATTCTAAATTTTCTTCAGATATATAACCACTCATTAGTGGGTTATTAGTATAAGAAATAGGATTATTAAAACTTTGTTTGCTTCTTTCCATATAAACATTTGAATTTCTGAATAGAGGAAGAGTTTCAGATTCTATACCATAGCTTATAGGATGACTTTTATCTACATTAGAATTAAATATAGCACCTCCTGTTTGTTGTGCTCCATAAAAACTTTCTCTTTCTGCAAAAGTGATCCCATCTGCATTAATTTGATTTGTTAAAAATTCAATTTCTGATAGATTTCTTGAAACCCATCTAATAGAGTTTCTATAGGCAATCAAATTTCCTCCGTCATTTACATAATTTTGTAATAATTCAGAGTCTATATCATCTCCATTATAATCTGGAAGTATTACATGAGAATATCTACTTAAATTTATATCTCCAAGATCACCAACATCAATTTTGGAAATTGGAATATTGAATCTTGTATCTAATAAATGCCAAATTTCTCCCGCATCATAACTTCTTACCCCTTCACCAACAATTAGAGCTATTGAAGGTTTATTCACAATACTAAAATAATCTGAGCCCAGGTCAATACCTTCTGTTATTCCAGTTAATTGAGACTTAACTTCAATGTTATATTTTTCTGAAACTTTTTGTAAGAGTTTATAAATTTCATCAGAGTTAAGATTTTGGTTTTGAACTGGAACTAAGTAGGTTCCATAGTCATATTCTTTTCCATTAACTTTAAATTTTCTTGTAGCTGTCTTAACTCTAAGTCCTTTATCAATTAGTTTATACACAGCAGCTTGCGCATAGTACTCATGAGGCTCAAATAAATACGCATATTCAGATTTATTATCAACATATCCTTTAGACTTATTTAAATTAGATACTTCTTCACCCTTTAATCCTAAAATATTTGATTTACTTAAACTTGATGTATTATCATAATTCACATTGAAAGAAAGAGGAAATGTCCATGCTGAAACATCATAAAATAAACTATCCTTAAATTTTGTTTGAGTATTGAACATAGCCTTAATTAATGTTCTTTTAGGTTGATTAAGTGGAACTATAAAACTTTTCTCTTTATTGAATACTCTTCCATTTATTTTTACATCCTTAGCTAAATAGTTAAATTTTATTTTATGACTATGAAGAAGTTCCGCAAGATGATATACAGTAGATTCATCCTTATTTTTCCCAAATATTATATTTTCATTTTCTCTAGGATTTAACTCTACCTGATTATCATAGAAGTTTTTCATATAATCTAAAAGCTTAACTCTCATGTTTTTTGCTGCTTTTAGAGTTGAAAATGCTGCTGTTAATTGATTTCTAATTGTAAAAGGAAATGTTAGAATACCGTTTACACTTTCTTGAATATGCCCTCTTGAACTTGCTTGTTCAAAGAGTATTCCTATGCTTCCGTTTACATCAGGATATGTAGATGCTTTTCCAAAAAAGAAATCATCATAATCCTCTTCAGAGTAATATAGAGAACCTATAGAATTTAATGCTTCTTCATGATATGTTGCTATTTCTTTTGTCAAAGACTGATTTAAATCAGTAATTAATGGGTTTTTTCTTTCCGGAACCCCTGGCTGAAAGAAAAATGAAGAGTTAGTTCCCATTTCATGGTGATCAGTTAAAATATTGGGTAACCAATTAGTGAATGTTTCTAATTTTGCCTTAGTTTCAGGTAATTGATTAGGTAACCAATCTCTATTTAAATCAAACCAATAATGATTGGTTCTTCCTCTAGGCCAATATTGGTTATACTCTCTATCATTATTATCTGGGTTCAAACTCTGATTTTTGTTGCTATTTGCCCATTGAGAAAAACGTTGAAGGCCATCAGGGTTAAAACTAGGGTCTAATAGTATTATAGTGTTATCAAGAAGATCAAGAGTTTCCTGAGAATCACTTGCTATCAAATGGTACATTAAAAGCAAACTGGCATTAGAACCACTAGGTTCATCTCCATGAACAGAAAAACCTTGATATACAACAATTGGCATGTTAGAAACATCAATTTTTTTGTTTTTGGAGTTAGAAAGTTCTAAATGAGATATTCTCAATTCTTCTAAATTTGAATGATTATCTTCACTGGTTATTATCATCAACCATGAAGTTCTATTCTCATATGATTTTCCTCTATTTATGAGCTTAACTCTTTTTGAATTTCTTGAAATTTCTTGAACATAGTGACTAAGTTTATCATGACTAACATGAAACTCTCCCACTTGATGACCAATTACTTCTTCTGGTGTTGGAATTGATTTGTTGTAATTATCTAGATTTCCAAGATAATACTCAAGATTTAATTGAGCATTTACAAAAAATAGTGGTGCTAAAATAAATAAGAGTTTTTTCATGGTTTTTAAATTTATTTATTCATCATCATTTTCAAAATCGACATCTGCAAAATCTTTCTCTTCATCATTAGCATCATCGGCATCTTCATCTTTTATATCTTTTTTTGAAACAAAATCTTTATCATGCTTTTCACTAATAACCTCTGACCCTTTTTTGTCAATTATAAAATCACAAGTTTCTTTAAGAGAGTTATTAAACTCTTCAAAATCTTCTTTATAAAGGTAAATTTTATGTTTTTTATAGTAAAAAGTTCCATCTTCGTTTGTGAATTTTTTACTTTCAGTTACTGTTAAGTAGTAATCTCCAGCCTTAGTTTCTCTTACATCAAAAAAATAAGTTCTTCTTCCAGCTCTTAATGCCTTTGAAAAAATTTCTTCAGCATTATATTCATTTTGATTTTCCATATTAAAATTTTAATCAAATATAATAAAACTACTTACTTAATTCAGTCTTTTGTTTATCGAATAATTCCTTGTAATAACCTTTGATATTTATTAATTCTTTATGACTCCCTTCTTGTATTATTTTTCCCTCATCAATCACTATAATTTTATCTGAATGTTTTACACATGAGATTCTATGGCTTACAATTATTATAGTTTTATTTTGAAAATTATTTTTAAGATTGCTTAATATTCTTTCTTCTGTTTCAGTATCTAAAGCTGAGAAACAATCATCAAACAAATATATACTTGCCTCTTTAATAAAGGATCTTGCTATTGAAATTCTTTGAGCTTGACCTCCAGAAAGAGTAACTCCTCTTTCACCAAGAATAGTTTCATATCCATTATCAAATTTTCTAATTTCTGAGTCTATCTCAGCAAGTTTAGCAGCTTTAATTATTTCATCTTTAGTAGCATTAAGATTTCCAAATTGAATATTCTTAAAAATACTCTCGGAAAATAAAAAGTTATTTTGAGGAACATAACTAATAATACTTCTTAGGTTATTAATATCAAGTTTTTTTATGTCAGTACTTTCAATGATAACGCTTCCTTGTGTTGGGTCATATATTCTGGCTAAAAGATCCAATAAAGTTGATTTACCCGATCCTACTTTACCAATAATACCAATAGAATTACCTTTTTCAATTTTTAAATTAAAAGAATCAAAAACCTGTATTCCAGTTTGATTATGAATAAAAGAAATATTTTTAAAGTAAATCTCTTTTGATTTAATAACATCTAATTTTTCATTTCCATTTAATAAAGATGATTTTGAACTCATAAAATCATTAATTCTTTTTTGAGAGGCTTCTGCTTGTTTTACAATGGAAGTAACCCAACCAACTAAAGTTACTGGCCATGTAAGCATATTTACATAAATTATAAATTCTGCTATCACACCAATTTCTATATTACCATCTATAAATTCCTTTCCTCCTATAAAAATCACAATCAGGTTGCTAAGTCCAATTAAAAAAAGAATAATAGGAAAGAACCATGCTTGAATTTTTGCTAAGCTTAAATTATTCTTAAAACTTTTTAATGCAAATGTGTCAAACCTTTTAAATATTATTTTTTCTATGCTAAAGGATTTCAAAACTGAAATTCCACTAAAGCTTTCTTGAGAGAATGTTGATAAATCTGAAAGACTTTCTTGAACATGAGTACTTTTTATATTAATTAGGTCACTAATCTTATAGATAAATATTGATAATATAGGAAGTGGAATCAAACTGTATATTGTAAGCATTGGAGCTACACTAAACATATATGATATAATTACAATAAATAAAATCAATGCATTTGTTCCATACATAATAACAGGTCCATAATACATCCTCACTTTGCTTACATCTTCACTAATCCTATTCATTAAATCTCCTGTTCTATTTTTCTTATAAAAAATTTGATCTAGAGATTGGTAATGGTTAAAAATCTCACTTTTGACATCAAATTCAATAAACCTTGAAACATTAATTATAGTTTGTCTCATCAAAAATGTAAAAAAGCCTGATATTAGAGAAGCTCCAACTATCAATAAAATATTAAATAATAATACTTCTCTTAATTCAATTGGAGAGATACTACTTAAATTTAAATAATTTTCAATCTTAGTCATTGAGTCTCCAACTAATCTTGGAGTAACAAGAGAAAATAATCTTGCAATAATGGTAATTATTAATCCAACTAAAAGTCTACCTCTATACTTGTATAAAAACTTATTTAGCCTTCTTAATTCATTCATCAGATATCAAATATAAACTTTCTGTTGTCTAATATTTTATTAATATGAGATAATTATATAATTTTGGATGAGTTCTTTTAAAATGTTAAATAGAAGACATATTCGAACAATCGTAGTTCAAACAATTTATTCAAATTACATTGAATTAATTGATAAAAAAAACTATTCTAAAATTGTAAAAGAGAATGCGATAATTTCTTTGGAACTTTTCCTAAATGTTATTGATTATCTCAAGGAAATACATCTTTATTTCAACAATTTAGAATCTCAAAAATTTTCATGTCCTTTTATATCTAATAACCCATATTTTTTTTTCTTTAGTAAGATAAATACAGAAAAAATTAAAAGAAATAATAGGATTAATTGGGATCTGCATCATAACTACATTATTGAAATACAAAATCAAATATTTGAACTCAATAAGGAATATATAGAAAGAAAAGAAAAAGCCGATAAATTATATCTAGAATTTTTCATAGAGACATATTCTGATATAGTTGTTACATCAGAAATTCTTCATGATTTTTTGGAAGAACAAAATATAAATTGGGTTAATGACTTTCCATATGTAAATTCTTTTCTTATTAAAGAAATTAATAGTATTGATATTCAATCTCCAAGTTCTTTTAATCTTCCAACTCCAAGTGTTTTTGAAGAAGAAATTCGATTTGGTCAATTGTTGTTAAACAGTGTTTTAGATAACTATACTGAACTATTATCAAATTTAGATGGTAGAACACCCAATTGGGATTCTGATAGAATAGCATTGATAGATAAATTAATTATGGTTATTGCAATCGCTGAATTGATATATTTTCCATTAATACCAACAAAAGTTACAATTAATGAATACATCGAGATTGCGAAAGAATTCTCAACTCCCAGTTCAGGAAAATTTGTTAATGGTATACTAGATAATATAGTTAAAGATTTGACTAAAAGTGGTTTAATAGTTAAGAAAGGACGTGGTCTAATAACTTAATTTTATTTACTTTTGAAAAAAAAATAATGATATCAATTTTAAGACTTTTTATTTTTACTGCCTTTTCATTAACTATTATTTCATGTAATGAGACAGCTTCCAGTAAAATCAATCCAGATAATCAATCAAGCATGGTTCAGCCTAGTTATGCTGAAATAACATTTGATAGAATTTTTCATGATTTTGGAACTATCAAAGAAGGAGAAATTGCTAAAACAATTTTCACATTTACAAATACAGGAGAAAATGATTTATTTATAGTAGATGCTGTTGGAAGTTGTGGTTGTACTGTTCCTAAATACCCTAAAAATATTGCTATAAAACCAGGTGAAACTGGAGAGATTGAAGTAAATTTTGACTCTAATGGTAGACCAAATCTACAGCAAAAAATGGTTAAAGTCTCAGCAAATACCTCAACTGGAGGTGAATTACTTAGAATTCAAGCCTTTGTAGAACCTAAATCAAATTAATTATGGATTCACAATTCCCTTATCTATTACTTATCGGGTTAGTATTTGTTTTCTTTATTATCATTCCATCTATGAGAAGAAACAATAAAGAGAAAAAGTTTTTAAACAATTTAAAAAGAGGTGATAGAATTATAACTAAGTCTGGAGTTCATGCAAGAATTACTGAGTTTGATAGCAAAAGTCCTACATGTATAATTGAGACAATGGCAGGTAAATTAAAAATAGAAAAATCTGCTATATCATTGGAACTTTCTTCAAATTTAAAAACTTAATGTATAAAGTTTTAAGAAAAATACTTTTCCTTTTTGACGCAGAACAAATACATGAATTTTCAACTATTTCTATAAAAATTTTAAATAAGATTCCTTATTTAAAAACTATCATATCAAAATTCTACAGAGTTGAACATAAAATTTTAGAGAAGGAAATTTTAGGTTTAAAATTTAAAAATCCTGTAGGACTTGCCGCAGGATTTGATAAAAATGCAGAGCTTTACCATGACTTTTCAATTTTTGGTTTTGGTTTTATAGAAATTGGTACTGTTACCCCTTTACCTCAACCAGGTAATCCAAAAAAAAGAATTTTTAGATTAGTTGAAGATAAATCATTAATAAATAGATTAGGTTTTAATAATAAAGGTTTGGATGTAGTTAGTAAAAATTTGAAGAACAAAGGAAATTTAATTATAGGTGCTAATATTGGTAAAAACTTTTTCACCGAAAATAGTGAAGGTGTGGATGATTATCTTAAATGTCTATCAGTACTTCATGATGATGTAGATTATTTTGCAATTAATATAAGTTCTCCTAATACTAAGAATTTAAGAGATTTTCATAACCAAGAGCTTCTTAAGCCTTTACTTGAAAAACTTATAAATTATAATCAAAAACAAAAAAAATATAAGCCTTTACTTTTAAAAATATCTCCAGATATTGATGCAGATCAGCTAAATCAAATTGTTGATTTAATAACTGAATTAAGACTAGATGGTATTATTGCAACTAATACTACAATTTCAAGAATTAGTTTAAAATCTAATAATAAATATGAAAAAGGTGGATTGAGCGGTGAGTCTCTTAAAGAAAGAAGTAATGAGGTTATTCGATTATTAAGAAAAAATTTGGGACCAAATTTCCCTATAATTGGAGTAGGTGGAATTATGAATCCTGAAGATGCTATTGAAAAAATTAAATCTGGTGCTGACTTAATTCAACTTTATACAGGATTTATATATGAAGGTCCAAATATTGTCAAAAGAATTAACAAAGCCTTGATTAGTCAAAATAACTAAAACTTTCATTTGACTTAATTTCTTTAAGTGTCTCAAATATTAATCTAATAACATTTTCAACATCTTCTTTTTGAACCATCTCAACCGTAGTATGCATATATCTTAAAGGCAATGAAATTAAAGCAGATGGAACACCTCCATTACTGTAGGCGAAGGCATCAGTATCAGTTCCAGTATATCTTGAAGATGCAGCTCTTTGAAATGGAATTTTATACTTTTCAGCAGTATTTAGTATTTTCTCTCTAAGATTATTTTGAACAGCAGGTGCATATGAAACTACCGGTCCTTTTCCAATTTTCACATCACCTTCTTTTTTTGCATCAATCATTGGAGTTGAAGTATCATGAGTTACATCTGTTACTATTGCAATATTTGGTTTCAAAGTATTTGTAATCATTTCAGCTCCTCTCAAACCAATTTCTTCTTGAACTGAATTTGTAATGTATAGACAATAAGGTAAGTTAACTTTATTTTCCTTTAATAATCTTGCAACTTCAGCAATCATAAATCCACCTGCTCTGTTATCAATTGCTCTACATATAAACTTATTTTTATTTATTATTTGAAATGAGTCAGGGTAAGTTATAACACATCCAACATGAATTCCCATTTTTTCTACCTCTTTTTTATCTTGAGCTCCAACATCTATAAATATATTATCTAACTTTGGCGGAGCTTCTTTAGAATGGTCTCTTACATGAATAGCAGGCCAACCAAAAACACCTTTAACTATACCTTTTTTAGTATGAATATTAACCCATTTTGAAGGTGCAATTTGATGATCACTTCCGCCATTTCTAATAACATAAATTAATCCATTATCTGTAATATAATTTACATACCAAGATATTTCATCAGAATGACCTTCAATAACAACTTTAAATTCTTTATTTGGATTTATAACTCCAACAGCAGTTCCATAACTATCAGTTATAAATTCATCAACATATGGTTTTAAATAATCCATCCATATTTTTTGGCCTTTGGATTCATACCCAGTCGGAGAAGCGTTATTTAAGTATTCTTCAAGAAATTTAAGTGATTTTGAATTTAATATTTTCATAATTTTTTAAAAAAGTAAAATTAATAATTATTACTATCAACTTATTAAATTTGCTAAATGAAATATTATTTATTTCTATTTTTTATTTTTTTTTCAAATATATGTATAGCTCAGTATGATGATGATGAGCTTGATTTTTTATTTCCAGGAGATTCAATCCCTTCAAATACATTTATGCTAGATGAGGTTACTGTATTTCAACCTTTAAAATTTTACAATGATGAAGAAATAAGAAGGTATGTTATACTTAGATATAGAGTTAAAAAAGTTTATCCTTATGCTAAGCTTGCATCTGAGAGGATGAACAGAATAGATTCAAGAATTGACTCAATAGACTCTAAAAGAAAACAAAGAATGTATTTAAAAAAATTAGAAAAGTTTGTTTATGATGAGTTTTCTGATGAATTAAGAAAACTCTCTAGATCTCAAGGAAGAATTTTGGTAAAATTATTAAATAGACAGACTGGATTAACTGCACACAAAATAGTTGCTGAATATAGAAATAAGTTTAGAGCATTAATGTACAATACTGCTGCTTCTTTTTATTCGATTTCATTAAAGGATGAATTTGAGCCGTTCGATGACTATGAAGATTATCTTATAGAAGACATTTTACAAAGATCTTTTGCCGATGGATCTCTAGAAAAACAAGATTATGCTTTAGATTTTAACTTAGATAGTTTGTATGTGTATTGGAGAGATAAAAGTAATAATAAGAAAAGTGTTAATAAATAATATAAAACATTGACATTTAGCACTCTAAGATTCATTAAATTTACCATCCAAAAAATAAATAAAAATAAAATCAAAATATTGTTTAAAAACAATAAAAAAGATTTTATATTTGCAGCCGCAAAAAGATTTATTGTAAGCTGCAATAAATTTTTTTTTGTTAGTTCATTGAAAATATTGAAAATGACAGCGCGTATCAAATGATACGAACTAGCAAACCATTTTGAGAACATAGTCAATTCATAGTCGTATAAATTATTTAAAATACTACAACGAAGAGTTTGATCCTGGCTCAGGATGAACGCTAGCGGCAGGCTTCATACATGCAAGTCGAGGGGCAGCATAATTACTTGTAATTGATGGCGACCGGCGAACGGGTGCGTAACGCGTATGCAACTTACCTTTTACTAGAGAATAGCCAAGAGAAATTTTGATTAATGCTCTATGTTCTTAAAAATTCGCATGAATTTTTAAGCAAAGCTCCGGCGGTAAAAGATGGGCATGCGTCCTATTAGCTTGTAGGTGAGGTAACGGCTCACCTAAGCTCCGATAGGTAGGGGTCCTGAGAGGGAGATCCCCCACACTGGTACTGAGACACGGACCAGACTCCTACGGGAGGCAGCAGTGAGGAATATTGGACAATGGAGGCAACTCTGATCCAGCCATGCCGCGTGCAGGAAGACGGCCTTATGGGTTGTAAACTGCTTTTATA
>JAYNJU010000002.1:0-62500 GCA_038110465.1 Bacteroidota bacterium | reverse complement strand
TTTCATCTTCAATGAATTTATTTGTAGAACCAATTTCAGCAGCGAAGTATAAATTATCAGAAACTTGAAGATCTCCTACAAATTCAAGATTTAGATCATCTTTTTCTATTGAAGATATGGCAGGTTTTGAAATATCTAATCCAAATCTTAATTTATTGATTGACAGTTTTTTATTTGTTTTTTTTAAAGTATCTATTTCATTAATAATATCTTGTGATATTAAAGAATTAGATAAAAAAATCAAACTAAAAATGAATATATATGTTAGTTTTTTCTTCATTAAAAATTGAATCGTTTTCAATACTTACTTCTTTTATCCATCCAGAATTTTTTGAGATTTCAGTGCTAGATTTTAATAAAAAATTGGAAATGAAACCACATGATCTATTCAAGTATTTATGAATTGAAAAGTGATTTATTTCGAGAGTATCTTCTATACTATTGAACTTCATTATATAAGTAGTTTTATTCTTATTTACTCTTAATGGAAGTTTAATAGTATTTCCTGTTAATTCTTCTAAAATTGAATCATTGTCTACACCTCTTACACTCTCTAAACTTATACTTTTTGGATTTTTAGTTTCATTATCTAAAAAACCTATTGTTATTTTTTTTGTATTATCAGATCCTTCTATACAGATATCATCTTTTTCACAAGAAATCAATAAAATAAAGGATAAAATAAGCAACTTATATTTAGAAGTCATTGATTTAAATATTTTCAAAATTACTATATTTATAATAAATCAAACTACCTAAATTTTGTCAGAAAAAGTCAATATAGATTTATCAAAATTCCACTTAGATCTTGAAAAAAAATATGGTGCACATGATTATCATCCACTTCCAGTAGTTTTAGAAAAAGGAGAAGGTGTATTTATGTGGGACGTGAATGGAAAAAAATATTATGATTTTTTATCTGCTTATTCAGCTGTTAATCAAGGTCATTGCCATCCTGAACTAGTTAATTTAATAAAAAATCAAGCTGAAACACTGACATTAACATCAAGAGCTTTTCATAATAATAAGCTTGGTGAGTATATGGAGTTTGCAACAAAATTATTTGGATTTGACCAACTGCTTCCTATGAATACTGGCGCAGAGGGAGTTGAGACATCAATTAAATTATCTAGAAAGTGGGGATATTTAAAAAAGAATATTGATAAAAATCAAGCTAAAATTGTAGTGTGTAATAATAATTTTCATGGTAGAACTACAACTGTAATTTCTTTTTCTACTGATCCAGGATCTAAAGACTACTTTGGCCCTCATACACCTGGGTTTATTCTTATACCACATGGAGATACTAATGCCTTGGAAAATGAATTCAAAAAAGACAAAAATATAGTAGCTTTTTTAGTAGAGCCTATTCAAGGTGAAGCAGGAGTAAATGTGCCTGAACCTGAATACTTAAAGAAAGTTAGGATGTTGTGTACTAAATATAATGTTTTAATGATTGCTGATGAAATTCAGACTGGTCTTGGAAGAACAGGTTCTTTACTTGCATCTTGTGGTGATTGTAATTGTCAATCTACTTGTGAACAACAGTCAACTTATGTAAGACCTGATATTTTAATTCTTGCAAAAGCATTAAGTGGAGGGACTTACCCAATTTCAGCAGTTCTTTGTGACTCTGAAATAATGGAGGTTATTCAGCCCGGCCAACATGGAAGTACTTTTGGTGGAAATCCTTTTGCTGCAAGTATTGCAAAGAAAGCACTTGAAATAATAATTGATGAAAAACTTGCTCAAAATGCAAGAGTCCTTGGTGAAATTTTTAGATCGGAAATGAATAAGTATATCAAGTCTAGTAAAATAGTTAAGCTTGTTAGAGGTAAGGGACTTTTAAATGCAATTGTTATCAACGATTCTCAAGATAGCCAAACTGCTTGGAACATATGTTTAAAGTTAAGAGACAATGGTCTGCTTGCAAAACCTACTCATGGAAATATAATAAGGTTTGCACCCCCTCTTGTTATGACACAAGAGCAATTATATGATTGTATTAGTATTATAATATCAACAATTAAAGAATTTGAATAGAAGTATATGAAAGTATATTTTGATAATGCAGCAACTACTAAAGTTAGAGATGAAGTGGTTGATGAAATCTCTGATGTTTTAAAAAACTGTTTTGGAAATCCTTCCTCCACTCATTCATTTGGAAGATCAGCTAAATCATATATTGAAACATCCAGAAAATCTATTGCTAAAATTTTAAATTGTGAACCTGGAGAAATTATTTTTAATTCAGGAGGAACAGAATCTGATAACTCGATTTTGAAATGTGCTGTTAAAGACCTTGGAGTTAAACATCTAATATCTTCAAAAATTGAGCATCATGCTATTACTCATACTCTAGAAGAAATTGAGAATAAAGCTATAAAAGTACATTATGTTAGTCTTGATGATGATGGTATGATTGACTTAGAAAGTCTTGAGAGCCTATTAAAGTCTTATAATGAGCCAAAACTTGTTTCTTTAATGTATGTAAATAATGAAATTGGTAATATTCTTGATATAAAATCTGTTTCAGAGCTATGTAAAAAATATGATGCCTATTTTCACTCTGATGCTGTACAAGCAGTTGGTCATTACCCAATTGATCTTGGTTCTTTAAATATAGATTTTTTATCATCTGCAGGACACAAATTCCATGGACCTAAAGGTATTGGTTTTACTTATATAAATAAATCAACAAAAATAAAATCATTTATTTGTGGTGGTCCTCAAGAAAGA
This sequence comes from Bacteroidota bacterium, assembly GCA_038110465.1. GTDB lineage: Bacteria > Bacteroidota > Bacteroidia > Flavobacteriales > Flavobacteriaceae > Marisimplicoccus. Next base: position 59,761 of record JAYNJU010000002.1, on the reverse strand, counting down.
GGTTTAAGAGCTGGTACTGAATCTGTTCATAATATAGTAGGTATGACAAAAGCTTTAGAAATTTCTATTCAAAATTTAGATAAGGAAATGGAATATATTAAATCTATCAAAAGCTATATGATTAATAAACTTAATCATCTTTTTCCTGATATTCATTACAATGGAATGTCTGGAGATCTAGAAAAAAGTACATATACTGTTTTAAATGTATGTTTACCTATATCAAATGATAAAGCATCAATGCTAGATTTTCATCTTGATTTGAAAGGTATAGCCTGTTCTAAAGGAAGTGCATGTCAATCAGGAAGTGCAAGTGGTTCCCATGTTCTTAATGAAATACAAAATGAAAAGAACAAAGAGTTTCCTTCTATTAGATTTTCATTCTCTCATAATAATTCATTGGAAGAAGTTGATTATTTAGTAGAAACTCTTAAAGAGTTTATTAATAGTTAGTAGTATATTTTAGAGCTATAAACCTGCTTATTGCCAACACCATCTTCAAATTCTATCAATAAATCATTTTCTCCACTCTCTATTATAGAATCATCTAAATCATGAAAAATTAAGTTTTGCTTTGGTTCATATTCAAATAATGCCCATTTTCCATTTATATAAGCTTTGTAATTTTTAATACCAGACTTATCATCTTTTATATAAAGCCTTAGAGATTTATTTGAGCTCACGTTTGATTTATCACTAAAATTTAATGGTCTGATTTCTGGAAATAAAGAATCTCGGGAAATTGTATAGTTTCCTAAAGTGCTTGTAGAGGCATAGATATATTTTTTATCTATTTTAGAGTTTATATAATTAACTTCATTTTTAAAAACCTTTCCTATAAAAATTTGATTTAATCTACTGGTATCTTTTAATTTACTTATAGGATATTTAATAATAATTGAAGACCTAGTTGGAAATCTATCATCTCCGAGGAAAATAGTATCATTAATTTCTGAAATATTCATCAATACATCTTCATAAAAAGTGTTCTTATTAATCTCTATAATAGATTCATTTTTATTTATCTCATATTTTTGATTTTTTAAAATCTCTATACCATCATAGGCTAATTTTTTCTTAATAGTATCTTCATATTTTATATTAAAATTTAAGTAAGAACTATTTCTGTTTCTATCAGAAACTTTAATTGTTACAAAAGACTCTTTAACTTCTCTTGGATCGATGATTCCATTAAAACTATTATTTTTTAAAAATGACAAATCAGAATTTGGAGGAGTAAAAACTTTTAAGACTCTTTTATTATTTTCAACAAGAGACTTATAATCATACATTAATTTTTTAAAATGATTTTCGCTAAAGTTAATTTCATCCATTTTATAAGAAAATAAAGGTAAAGAGTCAATAAGAAGTTCTATTTCATATATACCATTTCTATTAAATAGATTCTTATACTGTATATCATAAATATCTATTCCAAAACCAATAGATCCATTATAAATAATATCATTTCCGATGTATACTGAATCATTTAATTTTGAAATTTTAACTTGCTCAGGTAAACTAAATGATAATTTATCCTCTTCATCAATAACATATAATCCTCTAATGATTGGTCTTTCGTTATCTATATACTCATAATTAAAATTTAATGGATTCAAGGCATTTTGAGTTTTAGTATCTCTGATTTCAAAATGTAAATGTGCACCAAATGACCTTCCTGTATTCCCCGAGTATCCAATTAATTCACCCTTTGACACTTTAATTTCATCAACTTTAGGAAATCTTTTAATTGTGTATGATTTAGACTTATACTGCTCACCTTTTATATAGTCATTAAGTATTGGACTAAAATTATTTAAATGAGCATACACTGATGTATAGCCATTATAATGATTTATATATACTACTTTACCATAGCCATAAATATTAGTCTCAATTCTTGAAATATATCCATCTTCAATACTGTATATTTCTTTACCCTTACCTCCTTTAAAATCTATTCCGGTATGGAAATTAGATCTAAATTCACCAAAGGTTCCGGAAAGATTAAATGGAGTTTCAATAGGAGAGTGAAAATCTACTTCTTGAGTAAATAAATATGAAATATTTAAAGTAAGTATTAAAGTGAGTAAATTTTTAAGAAAAAAATTCATTTCACTTCAAATTTAAATTAAGATTTTTATAAATTGAAATGTTTAGAATAAAAATAAAATGCTTAATAATCACATTCTGTTGCTTGAAAATAAAATTGAAGAATTGTTAAATAAATACAGTGAGCTTAAAAGAATTAATGCTTCTATTGAATCTAATTATGAAGTTTTATTAAAAGATAAAAAAGATTTAGAAAATAGATTTAAAGCTTTGAGAGAAAAAGAAAAGCAATTGAAAATAATTGATGCAATAAATGATGAAAGCCAAAACAAACAATATTTTAAAAACAAAATTGATTATCTAATTCAAGAAATTGATTATTGTATTGAACGTATTAATCTATAATTAAATGGAGGAAAACATAAAAATCAAATTAAATATAGCAGATAGATTATACCCTCTAACAATTCAAAGATCTCAGGAATTTTACTTTAGAGAAGCTGCAAAAATAATTGATAAAAATATTAAGAACTTAGAGGATAATTATTCAGTTAGAGATAAACAGGATTTACTCGCAATGAGCTGTATTCAATTTGCTGCAAAAAGTTTACAAAATCAATCTAAATCAAGTAACTCAGATACAGAGTTAGAAAAAATAGTGTTAAAAATGATTGATAGTATTGATAATTCAATTTAATATTCATATTTTTAATTTAACCTGTATGAGTGATTTTTGGTAAACTCAACGAGTATTAAATTTAGAAAGGTGAGTTTAAATCCTAAAGCAAGCTATCTAGAATAGATCCTTGAAAGTTTAATTAGCCTTAATCCTGTTTTTTAGGAGTTTACACAATCACACTCTCATACAGGTTTTTTTACGTTAGAAGATTTCCCTCATTATCCCAAATAGCAGTTTCGTTTCTCTTACTCTGATCTACACATTTTTTTACCCATTCTTCATCATAAGAAACATTGTGATCTTTTAATATTTCATCAGGAACACCATCCCAAACATTTGGAATATTTCCTTTGTATCCTAGGTCTTTCATTCCTACTTCAGATGTAAACCATCCAGTTACAACCATATATCTATATGTAGCGAAGAAGTTGGCAGCTTCAGATAAATCTTCACTAATATTATCTTGGTAAGATATTTCATCAAAAAAAGACTTTATTTCATCATCACTACAATCTAAAATATTCTTACTAAACCTATCAATACATGAGTCATCTAGTACTTTTAATCCTTTTCTAAGAACATTTTCTCCATAATTATTATGAGCTGGTGTACTCCAATCTTTTGCTATAAACTCTATCATTTCTACAACACCTGCATCTTTAATATCTCCAAATTCATTAGGGGGTATGATGATATTTGCTATTTTTTCAATTGTCTTTTTTTCACTTTCACTAAAAAATACTGAATTAAGAAATTTTTCATCTCTAGAGTTTTCGTATGGTGTTCTGCCATATTTATAATCCCATACTTTTTTTGAAATGTCTTCACCTATTGGACTGATACAACCTTCAAGAGTTAATGAAAATCCTAAAGATGATAAAAGGATTGTTTTTAAACTTTCTCTTCTTTCCATTATATATTTTGTTTTTTAAATTCTGAAATTATATGTTCGGATGTTCTCCATGCTAAAGCCATAATAGTCCATGTAGGATTTTTATCTCCTTTAAAAACAAATGGCCCAGCATCAACAATGTATACGTTGTCAACATCATGAAGTCTCTCATATTTATTCACAACAGACGTATTTGGATTGTCACCCATTCTGGTAGTACCAACTTCATGAATAATTGATCCAGGGGTAGAGATTCCATAATTTTGATCTTTTCCAGGTTTATCACCAATTAGTATACCGTTCATATTGTATGCAAGTTCTTCATAAGTATCTTGAGCATGCTTAGCTTGTTTTAATTCTGAATCTGCCCAATTATAATTAAACTTTAAAACAGGTATTCCATACTTATCTTTCTTCTCATTATCAATTTCACAATAATTATTTATATCAGGAATAGCTCCCCCTCTAGATTCCAAAGAAATTGTTGAACCCCAATATTTCTTTACATCTTTTCTTATCTGTTCTCCATACCCTCCAACTCTTAAACCAAAAAACCTATTTAAATCATTTGGTATATACCCACCTACACCAAATTGTGGCATACCTAAATTTCTATATGATGTTTCAATATGATATCCAACTGGAAAATCAAGTTTTTTATCATGTAGCCACCATGGAGTGTATACATGAGCACCGCCAACCCCATCCTCATTATATGTTTTTCTATTCATTAACTCTGGAACAAAAATTGATTTTGATGTACCTACAGTATCTTGAAGATATTTTCCAATTAAACCACTACTGTTTCCAAGTCCATTAGGATGTGCACTGCTTTTAGAATTTAAAAGTATTCTAGCGCTACTACATGAAGACGCTCCTAAAACAACTAGTTTTGATTTAAGCTTATATTCTTTTCCATTTTTCTTATTAACATAAGAAATTCCAGTAGCTCTTCCGTTTTTATCTGTTGTAATTTCTCTAACCATAGAATCTGTATATAGATCAACAAAACCACCTTTTAATGAAGGAATTACATAACAAGAACTCGCTGAAAAATCTCCATAAACTGAACATGATCTTTCACACTGTCCACAATAAAAACAGAGTCCTCTTTCGCTATTTATTCTTTTTGTTAAAACAGAAAGCCTTGAAGGAATAACATTAATCCCAGATTTTCTTGCTCCTTTAATATAGTATAATTCATGAAGTCTTGGTTTTGGCGGAGGAAGAAAAAATCCATCTGGATCATTAGGTAGATTTTCTTTAGTTCCAAAGACCCCAATTAGTTTATCAAGCTTATCATAATAAGGTTTTATATCCTCATATGTAATAGGCCAGTTTTCATCTAAATCATAGTAATCCTTACACTTAAAATCTTTAGGACCAAGTCTTGAAGCTATTCTTCCCCAATGATTAGTTCTTCCACCTAGCATTCTTGATCTCCACCACATAAAATTAGTCTCATTTTTAGATGAGTATGGTTCGCCATCAACATTCCAATCTCCGTATGACATATGAAAATCACCAAATCTTCTAGTCACTGAGGACCCTCTTCTTGGAGATTCCCATGTCCATTTCAACTGTGTTTGTTGTTCTGGATTAGCAGGATCAAAATAAGGTCCAGCTTCAATCAATGCAATATTTAGTCCAGCATCAGATAAAATTTTAGTAGCCATTCCTCCTGCAGCACCTGATCCGACAATTATTACATCATATTCTTTTTTAGAGTTAATTAGTTCCATATCAAAAATTAAATTAACTATTTTTATTTAAAGACTTTAAAAATCGTAATAAAAAATGATTATTGAAATATGTGCAACTTCAATAGAATCATTAATTAATGCTCAAAATGCTGGAGCAAATAGGATAGAGCTTTGTGAGAATTATCTAGTAGGAGGAGTAACTCCATCAAAAAACTTTACCAAAAAAGCTTTAATTAATTCTACTTTACCTATTAATATTTTAATTAGACCTAGGGAAGGAAACTTTATTTATACAAAAAAAGAAATAAATAAAATGAAAAAGGATATTGAATATTTCAAAGGACTTAATATAAAGGGTTTTGTTGTTGGAATGATGAATAAAGATTGTATTCTTAAACCAGATTTAATTAAAGAATTTAGAGAAATTACTTATGGGTTTGAACTTACATTCCACAGAGCATTTGATTTCTTAAAAAACAAAACAGACTCACTAGAGTGTTTAATTGATAATGGTTTTGATAGAATTCTATGCTCAGGTCATAGTAAAAGTGCATTAATTGGTATTAAAAACTTACTAAAATATAAGGATCAGTCTGATAATAGAATAGCAATAATGCCTGGAGGAGGAATTAACCCATATAATTTTAAAAAATTCAAAAGTTTAAATTTTTCAGATATTCATCTTTCTGCAATAAATATGGAGATCTCCCCTCATTCAAATTTTGATATTATTAAGCAAATTGTAGATATGAGTAAATAATAATATATTATTTTTGAAAAAAAAAATATGGCCTTTGATATAGATGTAATCAAGAAAGTTTATTCAGAAATGTCCAATAAAGTTTCTCTAGCGAGAAATTTAATAGGAAGACCTTTAACCTTATCCGAAAAAATTCTTTATGCTCATCTTTGGGATTTAGAAAATAAAAAAATATTCAAAAGAGGTGAGGATTATGTTGATTTTGGACCAGATAGAGTTACTTGTCAGGATGCTACCGCACAGATGGCACTATTACAATTTATGCAAGCTGGAAAAGAAAAAGTTGCTGTTCCAACAACTGTTCATTGTGACCATCTTATATTGGCTCAATCTGGAGCATCTAAAGATCTTAAAAATGCAAACAAAGTAAGCTCAGAGGTTTTTAATTTTTTAGAATCTGTTTCAAAAAAATATGGAATTGGTTTTTGGAAACCAGGGGCTGGAATAATACATCAAGTAATTCTTGAAAATTATGCATTTCCAGGAGGTATGATGATTGGGACTGATTCTCATACAGTCAATGCTGGAGGTTTAGGAATGATAGCAATTGGTGTGGGAGGAGCTGATGCTGTGGATGTAATGGCAGGTATGCCTTGGGAATTAAAATTTCCTAAATTAATAGGTGTTAAATTAACAGGTAAACTTAATGGTTGGACATCTGCAAAAGATGTTATATTAAAAGTAGCTGGAATACTTACTGTAAAGGGAGGAACTGGATATATAATTGAATACTTTGGTGAAGGTGCTGAGTCATTATCTTGTACAGGTAAAGGAACAATATGTAACATGGGTGCTGAAGTTGGAGCAACTACTTCAATTTTTGCATATGATGATTCTATGGAAAGATATTTAAAATCTACTGGTAGACAAGATATTGTTGAAGCAGCCTCTTACATTAAGTCAGATTTAAGATCTGATGAAGATGTTTATTTAAATCCGGAAAAATATTATGATCAAATTATAGAAATTGATTTAAATAAATTATCACCACATATAAATGGTCCATTTACACCTGATCTTGCTACTCCAGTTAGTGAAATGAAAGAAAAAGTTAAACTTAATGATTGGCCTAGTGAAATAAAATGGGGACTAATAGGCTCTTGTACAAATTCTTCATATGAAGATTTATCAAGGGCAGCATCAATTGCTAAGCAAGCTTTAGAAAATAATATAAAAATTAAATCAAAACTTGGTATTAATCCGGGTTCTGAACAAGTAAGATATACTGCTGAAAGAGATGGTATTATTGATCTATTTGAAAAATTAGAATCAAAAATTTTCACCAATGCTTGTGGCCCATGTATAGGACAATGGAATAGGGAAGGGGAGGATAACAATGAAAGAAATTCAATAATTCACTCTTTCAATAGAAATTTTGCTAAAAGAGCAGATGGTAATCCAAATACTCACGCATTTGTTTCATCACCTGAAATGGTTATGGCTGTTGCTCTTTCAGGAAGATTAGATTTTAATCCTCTCACTGATAAATTGATAAATGAAGAAGGAGAAGAAATAATTCTAGATCCACCTGTAGGAGATGAATTGCCTTCAAACGGATTTGATTGTGAAGATAATGGTTATGTTGAACCACCATTGGATGGCAGTAACATAGAAGTAATTATAAATCCTGATTCTCAAAGGTTACAAGTTCTAGAACCATTTGAGCCTTGGAATGGAAAAAATATAAATAATGCAAGACTCTTGATTAAAGCACATGGTAAATGTACTACTGATCATATATCTATGGCAGGTCCATGGTTAAGATTTAGGGGTCATCTTGATAATATCTCTGATAATTGTTTAATTGGAGCTGTTAATCATTTTAATAAGAAAACAAATAGTGTTAAAAATTTAATCACTGGTGAATATGGTGAAGTTCCAAGAACTCAAAGATTTTATAAAAAAAGTAATATTGATACCATAGTAGTTGGTGATCATAACTACGGAGAAGGTTCTTCAAGAGAACATGCTGCAATGGAACCTAGGCATCTTGGTATAAAAGCTGTAATAGTAAAGTCTTTCGCAAGAATTCACGAGACTAATTTGAAGAAGCAAGGAATGTTAGCATTAACTTTTGAAAATGAGAATGATTATGATAAAATTCAAGAGGATGACTATTTTAGCTTTACAGACCTTGAATCTTTTTCTCCTGGTCAACAAATTACCTTAGAGATAATTCATAAAGATCAATCTAAAGAGTCTATTAAGTTAAATCACTCATTCAATTCTCAGCAAATAGATTGGTATAAAAATGGTTCAGCTCTAAATCTAATAAAAGCTAATAATCAATAATGAAAGACTTAAAATATTTAATGTCTTATTCAATTGCACTTATGGCATTCTTAGGCATTTCATTAGGTGGTATTTATAATTATCTAGCTGTTATTTATACTTTTATTTTTATTCCTCTACTTGAGATAATTGTTAAAAGGAGTAATGAAAAATATACAGAAAATGAAATATCAAATAGGTTATTAGACCCTTTTTTTGATATATTACTATATTTAAATATACCTCTAGTTTTTGGTATTTTCTTTTTTTCTTTAAATAAGCTAGCATTAGCTTCATCTATTTCAGAATTGACAGGAATAATTTTATCTGCTAGTATAGTTATGGCTACTAATGGGATTAATGTAGGTCATGAGTTGGGTCATAGAAAATCCCTCTTTTCAAGAACTTGCTCAAAACTTTTGTATTTACCTTGTCAATATATGCACTTTTATATAGAGCATAACTTTGGACATCATATCAACGTAGCAACTCCTGAAGACCCAGCTACAGCAAAATATAAACAGAATCTTTATAGTTTCTGGGTGACATCTGTTTTTAGGACATATTTAAACGCATGGAAAATTCAGTTAAAACTCTTGAAGGTATCTAAAAAAGGATTTTTATCAATCAAAAATGATATGGTCTTTTATACTATATTTCAATTCACATTTTTAATTTTAATATATAACTATTTTGGACCTTATATTACATTACTATCCATTATAATGTCAATTATATCATTTTTGTTTTTAGAAACAATTAATTATGTAGAGCATTATGGTTTATTAAGGAAGAAAGATTCAAATGGAAGGTATGAAAGAGTCAAACCTCATCACTCATGGAATTCAAATCATACAATTGGAAGAATAGTATTATACGAACTTACAAGGCATAGTGATCATCACTTCAAATCTTCAAAAAAATATCAAGTATTAGAATCTTTAGTAGATTGCCCACATTTACCATATGGGTATCCAACTTCTATATTACTTTCTCTTATTCCTCCTATATGGTTTAAAATTATGAATCCATTGGTAGAGGCACAGATGTCAAAATAATTAATGTTAGTCTTCTGATGGGCATTGTATATATCTAATTCCAGGAAAAGATCTCTTAAACATCCTGTCTTTAGCTTCTATAAAATCATTTAAATCAATGTCACCTCTTGTACTTGCAGGATACATTATATCTGCTGGATCAGAACTATGCTCATATTTATAAACATCATGTCCAAATTCATGATACATTATCCATAACCTTTGAAGTAAGTTTTTTTCAGTCCATTCATTGTAGAGAACTCCAACATTTACTCGATTATCATTACAGTATCCTGTGAAAGTTGAATAAGCGATATGATCTGGAGTTACACCAGCAGTTATTTGTGCTGCAGTTCTAAATTCAAAGAAAATATTGAGAGAGGGATTAAGCTCGTCATAATCTGGACCACCTCTTGTACATTTTACATCTTCAACAAATTTATACCAATACTGCATTAAATCATCTTGATTAGTATTTTGGGGATCTAACAAATCATCATATGATACACAGCTATATATCTGAACAAACTCTTCTTCTAAAATCTCTTGCGAAGAGTTATTAATTTCCGATTTACTACAACTAAATAAAACTAGAGATAGAAAAATATATTTTAAAAAATTTGACTTCATATATAAGTTGTAGCGAGAGGGAGATTTGAACTCCCGACCTCCGGGTTATGAATCCGACGCTCTCACCAACTGAGCTACCTCGCCAGGAAATGCAAATATATAAAACAAATATCAAGAAAGTAAACCTAAAAAATTGTTAATTGGTGCATATACTAACTTTTTTTAATATATTACTTAAAATATTTTTATGACTCAAAAGAAAGAGTTTGTATTGGAATATGATTTTCAATCATCACCTCAACTCCTTTATCAATATTTGTCTACTCCATCTGGATTATCAGAATGGTTTTCTGATGATGTAAATTATAGAGGTGAAAAGTATACTTTTTTTTGGGGTGATTCAGAAGAATATGCTAGAGTCCTTAGTAAAAAGCCAAATGAAAGAATAAGGTTTCAGTGGATTAATGATGAACCAGATGAAGAAGATTGTTACTTTGAGTTTAAAATACAGATGGATGAAATCACAAAAGATGTATCTCTTATAATTACTGATTTTTCTCAAGAAGATGAAATTGAAGAAGCAAAATTATTATGGGATAGTTTAATTTCTGATTTGAAACAAGTTTTAGGCTCATCTTAATTTAAAGTTATATCATCTGGTGAGTTGTACCATACTTTAAATTGCCCTCCTAATTTTTTAATTAAAGTCTTCCAGCTATTTTTTTTTGTTAGGCTAAATAAATCATACTCTATATCTTGAGTAATCCAAAATTTATTTGCTATTTCATCTTCAAGTTGAGTTTTACTCCATCCTGAATATCCTTGAAAAAACATTACTTCATCTTTGCAAATAGATCCATTTTCTATCTTTTCAAAAATCAATTCAACATTATCTCCCCAGGATAATAAATCATTAATTGTATTAAACTCTAAACTCTTTGTAATAAAAAAAGTACTTTTTGAAACTGGACCACCATAATTGAACTGATATTTTATACCATTAAATTTTTTTTCATTTTTAATAAAAAAATATCCTTCTGGCTTATTAAGTATAAATCCAGTGTACCCTTCTTCAGATTCATCTACTATTATAATAATAGACTTATAGAAAATTTGATCAGTTAAAAGATTCGGACTAGATATAAGAATACTACCTTTCATAGAAAAAAAAAGAGCTTCAAAAAGAAGCTCTTTATTCACATTTTTTAAATGAATTTAAAACTTAGTTAACTGAGCCAGATAGTTCAGCACCAGCCTTAAATTTTACAACTTTTTTAGCAGGTATTTTAATAGTAGCACCAGTTTGAGGATTTCTTCCATCACGAGCAGCTCTTTGAGAAACCGACCAAGATCCGAATCCAACTAATGAAACTCTACCTCCACCTTTTAAAGTTGAACCAACACTCCCTAGAAAAGATTCTAGAGCTTTTTTTGCTGATGCTTTAGATATACCAGCGTCAGCTGCCATAGCATCAATTAATTCTGATTTGTTCATATCACTTAATTTTAATGTTTTAATAAAGATATAGGATAATAGCTAAGTCCCCATAAATAAGAGGTTAAATCACGTTATTTGTTAATAAATATGCTCATTTTGTTGATAATATGCTTGTTTTAATCAGTAAACTCGGGAATTTTGGTCAAATCTATAGCCATTTAAAAGCTCTTTTGTATACATTTCTTTCTTGTTCTCTAAATGAATTATTTCACAATTAATTGCCCCACTACCTGTATTAATTATAATTTTATTATCAACTACATTAAGTTTTCCAGGAATATCTGTATTTTCTATATTATCAAGACTTTCTGCTTTTAATATTTTTAATTTAAGTTTTGTATTACCATTCAATAGTTCAGTCCAAGCACCTGGTTTTGGATTTAGGCCTTTAATTAAGTTATTGATTTCAGTACTAGACTTATTCCAGTCAATTCTAGTATTGTCTCTATTTAACTTAGGAGCAAGGCTCAAATTAGTACTATTAGCTTGAGTTATAGTCTTAACATTTGAATTAAATATGCTTAATATAGTTTCAGACAATAAATTAGAGCCTATAGATGATAATCTTTTGTATAAACTTCCAAAATCATCATCTTTTAAAATCTTAACCTCTTTTTGCATAATTATTTCACCTTTATCTATATCACTATTTATGAAGAAAGTTGTAACGCCTGTAATTTTTTCACCATTTATTAGAACCCAATTAATTGGAGCTGCTCCACGATAATCAGGCAACAAAGATGCATGAAGGTTAATAGTTCCATATTTAGGAATATTAAATACTTCATCAGGTATTCTTCTGAAAGCTACAACTACGAATAATTTAGCATTTATTGATTTTAATTTACTTATAAAATCTATATCATTTAATTTTAAGGGCTGTAGACATGGAATTTTATTTTTATCCGAGTATCTCTTTATTATACTCTCGTTTACTTTTTGACCCCTTCCAGACTTTTTATTAGGAGAAGTAACAGTACAAGCTATCTCAAAGTTCTCACTAATTTTTATCAATGATTCTAATGCAAATTCTGGTGTTCCAAAGAATACAATCTTTTCTTTCATAGTCTTTCTAAAATAAATTTTACCCTATCCTCAATAATTAATTCAGGAACTTCGATTACTCTTTCAAAATTAGTTTTATAAATTTCATAAATAAAAGGGCTTATTTTTTTTGCTTCTTCAAAATCCTCAATTCTATTCAAATCTTTTGTGTAAATTTCTTTCCATGGAGGAAAAATAAAAATTACATCATAATTATAATTATGGACTATATTTTCCCAAAACTCATTTGATTTTTCAATTGATCTTAAATAAGCAGTAATTTCATGAACTCCTCGATCAAAAAAAACAACATTATCTTTACATTGTATATTCTCAGAAGATTTAAAGTCAAAATCCCTATTAATTAAAATTTCATTACTTATCTCGATTGGGTTAGATTTAAATCCATCTCCTTTCTCATTGAAATTGCTAAGTATTTCTCTTGCAGCTTCATCAAAACATTTATATCCATTTTTTTTTAGTTTATTTAAAATGGAAGTCTTACCAGTACTTGGTCCACCAGCAAGAACAACCTTTTTATTATTTTTCAATTTCAACATTTAAAGAATATGATTGTATATATTTGTATAATCAACAAAATTAATCTCTTGACTCATAAAAATATTAAATCTGAAGAATTTTATTCTAGATTTCATAATCAATTGAATGAATCTCAAAATTGGCCAGGTGAATATTTATTTAAATTTATAGTTAAGGATAATTCAGATGAGTTTAAATCCTTAAAAGAAATACTTGGCTCATACAAGGGTAAAATGAATTTTAAATCTTCATCAAACAATAAATTTATAAGTATTTCATTTAGATATAATGCTAAACTACCAAATGATGTTATTGAAATCTACAAGAAAACTAGTAAGATAGATAATATAATTAGCCTTTAAATTGGAAATTAATTTATTAAATTGCATTTATGAATTCCCTAGAATATAATACTGCTAGAAAAAAACTTATTATACCTGAATATGGTAGACATGTACATCAAATGGTAGATCAAGCCATAGCTATTGAGAATCGAGAAGAGAGAAATAAAATGGCTAAAGCTATTATTGGAGTTATGGGAAACTTAAATCCACATTTAAGAGATGTGCCAGACTTTAAACATAAACTTTGGGCACAATTATTTATTATGTCAGACTTCAAGCTAGATGTAGATAGCCCTTTTGACAAGCCTTTAGAAGAAGATTATAAGAACTCGAAACCAAGCAAGCTTAACTACCCTCAAAGCTATCCTAAGTACAGATTCTATGGAAATAATATTAAAAGAATGATTGATATTGCAATTAGTTGGGATGAGGGTGAACTTAAGAATAAACTTGTGCTTAACATTGCAAATCATATGAAAAAGTGCTTTTTGAATTGGAATAAAGATTCTGTTGAGGATAAAGTTATTCTTGATCATTTAAGTGATTTGTCAAATACAAGTCTTAGTATTCCTGATTCAAGTTTACCCCTTACTGATTCCAGTGAGTTTCTTAAAAACAAAATAAAGACAAATACTAAGACACCTAAAAATCGAAAAAAGCTAAAAAGAAGATTTTAATGTCTAGTATTAAAGTTAAAGGAGGTAAAAAACTAAGTGGAGAAATTACTCCTCAAGGTGCTAAAAATGAAGCTCTCCAAGTAATTTGTGCTACACTTTTAACATCTGAAGATGTTATAATCTCTAATATTCCTAACATAATTGATGTAAATAAGCAAATTGATATTCTTGAGAAACTTGGAGTTAAAATCAATAAAATTGAAGAAGGAAAGTATTTATTTAACTCAAAGAATATAAATATTAAGTATCTAAATGATTCAAGTTTTGCTGAAGATGCAAAGTCTTTAAGAGGCTCAATTATGCTAGTTGGGCCTTTACTTACAAGATTTGGATCAGCATCTATTCCAAGGCCTGGTGGTGATAAAATTGGTAGAAGAAGACTAGATACTCATTTTAATAATCTTGAAAAACTTGGAGCTAAACTTAATTATGACTCAAAGAATAAAACTTATTCTATTAGTTCATCTAAAGGACTTAAAGGATGTAACATACTTCTAGATGAGGCATCTGTTACAGGAACTGCAAATATTATTATGGCAAGTGTATTAGCTAATGGAACTACAACTATATATAATGCAGCATGTGAGCCATATATTCAACAACTATGTGCTATGTTGAATCAAATGGGTGCAAATATCTCTGGTATAGGTTCAAATCTTCTTGTTATAACTGGAGTTGATAATCTAAAGGGTACAGAACATAAAATTCTTCCTGATATGATTGAAATTGGAAGTTGGATTGGTCTTGCTGCCATGACAAAAAGTAGTATAACAATTAAAGATGTTTCATGGAATAACTTAGGGCAAATTCCTGATGTATTCAGAAAATTGGGTATTACTATTCATAAGGAGGGTGATGATATGGTAATTCCAGAGCATAAAAACGGTTATTCAATTTCAAACTATATTGATGGATCAATACTTACAATTTCAGATGCTCCTTGGCCAGGGTTTAGTCCTGATCTTATTTCGATTATTCTCGTAGTTGCTACTCAAGCTAATGGAAGCGTATTAATTCATCAAAAAATGTTTGAAAGTAGGTTATTCTTTGTAGATAAATTAATTGATATGGGTGCAAAAGTAATTTTATGTGATCCTCATAGAGCTTCTGTAATAGGACATAACTTCAAATCATCATTAAAGCCAATGACATTGACTTCACCAGATATAAGAGCTGGAATAGCACTTTTAATTGCTTCACTTTCTGCTAATGGAGAAAGCATTATTCAAAATGTAGAACAAATTGATAGAGGCTATGAAAAAATAGTTGAAAGGTTAAGAAAAATAGGGGCTGAAATTGAAAGAATATAATTTATTATCTCTTTGAGATCTTATTATTAGATATATTTTTTTGCATTTTACTCTTGAATCTATCAATAGAGTTTTCTCTTAACTTAGAATATTTAGTTTTTCTTCCTGATACTCTTTTTCTCCATAATTTAAAACTACTTTGTTTCAAGTTATTTCTCATAATTGAGATTAACTCTTTTTCATTTATATTAAATTGACTAAAAATTGCTTCAAACGGAGTCCTGTCTTCCCAAGCCATTTCAATAATTCTATCAATTTCTCTAAGATTATGTCTCATCTAAAGTGATTTTAAAAAATTATTAGCTATTAGTAGATGTTTATTCTTTTTTTCTGTATCCATTTTATCAAATGTGTTAATGAGCATTCGTAATCTTGGATTTTTTTGAAAAAAGCTTCTATGATTATCCATAAATCTCCAAAACAAACCATCCCATATTTCAACCCATTCTCCTTTTTTAAAATCACTCATTTTAAATAGATAATTACTGCTACTTATATAGGGTTTTGTTGACATAAGACCACCATCTGCAAATTGACTCATTCCATAGACATTAGGTACCATTACCCAATCATAAGAATCTATAAATAATTCCATAAACCACTTATAAACTTCATCTGGGTCAAATTCACAGAGTAGCATGAAGTTACCTACTATCATTAATCTTTCAATATGATGAAGATATCCATATTTTAAAACTTTTTTAATACATATGTCAACAGGGGTAATTCCTGTAGATCCATCATAAAAAGATGAAGGAATTTTTCTTTTAAATTTCCAAAAATTATTTTTTCTCTCATAGCTTCCTTTCGAAACATATATACCTCTGATGAATTCTCTCCAACCAATGATTTGCCTAATTAGACCCTCAGTTGAATTAATTGGTATCTCAAAATCATTATGATGATTAATTATTTGACTTATTACAAAATTTATATCAAGAAGTCCAACATTGATTAATGGACTTAATAAACTATGGTTTAATAATATCTCATCTTTTAAAATTGAATCTTCATAATCACCAAAATATTTAAATCTATTTTTAAGAAAATCTGAGAGCCAAATTTCTGATTCTTCAAATGTAGTTGGATAATAAATATTAGAAAGTTCACCATAATTATTGGAAAAATATTTATTTACATAATTAATAGACTCTGATACAAAACTATTTCCTTCGATTTTTATTATTGATGGCGGTTTTTGATTTTTGGGATATTTTTTTCTGTTTTGAATGTCATATGTCCACTCACCACCCTCTGGCTTCCCTTTTTCATTAATTAGAATATTTCTTTTTATCCTTTCTGACTTATAGAAAGAAGTTTGAAAGAACTTCTTTTTATCTGTTTTAAAAAAAATATTTAGATCTTCTTTTGAATTTAAAAACAATTTAGATTCATGAATAATAAGATCAATACCTAGATTGTTACAAACTCTCTTAATCCTTCTTATTAAAAGATAGTCTTCTGGGTCATAAATTTCAATTCTATTATAATCTCTTGAGAATAGATCACTAATAAGATCTATGATTTTGCAATTTTTTTTATAAGAATCTATATATTCAACTTCTAACCCTTTTTCTAATAGGTAATTCTCATAAAATTTCATTGTAGATCTGTGAAATGAAATTTTCTGTTTGTGAAAATTAAACTGGTTGAAAAATAGGTCTTCTTCTACTAAGATTATCTTTACTTTTGACTCTAATAATATACTTTTTTTAAAAAGTTGATTAGGAAATACAATAAAACATCCTTTAGTCATTTAACCACAAATTTTCATAATTCTTATTGGGGTCATACCTATCTGATTGAAGTGTCGGATTAAATTTTCTAAAAGGCATAGAGTCATTACCAATACCAGCATTATAAAGCCAATTTCCATAGTTGCTATGAACATCATAGTCTATTAACATAGCTTCAAAATACTCTGCTCCAATCCTCCAATCAATTTTTAGTTCTTTTGTTAAAAAATTGGCTACATTTTGCCTTCCTCTATTTGACATAAATCCAGTTTTAGATAATTCAATCATATTTGCATTTACAAAAGGCTCTGAAGTTTTTCCATTCATCCAATCCCTAAAATTTTTTTTATCTAATGACCATTCTTTATTATTCCCATAGATACCATCCTTACTAAAGAACTTATTTTTATGCTGCATAGAGACATATTTAAAAAAATCTCTCCAAATTAGCTCAAAAAATAACCAATAAGTAGAATCATTTTTATCAATAGTTTTTTCATATTCATTTAGTTTATAGTAAATAAATCTAGCTGAAATTGATCCATTAGCTAACCATGGTGAAAATTTTGAACTGTAATCTTTTCCAATTAGACCATTTCTTGTGTTTTTATAATTTGATATGTTTCTAGATTTAAAGAAGTATTCTTCAATTCTATTTTTTCCAGATGTTTCACCACCTAGAAATTTAAAAACAGAACTTTCATGAATTTCAAATTCTTCAAAACCTAAGTCTCTAAGTGTTGGAATTTCAAATTCTTCATCTAAAACATTATTTTGATCCATTTTATTAGGAATAGGTGTAATACTTTCTACATCTAAATATTTTTCACATTTTTTCCTAAAGTTTGAAAACCCTCTTGGTATATTATCATATATAGTTTTTACTCTTTCTGGAGAATATAAAAATTGGTCAAAATATCTATAAGTGTTTATATTATTTGGTATTTTTCTTTCTTCATCTTTTTCATCTCTTGTCCATTCTTTTTGCAAATAAA
This sequence comes from Bacteroidota bacterium, assembly GCA_038110465.1. Taxonomy (GTDB): domain Bacteria; phylum Bacteroidota; class Bacteroidia; order Flavobacteriales; family Flavobacteriaceae; genus Marisimplicoccus. The sequence goes on along the minus strand of JAYNJU010000002.1, from coordinate 41,653 downwards.
TAGATTGAACACTGTATTTATCAATTACATACTTCAAAGATTTTTCTAGAGTTTGAAAATCAACTATTAAAGAGATATTTAACTTATTTAAATTATTTTTTAAGTTTTCTACAGATTCTAATAAAAACTTAGCTCTATACTTCTCCATTTTTCTGAATCCATGTTCTGTCTCAATCAAATTATTTGGATCTATATTAATATATCCAATGAGCTTAGATGAATTTTGAACTGCATTATAAAGTGCTTGATTATCCTCAATTCTAAGGTTGTTTCTAAACCAAATTAGGCTGTTTGTTTTCTTGTTCGACATGCTTTACTACAATATTTAACTGATTCCCAATTTTTTTCCCATTTTTTTCTCCAACTAAACTCCAATCCACAGAAGTTGCAAATTTTTTTTGGTAGGAAGTATTTTTTTACTCCTCTCATTAATTAATTTTCACTGAACTTATACCTCCATCAAATTGGATCACCTGACCAGTCATCCATTTACTATTATCTTCAAGAAGAAATTTAACTAATTCAGCTATATTGCTTGGATTTCCAATATCTTTTAAAGGGTGTCTATTTTTTGCATTTTCAATCTTAACTTCAGAATTTAAAAACTTTTCTGCCATTGGAGTGTTTAAAAGTGAGGGAGCGATAGCATTCACCCTAATTTTTGGTGCAAATTCTGCAGCCAATGATCTAGTTAATCCTTCTATTGCACCTTTAGAACAGGCAACAGAACTATGGAAAGGCATTCCAAGTCCAACAGCGACAGTGCTAAACATAATAATACTAGCATTTTCTGAAGCCTGAAGATTAGGTAAAACTTTTTGTAAAATTCTAATACAGCCGATTACATTAATTTCAAAGTCTTCTATAAAATTATCAGGTTTTAAGCCTTTAAATGGCCTAAGATTTATAGTTCCTGGCAGGTATACAAAACCATCTAATATATCTGGTAAATTACTTGAATCAAATTCTCCGTTGATGTTAGAATTTAAAGTTTCTATATTGTCTTTGTTTAAAAAAGCGTCAGGATTTCTTGTAGCAACAAAAACCTTGTGAAATTTTGTAAGTTTTTTTGACAGCTCATAACCAATTCCTGTTGAACCACCTATTAAAAGTATATTTTTCATGATTTAAATTTCCCAAAAAGTTTAGTTAATTCTTCTTCTCTGTATTTGAAAATACTATTCAATTTAGAATTAATAAATAGGAAATTTAGAATATAGCCAAAAGGACCAAAAGGAATCTTATAGTGAATAACATCTTCCATTAAAACACCTCCATCTATTTCTTTTAAAAAATGTTTATGATGCCAAAAGCTGTAGGGCCCAAACCTTTGCTCATCAATAAAAAATTCTTTGTCTCTAACTTGAGTTATCTCAGTTACCCAATTTAATTTTAATCCAAACATTGGTTTTACAGTATACTGAATAATTTGACCAGGATAAGCTTTTTTTTGATCCCAATCTGTTATTCTAAAATCCATATTTTTTGGAGTAATTAATTCCAAATTTTTGGGCGATGATAAAAAATCCCATGCTTGGTTCAAACTCAATGGGAGTTTTTGTGAATATTTTAACTTAAATACTTTCATCAATAATTTGAATAATTTTATTTGTTACTTGTGGTACTGGAAGTCCTAGAACACTAGTGTAGCTGCCAGAAATATATTCAACTCCTATCATACCAATCCAGTCTTGAATTCCATAGCTACCTGCTTTGTCAATTGGATTCACTTTGTCTACATAAAAATCAATTTCTTTATCAGTAAGATCTTTATATTTAACTTCCGTTGACTCCGTAATTATTTCAAAATTGTTGTTAGTTAAAAAACCAACAGATGTAATCACCTTATGTTTTTTACCAGAAAAAATTTTCAACATTTCAAAAGCTTCTGTTTTATTTTTTGGCTTTCCCCAACATTTATTTTCGAACCAAACAAGAGTATCTGCTACTAGAATTATCTCTTTTTGTTTTATAATATTTTTAAAAGGTTCACATTTACTATTTACAATAAACTCAGCTATTTCATTACCTTGAAGTTTATTGGGAAATTCTTCACTAACTGGGATAGATTTGACAAAAAAGTTTATACCAGTAAGTTCTAAAAGCTCTTTTCTTCTTGAAGATCCAGAACCAAGTATTATTTGAAATCCTGAATTATTAATTATATCCATTTATCATGAATTCTCATTACTTGTTCAATTACATCTCTTACACATCCAAGCCCACCATCTTTGTGAGATATATAGTCACATATAGATTTAACATCAACAGATGCATCATTTGGACATGAGGAGATTCCAACAACTTTAAGAACATCTATATCTGGATTGTCATCACCCATGTATAGAATATTTTTTGGATCTATTTTTTTTTCTTTTGTAAATTTTTCAAAAATTTCAATTTTATTGAATGCTTTCAAGTAAACATCTTTAACTCCAAGAGAATTCAATCTTTTCCTAACATTGTCTTGCATACCTCCAGAAATGATTGCAATATTATACCCTTTTGAAATTGCATATTTAATGGCATACCCATCTTTAGCATAAAATTGTCTATCAATTTTACCATCATGAGTATATATAATTTTACCATTAGTCATAACACCATCAACATCAAATATAAATGTACTAATATCCTTAAGCCTTGTTTTGTATGAATCCATATTTTAAGATGCAAATTTAATTAAACTTTAACACCTATTAATTTATTAATCTTTCTAATATTAAAAATTGATATTTATCTTTGGGGTCTTCTAATGGTAAATAAACTACTTAATATTTTATTTTCTACCAAATTCATGTTGATTTTAATGATTTTGTTTCCCATATCTATGGGCCTTGGTACTTTTTTAGAAAGCTGGTATTCGACTGATGCTGCTAGAATATGGATATACAATGCCTGGTGGTTTGAAGCTTTGATGCTTTTATTGATGATCAATTTTATTGGTAATATTAAAAAATACAACTTGCTCAATAAGGAGAAATTATCTGTCTTAATCTTACACCTTTCCTTTATATTGATATTACTTGGAGCTTTCGTTTCAAGATATATTGGTGATGAGGGAGTGATGCCCATAAGGGAGGATAACACTTCTAATTCATATTTATCTGAAAAAACATTCTTGACAATTTTTATTGATGGTGAAATAGATGGAGAGTCAAAAAGAAAAACATTAAAGTCTCAAATACTTCTCTCTGAGCATACTAATAATTATTTTAAAATTTCAGATGATTTTAATTCAAAAAGTTTTTCAATAGAGTACCAATCTTACCAAGAGAATGTAACAGAGGGGCTAGTCTTAGATCCAAATGGTGAAAGATATATTAAATTAGTTGATGCAGCTGATGGAAATAGACATGAGCATTTTATAAGAGAGGGAGAGGTTTCAAGCATACATAACATATTATTCTCTTTTAATGATTATGTGAAAGGTGCAATTAATATTTCTTCTGAGTCAGGAGAATACTTTATAGAGTCTCCATTTGAGGGGCAATATACAATAATGGCCACTCAGATGAACTCAAATTTAAATAAAGATGAAAAGCAATTGCTGGAACTTAGGTCTCTATACCAAATTCCAGGTTTCCAATTTGTTTTTCCTGAACCAGCTCTTAGGGGTATTTTTGATATTGTTGAGGCAGAAGAAACTGAAAGGTTAAGTGAAGATGCTCTTTATGTTAAAATAGATTATAATAACATTTCAAATACAGTTGCACTTCTTGGAGGAAGAGGGTTTGTGAATAATCCAAAAAAAATAACTATTGATGACCTAGATTTTTATTTGTCATATGGATCGAATGAAGTAAAAATTCCATTCAGCATTAAACTAAATGATTTTATTGCAGAAAAATATCCTGGAACAGAGAATAGTTATTCTTCTTTTATGAGCAAAGTAACTGTAAAGGATGATAAAGTATTTGATTACGATATATACATGAATAACATCCTTAACTACAAGGGTTATAGGTTTTTTCAAGCATCTTTTGATCCAGATGAGAAGGGAACTGTACTTTCAGTAAATAATGATTTTTGGGGTACCCTAATTACTTATATAGGTTATATTCTATTGTTTGTTAGCATGACAGGAATATTTTTTATAGGTAGTACTCGTTTTAAATTTTTAGCTAAACAACTTAATAAGAAAACCTTATTAATACTTATTTTATTTACCTCTCTTTCATTACATTCTCAATCATCTGAAACATCTGAAAAATTCGAATATATTGATTCAATTATTACATCTAATACTTATTCAAAAGATCACGCCTCTAAATTTGGTCAATTAGTAATTCAGGACAGTGGTGGGAGAATGAAACCTGCAAATACTTTTTCCTCAGAATTATTAAGGAAAGTCAGTAGATCAGACTCATATAAAGATCTAAATTCAGATCAAGTTTTATTATCTATAATGGATAATCCTGGGGTATGGTTTAATGCACCATTAATTTATATAAAACCAGGCCAAAAAGGTGATACAATAAAAAAAATTTTAGGTGTAAATCAAAAAATAAAAAAAGCACCTTTGGTGTCATTCTTTGACTCCTTAGGAAATTATAAATTAGCTGATAATCTAGAGAAAGCTTATCTATCAAATGTTCCAACACAAATCGAAAAAGATATTATAGAACTTGATAGAAGGGTAAATCTATTATATTCTGCTTTAGAAGGTAAAATTCTAAGAATATTCCCGGTTCCAGAAGATCAAAATAATAAGTGGGTATCATTTCCAGAAATTAATGAATTTAAATTCACTGGATCAGATTCTTTATATGTAAATAATGTATTACAATTATATTTTCAAACATTAAGAGTAGCTATTAATGACAATGACTATAGTCAATCAGATGAATTATTAGAAAGTATTAAGGGTTATCAAAATAAATATGGTAATAATGTGATGCCAACTGACTTTAAAATTAAATCAGAAGTAATATATAATAAGGTTGATATTTTTAATAAACTTTATAAATGGTATTTAACTTTAGGTTTAGGTCTTCTCATCATTTTAATTTCCCAAATATTTTACAATAATAAATTTGTTAACAGTTTAATTAAACTATTCAGATATTCAATTTATATATTATTCATTTTAAACACAATTGGATTAATTTCTAGGTGGTATATCGCGGGTCATGCCCCATGGAGTGATGCATATGAGTCTATTATTTTTGTGTCATGGGCAACTGTAATATTTGGTATTATTTTTGGAAAAAAATCTCTTTTTACTTTAGCTTCTGCTACTTTTATTTCATCAGTTATTTTATCAATTGCACATATGAATTGGTTAGATCCATCAATAGCAAATCTTCAGCCGGTACTTGATAGTTATTGGTTAATGATTCATGTAGCAGTTATAGTTGGTAGTTATGGTCCTTTTGCAATCGGAATGATGCTCGGAATTGTTGTTTTAGTACTTACCATTATTTCAAAAAAGAAAAATAGTAAATCTTTATCATTAAAACTTGAAGAGCTCACAATAGTTAATGAACTATCTCTTACAATTGGTCTTGTTATGTTAACAATTGGAAATTTTCTAGGTGGAATGTGGGCAAATGAAAGCTGGGGTAGATATTGGGGATGGGACCCAAAAGAAACCTGGGCATTAATAAGTATAATTATTTATACGGCTGTTCTTCATTTAAGAATTGTTCCAAAACTTAACAATAAATGGTTGTTTAACTTTACAAGTATAATCTCTTTTGCTTCTATAATGATGACATATTTTGGTGTCAATTTTTATCTTGTAGGACTACATTCCTATGCCTCTGGTGATAAAGTCATTACTCCAAATTTTGTTTATTATTCAATAATTTTTGTAACTATTTTAGGCTTAATTTCTTATTTTGTAAATAAGAAAACCAAAGTTCTTTAAAGTGATTCATATTAATATTGATAATGAGTATTCTCAACTAAAAAATGTAGTTCTGGGATTAGCTAAAGATATAGGAAGCCCTCCTAAAGAATCAGATGCATATGACCCAAGATCATTATATCATATCAAAAATAAATCTTATCCTCAAGAAAGTCAGTTAATTAAAGAATTAGAATATTTCTATAAAAAGCTTATAAAACATAATGTTGAAGTAATAAGGCCAGATAACATTAATAATTGTAATCAAATTTTTGCAAGAGATTTAGGTTTTATAATATCAAAAGTGTTTTTCTTGTCTAATATAGTTCCTGATAGGTTAGATGAAATTGATGGAATTAAAAAATTATTTGAAGACTTTGACGTTGGTGTAATGAAAATCCCTGATTATATGCATATTGAAGGAGGGGACGTCATTGTGCATAATGATAAAGTTTTTATTGGAACATATTCTGAAGATGACTACTCCTCTTTTATTACTGCTAGAACAAATAAAGAATCAATTGATTATTTAAAAAAAATAATTACTGACAAAGAAATAATTCCAATAGATATAAAAAAGTCAAATACAAATATATTTGAGAATACATTGCATTTAGATTGTTGCTTCCAAACTATATCTGAAAATAAAGCTATAATTTGTCCAGACGGTTTTAAGAGAAAGGAAGATGTGGATTTTTTAATTAAACTTTTTGGAAAAACTAATATATTTTTAGCAAATAAAGAGGAGTCTTTTTTATTGACATCAAATGTTTTGGTTATTTCACCGGAAGTTATAGTTTCTGATTTCAGATTTAATAGGTTGAATAAATGGTTAGAATCAAATGGAATTCTTGTTGAAAAGGTTGACTATTCAAACGTCTCAAAAATGTCCGGCTTATTTAGATGTTCAACTTTACCTCTAAGAAGAATATAATGAATCAGTTTACAAATAAAATTTTAATGATAAAACCTAATAAATTTAGGAGTAACGAACTTACTGAAGCTGATAATGTTTTTCAGGTAAATCAAACAGTTGATAAAATGATTTCAAAAGAAGTTATTTATGAATATGAAAATTTGAAAAATACTTTAATCTCTAATGGAATAAAAGTATTTTCTTTTGATGATGATAGTGAATTTGACACTCCTGATGCAGTATTTCCCAATAATTGGATCTCTTTTCATCCAACCAACCAAGTAATTTTATATCCTATGTTTGCTAGAAATAGGAGATTTGAAAGGAAATCAGGGGTTATAGAAAAATTAATTGACTCTGGAATTAATATTGAAATTAAACATGACTATTCAACTTATGAAAACAATAATGTTTTTCTTGAAGGTACCGGTAGTATCGTTTTAGATAGAAAAAATAAATTTGCATTTTGTAGCATGTCAAATAGATCAAATAAAGATTTATTTTTAGGATTTTGCAATGACATGCATTTTAAGCCAATTGTTTTCTCTTCAATTCATAAAAACCTACCTATATATCATACAAATGTAATGATGTCAATGTGCAAAAATTTTGTAGTTATTTGCCTAGATTCTATCTCAAATATAGATGATAAAAGAATCTTAATACAGACATTTAATGACCTTGAAATTGAAATTATAGATATTTCAATTAAACAAATGCTTTCCTTCCTTGGAAACTGTATACAGCTTAAAGATGAAAATAATAGCCCAATTCTAGTAATGAGTAGTAAGGCCTTCAATTCTATTAATAAAATTCAACTTAAAAAAATAGAAAAACATTCTAAAATAATACATTCTGATATAGATAGAATAGAAACTTTAGGAGGAGGAAGTGCTAGATGCATGATCGCAGAAATATTCTAAAAGATCACTATATTTAGTTAAACTAATTAAATCTAAATAGGTCAAATAAATAAAAACAAATATGAAAAGAATTTTAACCATAATGTTAGCACTTTTTTTGCTTATACCAATTGAAGCTAACTCTCAAAGAAAGAGAAATCAAAGAGATAATTCTAATACTGAAAAAGTCTCTCTTAATGCATTTAAATTAAGAAACGTTGGACCTGCTTTTTTATCTGGTAGAATTGCTGATATAGCAATTCATCCAGAAAATGAAAATGTATGGTATGTTGCAGTTGGATCTGGTGGTGTATGGATGACTGAAAATGCTGGTACAACTTGGAAACCTATATTTGATAATCAACCTGTATACTCTATAGGTTCTGTAACAATCGACCCTTCTAATCCAAGTATTATATGGGTTGGATCTGGAGAGAATGTTGGAGGTAGACATGTTGGATATGGAGATGGAGTTTATAAAAGTACAGATGGAGGAAAATCCTGGAATAATGTAGGTCTTAAAAGTTCAGAGCATATATCTGAAATCATTGTTCATCCAAATGACTCAAATGTTGTCTACGTGGCTTCACAAGGTCCTCTATGGTCAAGTGGAGGTGAAAGAGGTTTATTTAAAACTACAGATGGAGGAAAATCTTGGAACAAAATTCTAGGAGGATCTGAATGGACTGGTGTTACAGATATTATGATGGATTCAAGACATCCAAATATTATATATGCTGCTACATGGGATAGACACAGAACAGTTGCTGCTTACATGGGAGGTGGTCCTGGATCAGGAATTCATAGATCTGATGATAATGGTCAAACTTGGAAGAAACTAACCAACGGAATACCAAGATCTAATCTTGGTAAAATTGGAATTGCTATGTCTTATCAAGATCCTGATGTAGTATATGCTGCAATAGAACTTGACAGGACTAAAGGTGGTGTATTTAGATCGGAAGATAGGGGAGAGTCTTGGACTAAAATGTCAAATACTGTATCAGGTGGAACTGGACCTCATTATTATCAAGAATTATATACATCTCCTCATAAGTTTGATAGGCTTTACTTAATGAATGTACAAATTTTAACTTCTGAAGATGGAGGAAAAAATTTCACTGAACTAGAGGGTGCTAGACAAAAGCATAGTGACCATCATGCAATTGCATTTAAGAATAGTGACCCTGACTATATTATGGTTGGTACTGATGCTGGAATATATGAGAGCTTTGATCTTGCAAAAAACTGGCATTATTTCTTAAACTTACCTTTAACTCAGTTTTACAAGGTTGCTGTAAATAATCAAGAGCCATTTTATCACATTTTCGGTGGTACTCAAGACAATGGATCGGCTGGAGGTCCTTCTGCAACTGATGAAAGAGCTGGGATTACAAATAAAGATTGGTATAAAACACTTTCTGCTGATGGTCACCAATCTGCTACAGATCCAGTTTATAATAATATAATTTATGCAACTACACAGGAAGGAAGATTCCATAGGGTTGATTTAGAGACAGGGGAACAAGTATTCATTCAACCACAAGCACTAGAAGGTGATCCTCATGAAAGATATAATTGGGACACACCAATTATTGTAAGTCCTCATGATCCTGCTAGAATATATATTGGATCATATAGAGTATGGGAATCTAATAATAGAGGAGATAGTTGGAATCCTATTTCAGGTGATTTAACTAGAAATGAAAACAGGATTGAACTACCAATTATGGGTAGAATACAAAGTTGGGATAATGCATGGGATGTGAAAGCTATGTCTCAATATAACACAATTACATCTTTATCTGAATCACCAGTACAAGAAGGTTTAATATGGGCTGGAACTGATGATGGTTATATACAAGTAACTTCTAATGGAGGGAGTTCTTGGAAATCTATCCCTGTAACAAAGCTTGGTTTACCCGAAAGATCATTTGTTAATGATATTAAGGCTGATTTATTTGATTCTAATACTGTTTATGTATCTCTTGATAATCATAAAGAAGGGGACCTTTCTCCTTATTTATATAGAAGTACTGATTTAGGTGAAACTTGGGAATCTATTTCTAGTAACATACCTGATAAAACTTTAATTTGGAGATTTGTTCAAGATTATGTAAATAAAGATCTATTTTTCCTTGCTACAGAATTTGGTATTTATACATCTTTAAATGCAGGAAGTTCTTGGCAAAAAATCGGTGGAAGTCCTACTATATCTTTCAGGGATATTGTAATACAAAAAAGAGAGAATGATCTTGTTGGTGCATCTTTTGGTAGGGGATTCTTTGTTTTAGATGATTATAGTGCTTTAAGAGAAATGAATTCAGAAAATTTAGCTGCTAAAGGTAAATTATTTAAGCCTAGAGATGCAAAATTATTTAGGCCTAGAAATTCTCTAGGAAATACTGGTGGTCAATTTTATGTAGCAGACAATCCTACATATGGAGCTGTCTTTACATACCATTTAAATGACGTACCCAAAACATCAAAATCTATTAGAATCCAATCTGAAACACAATTAAATAGTTCCGATAGTGATGTCCCATTTCCTGGGTATGATAAATTATCTGACGAAATGACTGAAAAGTCTCCTAGCATTATTCTTACTATTAAAGATTCAAATGGTAATCATATAAGAAATGTAAAACAAAATGCATCTAATGGATCTGGTAAAATTGCTTGGAATTTAAGACATAAAAGTTATTATCCAGTGAGAGCAGGAAGCGTACAATCTAATTGGTGGTTTAACCCTTCAGGTCCATATGTTACTCCAGGAGAATATTCAGCTGAATTATATCTTGAAAATAATGGGTCAATTGAAAAACTTGATGGTCCTGTTAGTTTTAATGTAAAACCTCTTAGAGAAGGAACTTTAAAAGGAGCCTCTTATGATGAGTATAATAACTTTAGAGAAAGAGTTTCGTCATTATATGTTGAATTATCTGCATATGAAGACGAGTTTAGTATAATGAAGAATAAAATTCAGCTTTTAGAAAAAGCTTCAATGGAACTTGAAGTTTTTTCTCCAGAAACTATTAAAATGGTCTCTGACTTTAGTTCAAAATTTGAAAAGTTTGAGAGAGAAGTTGATGGAAATCCAGCAAAAGCTGAGATAGGTGAATGGGATACTAATACTTTATCTATGAGAATTAGGCTAGCTATGCAAGGATTATCTACATCCTATGGTCCTACTGATTTAAATTCATCAAATCTTGAAATTTCAGAAAAAATGTTCAATACTATGAAAGTTCAAATTGAACAAATGAAGTCAGAACTTGAAGAACTAGAAAAAGCTGTTAAGGATTTAAATCCACCTCATATTATTGGTAGTGGAATTAATTAGAGTTGTATTGATTAAGTTCAAAGCTTTCTAAATGGAAATACTTTATTGAGGATAAAAGATGGTCAAAAATATCTGATGCAATGCTCTCATATTTTGTCCATTCTTTATCCTTGGTAAAAGTATAAATCTGAATAGGGATTCCTTGAGAAGTTGGTTCAAGTTGCCTACACATTAAAGTTAAATCATCATTAGTCAGTGGATGAGATAAAAGATATTTTTCAACATAGATTCTAAAAATACCCAGATTTGTTAAATTTCTTCCATTAATTAAATCATTGCTTTCAACATTCAATTTACTATTATAATCATTGATTTCAGAAGATTTATCTGTCAAATAATCAGAAATTAAATTTATTTTTTTAAGTTCACTTACTTCATCAGAGTTTAAAAATCTAACAGAAGTTGATCTAATTAATAAAGATCTTTTTATTCTTCTCCCACCAGATTCTTCCATAGCTCTCCAATTTTTAAATGAATCAGAAACTAGCTTATAAGTTGGAATTGTTGAAATGCTATTATCAAAATTTTTCACAATGACAGTTGAGAGATTAATCTCAATTACATTACCATCTGCTCCAGCACTCTCCATAGTAATCCAATCTCCAATTCTTACAGTATCATTAACGCTAACTTGAATACTTGAAACAAACCCAAGAATTGTATCCCTAAAGACTAATATTATTATTGCAGAGAAAGCACCAATTGCTGCAAGAAAGGTTCCAATTTCTCTTCCTGTTAAGATAGATAAAACTAAAATTATACCTATAAACCATAAAATTATCATGATAACTTGTACATAGCTATCAATAGGAATATGCTTTAATTTACTTGATGACTTAAAAAAATCTTTTACAGTTCCTAAAACAGATCTAATAGTCAAAATAATCAAAATTGCCAGAGATGATTCAAGTGCAATAGTGAATATGTTTGAGTAAGGAGATAAAATCCAAAATAAAAAGAAAATAGAAGGAATATATGACAGAAGGCTGGGTACTTTATTCTTTATTAACAAGTCATCAAAATGAGATACTGTAGATTTTGCAATTCTTTTAAAAAAAGAGAGAATTATCTTTCTTGTTAAAAAATTAATTGTAATAACTGTTATTACAACAATTACACTCATTAAAAGAGTAGTTAAAAAATTTGATAAACCTTCCGGTAGACCATATTCTAATAAAAATTGATTTATTTCTTCTGTAAACATTTTACAAAAATAAAAAACCCACCTTATTGGTGGGTTTTTTTCTAATAAAAAATTGGTTTATTAGTTATTGATTGAAACAAGCTCTAAAAGCCCATAATTTTGATGTTCACTTGCAGATTGTACACCTTCTCTAAGTTTTTGTCCTTTAAAAGTCTTTCCTAATTCATCCCAACCAGTTCTTGTAGCACCAGGAATCCCAATATTAAAGAAAAAGTGAGTAATACCTTCGTAGGCATTTTCTGTTCTCTCATAAATTTTTGAAAGAGCCCACCATCTATGCTGTCCCATCATAATTTCCTTATTAACTAATGGTTTAATTATTTCAGATTCCCAAGATTCAAAATCATCTGACTTTGCAATTGTTGAAGTAATTGACATTCTTTCTCCTGGTTTTAAATCTCCTCCAGCCCAAATAGTTTGATCGATATTTTTAATATGATAATTTCTTCTTTCTTTACTTTCGGAGCCAACAGAGTTCATATATTTTCTTACAGAAGCTCTTGACATTTTTCCTTTATGAGCTTCATATGCTAAGTTTAACCAGTCATCTGCAGACCAGCTATTATTGTATGAATCTAGCTGTTCCTTAGTGTTAAAACCAGTTATTATGAAGTAATCTGCAGAATTTTCTCCTTCGTCATTTGATTCAACAACTTTGAAGACTGCTTGAAAATTTTCTATTCCTTTTTCTATTGCTAGTTTATGAATAGGCGAGAAGAACTCTTCCAGTTTTAGATAGTCTTCTTCCATTCCTTCATTTAAGTCTACTGCACTAACAATTGTATATTGAGCAGTTACGCTTAAAGTAAAAAATAATATAAAAATTGATAAAAGTTTTTTCATGTTTTAAAATTTTAATTAATATTAATTTTCAGTAGAGAAAACACATGTTAATTCCATAGCATCTGCCATATCTCTGGCAGAAACTATTCCTTCCCATAGTTTATCCCATTGAAATCCTGATGGAGAATACCATTCTCCTGGATTTTCTGATTGAAGGTTCCAAGCTAAATGAGTAAAACCTTCATAAGCATTCTCAGATCTATCTTGAACTTCGGCAATAATCCATTGTCTAAGATTTCCTTTAAGAATATTTTTTTCAGCAACAGGTTTCCATACTTCACTTTCATAGCTTTCAAAATCATCTGATTTTTTAGTCATTAAATTTATAGTTGCTTTATCTCCAGGTTTTATTTTACCTCCAGATCTAATTGTGAAATCAACTGCTTTAATTAAATAGGTCCTTCTTTCTCTTTCTGCGTTGTAGTTAGATGTGTCAAACATTCTAGCTATTGCTCTTCTAGACATTTTCCCTTTATAGACTTTTTGGGCTAATTCTTGCCAATTAATCCCAGATTCAATCTGTTCAATTGATGAATAGTTATTGAAAATAAAGTACTCAGGCGCACTTTCTTGGTCACCTTCTTTGGTTGTTCTTTTCCAAACAGATTGACCAGATTGTAGTCCTTGTTTAACAGCTTCTTTATTAAGCTCAGAAAAAAACTGTTCTAATTTTATATAATCATCCTCACCCCCTTCATTAAGATCAACAGCTACCATAACAGCATATTGAGCATTAATTGAGAATGAAAATGATATTAAAAGTGTATAAAATAATTTTTTCATGATGTTATTTGATTTAATTCAAATTAAATAATTATTTTTTAAATAAATATATATATATATGTCTCAGACTTATTTTTTAAAACAATAAATAGTGGAGTCGGCGGGATTCGAACCCGCGTCCAAACAAGTAATTAAATTACCTTCTACAAGTTTAGTTATCTTTAGATTTTCAAAAAAATACTTGGTAGATAACAACCAAAATATTTTTCTTATCACTTTTAATTTTAGGCTTTACTCAGTGAAAATAAAACCCTAGATTAACTTTATGGTGCCTCAAATTAAAAAACTGTTAATCAAAGTTTTTCTGAGACATCTAGCTTCTCAACCTAGTTGAGATTAGCAAGGACTTACTATAATTCAGTCAATTATGCAGCTAGCGCGTAGTTATTCTCGCCATTTAAATTTTGAAAAATAGATTTACGAGTTTATTTTCATCACTCGACTTGCAAATAAAAAAATTAATCTTGCTGTCAAAACCAGTCGACCCCAATATTTCAAAGTACTAAAGTTTTGCAAAGATATGTATTTAAACTATAATCTAGATGATGTCTTTCTTAACTCAAGAAGATTTGAAAGTAATTTTTCAAGCATATTTATGTTCAACATATTAGCTCCATCACTCTTGGCTTTTGCTGGATCTACATGAGTTTCTAAGAAAATTCCATCTATTCCATTAACAATTCCTGCTCTTGCAAGTGTTTCAATGAATTCAGGGTTACCTCCTGTTACACCTGAGGTTTGATTTGGTCTTTGAACAGAATGCGTTACATCTAGTATTGTAGGTGCTAATTTTTTTAATTCAGAAATTCCTCGAAAATCCACGATAAGGTCATTATATCCAAATTGAGTCCCCCTTTCTGTCACCAGAACTTTATCATTTCCTGATTGATTCACTTTATCAACAGCATATTTCATACTTTGGGAACTCATAAATTGACCTTTTTTAATATTAATAGTTTTACCAGTATTTGCAGCACTTACAAGTAAGTCAGTTTGTCTAGCTAAAAAAGCAGGAATTTGAAGTATATCTACGTAATTTGCTGCTAATTCGGCCTCAGATTTATCATGTATGTCGGTTATGACTGGTATATTGAATTTATCACCTATATCTTTTAAAATTTCTAAAGCTTTAATATCACCTATACCAGTAAAACTATCTAATCTCGTTCTATTTGCTTTTCTGTAACTCCCTTTAAACACAATTGGTAATGATAATTTACTAGTAATAGAAATTAATCGTTCAGCTATTTCAAAGGAAATTTCTTTTCCTTCGATAGCACAAGGACCAGCTATTAGTAGAAACTTATCTTTAGATATAGCGTCTGTTATCATTTTCTTTTTACCTCAAACATACTACCATTTTCACACTTATACACACTTCCTTCTAATTTTACAATTAGATTGTAATCATGAGTAGCTATTATCATAGACTTTCCCATTTTGTTTAATTTATCAAATAAATTGATTATTTCTAGACTTGTTTGTGGATCTAAATTACCAGTAGGTTCATCTGCAATGATTAATTCTGGATCGTTTAAAAGAGATCTTGCAATTGAAATTCTTTGTTGTTCACCTCCAGAAAATTCATCAGGAAACTTATTTATATCAATATCTAGACCAACTAGGCTAAGAGCTCTATCTATTTTCTCTTGAATTACTGACTCTCTATTCTCTCCAATTGATTTCATAACAAATTCTAAATTTTTATAAACAGTTCTATCCTGAAGTAACTTAAAATCTTGAAATACAAAACCAATTTTTCTCCTTAGAAAAGGTACTTGATTCTCTCTAATATTCTTAAGATCAAAATCTAAAACATTAAATTTTTCAGATTCTTTTATTTTATTATTTGCAAATATTGAGTTAATAAAAGTAGTTTTTCCACTACCGGTTCTACCAATTAAAAATTTCATTTGACCTACTTCTAAGGAAAAATTAATATCATTAAGAACTAGTTTGTTTTCAATATATATATTGGTATTTTCTATGTTTATTAGACTCATATTGGAGTTTCCAAATTACTAAATATTATTATATTTTTTTGTTAATTATTATTTACTTTTTTTTTGCATGAAACCTTTCATTTGATTTAATTTGTACTTTATTTTTTTATGATTAAAAAAATTCCTCTTTTATTAATATCATTATCAATTATTTCTTGTGCTGAGAAAGTAGATTTAATTGTTCATAATGCAACAATCTTTACTGCTTCTGAAGATATTTCTGAAAAGACTTCATTTGCAGTTAAGGATGGAAAATTTATTTATGTAGGTAGTGATGAAATTATGTCAAAGTATTCATCTACAAATATTATAAATGCACAAGGACTTCCAATATACCCAGGATTCATAGATTCTCATGCTCATTTCTATGATTTAGGATATTATCTAAATCAGGTAGATTTAAAATATACTAAAAGCTTAAATGAAGTAATTGATAAAGTTATTGAATTTAATGATGAAAATAACCCAGAATTTATTTTGGGTAGAGGATGGGATCAAAATGATTGGAATGTTAAGACTCTACCTAATAACGATTTACTTAATGAAAAGTTTCCTGATAAACCTGTTGTTTTAAGAAGAATTGATGGGCATGCTTATTTAGTTAATGATAAAGCATTAGAGTTAGCAGGTATTAATAACTCTTCTTATTTAGAAGGTGGAGAGTTTATTAAAAGTAGAGGTAAATTAACAGGTGTTCTTATTGACAACTCTATGAGGTTAATTGATAAAATAATTCCACCACCAACTAAGGATGAATCTATAAAAGCTTTAATAGATGCCCAACAGTTAGCATTTGAAAATGGATTAACTACAATATCGGATGCTGGTCTAACAAAAGATCAAATTGAACTGATAAATGAGTTGCAATTAGAAGGTACCCTGAAGATCAGAATTTATGCAATGATTGAAAATGATCCAGAATCTTTAAACTATTATCTAGAAACTGGACCTGTAAAAACAGATAGACTTAATGTGAGATCAGTTAAAGTTTATGTTGATGGAGCTCTAGGTTCAAGAGGAGCATTAATGATAGATAGTTACTCTGATAGAAGAGGCTATAAAGGTATTATTAGAACTCCTATTGATTCTGTTCAAAAACTTGCATTCAAACTTGCCGGAACTAAATTTCAAATGAATACTCATGCTATTGGGGATGAAGCTAATAGAATTGTATTAAATGCATATAGAAATGCATTATTTGATTATCGAGATCCAAGATGGAGAGTTGAGCATGCTCAAGTTATTAATGAAGAAGATTTTGATTTATTTAATTCTAAGATAATTCCATCTGTTCAGCCAACTCATGCAACAAGTGATATGTATTGGTTAAATGATAGAATTGGAGATCAAAGATCTAAAGGAGCATATGCGTTTAATGATCTTTTACTTAAATCAAATATAATTGCATTAGGTACTGATTTTCCAGTTGAAGATATAAGTCCTATAATGACATATTACTCAGCAGTATATAGAAAAGATAAAAAAGGATTCCCTGAAGAAGGTTTTCAAATGGAGAATGCATTGAATAGAGCGGATGCTTTACTTGGTATGACTATTTTTGGAGCATATGCTAATTTTGAGGAAAACGAGAAAGGTTCAATTGAGGCTGGAAAATTTGCTGATTTTGTTATTCTTGACAATGATCTTATGAGGTCAGCTGAAAATAGAGTTCCTCTAACAAATGTTGTAGCTACTTTTATAAATGGAGAGCTAGTATTTAACAGAAGGTTTAATTAATATATGTGTGGAATAGTATGTGCCTTTAATATTAAAGGTGATAATGATTTAATTAGATCCAAGGTGCTACAAATGGCACAAAAAGTTAGGCATAGAGGGCCTGATTGGAGTGGTGTTTTTTCTTCTGATAAAGCTATCCTTGCTCATGAAAGGCTTGCCATAGTTGATCCTACTTCAGGTAAACAACCTATTATATCTACAGATGGTCAAAAAATTGTTGCAGTTAATGGTGAAATATACAATCATCAAGTTTTAAGAAGTCAATTAAAAGATTACAAATTTAAAACAAACTCGGATTGTGAGGTTATTATTCCACTTTATGAAAAGAAAGGTGTTGATTTTTTAAATGACTTGAATGGAATCTTCGCATTTAGTTTATATGATACCAAAAAAGATAAATTTTTAATTGCAAGAGATCATATAGGAATAATACCACTATATGTTGGATGGGATCAAGATGATACTTTTTATGTTGCTTCTGAGTTAAAATCGTTAGAGGGTGTGTGTAATAAAATAGAATTATTTCCTCCTGGTCATTTTCTTGAAAGTGATAATATGGAATTCCAAAAATGGTATAATCCAAATTGGAAATCATTTAATAGTGTTAAAAATAAAGAAACGAGTATAAAAGCTATTCATGACTCATTATCTTCTGCTGTAAAAAGACAGCTTATGAGTGATGTTCCTTATGGTGTTTTATTATCAGGTGGACTTGATTCTTCAATTACATCAGCACTTGCAAAAAAATTTGCGTCAAAAAGAATTGAATCAGGAGATAAACAAGATGCATGGTGGCCTCAACTCCATTCATTTTCAGTTGGATTAAAAGGAGCTCCAGATTTAATTGCAGCCAAAATTGTAGCTGATCATATCGGAACAATACATCATGAAATAAATTTTACAATTCAAGAAGGAATTGATGCAATTAGAGATGTTATATATCATCTCGAAACATATGATATAACTACTGTTAGAGCCTCCACGCCAATGTATTTAATGGCAAGAGCAATCAAATCACTTGGAATCAAAATGGTTCTTTCTGGTGAAGGTGCAGATGAATTATTTGGAGGTTATCTTTACTTTCATAAAGCTCCAAATTCTAAAGAGTTTCATGAGGAAACTGTAAGAAAACTAGATAAACTTCATCAGTATGATTGTCTTAGAGCAAACAAATCACTCGCAGCATGGGGTATTGAGGGAAGAGTTCCATTCTTAGATAAAGAATTCATCGAAGTAGCAATGAATATTAACCCAGATGATAAAATGATTAAAAATGGCAGAATTGAAAAATGGGTTCTAAGGAAAGCTTTTGAAGAATATCTTCCAGAATCTGTTCTTTGGAGACAAAAAGAACAATTCTCAGATGGAGTAGGTTATTCTTGGATTGATAGTTTGAAAGAGCTTGTTGAAAAAGAAGTAACAGATGAAGATCTTAAAAATGCTTCTAATATTTTTAAGATAAATACCCCTCAAAATAAGGAAGAATATTATTATAGAAGAATTTTTCAGGATCATTTCCCTAGTGAAGCAGCCTCATTATCTGTTCCTTCAGTTCCTTCAGTTGCATGTAGTACACCTCAGGCATTGGAATGGGATGAATCATTTAAGAATTTAAACGATCCATCTGGAAGATCTGTATCAAATATTCATAATAAATCATATGAATAAAGTGTTGATAAGTTCCTATAAATACTACTCGTAACGAAATATTTACCAGTTTCAATTTTAGTATATTTATAACCATATTTTATTAGGTAAAAAATGTCTAAAGAAAACTTAAAAAATCAATATTCTGCTGATAGTATTCAAGCTTTAGAAGGCATGGAACATGTCAGAAAAAGACCCTCCATGTATATTGGAGATGTAGGCTCTAGAGGTTTACATCATTTAGTATATGAAGTGGTTGATAATTCAATTGATGAAGCAATGGCTGGTTATTGTTCATTAATTTCTATTGAAATTAATGAAGATTCTAGTTTAAGTGTTGAAGATAATGGTAGAGGTATTCCAGTTGGTCTTCACAAAAAAGAAGGAGTATCTGCACTTGAGGTTGTTATGACTAAAATTGGAGCTGGTGGAAAATTTGACAAAGACTCATATAAAGTATCTGGAGGATTACATGGAGTCGGTGTATCATGTGTTAATGCTTTATCAGAAAGTTTATCAGCAAGAGTTTACAGGGATGGTAACGAATATGAACAATCTTACAGTAAAGGTAAAGCTAATTATCCTGTGAAAGAAGTTGGTAAATCTGACAAGACAGGAACTAAAGTTACATTTTTGCCAGACAAAGAAATTTTTAAAGAAGTAACAGAATTCGACTATGCTATTCTAGCTAATAGAATGAGGGAGTTATCTTTCTTAAATAAAGGTATAACTATTACAATTAAAGATCATAGAAAAAAAGATAAGGAAGGAAACTCAGTATCTGAAATATTCCATTCTAAAGAAGGTTTGAGCGAATTCATTAAATACATTGATGAATCAAGAGAGCCAATTATTCAAGAAATTATAAAAATGGAAGGAGAAAAGAACAATATTCCAGTTGAAGTAGCAATGATATACAACTCCTCTTTTTCTGAAAACCTTCACTCATATGTAAATAATATTAATACCCATGAAGGAGGTACTCATTTATCTGGTTTTAGAAGAGGTCTAACTAATACTTTAAAAAAATATGCAGATTCTTCTGGACTAACCGACAAATTAAAGTTTGAAATATCTGGTGATGATTTTAGAGAAGGTCTTACAGCAGTTATCTCTGTCAAAGTATCTGAGCCTCAGTTTGAAGGACAAACTAAGACTAAGCTTGGTAATAGAGAGGTTACTGCTGCTGTATCACAAGCTGTTTCAGAAATGTTAGAAAATTACCTTGAAGAAAATCCTAACGATTCTAAAGTAATAGTTCAAAAGGTAATTTTAGCTGCCCAAGCAAGACATGCTGCAAGACAAGCCAGGGAGATGATACAGAGAAAAACAGTAATGACTGGTGGAGGTCTTCCAGGAAAGTTATCTGATTGTTCCGAAACGGATCCATTAAAATGTGAGGTTTTTCTTGTTGAGGGAGATTCTGCAGGTGGAACTGCTAAGCAGGGTAGGGATAGAGTGTTTCAAGCTATTCTTCCTTTAAGAGGTAAAATCTTAAATGTTGAGAAAGCTCAACAACATAGAGTTTTTGAAAATGAAGAAATTAGAAATATTTACACAGCATTAGGAGTTTCAATAGGTACAGAGGAAGATAGTAAAGCATTAAATCTTGAAAAACTCAGGTATAATAAAATCATTATCATGTGTGATGCTGATGTTGATGGAAGCCATATATCAACTTTGATTTTAACTTTTTTCTTTAGATATATGAGGGAATTAGTTGAAGGTGGAAATGTTTACATAGCGACTCCACCTTTATATTTAGTCAAAAAAGGTAGTAAAAAAGCATATGCATGGAATGATAACGAAAGAGATAACATAGCTAAAGAATTTGGTTCAGGTGTATCTATACAAAGATACAAGGGGCTAGGAGAAATGAATGCAGACCAACTATGGGATACAACTATGAATCCTGAAACAAGAACTTTAAGACAGATATCATTGAATTTTGATAATTCAAATGAAGCTGAAAGATGGTTTTCAACTTTAATGGGTGATGATGTACCTCCTAGAAGAAAGTTCATTGAAGATAATGCAGTCTATGCAAAAATTGATGCTTAATTATGAAAGTTACTATAGTTGGGGCAGGTAATGTTGGTGCCTCTTGTGCTGAATATATTTTAATTAAACAAATAGCAAGTGAAATTATACTTCTTGATATTAAAGAAGGATTTGCTGAAGGTAAGGCCTTAGATTTAACTCAAACTACTAGTACACTAGGTTTTAACTCTAGAGTTATAGGTGTTACAAATGATTATGAAGCTACAGCAGAAAGTGAAGTTGTAGTAATTACATCTGGAATTCCAAGAAAACCTGGTATGACTAGAGAAGAGTTAATAGGAATAAACGCAGGAATTGTTAAATCTGTTTCAGAGAGTCTTTTAAAATATTCACCTAATGCAATAATAGTTGTAGTATCGAATCCTATGGATACTATGACTTATCTAGTGAATAAGTCTTTTAATCTTTCAAAAAACAAGATTATTGGAATGGGAGGAATTTTAGATAGTTCAAGGTTTAAAACTTATATTTCAAAATCTACTGGATTTGATCAAAAATCAATAGATGCAATGGTTATTGGAGGTCATGGTGATACAACTATGATACCTTTGACTTCATTAGCAAAGTGTGGTGGTAAATTATTATCAGAAGTATTAACTAGTGATAATTTATCTAAAGTAGCTTCTGATACTATGGTTGGAGGTGCTACTTTAACAAAACTTTTAGGCACATCTGCATGGTATGCACCAGGTGCTTCAGTTTCATATCTAGTTAATGCAATATTAAATGACACTAAAGAAACTCTTCCTTGCTCTGTTTTACTTGAAGGTGAATATAACTCAAATGATCTATGTATTGGAGTTCCTGTTGTCATTGGTAGAAACGGATTTGAAAAAATAATAGAATTAGATTTAAATGAAGCAGAAAGATTAAAATTTCAAAATAGTGTTAATGCTGTAAAAGAAACAAACTCTGCTTTAAATGGTTTAATATAGATAAAGTTGTCTTATTAACATACTAATATTATATTTGCAGGCGTTAAAAATGTATCATGCAGGGAAATTCACTAATTAAAACTTTTGCTATACTTTTTGGTATAGTTAGTATTTACCAATTATCATTTACTTTTATTACTTCTACCCTTGAAAACAAGGCTAGAAATGCAGCAATTGAAAAGATATCTGAAGATGAACTTTCATTTGCTGAAAAAAGAGCTAGTGAAGAAATAAGATTTTTAGATTCAATTGGTGATTTCCCAGTTTTAATGTATTCATCATATAATGATGCAAAGCAAAAAGAATTAAACCAGGGTTTAGATTTAAAAGGTGGAATAAACGTAATTCTTCAAATTTCAATTAAAGATCTTTTAATCGGTCTCTCTGAAAATTCATCAAATGAGAAGTTTTTACAATCTCTTGAAAACGCAGATGAACTTCAAAAACAATCAGATCAAACATATCTTGAATCATTTTTTGATTCATTCGATGCAATTGATGGTCCTACTAGCTTAACCTCTCCAGAAATTTTTGGAAATAGAACTTTAAGCTCTGAAGTAAGCTTTGATACTTCAGATGAGCAAATAAAGTCAATCATTAGAAGTAAAATAGATGAATCAATTGTTTCAGCATTTGAGGTTTTAAGAAAGCGTATTGATAAATTCGGAGTAACTCAGCCTAATATTCAGAGGCTAGGTACTTCTGGAAGAATATTAATTGAGCTTCCTGGAGCCAAGGATATTGATAGGATTCAAAACCTTCTTCAAAGTACTGCTCAATTAGAATTTTGGGAAACATATAAAAATGATGATTTTTTAAACTTTTTCATTGAGGCTAACCAATATTTATCTTCTATAGAACCTTCTAGTCAACTAAGTGAATCAAATGAGCAATTTAAGATTGATGACCTTCTATCAGAAGTTGAACAGTCATCTGACTCAATTCAAAATAGTTCTAATCCCCTTTTAAGTTTAGTAAGAGCTTATAGCTATCAAGGGGGGCCTATAATAGCAAGATTTCTTCCAAGAGATCAAGAACTAGTTAATTCTTATTTATCTCTTCCTGAAGTAAGAAATTTATTATCTAGAGACTACAGGTATGCAAAATTTTTATGGGGTAAAATTGATCAAGATGGTTTAACAAGCTTATATGCAATTAAATCAAATAGAGAAGACTTGTCTCCTTTAAGTGGTGGTGTAGTTGTTGATGCTTCTCAGAGTTATGATGCGCTTGGAAATCCTGCAGTTTCTATGCAAATGAATGCTCAAGGTGCCAGAATATGGGAAAATTTAACAGATTTAGCATATAGGCAAAATTCCAATATTGCAATTGTGCTTGATGATATTGTCTATTCAGCTCCAGGTGTAACAAGGGGTGCAATTAGTGGTGGTAGATCAGAGATTACAGGTGATTTTGATTTAAATGAAGCAATTGATTTAGCAAATGTTCTTAGAGCTGGAAAGCTTCCTGCATCTGCTTCGATTATTCAATCAGAGGTTGTTGGGCCTTCATTAGGACAAGAAGCAATAGATAGTGGAATTTATTCTTTTTTAATAGCACTTACATTTGTTCTTTTATGGATGATTTTTTACTATGGAGTATCAGGTATTTTTGCTGATATAGCTTTAGTATTAAATATAGTTCTCATCTTTGGAATTCTAGCTGGTTTAGGAGCTGTCCTTACATTACCTGGTATTGCAGGTATTGTTCTAACGATTGGTATATCTGTAGATGCTAACGTTCTTATATTTGAAAGAGTACGAGAAGAATTAAATAAAGAAAAAGGTTTAAAGCAATCTATTTCAGATGGATTTAACAATGCTCTTTCATCTATTCTAGATGCTAATATTACAACAGGTTTAACTGCTCTGGTTTTATATATTTTTGGAACAGGTCCAATTAAGGGGTTTGCAACTACATTATTAATTGGAATTGCAACTTCATTATTTACAGCAATTTTTATTACAAGACTATTAATAGATAACAAAGTGTTTAAGTCAGGTAAGCTATCGTTCTCTACTAAATCTACTGAAGACTTATTTAAAAATCTTCAAATTAAATTTCTAGGAAAAAGAAAATTTACTTATATGATTTCTTCAATCTTTATCTTAATTAGTCTTAGCTCGCTTTTTGTTCAAGGTTTAAACCAAGGAGTTGATTTTTTAGGTGGTAGATCATACATTGTTAGATTTGATCAAGAAGTCAATTCATCAGATATAGAGTCTACCTTAAATAATGCATTTGGAAGTGCTGAGGTTAAAACTTTTGGTGCGGCTAACCAACTTAAGATTACCACAAAATATAAAGTTGATGAAGAAGGATTGACTGTTGACAATGAAATCAAAAATCTTCTTTATGAAAATTTAAGTAATCAATTTATCAATCAAGTTGATTATAATCAATTTATTGCAGGTGAAAACATAGGTATAATGTCAAGCATTAAAGTAGGTCCTACAATAGCCGATGATATTAAGCAAAATTCTATTTGGGCAATTTTTGGATCTTTAGTTATAGTATTCTTATATATACTTTTAAGGTTTCAGAAATGGCAATTTTCTCTAGGAGCAGTCTCCGCTGTATTTCATGATGTTTTAATTGTACTTGGAGTTTTTTCTTTGACATATAAAGTTATGCCATTTAATATGGAAATTAATCAAGCTTTTATTGCAGCATTACTTACAGTTATAGGTTATTCTCTAAACGATACAGTAGTTGTATTTGATAGAATTCGTGAGTTCTTTAAGATTCATTCATCTTGGGATAATGAAACTACAGTAAACACAGCTTTAAATAGTACTTTAAGTAGAACACTTAATACCTCATTGACAACACTAATTGTTTTAATTGCAATCTTTGTATTTGGTGGAGAATCAATTAGAGGATTTATGTTTGCTCTTATTATAGGAGTTTTAGTTGGAACTTACTCGTCAGTATTTATTGCTACACCCATAATGTTTGATTCTTACAAGAAGAGAATTAAATAGTTTTCTTAGTTCTTCTTAATATAAGAAATACAATTCCAATTAATATAAAAGGTATGCTAAGCCATTGACCAGTTGATAGGCCTGGTAAAAAAGTTTCTATTCCTCCTTGACTTTCTTTAACAAATTCTATTAAAAACCTTATAGTAAAGAGGCCAATTAAAAAATAACCAAACAAAATACCTTCTTTCTCTCTAATATTACTGTTGTAGAGTTTATACAGTATGATAAATAGAACTATATATCCAAAAGACTCATAAAGTTGTGCAGGATGTCTAGGAAGAGATTCGCCTCTATTTTCAAAAATTACCCCCCAATTTGAATTAGTATACTTTCCTAAAATTTCAGAATTAAAAAAATTACCAACCCTTACAAAAGCCCCTCCAATTGCAATTGGAATAGTTAATCTATCAAAAATCCATAATAAACTTTTAAAGTTATATTTTCTCTTAAATAATAGTAAGCCAATATAAATCCCAATAGCTGCACCGTGACTAGCTAGTCCTCTAAACCCTGTAAATTCATATCCATCGATTAATCCAAGTATTGATCCATTAGTAGATTCTTGGATTGGAAGAAGTATCTCGATTAAATGATTTTGATAATATCCCCATTGGTAGAAAAAAACTTCTCCTAGTCTAGCTCCTAAAAAAACTGATACAACCATATAGATTAACATAGGATCTAAATACTTTTGATCTACATTTTCTTTTATAAAAAATGACTTTACTAAATTATAACCTACTAAAAAAGCAAGTATAAACATTAGACTATATATATAAATGGAGAAGCCTCCAATTTCAATTAATGTTTCACTTGGAGACCATTTTATCTGTGAGATTATCATATTTTAAATATAGTTATTATTTACGGAACTGGATCATAGCCTCCTTTGTATAAAGAGTTACATCTTGAAATTCTTTTAATTGAAAGAAAAAGTCCTTTAAAAATTCCATATTTTTTAAGAGATTTTATGCCATATTCAGAGCATGTAGGGTAATATCTGCAATTACTGCCAAGTAAAGGAGAAATAAGTAATCGATACAATTTAATGAGTTGAATTAAAGGAAGTGCAAGTAGTCTATAAATCTTTATCATTTATTTTGATTCCTATTTTTTGTAATTCATCTCTAATTCTGTCAGAAAGACCAAAATCTTTATTTGATCTAGCATCATTTCTTATTTTTAACAACACCTTAAGAAGTGAATCATTTTTAGGATCTTCCTTTTTGTAATTAAGCCCGAGTATTTGGTTTAAGATAGAATCAAAAAAATCAATTACCTCAGACTTATTCTTCTGGTTTAATTCAAGTTGATTTGATTCAATCAACTTAAGAATTTCTGAGAAATTAAAAATTTCAGCAATTAAAATGGGCGTATTAAAATCATCATTTAATGCATTGAAACATTTGATTTCCCAATTCTTTAATTTTTCAATAAGATTAGAACTAGTTGTGTCTGCAGTTTTTATATTATTAAATCTATCAATCATGTCAACCATCCTATTAAAACCTTTTTCAGAAGCTTCTAATGCTGTATTGCTGATATCTAAAACACTTCTATAGTGAGCCTGTAAAAAGAAGAACCTGACGATATTTGGGTCAAATGGTTTTGAAAAAAGTTTATTATTACCGGAAAATAATTCATTAGGAAGAATATTATTTCCTGTAGATTTAGACATTTTTTTATTGTTAAGTGTTAACATATTTGCATGTACCCAATATTTAGCAGGTTGCTTTCCTGTATTACCGACACTTTGTGCAATCTCACAATCATGATGTGGAAATTTTAAGTCCATTCCTCCTCCATGAATATCAAATTCATCACCAAGATATTTAGTACTCATAGCTGTACATTCTAAATGCCATCCTGGAAACCCAACACTCCATGGTGAATCCCATTTCATTAGATGATTTTTATCGGCTTTTTTCCATAATGCAAAGTCAAAATCATTTTTTTTATCTTCTTGATTATCTAATTCTCTGGAGTTAGATTTAATATCTTCTAAATTTCTTCTGGAAAGAATTCCGTAATTGAAATCTATATTAAACTTATTAATATCAAAATATACTGAGCCATTAGACTCGTAAGCAAAACCTTTATTAATTAAATTTTGAATAATTGATATCTGCTCTAAAATATGTCCAGATGCTACAGGCTCAATATTAGGCTCAAGAGTGTTGAACTTATTTAAAGTGCTTCTAAAATCATTGGTATATTTTTGAGCAACTTCCATTGGCTCTAATTTTTCAATCTTGGCCTTTTTTGATACTCTATCCTCACCTGAATCTTCCAAATGACCCACATCTGTTATATTTCTCACATATCTTACATTGTAACCTACATATCTTAGATATCTGTATATCACATCAAATGATATAAATGTCCTACAATTACCAAGATGAACATCACTGTAGACAGTTGGACCACAAACATATAAACCAACTAAGTCCTTTTTTATAGGATTAAACTTTTCTTTTGAATCTGTTAATGAATTATATATATGGATTGTTTGGGAGATCATTAAACCTCAGGATCAAGTTTTATGTAGTCTAAGAAGTCTCTTCTATATTTTTCCTTTTTAAATTTACCGCCATATTCTGAAGTTACTGTGCTTGAGTTAACATCAGATATACCTCTTGAATTTACACATAAGTGTTTAGCGTCAATCACACATGCAACATCTTCTGTATTTAGAACTTTCTGAAGTTCTCGAACAATTTGAATGTTAAGTCTCTCTTGTACTTGAGGTCTTTTAGCAAAATAGTCAACTACTCTGTTTATTTTAGAAAGTCCTACTACAGTACCATTTGAAATGTAAGCAACATGGGCTAAGCCTACAATCGGCAATAGATGATGTTCACAAGTTGAGTATAGGGTAATATTTTTTTCAACAAGCATTTCCCCATATTTAAACTTATTGCTAAATGTTGAAGAAACTGGTTTGTTTTGAGGTTTTAGCCCGCCAAAAATTTCGTTGACAAACATTTTTGCAACTCTTCTGGGTGTTCCTTTCAAACTGTCATCATTTAGGTCCATTCCAAGAGTGTCTAAAATTTCATACATCTTTTGCTCTATGAGTCTAATTTTATCTTGATCAGAAATATCAAAAGCATCTTTTTTAATTGGGTTATCAATATTTGATGAGACATGATCATCTCCGATTGAATCAATTTCTTCTTTTAGAATATCTTGTATTTTCATAATTTAAATCTATTGTAAAGATAGTTATAATGAAGTTAATTTGAAGTTAAAGTTTAAATGTTAAGCTAGTGAGTATATTAACTAATTTGCTTTTTATTGAATATGAATCTGTTAAACCTTCAGAATAAATTGAATTATAATTTATCTTATCAGAAAATGAAATACCGATATCTAAATTAAAATATCCAAAATTAACTCCAATTCCACTGTTTACACCGCTAAAATATTTTTTATTTTTTATACTTGGACCTTCGTAAATATAAAATCCTCCCCTTAAACTGTATTTCTGAAATCTATATTCAGTACCTAATCTGTAAATATTGGAATTTGAATTAAGTTTATCTTTAATTAATTTATTTAAAGAAGTTAAATAAGAATCCTCTCCATTGTTGTCTTTTATTTTAGCATTGTTGTAATTCGTATGTTCATAGTCAAAACTAATCAGTCCCCTTCTTCCAAAAACATAGGCAATGCTTAAAAGTTTTTTAGAGGGGATTTTTAGTTTATAAGGTTCATAAATATTAATAACATTTGGTTCAATTAATAGAGTTTTAATCTCATTATCTATTTTAACTTTAGTTTCTATTAGTTGATTATTTTCTTCGTGAATTTCAAGAAATGATGGAGAAGTGTAGGAAATTCCGAACCTTAAATCTTTTATTTTAATTAAGGTGCCAAATTGCATAGAAACTCCTTGTCCAATTGACAAAAGTCTTTCATTAAAAATTACACTATTTAAGTTTGAATTATCAGAATATCCACTTTCAGTAAATTTCTTATCCTCTTCAAAATTTAATGTATGTATATTCAGATTAACTCCAAATAATAAGTTGTCTGAATAGCTACTACTAAAGTTTATGCTATGAATAAAATAGTCACCTTTTCTGTTTATTCCTAATTCCTGATTTACACTTATATATTTTGAATTTGAAACATAGCTATTTTCATCTTCAATTGAGTTAATAATAAAGCTTTGAAAACCTAAAAAAGCTTGTTGACTACCAAATCCAAAATTATCACCTAGATATTTGTATGCATCTGATAAAGTCTCGTTTTCATATATTAATAAATCATTTAAGGGGATTCCATTAGCATAATTCAAAAAGTAATTATCAATTCCTTTTGAATTTTTGCCCTTAAAATTATATGTGTTATTATAGTCATTTAATCTATTCATACTGTATCCAACAGAAATCTTTGAATCAAATATATCAGATACTAGTACTATTCCAAATTGATTCAAATTATAAAACTTTTTTTGAGAGTTGTTAATACTATTATTAAAAGTATTTTCAGTTTTAATATTCAAATAATTTAAAGTAAATGTTAATTCTGATTCAAGAAAAACTGATGATCCGGCAGGATTTAATATTAATGAAGATATATCTCCTCCTAATGCGCCAAAAGCACCACCCATTGAATTGAATCTTGAGGTACCATCATAATTATATGATAAATACCTAGAAATATCATCATATGTTTGGGAATTCAAAGTAAAAAAGCTAAGAAAGATTGATAGGCGGAATAAATGCTTTATCATCTAGTTAATCTTGCCCGATCCTCTTGATCCTGATGCACTAGGTCTAGATCCACCAGAAGAACTAACATTTGATCCTGATGCACTAGGTCTAGATCCACCAGAAGAAAAAGAAGAATTTTGTTTAGAGTAAGAAGAATTTACTCTTTGAGATCTACTATTTGAGTAATTAGGTGTGATATTATTGGAATATTCATAGTTCGATCTGCCAAAAGAATTACCTCTTTGACTAAAGTTTACTGATCTAATCTGTTGATAGGATCTTTTTATTACATCATTTTTAATTGAACTTAAATTTGGAACATACCTGGTGTTATTATGAGAATTAGAAAAAGATTTTGTTGATTGATAAACACCAATTAAACTATTATCCTTAATCTCATTTAAATTTGTTCTAATTACCCTATCATCAATACCTGATCTACTTCTATCTATATATACCCCTCCGTAAGAATTTAATCTAGAATATAGGTTTGAAATTTTAATATTTTCATTTTGAGAGTTTTTTTCTCGAGTACTTGATGAATTATTTTTTTCACCTCTTCTTGATGCAGAATTACTAAAAGATGGATTACTGTCTATTTTATCATTTTGAGCATATTTATAATTATCTCTACCAAAAAACCAACTATCATATCTAAAATTTCTATAGTAATTCCAATATGGATAACCATAATAATTCAAATAAAATGGATAAAAATAATCATAGGGACTAAAAAAATAATTTCCAAACAAACTGTATCTGCCAAATCCACGATAATAGTTATAATAACCTAAACCATAAAAATAAGTATCATATCCATATGGATAGTTCATAAAAAATCCATAATTAGGGAAAAAATTATAAACAACTTCTCTGGATTCAGGATTTGAACCCCAAGGAAGGTAACCTAATTCTGGTGTTGAATTTATATCATCAACAGAGACTTTAGATAAATCATTAAAAATAGTCTCAAATTCTGCACTTCTGTATCCAGAAGAGTAGATGCCATCAGTATCATAATAAGATGCTAAATAGTATGAAGAACAACCTAAAAAAAAGATCGAAAGTATTGAGATTTTTAAAAAAGTAAACATGCTCTTCATATACATAAATTTAATGCAATTATTTTAAGTATAATATATTATTTTTACAACTACTTTATTTAGATCAATAATAATGCCAAATAATGGGGAATAAAATTACACCTAGACAAGAAGATTATTCTAAATGGTATAACGATATAATTGCTGAAGCTAATCTTGCTGAATCTTCAGATGTAAGAGGATGTATGGTAATAAAACCCTATGGATTTTCAATTTGGGAATTAATGAAATCTCAACTAGATAAAATGTTCAAAGAAACTGGGCATGAAAATGCTTATTTTCCATTATTTGTTCCTAAATCTCTATTTGAAGCAGAAGAAAAAAATGCAGAAGGTTTTGCCAAAGAATGTGCGGTAGTAACTCATTACAGACTAAAAAATGATCCAAATAATAAAGGAAAATTAATAGTTGATCCTGAATCTAAATTAGAAGAAGAGTTAATTGTTAGACCAACAAGTGAGGCAATAATTTGGAAGACTTATAAGAATTGGATTCAATCATATAGAGATTTGCCGATTCTTATTAATCAATGGGCTAATGTTGTTAGATGGGAGATGAGAACTAGACTATTCCTAAGGACAGCTGAATTTTTATGGCAAGAAGGTCATACAGCTCATTCAACAAAAGAAGAAGCAATTGCAGAAACTAAAACTATAAATAATATATATGCTGATTTTGCTGAAAATTATATGGCAATGCCAGTAGTAAAAGGTTACAAGTCTGAATCTGAAAGATTCGCTGGTGCTGAAGAAACTCTATGTATTGAAGCACTAATGCAAGACGGTAAAGCTCTTCAAGCAGGTACTTCTCATTTTTTAGGTCAAAATTTTGCAAAAGCATTTGATGTAAAATTTGCTGATAAATCAGGAAATCTTGAGTATGTATGGGCAACCTCTTGGGGAGTTTCAACTAGACTTATGGGAGCATTAATTATGTCACATAGTGATGATAATGGTTTAGTCTTACCTCCATACCTAGCTCCAATTCAGATTATAATCATCCCTTTAAAAAAATCTAACGAAGATTCAAATCTTATTGACGAAAAATCAAATTCACTTTATGAATCTCTAAATAAAAAAGGGATTAGAGTTAAAATTGATAATAGAGAAAATTTAACACTTGGATTTAAACTTAATGACTCTGAGGTTAAAGGAATACCAATGAGAATTGTAATTGGTAAAAAAGAAGTTGAAAATGATAGTTTTGAAATTTTTTATAGATACAATTTTGAAAAAACTTCAGTTAGCTATGATAACATAAATGATTTTGTCTACGATTCCATAGACTTAATCCAAAATAACATGATCAATCTATCCAAGAGTAAATTAAAAGAAAAGACATTAGAAGTTGATGATTATGATGAATTTAAAAAGCATATAGAAGCTCAGAGTGGTTTTATAATTGCTGGCTGGGATGGAACTTCTAAAACTGAAGAAGCAATTAAAAATGAGACAAAAGCTACCATTAGATGTATACCTGATGACCTCGAATTAAATGGTGCTAAATGTATATATACTGGTAAACCAGCATTACACAAAGTAATATTTTCAAAATCTTATTGAAATATTAAAATTTAAATTAAATTTGCAACCTGTTTGGCCCGTTCGTCTATCGGTTAGGACCTCAGGTTTTCATCCTGGAAAGAGGGGTTCGATTCCCCTACGGGCTACAAAATTTATAATATGGCAAATCATAAATCTGCTTTAAAAAGAATTCGTTCTAATGAATCTAAAAAGTCTTTGAATAAACTTCAGCATAAGACTACCCGTAATGCTATTAAGAAAATAAAAGAAGCTAAAACAAAAAAGGAGGCACAAAAACTATTTCCTGGTGTTGTTTCTCTTTTAGATAAACTAGCTAAGAAAAACATTATTCATAAGAATAAAGCATCAAATCTTAAGTCTAAACTAAGTAAGCTTCAATAATTAAGAGTTCATTGAAATTAAGAACTCTTCATTGTTTTTAGTTTTTCTGAATCTATCATTAATAAATTCCATTGCCTCGACTGGATTCATATCTGCAAGATATTTTCTCATTATCCACATCCTTTGAATAGTATTTTCATCAAGTAGAAGATCATCTCTTCTAGTACTTGATGAAACAAGGTCAATGGCTGGAAATATTCTTCTATTAGAAATTCTTCTATCTAATTGAAGCTCCATGTTACCGGTACCCTTGAATTCTTCAAAAATAACTTCATCCATCTTTGATCCAGTTTCAGTAAGCGCAGTTGAAATAATTGAAAGTGAGCCGCCATTTTCAATATTTCTAGCAGCTCCAAAAAATCTTTTAGGCTTGTGTAGTGCATTAGCATCTACACCACCACTTAATATCTTTCCAGATGCAGGTTGAACAGTATTGTAGGCTCTTGCCAGTCTTGTAATTGAATCAAGCAAAATAACCACATCATGACCACATTCAACTAATCTTTTGGCTTTTTCTAATACTATGTTAGCAACACGAACATGCCTGTCAGCAGGTTCATCAAATGTTGAAGCAACAACTTCTCCTTTTACATTTCTTTGCATATCTGTTACCTCCTCTGGTCTTTCATCTATTAGTAATATAATTTGAAATACTTCGGGATGATTTGCTGCAATTGCATTTGCTACATCTTTTAATAACATAGTCTTACCAGTCTTTGGTTGAGATACAATCATTCCTCTTTGTCCTTTACCTATGGGTGAGAATAAATCAATTATTCTTGTTGATATAGTACTCTCTTTTTCTGATATGTTAAACTTTTCTTCAGGGAATAAAGGAGTTAAATGCTCAAAAGAAACTCTATCTCTTACTTTTTCAGGATTTAGGCCATTTATTTTATTCACTTTGATTAAAGGAAAATATTTTTCTCCATCCTTTGGGGGTCTAACAGTTCCATGAACAGTATCACCTGTTTTTAATCCAAATAATTTTATCTGAGATTGAGAAACATAAATATCATCAGGTGAGGATAAATAATTATAGTCAGAAGATCTTAAAAACCCATATCCATCCTGCATAATCTCAAGAACTCCTTCAGACTCTATTATTCCGTCAAATTCAAAGTCAGGTTCTTTATACTTGTTTCTATTGTCTTTATTAAAATTTTTATTTTGAAAATTATTTCTTTTATCGTTGTTTGGATTTTTTTGGTTTGGTCTATTTTTATTTTCTTCTCTTTCTTTTAAACTCTCAGAATTATTATTATCAGGAGATTCACCAACTATTCTATCAATAACCTCTTGCTTCTTTAGACCCTTTAAGTCATTTATTCCTAATTGCTCAGCAATAACTATAAGCTCAGCAAGCTTTTTTGCTTTAAGCATTTTAATGTCGTACATAAATTTTAGTGATTTTTCTTATTTGAAATGTTAATTGAAATAACTACTTGATTAAAATAGTTACTCAAATTTACAAATTTATTTTTAATTTGAACAAATAAATTAAATCATTAAATGTCTAGGTTTTTTATTGAGTTTTCCTACGATGGAACAAATTATCATGGTCTTCAAAAGCAGCCAAATTCAAACACTATTCAAGAGGTAATTGAAACTAATCTATCAAAATTTCTTAGATCAGAAATTAATTTGACTTTAGCTGGAAGAACTGACTCTGGAGTTCATGCAAAACAAATGTTTTCCCATTTTGATATTAATAATGAATTTGATGTAGAGAATTTTTGTTCAAGACTTAATTCAATGCTTCCAAATGATATTTGTATTGAATCATTGAAAAAAGTTAAGGATGATGCTCACTCAAGATTTGATGCAGATTCTAGGACTTATGAATATACTATAATATCCAAAAAAGATCCATTTAATTATAAATACTCGTATTATTTGAAAGAAAATCTTGATTTAAAAAAAATGAATAAAATGTGTAAGTTATTACTTGTAAATGATGATTTTAAATGCTTCTCAAAATCAAATACAGATGTTAAAACATATATTTGTGATATTAAAGAAGCAGAATGGATAATGAAAGAAGATGCTTATATTTTTAAGATAACTGCTGATAGATTTTTAAGAAATATGGTAAGATCAATTGTAGGAACTATGGTTGAAGCAGGAAAAAATAATATTTCAGAGAAAGACTTTCAAAAGATAATTGACTCCAGAGATAGAAGTGCAGCTGGTTACTCTGTACCATCTTCGGGATTAACATTGTTAAACATTAATTATAAAAATATTTTTATTCATAGTTGGAAAAAGTAAAAGGTAAAATATTTGATTTAATACTTTATAAAAAACTATTAAGGTTTGTAAAACCATATAATATAACTTTCTATGGTGTAATGATATCTGCAATTGTAATTTCTTTGTTATCTACTTTAACTCCATATTTATTAAAAATTGTCGTTGATGATTATATACTTTTAAAGAATTATCAGGGAATGCAAATGATTCTTGCTGCTATGTTAGGAGTCCTCTTCCTTGAAGTTTCATTTATGTTTTTATTTGCATACTATGCTAATTGGCTAGGTCAAAAAGTAATAAAAGATATTAGAGTTGATGTTTTTGAAAAAATTATAAAATTTAAAATGTCCTTTTTTGACAAAAATGCAGTAGGAAGACTTGTAACTAGAACTGTAAATGATATTGAAACTATTGCTAGTATTTTTTCTCAAGGGTTATTCATGATAATTGCTGATGTTTTAAAAATGTTTACTGTACTAGTTGTTATGTTATTTATTAGCTGGGAATTGACTTTAGTTGTTATATCGATATTTCCAATATTAATTTATGCCACTAGAGTCTTTCAAAAATCCATGAAGTCTGCTTTTGAAATTGTAAGAAAAGAAGTTGCTAATCTCAACTCTTTTGTTCAAGAAAGAATTAGTGGTATTAAAATTGTTCAAATATTCAATAGAGAAAATATAGAAATTGATAATTTTAATCAAATTAATATTCGTCATAAAAATGCTTGGTTAAGAACAGTTTGGATAAATTCAATTTTTTTCCCAATTGCAGAGATTTCAACTTCTATATGTATAGGTTTACTGGTTTGGTATGGAGGATTTAAAAATTTAAATAGTGGTGGTATTTCTCTTGGTACACTTTTTTTATTTATTTCAATGTCAGGTATACTTTTTAGACCTTTAAGACAAATAGCAGATAGGTTTAATACCCTTCAGATGGGAATGGTATCATCAGAGAGAATTTTTAAAATACTTGAGGATGATTCTCAAATAACTGATAATGGAGATCTTTTTCAGAATTCTGTTAAAGGAATGATTGAATTTAAAAATGTGTCATTCTCATATATTGAGAATGAACTAGTTTTAGATAATATTTCATTTGAGATCAAGCCTGGAGAAACTTTTGCAATCGTAGGTCCAACAGGAAGTGGTAAAACTACCATTACCAACTTAATTACTCGTTTCTATGATTTTAATGAAGGAAAAATACTGATTGATGGAAATGACATTAAAGAGATAAAACTAAACAACCTAAGAAATAAAATAGGAATTATTTTACAAGATGTTTTTCTATTCGCAGATACCATCTACAATAACATAACTCTTTATAACAATAATATTTCACTAGAAGAAGTTAAAAAGGCAGCTATAGAGCTTGATATTCATGAATTTATTGAGTCACTTCCTGATGGATATGATTTTGTAGTAAGTGAGAGAGGTAGCTCACTTTCAGCTGGTCAAAAGCAATTAATAGCTTTCCTTAGAGTACTTGTGAACAATCCAGATATATTAATTTTAGATGAGGCTACATCTTCTATTGACTCTTATTCTGAAGATTTAATTAAAAAGGCTACCAAAAAAATTACCCAAGGAAAAACTTCAATTATTATTGCTCATAGATTATCAACTATTGAATCTGCTGATAAAATAATTTATATGGAGAACGGACAAATTCTTGAATCTGGAAATCATAAAGAGTTACTTCAAATTGAGAATGGAAAATTTAAAAAACTATATAAAGAGCAATTAGTAGAAGAGGAGTTAGTTTAGTTTTTCAAGAAGTTTTTTACATTCATTTGCCTCCTTTACATCATGAACTCTTAGAATATTTGCTCCTTTTTCAAGCGCTATGGTATTTAAAGTAGTAGTTCCATTTAGAGAATCATTAGGAGTTAGATTTAAGTATTTATAAATCATAGATTTTCTTGATAATCCAACGAGAATAGGCTTTTTAAATACTTTGAAGTCATTTAATTTTTCCAATAATTCAAAGTTATGATCAATGGTTTTTCCAAAACCAAATCCTGGATCAATTATAATATTGTTTATTCCCTTTCTACTAAGAATCTCGATTTTTTTTTCAAAGAAATCAAATACAGTATTATAAACATTAGAATATTCAGGATTTAGCTGCATATTACTTGGATCTCCTTTCATGTGCATTAAAACATAACCTGCATTGTAATCCTTAACTACATCAATTAGTCTTTCATCATATTTTCCAGCACTGATATCATTAATAATTGAAAATCCTTTATTTAATGCATATTCTGCAACTTCTGAATTATATGTGTCAATGGATAGGATTATTTTACTAAAGTTTAATGAAATTTCATCAATAAACTTAGATACAATTTTAAGCTCATCTAAACCATTTATAATTTCAGAGCCAGGCTTAGAAGTTACTGCTCCCAAATCAATAATATCAGCTCCCTCGTTTATCATTTCTGAAACTCTGGTGGTTGCAGATTCTAGATCAGTATAATTCCCTCCATCATAAAAAGAATCACTGGAGATATTCAATATTCCCATGATTTTCTTATTATTAAATTCCAGGATTTTACTGTTACAATTTAAAGTCATATTTTTAGACTCCATTTTCAAATTTATGCTTATTATTTAACATGAATAACACAAAAAATCAGTATCAAAATATAATTAAAAAGTCAAAAAAAATATTTATTGACAAAAATAAAGACTATGGATCATCATGGAGAGTTCTCAGGATAATTTCATTAATAGATCAAATTAATATAAAAGCACAAAGAATAAGAAATATTCAAAACAATATTGAAAAGAAAATAAATGAAGGTCAAGTTTCTGAATTTTATGGAATTATCAATTATTCTATCATGAGTCTAATTCAACTTGAATTGGGTGTTGTTGAAGAGCCAGATCTTGACTCTGAAGAAATTCTAAATATTTATGACCAAAAAGTAAATGAGACTTATGAGTTAATGCTCAATAAAAATCATGATTATGGAGAGGCATGGAGAGAAATGGAGGTAATTAGTTTAACGGATTTAATTATACAAAAGATATATAGAATGAAGAGTATTCTCAATAATGATGGAAAAACAATTGTTAGTGAAGGAATTGATGCTAATTTTCAAGATATTTTGAATTACTCTGTATTCGCTCAAATATTATTAAATGAATAGCATATGAATGAAAAAATTATAATTGGAAATTGGAAGAATTATTTAAATAAGGAATCTAGTATTAGCCTAGCTAATAACCTAGCTGGTTTTTCATACCCTGATGAGATTAAATTAATGGTTTCTCCAAATAACCTTTTTTTAGACGAGGTAAATGATATCCTTTCAACATCTCCGATAGAAGTAATAGCTCAAAATGTTACTTCATATGATTCATCTGCTGATACTGGAGGTATTACTTCAATTAATCTAGAGAACTTAGGAGTTAATAGAACAATTTTTGCTCATTCTGAAGTCAGGATGAGAAGTAAATTTCCACCCGAAGAAATTTTACCAAAAATTATTGATCAAAAATTTCAATTTGTTTATTGTTTTGAAGAGATTAACCAAATTCCTTTTTCAATTTTGAAAAATGATTTTGAAATTATATTAGCATATGAACCTGTATGGGCTATTGGTACAGGAGAGACTGCTTCATTAGACCATATTGAGGAAGTTCACGGTAATGTGAAGAATAAGTTATCTGAATCAAAACTTACTATTCCTATTTTATATGGTGGAAGTGTTAACCCATCTAATTCAAAAGAAATTTTAAGCTCAAATTTAATTGATGGAGTTTTAGTGGGAGGAGCATCCACTAAGTTTGATCAATTTGTTGGAATCATAAATTCTATTTAACAATTATTTGTGAATTAGGCTTTTTCTATAAAGTTATATTTGCAATGATTATGATAAAAAAGTCTCTAATATTAATTTTTGGTCTTATGAGTATTTCTCTTACATCTCAGAATCTTGATACATCTATTCATCAATTTAAAGTCGCTGACATATATGGTGAAATTTTTGATTTTTCTAAACTGAAAGGGAAAAAGATTATGATTGTAAATACTGCATCTAAATGTGGTTTAACATATCAATACGAAGCACTTCAAGACTTATATAACCAATACAAAGACCTTAATTTTATCATAGTTGGATTTCCATCAAATGATTTCTTATGGCAAGAGCCTGGCTCTAATGAAGAAATTATTGAATTTTGTGAGCAAAACTATGGGGTTACTTTTCCTATGATGAGTAAAATAGTAGTTAAAGGCGATAAAAAGCATCCAATTTATCAGTTCCTAACCCAGAAGGATAAGAACAATTTTCAAGATTCAAGAGTTACCTGGAATTTTCAAAAATATTTGATCAACAGAGATGGTCAAATCGAGAAAATAATTTCACCTAGAACTAGACCAGATTCTGAAGAAATTGTATCTTGGATAACTGATGGTGACTAAGAATAATTTTTCTACAAGATGTGTTCATGATGGTGAAATTAAGGATACAATGTATCAAGGGATTGTTTCGCCTTTATTCATGTCAACTACCTATCCATGGTTTGGTGGAGATGCTGAAAAAAAGCCTTATCCTCGTTATTTTAATACCCCTAATCAAGAATTTCTAGCTAAAAAGATTGCTTCTCTTGAAAATGGTGAAAGTGCACTTATTTTTACATCCGGTATGGCAGCTATTAGCACATCTATTATGGCTAATGTTATGCAAGGTGATCATATTATTTTCCAAGAAGACTTATATGGTGGTACTAGAAATTTTATAAAGAGTGAATTTCATAAATATGGTATCGAATATTCTTTTTCAGGTGGTCTGAATATAAAAGATTTTGAAGATAAAATAAAACCAAATACTGTTGGAATTTATATTGAAACACCAAGTAATCCTTTACTTAAGATAGTTGATTTAAAGGCTATTTCATTATTGGCAAAAAAGAACTCACTTTGGACAATGATTGATAATACTTTTGCGAGTCCAGTTAATCAAAACCCTATTGATCATGGAATAGATATAGTCCTACACAGTGCAACAAAATATCTTGGAGGTCATAGTGATATTTCTGCAGGTGCTGTAATTAGCTCACAAGATAAAATTGATAATATTCTAAATTCTGCTAAGAATTTTGGTGGTAACCTAAGTGATTATACTGTTTGGCTTTTAGAGAGAAGTATGAAAACTTTGTTTATTAGGGTTAGAGAGCAAACCAATAATGCTAAGAAATTAGCTATTATGCTTGAAGAAAATGAAAATATTGCTAAAGTTTATTATCCTGGTCTTAAATCTCATGAATCATATGAAACTGCTAAGCAACAAATGAACGACTTTGGAGCAATGATGTCCTTTGATTTAAAAAGAAATATTGATGTAAATGTTTTTTTAAAATCTCTTAAAATCATAAAGCCTGGTATGAGTTTAGCAGGTGTAGAGACTACAGTTAATTTACCAATGAAGACTTCTCATGGATTGTTAACTCAAGAAGAAAGAGATTCACAGGGAATAGGGGATAAGTTAATTAGATTATCAGTAGGAATTGAATCACTAGATGATTTGTATAATGATATAAATCAAGCATTAAAAAAATCTGTAAAATGAAAGTAGATATTCTTGCATTTGGAGCACATCCTGATGATGTTGAAATGGGTTGTGGAGGAACAATCGCTAAATCTACATCTTTGAATAAAATTGTTGGAATAATTGATTTAACTAGAGGAGAGCTTGGAACGAATGGTAGTGTTGAGTCAAGGGATAAAGAAGCAGAAGCAGCCTCAAAAATACTTGGTGTTAGTTTTAGAATGAATTTAAATTTTGAGGATGGTTTTATATTCAATAATAAGGAAAGTCAGATAAAAATAATAGAAGTTATAAGGCACTTTAAACCAGAAATTATACTTGCACCTGCTCAAATTGATAGACACTCTGATCATGGAAAGGCATCAGATTTAGTTTACGAATCTTCTTTTATTAGTGGTTTAAATAAATTAAATACAACTTATGAGAATAAAAATCAAGATGCTTGGCGTCCAAAAATTGTTCTCAATTACCAACAATGGAATGACTTTAAACCGGATGTGTTAATTGATATATCAGATTTTATAGAAAATAAAATAAATTCAATTTTAGCATTTAAAACTCAGGTCATTAAAGATTCTAAAACAAAATCTACAAAGATTAACTCTCAGAACTTTATAGAAAGTATTTCCTACAGGGCAAGAAATTACGGAAGGCTCATAGATACTGAATATGCAGAGGCATTTCAATCAAGAAGAGACATCGGAATATCTAATATTTTTGATTTAATATAATTTATTACTAAATACTTTAATTTATAATTAAAAAAATTAATTTTGCATCTCATATGGTGGTTGTAGCTCAGCTGGTTAGAGCGCTAGATTGTGGTTCTAGATGTCGCCGGTTCGAATCCGGTCTTCCACCCAAAAAAATCTTCCG
>JAYNJU010000001.1:112234-326555 GCA_038110465.1 Bacteroidota bacterium | reverse complement strand
GAACATCAGCATATCTAATTATATGATAATTAATACCTGATCTTTGTTCTCCCCATCCACCAGTACCTTTGTTGGCATCATCTCCAACCGTATACATATTTTTTTTGTTTGCATAAGGTCCAGAAATATCAGTGAATGAAGCTCTAATGTTCTCTTTACCAGTAAATGGCCCGTATCCATTAAAATCAATTCCACGTCTTGCGATAGTGAAGTCAATTCTTGGATCAAGTGGTCCAGTATGAGGAGTGAAAGCCTCACCAGTTTCTATACCTGCATCATTAGTGATATCAGAACTAGCCCAATTAGATAATGGAAGTCCATTAGAATCTGTTTGAAAAGCATTTGCTAAATCTTGAGTTGGTTGGTAAAAACCACAACACATACCGCCAGTCATAGGACCAATAGGATAGTTAAGCGTACCACCTCTATTACCGTTAAATGATTGACCTGTATCTGAAGCAAATTGAATTGAGAAAAGCATCTCTGATCCATTTTCACCATCAGATCTAAAGTTTGCAAAATAATCAGACTGTAAAGCATATTGACCTGAGTTGATAACTGCATCTAATTCAGTAGCAGCAGCACTCCAGTTTCCTTGATATAGGTATGTTTTACCTAAATAAGCTTTAGCTGTTGTAGCAACAGGTCTTCCAGGCTCAGTGTAAGAACCACCTCTTGATGCTGGTAAATTAGCAGCAGCATATGCAAAATCTGCCTCAATCTTATCCCAAATTGGACCAGAGTTAGGTTGATTAAATTCACTTGCGGCATAATTTTCA
Source organism: Bacteroidota bacterium (assembly GCA_038110465.1). Lineage (GTDB taxonomy): Bacteria > Bacteroidota > Bacteroidia > Flavobacteriales > Flavobacteriaceae > Marisimplicoccus. Next base: position 325,776 of record JAYNJU010000001.1, on the reverse strand, counting down.
TCAGAGATGTAAGGTACATTTACCCACATTTTTTGAAGTTCAAAATTGTAGTGACCTCTTAAAAATCTAGCTTGAGCAAGCTGAACACTAAATGCAGATGGATCATCAGAGTTATTAATTAAATCAATAACTGCGTTAGATCTGTTAATACCAGCGAATACTGCTCTCCACTTATTAGTAAAGTATGCATTGGTTGTATCCCAAGTAAATAACTCAATTGCAAGTAGATCTGCTTGGTCACCATCGGTAGAACCTTTATGAGCATCATCTGAAATAACATCCATCCACCAGTTATCTCCTGTTACGTGCCAGTCTGCACCATGGTTATTACGAATACCATCAAGTACAGCATATGCACCTGTTAAAAGAAGATCTACACCAGTAGCATTTTGTAGAGAAGCATCACTAAGTGCTCCAACAGGATCAATTTCAGTAAAATCATCAGCACATGAAACTAGCAGAGATGCTGATAAAAATAATGTTAGAAATTTTTTCATAATATATTTATTTATTATTGGGGTTAAAATTTAATATTTAATCCAATTGAAGAAACACTATTAGTTGGGTATTGTCCATCATACCATCCTAATAATAGTGAACCACCATTTGGAACTTCCGGGTCGAAACCGTCAAAATCAGTTAAAGTAAGTAAGTTACTTCCATTGTAATATATTCTAGCACTTGATGCTCCAATTTTAGAAGCTATATCATCAGATAGAGTATATCCAATTTGTAATGTTCTTAATCTTACATATGAACCATCTCTAACAAAGAATGAGTTAGCAGATGTAAACTCGTTGTTTAAAATAGTTTCACTTAGTGCAGGATATTTTCCGTTAGGATTACTTGGAGACCAAGCATCTAAAACTTTTACACTTCTGTTTGAGTTAAAGAAAGCAGGACTTTCATAATAAAGTGCAGTGTTGTCAAATATATCATTACCAACTGAACCATTAAGGAACATACTCATATCCCAGTTTTTATATGCAAGGTTTAAATTTAAACCAAAAGTAAAGTCTGGGTGAGGATCACCTATTTTAGTTCTATCAAGGTCATTAATAACACCATCGTTGTTAATATCCTCATACTTGAATCTACCAGGTGCAGCACCATCTTGTTGAGCGTGAGCAGCTACTTCAGCATCTGATTGGAAGATACCTAAAACATTTCTTCCATAGAAAAATGCAAGAGGTTGTCCAACTTCAGTTCTTGAAACAGGTCCAATTCTATCACCAGAAGCACTGTAGAAATCACTAATAAGCTCAGTCACTTCGTTTTTAGCTCTAGTAATATTAGCAGCTATACTATATGTAACTCCAGAAGATGTAGTATCTCCATAAGTAAGTGAGAAATCAAAACCTGTAGATTGCATAGAACCAAGGTTTGTATATGGAGCACCTGCATCAATTGCAGTTGTACTAATTTTTTGAGTATCCTGAGCAACTAAACCAGTAGTCTCATTCTTGAATACATCAATAACAGCCTGAAGCTTGTTATCAGCAAATCCCATATCAAAAGCTATATTAGTAGCTGTCATAGTTTCCCATGTTAAGTTAGGGTTACCTTTAGAGTCAAGAGTAGCACCAGGAGTTGCACCACCAGATCCACTAAATGGATAGAATGCAGTAAACTCATTTTGAAGTGAAATATTAACATCTAAGTTAGAACCACCAATTTGTTGGTTACCTAATTCACCATATGACATTCTTAATTTAAGAGTATCAAATACATTACTTTCAAACCAATCCTCTTCACTAATTAGCCATCCAAAACTTCCTGAAGGGAAAATTGCATCAGCAGTAGCTTTAGCAAATCTAGATGTATCATCTTTTCTTACAGTAGCTGTTGCAAAATACTTTCCACCATATGACCAGTTAGCTGTTGCAAATAGTGAGAAAATAGAACTTGAATTAGCAGAAGCATAAGAAACTACTGGAGTTCCAGAACCATTACTTAGTAAATAAAATCCTGGATCTTCAAAAAGATATCCTGTTCTAAGAACTGATTGACCTTTAAAGGTCTGCTTTAATGCCTCAGTACCTAAAAGAACATCTAATGTGTGATCACCAAATGAATTTCTATAATTTAAAGTATTAGTTATTACCCATTCATCTTGTCTGAATTGTTGTTCAGTTAATGTGTTAGTAGCTAAAGCTTCACCGTGCTCTGGGTTTAATGCAGTAAAGTATCTTCCATGAAGATCTCTCATCTGTATACCTGCAGCAGTTTTAAATCTTAACTCAGGAGTAATATCCCACTGAGCAAATATATCAGCAATAGCTCTTAAATTCTTATTATAATCATCTTTTGATCTGTATAGCTCTGAAATTGGGTTATTGTGAATACCTAATCTTGCAGAGTTACTATATGTTCCAGCAAAATTTCCATTTGTATCATAAACTGGAATCAATGGAGAAGAACCAGAAGCTCTCATAACAGGGCTGTTAGGAGCTGTTGACTCTCTATCAAAAGTTACGTTTAAATTTTGTCCAACTGTTAAGTTGTCTCCAATTTTAAACTGAGAGTTTAATCTTGTTGATGCTCTTTGATATCCAGTATAAACCATTACACCTTCTTGATCAAGATAACTAGCAGACATGTGATATCTTCCTTGGTCTGAACCACCTGAAGCACTTAATGAAACATTAGTAACAGCAGCTGTTTCAAATAATTCATCTAACCAATCAGTACCACCTGGCTGTACCTTTACTAGTGCACCTTCATACTCAGGCCCACTTGGTATTGGAACATTTAAAAATTGTGGTAAAGTTGGCGTAGCACCGTTTCCATACTGAGGGTGAGATGGAACGTTTCCATCATTTAAAATACTTTGCCATGTCATATCTGCATGTTGCTGTAAGTTTAACATATCAGGAGTTCTAGTAACTTGAGATAAACCATAAGAAGCATTCACTTCTAATGTATTCTTTTGGTTAAATGAACCCTTTTTAGTAGTTACAACAATAACACCATTTGATGCACGAGCACCATAAATAGCTGCAGAACCATCTTTAAGAACACTTATATTATCTATGTCATTAGGGTTTATATCCCTCATAACATTTGCATCAGTAGTTTGAATACCATCTATAACATATAACGGGTTGTTATCGTTTGTAGTAGCATAACCACGAATTCTAACTATTGGAGCAGCACCAGGACCTCCACCAGAAATAACCTGAACACCAGCTACCCTACCTTGTAGAGCTTCTGCTGAGTTAGTTACTTGAGTTTTGAAGGCTTCTTCTGTGTCTACTGTACCAATCGCTCCAGATAATGTTCTTCTTTGTTGAGTCTGATAACCAGATACTACAACCTCGTCAAGTATATCAACACTTGTCGCAAGAGTAACATTAATTTGAGCTTGATTTCCAACAGTAATTGTTTGAGATGCAAATCCCAAACTTGAGAAGGTCAACTGATCACCAGCCGACGCGTCAATTTGATAATTACCATCAAAGTCTGTAACAACACCTATTGTAGTCCCCGTAATTACTACAGTAGCACCAGGGATAGGGTTGCCATTTGAATCAGAAACATTACCAGAGATATTGTTCTGAGCAAATATTAAACTTGATGATAACATCAATACAACTAAAAAAGCTTTTTTCATGTTAATTAAGTTTAGTTTATTTGAGACAATATAAGTTAAAAAAATGTTAAAGAAAAAAAATTTAAACTCAAAAATTATCAACATTTAATTTATGACCTTAAGAAATTATGATAATGATAAAAATATAAGAGAAATTTTATTAAATATAAAAATGTATAAATTAGTTAGTTACACCTCTTAATTGCATCCAATCTTTAGCTATTTCTAGCCATGACTCTATAGTACCCCTATCTTTTGCAACTCCATATCCATGACCTCCATCTTCCCATATGTGAATTGAAGCAGGAATATTATTTTTTCTTAAAGCCAGATAATAACTAATACTGTTAGTGGGGGGAGTTCCATTATCATTATTCGAGTGAATTAATAGAGTTGGAGGAGTATCACTATTAACATTTTTTTCGTTTGAATATTTACTTATTAATTTTTCGTCATATTCTTCACCAAAAAAACTATTAAAGGTCCATGACTTATAATTTGAATTCATTTGAATAACTGGGTAAACAAGAATTGCAAAATCTGGTTTATTAACCCCTTTTAGTCCAAGGTTTGATACACTTGATGCTAAATGACCTCCAGCAGAAAAACCTATTACACCAACATTTTCTTTGTTAACTCTAAATTTTTCTGAATCTTTCTTTATAATCTCTAATGCCTTTTGAGCATCTTCTATTGCAACTTTTTGTTTACAACTTCCATTATAATTGTATGGAAGTCTATGCTTCAAAACAAATGCATCTATACCAATAGAATTTAACCATTTAGCAACATTAGTTCCCTCATTTGTAAAACTTAAAAATTGATATCCTCCACCGGGTATTACAAGAATAGCATTATTTTCATCTTTTTTATTTTCAGAGGGATAATACCACATTTCAGGATTTTCAATTTCAAAGAATCTTAGATCTAGTTCAGTTTCCTCTATAACATCTTTTTTATTTAAATCACAATTAGGTGTGGAATTATACAGTTTTATTTTTGTTTGAGAAAATAGATCATTTGAAAAAAAAATAAATAATACAAACAATAATAAGTTTATTGGGAGATTTACTTTCATAGATCTAAATTTATAAAACTTATTCTTACTAAATGTATTTTAGATCTTTAATAAGTATATTGGCCCTATAGTTCAACGGATAGAATAAGAGTTTCCTAAACTTTAGATATAGGTTCGATTCCTATTAGGGCTACAAATTAATATGAAAAGTAAATGGCTTTATAGCTTAGTTTTTATAATATTTTCAATTATAATTTCTTATTTATTTAATATTTGGCTTCTATTACTTTTCTTACCTTTAGGTACAATATTCTTAAAAAGAAAGTAATGGAATGGTATGAAAAAAACAGAAAAATTATTTTAATAGTATTTGCTTGCTATTTAGTCTATAGATTAATAACAATCATTTTGTCATAATGAGAATAATTATTATTTTTTTTGTAGCAACATTCTTAGCGCATACCCAAATTAACCCCAACAATATTGAAATAGTTAGAGATAATTATGGAGTTCCACATATATATGCAAATACTGATGCAGAATTAGCATATGGTCTAGCCTGGGCTAATTCTGAAGATGATTTTAAAACTATACAAGAAGCATATTTAGCAGGAAATGCTTTACTTTCTAAGTATATGGGAATCAAAGGTGCGCCTGCAGATTTCATAACTCAATTTATTGGTTCAAATGAATTAATTGAAGATAAAATTAATGATCTAAGTCCAGAATATTTTAAGGTAATTTCTGGATATGCAGAAGGATTAAATTCTTATGCAAAGCACAATCCAGATAAAGTGCTTTTAGATGAACTATTTCCCATAACACCAAGAAAGATGCTTATGTATAGTCAACTTCAATTATTCATTTCAAATCAAGGGGCAGATTGGGCTGGAAGAATTTTGAATAATGATACTGAAAATGATTACCTAGATCAAAATCTAACCGGCTCAAATGTTATTGCTATGAATAGCAATAAGACATCTTCTGGTGAAACTTTTCTTGCAATAAACACACATCAACCATTAGAAGGTCCTTCTGCATGGTATGAAGTACATCTGGAAAGTAAAGAAGGCACTAATATTATAGGAACTCTGTATCCTGGCACACCTCATGTTTTAATTGGTGTTAATGAAAATCTTGGGTGGTCTCACACTGTAAACTATCCTGATAAAACAGATGTTTTTAAATTAAAAATGAAAGACAAAAGATCTTATATAGTTGATGAAGAAATACATAAATTAGAAAAATTAAATGCAGAAGTTTATATTAAAGTACTTGGGATTCCTATTAAAATTAAACGTAAATATTATAAAAGTATTTTTGGTCCAACATTAAAAAACAAATCAGGATTTTATTCAATTCGAACACCTACATTATTTAACTTATCTGCATTGGAACAATGGTGGAAAATGGGTAAATCTAAAAATTTCACAGAATTCTATGAAGCTCTTAAAATGAATTCAATACCAGGATTTAATGTTGGGTATGCTGATAAATATGATACTATTTTTTACTTATCAAATGCTATATTACCAAAAAGAGCAGAAGGTTATAATTGGAAAGGAGTCGTTACTGGTGATACAAAAAAAACTTTATGGGATAAATTCTATAAAGTAGAGGATTTGCCTCAGGTTATTCAACCTAATGCTGGATTTATATATAATGCAAACCACTCCCCTTTCAAGTCAACATCAATTGATGAGAATCCAAAAGAAGAAGATTACAACAGTAATATGGGTTTTGAAACATATGATAATAACAGATCTATAAGATTAAAGCATCTAATTGATTCTTATGAAAAAGTATCTTTTAAAGATTTTAAAAAGATCAAATATGATAATTCTTTTCCATCCAAATTTAATTACAGTTTCATGGATATTAGCATTATTGAAAACTTAAAACTTAAAAATGAAGATTTAAATTTCGAAATTCTATCCAAAATTCAAAAATGGGATAGAAGTACCAACATAGATTCAAATGGTGCTGCTTTATATGGTGTTTTATATTATAATTTGGTTAGAAACTATAGAGATCAAATTTTAGAAAATAATAATATAGTTACTAAGGAAATACTCTTATCTGCATTGTCTGACGTGAATTTTTATTTAAAAGAAAATTTTGGATCAATTGACATCACATTAGGAGATTATCAAAAATTAGTAAGAGGAGACAAAGAAATTCCAATATGGGGTCTTCCAGATGTTATAACTGCCATGACATCAAGACCATATAAAAATGGTAAAATTAGAGTTTTTGCTGGTGAATCATACATAGGTCTTATAAGATTTACTGAAGATGGTCCAGAAATGGAAAGTATAATATCTTATGGAAACTCGGATAATTCTAATTCAGATCATTATTCTGATCAAATGGAATTATATTCAAAATTTAAAACTAAAAAAATGACTTTTAATAGAGATGATATTTACAGAAATGCGAAGTCTATTTATAAGCCAAAATAAATCATTTTAATGCTCTTGAGTATAAATCTTCATATAATGGTATTATCCTTTGAATATCATATTTCTTAGCCTTATCATATGCCTGAATCTTTAATTTATTAAGTTTTACCTCATCAGATAGAATTTCAATAGATTTTGATGCCATTGCATCAATATCCCCAATATTAAAAGTATAGCCAGATTCACCATTAATTACAAGATCTGTAAGACCTCCGATATTAGTTGAAATAACTGGAACTTTTAATGCCATAGCCTCTAATGCAGCTAGTCCAAAACTTTCTTTTTCAGATGGTAAAATAAATAAGTCTGATGAACACAAAATTTCATCTACCTGATATGTATTACCTAAAAACAACACTTTATTTTTTAAATTATTTTTTCTTAAATAATCTTTGGCTTTTTTCTTTTCAGGACCATCTCCAACCATTATAAGCTTTGAATTTACTTTTGAAGAGATTTTCTCAAAAACTTTGATCACATCTATAATTCTTTTAAGAGGTCTAAAATTACTTACATGCACAATAATTTTTTCATCTCCCTTTGCAATCATATTTCTTTCACACAAATGATGTTTTTTGTTATACTTTTCTATATCAATAAAATTTGGAATTACTTCTATATCTCTTTCAATTCCAAAGAAATCTCTAGTATCTTGTTTTAAACTTTCTGAAACACATGTAACATAATCAGAATTATTAATACTAAATGTTACTGCAGGCTTGTAAAATGGATGATTACCAACTAAAGTTATATCAGTTCCATGAAGTGTGGTTATAATTGGAATGTCAACCCCTATATCATTTAAAATTTTTTTTGCCATAAATGCAGCATAAGCATGAGGTATTGCATAATGAACATGTAAAACTTCTAAATTATATTTAGAAATAACATCAAAAAGTTTACTTGATAATGCTAATTCATATGGCTCATATTTAAACAGAGGATAATCGGGTACATTGACTTCATGAAAATGTAATTTACTAGACAATGCATCTAATCTTACTGGCTGCGAGTAAGTAATAAAATGAACTTCATGATTTTTTTTGGAAAGCTCAATTCCAAGCTCTGTAGCAATTACACCAGAACCTCCAAATGTAGGATAACAGACAACACCTATCTTCATGATTAATTAATTAAAGATTTATAAACTATTTCCTGGGATCTAGTTCTAATATTACTTTTTTGAAGAAGTGTATTTTCTCTAGTTGGAAATGTCCTGTTAGAAAGAAATATGAAAATTAATTTCTCATCAGGATCTGCCCAAGCCATGGAACCTGTATATCCGTAGTGACCAAAACTATTTTTAGAAACACCACCAAAGGTAGATCCATGTTTTCCTTCAATTTGTGGTTTATCAAATCCTAAACCACTTCTATTTTCCTTATCACAATAGTAACATTTATTGAACAAGTCAAATGAGTCAAATGAAAACAAATGTTGATCATCATATAATCCGCCTTGTATCATAGTCTGAAGAATTACCGCTAGTTCATATGAATTAGAAAACAATCCAGCATGACCTGAAACTCCTCCTAACATTGCTGCACCCTCATCATGGACATATCCATGTAGTTTAGAATATCTGAAAAAATCATCATCTTCTGTAGGCACAATTTGGGTTAAAGGGATTTCTTTATAAGGATTAAATAAAGTTCTTTTAAGATTCAATTTTTTAAAAATTCTATCATTAGCTATTTCATCAAATGGTTTTGCATAAAGATCTTCAAACCAAAACTTTAAAAAATAGAAAGGTAAATCAGAATACCTATACTCAAGATTCTCAATTAAGTCACTTTCAATTATAGATTTGAATATTTTTTCTCTGTAATTATTTTTTAAGTATAAGTTTTCAGATACAGGAACTGAAAAAGATGATCTTATTTTAGATTTAAAGAATCTAGATCTTGGCTTTTCATTTTTATTTAATGTTTCTTCATAAAATGGAATCCAAGGGCGTAACCTTGCATAATGTGACAACATCTCTTTTATTGAAATATTACTTTTATTTCCAGTCTTATTATTTGGAAAAAGATCAGATAAAGTTGTATCTAAACTTAAGTTACCATTTTCATATTCCTGAATCACTAAAGGCATAGTAGCAGCAATTTTTGTAATAGATGATAAATCAAAAATATGGGAATTTTCAAGCTTAGTCTTTTTTTCATAAGTATGATAACCATAACTTTTATTAAAAACTATTTTTCCATTTTTTGAGACTAACATTTGTATACCAGGAGTCATCATGGAATCTATTGCATTATGAGCAATAGTATCTAACAAAAGAAGTTTTTTTGAATCAAAACCTTCATAAGAGGGTCTAGAAAATCCTAAAATATTTTTTTTATTGGATTTGATCCCAGTTCCTACTTTATAAAAATTATTTGATACGGGTAATTTTCCTTTAAAGGATCTTATTCCAAAAAGCAAATCAGCCATTATTTCCTGTGATATCATATTGTTTTGATAACCTATAATAATTGAATCAAAACTATCAATTGAATCAAAGGAGTTAAGACTATATGGGTTAAGAAATAATGATAAAATAACTTTATTATTAACGCTTATTTTTTTTATTATCTCTGAAATATCTTTTGGGATAATATTAGATGCATAAGGACTAATACTAGATCCATGATATGATATAATAATTCCATCATAATCTAGTTTTTTGAATAATAATGAATAATCATCTGACTCAAAAAAATCTATTTTATTATAAAGGTTTAATTGATTATTTAAATATTTTGAACTTGATTCAAAAGATACGTGTAGATATTTTTTGTTGTTGTGTAAAGGAAGGATATCTGATTTATTTTTTAATAAAGTGATAGCTGATTCCATTGCTTTTGAATATAACAATGTGTCTTTGTTAGTGTTTACTTTATTTAAAATATTGTATGATTCAATTTCTTTAAAATTTGGTAAATCTGATTTTGCTTTTAATGAAAGTATCTTTTTAACTGATTTTTCAAGTTTTTCTAAAGGAATTTTACCTTTTTTTATTTTTTCTGAGATTAACTTAATTCCTAAGGATACATCAGTTGACATTAAAATAATATCATTACCCACCTCAAATGCTCTTAGATCAACATTAATATTAGGGTCTTGAAGTACACCCTGCATATCTAATGCATCAGTGACTGTAATTCCATCAAATCCTAGATCATCTCTAATTAGTTTATTAATTGTTTTATCAGATAGAGATGATGGATATTTTTTATCTATTACTGGAACACTAAGATGAGCAGTCATAATAGATTGTGCTAAGTTATCATCAATAAGTTTTTTAAAAGGATAAAGCTCTATTGATTGAAGTCTATCCATATCTCCATTTATGACAGGTAAAGTTTTATGTGAATCTTTATCTGTATCACCATGTCCAGGAAAATGTTTAATTGATGTAAAAACTCCAACTTCGTTATGACCTTTAATATATGCTTTAGCTTTTTCATAAACATTTACAGGATCTTCACCAAAAGACCTATTACCGATTATTGGGTTTTTTGAATTATTGTTTACATCAACAGAAGGAGAAAAATTATAATTTATTCCAAGTGCTTTATTCTGTTCTGCCATTCTTTTTGATATTTCTTGAACTAAACTATTATCTTCAATAGCTCCAAGAGTCATGTTCCAAGGATGCGCAAAAACATCAGATAATCTTTGAGAAGGACCCCACTCAGCGTCCATGGTAATTAGCAAAGGTGTCTTGGATAAGGACTGAAATTTATTTAACCATTCAATATGAGAAGATGTGGTTCCAATTGAGAAAATCAATCCTCCAATCTTATCTTTGACAATTAGCTCCTTTATTTCATCAAAATTAGACCTTTCTGGTGATACCCAATTAATAAATAATTGACCTACTTTTTCTTCAAGAGTTAGTGAAGAATATACACTATCAACCCATTTTTTTTGATTATTGTTTAAATCAGAATAAATAGACTGGCAAAAGAGAATATTTAGATTGAAGAATATTAAAAATAAAACTTTCCTCATCACATAAATTTGGATAACCAAGAGTTACTAAGTTTAACTTCAAAATTATCTAATAATTCCTGTTTAGAATTAATAGTGGTATCAAAAATTAAAGTATCAGCAGAAAACAATCCATTATTAATTAGACTTTTAATTTCTTTAAGACTAATTGAATTAATTATAGAATTGTCTCTGTAAACAATTGTCGTTCTATCTAATAAATTTTTATTTATTGTATTCGAGATATCTTTTACAAGTCTAAGTGAATAATCTATTGAACATCCACCAATTGGATTAAAATCTTCATCAATAGCAATAATAAGAAAACGGTTATGAAGAATTGTAAATGCAGATTTTAAATCTTTATTATGTGCTTTCCAACTTTTAATAAATTCATCTGATTTTTCATTAATTATTTTAACATCAGATTTATTGAATTCATCATTTGACTGATAAACCCAAATTCTAGATTTATTTGATATATTTTCAAAATCTACTTTCATAAATTTTCTGCTTTTTCAATCATTTGAGCTATATCTAATACGTCAATTTCTTTTTGTTTTGCCCTCATACCATCGTTCATCATTGTATTGCAAAATGGACAACTTACAGCAACTATTTTAGAATTAGTATCAATAGCTTCATCCGATCTTTTAATGTTGATATCAAGATTTCCTTTTTCCGGTTCTTTAAACATTTGAGCACCTCCTGCTCCACAACAAAGAGATCTTGATTTACAACTTTTCATTTCAACTAGTTCTGCATCTAATTTTTTAATCAAATCTCTTGGAGCTTCATAAATTCCATTAGCTCTTCCAAGATAACATGGATCATGATAAGTAATTTTTTTTCCCTTATAAAAACCACCTGTTATTTTTAGTTTATTTGAATCAATTAAATCATTAATAAATTTTGTATGATGAATTACTTCATAATTACCTCCAAGCTCAGGGTATTCATTTTTAAGAGTGTTAAAACAATGAGGGCATGTTGTAATTATCTTTTTTACATTATATGAATTTAAAATTTCAATATTGGATATGGCTTTCATTTGAAACAGAAACTCATTACCAGCTCTTTTAGCTGGATCTCCGGTACAAGACTCCTCTTTTCCTAAAATGGCATAAGAAATTTGAGCTTTATTCAATATTTTAATGAAAGCCTTGGTTACTCTTTTTGACCTATCATCAAAACTTCCAGCACATCCTACCCAAAATAGATATTCAGGTGTGTTAGCGTTAAGTTCAGATAAAATAGGTATTTTCATATTTAGTCTTTAGTTTCTTCGTCATCAAATACTTCAATAGTTACAGTCTTTTCTATTAAGTCTGTAAATTTACCATTATACCTAGTAGCTTTTACTAAATGATTATCAATCCAATGATAATTACCTCCCCTAGGTTTACCCATAAGAAGACTGTGATATTTAAACCCATTTTCATTTAACCACCTTTCAGTTACTTCTCTATGAGATTCAAGCCTTGCAGTAAAAAAACAGATCATATGACCTTGCTCATACCAATTATTAATTGTTTCTAGAGCATCAGGGTAAAGTTTAGCTGTAATCATTCTTTCAGGTTCTTCATTTGGTATATCATCACATATAGTTCCATCTATATCAATTAGATAGTTTTTAACCCCTTCAGGTAAAATAGGGCTAACTGTTTCCCCGTCTTCAATTTTTTTATGTAAATAGCTTTCTACTTCTTCTTTTTTCATATTAATTAATTTGTTGAGTCCATAATTCTCTGTCTTGTTGATTATAAGGCCATGGAGCTCCGTTATTTTCAATGTTGTTCATCATATTATTTAAATCCGGATGAGCGGATGATTCTTCCATAATTAAATATTGTCTCATATCCATAATAATTGATAAAGGGTCAATATTAATAGGACACGCTTCGGTACATGCATTACAAGATGTACAAGCCCAAAGTTCTTCTCTAGAAATATAATTATCAAGAAGCTGATCATTATCATTAATAAATTCACCTTTATTTTGATTTATGTTAGTTGAAATTTTCTCTAATCTATCCCTTACATCCATCATTATTTTTCTTGGAGAAAGTAATTTTCCTGTCTGATTAGCAGGACATTCACTAGTACATCTGCCACACTCAGTGCAGGAATAGGCATTCATTAATTGAACCCAGTTTAAGTCTAAGGCATCAGAGGCTCCAAATTTATCTGTTAACTGATTTTCAGTATCATTAATTTTATCAGGATGAATCATCATCATGACCTCTCTTTTAACAGAGTCTAAAACTTTGAACTTTCCCTTATTATCAATATTAGAATAATATGTATTTGGAAAGGCAAGAAGAATATGAAGATGTTTAGAGTAATATAAATAATTTAAGAAGAAGAAAATACCAGTTATATGAAGCCACCAAAATATTCTTTCAAGTATGTATATAGTTGATAGTTCAAAATTTTCAAATATTGGAGTCAAATAAGAAGAGATTGGAAATAAACCTGCTTTATTATATCCATCATATTCATTTTTTTGAAGAATTAAATCAGTTGCATTCATAGATAAAAATAAAAACATTAAGATTATCTCAAAGTATAATATATTGTCCGCATCAAGCTTTGGCCAGCCATTCATCTCTTTATTTAAGAACCTTTTAATTTTTAAAATATTTCTCCTACACCAAAAAATTATTACTGAAATAACTACTAGAAAAGCAAATATTTCAAAAGTTGCAATTAACATATTATATAAAAATGGATTAAATATTTTTGAGAAATATCTATGGGTTCCAAATATACCATCAATTACTATTTCTAGTAATTCAATATTTATAATTATAAATCCTAAGTAAACTACAATATGTAAAATTCCAGAAATTGGCCTTGAAATCATTTTTGATTGACCCAAGGCGACCCTTACTAAGTTTTTAAATCTTATACCTGGATTATCAGATCTATCTATTGGCTTTCCAAGCTTGATAATTTTAATTATTTTTTTTATGTTCCTAACAAAGAATCCTATTGAAAAAATTAAGATTACTAAAAAAATGAAGTTGGGAATTATTTCAATCATTATTTCCTTCCAAATATTGAAAAGTGAACATATTTCTTTGGGTTTGAACTTACATCCTTGATTAAAGAATTTAAGGACTCTATAGAAGAGTTAAGGTTATTATAAATGTTATCTTCATATATTAATCTTCCCAAACTAGAGTTTTCTGAATTGACATTCATCAGGATTTCATTTAAATTACTTACAGACTTTGATAAGTTTTGAAGTGTTAATGAGATTCCTGAATTATTTAAATCATTAGAAAAAGAAGATATATCATTAGTAATGGATTCAATATTTTCAATAGTATTATTAATTTGACTATTTTTTTGAGTAAGGGTATTTTCCAAAATTTTTGATGAAACATTAATAGATTTAACAGCAGATGTTAATTCATTAATAGATTCTTTAATTTCATCTTGAGTTTGTTTATTAAAAACATAAGAAGCTCCAGAAAAAATTGAATCAAAACTTGTAATTGTACTCTGAAGTTGTCTAGAAAGAGGCTCAATTTGCCTATTGATTAATTCAGTTAATCCAGGCCTTACACTAGAATTTAATGTATCACCTGATTTAACAACTGTTTTATTTTCAAAAATAGGCTCAATTTCAATTGCTAAACCACCAAGTACACCAGTCTCATAGATAGCTGCTGTACTTTTTGAAGAAAATTTAAGCTTATCCTTCACTTTTAAAGTAACTAAAATTTTAGTTGAATTAGGAAGGAAATCAAGTTCTACTACATTACCAATTGATAGTCCATTAATCATAACATTTGCTCCTACTAAAAGCCCATCAACTTCATCATAAATAGCATAAATAGTTTTTTGCTTGTCTAATAATGATGAACCCTTTAAGTAATTGAATCCAAAAATAAATAATGCAATTGATGTTAAAACAAAAATTGAAGCTTTAATCTCTTTAGTTAGTTTCAAGGTAATTTAAGGTTTACATTATAAAAATAATAATTATTTAGAAAGGGGATATTTATATAGTAGATCAATTAATAGACAAAGGAAGATTATTTTTAAATCTTACTATAAATGAAGAATTAAACCCATTGCGTTTTGCATGGTCAAGTGCAATTTCAGCTTTATCAATTGAATTATAAATTCCATAGAAATATTTATATAAATCACCCTGTTTTATTACGTTTACAGAGTTTAAACCTTTAAAATTATATGGCTTTAATTCCAAGAGTTTATTACTTGCAGCAATTTGAACTCTATATGTTATTAAATCATTTTGTTGTTCAAAGTTTGTGTTTTCTGTTGATAAATTTTTATAAAAATCATCTTTATATTGAATAATAGCAGATGAAATAGCCTTAGCCATTTCTGTTTGTCCTTTTTCAGAATTAAGATATATTCCTTCTGATTTATTGGTTAAAAATCCTGTTTCAACAAGAACACTTGGCATGTAAGTGTATTTTAAAACTATAAATCCAGCCTGCTTCACAGTTCTATCTTTTCGATTTAAGTTATTTACAAAGCTGTTTTGAATATATGAAGCAGCTAAAATACTTTGATCAAGATATTCTTCTTGCATTAAAGTCAAGCCAATAACAGATTCTGGATTGTTTGGATCAAATCCCTCATATCTTGTATTATAATCATCCTCATAAAATATTACAGAATTTTCTTTTTTTGCTACTTCAAAATTTCTTTGATTAGCATGAAGTCCAAGTACAAAAGTTCCCGCACCATATGCTTGCGATGTATGAGAGTCACAATGAATTGATATAAAAAGCTGAGCATCAGATTTATTAGCTAAATTCGCTCTATCAAAAAGATCTACAAATACATCACTTTTTCTGGTATAAACTACATCAATATTATTCTGTTCAAGACTTTTACCAAGTTTTAGAGCTATATTTAATGCAATTCTTTTTTCTAAAAAACCATTTCCTGTGTTACCAGGATCTTTACCACCATGGCCAGCATCAACTACTACTTTAAAAGTTTCTTGACAGAAAGCAATATTTGTAACTATAATTAATATTAGGGTAATTAATATTTTTAATGATCTCATACAAAAATTACATAATAAAATTATCATTAATTTAGTATAACTTTTGCGTCTTGTTAATAATTCAATTTTAAATCTTGAAAAAAAAGTTAACTATATCAATTATATTTTCATTTTTTTTAGGAATTAGCTACATAAATTCTCAAGAAATAAACAACAGTAATGATTCTATTGCTCCTCAAACTTTAGATAAAAAACCTTTATTACTTAATAACATTAAATATGATGCTAGTGACTCAATTATTATTGATCAAGTAAATAATAAGATAATCTTATATAATAATGCTAAAATCATATACGGAGACATCGAACTTACATCAGGGCTTATAGTTTTAGACTATAAAGAAAACATTGTAACAGCCGGGAGAATATCTGATAAAAACGGAAACTTAAGTCAATATCCTAACTTCAAACAAGGCGGAAATGTTGTTAATCCAGATTCCATAAAATATAATTTTGACAATCAAAAGGCTTTAATCTGGAATTCAAAGTCAGAGGAAAACGGAATGAATATTTTATCAAGCCTCACAAAAAAGCAAAATGACTCAGTATACTTTCTGAAAGATGGAAAAGTTACAACTGGTGGAAACTTATTTGGAGGTGAAACAGAAGAAGCTGATTATTATTTTAAAATTAGAAAAGGAAAATTAGTTCCAGGAGGAAATATTGTAACCGGGTTTACCAATCTATTTGTTAAAAATGTTCCTACTCCTATTGGCTTGCCTTTTGCATACTTCCCATCTCAACAAACTCAAGATTCTGGATTCATAATTCCAAATATTAATGAGAGTAATCAAAGAGGTTATTCTATTCAAAATGGAGGTTATTATCTTCCAATTTCTGAATTATTAGATTTAACTATACTCGGAGATTATTACACAAATGGGAGCTATGGAATAAACGTTTCATCTCAGTATAGAAAAAGGTATTCATATAATGGAAATTTTACAGTTAGATATGAAAATTTAATTAATGGTGAAAGAGGGCTACCTGGTTATGGTAAATCAACAGTATACAATATTAGATGGAGTCATTCAAAGGATCCTAAATCTTCTCCAAATTCATCTTTCAGTGCATCAGTTAATTTTGGAAGTAGTGATTATTTTAGAGAATCAGTTAATCAGTTAAATACAGCAAATTTTTTAAATAATAATCTTAGCTCCTCAATTTCTTATTCAAAAAGTTTTCCTGGATCAGCAGGTGTCAGATTATCTTTAACTGCTAACATGTCACAAAACACCCAATCCCAGCAAGTGAATCTTACACTACCAACATTAACATTAAATGCAAATAGATTTTATCCATTTGAAGTAAAAGGAAAATCAAAAAAAGGATTTATACAAAACATAAATTTACAATACTCATCAAAAGCTGAAAATAGAGCCATTTTTTCAGATGATCTTTTACTAAAAAAAGGAATGTTTGATAATGCAAAATCAGGTTTTCAGCATGTAATTCCTTTTACAACTAATTTTAAGTTATTTAAGTTTTTTAGTGTAAGCATGGGGGGTAGATATCAAGATACTTGGACTGGAAAAACAATAAAATACAACGATTATAATGAAGAGGTTGGTGTGAGAAAAGATACTATTACTGGTTTTGATCGATTTGGTGTCTATAATTATAACGCTAGTGTTACTACTAAGATTTATGGAATTGTAAATTTTAAACCTAATAAAAGAATTCAATCTATAAGGCATACAATGACACCTAGCATATCTTACTCAAATAATCCTAGCTTTGAAGAGTATTATGATACTTATATAATTGATGCAGAAGGTAATACCGCCGAATATACAAGGTTTCAAGGAGGTTTATATGGGGTACCAGGAAAAAGTTATTCTAGTAGCATTGGTCTAAGTATTCAAAATACAATCGAAGCAAAAATAAAACCAAAGGATTCTACTGAAACTGAATTAAAAAAAATAAATATTTTTAAAAATTTGAATATTTCTACAAGTTATAATCTTGCAGCTGAAGAATTTAACTTATCTCCCATTAGAA
Source organism: Bacteroidota bacterium (assembly GCA_038110465.1). Lineage (GTDB taxonomy): Bacteria > Bacteroidota > Bacteroidia > Flavobacteriales > Flavobacteriaceae > Marisimplicoccus. The sequence goes on along the minus strand of JAYNJU010000001.1, from coordinate 307,669 downwards.
TTGCTGGAAGTCTTGATATTACTCAAGGGTTAACTCTTAATTTAGGTTCAACATTTGATCCGTATGCACTAGATGAAAATAATATAAGAGTTAATGAGTTTAATATAAAAAATGGTAAAGGACTATTAAGATTAACTAGTGCTAACTTGTCAACTCAATACTCTATTAATAATAATACTTTTAATAGGGGACAATCTGAATCTCAAATAAATGAGGCAACTTCTGGAGGAGGAAGAGCAGATGATTTATTTGGTGTATCTCAAGATTTTTCTAACTCAACACAGTTTCAAGATGACATAAATCAAGAAGAAATAGATCTTGAAAAATATATTTACAGATTACCCTGGAGCTTAAATTTTGCATATTCCCTAACCTATAATAACTCAAGGGGGCAAAAGGATTTTTCAACTAACTCTTTAATGATTTCATCAAATTTATCTCTAACTCCCAAATGGCAAGTTGGTATTTCAAGTGGTTATGATTTCAAACAAAAAGGTTTTACTTATACACAACTCAGATTTGATAGAGATTTAGATAGTTGGAGATTAAATTTTTCATGGGTACCTTTTAGCCAGAGAGCATCTTGGAATTTCTTTATAGGAATAAAGTCTGGACTATTAAGTGACTTAAAATATGAAAAAAGATCAGAACCTGATAGAACATTATAATTATGAAAAAAATAATAAATACTGAAAAATCACCTTCACCAATTGGACCATATAACCAGGCAATTTTAAAAAACAATATGCTATTTATATCTGGTCAAATTGCCCTTGATCCTAAATCAATGAAGCTAAAAAATAGCAATATTAAAGAGGAGACTATACAAGTGATGAAAAACCTTGAGAATATTTTAACAGAATCTAAAATGAAATTTGAGAATGTTGTTAAAACATCTATTTTCTTATCTAATATGGAACACTTTAAAGAAGTAAATGAAGTTTATGGAAGTTTTTTAAGAGAAGGCTCAGAACCTGCTAGAGAGACAGTTGCAGTAAAAACATTACCAATGAATGTTAATGTTGAGATATCAATGATAGCTATTCTTTAGTTAACTTAAAATATTTTTTTTATGATATTCAACTAAGCCTTCAATTGGTCTTTTTATAAACTTTCCTGTTTTCAAGTTATATTTTTTACCAATTCTAGTTATCTCATCTTTTAAATAATAAGCAATAGATCCTACATAATGAATATCTACCTTACTAAAATCATCATATTGTAAAATTTGATATTCAATAAACCTCTCAAGACCTTTAAAAATAATTTCTTTGAAGTACTCATTAGATTTATTTTCAATTAGAAACCTTGCAAAACTAGCTAAATAAGTATTTGGGTTTTCCTCTCTGTAAAGCTTATTTTTTATTGTATTTGCAGATAAATCAAATTTTTCAGAAAACTCCTTTCTGAGATATTCAGGCATTTTATTAAAATAATAGGCTCTAATTAAATATTTTCCAAAATAATTTCCACTTGCATAATCCATTAGAACATATCCAAGAGACTGAACCTTTTGAATAACATTTTGCCCATCATAATATGAACAGTTTGAACCTGTTCCAATAATATTTACAATAGAAGGAACTCCTCTTTCAACTGCAGAATAAACTGCAGCAAAGGTATCTTCTTTTATATCAAAATCACTGTTAATAAAAATTTTTTCAAAAACTTTTCTTATTCTTTCTTGAGTTGAATCAACTCCACATCCTGCACCATAAAAAAATAATTTACTAACAAGCCTCCTGTTTTTATATATATCAAAATTATTTTTTATTCGCTCGTTTAATATTTCATTTGATAACATCTGAGGATTTAATCCAAGTGTTTGTGTTGAAAAGATCTCAGAGCCCTTTTCATCTAGAGCTATCCAATCAGTTTTTGTGGAACCACTATCAACAATCAAAATCATAATTGACTATTTTAAATGAATGTGTTTTGCTAGATCTAAAAGTTTGTTTGAATAACCACATTCATTATCATACCATGAGATTATTTTAAAGAAGTTTGAGTTTAACTCCATACCTGCATTAGCATCAAAAATAGATGTTCTTGGATCTCCAATAAAATCTTGTGATACAACTAAATCATCACAATATCCTAATATACCTTTTAATTCATTTTTAGATGCATTTAACATAGCATCTTTAATTTCGTTATAATTAGTAGGATTCTTAAGCCTTACAGTTAAATCAACAACTGAAACGTTAGCTGTAGGTATTCTAAATGCCATACCAGTTAATCTACCTACAAGAGATGGTATTACCTTGGTAACTGCTTTAGCAGCTCCTGTTGAGCTAGGAATTATATTAAGAAGAGAACTTCTTCCTCCCCTAAAATCTTTCTTTGAAGGTCCATCAACTGTAAATTGTGTAGCAGTAGCAGCATGTACAGTTGTCATTAATCCTTCTTCTATTAAAAAATTATCATTTAGAACTTTTGCAATTGGAGCTAAACAATTAGTAGTACAAGATGCATTTGAAACAATTGTATCAGAAGGTTTTACCGCATGATGATTTACTCCCATCACAAACATCGGAGCATCAGCACTAGGAGCTGAAATTACAACTTTTTTTGCCCCACCTTTCAAATGAGAAGAAGCAGTTTCAAGTGTAGTAAATATACCTGTACACTCTGCTACTACATCAGTATTCATTCCAGACCAATCAATTTGACTTGGATCTCTTTCTGCTGTAATTTTTATAGTTTTTCCGTTAACAATTAAGTTATTTCCACTCACTTCAACAGAACCTTTAAAATTACCATGAACAGAATCATATTTTAATAAATAAGCTAGGTGATCTATATCTAAAAGATCGTTGATCGAAACAATATTAAAATCAGAGTTAACAATAGCAGATCTAAAAACTAACCTACCAATTCTTCCAAAACCATTAATACCTATATTAATTGCCATTTTTAAATATTTAAATTGAAATTATATCACAAACCCTAATCAGTTCTAGGTCTAAATCTTGACCACCTTTAATAGCATCGTCGATGGGGACTGTGACCATTTTGTCATCAACAATACCAACCATAATCTTGTTTTCACCTCTTAAAAGACAATCTACAGCATATACACCCATTCGAGATGCCAAAACTCTATCAAAACAAGATGGTGAACCACCTCTTTGAATATGACCAAGAATTGAAACTCTTACTTCATACTCAGGAAAGTTTTTTTCTATATAAGATGAAAATTTAAAAACATTATCGCCAATCTTTTTTCCTTCAGACACAACAACTATACTTGAGGATTTACCAGATTTTTCACTGTGTTTTAGTGAATCTAATAATCTTTCAATACCCATATCTTTTTCTGGAATTAACACCTCTTCAGCACCAGCCCCAATTCCAGCATTTAAAGCAATATGGCCTGATCCCTTCCCCATTACTTCGATAAAAAAAAGTCTGTTATGAGATATTGCAGTATCTCTAATTTTATCAATGGCATCAATGGCCGTATTTAAGGCTGTATCATAACCAAGTGTAAATCTTGTTCCAGAAAGATCATTATCAATAGTCCCAGGAATTCCTACAACATTTACTTGATGTTCTTCTTGAAAAACTTTTGCACCCTCTAAAGAACCGTTTCCACCAATAACAACTAATGAATCTATTTCATATTTGTCAATAGTTTTTTTAGCCTTTTTTCTACCTTCAATTGTCATAAATTCTTTACATCTGGCAGATTTTAATATAGTACCACCCTTATTTATAATATTTTTAACTGAACGAGCATTAAGTCTTTTTACATTATCTGAAATCAGACCCTCATAACCTTTATAAATACCAAAACATTCTATATTGTGATATTCTGATGACCTAACAACTGCTCTTAAAGCAGCATTCATTCCAGGAGAATCACCTCCAGAAGTTAAAACACCGATTTTTTTAGCTTTATTTGTCAATTTTTGTTTATGGAGTTACAAATTTACTTATAAATTTTATAAAAAGTAATTAATATTATTTTTTACATCAATATGTTAATTGCTTTTTTGAAGTAGACTTTTAATGAGACCTCTAAAAGTTTGAAAATCAACATTATAACTTAATCCTAGGCCTTGAGTGTATCCTAATTTATCACCAATATACCTAAACTCATTCTCTCTATTAAAAACTTTAGCTTTAAGTGAGCCATCTTCACTTAAAATAAAATCAATTTGAACATCACCAATGATAAGAGTTTCTTCAATTCCTCCAATTGGTACACCTATTTTTCCATTAAATAAAATTTTATCACTTATTTGCGTTGAGAGAGTTACACCAAATCTATCCTCGGTCTTAATGTCAAGAATATCACTTTTATCTCCCTGAAGGTAATTTAGCCCCACTTTTAAAGGACCTTGTGAACCTCCCAAAATATTGCTAAAAACATCTGAAACCTTTTCATAAATATTGTTAGTTATACCCTCAACTGAGACACTTACTTCATTTATGAATATTCCTTGAGTTAAAAGAGAAATTGCCTGAAGTTCTCTTATCTCTGGATCACTTAATTTATAATTTATCTCAGAAGTTGCAGTACTGCTAGTATTTGGAAAATAAATTTCAAAATCAGGATTATTAGGTTTCAATAAATTACCTGAGAGTTTGATTTCAACATTGGCAGGTATTTTCTTATTAAAATTAGGATTATCAAGAAGTAATGCAGGATTAGCACCACCAGGAACTTCATAAGTTGCAAGAATATTAAGTTGAGCATTTAAGGGATCTCCATCCCATGTAATTGATCCTCCTTGGTTTAATACAAACTTTTTATCAATTAAAGCGAGATCTTTGAAATTATATATACCATCTAATGTTACGTAATCTCCATATATATTAAATTTTCCTTGAGAATCAATTTCCATTCTGAGATTTCCATTACCAGTTCCACTAATATAACTTCCTGTTTGAGGATCAATTGTAATCTCTAGAAGTGCATTACTATTAAGTTCTAAATCAATATTAAGGTCTAATGATCTTAAGACATCCTCATTAGTTAAATCATAATTGTTATTATTTAAATTTTGAGAATATTTATTAAAGTCAATAAACTGTATGAATGAATAATTTTCTACCGAAAGATTTTGATTTCTAGGAATAGTTATAAATGTTCCTCTTTCAGTAGCACCATCAATATCAATTGAAACTTGATTAGTTGGACCTGTTAAGCTTATCTCTCCTTTTAAAAAAGCTTTACCATAATAAAGCTCATTGTCATTGATTAATTTATTCAAAATGTAAATTCTATCTGAGACAAAATCTAAATCTATATTCCAATTCTTAAAATCTGAATGTGAGACAATACCATTTAGAAGTCCAGATGTATTAGTTTCTGGGTGTAAAATTGAAATATTATTTAATTGAATATTTTGATTATAGAGGCTTATTATAGACTCTTTTTCAATAGTATAATCAATATTCAAATATGGTATTTTAAAGCTTGTATTATCTAGTAAAAGTTCTCCATTATGTTGAATGTTATCAGTTGATCCCCATAAATTTATTCTACCAGATAAACTTGAATTAATATTTTCTAATGATCTTTCTCCAATTTTTTCAATAAAAGAAATATTAAAATTATTCAAGCTTAAGTCAATATCAAAATTAGGTTTTTCATTGATAGCTATAACTGTACCTTCGGATTCAAGAATAACATTATTATTATTTTTTATATTAAAATTTAAAGCATAAGAACTGTAATCTGTATTACCCAAAGCATTAAAATATAGATCTCCAATTAAGTAGTTCTTTATCAAAAGATTATTAATATTGGTATTTATACTCAATGTTCTATTATCAGAATCTCTTTTTAAGTTTATAAAAGAGTTTATTTCTCCGCTTAATGGATTTTTATTGATTTCAAAAAATTTAGAAATGAATAGTTTAGATAAATTTAAATTTAAATCAACACTATTTTCATTTTCGTAAAAACCAAAAAAATCTATTTGAGAACTAAAATCTGATGTAATATTTATTCTTTTGTTTTCCCAGTTAATTAAAAAATCATACTCTCGATTGATGTCTACAACTTCTGAATTAAATAAGTCATTCAAATCAGTCAAACTTGAAAATAAATATTCATCTTGATTAGTAATTAATTGAATATTATTTAAGCTGATTTCAGATATAATAAAATTATAATCTGATAAATTTAGTTTAATAATAGCATCAGAATTTATTTCTTTAATCTCAGAGTCTAAACTACCATCATAAGAAATACTACTGATAACATTAAAATTTTTAGATTTAATATTTCCATCAATTTTTGAGTTTACACTAATCTTTTCATTTAAAATTGATATTTCACTATTAAAAAAATCATTTGAGATACTAGAATCAAATCCTAAATTTATTTTTTTTCCATTTCTTTTAATTAAAGAATAGCCACTTAAACTGAGATTATTATTTAAATTATTTATGGTTGCTGTAATTTTAAGATTATCAATTTTCTGAGAGTCTTTAAACAGAAGATTATTAATATCAAATGAAATTTTACTTTCAAATGAATTAATACCATCAAAAATATATCTACCTTCTATATCAAGTATGTTCAAATAGTCATCTTTTTGTATCAAATCAAAAATTAAATAATTTGATTCTATAGATACTTGTCCATTTAAATTGGGAATATCAAAATTCAAATCAGACTTTAATAGTTCTGAAAATAAGTCATTATCAAGATTTAATTCAGAAATATTAAGTGAGGCTGTAAATGAATTTTTAAATATATTTTTTAGATAACCATTTAATGTTATGTCAAAATGATTAAAATTTAAATTTAGATCATCTATTTTAAGATTTTCTTGATCTCCATTAAATGTAATTTCGCCAGAAAAAATTTCATTTTTATTTATTTGTTCTATGTTTAAACCAAAAGCTAATGGATCTATACTAAAATTTATATTGGATTTAATTATTTCAACAGATTCATTAAATAATAAATTAATATTTCCATTTATAAATTGTTCACCACTTATAATTTTTATGTCTTTAATATTTAATAAATTATCTTTAAGTGTAAGGCTTGATTGAAAAAAGTCTATAGTATTTTCATTTATATCCCCTAAATATTTATTGATATCTATATTTAAATTACTTTGGCTATCAATTCTTAAACCTAGTTTAGATTCATATATTTTGATTGACGTTTTTAAAGTATCACTTAAAAAACTCAAGTTAGAATTACTAATTATTAATTCATCAAAAAAAACACCTTCTTTAAGTTTATTAAGTTCATCAATAAAGTTAAATCTATCTGACTGATTTTTTAGATCAATTTCTAGGGATAATCCTCTAATAATTAACTTATTGTTGAGTTTTCTTCGAGTTAAAAATGGAAAATAATTTACTTTTAATGATTCAAGATTAATGATTGTGTCTAAATTTTTATCAATAAGAGAAACTTCATTTAATACAACCTCTCCTTTAAGATTAAAATACGAGTCAGTTACAAAAAGTTTACTTTGGTCATTTAGATTAATTTGTTGAATTATTGCTTTTTTAATAGTTTCTTGAAAGCCAGAGGTATTTATTATCAAACTAAATAAACCCAAGGTAACTATTAAAACTATAGTTAGATAGAATAATATTTTTTTTAAATTCTTAATTGTATTTCTTGATTAACTTTGTTATCACAAAGATAATAATGTCAGAGAAAGATATTTACATTCTTGGAATTGAATCTTCTTGTGATGATACATCTGCAGCTATATTAAAAAACAATAAAGTTTTATCAAATATAGTCTCTAATCAAAAAGTCCATGAAAAATATGGTGGTGTTGTACCAGAACTTGCATCAAGAGCTCATTTATCTAACATTGTTCCTGTTGTAGATACTGCTATTAAAGAATCAAAAGTTTCAATTGAAAATATTTCTGCAATCGCATACACATTGGGACCAGGATTAATGGGTTCATTAATCGTGGGGACTGAATTTGCAAAAGCTTTAGGTGTAACTTTAAATATTCCTTCTATAGAGGTTAACCATATGCAAGCTCATTTGTTAGCTAACTTTATTGATAGCGACAATAACAAACCAAAATTTCCTTTTCTTGGAGTCACTATATCAGGTGGGCATACTCAATTTATTAAGGTTAGGGATTATTTTGATATGGAAATAGTTGGTCAAACTTTAGATGATGCAATTGGTGAAGCATTTGATAAGTGTGGAAAAAAGCTTGATTTAGGTTACCCAGCTGGTCCAATAATTGATCAATTAGCAAAAAACGGTGATGAATATAAATACTTATTTCCCATTCCAAATGTAGATAAAGGTAATATCAGTTATAGTGGGACAAAAACCTCATTTATAAATTTTTTAAATAAAAATTTAATTATTAATAAAGATTTCATAAAAGATAACTTAAATGATATATGTGCATCTATTCAAAAAAATTTAATTGACAATCTATTGATTAAAATCAATTACTTAGCTAATGAATATAATTTAAACAGAATAGTATTTGGTGGGGGGGTTTCTGCAAATAGTTATTTAAAAAAAAGATTAGAATCTGAGTCTAAAAATAATAATTGGGAAGTTTTTATTCCAGAGTTACAATATACAACAGATAATGCTGCCATGATTGGAATTGTAGGTTATTTAAAATACAACAGAAAAAATAAAATAAATTTAAGTTTAACAGCCTCTCCAAGATACACTCTCTAATGGAAATATTTTACTCTGAATTTAATAAGAATAATGATACCATTAATGTAAATGATATTGATAGTAAGCATATAGTTAAATCTCTTAGAAAAAAAATTGGTGATGAGATAAGCTTCACAAATGGAAATGGTCTATCATGTAAAACTAAAATTAAAGAAATAGGTAAAAAAGTAAAAGTTGAAATAATAAGTTTTAAGAAAGAAGCTTTATCAAATGAGAAAATCCATATAGCTATTTCACCGTTAAAAAATTCTTCTAGGTTTGAATGGTTTCTAGAAAAAGCTACAGAGATAGGTGTTAGAGAAATTACTCCTGTTATAACTAGATATAGTGAAAAAAAGAAAATCAATTTTGTCAGAGCTGAAAGAATAATAATCAGCTCAATGAAACAGTCTTATCAGTTATATAAACCTAAAATTAACTCAACTATAAACTTTTCTGATTTTTTAAAACAAAATAAGGATTTTAAAATTATGGCTAATCTTAAAACTACGAGATTAATTAAAGCAAATGATATAAAATCTAACAATATTTGTTTGATGATTGGTCCTGAAGGTGGATTTTCTGATGAGGAAATTATTAAAGCGCGTAGTAATAATATTTTAGAGATTAGTCTAGGAAAAAACAGATTAAGATCTGAAACAGCTGCAGTTTACAGCTTGTCAATTATTAAAACTTTACTTAGTCTTTAGATTCAAAAATATTTTTTTCTATATTTTTTGTCACTTTTTCAGGGTTGAAAATACGACCATTCATTACAATATAAATCCCTTTTTCAAGAGTTTGTACTGCAGTTAAAGCGCAACCTATATTAAATGTTGCATCATTATCAATAAATAAAGCGGGCTTTAAAGACCCAGTCAGAACAATAGTTTTGTTTATAATTTTTTTTAAAAAAAGAGCAGTATCAATAATTGTGTCAGTTCCGTGAGTAATTAAAATTTTTTCAGTAGTTAGATTTTTAATATGCTCATATATTTGATTTCTATCTCTAATAGTCATATCAAGACTGTCAATTCTCATTAAAGATTTAACAGAATAGTCTACACTAAAATTCATTTTTTTTAAAAGATCAACAATGAAAGGATCTCCAACTTGATAATCATTTTTGTTATCATAATATACTTTATCAATTGTTCCTCCAGTAGTAATTATCTCAATCATATTTTTAAAACTTATTATTTAAATAATCTAAATTGGATTGATTAGACTTTATAGAATTTATAAAATCAGTCTTTAGATTATTGACTAATTCATTTACATAAGGATTGTCGTTAATTGAACTTACTCCATGACCTGCAGACCATATAGTTTTCCATGCTTTAGCTTCTGCCTCTGCCATATCTTTTCCAAAATCAATTTTCTTTGAACCATTCCAGACCTCTTCAGTAATTCCCATAGCTTCAAGACTAGGTCTTAGAAAATTAGCGTGAACACCAGATACAGCAGCAGTATATACTATATCTTCAGCAGATGATTCTATAATCATTTGTTTATATGCAACATCTGCTAAGCTTTCTTTAGTATTTATAAATCTCGTTCCCATATATGCAACATCAGCTCCCATTTGAAGTGCTGATGCTATGTCTCTTCCGCTAGATATAGATCCAGATAATATTATTGTTTTTTTAAAGAAACTTTTTATCATTGAGATGATAGCCATAGGATTTTTTAATCCAGCATGCCCACCCGCCCCTGCAGAGACAAGAATCAAACCATCAACATTAGCCTCAGCAGCTTTTTCAGCATGTCTTTTTTTGATAATATCATGATAAACTAATCCTCCGTAATTATGAACAGCATTAACTATATCAGGTACAGCTCCAAGTGAGGTAATAATGAGAGGTATTTGATGTTTAATACAAATATCTAAGTCTGATTTTATTCTAATATTTGAAGGATGGACAATTAAGTTTACTCCAAATGGTGCAGTTTTTTTACCAGTCTTCTGTTCATGTTCATTAAGTTCTTTTTTAATTTGTATTACCCATTTTTCAAAACCTTCTGATGTTCTTTGGTTTAAAGCCGGAAAAGTTCCAACTATTCCATTTTTACAACACTCAATTACAAGTCTTGGCCCAGAAATTAAAAAAAGGGGTGCTGCAATTACAGGTATGTTTAAATCTTTATAAAAATTTTTATCCATTGTTTCTTTTTTTACATGACCATTCAAATTCAAATTCAGAGACTAAGTCTCCTTCTTCATCATATCCTCTAGCTTTTAACCAAGCTTTTGAAGTTATACTTTGAATAGTAGAATTAATTAATTGTTTAGCTACTTTACCTTCACTACAAGTAAAAGTTATTTTACCCACTGCTTTTTTATAGAAGCTTGATTTATTGCTTACAAGAAGCATTGAGATATTATCATTAGAATCTTGAATACATTTTGTAAGTAACATTCCTGTAGTTAATTCTGCGGCCATTCCCTGAACTGCCCAAAACATTGATTTGTATGGGTTCTGGTTAATCCATTTGAATCTTACTTTAACTTCACACTTATCCTCATCGACCAAAGTAAGTCTAACCCCTGTTAACCATGCAGCAGGAAGCTTTAAAAACATCCATCTATTTATTTTACTTGGTGTATATTTCATTCTAACAAAATACTAAATCCTATATGAATATTACCAGTTTCTTTATCAACATATAATTCTCTCTCTTTCTGTGTACCATGACAAGTATCTATAGAACAAAACAAAGAGCCTCCTGCTAAACGTATTTGGTTTGAACTTTCAGAATTAGTAATATCCCATACATTTCCTATGATATTTACATCATCTACAGGAGATATAGGATATAGGTTATCAGATACTATTAACCTATTATCTCTATCTACAATTTCCCAATATTGATCATATGTAGGAAGTCTAAGACCAGCCCATTTAGAATACTCGACAGCATCATTATAACTTACTTGTGTTACAGGCAGGTTATCAATAGAGTTGTTTATACCATCTGGAGTTCTCCAATCAGCACCATATACGACTTCATAATTATATACATCTTTTTGTACAATAGACCACCCATACTTTTCAGCATCAGTTACATAATCGGAGTCCTCAATAAACTCTCTAAATTCTTTTACAGTTACTGGCCTAAGATGGTATTCACTATTTGTTGTACAAAAGACAAAAAATAGAAAAAATAAAAATGATATTTTTTTCATTCAACTAAAAATATAGCAACTACAAAATTTATGCAAACTAATCAAATATTGGAATTTTAAAGTTTGAATTAAACGGTTCTGTACGAGCTTTTTTCATATATGTTTCCATTTGATTTATTATATCAGGATACTGATTAGACAGGTCATTACTCTCCAATATGTCATAATCTAAATTATAAAGTTTTATTTTTTTATTTCCATTAAATAGATCTTTTCTTATACCTTTCCATTGATTAATTCTAATTGCCTGTTGCCCTCCATAAGATGGAAATTCCCAATATAAATAATCATGTTCTTTTTGAGTTTCTCCATTTATTAATGGATAATAACTTATTCCATCTAAAGGGTAAGGTGATGAGGACTCTGTTATATCTAAAACAGTTGAATAAAAGTCTTGGAAAGCACTAATATGGTCTGAACTACTGCCAGCTTTTATTTTTTTTGGCCAACTTAATATCGTTGGAACTCTAATTCCAGCCTCATTTAAATTTCCTTTAACAGAATTTATCGAACCCTGAAATTTACCTGAACTTTTAAAAAATTCTATATCAACTTGTCTCAAATGTGTTGGTCCATTATCACTAGTAAAAACAATAAATGTATTTTCAAATTTTCCAATCTCTTTTAACTTTAATACTATTTCACCAACCTGTTCATCTAGGTATGATATCATTGCTGCATAGGTTGCCTTGGGAGTTAAATTTGGATAGTAACCATTATCTCCAATGTAAGGTTCTTCATCGCCAAAAATCTTATTATAATATTGCACCCATCTTAGTGGAGCTTGCAGGGGAAGATGTGGAAGAGGTGAAGCGTAATAAAGAAAGAATTTATTGTTTCTATTTCTATCTATAAAATCAATTGCTTCCTTATGCATTAGAGTTGGGGCATAATCATTTTGAGAATAGATGGAATAGGTTTCTGGATCATTTATATCGGTATCTTTGGTTAACTTACCTTTTCTTACTATTTCATTATTTAAAATTTCTCTATTTGTATTTCGCCAAAGATGAGACGGATATAGAGTATGAGCCTGACGTTGACAATTATATCCATAAAAAAAATCAAAACCCTTTTTGTTTGGAATGCTATTAGTATGAGGCGCACCAAGACCCCACTTACCAACCATACCCGTCTTATAGCCATTCGATTTTAAAATGGTAGCAACAGTAACAATTGAATCAGGCATTGGTCTTTGTCCCTCAAGAGTATAGTCATTAAACATAGACTCAAAGCTCCAAACATCTCCCCTTTCAGTCCATTCATCATTTCCTCTTATTGGAGTTTTACCAGAATGGAGACCAGTAAGAAGTACAGATCTAGAACCAGCACATGTTGGAGACCCTGAATAGTGATTTGTAAGGATCATACCCTCCTTAGCTAATTTGTCAATATTTGGAGTTAAAATTCTTTTTTGACCAAGTACACCTATTTCACCATATCCAAGATCATCTGCAAGAATAAATACAAAATTAGGTAGATCATCATTATTTTCAACCGAGCAGGAAAAAATTAATAAGGAGTAAAAAAAAACTATATATATTTTTTTCATAAGACTCCACTTAAATTACAATAAAAAAAAAGATTGTTCAAAGTTAGTTTTAGCTTTAAACAATCCTAGAATTTATTGTGATCGCGATAGGATTCGAACCTATGACCGTCTGCTTAGAAGGCAGATGCTCTATCCAGCTGAGCTACGCGACCAAAAGTGCGGAGAGACAGGGATTCGAACCCTGGCAACGATTACTCGTTGACAGATTAGCAATCTGCTCCATTACCACTCTGGCACCTCTCCAAAAGAGATTACAAATTTAAATAAAATAATAACCTGTAAAAGAAATAATTACTCTTGTTGATCTAATAAGTTTTTCATTTCAACATAGCCAGGATTATCACCTAATGTTCCGTATATATTCATTAAAGTTCTGATGGCTTCCACATTATTGTTTATTGCTATCAGATCTTTTAAAATTGGAACACATTTTTTGTATAGATCCTCTCTAACTATTTTTAATTCATCATATCTAAGATTATCAGCTCTAGATGTTCCAAGACTATTCATTTCATTAACAATATCTTGCTCGCCATCTAAAATTAATGCAACAAGATTCAAATAACTATTCTCATTGTTTGGATCTAGCTCTATTGATTTTTCATAATATGAAACAGCAGCATCCATTTCACCTAATTCACCACTTACTACTCCTAAATTGTAATAAAGAATAGGATTGGTAGGATCTTTTTCAATAGCCTCATTCATAGCTATTTTAAAAGCTTCTTTGTTATCAAGCTCAAAATAGATATTTGCGGCAGTAATAATTAATCCAACATCATCAGGATTTGAAGATCTTGCAGCTTCAATTGCAGCAAGTGCTTTATCATTTTCACCAAGTTCTTTATAAATAAGCGCTATATTCTTAACAATTTCTGGAAATTTTGATTCAGTTTCATCTTCTCTAGGGTTTGAGTAGTCACTTGATCTTTTTAATAAATTAAATTCTGTTTCAGAATTAATTTCAACTTCATTTCCTGAAGACACCTCAGTTATAAAATATTTTTTTTCAATTCCTTCGTATTTTATTTCTTGAAGTATTAAATAATATTCCAATGCTAAGTTATAATCAGAAGCATTAACTGCTGATGATGCTGCATAATATAAATAAAGCTGGTTTATATTTGGATTAATATCATAAACCATCTTCAATTTTTTTGCTGCTTCAGAAAAATTTTCTGTTTCATTATCACCAATAGCACTTGTAATAATTGCTGTTTCAAGTTTGTTAATCTCCGGAGCTAATGACATTTCATTCATACCTAGCTCTTTTGATGAATCAAAAGAATTTTTAGCCAGTTCAAAATCTTCAGTAGCAGTGTATATCTGACCATACAAAAGATAAACTTCTGATTTAATCTTATCATCACTTGAATTAAAAAGATCTTTAGATGAATCTAATAAGTCAATCGCTGATGAATATTCTCCAGCACTAAAAAATTTATTAGCATTTCTAAGTTCCTTTTTTTGGCTAAATGAAAATGTAAATGTTAATAGTAATATAAATAATAATAGTTTTTTCATAATAATTTATTTAACAGTATCCCCAGTATACTCGATATCGCTTATATCTTCTATTTCTTCTTCATCTTTCATTACTTTAGCTACTGCAGCTATGCTATCTCCATCCTTAATACTAATTGCTTTAACACCTTGAGTAGCTCTTCCCATAACTCTTAAATCTTCAACTTGCATTCTAATTGCAATTCCAGACTTATTGATAATCATCAAATCATCATTATCAGAGACACTTTTTAATGCCACTAATTTACCAGTTTTTTCTGTAACAGAAATAGTTTTTACACCTTTACCTCCCCTATTTGTTAATCTATAATCTTCCAGTGATGATCTTTTTCCGAAACCATTTTCTGATACAACTAGAATATTGGCATCCATATCATTTACAGATACCATGCCAACAACTTCATCATTTTTATCCTTTAATCTAATTCCTCTTACACCAGATGCATTTCTTCCCATAGGTCTAGTTTTATTTTCTTCAAATCTGATGGCTTTTCCTGATTTCACAGCAAGCATAATTTGACTATTACCATTTGTAAGTTTAGCCTCTAGTAATTCATCATCATCTTTAATTGTAATTGCATTAATACCATTAGATCTTGGTCTTGAATATTGCTCTAGCGATGTCTTTTTTACTTGACCCATTTTAGTTGCCATTATAACATAATGGTTATTAACATAATCTTCGTCTTTTAAGTCCTGAGTGCATATAAATGCTTTTACTTTATCATCCTGCTCAATATTTATTAGATTTTGAATGGCTCTACCTTTTGAATTTTTTGATCCTTCTGGAATTTCATAAACTCTCATCCAAAAACACTTACCTTTTTGAGTAAAAAATAACATATATTGGTGGTTAGTACCAACAAATAAATCTTCTAGAAAGTCTTCATCTCTTGTTTTAGATGCTTTTTGACCAACACCTCCTCTATTTTGAGTCTTATATTCACTTAATGGAGTTCTTTTTATGTAACCAGCATGAGATATTGTTATAACTACTTTCTCATCAGGAATTATATCCTCAACCCTGAAATCACCTCCAGCATATTCAATTTGAGATCTTCTTTCATCACCATACTTTTCTTTAATTTCAAGTAACTCATTTTTTATAAGATCCATTCTCATCTCTTTACTATCCAATAACTCTTTATAGCCCTTAATAGTTATTTGAAGTTCATCATACTCTTCTCTTAATTTACTTTGCTCAAGACCAGTTAATTGTCTGAGTCTCATCTCTATGATAGCTTTTGCCTGAATCTCTGATAGCTTATATTTTGTTTCTAACTTTTGTCTTGCTTCATCTGCATTGGATGATTTTTTAATTAAATTAATTACATCATCAATATTATCACTTGCAATAATTAAACCTTCAAGTATATGAGCTCTTTGCTCGGCTCTTTTAAGTTCATAATTTGTCCTTTTTACAACAACTTCATGCCTATGGTCTACAAAATGATGAATAAGTTCTTTTAAATTCAATAATTGTGGTCTTCCATTAACCAAAGCAACATTATTCACACTAAATGAGGATTGTAATGGTGTGAATTTATATAGTTTATTAAGTACTATATTAGGAATAGCATCTCTTTTTAGAACATATACAATTCGCATTCCCTTCCTATCAGATTCATCTCTTATTGTTGAAATACCTTCAATTTTTCCATCGTTAATTAACTCAGCTGTTTTTCTAATCATCTCAGCTTTATTAACTAAATATGGAATTTCAGAAACAATAATACACTCTCTATCATTCACATTCTCAATAACAGCTTTCCCTCTCATTACAACCTTTCCTTTGCCTGTATGAAAAGCTTCTTTTACTCCATCATATCCATAAATAGTACCTCCTGTTGGAAAATCAGGAGCCTTGATATATTGTATCAGCTCATCTACTGTAATATCATTATTATCAATAAATTGGACTATACCTTCAATTACTTCAGATAAATTATGAGGTGGCATATTTGTAGCCATTCCTACTGCAATACCAGATGCACCATTTATTAAAAGAGCTGGAACCCTAGTTGGAAGAACTGTAGGCTCCATAATGGTATCATCAAAATTAAGTTGAAAATCAACAGTCTCTTTGTCAATATCAGACAGAAGTTCTTCAGAAATTTTTTGCATTCTAGCTTCTGTATATCTCATAGCAGCTGGGCTATCTCCATCAACAGATCCAAAATTACCTTGGCCATCTACTAGGATATATCTAAGACTCCATTCTTGGGCCATTCTTACCATAGTATCATATACTGAACTATCTCCATGAGGGTGGTATTTACCCATTACATCTCCAACAATTCTTGCAGATTTCTTGTAAGCAGAAGAAGATCTAACACCCATTTCATTCATACCAAATAAAACTCTTCTGTGCACTGGTTTTAGACCATCCCTTACATCTGGTAGAGCTCTAGAAACTATTACAGACATCGAGTAATCGATGTATGCAGACTTCATCTCATCTTCAATTTTTATTGGTATTAACTTTTCTTTTTCCATAATAATTTATTGATGTTAAAAATAATAAATGAGCTAATTTTTAGGGTGATTTTTTGACCGAAAAAAGCATAATTTATTAACATTTTAAATTGAAAAGTTTTATTATAAAATAATTAATTAGTATAATCTTTTTCTTTGTTAATTTATATTATTAATATATTTTAGTTGCTAAATAAATGTTATATGGATGATAACTTTTCATCAAGAGTAAAAGATGTAATTTCTTACAGTAAAGAAGAAGCTTTAAGGTTAGGGCATAATCAAATTGGAACAGAGCATCTTCTTTTAGGTATGTTACGTGATGGTGGCGGCAAAGCCATTTCTATATTAAACTCAATTGAGGTTAATCTTGATGAATTAAGAAAAAAAATAGAATTATTAAATCCTGCAATTATTGATAGTTCATCGCTGAGATTAAATGAAAAGAAGAACTTACATTTAACTAGACAGGCAGAAAGAGCCCTCAAAACTACTTTTTTAGAAGCAAAACTATTTCAAAGTACTAGTATAAATACAGCCCATTTACTTTTATGTATTTTAAGAAATGATAATGACCCACTTACTAAAATATTATCAAAAATGGATATTAGTTATGATAATGTTAAAGAGAGGTTTAAAGCGATGATAAATGAATCTGGATCTGATGATATAATTGAGTATCCTTCATCTTCTACTTTCCCAGAAGAAAAAGATGAATCTGATGAATCATCTACTAATCCTTTCTCTTCTTCTCAGAAAACAAAAACTCAGTCTAATACAAAAACTCCTGTGCTGGATAATTTTGGAAGGGACATGACTGCTCTTGCTGAGTCAAATAAACTTGATCCTGTAATCGGCAGAGATAAAGAAATTCAAAGAGTTTCTCAAATATTAAGTAGGAGAAAGAAAAATAATCCTTTACTAATCGGAGAACCTGGAGTAGGAAAGTCAGCCATTGCCGAAGGACTTGCATTAAGAATAATTCAAAAAAAAGTTTCTAGAGTTTTATATGGTAAAAGAGTTATTACTCTCGATCTAGCTAGCTTAGTTGCTGGAACTAAATATAGAGGGCAGTTTGAAGAAAGAATGAAGGCAGTTATGAATGAATTAGAAAAAAATAGAAATATTATTTTATTTATTGATGAAATTCATACAATTGTTGGTGCCGGAGGAGCTACAGGGAGTCTTGATGCATCTAATATGTTTAAACCTGCTCTTGCTAGGGGAGAAATTCAGTGTATTGGAGCCACTACTTTAAACGAATACAGTCAACATATTGAAAAGGATGGGGCATTAGAAAGAAGATTTCAGAAAATATTAGTTGAAGAAACAACCAAAGATGAGACTATTGAAATATTGAAAAACATAAAAGATAAATATGAATCTCATCACAATGTAAATTACACTGAAGAAGCTATAGTTGCATGTGTAGAGCTATCCCAAAGATATATTACTGATAGATATCTTCCAGATAAAGCAATAGATGCATTAGATGAAGCAGGATCAAGAGCTCACATTAATAATATGGATGTCCCAGAAGAAGTTGTATTGTTAGAAAAACAACTTGAAGATGTAAGAGAATTAAAAAATTCTGTAGTAAAGAAACAGAAGTATGAAGAGGCAGCAAAGTTAAGAGATGATGAGAAGAGAGTTGAGAAAAAACTAGTTGAAGCTCAGAATAGATGGCATGAAGATTCAAAATTAAACAGAGTGACTGTTGATGAAAACCAAATAGCCGATGTTGTCTCTATGATGACTAATATCCCTGTTAACAAAATTGTTTCTTCAGAGAGAACTAAACTTTCAAAGCTCGAAAAAATTATAAAAGATAAAATTATTGGTCAAGATGAAGCAGTCTCAAAGGTTGTTAAATCAATACAAAGAAATCGAGCTGGACTTAATTCTCCCAACAGACCTATTGGTTCATTTATATTCCTAGGTCAAACTGGAGTTGGAAAAACTCAGCTAGCAAAAGTTTTAGCATCTGAAATTTTTGAATCAGAGGAAAACCTAATCAGAATTGATATGAGTGAGTATATGGAGAAATTTTCTGTATCAAGATTAATAGGAGCACCTCCAGGTTACGTTGGATATGAAGAAGGTGGACAGTTAACAGAGAAAGTAAAAAGAAGGCCATATTCTGTAGTTCTTTTTGATGAGATTGAGAAAGGTCATCCAGATATTTACGGTATGTTACTTCAAATACTAGATGATGGATTTTTAACTGATAGTGTAGGTAGAAAAATTAATTTTCAAAACACAATCATAATTATGACCTCTAACATTGGAGTAAAACAAATAAACGATTTTGGAATTGGAGTTGGATTTGAAACAAAATCTACAATTGATCAAACTGCTAAAATTGAACAAAAAGTTATTCAAAGAGCTTTAAAAAATACTTTTGCCCCAGAATTCCTAAACAGAATAGATGAATGTATTATTTTTAATTCTTTATCAATTAAAGAGATTAATAAAATAGTTGTAATCGAATTAAATAAGTTAATAGAAAGAGTTAAATCATTAGGATATGATTTATCAATATCTTCTAAAGCAAAATTATTTATTTGTGAAAGGGGATTTGATGAAAAAAATGGTGCTAGACCTTTAAATAGAATGATTCAAAAACATATAGAAGATCTTATTGCTGAAAACCTTGTTTCAGATAAAATTAAACTAGGTGATAAATTACATATCGATCATAAGCAAAACTCTGATCAACTCATATTATTAATTAACAAAAAAGAAATTGCTACTTGAAAGTAATTAAGTTTGGAGGAACTTCTGTTGCAGACTCCAATTCAATATCCAAAGTTATTTCTATAATTAAATCTAATGAAGGACCTTTATTAGTAGTTGTTTCTGCACTAGGAGGAGTTACCAATTTATTACAAAATTGTCTTGATAATAAAGGAAATTCTTATGAATCTATCATAAAAGAAATAGAACAAAGACATTTAGAAGTCATTAATAATCTTTCTAAAGTTGAAAATCAAAGTTTTCTTAAAAGTTTTTTAAAAGAAAGATTAAATAACCTCGAAGAAATTTTAGACGCAATATCCACAATAAATGAAGTTACAGACAAAACTATATCTAAAGTTTTAACATTAGGGGAAATACTATCAAGTCATATAATTTATGAAATTCTTAAACAAGAAAAATTTGATATTAGCTATCTCGATTCTTGTGAAGTAATTTTTACTAAAAAGGTAAATAATAACGAGGTAATTGATAATGAGAAAACTTCAATAAGTATTAAGAATAAGATTGACCTTATTAAATCGAATATAATTATTGCTCCTGGGTTTATTTGCACAAATGAGAATAATGAAATTTCAAATTTAGGAAGAGGTGGTTCTGATTATACGGCTGCTATTTATTCAAAGAATATTAATGCTGATTCCCTTGAAATTTGGACAGATGTAAGTGGGGTTTATAGTGCAAATCCTAAAATAGTTAAAAATGCATTTCCTATAGAATACCTATCTTATAAAGAGGCAATGGAATTATCTTTTTTTGGAGCAAAAGTTATATACTTCCCTACCCTTCAGCCATTAGTTGAAGAAAATATCCCTGTCTACATCAAAAATACCTTTAGAGATCAAGATCAAGGTACTTGTATTTCTAACTCAAGTAAATTAAAAGATGAAGAAATAGTTAAAGGTATCAGTCATATAGCAAATATTTCTATTATTAATTTTGAGGGATCAGGAATGGTAGGTGTTCCAGGATTTTCAAAAAGATTTTTCGAAGCGTTATCGTCGAATAAAATTAATGTAATTATGATAACTCAAGCTTCATCAGAATTTTCAATTTGTATAGCCGTTGACTCTGATGATGCTAATCTTGCAAAAGAAGTAATTGATAATGAATTCCAATTTGAAATTTCTCAAAAAAGAATAAACAGTGCTCAAATTGAAACTAACCTAGCTAATATTGCAGTTGTTGGTGATAACATGAAGAATAAGAAAGGTGTTAGTGGTAAACTTTTCGGGTCATTAGGAAGAAATAATATTAATGTTAGGGCTATAGCTCAAGGAGCTTCCGAAAGAAATATTTCAATATTAATTGATGAAAGTGATACAACAAAAGCACTTAATTCACTTCATGAAAGTTTCTTTGAAAGAGACCTTAAAGACGTGCATTTGTTTATTACAGGAATAGGAAATGTAGGAAGCTTTTTAGTTGAACAAATTAAAAATCAGAAAAATTATATCTCAAAATCATTAGGATTAAATTTAAAAGTACTTGGAATTGCTAATTCAAAAAAAATGATAATATCAGAAAATGAAATAGACCTAAATAATTGGAAAGAGTCCCTAGATAAGTCTGTTGAAATTTCTAATCCAAGTGATTTCCAAGAAAAAATTTTAGAATATAATCTAAGGAATAGTCTGTTTATTGACAATACTGCAAGTGATACGATTCCTTTAACTTATCATAAATATCTTAAAAATGGTATTAGTGTTATTACATGTAATAAAATTGCAAATTCTGGAGATTTATCAAACTATCTAGAACTTAAAAAATTATCAAGAGAATTTAATTCATCCTTCAATTATGAGACCAATGTTGGTGCTGCTTTACCAGTTATTGATACATTAAATAATTTAGTTAACTCAGGTGATAAAATCAATAAAATTGAAGCTGTTTTATCTGGTACACTTAACTATATTTTCAATAATTTTAAGGAAAAGGATACTTTTCACGAAATTGTTTCAAGAGCTGTAGAGCTGGGATACACTGAACCAGATCCTAAGATTGATTTATGTGGAATTGATGTTTCAAGAAAAATTTTAATTCTTGCAAGAGAAAGTGGAGTAAATTTAGAAATAAATGATGTTAAGGCAAATCATTTTTTACCAAGAGAATCTTTAGAGGCTAAATCAGTTAGTGAGTTTTTAAATTCATTAAAAGATAACTCAAGCCATTTTAATAATTTATTGGATGAGGCAAACAGGAATAATTGCAGATTAAAGTTTGTTGCTAGACTTGATAATGGAATTGCTTCTGTTGGTCTTGAATCAATTCCTGTTGATCATCCTTTTTATAATTTAGTTGGGAGTGATAACATAACAGTTTTTTACACAAATAGGTATAAAGATTCACCTCTTGTTGTTAAGGGAGCTGGAGCAGGAGGAGAATTTACTGCCTCTGGAGTATTTGCAGATATTATCAAAGCTTGTAAATAAAATGGAAAGTATAAAAGTTTTTTCTCCTGGAAGTATTACTAACTTATCCTGTGGATATGATATACTTGGTGTCTGCCTAGAAAATCGGGGTGACGAGATAGAAATACATAAACAAAAATCAAAAAATATTTTGATTGAATCAATAGACGGTTTTGATTTACCATTAGATATTGATAAAAATGTTGCTGGTATAGCTGCTAAAGCAATGCTTAAAAATATTGATATTGACTATGGATTTAAAATAAAAATAAAAAAAGGCATTAAGCCTGGAAGTGGAATTGGTAGTTCTGCTGCAAGCTCTGCAGGAACTGTATATGGAATTAATCAATTATTAAATTCTCACTTCAATAACTTAGATCTAATTAAGTTTGCAATGGAAGGGGAAAATTATGTAAGTGGATCTTATCATGCTGATAATGTTGCTCCTATTATTTTAGGAGGTATTACACTAGTAAGATCATTGAATTATCTTGACGTAATAAAGCTTCCAACTCCAAAAAATCTAGAAGTTGTAATAGTAAGGCCAAATATTGAAATTAAAACCTCTGACTCTAGAAAAGTTGTTAGAAAAAAAGTAAAAATTGAAAAAATGGTTGAACAATCTGCTAATCTCGGTGCGTTTATAAGTAGTCTATATACTGAGGATTACGAGTTAATGTCAAGAAGCGTAGTAGATGAGGTAGTTGAGCCTGATAGATCTATTTTGATTCCTGAGTTTGAATCAATTAAAAAGATTTCTATTGATTCAGGAGCAATTGCTTCTGGTATTTCTGGATCAGGACCATCTATTTTTGCTCTCTCAAATAATCATGATAATTCAATTAACATATTAAATAACATAAATAATCATTATAATAAGCTAAATATTGATCATGATAGCTTTATATCTAGAATAAATCCATCAGGAATAAAAATTTTAGATTAATGAAATATAAAAGCTTAAATAATAGATCAAATTCAACTTCATTTAGAGAAGCCTTGTCTTATGGACTAGCTCCAGATAAAGGGCTTTATTTTCCTGAACATATTATCCAAATTCCTAACAAAATAATTGATAATCTTAGTAATATGGATGAAGTTGAATTATGTCATGAAGTAATTAAAGGATATATAGGTGATGAAATTTCAAAGAATGATTTATTAGAAATAATTAGTAAGACAATATCGTTTAATATTCCGCTTAAAAATGTTCATGACTCAATTTATTCACTTGAACTATTTCATGGACCAACTCTAGCTTTTAAAGATGTTGGAGCTAAATTCATGGCCCTTTGCTTAAATCATTTTAATAACTCATTTAACTCAAAAAAAATTACTGTCTTAGTTGCTACATCAGGAGATACAGGTGGTGCTGTTGCAAATGGTTTTAAAGATATTAAAGATATAGATGTATGTATACTCTATCCAAAAGGGAAAGTAAGTAAAGTTCAAGAATTACAAATTACAACAAATGGCTCCTCAGTTAGAGCAATTGAAGTTGATGGAGACTTTGACCTTTGTCAATCAATGGTTAAAGAAGCATTTAATGATAAGCAAATAAATAGTAAAATTTCTTTAACATCAGCAAATTCAATTAATATAGCGAGGTGGCTTCCTCAAATTTTTTATTATTTTTTATCATTTAAGAATTTAGATTACAGTCTTCTTAATATTTTTTCTGTTCCTAGTGGAAATTTTGGTAATCTCTGCGCTGGGGTTTTATCAAAAAAAATGGGGCTTAAAATTGATCATTTTATTGCTTCAACTAACATAAATGATACAGTTCCCAGATACTTAGAAAATGGAATCTTAGAACCTAATAAAACTATTAGTACTATTTCAAATGCAATGGATGTGTCTATTCCAAGTAATTTTATTAGGATTCAAAATCTATATGATAATGATTATAATGAGTTAAAAAAAATTATTTCAGGATATAGTTTTGATGATTTTTCTACAAAATTATCAATGAAAATATTATTTCATAAATTTAGTTACATATGTGATCCGCATTCTACCATTGGTTATCTTGGATTACAAAAATTTCTTGAAGAGAATCAGATTAAAAATTTCAATGGTATATTTCTATCTACTGCTCATCCTATAAAATTTAAAAAAATTGTAGAAGAAAGTATTGGTTCAAAAATTGAATATCCACATAGTATTTTAAAAATTTTTGAAAAGAAAAAAGTATCACAAAACATAAGTACTTATGAAGAGCTAAAAGAAATTTTAATTGATTAAGTGATTAATCAATAGTTTCAAGATTTAGGCTATTAAAAATACTTTCTTGAGTCATTAATGATTCAATATCGTTCGATTTTCTGGGTGCTTCTGAAGATAAATTTATAGGACCTGACTCTGTTATTAAAATATCATCTTCAATTCTTACTCCAATATTCCACCATTTAGGATCAGTGTCACTATTTTCAGGAATATATATGCCTGGCTCAACTGTAATTACCATATTTTCTTGGAGTTCTCTAGAACCAGGATCATGAACATCTAAACCTATATGATGAGAAACACCATGTGGATAGTATTTTCTTGCATCATTTAAATTATCAATAATACCTAATTCAACTAAGCCTTTAGCGATAACCTCATAACTTTTAAAGTAAATATCAGAAAAGTTATTTCCAACAATTGCCATTTTAATTGCTTCTTCTTGAGATTCATAAACAAGATCATATATTAACTTTTGCTCAGGATTAAATTTTCCATTAACAGGTATTGTTCTTGTTACATCCGCAGTATAACCTCTATACTCTGCTCCTAAATCCATTAGAATTAATTTATCTTTAATATCTGTATCTTCATTTGTTACATAATGAAGTACACAAGCATTACCTCCTGATCCAACTATAGAATTATAGCCCTCATGAGCAGCTCCATATTTTCTGTAAATGAATTCATGAATTCCTTGAACCTCTCTCTCTGTCATATTATTATTAATTGCCTTCATTACTTCAATTTGGGCTTGAGCTGAAATTTTAATAGCTTTTGTTAAAAGTTCAATTTCTTTTTGATCCTTTTTTTGTCTAAGTTTTGACATTATTGGAT
The DNA here is from genome assembly GCA_038110465.1 of Bacteroidota bacterium. Lineage (GTDB taxonomy): Bacteria > Bacteroidota > Bacteroidia > Flavobacteriales > Flavobacteriaceae > Marisimplicoccus. The sequence goes on along the minus strand of JAYNJU010000001.1, from coordinate 282,065 downwards.
TTACTGAAGAATTATTAAACTCTTTTATTAAGTCACCTAATGCTTGTGAGTTCTTTTTATTAAGTAATTCTTGAAATTTATTTTGGATATCAAATAAGTCGTAATTGTCATCATTAAAATCTCTAACATCATCTCTTATTTCCATATTTAAAATACTTGAAAAATTATCTAGTGAAATAGGATTATCAATAAATTCAGATCTCAATTTAACTCTATCAAAACCCATTTCATTTGCACCGGATACTCCAAGTCTTCTACCATCCCACATTTCCCTATACTCATTCCTTTCCCTTACATAAAAAATCTCATTGTATGAACCTTCTTTATCAAATTGATCATCTTTAAATAAAACAAGTACTCCATGAGGTTCTCTCCATCCTGTTAAATAAAAAAAATTTGGGTCTTGATGATACATGTAATCTGTATCATTAGCCCTCTTCATTATAGGAGATGTAAAAAAAATTGCTACACTATTCGTTGGCATTTGAGACCTGAATTCATTCCTTTTCATTTTATGAAAATTAGGTCCCAAATCATCAAAATATTTTTGTGAATTAAGATTATTAATTATGAAAAAAAATAGAAGTAAAAAAAGAGTATTTTTGAAATTCATAGATTTAATTTTTAAACAAATTAATGAAAAAAACAGCTCTTTTTGATAAACATAAAAGTTTAGGTGCAAAAATTGTGGACTTTGCCGGATTTCTTATGCCTGTGAGCTATACTTCTGTTAACGATGAACATATTCATGTAAGAAATAAAGTAGGAATGTTTGATGTATCCCATATGGGTGAAATTGAGATTTCTGGTATTGATTCAACTAAATATGTTAACTATATATGCAGTAATGATATCTTAAAACTTAAAGTAGGTAAAGCTCAATATAATTGTATTCTTAATAATAATGGAGGAATTATAGATGATTTGATAGTTTATAAACTCGAAGAGAGAAAATACCTTCTAGTTGTAAATGCATCTAATTTATCAAAAGATCTTGAATGGATAATTAGTAATGCAAAAGGATTTGATTGCACAATAAATGATTTATCTAATGAAATATCTTTACTAGCAATACAAGGTCCAGATTCTGAAACTTTATGTAAGGATTACACTGAACTAGATATAAGTAGTCTTAGCAATTATTCCTTTTATCAAGGAAAATTTGGTGGAATTGATAATATTATTATTTCAAAAACAGGATACACTGGAGCTGGAGGATATGAATTATATATAAAAAATGAAGATGTTGAAAAAATATGGGACCTACTTATAAATTCAAAAAATGCAGATCTACTCCCAATTGGGTTAGCAGCTAGAGATACTTTAAGAATTGAGATGGGATATTGCCTTTATGGAAACGATATTAATGAAAAAACAAACCCTATACAAGCAAATTTAAATTGGATTACAAAAACAGAAACTAAGTTTATAGGTCATGAGGCTATTATCGATAAAATAAATAATGGAACAGAAGATAAACTTATAGGTTTTAAATTTTTGGAAAAAGGAATACCAAGAAAAGGCTATCAACTATATAATATTGATAAAAAATTAATAGGATATGTTACATCAGGTACTTTTTCACCGATTTTAAAAATAGGAATTGGGCTTGGGTATATTAAAGATGAATATTTAGATGATAAATTGATATTTATAAAAATCAGAGATAATTTTCTTAAAGCAGAAATAACTAAAACTCCATTTATTTGATATGGGTAGAGCATTTGAATTTAGAAAAGCTAGGAAAATGAAAAGGTGGGCTAATATGGCTAAAACCTTTACAAGAATAGGTAGAGAAATTATAATGGCAGTAAAAGAATCAGGACCTGATCCAGATTCTAATGCAAAACTTAGAGCAATTATTCAAAATGCTAAAGCTGCAAATATGCCTAAAGAAAATATTGAAAGAGCAATAAAAAAAGCATCCGAAAAAAATATTGAAAACTATAAGGAGATTTTGTTAGAAGGTTACGCTCCAAATGGCATTGCTATTTTAGTTGAAGCAGCTACAGATAATAATAATAGGACTGTAGCAAATATTAGAAGCTATTTTAATAAGTGTGATGGTACTTTGGCTACTTCTGGATCTGTAGAATTTTTATTTAACCATTTGTGTCACTTTCAAATAAAAGATAATGATTTTGATCTTGAAGAACTTGAACTAGAATTAATTGATTTTGGAGTGATAGATTTATCAAAAGAAGATGACTTAGTTAATATTTCAGGAAAATTTGAAGACTTTGGTTTAATTCAAAGTGAATTAGAAAATAAAAAAATTGATATTATTTCAAGTGAATTTGACAGAGAAGCGTTAACATTAAAAGAATTAGATATTGAAGATAAAGCTAAAGTCGAAAAACTAATAAATATGATTGATGAAGATGAAGATGTTCAAAATATTTATCATAATATGGCTTAACCTATTATTTGTTTCTAATTACTGCATCTTCAACATATCCCTTTAAAGTAATTATATCAGATTCATAATCTCCTGTTGGATAAAATTTTTCATTGATTCTAACTTCTTTTTTTTGATAATCAAAAGATACCATTACTATTGGTATTTTAGCGCCTAGTGAGATGTAGTAAAATCCAGTTTTCCACTTATTTACTTTTTTTCTTGTCCCTTCAGGAGCAATAGCTAGAATTTTTAACTTATTGCTATTAAATAAATCAGTAACAGATTCTACAAAATTTTTATTTCCCCGCCTATCAACTGGAATTCCTCCCATATAGTTAAATAAAAAAGAGGTGAGTGGATTGAATAATTCTTTTTTACCAATAAATTTTATCTTGAGTCCAAGACTAGATCTTATTAGTATGGCAATTATTAAATCAAAATAACTACTATGAGGAACTACAGCAATAATATATTTATCATTATTAGGTAAGTTTCCATAAACTTTCCAATGCATAAGGTTATTTAAAATGATTTTAGAAAGTGATTTAATCATTTTTTGTTATAATTTTTTTCGCATTTTCAAAATCCTCTATGGTATCAATTGAAATTCCATTATGATCAGTAAAGACCATCTTTATACTAATTGCATTATCAATTGCTCTATTACCCTCTAAGTTCTCAATTATTTCATTTTTGCTTCTTTCAAGTTTTGAAAACTTATCAAGACTTGAATACCTGAAAGCATATAAACCTATATGTCTTTTATAATCCAAAATATTTGAACTTCCATGAGGTATAGGAAGTCTAGAGAAAAAAATTGCATCAGAATTTTTATTAACTACTACTTTTACATTGTTTGGATTATTTATTTCATCAAAATCAGTAAAATTTGTCATTAGTGATGCAATTTTAACATTAGGATCATCAAATGAACTAATTAAATTTCTAATTGATTCTTTATCTATAAATGGTTCATCTCCTTGTAGATTTACAATAATATCGCATTCAATTTCATTGGATGCCTCAGAAATTCTATCTGTACCAGATAAATGCTCCTTTTTAGACTTTATAGTTAGTCCATTTACAGAGTTAATTAATTCTATAATTTCTTCATTTCCGCTAACAACATAAACTTCATTAAATAGATTAGATTCAATAGCTGCATTATAAGTTCTAACTATTATCGGGACACCATCTATTTTTTTAATTAATTTATTTGGAAACCTTGATGACTCGAGTCTAGCGGGTATTAAAGCAACAACTTTCATTCAAAAATTTTTTCTAATATAATTCATTTATATATTGTTTTATGAAAAAAAAAAAATTGTAGATTTGTTAAAATCAAAAAATTAATTAAGATGAACAAAAAACGTGCATTAGAATTCTTTTTATGGGTTTTATCTATTTTTTTTGCAACTCAAATTTATAGTTCCATAAATGGTCCAATAAAATTTAACAGAGTAAAGAATGAAAGGTATGCTAAAGTAATTGATAGATTAAAAGATATTAAAACAGCTCAAATTGCTCATAAAGATGTAAGAGGTTTTTATGCAAACAATTTTGATAGTCTAGTAAGTTTTATCGACACTGGAATTTTTACTTTAGTTGAGAAAAGAGATTCATCTTATCTAGAATATGATAGAACCTACAGAATTGATATGCTAAAAGAAGTTACTGTAGTTGACACCCTTGGTTTTGTTCCTGTTAAAGATTCTCTTTTTGGAAATAATGACTCGTATAAAATGATGGCTAATGTTCCTATCGATGGAACAGATGCAATATTTTCTATTCAAGCTGACATTATTGATAAAAATGGTTACCAAGTACCAGTTTTTGAAGTAAAAGTTAAAAAAGATGTAATACTTTTTGACCAAAATAAAGACTTATTGGATCAAGAAAATAAAGTAATATCCGTTGATGGAGTTAATGGAACAGAAATTATACTTGGTTCTATGACAGAAGTTAGCATTAATGGTAATTGGCCATCCATATTTGATACCAAAAAAGATCAATAATATTCAAAAAAATATATTATTACATTTTGAATCTAGTATATACCTATATTCTAGTGATAAGTTCATAAAAGTTGATTTAAATAATCAAAATTTAAATACAACTATATTAAATATTCTTAAATCTAATAAACAAAAAGATTTAGATCTGATATATTTTGACAGCGTACCATCCATTGTTCCATTTGAATTTTTCGATGAAAATTCCTTAGACAAATACCTTGAAACCAATATTATTAAAGGTGAAAACACTCTATTTGATAATTCATTTGATAATAAATTAAAAATAGTATACTCTTATAATGATTTTATTGATTCCAATCTTTTTAAAAAAGAAAAAATTATTTTTAACCAAAAGAATTATTTTACTCAATTATATGATTTTATCATAAATAATAATTCAAATCAAAGTTATATTAAGTTCTACATCAATTTTCATAAAAATTCGTTTGATGTATTTGTAACTAAATCAAATGAACTTATACTTTTTAACAATTTTAAGATAAATAACGAAAATGAATTTTTATACTATTTATTTTTTGTTATTAAAAATTTTGAAGGTCAAGAAAAATCAAATGAAATTATTTTCATAGGTAATTTTGAGGACTATATAGATTATTATGAACTAGTTTCAAAATATAATAAAATTGAGTTTATTCTTGATGACTTAAATGAAGAGCAAATATTTCCAATTTTGAATGAGAATTATATCAGGATCTAAAAAAAGTATCTTAATAAATGCTCCAAAAAATCTACCTGTAAGACCTACTACTGATAAGGTTAAGGAGTCTCTTTTTAATATAATTAGTAATAGGTATGACTATAAAAATTGTGCTGTTTTAGATGTTTTTTCTGGAACAGGAAATTTATCTTATGAATTTAGCTCTAGAGGATGCCTTGAAGTAGATTCAATAGATAATAATCATAGTTGTATAAACTTCATAAATAAAAAATCAAAGGAACTTAACTTCAATATCAATAGTATAAAGATTGATTATAGACTCTATTTTAAAAAAAATATCAAAAAATATGATATCATATTTGCTGATCCTCCATACAGTTTCAATCATCAAGAGTATTTAGAGTTTATCAAACTTGTTAAAGAAAATGAAAGTCTTAAAGAAGAAGGAGTCTTAATAATTGAACATAGGTCAAATATTTCAATAAATGAAATTAATGAGGAAAATGAAGTAAGAAATTATGGTTCTTCATCATTAACTTTTATTAAAAAAGCAAGCCTATAAGCCGGATTCTGTCTAGTCTTATCATTTATCTAGATATAATATTACTATTATATTCATACCGCCTACCCTTCTACATAAAACGAGCAATTTTAAATTGTAGATTTACTTGGCGTTTCACCACACAGAGTTTACATGATTCCACTACAGCATTACCTGTACTTACTTTCTGTTGCACTTTTCCTATCAAAAAGATGACGGGTGTTACCCGTTGTGCTGCTCTACGGTGTCCGGACTTTCCTCTGAAAATATCAGCGATAAGACGGCTTGCAGAACAAAGATAATAATGTTAATAAATTTGATAAAAAAAGAGTGTGAATTTGCACATTTTTTTTTTCAATTTTTATATTTGAGGTAATGGAAAATTCATCATTATCAACAGCATCAGAATACAGACCTCAAGAATTCAAAGATGTAATAGGACAAGATGCTATAGTTAAAACTTTATCAAATGCAATTGAAAATCAGAATATTCCCCAAGCTCTTTTATTCTGTGGGCCTAGAGGAGTTGGAAAAACTTCCTGCGCAAGAATTTTAGCTAAGAAAATAAATAATTTAACTGAAAATTATGAATATAATATTTTTGAGCTTGATGCTGCTTCTAATAACTCTGTTGAAGATATTAGGAATATAACTGATCAAATTAGAATTCCTCCTCAATTTGGAAAATATAAAGTATATATAATTGATGAAGTTCATATGTTGTCAAATGCAGCCTTTAATGCTTTTCTAAAATCACTAGAAGAACCTCCTAAACATGTTGTATTTATTTTAGCAACAACTGAAAAAAACAAAATAATTCCAACAATATTATCTAGATGTCAAATCTATGATTTTAAAAAAGTTGATAATAATTCTATTGTTGGCTTGTTATCTAAAATATGTTCTGAAAAAGATGTAAAATATGATCAGAACTCATTGATGCTTATCGCTGAAAAATCAGATGGTTCAATAAGAGATTCATTATCAATTTTTGATAGACTTGTAAGCTTTACTAACTCAAATCTTAATATTGAAGAAGTAACATCGAACCTTAATATTATTGACTTTGATATATATTTTGAATTAACTGAACTAATCAACAAAAAAAATATTCCTGAAATTCTTTACTTATATAACGATATATATTCAAAAGGTTTTGATGACCTAAATTTCTTGAATGGTTTATCAAGACATCTAAGAGAATTGTTATTAAATAAATTTGATAATAATCAAATTTCAAATGTAAAAGGAGATCTTTCAAAAAGATATAGTGAGTTATCAAGTATTTTTTCTGATGAAGATTTAATTTATATGATTGATATTATTAATGATTCAGTAATTAACTACCAAAAAGTAAATGATAAAAGAATCCACACAGAAGTATGCTTAATTAAATTAGCTTCTATAGAAAGCCTTAAAAAAAAAAACTCACTAATTAGTACATCTTACAGTAAATCTCAATCAAAAAAAGATGATCAATCTTTAGATGAACTTATAGAGGTCAAAGATGATAAGTTGTTTGAAGTTAAACCTATAAAAGAGGTTTCTTTATTATCATTAGCTAGTATAGACTTTAAGAAAAAAACAGCTTTTGAAAATTACATAGAGAATAAAGAATTACCTAATGAGAATTATACTGAAAATGATTTATTAAATGCTTGGAATAAATTCTGTGATATTGAAAAAGATAATGGTAACAATAATATGTTATCTCTTTTAAATATGGGAAATCCAATCATTGACAATAATACTATTAAAATATCTACTGTAAATGAAATGAATTTAAAAGAACTAAAATCATATAAAAGTAATATTGAGACTTTTATATCTAAAGAGTTAAACAATTTTAGTATTAATGTTGAAGTTTTCTTAAGTAAATCTCAATCGAAAAAAACTTATTTTGATAGTCATGAAAAACTTGAATTTATGAAAAAAAGTAACAAGAATATTTCAAAATTAATTGAAGAATTTAAATTAAGAATCTAATTTTTCACCATTCTTTAGATGGAAGATCTCATTAATCATTCCATCTACTAAATCGACCTGGGGAACAAACAACTTATTTGATTTAGTGCACTCCATAGTTGAAATAAATATCCTTAATGCTGGTAAAATTACATCTGCTCTATCAGGATTTAAATCATATTTGATCATTCTGTCTTTAAAATCCAAATCTTTTAAAGAATTATAAAGATCTTTTAATGAAAGATAAGAGATAGGACTTTCTTTCTTAGTTCTTGTCATTTCATGAATTTTATTAATATTCCCACCTGAAGCTAGAATCCTAATTTTTAGATCATCATCTATATTAGAATTAATCCATTTTTTTATATCATCAAAAACTTTTATATCCACTAGATTATTAATTAATCTAACTGTACCTAAGTCAAATGATTTAGATTTTTTACTTTCACCTCTCACTACAATTGAGAATTCAGTGCTACCTCCACCAACATCCATATAGATATATGTTTTATCAAAATCTAATTTTTCTATGGGATTTCCCATAGAAATAACTTTTGCTTCTTTTACACCATTAATAAGTTTAATTTTCATTCCAGTTGATTTATAGACAAAAGAAATAACTTCTTTAGAATTTTTGGAATCTCTCAATGCTGATGTGGCATATATTTGATATTCACTTACGTCATGAACTTTCATAGTATATTTAAAAGAAATTAAGGCATTAGAAAGTGTATCAATTTTCTTTTTTGAGATCTTTCCATCTCTAAAGGAATCTTCACCCAATCTTAAAGGAAGCCTTATATACTGATTTTTTTGAAAAATATTTATGTTGTTATCTGGAATAACATAACAGATTAACATTCTTAATGCATTTGAACCGATATCAATAGCAGCAATTTTTTTCAATTATCTAAAATATTTTTAAAATAATCATAAGTTTTCCACTGAGATCTAACTTTTTTCTTTGAGTCTTTATACATAATGTTTTGAACCTTATGATTTATCAATCTTGTCTTTATATTATCACTTAAGGAAATATCTAGTGTGTCTAAAATTTGCTTTTTTAGATCCATTTGATATATTGGGCAAGCAATTTCAACTCTTTTTTCAATATTTCTCGTCATTAAATCTGCAGAAGAAATATAGACTTTTTTATCTCCTGAATTTTCAAAAACATAGACTCTAGAATGCTCTAAGTATCTATCAACTATACTCTTTACTTCAATATTCTCACTAAGATTTAATTTTTGAGGTATTAAACAACAAATACCTCTAACTAATAACTTGACTTTTACTCCACTTTTACTGGCTTCATAAAGTTTATCTACGAATTTATAACTAGTGAAACTATTTAGCTTAAGAATTATTTCACTTTTTATGCCTTTTTTTGCATTAATTATCTCATTATCAATTAATTCAAATAATTTATTTTTAGTTTGATGGGGAGAAACTATTAAATGCTGGTATTCAAAAATTTTATAATTAGATTGTAAAAATTCAAATATTTTTCTTACTTCTTTTAAAATCTTATTATTTGAAGTAAAAATTGTAAAATCAGAATAAATTGTAGCAGTTGTCTCATTAAAATTACCAGTACTTATAAATCCATATAGTTTTTTCTTTTTCTCTTCAATCCTTTCAATTAAGCAAATTTTAGAGTGAACCTTTAGACCTTTTACTCCAAATATTAATTCAACTCCTGCAGATTTAAGTTGTTGTGAAACTTTTATATTATTTTCTTCATCAAATCTTGCTTGAAGTTCAATTTGAACCAAAACCTTTTTACCATTTTTTGCAGCATTTATAAGGGAGCTAATTACATTTGAATTGCTAGATAATCTATATAAAGTGATTTTTATAGAAGTTACACTTGGATCAATAGCTGATTGCCTTAGGAGAGATATTAAATAAGAAAAAGAATGGTAAGGAGTATACATTAAAAAATCTCTAGACGAAATTTGATCAAGTAGATTAGATTCAATATTAAAATTCTTGATATCTAGAGGTTTTTTCTTTTTATATAAAAGCAATTCTCTTTTTAGATCAGGAAAATTCATATAATCACTTCTATGGTGATATTTTCCTCCTGGAATTAAACTATCATAAGAAGAAATATTAAGTTTTTCTAAAAGATAATCAAGAGTCCTTTTTGGAATCTTTTTATCATAAACAAGTCTAACTGGGTTACTATTTTTTCTCTTATTGACATTTTCTTGAATTTTTTTAATATAACTTTTAGAAAGGTCAATATCATCAATATCTAGCTCAGCATCTCTAGTAATTTTAAGCATATGAGCCTCAATTGAGAGATAATCAAATAGACTAAATATTATATTAAGATGATATCTTATAATATCATCAATAAACATTATATATTGTTTTTTTCCAGTTTTAGGTAGGACTACAAATCTGCTTATATTTTTTGGTAATTCAACCAATGCATATAGATTATCTAAATCTGTAAGCTTTAGGTTTACAATTAGAAACGCCTTGTTATCTTTAAAGTCATGAATTTTGTTATTAGAGAGAATTATGGTTACTAATGAAGGGCTTATCTTTTGAAGAAAATATTCTTTCAAAAATTCTTTTTGATTTGATGGAATTTGATTTTCATCAATAAAAAAAATATTCTCCTTTTGAAGTGATTTTTCAATTGAATTTAATATTAATGTGCTTTTATTTTGAAGCCTTATTACTTTTTTAGTAATATTAAGCAAAAGCTTTTTTGCTAAAATATTTTCTTTATTCTTTTTGTTAGAAGCATTTTCATCAGCTATTCTTTTAACAGTTGCATATCTAACTTGAAAAAATTCATCTAAATTGTTTGAAAAAATTCCAATAAATCTAAGTCTTTCAAGGATTGGAACATCAGTATTAGAGGCTTCTTGTAAAACTCTAGCATTGAAGTCCAGCCAGCTTAATTCTCTATTTATATATTTAGTATTCAATATTAATATTATCTATGTAGATTAATGGTTTTAAATTTATTATATCAGCCCAATAATCCGTATCAAATTTTACAGAAAACCATCTTGAGGTAGGTAAATTATCAATCCTTTTATCATTAAAATGGTTTGCAATTTCAGTATATGCAGGGTTATGACCGATAAGAGCTACATTTGAATATTTTTCATCTATATTTTTAATAAAATCAAAAACTTCGTTTGAACTAAAAGTATAAAGTTTTTCTACAATCTTAATTTTACTTAAATCTTGAGATAGTTCTCTTGCAAGAATTATAGCTGTGTGAATTGCTCTATTTGCTGGACTAGAGTAGAAAATTTCTATAGAAGAAAATTCTTTTTTTGAAGATGAGGATATTTTCTTAATCTTTGAAATACCCCTTTCATTTAAAGGTCTATTTATATCAGAAACATTATAGTCCCAAGATGATTTTGAATGTCTAAGAAAGATTATATTCTTCATTAAGGGGACAGGATTTTATAATTCCAGGAATTGTTTAAAAATGAACATAAAATTCTATTATGCAATCTGTTCTTTCTCCCTTGCCAAAATTCGATTTCATCAATAGAAATTTCTATACCTCCCCAGTTATTTGGTCTCTTTAATATTTTATTTTTATTTAATTCAATAAATTTTTCAAGTGTATCAAGTAATTGATCGTAATTTAAAATTTCTTGACTTTGATTTGAAACAATTGCACTAGCTTGACTTTCAAATGGCCTTGATTGAAAATAGTCATCAGATTCCTTTTCTGCAATTTTATGTGCTTCTCCTCTAAAAATAACCTGTCTTTCAAGTGGTGGCCAATAAAATGATGCACATACTTTATTATTTTTTTTAATAGATTTAGCTTTATTACTATTATAGTTAGTATAGAATACTAAACTTCTTTTTTTTATTTCTTTAAGTAGAACAATTCTTGATTCAGGGTAATCTAAATCCCCAATAGTAGATAAAGTCATAGCATTTGGTTCAATTACATCTTTATATTCATCAGCCTGATTGAACCACTTAACAAAGAAATCCATTGGATTTTTTCCAATATCTTCAACTTTTAGAGATCCTTTTTCATAAGATTTTCTGTAATTGAATAGTTTCATTTTTATTTAATTGAAATATTAAGTTTAGACGCAAGTAGGTATATCACTGCCATTCTAATAGCTACTCCATTTTCAACTTGATCCAAAATTATTGAATTATTAGAATCTACAATGTTAGAGGTAATTTCTACACCTCTATTTATTGGACCTGGATGCATGATCACTATATCTTTTTTTAATTTATTTATTCTATTTAAATCCAAGCCAAAAAGCATAGAATATTCTCTATCATTAGGAAAATAAGTTTTTATCATTCTTTCTTTCTGAACTCTTAATACATTTACTGCATCACTCCATTTCAAGGCTTTATCTATATCAGTTTCAATTGTAACATTTAAACTTTCTATTTCTTTAGGAACTAAACTTAGAGGACAAGAAATTTTAATATTTGCTCCTAGAATATTTAGAATATAAATATTAGAAAGAGCTACTCTTGAATGAAGAATATCGCCAATGATAAGTATGTTTTTTCCTTTTAAATCTCCAAATTTTTCATAAAGAGAAAAGGAATCTAATAAAGCCTGAGTTGGGTGCTCATGAGCACCATCACCTGCATTAATTATACATGAGTCTGTATTCTTAGATAAAAGTATTGCTGAGCCTGGATTAGGATGTCTAATTACTATCATATCTACTTTCATGGCAAGAATATTATTAACTGTGTCTATTAATGATTCACCTTTTTTTACAGAAGAAGAAGAACTAGAAAAATTAATTACATCTGCGCCTAGTCTTTTTTGAGCTAATTCAAAAGATACTTTAGTTCTAGTACTATTTTCAAAGAAAAGATTTGCTATTGTAATATCTCTTAAGGTAGGAACTTTTTTGATAGGCCTATTAATTACTTCTTTAAAATGATTTGCAGTTTTAAATATAAATTCAATATCATTCTTAGATAATGACTTAATTCCCAGTAAATGGTCAACACTTAATTTATTCATTTAATTCTCTATAAATACAGTATTTTTTCCAACTTTATTCCACTCTACTTTAACTTTATCTCCCATTAAAGTATCAATTTTTACTCCATAATAATTTGGTTCAATAGGCATTTCCCTTTTGAATCTCCGATCAACTAAAACCAATAGTTCAATAGAATTTGGTCTTCCATAGGTATCTATTGAAGTCATTGCAGCTTTAATACTCCTTCCAGTAAAGAGTACATCATCTATTAAAACAACATTTTTATTTTCAATTGAGAAATTAATATCGGTTGTATTAGCGGATAAAGTTTTCTCAGATCTTCTAAAATCATCTCTAAAGAATGTTATATCTAATTTTCCACTTTCAAATTCTAGATTTGAATATTTATCTTTGAAAATTTTAATTATTTCATCAAATAAAAAAACTCCCCTAGGCTGAAGTCCAATTAATACAGTATTTTTAAAGTCCTTATGATTCTCAATTAGTTGACAAACCAACCTAGATAATATTATTTGAATTTTATTTGAATCTAGAAGTATTTCTTTAGGCATTTCAAACTATTTATATAAAAATAAAAATTCTACATTTAAATTGTTATAAAAAAAAATCCTCAAAAATGAGGATTTAATTTTTTTAATCATTTTGATCTTCATTAGGGTCGTCTTTAGGCTTTTTTTTAGTATTATCATTCGTTGCTGAATCTTTATGGGTTAATAAATGAGAAACAACAACTCTTTTAAACTCTTTACTAAATTCAATCACTTTAAATTTAGCTTTTTCAGATTTATCTAATTTAGACCCATCTTCTTTCTCTAAATGCCTTGTTGGACAAAATGCAGAGATATCATCGTTAAAATTAACTACAGCTCCTTTTTCTACAATTTCAGAAACTTCTGATTCATGAATAGTATCTAGAGCAAAATCTTTTTCATATAAATCCCAAGGATTAGGCTTTGTTTGTTTATGTCCTAGGCTTAACTTTCTTCCATCAACATCAAGGTCTAAAATAACTACCTCAATTTTATCTTCAAGTGATAAAAATTCAGATGGATGTTTTATTTTTTTAGTCCAAGATAAATCAGATATATAGATTAAACCATCAATACCTTCCTCAAGTTCTATAAATACACCAAAATTAGTAAAGTTCCTAACTGACCCTTTATGTTTTGAGCCAATAGGAAATTTTTTGGTTATATCTGTCCATGGATCTTGAGTAAGTTGTTTAATTCCAAGAGACATCTTTCTTGATTCTTTATCTAAACTTAGAACTATTGCTTCAATTTCATCACCAACATTAACAAAATCTTGGGCACTTCTTAGATGAGTAGACCATGACATTTCAGAAACATGGACAAGACCTTCAATACCTTCATCAATTTCAATAAATGCTCCATAATCTGCAATTACAACAACTTTACCTTTAACTTTAGAACCTTCTTTAACATCTTCGCCTAACTTGTCCCATGGGTGATCGCTTAGTTGCTTAATACCTAACTGAATCTTTGATTTATCATCATCAAAATCAAGAATAACAACTTTAATTGTTTGATCTAACTCAAGAATTTCACTTGGATGATTAATTCTACTCCAAGAAAGGTCAGTTATATGAATAAGTCCATCTACTCCACCTAAATCAATAAATACTCCATAAGAAGTCATGTTTTTAACTATTCCTTCAAGCACTTGTCCTTTTTCAAGTTGACCAATAATATCTTTTTTCTGTTCCTCAATATCAGCTTCGATTAAAGCTTTATGAGATACAACAACATTTTTGAATTCATGATTAATTTTAACAACTTTGAAGTCCATATTCTTGTTAGTGTATTGATCATAATCTCTAATAGGTTTTACATCTATTTGAGAACCTGGAAGAAAAGCTTCAATTCCAAATACGTCAACAATCATTCCACCTTTTGTTCTACATTTTACAAAACCTTGAACAACTTCACCTGAATCGTGAGCAGAATTTACTTTATCCCATGCTTTGATAACCCTAGCTTTTCTGTGCGATAAAACAAGTTGACCTGACTTATCTTCCCTAGTATCAACAATTACCTCAACTTTATCTCCTATTTTTAAATCTGGATTATATCTGAATTCATTTTTTGATATAACACCTTCTGATTTAGCATTAATATCAATTATTACATCTTTTTCAGTAAGATGAATAACTTCTCCTTGTATTATATTATCATCAGATGTATCGACGAAATTTTTTTCAACAAGTTTTTCAAAATCTTTAATTTGTTTTTCATCTAACTCATCAATACCCTCCTGATATTGATGCCAATTAAAATTAGTTAAAAATTCACTCTGAGGATCAGCCTTTTTCTTGGTTACTTTTTTTACAGATTTAGTCTTTGTAACTTCCTCTAGATTAGTTTTTTCAGTATTTTCTTCACTCATAGTGCGCAAAAATATAATTAATTAATTTATTGACAAAAATTACTCAAAATTTTTACTAGGCTAATTTTTAATAATTTCTATTAACTTGTTGAAAACTTCTTCAATAGTTAAGTAACTAACATCAATTTCAACAGCATCATCTGCTTTTATTAATGGTGCGATTTTTCTAGTTGAGTCAATATTATCTCTTTTAATTATTTCTTCTTTTATTGATTCAAGCTCAACAGAAACATCATTGATTTCTTTTAATCTTCTTTCAGCGCGTATTGAAGAATTTGCCTTTAAAAAAAATTTATATTTTGCATCAGGAAAAACAACAGTTCCAATATCCCTTCCATCAATTACTATAGATTCTTTTTCACCTATTTGTCTGAGCTGTTTATAAACAAAATCTCTTATTTCAGGTTTTTTTGCATAATTACTTACATTTACTGATACTTTATAGCCTCGAATTTTATCAGTAATATTTTCACCATTTAGAAAAATCTTATTTATATTATTTTCAAAATTTTGTTCAATTTTAATTTTATCAAACATCTCTTTATTTAACAAAAAATCAGGATTCACTTTATTTTTTAATAAATAATAAGTAATTGCTCTATAGTAAGCCCCAGAATCTTTATAAATGAATCCTAAATATTTAGCAATCTTTTTTGCCTGAGTACTTTTACCAGTTGAAGCTTCTCCATCTATAGCAATAATAGTGTTGTTCAAGTTAAATTGTTTTAGGATTATCTACTTTTCTCTTTGTTAAAGAACTTAAAATGACATCTTTCATATTTTCTACAAATATGAATTTTATTCCTCTAAGATACTTTGGATTTATCTCGTTAATATCTTTTTTATTAAAAGAACTCAAGATTATTTCTTTGATATTAGCTCTCTTAGCAGCTAATATTTTTTCTTTTATACCTCCTACTGGGAGAACTTTACCCCTTAAGGTAATTTCTCCAGTCATAGCAAGATTCTTCTTAACTCTTGTTTGGGTGAATAAAGAAACTAGTGAAGTTAAAATTGTAATACCCGCACTAGGTCCATCTTTAGGAGTAGCACCTTCAGGAACATGAATGTGAATATTATATTTAGAATAATCTATAGGTTTACTAATTCCTAGAATCTTATAATTTGATTTAATATATTCTAAAGCAATTACAGCAGACTCTTTCATAATCTTGCCTAAATTACCAGTAATTGTTAAATTTCCTTTTCCATCTGAAATTGAAGATTCAATAAATAAGATTTCACCTCCGACAGAAGTCCATGCAAGACCAGTTACAACACCTGCAACATCATTATTCTCATATTTATCTCTAAAAAATTTCATAGGACCGATAACATTTTCTAAATAATTTTTATCGTTTATATTTTCAAGCTTTGAATTTGAAACAATATTCTTTGCTCTATTCCTGATAAGCTTTGCTATTTGTTTCTCTAAATTTCTGACACCCGATTCCCTGGTATATCCACTAATTATATCTTTTATAATTTGATTTGAAAGATTGAAATCTTTTAATTTCATTCCATGCTCTTCAAGTTGCTTCTTAATTAAGAATTTTTTTGCAATTGAAACTTTTTCTTCAGAGGTATAACCTGAAACGTTAATTAATTCCATTCTATCTAGTAATGCTGGATGCATATTAGATAAATTATTTGCAGTAGCTATAAACATAACTTTTGACAGATCATAACCTAACTCTAAAAAATTATCATAAAAAGAATTGTTTTGCTCTGGGTCAAGTAATTCAAGAAGTGCAGACGAAGGATCTCCTTGAGAACCAGTTGAAATTTTATCAATTTCATCTAAAACAAATACAGGATTTGAAGTACCAGATTTCCTAATATTCTGAATTATTCTTCCAGGCATAGCACCTATATAAGTCTTTCTGTGACCTCTTATTTCTGCTTCATCTCTTAATCCTCCTAAAGAAACTCTAACATATTCTCTATTTATTGACTTAGCTATAGATTTACCAAGAGAAGTTTTACCCACACCTGGAGGACCATATAAACAAAGAATAGGAGATTTCATATCATTTCTAAGTTTAAGAACAGCTAAATACTCAATAATTCTTTTTTTAACATCATCAAGACCAAAATGATCAGAATCCAATATTTTTTGTGCTCGATTTAAATCAAAATTATCTTCGGAATATTTATCCCATGGAAGGTCAACAAATAAATCAAGATAATTTCTTTGAACTGAATACTCAGCTACTTGAGAGTTCATTCTTTTTAACTTTGATAGCTCTTTTTCAAAATGTTTACTTACATCAATATTCCATTTCTTATCCTTTGCCTTATCAATTAGTTCTTGAATATCCTCTTGATATGAGTTTTCTCCAAGCTCTTCTTGAATTGTTTTCATTTGTTGCTGAAGATAGAATTCTCTTTGTTGTTGATCTAAATCATTCCTAACCTTTGATTGGATATCATTTTTAAGAGCAAGCTTTTCATATTCTATATTTAAATATTTTAAACATTTCAGAGCTCTGTCTTGAATATTTGTATTAGATAGTAGATTTTGCTTTTCTTGAATAGTTATATTCATATTTGATGCTACAAAATTTAAGAGAAATGCTGAACTATGAATATTTTTAATTGCAAAAGACGCTTCAGATGGAATATTTGGATTCTCTTTGATAATTTTAAGAGCTAAATCTTTTATTGCGTCAATAGTTGCATTAAACTTGCTATCTGTTTTCTTTCTTTTATCATCAAAGATTGGTTGAATAGTAGCTTGGATATATGGACTAGATTTTACTACAGTTTTTATTTGAAATCTTTTTTTACCTTGAATTATAACAGTTGTATTACCATCTGGCATTTTTAATACTCTTAATATTTTTGCAACTGTTCCAACTAAGTGAATATTCTCTACAGAAGGATTTTCTTCCTTAATATTTTTTTGAGCAACTACTCCAATTAGCTTACTGGATCTGTTTGCATCGTTGATTAATTTGATTGATTTATCTCTTCCAGCATTAATTGGTATAACCACACCAGGAAATAATACTGTATTAGTCAATGGAAGTATTGAAAGCACATCAGGTAAGTCTTCTTTTTCAAGTGCCTCCTCATCTTCATTAGTCATTAGGGGTATAAATTCAGATTCTTCACCTAAATCATCAAATGACAAGTTGTCTATATTGTTAAAAACCAAGCTCATTTAAATTTAAATATTGTCATTTTGTCAGCAAAGCCAGATTATTCAATAGCTGTTGGCTTTTCTACTAAACAACAACTATATAAGGTCAAAACCTATGCCAATTTTTTTTATCAATTTTTGGGACTCTTAAAAGAAGTATTGCACCTAAAAGAAAGAAAAACATAAAAATTATTACTGAAAATCTTACAGATCCTGTAATCTGAGCTGCAAAAGCATAAAATATTAGTCCAAAGAAAATTCCTATTTTCTCAGTTACATCATAAAAACTAAAAAATGATGTAGTATCATTGGTTTCAGGAATAAATAATGAAAATGTTGCTCTTGCAACTGGCTGAGTTCCCCCCATTAATAATCCAACTAATCCTGCAATTAAGTAAAATTGAATAGGTTCCTTAATAAAATATGCATAAAAACATAAACAACCCCATAAGAAAATTGCTATAGTAAGAACTAAAATGTTTCCAAATTTTTGAGCAAACTTTGTGAAACCATATGCTCCTCCGATTGCAACAATTTGAATTAAAAGTATACTTATTATTAGTCCAGTAGTCTGTTCAGTGGTACTAGCCCAATTAATTTCTGAAACACCAAAATAAGAAGCTATATACAGAACAGTTTGAAGAGAAAACGAGAATATAAAAAAAGCTAAAAGATATCTTGTAAATCTTTTGCTGGATCTTATAATTTTATAAACTCCTAAAAGTTCTCTATATCCATTCCAAATTATATTTCTTTGTATTTGCTCATTTTTATTACCCTTAGGTAAATAATAAAACGAGTATTGGCTAAAGACTAACCACCAAATTCCAACTAATGCGAATGAAGCTTTCATTGCTTCTTTATCAGAATTAAATCCAAATGATTCATAGAAATATATCATTATAAGATTTACTAAAAGTAAAATAACACTTCCTATGTATCCCATTGTATATCCTTTTGCACTTACAATGTTTGTTTGGTTTGGAAAAGTAATATCAGTTAAATAAGAATTATAATAAACAAGACTACCCCAAAAACCAAGTAAAGCCAAAAAATAAAGAACTAAACCTATCTCTATTATCTCAAGTTCAAAGAAATAAAGACCCATACATGAAATAGAACCCATATAAACAAAAAACTTCATAAAAACTTTTTTGTTACCAATATAATCAGCTATACCACTAAGTATTGGAGATATAAATGCAATGAGTATAAAACATGATCCAGATAAAAGACTTATAAGAGTATCTTTATTAATATCATAGTTAAAGATTGTTATACTTTGGGTATCAAAAAATATATATGTTGAGTAATATATAGGGAAAATTGCCGATGAAATCACTAATGAGTATACTGAGTTAGCCCAATCATAAATTGTCCAGGCCCTTATTAATTTTTTGCTACCCTTTGGAAGATCTTTTTTTTTATTAAACATAAATTTTAATGATCAACAAATTAATCAAATAAATCAAAAGATATCTATATTTGTCAAAAAAATAGATGTACAATAAATCTTACTTATTTGGACTAGTTTTTTTTAGTTTTACATTATCTAACTGTCAAACAAAAATTGACAAAGTTGAATCAAAAATTACCTATAAAGTGAATAAATCAGAAGAGGAATGGAGAGAAGAACTTTCTCCACAAGAGTTTGAAATACTCAGAAACAAAGGAACAGAAAGACCACACACTGGTATATATAATATGCATTTCGAAGAAGGTGTATATGTTTGTAAGGGATGTGGCCAAGCTCTTTTTAAAAGCGATAATAAATTTATGTCAGATTGTGGTTGGCCAAGTTATGAGAGTGCAATACCAGGAGCAATTGTTTACAAAAAAGATACTAGTCTTGGTATGATAAGAACTGAAATTCTTTGTTCTAATTGTGGTGGACACCAAGGACATGTATTCGATGATGGTCCAACTTCAACTGGTAAAAGATATTGTGTTAACTCAGCTAGTATTAACTTTATAAATAATAAAAATGACTAAAAAATTTGATCTTATTGTAATAGGAAGTGGTCCCGGTGGTTATGTAACTGCAATTAGAGCATCTCAACTAGGATTAAATACTGCAATTGTTGAAAAAGAAAGTCTTGGAGGAGTTTGTTTAAATTGGGGTTGTATACCTACTAAAGCTCTACTTAAATCCGCTCAAGTATTTGAGTATTTAAAAAAAGCAGATTCATTTGGTTTAAAAGTAGCAAACTTTGATAAAGATTTTGAATCTGTAGTTCAAAGAAGTAGAAATGTAGCTGATGGTATGAGTAAAGGAGTTTCATTCCTTATGAAAAAGAATAAAATAGAGATTATTAATGGCTATGGAAAAATAAAGCCTAATAAGATTGTTTCAGTTGAAAATGAAGGTAAAATAGAGGAGTATCAAGCTGATAATATAATAATTGCTACTGGTGGTCGTTCAAGAGTGATTGAATCAATACCTCAGGATGGAAAAAAAATTATAGGCTACAGAGAAGCCATGACCCTAAAAAAACAACCTAAGAAAATGATTATTGTAGGGTCCGGAGCTATTGGGATAGAATTTGCATATTTTTATAATTCTATGGGAACTGAAGTAAAAATAATTGAGTTCATGGATAGAGTTCTTCCTGTAGAAGATAAAGATGTTTCAAATCAGCTGGCAAAAACTTTTAAAAAATCAGGAATAGAGATACTAACTAACTCCGAGGTAATATCCTCTGATACAAAAGGTAAAAATGTGAAGCTACAAGTAAAATCAAATGGACAGATTTCTGAATATGAAGCTGATATTGTTTTATCTGCAGTTGGAGTTAAAAGTAATATTGAAAATATTGGATTAGAGGAAGTAGGAATAGCTGTTGATAAAGATAAAATTCTTGTAGATGAATATTATCAAACTAATATACCTGGATACTATGCAATAGGTGATGTTACATCAGGACAAGCTCTTGCTCACGTTGCTTCAGCTGAGGGTATTCTTTGTGTTGAAAAAATTTCAAAACACGATGTTGAACCAATAGATTATAATAACATACCAGGATGTACATATTGCTTTCCAGAAGTAGCTTCTGTTGGATATACTGAAGAGCAAGCAATTGAAAAAGGCTATAAAATTAAGGTTGGTAAGTTTCCTTTCACTGCTTCAGGAAAAGCTCAAGCATCTGGTCATTCTGAAGGGTTTGTAAAAGTAATTTTTGATGAAAAATATGGAGAATGGCTTGGATGTCATATGATTGGAGCTGGTGTGACTGATATGATAGCTGAGGCTGTTCTTGGAAGAAAACTTGAAACTACTGGTAAAGAAATTTTAAAATCTGTCCATCCTCATCCAACTATGAGTGAGGCTTTAATGGAGGCTGTTGCAGATGCGTACGATGAAGTGATACATTTATAATTCATCAATTAAACTTTCAATAGCTAGCTTATAACTATTTAATCCAAATCCAATTATTATTCCATCTACTACAGGTGAAAGATATGAATTATGTCTAAATTGTTCTCTAGAGTAAGTATTAGAGATGTGTACCTCTATAACTCTAGTATCAATAGCCTTAACAGCATCAGAAATTCCAACAGATGTGTGAGTATATGCAGCTGCATTTAAGATTATTCCATCTGAATCCTTAGATTCTTGAATAAAATCAATAATCTCACCTTCTATATTTGATTGGTAATATTTTAATAAGACATTTGAGTATTTTTTTTTAAGTGATTCAAAAAAAGATTCAAAATTTTGATCACCATAAATATTAGTTTCTCTTGTGCCTAGAAGATTTAAATTAGGTCCATTAATTATTGTTATTTTCATATATTAAAGGTAATACTATATAGGAATTATTAAAAATTAATGAATTGGGAATCTTCTATTGAAAATTTTAAAAACTTTTTAAGACTTGAAAGAGGTTTGAGTCAAAATTCAATAAATAGTTATGAATATGATTTAAATCTTTTTAAAAACTATTTAAAATCTAATAGAATTAACATTTCACCACTAGAGTGTAACTCAGAGACCATAAAAAGGTATTTGTATTCTAATTTATCTAAAAAGAAAACTAGGAGTATGGCAAGAGGTATCTCAGCTCTCAAAAGCTATTATAATTATTTGGTATTTGAAAATCTAATTAAAATATCTCCTCTTTCTGATATAGATACTCCTAAATTAGAAAAAAAACTTCCTGAAGTTTTGACTGAAAATGAGATATTTAAAATTATAAATTCTATTGATGATAATCATCCATTTAGCAAGCGAAATAGAGCAATAATAGAAGTTCTATATGGAACTGGAATTAGAGTTAGCGAATTAATAGATATAAAGCTTTCTAATATATTTTTTGATGAAAAAATATTAAAGGTAAAAGGTAAAGGTGATAAAGAAAGATTTGTTCCAATTGGTAATGTTGCATCTAATTCAATCAGAACATATTTGGAAGAGAGGGTTAATAATAAAATAGAGCCAAAATATTCAGATATTTTATTTTTAAATAGGTATGGAAGACAATTAACAAGAGCCATGATTTTTAAAATTATTAAAGACTTATGTAAAATTTCTGGTATAGAAAAAAAAATAAGTCCTCATACGTTAAGACATTCTTTTGCTACTCATATGTTAAAAAATGGAGCAGACTTAAGATCAATACAATTAATTCTTGGTCATGAAAATATAACTACCACAGAAATATATACACACTTAGATAAATTTCATCTAGAGGAAGTTTTGAAGAAATATCATCCAAGATCAAAGAAATAGACTAGTCCTTAGTTAAACGAAACCCTTCTCCGTGTACATTAATAATTTTTAAAGAGGGATCTTTTTCAAGATATTTCCTTAGTTTGGCAATATAAACATCCATACTTCTTGAAGTAAAATAATTTGCATCTCTCCAAATCTTGTTTAAAGCGATGTCACGAGGAAGTAAATCATCAAAATTTGAAACTAACATTTTAAGTAATTGATTTTCTTTAGGAGAAAGTTTAAAAGAGTCACCTTCTTTATGAGTTAAAATTCTAAGTTTAGAATTGAAATTAAATTCACTAAAATTAAACTCAAACTCATCTTTTTCTTGAATATTAACAGAGGGCTTTCTGTTTAATATTGTTTTAATTTTGGCTAATAAAATTTCTGAATCAAAAGGCTTTGTCAAATAATCATCAGCTCCAATTCTATATCCTTTAAGCACATCATCTTTTAAATTCTTTGCTGTTAAAAAAATAAGAGGAACTGTTTCATTAATTTCTCGTATTTCTTTTGCAAGAGTTAAACCATCTTTAAATGGCATCATTATGTCTAAGATGCAAAGATCAAATTCCGATTTATTAAATTTTTCAAAACCTTCAATTCCATTTACAGCAAGTAATACCTCATAATTATTAATAGTTAAGTAGTCTTTTAAAATTCTTCCAAAATTTGGATCATCTTCAACAAGTAATATTTTTTTATTTGATTTCATCTTTTATATATTTAAAACTTAAATAAAATTTTGTTCCAATTCCTTTTTTACTCTCAAGATTAATTTTTCCTTTATGAAAATCAACAATTTTTTTTACGTAAGAAAGACCTAGGCCATGTCCTTTAATATCATGAATATCACCATTTTGTTCTCTATAAAATTTTTCAAAAATTAACTTTTGAGTATTTCTATCCATTCCAATTCCATTATCCTCAAAACAAATAATTAATTCATTATCAATATTTTTTGTAGAAATATTTATAGTTGGGTTTTTTTTAGAATATTTTACTGCATTGTCCAAAATATTAATAATTATATTCTCTAAATGATTACTATTTCCATTTATATGATAATTTGATGCTTCAAGGCTAATATTTAAACTACCTTGATTACTTTCTAATATGAGCCTTACATGCTCTACTGCATCTTCAATAACTTCATGAAGGTTAGTATTTTCCATATCAAAAGGGTTAGAGCTTTTTTCCAACTGTGAAATCCTTAAAATATTTTCTACTTGAGATAACATTCTAGAGTTTTCCTCTCTAATCATACTTAAATATGAAGATGATTTTCCAGATAAATTATTTTTTGAGCTAGTGATAGCATCCAATGCTAAATTTATTGTAGCTATAGGTGTTTTGAACTCATGGGATATATTATTTATAAAATCACTTTTTATCTCAGATAATTTTTTTTGCTGAATTATTTGATACAGTGCACTAGTTGATAAAATAACTACAATTAATGTCAACATAAATGATAAAGAAGCAACCCCTATTATACTAGAAAGCACATATTCTTTTTTTTCAGGAAATGAAACAATTAAATCATAATTTATTGGGCTAGTTCTATCTTGAAAAAATGGAATAGAATATTTAGGTCCTGATTGAACCTCTAGGTAATTATTAGACTTTATTTTTGTAGAAAGACCATTGCTATATATACCAAATTCATATGGAGTTATTATGTTTCTTTCATCAAAACCTTTTTGAAGTAGAATTTCAATTTCTCTGGAGGTAGTCCTTTTGTGAATAGGTAAAGAAGAGGCATACTCTTGAAAAGCAGACCTATATTTTTCAAACTTGAATAAATCAATATCCTCTACACTTTTTAATTTAGAAATAGATGCATTTAATCTATTTTCTCTTCTATCAAAAATATTTTTATTTACAATTGTAGTCTTAACAGCTTTGAGATCTTTAACCTCATCATCTGAATATCTATTGGATAAATTATCTGGTAAATTTATATTATAATCTTCTTCTAATATTCCATAGGCAAAAAAAGTTGAAAGATTCGATGACTGGTCTTCATCTAAAAATAAAAATACATCAGTAAAATTTGAATCTTCAGGTGTTCCTATAGAATCAATAAGCATTTGATAAGTTGAAACATAGTCATTTAACTCTCTACTTTGTATTTCATCAACAACTTCCCTAAGTGTTCTATTAACAGCTAAAGAAAACTCTTCTTCTTTATATTGCCATGAGGAATATATCCAGAAACCCTGCATTAAGATAATTCCTATCAATGAAAATGACATTAATAGAACTAGTGACATGTAGAGTTTTCTATTCATAATTTATAAAATTCTCAATTTTTAAAAATATAATTTCTTAATGAAATGTTAAGATGTTATATGGAGTCAAGTATTGTATTGTGAATTTCATTAACTAATACAATTAAACCTGCTTCATTTAAATTGTTAATAACAAAGTCACATTTATGGCTAAGTTTTTCATGGTCTAGCTGACTTTTTATTCTTTTTAAAACTTTTTCCCTTGTTATTTTATCTCTTTTCATCACCCTTTCAATCCTTTCTTCTAATGGGGCTGTAACAAGAATAATTTTGTCATATTTCTCTTCAGAATTAGTATCAAAAATTAAAGCAGCCTCTTTAACAACATAATGGTCATTCTTATTCTTTTCACAAAATTTATTAAAATCTACTGCAACTTTTGGATGAATAATTGAATTTAATAAAGCTAATTTTTCTGAACTATTAAATACAATTCTTGATATTTTTTTTTTATTTAGAACTCCTTTTTCATAAATACTATCTCCAAAAACTCTTTTAACTGATTTAATAGTTTCTAAATCAGTGTTAATTATTTGTTTGGCTGATTCATCAGCATTAAAAGTATTTATTCCTAGTTTTTTAAAAAGATTTAGAATAGTAGATTTTCCAGTTCCTATTCCCCCAGTTAATCCTATAATTTTCATCAAGAATCAAGCTTGTCAATAATTTCTTGACTCACACCTACATTTGAAAAACCTCCATCATTATAGATATTTTGAAGCGTGACCCTTTTTGTATAATCTGAAAATAAAGCAACTGTTAAATCAGCGCAATCATCTGCTGTTGCATTTCCAAGTGGAGAAGTTAGATCAGCATATTTCAAAAAACCTTCAAGACCTTTAACTCCTTTTCCGGCGGTAGTTAATGTTGGAGATTGAGATATAGTATTTACTCTTACATTTTTTTCTTTTCCAAAAAAATAACCAAAACTTCTTGCAATAGACTCAAGGTAAGCTTTATTGTCAGCCATATCATTATAGTTTGGAAAAGTTCTTTGAGCAGCAATATATGTTAAAGCTACTATACTACCCCATTCATTCATAGCATCTTGTTTGTATAATATCTGCATTAGCTTATGAAAAGATACTGCTGATACGTCCCAACCTTTTGTCAACCAATCATAATTAAGATCAGTATAGTGCTTACCTTTTCTAACATTCACAGACATTCCTATTGAGTGTAGAACAAAATCTAATTTTCCACTAAATTTTTGTTTTGCTGAATTTATTAAATTTTCTAAATCATCTAGATTTGTTGCATCGGCAGCAATTACATCAGAGTTTGTCTTTATTGCAAGTTTATTAATTTCACCCATTCTAATAGAAACTGGAGCATTTGTAAGAATAAATTCACCACCTTCATTATATATTTTTTCTGCAGTTTTCCATGCAATAGAGCTATTATCTAGAGCACCGAAGATTATACCTTTTTTTCCCTTTAAAATATTGTTAGCCATAGTTTTGTAAATATAGTTTAATTCAACAACTCATTAGCAAGCTCATTTGCTGATTTGTTTAGCTTATCTCCTGATAACATTTCAGCAATTTCATTTACCCTTTCTTTATCATTTAGAATTTTAACATCAGTGATAACCCTATTGTTAAATTCTTTTTTAAACACTTTGAAATGAAAATCTCCTTTAGAGGCAACTTGAGCGGTATGAGTAATAACAATTACTTGCATTTTTTTTGACATCTTATACATCAAGTCTCCTACCTTAGAGGATATAGATCCAGATATACCAGTATCAATTTCATCAAAAATAATTGATGAAAGTTTAGTGTGCTTTGAAAGAATTGATTTAATAGCTAGCATTACTCTAGATATTTCCCCTCCTGAAGCTATTTCTCTTAAATCACTGTATTCATTATTCTTACTTGACTTTAGTAGAAACTTTCCAATGCTAAATCCATGTTTTTGAAGATTTTCAGTTCTTTCAAGATTGATCTTTAATTCTGAGTTATTCATACCAAGATCTAACAAACTATTATTTAGTAGATCCTCAAATTCAACTTTAACATTTTTTCTTTTTTCATGAATAATATTAGCCTCAGATGTTAGATCCATTAACATTTTTTCTTTTTCTTTTTTAAGTAATGATATTTCACTTTCAATTGAATCTTGGTCATTTATATTTTTTAAAAGGTACTCTTTGATTTCTATAAGTTCTTCTAAAGAATTGACTCTATGTTTATTGAACAAAGTGTTTATTTTTTCCAAGTCCTCAGTTAAATCAACTATATTTTCATCAGATAAATTGATGTCAACATAAATAGATTCAGAATCTGAAATGACTTCATTAATATTTTCTAAAATTGAATTTAATTTATCACTTAACTTTTCTAATCTATCTGAAGAATTTGAAATTTTATTCAAACTTCTAACTATTGAGGATAGTTTATCTATTATTCCAATTTGCTCAGTATTAAATTCATTGTTAATCAACGATAAAGTCTCTTTAATTAAATCTAAATTCTCAGCCTCTTTAACTTTAGTTTCGAGTTCAGTTAAGTTTAATTTCTCAATTTGTAGGTTATTAAATTCTTCTAGCAAATATTTATTATATTCTTGATCTGAATCTAATTTTTTCTTTAAAATCAATTTTTCCTCAATTTTATTTTCAATAGATTGAAATAATTTGAATTTTTTCATGAAATTATTTGATAAATCAGAAATTCCAGAAATTGAATCAAGAATCAAAAAAATAAATTTTGAATTTAAAATTTCAAGATTATCAAATTGTGAGTGAATATCTATTAGATTTTTGGTAAGCCTAGATAGTAATTCAATTTTAACTGGTGTGTCATTTATAAAAGCTCTTGATTTACCAAGAGGACTAATCTCTCTCCTTAAAATTGTTTGATCATCAAAATCAAGGTCGTTTTTAGTAAAAAAAGATTCCAAATTATGATCAGAGATATCAAAAATAGCTTCAACAAAACATTTATTTTCTTTATTAATTATTTTCGAATTGTCAACTCTTGAACCTAAAACTAAAGATAATCCTCCAAGAATAATAGATTTTCCAGCACCAGTTTCTCCAGTAATAGATGTCATTCCATCATTAAAAGTTATCTCTAAATCTTCAATAAGAGCATAATTACTTATCCTTATTTTTTTTAACATATTTTTTTATTGTATTTAATATGTCAGTTGATACCTCTGACTTATGCTTTTTTTCAAAAGATGTAATTTCATTTTTTGAATTTATGAAATCAATTTGATTATAGTTACTAGAAATTGGGTTAAAATCTTCAATTTTATTAACTATTATAGCATCTAAATTTTTTGATTTTATTTTAATAGTAGCATTCTTTATTGCATCACTTGTTTCAAGGGCAAATCCTACGAGGAATTGATTTTTTTTCAATTTACCTAGCTCCTTTAAAATATCAACTGTAGGTTCTAAATCTAATGATTTAAAACCTGAATCCTTCTTTATTTTTTCAGTTTTATTAAATACAGGTTTAAAATCAGAAACTGCTGCTGAACAAATAACAACATCTGAAATCAAAAAATTGGACTTCATTTTTTCAAACATTTCATTTGAGTTGTGAACTTTAAAAACCTCTACACCTGTTAAATTCATATTTAAGCTAGTTGGACCCAATACTAATTTTACATTAGCACCAAGTTTAACTGCATTTCTAGCAATATAACAACCCATTTTTCCAGATGAATTATTACCTAAAAATCTTACAGGATCAATTTGTTCATAAGTAGGTCCTGCACTTACTAGAAAATTAAGTCCATTAAAAGGAAGACTTTTTTTATAAATATTTTCAACATATTCAATTATTTCAAAGGGTTCTAACATTCTCCCCTCCCCTTCAAGACCACTGGCTAATGGACCTTTTCCAACTGGTAAAATAGAAATATTTTTATTTGATTCTAGCTTTTTGATATTTGATTGGTTTAATTCATTTTTATACATTTCTAAGTCCATTGCAGGTGCAATGAAAATTGGACACTTAGATGATAAAAAACATGCCAAAAGTAAATTATCACATTTTGCATGAGCCATAGACGAAAGAGTGTTAGATGTTGCAGGAGCTATTATGAAGATATCAGCCCATTCTGAAAGATCAACATGATTATTCCAAGTGGGATTACCATCTTTTTTTGAAGTAAATTCAGAATAAACTGGATTTTTACTTAAAGTGGATAAAGTAAGAGGTGTGACAAATTCTTTAGAAGAAGGTGTCATCACTACTTTAATTTTACAATCAAGCTTAACAAGAAGTCTTACTAAAATAGGGATCTTATATGCTGCTATGCCACCACTAACTCCAACAAGAATATTTTTTTGAGCTAAAACACTCATCAATTATAATTTACTCTTCAGTTTCAGCTTCAGTATCTCTATAATATATCTTATCATCGAGCCATTCCTGAACTGCTATTGCATATGGTTTTGGTAATTTTTCATAAAACTTTGAAACCTCGATTTGTTCTTTATTTTCAAAAATTTCTTCCAAACTGTCATTATGAGTAGCAAACTCGTCAAGTTTATCATGAAGTTCTTTTTTAATTTCTGAATTAATTTGAGCTGATCTTTTAGCAATAATTGAAATAGCTTCATAAATATTGTTAGTTTGATCCTCTATTTCAAGCTTGTTGTAGGTTTTAGTAGAATTGGTAGCATTTGTGTTTCTATATTTATTCATAATTTCTATAATAGTTGTTTTGCAATATTAATTTTTTTTGATAAATCTTCAATGAAAATAGTTTCTGGATAATAATTCAGAAAATTATCTAAAGATCTTTCAAGTTCGGTAACTCTCTCTGGTATTCTAGATTCTATACTATTAATTGCAATTTCATATTGTGACAACCATCTATAATATAAAGCTTCTTCTCGAAAGATAGTTCCTGGATTATCAGCAATAAAATTATCAATTGATTTAATAGCTGAATTGTAATCTCTTATAGTGTAATATTGTTTTGCAATTTCAAAATCTTTTTTTTCTAGTTTATTTTGAAGCTCATCAATTAATTCAATAGCTTCTGCTACATATATACTATTTGGAAATCTATTTATGAAGATTTGAAACTTATCAATACCAGTGTATGTATCTTCCTGATCTAAAGTATAAAGTGGAGAAAGCATATAGTATGATTTTGCTTCCATAAAATAAGCTTCTTGAATTCTTTGACTATTTGGATATGATTTTATGAAATTTTCAAATTGGGTAGCAGCAGAATAATATAGCTTGGTTTCAAAATATGAATTTGCAAAGAAATAGACTAATCTTTCACCTTGAGGTTTACCACGATAACTAGGTATTATCTGTTCAATTAAAGAATTAGCTCTTCTATATTCACCATTGTTGTAATATGTTTCAGCGGCAGTATATTTATCAACTTCACTTTCGCTGCTATTAAGTAACTTTTGATAATCATTGCATGAAATAATTAAAAATGATAATGCGATAATATTTAAAGACTTAAACATATTAATACAACTTGGCAAATTTAATATAAGTTTATGAAATAAGGTCTATCAATTGATCTTCATTAATAATTGAAATTTCTAACTCATTTGCTTTACTTAATTTGGAAGGTCCGATATTTTCTCCAGCAATTAAATAATTAGTTTTTTTACTTACTGACGAACTAATATTTCCATCATTTTTTTCAATGATTTCCTTGATTTCATCTCTAGTAAATCTTGTAAACACTCCTGAAATTACAAATGTTTTACCACTTAGTTTAGATGATTTGTTTTCATATTCTGTTTTATTAAAATTAAGACCGAATGATCTAAGCCTTTCAATCATTTCAATATTTCTAATATTTTGAAAATAATCCTTAATACTTCTAGCAGTTTTATCTCCAATTTCATCTATGATTGATAATTGCTCAATATCCATTTTTATTAGATCATCTATGGAATTTATATTATCGATAATTTTTTTTGATGCAGATTCTCCTACATACCTTATGCCTAACCCATATAAAACCTTTTGAAATTTAATTTGCTTTGAATTATCAATCCCTATTTTTAAATTTTCTATAGATTTTTCGCCAAATCCCTCAAATTTTGAAATTTGTTTATAATCAAGTGAATAAATATCACTTATATCTTTCAATAATCCAGCATCATAAAACTGTTTTATTGTCTCATCACCTAATCCATCAATATTTAATGCTTTCCTTGAGACAAAGTGCTGAAGTCTCCCAATAGATTGAGGACGACAACCATAATAATTTGGACAAAAATAATTTGCTTCAGAATCTAATTTTACAAGTTTTGATGAACATTCAGGGCAATGTGTTGGAAAACTAATTGTATCTTCTGAATTACCTCTTCTATTTTTATCTATTCCTGTAATTTTTGGAATAATCTCTCCTCCCTTTTCAACAAAAACCTGATCGTTAGCTCTTAAGTTAAATTTTTTCATTTGGTCATAACTGTGAAGAGAAGCTCGCTTAATAGTTGAACCAGAAATTAAAACAGGCTGAAGGTTTGCTACAGGAGTTACTGCACCCGTACGACCAACATTAAATGAAATTGACTCAAGTCTGGTGGCAACATTTTCAGCCTTATACTTATATGCTATTGCCCATCGTGGGAATTTTGAGGTAAAGCCTAATTCATTTTGAGTATTAATATTGTTAACTTTAATTACAATTCCATCAATTTCAAATGGTAATTGAAATCTTTTTTTATCCCAATAGTCTATATAACTCTTTACACCATTAATATCACTAAATACTTTTTCATATGTTGGGACATTAAATCCCATTTTTCTGGCAAGAATTAATAAATCAGAGTGATTTTCAGTTTTAATTTCATCAGAAACAATTGAATATAAAAAGCATTCTAAAGGTCTTTTTGCAACTTCATTTGAATCTAATATTTTTATACTTCCTGAAGCTGTATTTCTTGGATTCATAAATTTAGGCTCTCCTCTTTCTTCTCTTTTCTTGTTTAGCATTTCAAATGAATCAATCGGAATAATTATTTCACCACGTATTTCAAAATTTTTTGGAACAAAGTCTCCCTTTAATTTTAGTGGAATTGAGTTGATTGTTTTAATGTTAGTAGTAATGTTATCACCTTGAATTCCATCACCTCTTGTTAAACCTCGCACTAGTTCTCCATTTTGATATAAAATATTGACAGAAGCTCCATCATATTTGAGTTCACAGCAGAATTCAATAATTGATGTGTCTATTGATTTTTGAATTCTATTATACCAAGCATCTAAATCTTCTTCTGAATAAGTGTTATCGAGAGAATACATTTGAAAAAGGTGTTCTTCAGACTTAAAGTTTTCAGATAGACCACCTCCAATTCTCAATGTGGGTGAATCATCTGATTTAAATTCAGGATAAAGATTTTCTAAATGAATAAGCTCCTCTAATAGTTTATCGTATTCATAATCAGATATAACAGTTTGACTTAAATCATAATAATTATGATTATGATGATTAATTGTTTGTTTTAATTTCTCAATTCTAGTTTTAATATTATCCATTGAAAAAAGTTAATTTAACAAGTCTTACCTTTCCTCTAAAATCATTTTTAAAATCAATTTCATTTATATTATATCTTTTAAATAATAAAGTCAAATCATTAACAAAAATAGGGTTTATCTCGAGATAAACCTTTCCATCTTTCTTAAGATTTATAATAGCAAAATCTAAAATTTTTTTATAAAAAAATAAGGGATCTGAATTAGGTGTAAAAAGTGCAACTTCAGGTTCATATTTAACATTTTCATCAATAGTATTTTTATCTTCTATAGGTATGTAAGGTGGATTTGAAACAATTAAATCAAATTTTTGATTTAATTGTTTTTTCTGATTCAAATCAAAATTTATGATTTTAACATCTGCTTTTATTTTTTTTTTATTGATCCTACATACTTTTAATGCATCTTTTGAAAAATCTGATAAAACAACTTTAATATTTGGAGCTGCCTTTGAAATTGAAATACCTATACACCCTGAACCAGAACCAAGATCAATCAATTGCTTATTACTATTATCAGTATTTTCAGATATAATCCATTCAACAAGTTCTTCAGTTTCTGGTCTAGGTATTAAGACTTTTTCATTTACATGAAATTCATGTCCATAAAAGATTTTTTTATTAATTATATAGTCTATTGGGTAGTTTTTAGTTAGTTTTTGTAGTGAACTTTTAAGTTTTTTAACATAATTTATATCAAGATTATAGTTAGGTTCAAGTGAAACTTTAATAGGATCAATTAAGCATAATTCCTTAATCAAAATCTTAAAAATATAATCAGACTGTTTAACCGGTATATTTAAAGTTTCCCTATATATATTTCTTAACTGAATTAAATTCATCAAAGTTT
Organism: Bacteroidota bacterium; assembly: GCA_038110465.1. Classification (GTDB taxonomy): domain Bacteria; phylum Bacteroidota; class Bacteroidia; order Flavobacteriales; family Flavobacteriaceae; genus Marisimplicoccus. Next base: position 248,587 of record JAYNJU010000001.1, on the reverse strand, counting down.
TTTTATCATCCAAACTGGGCATGCGCTATGTCCTGTATTTCCCAATGGTTTATCTATATAACTAAAACCCTTTTTTAAATATAGCTTTTGCGCATCTATCATATTTGGCATTGTTTCAATGTAGCATTTTTCAAATTTTACTTTACGAGCAAAATCTAGGCACAAATCAATCATGGTTGAACCATATCCTTTTCCTCTCATTGAATTGTGAAAATACATTTTTTGAAGTTCGCAAATATTTTTATTACCTCCTTGTAAAGGATTTATACCAGCTCCTCCAAGTATTTTTTTATTATCCTCAATAACATAGTATATAGATCTATTTGATTGGTATGCTTCAAACATATTATCAAGTTCGGGATCTTCATAAGCAGAACCTACTCTTGGTATATTCATCTCAACTAATACTTCTCTTAGAACTAAAGAAAGGCTATTATTATCTTTTTTACTAATTTTTCTTATTAGCATAATTACCTTTTTAACTTAAATTTACAATTCTAATTTTAGAGATGAATTATAATCATATTAAATACATGAGAAGATGTATAGAGATTGCCTCCAAAGAGATTGGAAATACTTATCCAAATCCTCTAGTAGGATGTGTTATTGTTTATAATAATGAAATTATTAGTGAGGGATCTCATAAAAAATATGGTCATGATCATGCAGAAATAGATGCTATAAATAATGTAATTAATAAAAGTTTATTAAAAGATTCTACGCTTTATGTAAACCTTGAACCATGTAATCATCATGGTAAAACTCCACCTTGCTCAGAAATAATAATAGAAAATGATATTAAAAAAGTTATTATCGGATCAAGAGATCCTAATGACAAAGTTAAAGGTGGTGGAATTGACTTTTTGATTATGAATGGAGTAAAAGTAGAATATGGAATTCTTGAAAAGGAATGTAAAGATCTAAATAAAAGATTTTACAAATTTCATGAATCAAAACGTCCATACATTACACTTAAATGGGCTGAATCAAAAGATAACTATATAAGTCCATTCTTACAAAATGAAAAAAAGGAAAATTATTGGATTTCATCAAATGATTCAAAAAAGTTATCACATTCATTCAGAAAGGAAGAACATTCTATACTAGTTGGTGTCCAAACAGTAATAGATGATAATCCAAAACTTACTACAAGACTTGATATTGGAAAAAATCCAATCAGAATAATTTTAGATCCAAATGGAAGAATACCTAAAAAGTCAATATTATTCAAAGAAGAAGGTGAAACTATTGTGATATCTAAAAATTTAAATACAGAAATAGGTAACTATTCAAAAGTTATTTCTGATTTCAACCTTGATAAAATATTATCTTTCTTATACGATATAAATATTCAATCTATTTTAGTAGAGGGTGGAACAAAAACAATTAATGAATTTTTAAAACATGATTTATGGGATGGTATTAGAGTATTTAAATCTCAAAGTAATCTAAAAAAAGGAATTAAAAGTCCTAAAATTAGTTTAGATGAATTTGATACCAAATTAGTAGGAAACGATATTCTTTACGAAAAATATAGATTTTAAAATAATTTTTTAATAAATGATGGACATCTGAGAGGTTTCATTGACATTGAGTCCAAAAAAGCTAAAATTGTATATCCTTCAGTAGTCTTAATATTATTTTGATTAAAAATCTCATAGTGAAATTCAATCGTAGAAGTTGGTTCTTTAACACATTCAACTTTTACATAAAATGAATCTCCAAAAACTAAAGGTTTTAAAAATTTTAAATCACATTTATAGACTGGAAGTATTATGTTATTTTTTTCAATTTTCTCATAGGGCATTTTTAATTTTTCCAACCATTCAATTCTTGCTAATTCAAAAAATTTCAAATAATTACTATGATGAACAATTCCCATTTTATCAGTTTCATAATACCTGACTTTCGTTATCTTAGTTTCATATACCATTTTAATACACTTTTTTGAAAGAAAAAATTTTTTTTCTTACAATTTTTAAAAGAGTGATTTTAAATAAAAAAAAATTAAAAATCAATAGTCATTGTTATTTTTTTTTCACTTTTTTTAAGTAATATTTGTTTTCAATCAAATTCAATTTAATTATAAAGATATTCAAATAACATCTAGTCAATTAAACTATGAGTCAAACCTCAACATCTGTCTGGAATAACTGTCTAAATTTTATTAAAGATAATATACAACCTCAAGCATATAAAACTTGGTTTGAGCCAATTATACCTGTTAAATTATCTGAAGAGGTTTTAAGTATTCAAGTTCCAAGTAAATTTTTTTATGAGTGGCTAGAAGAACATTATGTAAAAATTTTGAGGATTGCATTAACAAAAGAATTAGGAACAAAAGCTAGATTAATTTATATAATTAAAATGGAGAATACTTATGGAAATAAAGTGCCTTTTACAGAAAGTATTCCGAGCTCATCTAGTTCAAGTGTTAAAACTCAATCTATAGAATCTCCTTTTAGCACTTTTGCAAGTGAACTAAAGAATCCTTTTGTTATTCCTGGAATTAGAAATTTAGAGATTGAATCACAGCTTAATCCAAATTATACATTTGAAAATTTTCTAGAGGGTGACTCAAATAGGTTAGCAAGATCGGCTGGTATAGCTGTATCAAATAAACCAGGAGGCACATCTTTTAATCCTTTACTAATATATGGAGGTGTAGGGCTTGGGAAAACTCACCTTGCTCATGCAATTGGAGTTGATGTTAAACAGAAATATCCAGACAAAACTGTGTTATATATTTCAGCTGAAAAGTTTACTCAACAATATGTAGATTCTGTTAAGAAAAATACTAGAAATGATTTTATTCATTTTTACCAGCTAATTGATGTTTTGATAGTTGATGATGTTCAATTTTTGTCAGGAAAATCAGGAACACAAGATGTGTTCTTTCATATATTTAATCATCTCCATCAGAATGGTAAACAAGTTATTCTAACATCTGATAAAGCTCCTATCGATATGCAAGATATAGAGCAAAGACTTTTATCAAGGTTTAAATGGGGCTTATCTGCAGAATTACAAACACCAAATTTTGAAACTAGAGTTTCAATTTTAAAGAATAAATTATTTAGAGACGGAGTTGAGATACAAAATGAAGTTATTGAGTTTGTTGCCAAAAACATTAATTCAAATGTTAGAGAGCTTGAAGGTGCAATTATCTCTTTAATTGCTCAGTCTTCATTTAACAAGGCTGAAATATCAGTTGAACTTGCTAAAGAAGTTGTAAATAAATTTGTCAAGAATAATAGAAGAGAGGTGTCAATTGATTATATCCAAAAAGTTGTCTCTGATTACTTTCAGATGGATATTCAAACACTTCAGTCTAAAACTAGAAAAAGACATATTGTCCAGGCTAGACAGATTGCAATGTATTTTGCTAAAAAGTTCACTAAAGCATCCCTTGCTAGTATAGGCTCACAAATTGGAAGAAGAGACCATGCAACTGTCCTTCATGCATGCAAGACAGTTGATAATCTTAGCTTTACAGATAAGCAATTTAGAAAATACGTTGAAGATCTCAATCAGAAACTGTCCAACTAGCTTTTACCTATAGATTCCCCTGCTGTTTATCCAGCGAATATAAGCCCTTCTATTCCTGTTGTGTTCAGACAAGTTACTGGCAAAAAGATGATACCCTCTGTTGCTTGGATCAGCAACCATAAATAAATAATTATTTTTTTCATAGTTCAGAACAGCATCAATAGCTGATATATCAGGCATAGTAATTGGACCCGGTGGAAGACCAGAAACTCTATAAGTATTAAATTCTGATTCTAACTTAAGGTCACGATAAAGAACCCTCCTAATAATTGTATCAAAATTTTTATAATAGTCTTTGATTGTATAAATCACAGTTGGATCAGCTTGTAACCTCATGTTTTTTTTAAGTCTATTAATGTATAAACCTGCAACTCTTGGACGCTCGTCGTTTCTTCTACTTTCAATTTGGACTATTGATGCAAGAGAAATAACTTCTAATCTGGTAAGTCCAAGTTTTTTAGCTTTTTCAGATCTATCTTTATTCCAGAATTTATTATACTCAGCTAACATTCTATCTCTAAAATCTTCAGAGGTAGAGTTCCAGTAAATATTATAAGAATTTGGAATAAAAATTGAAAGAACATTTTGTTCATTTAGATTATTGTCTTTAAGAAATTTTTTATCTCTAAATGCTGATAATAAAGATGTGCTATCCTCATATATTTGTTTTGAAACTCTTCCTGCTAGATTCTCAACTCTTTCTTGATTGTTAAATGTAACATTAACAGGAGTATTATTAAATTTCAAGGAATTAACAATATCATTGTTTCCTATATCCTTTGCTATTTTAAATCTTCCTGTTTTTTTATTCTGAAGGTATTCAAGTCTTTCTGCAACTTTATAAAAAGTTTTTTCAGATTTGATATATTTTGATATTGAATCCTTAAAAGCTAAACTATCATCCTCCATCACATATAGAAATATACTTTCATCTTCGAATGATGTGTTGGGCTTATAATATTTATTATAGTAATCAATAACAAATATTAAAGACAGGATTGAAATCGGTATTAAAATTTTTAAATACTTCATTTATTTAAAATTTTTTGGAATAAAAGCTCATCATTAAATTTATTATTATAAAACACCCAGTCTTTTTTTAATCCAACCTCATTATAGCCATTTTTTTTGAATAATGAAATGCTCTCAACGTTATTTGAAGAAATATTAGCATAAAGTTGATGCATCGGCACGTGGTTTGAAACATGTTCTTCAATTAATTTTAAAGACATAGAACCTATACCTTTAGATCTAAACTTTTCAAATATAATAATTCCAACTCCAGCCCTTCTGCTAATGTGGTCATAATCGAAAAGATCTATGAAGCCATAAGAATTAGATTCGTCAAAAACCACAAGTCTAACCTGTTTGTGCTCAATAATATCAAGATGAGAATTTTCGATAAATTTTTTTAAAGTATGTTTTGAAAAGGGTGAAGAAGTATTTGAGTAAACCCACAAGGATTCATCATTTTCTGTATCATACATTATTTCAAGATCAGAAGGTTCTAGAGCTCTAAGTCTAATTTTCATCTTGTTCTAGTTAAACTATAGTTAAAATATAATTATTAAAATTTTAAAATATTAATTTTAAACAAAAAATTAGTTATGAAAAGGTTGTCAATAATTTTAACTTCAGTTATATGCTCAATATTAACTGCTATAATAGTCTTGAGTATTAATAAAAATGATTATAAAGTTGAAACTTCTAATGTAGTTTTTACCCCCGGTACTGTAAATACTTTAAATACTTTTTCAAATCAAAATAATTACAGTAATATTTCTTCACTACCAGACTTAACATATGCTGCAGGAAAATCAATTAATGCAGTAGTTCATGTAAAGAATACAAGTATTGTTAAAGATAGTGATTCATGGGCATTACAGTTTTTTTATGGAGATGAATCTAGAAAAAAAGTAGGCACTGGATCAGGAGTGATTATTTCACCTGACGGTTACATTATTACAAATTATCATGTTGTTGAAAACTCAAGTGAAGTAATTGTGACTACAAATAATAATAAGGAATACGTGGCAGAAATTATAGGATATGATGAGCTAAATGACATAGCTGTTTTAAAAATTAATACTGATTCTAATTTAGACTATATATTTTTTGGTGACTCTGATTCAACATTAATTGGCGAATGGGTTCTTGCAGTTGGAAATCCTTATAATCTTAATTCAACAGTTACTGCTGGAATTGTAAGCTCAAAGTCTAGAGATTTAAATGAGTATGATCAGAAAAATCAATCATTTATTCAAACTGATGCTGCTGTAAATTTTGGGAATAGCGGAGGTGCATTAGTTAATATAAAAGGTGAATTAGTTGGAATAAATACTCTTATTCAGTCAATGACAGGTGGGTATGTAGGATATTCTTTTGCCGTACCTAGTAATACAGTTAGAAAGATATTCGAGGATATAATTGAATTTGGTGATGTTCAAAAAGGATTACTTGGAGTAAGAGGAGTTGCTCTTAAATCTGCATATTCTAGACAACTTAATCTAGAAGAAACTGAAGGTTTCTATATTGATGTAATCGAACCTGGATTTGGAGCTGATAATGCAGGTCTCACAAAAGGAGATATAATAAAGTCTATAGATGGATTTAAAATAAATAAATTTTCAGACTTATCTGGGTACCTATCTTCTAAAAGACCTGGTGATCAAGTTGATGTTGAATATATAAGAGAGGGCAAGACTCTCACAACTAAAGTTACTTTGAAGAAAAGTCAAAGTTGATGAGAATTGATATATTAACTTTATTTCCCGAAGTTTTTGAAAATTTAAATTCTTTTTCAATAATTAAGAGAGCTATTGAGTCTAGAAAAGTTGAAATTTTTACCCACAATTTAAGAGATTATGCTGATAACTCCAGAAAGGTAGATGATTACCCATATGGTGGAGCGGCTGGAATGGTAATTAAAATCGAACCTATAGATAAGTGTGTAGAAAATCTCAAAAAGAAAAATAATTATGATGAAATAATCTACCTAACTCCTGATGGTAGTTTATTAAATCAAAAAGAATCAAACTATCTATCAAATCACAAAAATATTATAATTATATGTGGTCATTATAAAGGAATTGATCATAGAGTTAGAGATCATATTGTTACTAAGGAGATTTCAATTGGAGATTATGTTGTTTCAGGTGGAGAACTACCTGCAGCAGTTCTTTGTGATTCAATAATTAGGCTTCAACCAGGAATTCTAGGGGATGAATCCTCCGCTTTAACAGATACTTTTCAAGATAGTCTAGTCTCACCTCCTATTTACACTAGACCAGAGGTCTACAAAGGTCTAAAAGTTCCAAAAGTTTTGTTGTCTGGTAATAAAAAAGATATTCAAGAATGGAATGATAAAAAATCTATTGAAAGAACTAAATTACTTAGGCCAAATCTTTTTGATTATGAATAAAAAGTTTTATTTTTGCAGCTGTTTGAAATCAAACTATTATTAAAATATTTTTTCAATGGATGCTGTAATTAACTTAGTTCAAGAAAAATTAATAACAAAAAAAGATTTTCCTTCATTTTCATCAGGAGATACCATTACTGTTTATTATGAAATTAGAGAGGGGGATAAAGTTAGAACTCAATTTTTCAAAGGCGTAGTAATACAAATTAAAGGTAGGGGTCAATCTAAGACTTTTACAATTAGAAAAATGTCTGGTACAGTTGGTGTTGAGAGAATTTTCCCATTTAACATGCCTGCTTTACAGAAAATTGAAGTAAATAAAAAAGGTAAAGTAAGACAATCAAGAATATTTTACTTTAGAGAACTTCGTGGTAAAAAAGCTAGGATAAAAGAAGTTTAAATTCTATGTCAAAAATCAAAGTAGCCAATCCCATTGTTGAAATTGACGGGGATGAAATGGCTAGAATAATCTGGAAGTTTATTAAAGAAAAACTAATTCTAGACTATCTAGATCTTGATATTAAATATTATGACTTAGGTATTGAATCTAGAGATAAAACTAATGATCAAATTACAATTGATGCAGCTAATGCCATTAAGGAGTATAATGTAGGAATTAAATGTGCTACTATAACTCCTGACGAACAAAGAGTTGAAGAATTTTCACTAGGCAGAATGTATAAATCACCTAACGGAACAATTAGAAATATTGTTGGTGGAACTGTATTTAGAGAGCCTATTATATGTAGATCAATTCCAAGATATGTTCAAGGTTGGTCAAGACCAATATGTATTGGAAGACATGCCTTTGGTGATCAATATAGGGCTACTGACGTAGTTACCCATGGACCTGGTAAACTTGAGATGAAATTCACTCCAAAAGATGGAGGTGAATCTACAACCTGGGAAGTATACAATTTTGAAGAAGATGGAATTGCAATGTCTATGTATAATATTGATTCATCAATTTATGGATTTGCTAGATCTTGTATGAATATGGCTTTAAATAAAAGATGGCCATTATATCTATCTACAAAAAACACAATTCTTAAAGCTTATGATGGAAGATTTAAAGATATTTTTCAAGAAGTATTTGATAGAGAATTTAAAGAAAAGTTTGAAGATGAAAACATAACTTATGAGCACAGATTAATAGATGATATGGTTGCTGCTGCAATTAAATGGAAAGGTGGATTTGTTTGGGCTTGTAAAAACTATGATGGTGATGTTCAATCTGATGTTGTAGCTCAAGGATTTGGGTCTTTAGGATTAATGACTTCAACCTTAGTAACTCCTGATGGGAAGACATTAGAGGCTGAAGCTGCTCATGGAACGGTTACTAGACATTATAGAAGACATCAAAAGGGTGAACAAACTTCTACAAACCCTATTGCTTCTATATTCGCTTGGACAAGAGGGTTAATGCATAGAGGTAAACTTGACAATAATGAGGCATTAATTAATTTTTGTAAAACTCTTGAAGATGTTTGTATTGAAACAGTTGAAGATGGTAAAATGACAAAAGATCTAGCTATGCTAGTCTTTAGAGGTGATTTAGTGGATTCTAATTTTTTAACTACTCAAGAGTTTCTAGATGAATTAAAATTAAATCTCGATAAAAAATTATCAATTTAAAAATGAATTTCATAAAAGTAACTGAACAAGAATCAAATCATAAAGATTTAGAAAAAAAATCTGTTATAGAGTTAGTTAATGCAATGCATGAAGAAGACAATAATGCTTTATTGGCAGTTAATAAAGTACTTCCTAAAGTTGCTGAATTGATAGAGAATATTGCTCCCAAAATAAAATCTGGAGGAAGATTGTTTTACATTGGTGCTGGAACTAGTGGTAGACTTGGAGTTCTAGATGCCTCAGAATGCCCTCCAACCTTTGGAACTCCTCCAGAAAAGGTTGTAGGTCTTTTAGCAGGTGGTGTTCCTGCACTGTATAGTTCAATCGAAATTGCTGAAGATGATATGACTCAAGCATGGAAAGATTTGGTTGAACATAGAGTGAATTCTAATGATTTTGTAATAGGTATTGCAGCTTCAGGAACTACTCCATATGTAGTTGGAGGACTTAAAGATTGTCAAGAAAATAATATTTCCACTGCATGTATTGTTTGTAATGAAAACTCTCCTTTATCTGAATATTCTGACTTTAAAATTGAAGTAATTGTTGGGCCAGAATTTTTAACTGGAAGTTCAAGATTAAAAGCAGGAACAGCTCAAAAATTAATTTTAAATATGATTTCCACTATTTCAATGATTCTAGATGGTCATGTCAGAGGTAATAAAATGATAGACATGCAGATGAGTAATGCTAAGCTAAATAAAAGAGCAAGAAGAATTTTAATGGAAGAACTTGGAATTGATGAAAATAAAGCTGACGAACTAATTTTAAAATATAAGAGTATCCGATTAGCTATTGACAATTATTCTCATGAATAAATACTTACGTAAAGGTTTTATTCAAGTATTCGTTGGTATATCTCTCTGCTTCATTGGACCAGTAATAGTTTCTCAAGCATTTAACAATCAAGATCATCCATTTTTTTTAATTGTTTTGATTTTTGGGTCTACAGTTCTGATTTTTTCCATTTTCTTCGGTTATAAAGGAATATCTAATATTTTAAATGGGACATTAGGTCCTAAGAATAAAATAAAATAAATTATTTTTGAAACCTAAACCAATACTATGATAAAAGTAGTTTTTCCGGATCAATCAATTAAAGAGTTTGAAAAAGGAACTAAAGTTATCGATATTGCAAAAAGTATAAGTGAAGGTCTTGCTAGAAATGTTATTTCAGCTTCTTTCAATAATGAAATATGTGAGACTGAAACAGAATTATATTCTGATGGTGAAATAAAATTATATACATGGGATGATAATGAAGGAAAACAAGCTTTTTGGCATTCATCAGCACATATTTTAGCTCAAACAATTAAATTTTATTACCCTAATTGTAAACTAACAATTGGACCCTCAATTGAAAATGGTTTTTATTATGATATTGATTTTGGGGAAGATGTCTTTTCTGAGAAAGATTTTACAAAGATTGAAAATAAATTTATTGAATTTGCGAGAGAGAATCATCAATTTGTAATGAAATCAGTTTCAAAAGATGAAGCATTAAGTTTTTATAAAAAGGAGAATAATAAATATAAGATTGAGCTCATTAATGGGCTTGAAGATGGATCTATAAGTTTTTGTGTTCACTCTAACTTTACTGATCTTTGTAAAGGAGGACATATTCCTTCAACTGGTATAGTAAAAGCAATAAAACTTCTTAATGTAGCAGGTGCCTATTGGAGAGGTGATGAGAAGAACAGTCAACTGACTAGAGTTTATGGAATTTCTTTTCCTAAACAAAAACTTTTAACTGAATATCTAGATTTAGTTGAAAAAGCAAAAGAAAGGGATCACAGAAAACTCGGGAAAGAACTAGAATTGTTTACATTTTCTAACAAAGTTGGACAAGGACTACCACTTTGGTTACCAAAAGGAACTGAACTTAGAGATAGGTTACAGCATTTTTTAGAAGATGCGCAAAAAAAGGCAGGCTATAAAAAGGTTATGTCTCCTCATATCGGATCAAAAGAATTATACGTGACTTCGGGTCATTATGAAAAATATGGAGAAGATAGCTTTCAACCAATTTTAACTCCAAATGAGAGTGAGGTTTTTATGTTAAGACCTATGAACTGTCCACACCATTGTGAAATATTCAACTCAAAACCACTAAGCTATAGAGATTTACCATTGAGACTTGCTGAATTTGGCACTGTTTACAGATATGAACAAAGTGGAGAATTACATGGTTTAAGTAGAGTAAGAGGTTTTACAGTTGATGATGCCCATATCTTTTGTACTCCTGAACAGGTTGACTCTGAATTTAAAAATACAATTGATTTGGTTCTATATGTTTTCAAATCATTAGGGTTTAATGATTATTATGCACAAGTTTCTCTTAGAGATCCAAATAATCCTGATAAATATATTGGGCTTGACACAAATTGGGAAATAGCAGAAAAAGCAATTATTGATTCAGCAAATGAAAAAGAACTTAACTACAAAGTTGAATATGGAGAAGCTGCATTCTATGGACCTAAACTTGATTTTATGGTTAAAGATGCATTAGGAAGAAGTTGGCAATTAGGTACAATTCAGGTTGATTATAATCTTCCTGAAAGATTTGATTTAACTTATAAAGGGAATAATAATGAAGATTTAAGGCCTGTAATGTTACATAGGGCTCCATTTGGAAGTATGGAAAGATTTGTGGCAATTCTTTTAGAACATACTGGAGGATTCTTTCCAATTTGGTTAACTTCAACTCAAGTGGAAATTTTAATAGTTGGAGAGAACTTTAAAAATTATGGTGAAAAAGTTTTAAATATCTTAGAAAATCACGAAATTCGCGCCCACTTGGATGATAGAAATGAAACTGTTGGGAAAAAAATAAGAGAGTCTGAGTTAAACAAGATTCCTTATATGGTAATTTTAGGTGAAAATGAGTTAATTAACAATACAGTTTCAGTGAGAAAGCATCATGCTGAAGATCTAGGTGAAATGAAAATAGACAAGTTTGTTGATATAATCAAAAAAGAAATTTCTGATTGTATCCCAAGTTTTAATATTAACTAAAAATATTTGTTATAGCTATAAGGAAAAAAAAATCGAATAGGAGATTCGTAAGAGAAATCAAAGAGGATCCTCATAAGATAAATTCAAAAATAACAGCCTTTGAAGTAAGGCTTGTAGGAGATAATGTTGAGGGAGGGATTTATTCCACAAATGAGGCACTAAGGATGGCAAGAGAACTAGAACTTGATTTAGTTGAGATTTCACCAAAAGCATCTCCTCCTGTATGTAAAATTCTTGAGTATAAGAAGTTTTTATACGAACAAAAAAAGAGGGATAAAGCTCTAAAATCAAAAGCTACAAAAATAGTAGTTAAAGAAATAAGATTTGGCCCTCAAACTGATGAACATGATTATCAATTTAAGAAGAAGCATGCAGAAAAATTTTTAAATGAAGGCGCAAAATTAAAAGCTTTTGTTTTTTTTAAAGGAAGATCGATTATTTTTAAAGAACAAGGCCAAATTTTACTTTTAAGATTAGCTCAAGATCTAGAAGAAATTGGAAAAGTAGAGCAAATGCCAGAGTTAGAAGGAAAAAGAATGATAATGTACATAACACCAAAAAAATAATTAATTAAGGAACTATGCCTAAAATGAAAACAAAATCCAGTGCAAAAAAAAGATTCAAAGTAACTGGTTCGGGAAAGATTAAAAGAAAACATGCTTTTAAAAACCATATTCTTACAAAGAAATCTAAGAAAAGAAAACTTAGACTTACTCATTTTGGACTGGTACATGAAAGTGATGAAAATAATATTAAAAGACAATTAAGATTAAAATAATAATGCTATGCCTAGATCAGTAAACTCTGTAGCATCAAGAGCTAGAAGAAAAAAAGTTTTAAAACAAGCAAAAGGTTACTTCGGAAGAAGAAAAAATGTTTGGACAGTTGCAAAAAATGCTGTTGAAAAAGCATTATTATATGCATATAGAGATAGAAAAACAAAGAAAAGGAACTTTAGGTCTCTATGGATTATGAGAATAAATGCTGGTGCTCATCAATATGGTATGAGTTACAGTCAACTTATGCATAAACTTAAGTCTAATAACATAGAGCTTAATAGAAAAGTATTAGCTGATTTAGCAATGAATAATCCGAATGCTTTCGAAGCTATAATCAAATCATTGAAGTAAGCTAGAGAGCAACTTACCAAAACTTTTATTATTTTTTAAGGTCTAATTAAAAAACTAGATTGAAAGAAGGTGCTTTAATAAAATTATTAAGGAATCCTAATTCAAAAGATATTGGATTCAGGCATCTTGTTGATTTATATCAAGAAAAAGTATATTGGATGATAAGAAAAATGGTTTTATCTCACGATTCTGCAAATGATGTTTTACAAGAGACATATATAAGAATTTTTAAAGGAATAGATTCTTTTCAAGAAAAAAGTAAATTAAGTACTTGGATTTATAGAATAGCATATAATGAAGCTATAAGATTTCTTAACAAGGAGTCTAAATTTAATAAACTTGACATTGATTCTGAGGACCATAATTACTCTAAAAAGTTATATGCTGATTCTTATTTTGATGCTGATAATATATCATTAAAATTTCACCAAATACTTTCAGAATTGACTATAAGGCAAAGAAATATTTTTAATTTAAAGTATTTTGATGAGTTAAAGTTTGAAGAAATATCCAACATTACAAAAACAAACATAAATACAGTAAAATCTGTTTATTATGCTGTTGAAAAAAAAATTAAAAAAGAATTAAATGAATCATTATAAAAAACTTGGTTACACTGTGCCAAAAGATTATTTTATTAAGTCTAAAAAAGAAATACTAAACAAAACTAATTCTAATACATTAGATAGAAGATTTGAATTTAGCTACTTTAAATATTCCTTAGCTGCTATATTTATTGGACTATTATTATATAATTTAATAGATATCACACCAAAATCTAATGAAATTAATTCAGACTCTCCACTTTTATCCTCAATAGTCTCAGGTGAGGAAATAACTGATGAGTTTATAATTGAATATTACTCAGAATCTATAGTATTGAATGAATTTCAGATTCCGAAATAAACTTTTTAATTTTTTTTATTTCAAATGAATATGTTAAAAACGATCAAAATAATTTTAGTTACTTTTTTAATGATTACATGCTCAATAACGTATAGTCAAGAAAAGTCAAAACATGGAGGATTCTCAAAAGAATTGATGGAAACTTTCTCTGAATCTCAAATAGATTTACTCAATAAGGAAAGATCTCTTTGGAAAAAACAGAGAAAAGCTCTTAACGAATCATTAAGTGATAATCAAAAAGATATTTTAAAAGATAGTAGTCTTGGATACAGAGAAAGAAAAAGAAAGCTATCTGAAACTTTTTCAGAGTCTCAAAAAGAGCTTCTAAGAAAGTTTGAAAAAAGAATTGATACTATTAAAAAAAGGTTTTACGAATCACTTGATTATGAACAAAAATCTTTGATTAAAAAATTAAGAACAAAGTCTAAAAAAAATGATTAGGTTTTAACAAAACCTTGTGTTTTCAAGAATACTTATTAAAATATATTTGCTCAGCCAAACAAAATAATTTATGAAAAAATATTTTTCCTTATTATTAATTGCATTTTCAAGTTTTTTATTTTCTCAACAAAGTGGTGGAAATAATTATCAGCAATTTCAAAATATGACATTCAATATTTCTGGAATTGTTATAGACTCTGAAACTTCAGAACCTCTTGAATATGCTACTATTTCTCTTGTCAACAAAAGAAATCCCGAGTCATTATTTGGAGGTATAACAACATCTGATGGTAAATTTTCAATTGATGTTAGTCCCGGTATGTATGATCTTAAAATTGAATATATATCGTTTGAAAGCTATTCAAATGAAAACTTTTTAGTTAGACAGAATACTGATTTAGGAACTATTTCTCTAGATCTTGATGTTTCTATGCTTGATGAAGTTGAAGTTAGAGCTGAGAGGACACAAGTTGAGGTAAGGCTTGATAAAAAAATATATAATGTAGGGCAAGACATAACAGTTAGAGGAGGTAATGTTTCAGATGTTTTAGCTAATATACCGTCTATAGATGTTGATTTTGATGGTAATATTTCATTAAGAGGAAATGATAATGTTAGAATTTTGATTAACGGAAAACCTTCAGGGCTTGTTGGTTTATCTGGACCTCAAGGTTTAAGGTCTATTCCTTCTGAGTCAATAGAAAAAGTTGAAGTTGTGACTTCTCCATCAGCTAGATATTCTGCAGAAGGAACTGCAGGTATTCTAAATATAATATTAAAAAAACAAGACTTACTTGGATTTAATGGAAGTATTACTTTAAATGCAGGTGATCCTAAAAATAATAGTGGATCTGGAACTTTCAACTTGAGAAATGATAAAATAAATATTTTTAATACAACAACCTTCAGAGACTCTGATGATAATGGAAATTTTTTTGGTACAACTGAGTACTTCTCTAACAACCTAAATATTGAAAGTTCTAATAGAAGTACTCGAAATGAAAAGAACATCTTTTTTAATTTAGGGTTAGAGTATTTTTTTGATGATAAAACTTCACTTACTCTAAGTGGATTCTACAGAAAAGGAGATGAGAATAGTTATTCAAAAAATATAGTAAATGATATTACTAATGGTAGTATTTTATCTTCAAATGAAAGAATTGCTAATGATCTTGAAAATGAGGAATCTTTTGAGTATGCTATAGACTTTTATAAGGATTTCGATAAAGATGGCCATAACCTTACTGCAAAAATTTCCTATGAAGAAGATGATGAAAACTCGGTAGATAATATTGAGGATTATTCAACCTTACCATTTGTCTCAGATTCAGATTTTGAAAAGACAACAAATATTGATTTTCAAAACAGGCTTTTAGCTCAGGTTGACTATGTTTACCCTATTGATGAAAATACAGAATTTGAATTAGGATATAGAGGAAGTTTTTTAGAAAGAGAAACGGATTACGATGTTGCCTTTTTACAAAAGATACAATGTATTACTACTCCTTGCAATAGTAGTTTTCAATCTGATCCTGGATTATCTAATATCTTCAACTATACTGAAAACATAAACTCTTTATACAGTCAATTTGGAAAGAAAATTAATAGCTTATCTATTCTTCTTGGACTTAGATATGAGAACTCAAAACAAGAAATAAATCAAAAAACAACAAGACAATTTGAAATTAAAAAATATTCAGACTTATTCCCTACTTTAAATCTTGCATATGAAATCTCAGATATAGAATCCTTAACATTTGGTTACAGCAAAAGAATAAGAAGACCTAGAGGATGGGATATTAATCCATTTCCAAGAAGGAATTCAATTACATCATATAGAAGGGGGAATCCTTATTTAGACCCTACATTCTCATCTGCCTACGAGGTAGACTATTTAAAAAGATATAGTAAGATTACTATAAATACATCAGTTTTTTACAGACAGTCAGATGGAAATGTTGAAAGAATTCAACAAGAAACTGGAGAAATAGTTGATTTAATTGTAGAGTCAGGGTCTGAGAATCCTGTTTTACAAGTTCCTGTTTTAGAGTTTTTTCCTATTAATTTGTCAACAAATAAAAGAATTGGATCAGAGATTAGTATAACTTATACACCTTCAAGAGCCGTTAGACTTAATGGAAGTTTTACATTAAACTCAACAAAAATTAGAGGCTCATATGAAAATCAAAACTTTGATTCTGACGATACAAACTGGAGTGCTAGGTTTAATGGTTTTATTAGACTTCCAAAAGAATATAGTCTTCAATTTTTTGGTTTTTTAAGAGGGCCTAGTGAAAATGCCTTTTCCAAAAGAAAAGCATTTGGATTTACAACTGCTGCAGTTCAAAAAAATATTTTTGAAAATAAAGGTAACATATCTGTTAGATATTCTGACTTGTTTAATACTGGTAGATGGAGATCTACAACTACCCGTGAAACATTTAGATCTGAAACAGAAGGTCAATGGAGAGAACCTTCATTGATTTTAACTTTCACCTATAGAATTAATGAAGATCAAAATAACAGAAGAAGAAGAAGAGCTCAAAGAGATCAACAAGATTTCAGCGGTGGCGGAGAAGATGAAGGACCTATATTCAATAACTAAGATTTCATTTTCTTAGAAAGGAGATCTTTAATTTTTTGAAAAAGATAAGATGATGCCCAATATGGAGCTACCAATGCTAAAAAAATCATAAGCCAAAAGCCCATTGTAAAAATTGCTAAAAAAGCTAAGAATCCGAGGTATTGTTGAAACTCCATATATTTGTAAATGCTAAACAAAAGTAATTTTTTTTAAGTAAATTACAAAGTATCATGGACTACAGAATTGAAAAAGATACTCTCGGAGAAGTAAAAGTTCCAAAGAACTCTCTTTGGGGTGCTCAAACTGAAAGATCAAGAAATAATTTTAAGATTGGTAACTCATCTTCAATGCCTATTGAGATTATTCATGCATATGCAATTTTAAAAAAATCAGCAGCAGTTACAAATCATGAATTAGGAATTCTATCTAAAGAAAAATCGATGTTGATTGAAAGAGTTTGTGATGAAATAATTTCAGGTGATCACGATCATCAATTTCCGCTTGTAATTTGGCAAACTGGATCAGGTACTCAAACAAATATGAATTTAAATGAGGTAATCTCTAACAGAGCTCATATACTGGAAGGTAAAAAGTTAGGTGAATCTGAAAAAACACTTTCTCCAAACGATGATGTAAATTTATCTCAGTCCTCTAATGATACATTTCCTACAGCAATTAATATTGCAGCTGTAAAAATTATTACAAGTAATACTCTAGTAAATTTGAGGAAATTAAAAGAAAGTTTAAATAAAAAGGCTAGAGAGTTTAATAGTATAGTAAAAATTGGTAGAACTCATTTAATGGATGCTACACCGATCACTCTTGGTCAAGAATTTTCAGGATATGTAACACAAATTGAGAATGGAATTAAATCTATCGAAAATGCTCTTAATCATTTAAGTGAGCTTCCAATTGGAGGGACAGCAGTTGGTACTGGATTAAATTCTCCTAAAGGGTATTCCAAAAAAGTTGTAGCTCATATTTCCAAAAACTCAAATCTTAAGTTTAGAGAATCACCAAATAAATTTGAAGGAATTGCCTCCCATGATTGTATTGTTGAGATGCATGGTGCTTTAAAAACAGCTGCTACCTCAATTTATAAAATTGCAAATGACATAAGATTAATGGGGTCTGGTCCAAGATCAGGTTTAGGAGAGCTTATTTTACCTGCAAATGAGCCTGGAAGTTCAATTATGCCAGGTAAGATTAACCCAACTCAGTGTGAAGCAATTTCTATGGTCTGTGCTCAAATTATTGGTAATGATGTTGCAATTAGTTTTGCAGGAGCAAATGGTCACTTTGAATTAAATGTTTTTAAGCCACTGTTTGCGTATAATATAATTGAATCATCAAAAATATTGGGAGATGCATGTCTTAGTTTTTCCAATAATTGTATTGATGGAATAAAAGCTAATAAAAAGAAAATTGAAAAGTTCTTAAAAGACTCTCTAATGCTTGTTACTGCATTAAATTCAAAAATAGGTTATTACAAAGCTGCTGAAATTGCAAATAAAGCTTACAACGATGATATAACCCTAAAGGAAGCTTCTATTAAGCTAAAATATTTATCAGAAAAAGAATTTGACGAATATGTTAATCCTAATAGAATGACAAATAATGAAAGTTGAAATAATTCCTTTCGAAGAAAAATATTCTAAATTCTTTTATGATTTAAACTATGATTGGTTAATTGAATTTTTTTATGTTGAGTCATATGATGAAAAAATTTTAAAGAATTGTAAAGAAGAAATTTTAGACAAAGGTGGTTCAATCTTTTTTGCAATTTATAATGAAAACATTGTAGGAACTATGGCTCTTTTAAACAACGGGAATGGTGTTTATGAATTAAATAAAATGGCAGTTAGAAAAGATTTAAGAGGAAATGGGATTGGTAATCAACTCATAAAGTTTATTATTAATTATAGTTTAAAAAAGAATTACAAATCAATTCTACTTTATTCGAATAAAGTATTAAAAAACTCAATTCATCTTTATAAGAAGTTCGGGTTTAAAGAATTAGAGAATATCAATCCACCTTATAAAAGAAGTGATATAAAGATGGAACTTATATTATCTAACCTTTGAAAATAACTTTTCTTTCCAGTTATTCCAAGAATATTTTTTTGCAAAAATTATAAGTATTGTTGGATATATTATAATTGGAGATATCCAATCAGTAATACCAAGGCTAGGTTCTGATATATCAATTAAAATTGATTCTGTTTGAAAAACAGTCCAGTCAGCTGTAAGAAGAAGAGCAGCTATAAGATTATTAGCTGCATGGAAACCAAGCGCTAATTCTAAGCCTTCATCCATTAGTGTCATAATACCAAGAACAAAACCAACTGTTATATATAAAATAACAAACTCGTACCCTAAAGCTGTAATCTCTGGATTGAATAAATGTAGGGATCCAAAAACAAAAGATGAGAGAAATAAGGCCATGAATCTACTGTTAAGCCAGTTACCAAATCCTTGCATTAAATATCCTCGGAAAACAATTTCTTCAACACTAGTTTGTATTGGAATTAATAGTATAGCAATTACAGCAAGAATCAAAAATTCCTTTAGTTTAAAATTTATAATATAGTTTTCTGGATTTAAAGAATACTCGAGAAAAACAAATGCAGAAACTATTGATCCCCATAACATGAATGAATATAAAACTCTTTCAAGATCAATTTTTTTTCTACTTGAAAGAATAGACATAATAGGTAAATCATGTAATTTCTTCACAACAAGCCAAATGCCAGGTAATACAAATACAAAACTTAAGAGTAAAAGAAATAATCTCAAGTTTGAAGGAATGGATTTGAATAAGTCCATAGGGTCAGAATCAGGACTAGGAATTTCAGTAGGCAAAAAAGGTATCATTGGAATTTGACCAATAATACTAAATAAAATAATAACAAACGAGCCTAGTATATAATAACCAAACCCTTTTAGATTAAATGATTTATTCCACAAAAACATTTTTAAAAATTAGCTAGTATAATCATGTATATGAAAGAAAAAATCATATGAAAATATATTGTATGAATGTTATATTTAATTAATGATCTACTTGCATAGTTCTTGAATAATCCTGTTACAAGATAAAATGCATATAACATAGTTATTGGAATAAGTAAGAACATAAATAAAGTTGATTGACTTGCACTTATAATATTCTCAGAAATATAGTAAAGAGAACCAACTGCAATAGCTAGATTTAAGGCATAAACCCATCTTGATGATTTTTTCCCTAGTAATACAACTAGGTTATTTTTTCCCACTTCTTTATCAGATGTATAATCTGGATATTGATTAATAAATAAAATATTTGTAGTTAGTAAACCAATAGGTATTCCAAGTATTAAAAGGTTATAAAATTCTGATGTAAATAATCCAATCGTATCATTTGAGATCGCAAAACCAGTACCTAAAGTTAGAAGTGGTCCAAAAGCTAAGAAAATCGATAATTCTCCAAGTCCATATAAAGAGGATAATCTAATAGGCTTAGCTGTATAAAAATATCCAATTAACACACCTATGATAGCAATTAAAGCAGAGTTTATTAAATTACTTGTTGATCCTGTATTTAAAAAACTTAAATACAATATTCCTACAGCAGTAATAACACCTAGAGAAAACATAATATTTGCTAGATTCTTTGTTCCTTTTAGAGTTATCAATCCAAGCTCCACTGCCCTACTTCCACCTGATAATTGGGCTCCTTTTAAAATAGGGGAATTCATACCAGCATTAAAATATTCAGTATTTGCCTCATCGGTACCATGAGTAACATCAAAAAAATCATTGTAAAGGTTTGAAAATAAATGAAAAAATAAAATACCAAAAGTAGTTAGCGTTAAAGATAGAGGACTAAATAAAGAATCACCAATACCAGCATAGTAACAACCAACTAAAAAAACAGGAAATAAAGATGCAGATGCAAATCCAACTCTAGTGATTGCTACACCTTTAATAATTTTTGTGCCTAAATTAATTTTAACATTAACATTCTCATCAATTTCTTCAGTAATACCACAATAACCAGTTTGTGGTTTATCCTTTCCATCTGCAAAATTTGGTGTAATTTTTATTTTAGCACTAAATGTTGAACCATCTTTTCTAACAAAATTAGTCTTTGTATTATGCTCTCCAGTTTCGTTGGCATTTTTCAACCAGCCTAAGACATTTTGAAGAACTATTTCACCAGGTGAAAATATTGATACTCTTTTCTTACCAACAAGTTCTTTAGAATCATATCCAAACATTTTAACAGCACCATCATTAAGGTTTGTAATTAAACCCTCCATATCACATATTATTACACTTTTCATATTGATTATTTAAAACGCCAAATTTAAGATCTGGTAAGCAATTTTAAAAGTTTTTCATAAAAGAATTACTTATTTATTGTTAAGGTAGTTAGTTTAGCAAATGAAACATCTTTACCCTCCTCATTTTTAATTGATATTTTCCATAATTGCATAGTCTTTCCAAGATGAATAGATTTCGCTGTAGCAATTACATATCCAGACCTAACTCCTCTAACATGATTAATTGACAACTCAACTCCTCTGAGCAATTGATTCTCTTTTTTTGAAAAAATTGCTGCAGCAGAACTTCCAACAGTTTCAGCAAGTGCAGCAGTAGCTCCACCATGTAATACACCATCAGGCTGATGAAGTTTAGGTGAAACTAACATCTTAGCAGTTAAATAATTCTCACCAACATCAATAAATTCAATATCTAAGGTTGAAACAAGAGTACCCTTACACCTTTTGTTAGCTTCTTTTAAAATGAAATCTTTATCAGGCAATATTAGTCTTCTTTAACCTCTTCGAAGTCTACATCTTGCACATCATCACCTTTTGATTCATTAGAAGATGATTCATTTTGAGAACTATTTGAAGTTTGTTCACCTGATTCTGCTTGAGCTTTATACATTTCCTCAGAAGCATTTTTCCATGCTTCATTAATAGTATTCAATGATTCATCAATCTTATCAAGATCTTTTGATTCATAAGCCTTCTTTAGATCTTCAAGGGCTGTCTCAATTGGTTTTTTCTTATCGTCAGACAATTTTTCTCCAAAATCTTTAAGTTGTTTTTCAGTTTGAAAAATCATTTGATCAGCACTATTTAATTTATCAACTTCATCTTTTGCCTTCTTATCAGCTTCAGCATTAGCTTCCGCATCTCTTTTCATTTTTTCAATCTCCTCTTCAGTTAAACCTGATGAGGCTTCAATTCTTATATCCTGAGATTTATTAGTTGCTTTGTCTAGTGCACTTACATTAATAATACCATTAGCATCGATATCAAAGGTTACTTCAATTTGTGGAACACCACGAGGTGCTGGAGGAATTCCATCTAAGTGAAACCTTCCGATTGTTTTGTTATCTTTTGCCATAGGTCTTTCACCTTGTAATACATGAATCTCTACTGAAGGTTGATTATCAGCTGCAGTAGAAAAAACCTGAGATTTTTTAGTTGGTATAGTAGTATTTGACTCAATTAGTTTTGTCATTACATTACCCATAGTCTCAATACCTAATGATAATGGAGTTACATCTAATAAAAGAACATCTTCTACATCTCCAGATAGTACTCCTCCCTGAATTGCAGCTCCAACAGCCACGACTTCATCTGGATTAACCCCCTTTGATGGTTTTTTACCAAATAAAGATTCTACTTCTTTCTGAATAATTGGGATCCTAGTTGATCCTCCAACCAAGATAACTTCATCTATATCATTTTTAGTTAAACTAGCATCTTTTAAAGCCTTTTTTACTGGCTCTAAGGATCTTTTAACCAATTCGTCTGATAATTGTTCAAATTTTGCTCTAGTTAATGTAGTAACAAGATGTTTAGGACCTGAACTTGTTGCTGTTACATATGGTAAATTAATTTCAGTTTGAGCTGAAGAAGATAATTCAATCTTAGCTTTTTCAGCAGCTTCTTTTAGCCTTTGAAGTGCCATTGAATCTTCTCTTAAGTCAATTTGCTCATTATTTTTAAATTCTTCTGCTAAAAAGTCAATAATTACTTGGTCAAAATCATCACCGCCTAAGTGAGTGTCTCCATTAGTTGATAGTACTTCAAATACTCCATCCCCTAATTCTAGTATAGAAATATCAAAAGTACCTCCTCCAAGATCATATACTGCAATTTTTTTATCTGTACCTCCTTTATCCATACCATATGCTAAAGCAGCTGCAGTTGGCTCATTTATTATTCTCTGTACTTTTAATCCAGCTATCTCCCCAGCTTCTTTAGTAGCTTGTCTTTGTGAATCATTAAAATATGCAGGAACTGTAATTACAGCATCAGTTACAGATGAACCAAGATAATCTTCAGCAGTTTTTTTCATTTTTTGAAGAACCATTGCAGATAATTCTTGAGGTGTATAAAGTCTACCATCAATATCAACTCTAGGAGTATCATTATCACCCTTTACGACTTTGTAAGCTACTGTTTTAATATCACTAGATGACTCACTGAATTTATTCCCCATAAATCTTTTGACAGAAGCAATTGTTTTTTCTGGATTTGTTACAGCTTGCCTTTTGGCAGGATCACCAACTTTAATTTCACCATCTTCGACAAATGCGATTACAGAAGGAGTTGTTCTTTTACCTTCAGCGTTAGGAATTACTACAGGTTCGCTTCCTTCCATTACAGAGACACATGAATTTGTAGTACCTAAATCGATTCCAATAATTTTACTCATAATTTTTAATTTTAATATATAATTGTCAACGATTATGCCAACCAAATTAAGATGACATTATGTCATATTTTTTATATACTTATTTACATTATTTTTGTTAAAAAATCAAATGACTGATAATACTAATCAATCTAGAGTCACCATTAAGCTTCTTGAGGAAATGAAAAGCAATGGTGAAAAAATATCAATGCTTACAGCATATGATTATAGCTTTGCTAAAATAATTGATAAAGCAGGAGTTGATATTATTTTAGTAGGAGATTCCGCCTCAAATGTAATGGCAGGTCATGAGACTACACTTCCTATAACTCTGGATCAAATGATTTATCATGCAAGCTCAGTAATTAGGGCTGTTGAAAGGGCACTCGTTGTGGTTGATTTACCTTTTGGAACTTATCAAGCTGACTCAAAAGAAGCTTTGAGATCTGCTATTAAAATCATGAAAGAATCAGGTGCTCATGCAGTAAAATTAGAAGGCGGACATTTAGTAAAAGATTCTATAGAAAGAATTCTTAAAGCTGGCATTCCAGTAATGGGTCATCTTGGTTTAACACCTCAATCTATATATAAATTTGGAACATACTCTGTTAGAGCAAAAGAGAAAAAAGAAGCTGAAGATTTAATTAAGGATGCTAAAATGTTGGAAGAAATTGGCTGTTTCTCAATAGTTTTAGAAAAAATTCCAAATATACTTTCAGAAAAAGTATCTTCTTCATTAAAGATTCCAATTATAGGAATTGGTGCAGGATCTGCTGTTGATGGACAGGTTCTAGTTTCTCATGATATGCTAGGTATGAATAAGGAGTTCAGCCCTAGATTTCTTAGAAGATATTTAGATCTAGATACACTAATAACAAAGGCTGTAAAAGATTTCTCATCAGATATTAAAAATAGAGAATTTCCGAATAAAGAAGAGCAATACTAACTTGAATTTATCAAAACCTCAGATACTTTTTGAAGATAATCACTTATTAATAATAAATAAATCTTCTGGTGAACTTGTTCAAGGGGATAAAACAGGTGATTTATCTTCTATAGACAATGTAAAAGAATACATAAAATTAAAGTATAATAAAAAAGGAAGAGTATTTCTTGGGTTAATTAATCGAATTGATAGGCCTACATCTGGTATAGTTATGTTTGCAAAAACCAGTAAAGCCTTATCAAGAATGAATGATAAACTTAGAAATAGAAATATTAAAAAAAAATATTGGTTAATTATATCTAAGGGTTTTAAATCGAAAGAAGGAGAATTAAAAGGTTGGTTTAAAAAGAATGAAAAACAGAATAAATCATATTATTTTAATGAAGAGGTAAAAAATTCAAAGTTTGGTTTACTTAAATATCAAAAATTAAAAGATTTTGATAATTACTCTTTGATAGAAGTTGATTTAATAACTGGAAGACATCATCAAATTAGATGTAATTTTTCTGAAATTGGTTTTCCAATCCTTGGAGACTTAAAATATGGTTCTAAAAGATCTAACAAAGATGGCGGGATTTACCTACACTCAAAAAGTATCGAATTTAATCATCCTGTAACAAAAAAAGAAGTAAAAATTGATGCAGATCCACCTAAGAAAGGACTGTGGACTGTTTCTCTTTTCGATTAATTAAAATTGCTTTTTCTTTAATTATATCTTGAAGAGGTTTTCTATCTATCTTACTTTCAAGCCATGAGATTATATCTAAATACAAGAAAGCTCTTTTTTCATATGGGTCATCCTCAAACTTTTTAAGCTCGCTATATAGATTTCTAAGAAAGTTTTTAATTTCTCCAGGATATATATTTTCCAATCCATTTAAATATTTTAAAATGGTCTTTTGAACTTCATGTAAGTCATTCAATTTATCCAAGTAATTATATGTATCTCTAATAATTTTATCAAGATGAAAATCTAAGCCAGCTTCCCAATGTGCTATCAGGTTCAAAATCCTTGTGAAACATTGAAGATCTTCTCTCATCTTTATATTTTTATTTTTTATAATCATACTAGTATACCTAATACAATTTTCATAATCATCAACTGTAAAATACATACAAGCAATTTTATAATAAAGTAGCATTATATGATGATGATCAATCAAATTTTTATTTTTTTCAATACCCACAAGAACTTCGGGGATAATTTTGAGGGACTCCTTAAATGTTCCCTCTAATACATGAAGATTAAAAAGATTATTATACTTATATAGAAATATCAAAGCATTTAAATTTTGATTTAAAGGAAAAAAATCATAGTCTAAAACTCTTAATAAATCATTTAACCGATTCTTAAACTTAGAGGGATATTTTATTAGAGATAATGATTCTAAAAGAAAGTTATAACCTTTTAAATAATATACAGGATGAATTTTTATCATGTCTGGATTTTTATCAAAAGTTTCAATCCACTTAGAAGCATATTTATAAGTAGATAAAAAATCTTGAACCAGTAAACTATACCAAACATATGACTGATAGTATATAAGCTTTTCTCTAAATCCAAGATCTTCAGGTTTATAATCTTTTAATTTTTCTGTAAAAATTTCTTTTATTTCAGATGATTCTTGGTCACTTTTGGCATACCCTGCTTTAATTAGTTTTTCATATAATTGAAGAGAGATATTCGATAAGGAACTTGATATATTATTTAATTTTTTTAAATAATTGGTTTGATTAACAAGCTCATCTGTTCTATTACTTAAACTTCTTGTTACATAAAGAGACTCGATTAGTTTTTCGAACTCCACAATTTCATATGCAGAGGTGTTTTCATCGTATTTCAAAGCATAAGATTTGACTTTATCAAGTATCTTTAAACTTTGCTTATAGAGACCTTTTTGATACAAAATTGTAGCAAAGTCAATTTGACTTCTAATATGAAGTTTTACATTTTTATGTTGTGGATTCAATCTAAGACTAATAAGAATCTGCTTATAAAGATGGGCTTTTAAGTTTGATAACTGTTGCTTTGATACAATTTTACTATCTAAAATTAATTTCTCATTGTATTGATTCATTTTATCTAAGAGAGAAAATAATTTTAAGAATTTTGAATCTTCATTAGAATCCATTCTTCCCACATACAATTTGAACTGTCTTTTTTCAGATTTTGTAAGAGATTTAATTAAAACAAAAAGATTGTCTTTTATATCATTAGTCATTGTATAAATATTGAACTTAACTTACTGTTTATAAATAATTTAATTAAATTATATATGTATAGAATATTGTAAAATTAATATACTTTTTTTTAACTATCATCATTTAAGTAATAATTTAGTTATTGATGAAAAATCAGGTAAAAATATTTGATACAACATTAAGAGATGGAGAGCAAGTTCCTGGATGTAAACTTGATACTATAAGTAAATTAATTTTAGCAGAAAAAATTGATCAATTGGGTGTAGATATTATTGAAGCCGGATTTCCAATTTCAAGCCCAGGAGATTTTAATTCAGTTGTCGAAATTTCTAAGATTGTCAAAAATGCTTCAGTTTGTGCTTTGAGTAGAGCTAATGAAAAAGATATTGATGTTGCTGCTGAATCTTTAAAAAATGCATTAAAACCAAGAATTCACACAGGTATTGGCACTTCTGAAGTACATATAAAATACAAGTTTAATTCAAACAAAGAGGCTATTATTGAACTTGCAAAAAAATCTGTTTCACATGCAAAAAAGTATGTAGAAGATGTTGAGTTTTATGCTGAAGATGCAGGGAGAACTGATAATGTTTTTCTAGCTAGAGTATGTGAAGAAGTCATTAAGTCTGGAGCTACTATTTTAAATATACCTGATACAACTGGTTATTGTCTACCAAATGAATATGGTGATAAAATAAAATACTTGATTGATAACGTTAAAGGAATTGAAAATGTCACAATTTCTTGTCATTGTCATAATGATCTTGGTCTTGCTACCGCTAACTCTATATATGGAGTTATTAATGGAGCAAGACAAATTGAATGTACTATAAATGGAATTGGAGAAAGAGCTGGAAACACTTCTCTTGAAGAAGTAGTTATGATTTTACGACAACACTCTAATTTGAATTTAGACACCAATGTCAATGCAAAACTTTTAAATAAAGTAAGTCAAAAGGTTTCAGAGCTAATGGGTATGCCTGTTCAACCTAACAAAGCTATTGTTGGGTCTAATGCTTTTGCTCACAGTTCAGGTATACATCAAGATGGAGTAATAAAGAAGAGGGAGACCTATGAAATTATTGACCCTTTAGATGTGGGAGTTGATAAATCTTCTATAATTTTAACAGCTAGAAGCGGCAGAGCTGCTCTAGCATTTAGAATGAAAGAATACGGAGTAAATCTTTCTAAAATTCAATTGGATGAGGTTTACAGTCAATTTTTAACTGTGGCAGATAAAAAGAAAGAGGTTACAGATTCAGATTTTCCAGAAATTCTTAAAAATATAAATTATGGCTAAAACATTATTTGATAAAGTTTGGGATTCTCATGTTATAGAAAAAATTAATGATGGTCCTGATGTTTTACTTATTGATAGACATTTTATTCATGAAGTTACAAGTCCTGTAGCCTTTGTAGGTTTAAAAAAAAGAGGTTTGAAAGTAATGTATCCAGATAAAACCTTTGCAACAGCTGATCATAATACTCCAACTA
Source organism: Bacteroidota bacterium (assembly GCA_038110465.1). Lineage (GTDB taxonomy): Bacteria > Bacteroidota > Bacteroidia > Flavobacteriales > Flavobacteriaceae > Marisimplicoccus. The sequence goes on along the minus strand of JAYNJU010000001.1, from coordinate 220,565 downwards.
TAGATCAGCATTTACCAATTAAAGATAAATTATCAGCAATTCAAGTTGATACATTAGAAAAAAACTGTAAAGAACATGGTATTGACTTTTGGGGATTAGGACATAGTAAAAATGGAATAGTTCATGTTATAGGACCTGAAAACGGAATAACACAACCAGGTTTAACTATAGTATGTGGAGATTCACACACCTCAACCCATGGTGCTTTTGGAGCTATTGCATTTGGAATTGGAACTTCAGAAGTTGAGATGGTTTTAGCATGCCAATCAATTATGCAACAAAAACCAAAAAGTATGAGGATTACTATTGATGGAGTATTAAATAAAAATGTTACTCCCAAAGATGTTGCAATTTATATTATTTCAAAACTTTCTTCATCTGGTGCAACAGGGTATTTTGTTGAGTATTCTGGACAAGTATTTAGAGAGATGAGTATGGAAGGAAGAATGACAGTTTGTAACCTAAGTATTGAAATGGGTGCAAGAGGAGGAATGATAGCACCTGATCAAAAAACATTTGATTATATAAAAGGAAGAGAATTTGCTCCTGAAAAAGAAAAATGGAATGATGCTATTGAATATTGGTCATCATTACAAACTGATAATGATGCAGTCTTTGATAAAGAATATAAATTTAATGCTAATGAAATAGAACCAATGATCACATATGGTACTAATCCAGGAATGGCAATTCCTATATCTGAATCTATTCCATTTTCAAATTTAGATCCAAATTCTTCATATCAAAAAGCTTTAAATTATATGGAGTTTAAAGAAGGAGAAAAAATGATTGGCAAAAAGATTGACTATGTTTTTTTAGGTAGTTGCACAAATGGAAGAATTGAAGATTTTAGATCATTTGCCAGCATAATTAAAGGTAAAAGAAAATCTGATAATGTTGATGCTTGGCTAGTTCCTGGTTCACATAAAGTATTAAATAGTATTAAAGAGGAAGGGATCTTAGATATTTTACTAGATTCAGGTTTCAAATTAAGAGAACCTGGTTGTTCTGCATGTTTAGCTATGAATGATGATAAAATACCAAAAGGAAAATATGCTGTAAGTACAACAAATAGAAATTTTGAAGGAAGACAAGGGCCAGGAGCAAGAACACTGTTAGCTAGTCCTTTGGTAGCAGCAGCATCAGCTATAACTGGAAAAATTACCGACCCAAGAGAAATAACATAATCATGGCTTACGATAAATTTAACATACTAAACAGCACAGCTGTACCTATAAATATAGACAATATAGATACTGATCAAATTATACCTGCTAGGTTTTTAAAAGCCACAGAAAGAAAGGGTTTTGGGGAAAATCTTTTTAGAGATTGGAGATATAATTCAGATGATAGTAAAATAGTTTCTTTTCCATTAAACAATACTAAATACTCTGGTAAAATATTAATTGCTGGCAAAAATTTTGGATGTGGATCATCAAGAGAACATGCTGTTTGGGCAATTTATGACTATGGTTTTAGAGCAGTCGTTTCAAGTTTTTTTGCAGACATATTTAAAAATAACTGTTTAAATATTGGAGTTCTTCCTGTTCAAATTTCAGATTCGTTCTTAAAAGAAATTTTTTCTGAAATTGAAAATAACAATAATTCTAAATTTGAGATTAACTTAGAAAAACAAGAGTTAAAAATTATTAGTTCTGGATCAAGTGAAAACTTCAACATCAGTCAATATAAAAAAAGTAATTTATCAAACGGTTACGATGATATTGACTACTTAGTTAACAAGAAACATATTATTAAAAATTTTATAGGTAAATCTAAATACTAATGAATAAATTTTTGGAAATAATGGACACCACACTCAGGGATGGTGAACAAACTTCAGGTGTTTCATATTCACCAAAAGAAAAATTAACAATTTCAAAATTTTTACTAGAAGAATTAAACATTGATAGAATTGAAGTAGCATCTGCTAGAGTTTCAGATGGAGAACTTAAATCTGTTAAAGAAATTACAGGCTGGGCTGATAAAAAAAACAAACTAGATAAAGTTGAAGTATTAACTTTTATAGACAATGGAATGTCTATTGAGTGGTTGAAAAAATCCGGATGTAAAGTTCAAAATCTTTTAACTAAAGGATCATTGAATCATTTAAAACATCAATTAAAGAAAACTCCTAAGACTCATTTTAAAGATATTGAAGGTATTATTGAACTAGCTGATAGTAATTCAATAAATTCAAATATTTATTTGGAAGACTGGAGTAATGGAATGAAAAATAGTAAAGATTATGTTTTTGAATATCTTTCATTTTTAAAAAGTATTAATATCAATAGGCTTTTACTTCCAGATACTTTAGGAATTTTAACACATTATGAAACGTATAGCTTTATATCTGAGATTAAATCAAAATTTCCAGATTTTCATATAGACTTTCATGGTCATAACGACTACGATTTAAGTGTAGCTAATTCTTTGGAAGCAGTAAGAGCTGGATGCAATGGCCTTCATCTAACAGTTAACGGAATGGGAGAGAGAGCAGGAAACACTCCTTTAGCTAGTGCAGTAGCTGCAATTAAAGATTTTTTACCTACTGTAAAATTGAATATTAATGAAAAAAACCTATATAAAGCAAGTAAACTTATTTCTACTTTTTCAGGACAAACTGTTTCTTCAAATAAACCTATAGTCGGCGAAAATGTTTTTACTCAAACAGCTGGTGTACATGCAGATGGTGATAATAAAAAAGATCTATACCATAATAATCTAAATCCAATTAGATTTGGTAGAAAAAGAAAATATGCTCTCGGAAAAACATCTGGTAAAGCAAATATCAAAAAAAATCTAGATGAATTAGGAATTAAATTAAACGATAAAGAATTGAACAAAGTAACCTTGAAGGTTATTGAACTTGGTGATAAAAAAGAAAAAGTTACAATTGAGGACTTACCTTATATCATTAGTGATGTGTTAGATTACCCATTAAAAAAGAAAAAAATCTACATAGATTCTTACGTTCTTACTCATGCTAAGACTTTAAGACCAACCACATCATTATCTTTGGTTATCAATAATAAGCTATATCAAGAAAGTTGTTCCGGAGATGGTCAATTTGATGCATTTATAAATGCATTAAAAAAGATTTATAATAATATTAATATTAAACTTCCAAAACTTATAGATTATGCTGTAAGAATACCTCCAGGAAGTAATTCTGATGCTTTCTGTGAAACTACTATTACATGGGATACAGGAAATAAGAAATTTAAAACAAGAGGGCTTGATACTGATCAGACAGTTTCAGCTATAAAAGCAACTGAAAAAATGTTAAATACTATTTAAAATGAAATTAAAAATTGCTGTATTATCTGGAGATGGAATAGGACCAGAAGTAACAAATGAATCATTAAAAGTTTTAGACGCAATATCAAAAAAATTTAATCATGAAGTTGAACTAAACTATGGTTTAGTAGGAGCAATTGCTATTGATCAGTTAAACGATCCCTACCCCGACAAAACTCATGAAATTTGTCTAGATTCAGATGCAATTTTATTTGGAGCAATAGGTGATCCAAAATTTGATAATAATCCCAAAGCTAAAGTAAGACCTGAGCAAGGTTTATTAAAAATGAGAAAAAAACTAGGTTTATTCGCAAACCTTAGACCAACTATTGTATTTGAGTCACTTATAGACAAATCACCAATTAAAAAAGATAGAATTATAGGAACTGATATTTTATTTGTAAGAGAATTGACTGGTGGAATTTATTTTGGGGAGAGAGGAAGAAGAGATAATGGTAATTTTGCATATGATACTTGTGAATATTCAAAAGAGGAAATAGTAAGAATTGCTAAAATTGGGTTTGAAAATGCCATAAAAAGATCTGGAAAAATGTGTTGTGTAGATAAAGCAAATGTACTTGAAACTTCAAGACTTTGGAGAGAGACTGTTCAAAACATGGAGAAAGATTATCCTGAAGTAAAAGTGTCATATGAGTTTGTAGATGCAGTTGCCATGAGATTGATTCAATGGCCTAGTAGTTATGATGTCCTAATTACTTCTAATCTATTTGGTGATATTTTGACTGATGAAGCATCAGTAATTTCTGGATCAATGGGGCTTATGCCATCTGCTTCAATTGGATCCTCAGTAGGGTTATATGAACCAATTCATGGGTCTTACCCTGAAGCTACAGGTAAAAATATTGCTAATCCAATAGCTTCAATTTTGTCAACTTCTATGATGCTAGACTATTCTTTTAATTTAAAAGAAGAATCTAATTTAATCAAAATTGCTGTTGAAAAATGTTTGTATGACAATTACACAACTCCTGATTTAAATAATGGAGATCCATCATATTCAACTAGTCAAGTAGGTGACTATATTGTTGATATAATTAAAGAATATAATCCGTAGAGATAAAGTTGGAGTCTTTAGTATCAAGTAGCTTTTTTAAGATTCTATTATTGTGAATATTATCTTTAGAAGCAACAAAAGTTCTAATTGAAAATGATCTTAATGCATCATGGACGCTAAGTGTACTTACTGCTGAATTTTTTCTTCCTGTAAAAGGGTAGATATCAGGACCTCTTTGGCAAGAACTATTAAGGTTTACTCTACACACTAAATTTGCTAAAGTATCAATAAGTGGACCTAGTTTTTTAGTATCACTTCCAAAAAGACTTACTTGTTGACCATATTCTGAATTAGCCATATCATCTAGTGGTTCATCAATATTTTTAAAAGAAATTATAGGTATAACAGGTCCAAATTGTTCCTCCTGAAAGACTCTCATTTTTTCATTTACTGGATATAGGATCGCAGGAAAACAGTAATTTTCTGAAATTTCACCACCTTTTTTATTAATGATTTTTGCTCCTTTAGAAATGGCATCATCAATCAAATCTTTAATATATTTTGGTTTAGAAGGTTCTGGTAATGGTGTGAGAAATGTATTTTCCCATGGCATACCAAATTTAAGTTGATCCACTGCTTCAGCAAACTTTTTATTAAATTCATCAACTATAGCTTCATGGACATATAAAACTTTTAATGCAGTACATCTTTGGCCATTAAAAGATAAACATCCAGATATACATTCCTCTATGGTTAAGTCAATATCTGCATCAGGTAATATTATACCTGGGTTCTTAGCTTCAAGACCTAGGACTAGTCTAAGTCTATTTTTATTTGGATGTTGATCTTGAAGTGCAACAGCGGATGAACTATGACCAATTAAAGCTAAAACATCAATAAATCCAGTCTTCATAATTGGAGGACATATTTTTCTACCTCTTCCAAAAAGAATATTTACAACACCAGGAGGAAAGCTTTCCTTAAAAGCCTTTAATAGAGGTGAAATTAAAAGCACACCATGTTTTGCTGGCTTAAAAATTGTTGTATTACCCATTAAAATTGCTGGAATAAGAAGACAAAAAGTTTCATTAAGAGGATAATTGTAAGGACCTAAACATAGAACAACCCCTAAAGGACCTCTTCTAATATGAGCATTAATTCCTGAATCTTTTTCGAATCTAGCAGATGATCTATCAATATTTTTATATTCATCAATAGTATCATGAATATACTTGACAGTTCTATCAAATTCTTTTTCTGAATCTTGTTTATTCTTTCCTATTTCCCACATTAAAAGACTTACAACTTGATCTCTATGAATAACCATCTTATCAGCAAATCTTTTCATACACTTAAGCCTATCTCTAACTTTCATAGTTGGCCATTTTCCCTGACCTCTATTAAATGCATTCTTAGCAGATTCAAGAGCCTCTAGAGCTGATTCTGAATCCATATCTGGAATAGAACCTAAATGCGTATGCTGGTAGTTGCCATTAATATTTGAAGAAATAGTTGAATAGACATCAGTTGTTTGACCTTTCCATTTTTTTAATTTACCATCAACAAGGTACTCTTTACAATGTAAAGGCTCAATATTATAAGAATTTTCTTTCATAAATAATTCAGATTAAAAACTTAAGTATCTCTGGTTTTTCATTTAAATAGTCTCCAAAGAAACCATTTTCTTTCATTTTTTTCAATAACTGGCCAAAATCTTTTGAAAACTTTAACTCAATTCCAACTATTGCAGTTCCCTTTTCTCTATTATTCTTTTTAATGTATTCAAAGAATGTAATATCATCATTTTCACCTAAAACTTTATTAAGAAACTCCTTTAAAGCACCTGCTCTTTGAGGAAATTTGACAATAAAATAATGTTTAAGATTTGAATAGAATAATGCCCTTTCTTTTATTTCTGACATTCTAGTGATATCATTATTACCACCACATATTAGAACTCCAACATTTTTATTTTTAAATTTTTGTTTATATAATTCAACAGCTGATATTCCTATTGCTCCTGCTGGTTCTACAATTATTCCATCTTTATTATATAAATCAAGAATTGTTTGGCAAATTTTTCCCTCAGGTATTGTTAATATATCATCCAGATTTTTTTTACATATCTCAAAAGGAATTTTTCCAACTTTTTTTATTGATACACCATCTACGAAATTATCTATTTTCTTAAGACTAATAATTTTATTCTGTTTTAGTGATTCAGTCATTGCAGGTGCTCCTTCTGCTTCTATTCCAATTATTTTAGTTATAGGAGAGAGTTCTTTGAATACAGTTATGATTCCAGAAATTAGACCTCCACCTCCAATTGGGACAATTAAATAGTCAAAATGTTTATCTACTTGATCTATCATTTCTAAACCAATTGTTGCTTGACCTTCAATTACTTTTTTATCATCAAAAGCATGAATAAATAAAGTGCCATCTTTATTATTTTTTTGTGCTTCTTTTTGTGCATCATCAAAATTGTCTCCATATAAAATAACTTCAACATATTTATCACCAAACATTTTGACTCTTTCAATTTTTTGTTTTGGTGTAGTTACTGGCATATAAACTTTTCCATAAATTTTTAGTGTATTACATGAGTATGCAAAGCCTTGTGCATGATTTCCTGCACTTGCACAAATAATTTTTTTATCAATATTATTTGAAATATTTAAAGACTTAATCTTATTGTAAGCGCCTCTAATTTTAAAAGATCTTACTAACTGCAAATCTTCTCTTTTTAAGTACATCCTACAATTTAGTTCTTTCGAAAGCCTCTCATTAATACTAAGGGGGGTTATGGCAGCAATATCTTTGAGGCTCTCCGAAGCTTCTCTTATACCTTTTAAATTTGGAAGCTGCATTAACTATAATGCTTTTTTCATTGATGTCATATGTTGTCTTAACTCATCTCCAATAATTTCAATAGAATGAAATCTGATACTTTCATTAATTTCGATTAATTTTTTATTATCGATAGAGTTAGATCCTAGGCTAAAAGAATTAGTTCCTATTACATTTTCATCTACTTTGCTAAAAAAATCTGAAAGTAGAGGAATTGCTTCATTATTGAATAGATAACATCCATATTCAGCTGTATCAGATATGATACTGTTCATTTCATAAAGCTTTTTTCTAGAGACTAAGTTAGCTATTAATGGAAGTTCATGAAGAGACTCATAATATGCAGATTCTTCTTTTATTCCTGACTCAACCATAGTTTCATAAGCAAGTTCAACTCCAGCTTTAACAAATGCAACCATCAAAATTCCAAAGTCAAAATAATCTTGTTCATTTATAATATCATTTGTTGGAATTGATTTTTCAAATTCAGTCTGACTTGTTTCTTCTCTCCAGCTTAAAAGCTCTTTGTCATCATTTTCCCAGTCTTTCATCATAATTTCAGAAAACTTTCCTGATAAAATATTATCCATGTGCTTTACAAAAAGTGGCTTTAAAATAGATTTTAATTCCTCAGATAATTCAAATGCCTTAACTTTTGAAGGATTATTTAACCTATCCATCATATTTGTTATACCTCCATGTTTTAAGGCTTCTGTAATAGTTTCCCATCCATGTTGAATCAATTTTGATGCAAAACCTGGATTAACTCCTAATTCATTCATTTTATTAAAACATAAAATCGAGCCAGTTTGCAACATACCACATAATATTGTTTGCTCACCCATTAAATCAGATTTAACTTCTGCAACAAATGAAGACTCAAGAACTCCAGCTTTATCAGAACCAAGTGAAACAGCATATGCTTTAGCAGCATTAAAACCAATATTTTTTTTATCATTATCTGGATGAACAGCTATCAATGTAGGAACTCCAAAACCTCTTAAATACTCTTCTCTAACTTCAGAACCAGGAGACTTAGGCGCAACCATAATAACAGTTATATCCTCTCTAATTTTTATTCCTTCTTCAACAATATTAAAGCCATGAGAATATGAAAGAATTGAATCTTTTTTCATCAAAGGCATTAATTGTTCAACAACTGGAGTATGATTTTTATCTGGCGTCAAATTGATAACTAAATCTGAATCTGGAATAATTTCATCGAAAGTTCCAACTTTAAAATTATTAGATGTGGCGTTTATAAAAGATTGTCTTTTAGAATCAATAGCTGTTTGTCTTAAAGCGTAAGATATATCTAAACCAGAATCCCTCATGTTTAAACCCTGGTGAAGACCTTGGGCACCACACCCAACTATTGCTATCTTCTTATTTAAAAGAAAATCAACGCCTTCGTTGAATTCAGATGAATCCATAAATCTACATTTACCTAGTTGCAATAATTTTTCTCTTAATGAAAGGCTATTGAAATAATTATTCATAGTTATGTTTTTGGTTTTTAAAAGTATTTAAAATTTCTGAAATTCCCATTTTTTCCTTTGAAACAGCAATTCTCCCAGATCTAGCAAACTGAAGAAGGCCGAATGGAGCTAAATCTTTATATAACTTTTCAGTATCAGACCTAAACCCAGTCTTTTCTATTACAAAAAATTCAGGATTTACAGTTACTATTCTAGCATTTGAGTTTTTTATGATATTCTGAATATGTCTTTCTTCAAAAAGTGATGAGGATTTAAGCTTAAATAAAGCAGATTCTTGAAAAATTGTTTCATCATCTTTATGGTAAAAAGCTTTTATCACTTCAACTTGTTTTTCAATTTGCTTGACAACCCTATCCACGGCAGATTTAGTCATTTTTACAACTATAATGAATCTAAAAACATTTTCTATTTCAGACTCTGATGTAGTAAAACTTTCAATATTTATATGTCTTTTAAGAAAAATTGCTGAGATCCTATGAAGTAAACCAACATTATTTTCAGTGTAAACAGAAATAGTATAATTTTTAATTTTTTCCATTTTAATCTAATCTTATATCTGAAACAGAAGCTCCGGAAGGAATCATTGGAAAAACATTGTCTTCCTTTTCTACACAAATTTCAAGAACATAAGGTTTTTCTGATTTTATCATTCTTTTAACTGCTTTATCTAGATCTTTTCTTTCTTTTACTCTTTCAGACTCTATATAATAACCTTTAGCAATAGTAACAAAATCAGGATTTATCATTTCTGTTGAAGCATATCTTTTATCAAAAAAAAGTTGCTGCCATTGTCTTACCATTCCTAAGAAATCATTATTTAAAATTACAATCTTAACAGGAATTTGAAGTTGGAAAATTGTTCCAAGTTCTTGAATAGTCATTTGATACCCCCCATCTCCAATTACTGCAACTACCTCTCTATCTAATGCACCCATTTTTGCACCCATAGCAGCAGGAAGTGCAAATCCCATAGTTCCCAGACCTCCAGAAGTAATATTACTTTTAGATTTTATAAAATTAGCATACCTACAAGCAACCATTTGATGTTGACCTACATCTGTTACTATAATTGCATCTCCTTCAGTATATTTATTGATAGCAATTATTGATTCCCCCATTGTTAGTCCCTTTTTAACAGGATTTAAATCTCCCTTTATAACCTTATCAAATTCTGTTTTCATTAATTCATCAAATTTTGATATCCACTTACTATGAGATCTCTTCTCGATCTTTTCAGTTAATAACGAAAGTGATTCCTTACAGTTTCCAAGAATAGGTATATCTACTTTTATGTTTTTATCTATCTCGGCAGGATCAATATCCAAATGAATAATTTTAGCTTGTGTTGCGTAAGTACTTGGGTCTCCTGTAACACGGTCATCAAATCTCATTCCAATGGCTAAAAGTAAATCACATTTATTAGTCAAAATATTAGGTCCGTAATTTCCATGCATACCAACCATTCCAACATTTAGCTCATGAGATGTAGGTAATGCTGAAAGACCGAGAATTGTCCATGCTGCAGGAATCCCACTTTTTTCTACAAAGTTTTTAAACTCTATTTCAGCTTCTCCTAATATAACTCCTTGACCCCAAACTATTAAAGGTTTTTTAGCAATATTTATTAACTCTACGGCTTTATCAATTTGACTTAAATCAATTTTTGGATATGGATTATAACTTCTAATTCCATTACATTTTTGATAGGAAAATTCAAAAAGTTCAAATTGGGCATCCTTAGTTATGTCAATTAGAACAGGACCAGGTCGTCCAGATTTTGCTATATAGAATGCTTTAGCCAATATTTCAGGTATTTCATTTGCTTTAGTTATTTGATAGTTCCATTTAGTCACAGGCATGGAAATTCCTATTATATCTGTTTCTTGAAATGCATCAGAACCTAAAAGATGAGAAGGAACCTGCCCTGTTATACATACTAAAGGTGTAGAATCAATTTGAGCATCTGCAATTCCAGTAACTAAATTTGTTGCACCTGGACCTGATGTTGCAATAGCCACTCCAACCTTTCCTGAAGAACGAGCAAACCCTTGAGCAGCATGAATAGCTCCTTGTTCATGTCTAGTTAAAATGTGTTTTAACTTATCTTGAAATTTATAAAATTCATCATAAACAGGCATAATAGCTCCACCAGGATACCCCCATACTAGATCAACACCTTCATTTAAAAGACAATGAATTACAGCTTCTGCACCACTTATTTTTTTTGTTTTCATTTTATTATTCGTCAGTTACACAACCAGAAGAAGCATTAGAAACAGATTTTACATATTTATGAAGAATTCCTTTTTTAATCTTTAACTCTGGTTGCTTCCAATATTTTTTTCTTTTTAAAATTTCATCTTCAGGAACATCTACTGAAATTATATTGTTTTCAGAATCAATTGTTATAATATCTCCATTTTCAACAATTGCAATAGTGCCTCCATCGAATGCCTCCGGAACTATATGACCAACAACAAATCCATGTGTTCCACCAGAAAATCTTCCATCAGTTATTAATGCAACATCTTTTCCTAGTCCAGCCCCCATAATTGCAGATGTTGGCTTGAGCATTTCTGGCATACCAGGTCCACCTTTAGGACCTTCATATCTTATTACAATTACATCTCCAATTTTAACTTTTGAATCACTAATTGCTTTTAGACATTCAAATTCACTATCAAATACTTTAGCTGGGCCAGTAAATTTTAACCCTTCTTTACCAGTAATTTTAGCAACGCATCCTTCCTCTGCTAAATTTCCTTTAAGAATTTGAATATGACCTGAAGGTTTTATAGGATTTGTTATTGGAAAAATAATATCAGAGGAAGAAAAATCTGGTAGACTAATATTTTTTAAGTTTTCATAAATTGTTTTACCAGTCACAGTCATGCAATCACCATTTAACAAATTATTTTCTAACATATATTTCATAACAATAGGAACTCCTCCAATTTTATGTAGATCTTTCATTAAGTATTTGCCACTTGGTTTAAGATTAGCAAGATATGGGGTAGAATCACTTATTTCTTGAAAATAATCTATAGATAAATCTAAACCTGCAGCTCTTGAAATAGCTAAAAAATGCAATACTGCATTAGTAGAACCTCCCAAGACTGTTACGACTCTTAATGCATTTTTTAGTGACTCTTTAGTAACAATATCTAGTGGTTTTATATCATTTTCTATTAAATTTTTTATATATGAACCAATTTCATTACACTCATTTAATTTTTCATTACTAATAGCTGGGTTTGAAGAATTGTAAGGAAGAGACATGCCTAATGCTTCTATAGCAGAGGCCATAGTATTTGCTGTATACATCCCACCACAAGCTCCTGCACCAGGACAAGCATTTTTGATGACATTTTTGTATTCTAATTCATTTATTTTACCTGATACTTTTTCACCCCATGCTTCAAAAGCAGAAACAACATCAAGTTCTTTGTCATTATAACATCCTGAATCGATAGTACCTCCATAAACTAGTATACTTGGTCTGTTTAGTCTCAACATTGCCATTAAAGCGCCTGGCATATTTTTATCACATCCAACGACAGTAATTAAACCATCATAAGACATTGCCTGAACTACCGTTTCCATTGAATCAGCAATAATATCTCTAGAGGGAAGTGAATACCTCATGCCAAATGTTCCCATAGAGATACCATCACTAACTCCAATAGTATTAAAAATAAGACCCACATAATTTGATGAAGTGATACTTTTTTTAATTTTTGATGATAAATCATTTAGGTGCATATTACATGGATTACCCTCGTAACCAGTACTAGCTATACCAATAAATGGTTTATCAAAATCTTCATCACTTAAACCAATTGCATGAAGCATTGCCTGAGCAGCTGGTTGAGATTCATCTTTAGTTACACATTTACTATACTTATTGTAGTTCATACAATAAAATTATCATCATGTTATGATCTACATTTTGTTTAGAATAGTATTCAATTATGTCTAAATTTAATATTTAATATTTAAAATATTGATTATCAATATTTTATATAAATTTTAATATAACAGTCAAAACTTTTTAATCTTATCTTGATTTAAATATTTAGATTTGATGTATGGAAATAAATGAAATAGAATCTATTATTGAATCTCAAATTAATTTTAAGAATAATAATTCTAATTCTATTAACTATAGAATTCAAATTTTAAACTCTTTACTTAAAGCTATTTCTTCTTGTGAGGAAGATATTTATGAGGCATTAAAATTAGACTTAAACAAACATAAATTTGAGTCTTTTTTATCAGAAGTACTTCTTGTAAAAAAAGAGATTAAATATTTTATAAAAAATTTGAAAAAATGGTCAAAGAAAAAAAAAGTTAGAAGTTCTATTTTAAATTTCCCTTCTAGAGATTATTTAATCCCAGAACCTTATGGTAATGTACTTATAATTACACCATGGAATTACCCATTTCAATTATCTTTAACTCCTTTAATAGGAGCAATAGCTGCTGGTAATTCAGTAATTATCAAACCATCTGAGTTTGCTCCTAACACTTCAAGAGTTTTAAAAAACCTGATTGATAAAGTGTTTCCAAAAAATTTGGCATGTGTGATTGAAGGTGACTCTGAAACAGCAAAATTTCTTTTAGAAAAAAAATGGGATTATATTTTTTTTACCGGTAGTACTAAAATTGGTAAAATAATTGCAGAAAAAGCTGCTATTAATCTTACACCAGTAACTTTAGAACTGGGAGGTAAAAGCCCATGTATAGTAGATAACGGTGTTGATCTTGATAAAGTTTCAAAAAGAATAATTTCTGGAAAATTTCTCAACTGCGGTCAGACTTGTATAGCACCAGACTACATTGTTGTTCACCAACATATAAAGTCTGAATTATTAATTTCATTAAAAAAGAGTATAATAAAAATTTATGGAAACTCAGCTATTGAATCTGATGATTATGGAAGAATTATAAATAAAAATAATTTTAATAGGCTAAAAAATCTTTTAAAAAATGAAAATATAGTTTATGGAGGAACTATTAATGAAGATAAATTACATATTGAACCTACAATTGTTTTAGATTCTAAGCTTAATTCAGATATCATGAAAGAAGAGATATTTGGACCGATTTTACCAATACTTTCTTTTGAGAATGAAAATGAGCTAGATAAAATATTAAATAAAAATCCTTCACCATTAGCATTTTATATATTTTCAAATAATGAAGAATTTATTGAAAGTCTTTTAAGGAAGCATAAATTTGGTGGAAGTGTGGTAAATGATACTCTAATACATTACATAAATTCTAACCTCCCATTTGGTGGTATTGGTGATAGTGGAATGGGGTCCTATAGAGGTAAATTTAGCTTTGAAACATTTACACATTTTAAACCTGTTTTACAAAAAAAATCAATGTTTGATATTCCGTTTAGACATGGCCCCTACCCTAAATCTTTTAACTTTTTAAAAAAAATTCTAGAAAAGCTTTAAGATGGAGAAAACAGTTTCAGAAGCAATTAGGTTTAGAAGATCTGTTAGAAAATTTGATCCTGATAAGGAATTAAATAATGAATTAGTTAAAAAATGTATAGAAAATGCTGCTTTAGCCCCTACAAGCTCTAATCTTCAATTATGGGAATTTTATCATGTTAGTGATAAGAAAATAATAGAAAAAATATCTAAGTCATGCTTTGATCAACCAGCAGCTAAGACAGCAAAACAACTGATCATAACAGTTGTCAGAAAAGATTTATGGAAATTAAGAGCTAACTCTAATATTGAATTCTTTAATTCTAAAAAAAATGATATGTCAAGGAAACAGTTTAAAATGGTTAATAATTATTATAAAAAAGTAATTCCTTTTGTTTACAAAGACTTTTTTGGGGTCTTAAGTATTTTTAAATACATATTTGCGTATTTATTAGGAATATTTAGAGTCATGTATAGACAAGTTAGGAACTCTGATTTAAGGATTGTTGCTCATAAAAGTGCAGCTTTAGCCTCACAAAATTTTATGATAAGTATGGCGGCGGTTAACTATGATACTTGTCCTATGGAAGGGTTTGATTCCTTGAGGGTTAAGAAAATTTTAAATTTAAATTCAAAATCTGAGATTAATATGATTATTGGATGTGGTATTAGATTAGAAGAAGGGGTTTATGGGGAGAGATTTAGAATTCCTTTTGAAAATATCTATTTCAAAAAGTGATTATTTATTAGATTCCGTTATTGCTAATTCTAACCAATTCTTAAAATTTTGTTCTGAAGTAAATTGAATTGGCTCAGTTAAAACTCTTCCTGAAGGAAGCATAGCTACATAATATGGTTGAGAAGCATTTTTAAAATTAATTTGTTGAAACAGAGACCATCTTCTACCAACATTTGAAATATATTGAATCTTACCAGATTGATTTATGAATTTGAACTTATCATCTTCTGAAAGATCTGTTCTATCATCAACGTATAATGAAACTATTACAAAATTATTATCCAACATTTCAAAAATTGATGGTTTG
This sequence comes from Bacteroidota bacterium, assembly GCA_038110465.1. GTDB lineage: Bacteria > Bacteroidota > Bacteroidia > Flavobacteriales > Flavobacteriaceae > Marisimplicoccus. Next base: position 205,408 of record JAYNJU010000001.1, on the reverse strand, counting down.
GACCAGACATTTTCTTCCATTCTTCTACAATTTGCACAAGCCCATCCAGTAAAATCCAGAAGAATTATTTTATTATTATTAATAGAGTATTCTTTTCCTTGAGAAAAATCTTTAAAACAGTTCAGACCTAAAGGGCAGTCGTTATCTTTTTTTGTAATAGAATAGAACTCTGGAGGTAAAATTCCGCTTAAAAATCTCACATTATTACTACTGTATAAACCAGAAATTAAGTAAAATGAAAATAATAGAAATAACCACCCTGAAAGACTCTTAAAATTAAATTTAATGGTCTTTAAATTGATTCCAAAAAGGTAAAGAGACATAAAAAAGAAAATTAAAATCCAAATTACTATGAATATTTCTCTCTTTAAAAGACCCCAACCTTCAACCAAATCAGCATTTGAAAGAAACTTAAATGCTAAGGCTAATTCAATGAAACCTAATGAAACTTTTAATTTTTTCAACCATATTCCTGATTTAGGTATAATGGCTAAATATTTAGGATAAAAAGCCAAAAATGTAAATGGAAGTGCAAGAGCTGTCCCAAATCCTAACATTCCATATGATAGCTGAATGGCACCAGATTGGCTAGATGATAATGAGCCTGCAAGCAATGAGCCAAGAATAGGACCAGTACATGAAAATGAAACTAAGGCTAGAGTTAAGGACATAAAAAAGATACCTATAACTCCTCCCTTCTCTGATTTTTTTTCAGATCCTGAAATAATTCTACTAGGGATTACAATATCAAAGTATCCAAAAAAAGAAATTGCAAATAATATAAAAACTATAAAAAATAAAATATTTACATATGCATTTGTTGAAATTGTATTTAAAATATTAGGATCTAAGCTATCAAAAATATGAAAAGGCAAACTCAGTAAAATGTATATAAGAATTATAAAAAAACCATATAGTGAAGCAGAAATCAAACTACTATATTTTAGTTTACCTTGATCAATAAAATAAGATACTGTTAAAGGTATCATTGGAAAAATACATGGTGTTAATAATGCTAAGAAACCTGCGATTAACCCTAAAATAAAAATTTCAAAATAATTAGAATTTTGAATATTTTCTATTTCAGTAATACCTGACTTATCAAGATTTAACTCTAGTTCTTTATATTTTTTTAAATCATCTAGAGTAACACTCTCGCTTTCAGCTTCAGGTTGATTTCCATTTAGTGAAATATTAAAAGTTTCATTTCGAAAAACACAAAGTTCATCATCACAAGAAGAATAGTCAATTTCAACTTTTACAAAATTAGTTTCCTCATTTATTAGTCTAATATTTTGATTAAAATTTGCTTTATTCTCATAGAAATATAGATCCATTTTAAAAACATTGTCGTAACCTACTATATATGAATCTTCGTTAAAAACTTCATTTGATTCAAAATCTTGATTATTCAAAAATTTAAAAGATGTTGGGAGAGCCCCTTCAATTGGAGAAAATTGAGAGTATAATTTCCAGCCACCTAAAATTTCAGCATCAAATGAAAGATTAAAAGTATCATCAGTGTTTTTAGTTATTTTATAAGACCAAGTTACAGGCTCGACCTCCTGACTATTTATTGAGATGAATGATAGAAGAGTTAATACAATATTCTTAATCATTTAGTGTTAAAATTAAATTATTTTTTGACTTCTTAATTTTATGAGTTTTCGAGAGTAGAAATTTACCTGATTCTGAATCAAATATTTTAATTACTTCTTTATAATCAAAACCATATGTATTAAATAAATTATGAATAAAAAAATCAAGTGGCTTTAAAGTCTTCAATTTATCAATATTTATTAAAATTGATTTATCAGAAGTTATAAATATATCTTTCTTAGTGTTTTCAATAATACTGTCAACAAATATCTTAGTAGAATTTAGATTATTTAAAGTTGTTTTAAACTTTAACATTACATTATCATCAAAGTCTTTAAATATAGGAATTACTGAATTCCTAATTATATTCCTAAAATAGTTATTCTTATTATTTGAAATATCTTCTCTATACTCAATATTATTCTGTTTTGCATAATCTATTATATCAAATTTAAGTTCATCAAGTAATGGCCTAAATAAAAAATTAGATTCATTAGGAATTCCTATTAAACCATTTAATCCAGAGCCTCTTGTAGCATTTATTAAAAATGTTTCTAGTTGATCGTCTAAATGATGAGCAGTTACTATATAATTAAATCTATATTCTTTGAAAAGATCTTTAAACCATGAATATCTTAAATTTCTAGCTCCTTCTTGAATTCCTAATTTATTTTCTTTACAGTATTGTCTTGTATTAAATCTTTTTACAAAAATTTTTACATTTTCTGCTTTACACCATTCTATAACAAATTTTTCATCGGAATTACTATCTTCTTCTCTTAATTGAAAATTACAATGGGCAATAGAAAAATTTATATTATTAAATTTAAACAGAGATGCTAAAACCATGCTATCCACTCCTCCACTTACAGCAACAAGAAAATTACTTTTTTTAATGGAATCAATTTTATTAGAAAAGTTTTTTAAAATTTTATGGTTCATTAAGTAAAAATATTAAAGTTTTATTCAATAGCTTAATGAAATCATCCTACGTTATTTTTTTTTTATATAGTAGTTCAATATATTTAGCAATACAATGTCAGCAAAAAAAAATATTCCTTTAGCAAGCGCAGTTTTACCATTGATATTTCTTGTTACTTTGTTATCATTTAATTTATATGCTAATGTTTTTTTATACGATGCGGATCCATTAGCTGGTTCAAGTCAATTTATTTTAATCATTAGTGGAGCTTTCGCTGCTTTAGTTGGATCTAAATTTGGAGTTTCATATAAAGATGTAATTAAAAGTATTTCCAATAGTATAAAATCTGTTACTCCTGCTCTAATTATTTTGTTATGGGTTGGTGCCCTAGCAGGTACATGGATGATAAGTGGAATTATACCATCTATGGTTTATTATGGTTTAAAAATTTTAGACCCAAATATTTTTCTTCCTGCCTGTGTTATAATATGTTCAATTATATCTATTGCAACAGGCAGTAGCTGGACTACATCAGCAACTGTAGGTATTGCTCTTGTAGGAATTGGGAAAGCATTAGAGATTCCTGCAGGAATGGTTGGAGGTGCTGTGATAGCTGGAGCTTATTTTGGGGATAAGTTATCACCATTAAGTGATACAACAAATTTAGCTGCTGCTGTATCAAAAGTTGATTTATTTAGACACATAAAATATCTTACTTTGACTACAGTTCCAAGCATTGCAATTACTTTAATCGTATTTGTAATATTAGGAATTATGCAAACTTCTACTGGTACTACAGATAATTCTTTTTTGATTGATACAATAAATCAAACCTTTAATATCAATATTATTTTATTTATAGTTCCTTTATTAGTAATCTTTATGATTATTAAAAAAACCTCTCCAATAAAGGCATTAACTATTGGGACACTTCTTGGCGCATTATTTTCAATAATTTTTCAACCTCAAATAATACAACAATTATCTGAAACTAGCTCCAACTCTTTTGTTGCAACTTATAAAGTTATAATAGATACTATAACTTCAAATGTTTCGATTGATACCAATAGTGATATATTAAACGAGCTATTTTCTACAGGTGGGATGTTAGGAATGTTAAATACAATTTTTCTGGTTATGGCAACTATGATTTTTGGAGGATCTATGGATGCTATTGGTGCTATAAAAACAATTAGTAGAGCTCTTCTAAATTGGGCTGATAATGTATTTAAACTTTTTGCTAGTACTGTTGCATCTTGTCTTGCTTTAAATTTAACTGCATCAGATCAGTATTTATCAATTGTTGTATCTGGAAAAATGTTTGATAAAGCCTTCAAGGATAAAAACCTTGCGCCAGAAAATCTCAGCAGAACACTTGAAGATTCAGCAACTGTTACTTCAGCTCTGATCCCCTGGAATTCATGTGGTGCATATCATTCAACTGTTCTTGGTGTAAGTGTTGCAGAATATTTTATTTACGCAATTTTTAACTGGATCAGTCCTTTCATGACACTAATATTTGCAGCTTTTGGAATTAAAATCAAGAGTTTAGTTGATAAAAATTAATTATCTAATCTCATATTTGTATTTTTGATATAACATCCTACTAATGAGTAGTAAGAAAAATGCAAAAAAAAATGATTTAAAAGTTGTCTTTGGATACATCTTACTTTTAATTTCTATTTTTCTTCTTATTTCTTTTATTTCATATTTATTTAACTGGAAAACAGATCAAAGCAGTGTAGATATGCTGCTAGATAAGAATATTAAAGTACAGAATATTCTGGGTAAGATTGGAGCATATATTAGTCATCTTTTCATATTTGAACTTTTTGGAGTTGCAAGTTTCATCATACCTATTTTAATTTTTGTTGTTTCATATACTATTCTTTTTAAAAAAAGGTTTATGTACCTAATCAATAAAATTAATTGGCTATTACTAACTCTCTTATGGCTTATTCTTCTTAGTGGATATTTAAAAGATTTTATTTCTATTCAATCTGGAGTTATTGGGTTTGGCATTAATAATCTTTTAGAACTTTATTTAGGAAGAACTGGTATTTTACTCTTAATAATTTTTATACCTATTATTTCTATTGCTTTATTGTGGAACATTACACCTTATTTAATTTTTGAAAAATTTAAAAGTATTTCAAACTTATTTTCATTTAAAAAAGAAGATACTAAAAGTGTAGATCTAAAAGATAACCATGAGCATGAAGAAAATGACTATAATGATCAACCAGGATTTGAAGAAGAAATAGAATCTGAAAATATCAAAGAAGATATTTCTATTGAAGTTGAAGAAATAAATTTTGAAGAGGTTGGAACAAAAAATATTGAATTTGTTAAATCTGATTCTACTAAATATGATCCGACTTTAGAGCTAAGAAACTTTAAAAATCCGAATCTTGATTTATTAAAAGATTATGGAGATGGATCTATTAAAATTGATAAAGATGAACTTGAGTCAAATAAAGAGAAAATTGTTGAGACTCTTAAAAATTATAATATTGGAATAAAACAAATTAAAGCTACCATTGGTCCAACTGTAACTTTATATGAAATTATTCCAGATGCTGGAGTAAGAATTTCAAAAATCAAAAATCTTGAAGATGATATTGCTTTATCACTTTCAGCATTAGGAATTAGAATTATTGCTCCAATTCCTGGAAAAGGAACAATTGGAATCGAGGTTCCAAATAAGAAAAAATCAATAGTTTCAATGAAATCACTTTTATCTTCAAAAAAATTCATTGAATCAGAGTTGGAGCTCCCCGTTGCTATTGGAAAAACAATAAGCAATGAGACCTTTATTGCTGATTTAACCAAAATGCCACATCTTTTAATGGCTGGAGCTACTGGTCAAGGAAAATCAGTTGGTATAAATGCTATTATTACTTCAATACTATATAAAAAGCATCCAGCTGAGGTAAAATTTGTATTAGTTGATCCAAAAAAAATTGAGTTATCTATTTACAATAAGATTGAAAGACATTATCTAGCCAAATTACCTGATACTGATGATTCAATAATTATTGATAATAATAAAGTAATAAATACTCTAAATTCTCTATGTATAGAGATGGACAATAGATACGAACTATTAAAAGATGCAATGACCAGGAATATAAAAGAATATAATGAGAAGTTTATTTCAAAAAAATTAAATCCAGAGAATGGCCATTCATATCTTCCTTATATAGTTTTAGTTATTGATGAATTTGCCGACCTTATTATGACAGCAGGAAAAGAAGTAGAGACTCCACTTGCTAGATTAGCTCAATTATCAAGAGCTGTTGGTATTCATTTAGTTATTGCAACACAAAGACCTTCTGTAAATGTTATTACGGGTCTTATAAAAGCAAATTTTCCAGCTAGAATTGCTTTTAGAGTTACCTCTAAAATTGATTCTAGAACTATTTTAGATTCAGGAGGAGCAGAACAGCTAATTGGTAGAGGTGATCTATTGTTTTCCCAATCTAATGAGCTAACAAGAATTCAATGTGGCTTTATTGATACATCAGAAGTTGAAAGTTTATCTGAATATATTGGATCACAGACTGGTTATCCAATAGCACATTTACTTCCAGAATTTTCAAAGGATGATTTTTCAAGTGTATCTGATATTTTAGCAGAAGATAGAGATGAAATGTTTGATGAAGCAGCCAGAGTGATTGTATTAAACCAACAAGGCTCAGCTTCCTTACTTCAAAGAAAATTAAAATTAGGATATAATAGAGCTGGAAGATTAATTGATCAGATGGAAGATGCTGGGATTGTTGGTCCATTCGAGGGCAGCAAACCTAGACAAGTTCTAATATCAGATTTAAATTCATTAGAAAACTTATTAAATGATTTTAAAAAATAAATTTATAAAGCTTTTAATTATTTTTTTTATTGGAATAATAGATCTACAAAGTCAAGTATCTGGACTTGATATATTAAATAAAGTAGAGAAAAACATTTTTGAAATTCAAAATGCTTACTACAACTTTAAAATTGTGTCAGATACCCAAAGTGATTTGTTCCCAATATATGGAGAGTATTTTTTTGAAAAAGGCAAGTATATTATTAAAACAGATGAGATTGATCAACTATATGATGGCATTTTTTTTTATACAATTGTACATGAGAATAAAGAAATAATAAAAAGCTCAGATGAAAGTTATTTTTTAAATTTAATACCTGACCAAATTCTCAAAAGATTAAGCAAAGATTTTTTTATTGAAATTGAAACGACAGATACTTTATCATATTATTTAAATGCACATGATACAATTAATCCGAATTTACTTTTTAAAGTCAAAATAAATAAAGAAAATTTTTCAGTAGAGAAAATTGACTTATCAGACTCTAATAATATTTTAATAAATAGTTTTTTAACAATTTCTTATAGTTTCAATTTAAAACTTACTCCCTCTTTATTTAAATTTGATTCAAATAAATATCCAAATTATTTAATAATTGAAAATTGAAAATCTTAGATAAGTACATATTAAAATTTTATCTCTCAAGATTTGTTGGTGTTTTTGCTATTTGCTTTTTGATATTTATAATTCAGACTTTTTGGCTATATATAGATGAATTAGCAGGAAAGGGTTTAGATATTTTAACAATTGGTAAGTTCTTTATTTATTTTTCACCAAAGCTTGTACCTCTAGTTCTTCCACTTTCAATTCTTCTAGCATCTTTAACTACTTATGGCACTCTGTCTGAAAAATATGAATTTATAGCCATGAAATCGAATGGAATTTCAATAGTTAGAAGTATGATTGCTTTATTTATTTTTCATATTTTTTTAGGTATAAGCTCCTATTATTTCTCTAATCATGTTGTTACATTTGGTGAATTAAAATCATATAATCTTAGAAAGAATCTTGCAAAACTCAAACCAACCTTGAGTATAAGAGAGGGAATATTTAATGATATAGGTGATCTTAATATAAAAGTTGCAAGAAAATATGGTGATAACGAACAGTTTCTTGAAGATATCATTCTTCATTCAATTTCTGAAGATGAAATTAATAGGCTTGTAATAAAAGCTGAGTCTGGTGAGGTAAGAAATTCAAATGATAATTATCTTCAATTAGTATTAAAAAATGGAAATAGATACGAAGATATTAAACCTGCTAAAGCCGCAGACAAAGAAAAACATCCTCATACTAGAGCTTCATTTGAAGAATATGTATTAAATATTGATATTTCAGAATTTAACAATGTTAATCTTGATGAAGAGAATTATAGGTCAACTTATAAGATGCAAAAAGTCAATGAATTAAAAATAAGTTCAGACACATTAGATCAAAAGTTCCAAAGAGATCAAGAAATTTTTGGTCAAAGTTTTATTTCTGGTCATACTATTAGAAAACTTCCGAATTTAAACTCTGATCAATTAGAAATTTCAACAGAAGTTTTTAAATATTCGTTTATTGAATTACTTGATGACCCTGAACCATATGAAATTAATAATGTTTTAAGCAGAGCTGATAATGAAGTTGATATTTACTTAAGACAATTAGACAATAAGAAAAAAACTTTTTTTCTTCAACAAAAACTTATAAATCTTCATAAGCTTACTATCAATGAAAGGTATAGCTTAATCTTTGCATGTATTTTTTTATTTCTAATTGGCGCATCTCTTGGTGCTATAATTAGAAAAGGTGGTTTAGGTTTACCATTAGTTCTTTCAATTGTAATATTTCTAACTTATCATTATATAGGTGTATTTGGAAAAAATGCAGCTGAAGACAGTTCATTAAGTCCATTTATTGGAAGCTGGATCTCAACTTTTATAATTGCACCTTTTGCTATTTATCTAACTAGAATTGTTTCTTTGGACAGACAGTTTGATTTTTCAATATGGGAAAGGTTATCTGTTATAATTAAAAAAATTAAAAGATAATGTCAAATATAAAACTTGATAAAATCAAAGATGCTATTGAATCTATTAAAAAGGGAGAAATTATAATAGTTGTAGATGATGAAAATAGAGAAAATGAAGGAGATTTTGTAACTGCAGCTGATACAATTAATGCAGATAAAATTAATTTCATGGCAAAATATGGTCGTGGTTTAATTTGTGTACCTATGTCTGAGAATCTTTGCAAAAATCTAGGATTAGGAAAAATGGTTCCAAATAATACTGACCCACTAGAAACTGCTTTTACAGTTTCTGTTGATTTAAAAGGTAATGGAGTGACTTCAGGAATTTCTGCGTCAGACAGAGCTAAAACAGTTAAAGCTTTAGTAGATAGTAGTACAAAGCCTGATGACCTACAAAGACCAGGACATGTATTTCCATTAATTGCAAAAGAGGGAGGCGTATTAAGAAGAACTGGGCATACTGAAGCTGCAATTGATTTTGCTAGGTTAGCTGGTTATCAATCAGCTGGAGTAATTGTAGAAATTATGAATGACGATGGCTCTATGTCTAGACTTCCAGAGCTCTTTGAGGTCGCTAAAAAATTTAATTTAAAAATAGTATCCATTGAAGATTTGATAGCATATAGAATGAAACAGGATAGTCTAATTGAGAAAATATTTGATGAAAATATCAAAACTAGCTTTGGAGAATATAGGTTAAGAGCTTTTAATCAAAAAAATAATAATCAAGTTCACATTGCATTATCTCTTGGAAATTGGAGCAATGATATAACAGTATTAACAAGAATAAACTCATCAATGAGTGAAAATGAAATAACTAAAATTTTGAAGGGTACCAATGAACTTAAGCATGATGAGATATTCAAAAAAATAAATTCAGAGGGAAAAGGTGCTATTCTATTTATAAATCAAAATCAAACACCGAAAAATATTATTGATAGATTAAGATCAATAATTGAACCTTCAGTTAAACCAGAAATTGATTTTAGAGATTTTGGAATTGGTGCACAAATATTACATGAAATTGGTATTTCAAAAATTAATCTTTTAACAAATTCAAAACAAAAACCTAGGATAGGTTTATCAGGTTATGGGCTGAGCATAGAAAAGTATACTAAATACTAAAGGTGTCAATCCAAAGTTTAATAGCCATGTATGTTACCATAATAAGGAGTGTAATTCTAATAACTTTATCACCTTTTTTAACCGACCATCTACTTGATATCCAAGCTCCAACTACAGAACCTAATACCATCCAAAATCCAACCAACCATAAAATCTTACCTTCTAATGCAAAAATTAAAACTGCAGCTATTGAATAGATAAATACAGAAAAAGCTTTTACAGAATTAGTTCTTAATAAATTCATTCTATTAAGTTGAGTTAATAATAACATGATAATAATTCCAACTCCTGCTTGAAGAAAACCACCGTAAATTCCAATAAAAAAAAATCCAATCAAACCTAATACTAAATATTTACCCGATAATCTTTCAGGAAGTTCTAATGATGTAATTGATTTTGATCTAAATACTATTATTAGTCCAACTGTGATCATTATAATGGCAAGAAATCTTTTAAAAGTATCTCCATCAATATCTATTGCAATTCTTGCCCCAATTATAGCTCCAAGAGTTGCAACTATTCCAAAATAAAGTCCAAAAGGATGAGTAGTTATTCCTTTACTCCTATATCCAAAACTTGCAACAATAGCACCTGTAATAACCATTAGTCTATTAGTTCCATTGGCAGTGGCTTCATCAAGGCCCAAAAAAAGGATAAGAATAGGAAGAGTGAGCAAAGAACCTCCACCTGCAAGGGTATTAACAAAACCTGCAAAAAGACCAATACCTATTAAAATTAAAATTGTATTAAAATCTAAAAACATGATCATTACCAAGATAATTCATTTTTGAATAGCTTAAGTTTTAATTATTTTTTTATTATTAAAATCATGTATATTTGCAACTCATTAGGAGAAATGGCAGAGTGGTCGAATGCGGCAGTCTTGAAAACTGTTGAGGGTCACACCTCCGGGGGTTCGAATCCCTCTTTCTCCGCAAAACCTTGTAAGTTCTCTTTCAAGGTTTTTTTTATATTTTTTTTAAATATTTGGCAATTTCAAATCCAATCATTGTTAAGTACTGATCTGTATTTTTTATTGAGTCATAAATAGAATTTGCTTTTTCTAATACAGTAAATATTTTTTTAAAATCATATTTATTTAAGGCATTTTTGATATAATCACCGCATACTAAAATAACAGGCTTATCATATCTCTTAGCCAGCTTATATAAACCCATTACAACTTTTCCTTTTTCAGTCTGATAATCAAGTCTTCCTTCACCAGTTATTATCAAATCAAATTCTTGAATAGTTTTTTCAAGTTTAGTAATATCTAGAAAATAATTAATTCCTGAAATTAATTTTGCATTAAATAATGCCATAGAACCACCTCCTACTCCACCTGCAGCACCAGATCCCTTAATATGTGATATCTTTTGATAATTATGCTTTAATAGTTTTGATTCTAGATTAATCAATCCATTATTCAAATATTTAATTTCCTCTGAATTAGCTCCTTTTTGCTTAGCATAAACATATGCTGCACCATTTTTTCCGTATAACGGATTTTCTACATCGCATATAACATTCATTCTTATTTTTTTCTTAAAAAGCATAGATTGACTATCATCAATTCTTTCAATTTTAGATAGGTTTTTACCAATTGGGAGTAGTAATTTTTCTGAAGAGTCAAAAAATTTAAAACCTAAAGCTGATGCTATTCCAATTCCTCCATCATTAGTAGAACTACCTCCGATAAATAGATTTATTTCTTCAACTCCTTTTTTTATAGAATCAGCTATTAACTCACCTGTTCCAAAAGTTGAAGTTAACATACAGTTTTTTTCATTTTCATTTAATAAAGCTAAACCAGAAGCTAATGAAAGCTCTATAAATGCTTTATTTTTAGAAATATAATAACTGGATTTAATCTTACGAAAAAGAGGATCATTAACTATTAACTCTTGTTTATTTAGACTGTAGTAATGCTTGAGTATATCAAGTGAACCATCTCCACCGTCTGCCATAGGTTTTAAAGAAAAGTAAATATTTTTATCATATTGATTTAATCCCTTAGCTAAAGAATTACAAACTTTAATAGCAGATAGAGAACCCTTAAACTTATCTGTTGCAATTAGAATTTTCATTTACCAAATACAATATCAACTAAATTATAACCAAAAGAATTTAAATATTCTATTTAGTAATAATTCGATAAAACTTATTATTATAAAAATAATTGTTTTAAGAAAAATAGGTTATTTTTAAATCTATAGATTAAATGAATACAAAAAAAATTGGATTATTATCAGGGCCTTTAGCATTTATTTTGGTCTTATTTTTTTTTCAACCAGAAGGTCTAAATCCAGAAGCAAAAGGCATTCTTGCATCTACAATTTGGATAGCAATTTGGTGGATAACTGAGGCTATTCCAATAGCAGTTACCGCACTATTACCTATTATTATATTTCCACTAACAGGTGGCTTAGATTTAACACAAACTACTGCATCATTCGGTCATAAATATGTATTTCTTTATGTTGGTGGTTTTATTATTGCAATTGCAATACAAAAATGGAATTTACACAAAAGAATTGCTTTAAACATAATTAGAATCATAGGTACTAATGTTGTAAAAATTATTTTAGGTTTTATGGTAGCTACAGCATTCATGTCTATGTGGATTTCAAATACTGCTACTGCAGTTATGATGCTACCAATTGCTATGGCAATTGTTGCTCAACTAAAAGATAATCCTAATACAATTGAAGATGAAAATGAAATTTTCGGTAAAGCTTTAATGTTAGGAATAGCGTATAGTGCATCTATTGGAGGAGTAAGTACATTGATTGGAACACCACCTAATTTAGTTTTAGCAGGAGTTGTTGAAGAGACATTTGGATATGAAATTACATTTTCTGAGTGGTTTAAATTTGGGTTCCCAATATCAATTATATTATTATTAATATGTTGGAAATATATCACAGGTATAGCTTTTAAATTCAAACAAAAAGATTTTCCTGGAGGTAGACAAGAGATAAATAATCAATTAAAAAAAATAGGTAAAATAAGCTATGAAGAAAAGTTGATTGCAATTGTTTTTTCATTAACAGCTTTTGCATGGGTTACTAGAGATTATTTATTAAAAATATTGATTCCTGTTATAGATGATACAATTATAGCAATGGTTAGTGCTATTATAATTTTTCTACTTCCTACAAAAGATGGTAAGAGAAGATTATTAAATTGGGATGAAGCAGTTAAATTACCATGGGGAATTCTTTTATTATTTGGTGGTGGTATGGCATTAGCTGCTGGCTTTAAAGAAAGTGGACTTGCATTATGGATTGGAAATCAGATGACACTTCTAGATGGAGTTTCTTTATTTTTATTAGTATTTATTTTAATTACTTCAGTTAATTTCCTAACAGAAATCACTTCCAATCTTGCTACAACAGCAATGCTTCTTCCCATACTGTATCCTATGGCTATTAATATAGATGTTCATCCTTTCATTTTAATGGTTTCTACTACTGTAGCTGCGTCTTGTGCATTTATGCTTCCAGTTGCTACTCCTCCAAATGCTGTTGTATTTGGATCCGGTTACTTAAGAATCCCTGATATGGTAAAAATTGGAATATGGATGAATATTATCTCAATTATTCTTCTTAGTTTATTTGTTTTTTATTTACTTCCTTTATTATGGAACTTTGATCCAATGAGTTTCATAGTACCTGAAAACAACTAACATGATTTTTTTTAAAAGAATATTAATAATTATTTTAATTATTTTTTCAGTTGATAATAAATCATATTCTCAAGAAGGTTCAAAGATTGATTTAAGCAATGTTAGTGTAAGTGCACAGAGATTACCAACTGTTTTTTTGTTTGGTGAAGAATATACAATTAGAGAAAGAGATAAGTTATTAAGAGGCATACTTTCATCTAAGTTTTATCTTCCAAGTTTGAAGATCAAAATAAATCTTCAAGATTTCATTTCAAAAAGAGAATTCAGTTTTACTCATAATGGGTCTATTGAAATTTTTATTAATTCAAAAAAATTAAAAAATCAAAATAAGTATAATTTAAGTTCTAGAAATGAGCAAATTTATCAAGTCACAAATAGTGGTGAACTATTAAAATTAATTAATAACGTTATCCAAGTTAAAATAGACAGCAGTATAAATGGAGTTTTAAAAAGAAAAGTACTTAATAGAGAAATAATTGAAATAAATAATCAAATTGATAGATTAAAGTATAGTTTTAATAATGATACTATATATACAATCAATAAAAAGAGAGAAAAAGAACTAAATAAACTTATTAAATCAAGACGTCAAAAAATAAGATTATTAGATAGAGCTTCATTACTTGAGATTAATATTTTTACTAATTGATTAATTTAAATTTAATTTTTTCTCCAGATTTTAATTGAGAAAGGTTATCCAATGATTGTTTTGTAAGTTGGAAAATTCTGGGATAACCTCCAGTTGTTTGACAATCTCTATGAAGTATAATTATAGATCCAGCTGGAGTTAACTGAATAGTCCCAGGTATTACTGGGGATGAAATAATAGTATTGGTGCTGGCTTGAATGGTCTCTACTAGGTTATAAGCCATTCTATTATTAGTTCCAATTGTAAAGTTTTGATTAAAAAATGAATTTAGTGATGTTTTATTAAGTAACTTAAACTCAGGGCCTTTCATTACTTCAATTGAAGAATTTAAAGAGAATCTTGAATAATAATTTTGATATTGATGACTTTTCTCATGAAGGTTGAATCTAATTATATCATTATTTTTTAAGATATCTGATTTTGTTATACCTTGATAAAATGATTTACTACCTAGTAAAGTTTCTGAATCTATACCTCCTCTGATTGCTAGGTAACATCTAGTACCATTTATTGAGTTGTTTATTTCTAAAATATCACCTTTAGAAACATTTACTGGTTTATAGAATTCCACCAATTTATTATTTATAGTTGAATTGAATTCTGCTCCTGTGAGTGAAATAGTTGTTGGATTATCAAATTTTAAAACTGGGCCAACTAAAGTAATTTCAAGTAAAGCAGAATCAAATGAATTATTAAGAATCTTATTAGCTAAGATTGCACTTTTAAAATCCATAAAACCAGAATATGGAACACCAATAGATCTATATCCAAATCTTCCTGAATCTTGGATTGATGTATATAAACCTGATCTTATAACTTTAATCATAAAATTTTATAAGTTGGTATTTTAGGTTTATTCTTAATGTTCTGATATTCTGAAAAAGAAATTTCATAAAATTTTATTTTATCACCAGGAGTTGCAAAGCATGGATTTTTCGAATTAATATCAAAAAAGTTAATAGGGGAATTCCCTATAATATTCCATCCTCCAGGACTTTTTCTTGGGTAAATACATGTTTGGTTTAAAGCAAGTCCTATTGAGCCTTTTGATATATTCATTGAAGGATTATTTTTTCTCTTACAGTAAAGCTTATTATCTGTTAGACCTAAATAAAGAAATCCAGGTAAAAATCCCATAGAGAGTAAATCATAGACTTTAGATTTATGCAGTTCTATTATTTGATTTTTAGAGATAGACAGAGAATTTGATAAATTTTGTAAATCAAATCCAAATTTTTCATCATAACAAACTGGTATTTCCCATAATTTATTTTTTCTATTTAAATAAGCTCTAGGATTGATTTTAATATTCTTGATTTTTTTTAAGGTCTGATCTATTAATATTTCATTAATATCAACCTTAATAAGAATTGAATTAATAGATTGAACACATTCAATAATTAAAGAACCAAAACGATGTTCAACTTCTTGTTTAAAGAATGAGATTTTTTGAGTTAAGTCAGAGCCTAATTCTTCATTCCAAGAAATTAGAAATGAGTCTTCATTTAGAATAAAATAATTCATTTTTCTTGGATTTTAAATTCTTTATTAATCTCCTCTAATATTTTAAGAGAGTTATTTGTATCGGAGTGAATACAAATAGTATCTGTTTTTATTTTATGATTTTGTCCACTTATAGATTTAACTTCATTCTTATAAATCATATTTTTGATATGATTTATAACCTCTTTTGGATCGTCAATTATAGCTTCATTAATATTTCTACTTACTAAAGTTAAGTCATCATTGTATTTTCTATCACCAAATGTTTCATATAAAATTCTATATCCTTTTTCAATTGCTAATTTTTCTAATTCTGAATTAAATGGAATATATAAATAGCATTGGTCCTTATATTTAGAAATAGAATCTAAATAAATTTCTGAAAGAATTCTATCATGATACATTTCGTTATATAAAGCTCCATGAGCTTTAATATGATGAAGCTTTGAGCCTAATTGAATTATTATTTTTTCAAGTGAACTAATCTGTTTTATTAAACTTTTAGAAAGATCATCCTTAGATATTTTTAAAGTTTTTCTACCAAAATTCTTTTTATCTGGAAAAGAAGGATGCGCACCAATTTTATTATTGTGATTAATTGATAATTCAACACATTTAGTCATAGATTTAAAACCTCCAGCGTGACCACCACATGCAATATTGCATGAACTGATCAAAGGCATTATAATTTCTTCATTATTAGTTCCCTCTCCGAGATCACAGTTAATATTAATCATTAAAATAGAGTAGTTATTCCTTTAAAGGATAATAGAAAAGTAATAATTATAATAATTAATCCTAATACATTTTGAAATTTATAAGAAAATTTATTTTCAATTATCACACTTTTATTCACAAGCCATAAAAGGATAATTGCGATTATAGGTAAAAGAAGACTATTTGAAAATTGAGCAAACTTAATGATTTCAATAGGATTTAGATCTAGTAATGATACTATTACTCCAAATAATAAGACAAAAATCCAAACAAGTCTGAACTTAATACTTTTAAGAGTATCATTCCAACCAAAACAACTTTTAGCTACATAAGCAGCTGCTAATGGAGCAGTGATTGAAGATGTAATTCCAGATGCAAAAAGACCAACACCTAAGAAATAAATTGAAAATTTACCATATAGTGGTTCTAATCCTTTTGCTAAATCAATTACATTAGTAATTTCTTGATTCATTGATGATGCAGCTGTAATAATAATTGACAGGGAAATAACTCCACCTAATAATATTGAGATAAAGCTTTCTAATCTTGCAGTTTTTATTTTTTTAACAGATTTCCATTTTTCTGTTACTAATGATGAGTGTAAAAAAATATTATATGGAACTACAGTTGTCCCTATTAGTCCTAAAACAATAAAAAGGTTAGACTGATTAATTTTAGGATATAAAATTCCATTTACTATATCATAAAATTTTGGTTTTGTAATAATAGCAGAAATGATAAACGAGATACTCATTAGAACTACTAAAGCAATCAACGTTTTTTCTAAAACTCTATAATCACCTTGAAATAAAATAGCAAAGGCTATTATCCCAATAATTAGTGGTATTAAATTTATTGAATTTAAATCCAGTAAAGCTGCAATACCTAGTGATGCACCAGTAATATTTCCAGCTTCATATGCAGTATTACCTATTAAAATTGATGAGATTATAAGAATCAGTAGAAATCTATTTAATAATTTAGATTTAATTGATTTACGAATTACTTCTATAATATTTTTTTGAGAAACTAAACCAATTCTTAGAGATAGTTCTTGAAGAAAAATTGTAGCAAAAATTGAAAGTAATATTGCCCAAATCAATGAATACCCAAAACTAGCACCTGCAATAGTACATAGAGTTACAGTACCAGGACCAATAAAAGCAGCAGCAATTAATATACCTGGCCCTATATCTCTATACCATTTCATTAAGGAACTCTAATCTTATCTCCTAACAATAAAGCATTTAAAAACATTCTATTTGTTCCATACCAAGAACCTCTAAAATTTGGATTATTCGAAAACATAACTGCTCTTCCATTCCCAACTTTTGAAACTAGAAGCGATACTGTTTTATTTATTTTATTTGAGTTATTCTGAGTAATAAATCCATCCATTAATGGGTTTTCTGTATACCTTACAACTGAAGAATATTCATTTTGTGATGGTTCTATCCATACAGTATTATTTTTATAAACTGGAACTAAATTATTTTCATAACCAAATCCTAAAGGATGAGATAGATCAATTATTGATTTTAAAATGATTCCTCCAATTTGTTCTTTTCCTCTATTATCCTGAGCATCCTCATATGGTTGAAA
This sequence comes from Bacteroidota bacterium, assembly GCA_038110465.1. GTDB lineage: Bacteria > Bacteroidota > Bacteroidia > Flavobacteriales > Flavobacteriaceae > Marisimplicoccus. Next base: position 187,717 of record JAYNJU010000001.1, on the reverse strand, counting down.
ATTATTTTCTTGGATTTCATTATCTTCTTTCAAGAGTTTTTCACTTACTATTTTCTCATCTATCAAAAATTTAGAACCGGTTCCAATAGATATAATTGTATTACCGTTACTAGCCCAATCTTTTATTTTTTTAACCTGTACATCATTAAAGTTATATCTTCCTGAAACTATTACCATAGTAGAATACTCGTCTAGAGAAACTGTATCAAAATTTCTAATTGGAATTTTAGAAATAGGCATTCCAACTCTTTGGTCAAGCAAATGCCATACCTCACCGGCTTCGTAAGAGCTAACTCCAGTCCCAACTATCATCATAGCCTTTTGTTTTTTTATTGGTGTAACAAATCTACTACCAAGATCAATTCCTGAAGAACTTAGACCAGAAGGAGCAGAATAAATGTCAATTTGATATTTCTTTTGAATTAAATTAAGTTTTTCATATAGTTTATCAGAATCTATTTTCTGAATACTAACGGGTATTACAAGTGATCCATAATCAAATGATTTCAATCCATTAGATGTTTGAATTTGAAAAGGCTTGAAAGAAGATGAAACAATAATTTCATTATTAACTAAATAATTAATTACAGCGGGTATATTATAATCAACTGAATTAATTAAATAAGCATAATTAGATTTTTTAATTTCATTTATTTCATAAAGATTCTCTAAACTATTTACAATTGAGCCATCTATTTCTTTTGTAGATGGAGAATAATCAATATCATAAAAATTTGCTATTGACCATGATGATGCATCATAAAAAACACTATCCCTAAACTCAGTGTTTGTTTCAAAGATTGATCTTACAATTCTATAATTTTTTTGTTTTGTTGGGACAAAAAAATTATCATTATTACGAACAACTTTCACATCATGAATTAATAATTTATCTATAAATGCTTTAGTCTTATTTCTATCCTTGTTTAAATTAAAAGAGTATCCTTTAATTCTTTTTTTATCAGCTTCATCTATTGCTGAACTAAAGAATCGCCTTTGATAATTAATTAATTCTTGTTTTAATGCTACTGATGCTTTTACAGTTGTCATTCCTGATACAAATTGATTTCTAATTGTAAAAGGAAATGTTATTTCCCCAAACTGAGTAACTTGTTTATGACCTCTTGAACTAGCTTGTTCAAATAACATACCAATACCACCTAACAAATCTGCATAAGAAGAACCATAACCAGGATATGTTTTATCAAAAGCCTCTTTAGAAAAATAAAGTGAACCTATTTCATCAAGTCCTTTAGCAAAATAATTACCAAATAAGGTTTCAAAATATTCATAATTTTCCTGTGGTATCACTGGGTCTTTTGCCGCATGAGTTTTCCAAGGAACAAAGAAATAGGTACTATTAGTTCCCATTTCATGAAAGTCAATTGTAATATTAGGGTACCAGTTATGATGAAAGTCTAATTTACCCCTACTCTCAGGGTTAATTGCCAGTAGCAAATCTCTATTCAAATCAAACCAATAGTGATTAGTTCTTCCTCCTGGCCAATATTCATTATGTTCAGCATCTTGCGGGTCATCGACTAAAGGAGAACCTTTATAAGTATTTACCCATTGAGTATGTCTATCTCTTCCATCAGGATTAATAGTTGGGTCTATTAAGATTATTGAATTATCAAGATAATCTTGTATCTCTTGAGATTTTGAAGCAACAAGCGTATAGGCAGTTAACATAGATGCTTCTGAACTTGAAGGCTCATTTCCATGAACATTATAAGCCAGATTTATTATTATTGGAAAATTTTCTTCTAACTCTATTCCATAATTAGGATCATCTGGATTAATATATGAAACATGCTGCTTCCTAATATTATCAATATTTTGAATTTTATCAGCTGAGCTTACAACTAGATAAATTAGCTTTCGCCCCTCATGAGTTTTACCATAACTAAACATATCAGCTTTATCTGAAACGTTTGATAAATATGTTAAGTAAGAAACAATTAAATCATGTCTGGTGTGCATATCTCCTATAGGATAACCTAAGAATTCTTCTGGTGACAAAATTTCATTATCAAATGGAGCATATTTTGAAAAATAATAATCTTGAGAAAATAATGACCCAATAAACAAGATGTTAAGTAAAATAATTTTTTTCATAATTTGATTTAGTTTTTAACTCCTGGAAGAGAAGATGGATAGTCCTCTTGCCAGTCAAAATTTTTAGCTTTTTGTTTTAGTGGATATATTTGGTCAAGATTATTTCCATCATATAATCTTCCATTTTTCATTACCATTTCTACACTATTTGTGTTTCTAATGTTTTCAATTGGATCTTTAGATAGTATTACAAGATCAGCTAATTTGCCCTTTTCGATTGATCCAATTTCTTTATCTAGCCCTATAGCGTAAGCACCCAGAATAGTTGAGACTTTTAACATATCATGATTAGAAATACCACCACTTGCCATACTCCATAATTCCCAATGATATCCAAGACCTTGTAATTGACCATGAGAACCAACTCCAGCTATTCCACCAGCCTCTACTAAATCTTTGACAAATTCACTTAATTCTGGAAAAGTATATTCTTCTTCCATAAACCAACCTACATTTCTTCTTCTAGATAAAGATTCTAGTTCATTTTTTGGTGTAAAGTAATTTAGTTTAGGGTCTCCATTTACATTTTCTGTTGCATAATAATAGTTTTCTGCCCAAGGGCCTCCATAGGTAACAAGTAATGTAGGAGTATAAGCTTTTTTACTAAAAGCTGTTAATCCAACTAAATCTTTATATGCTGGATATATAGGATGATTATGTTCTTGACCCGGATATCCATCTATAGTTTCAGCTATATTTAATCTAAGGTTTAAACTACCCTCAGTTGTTGGCATAATTTTTTGTTCTTTAGCAGCCATTAATATCCATTGTCTTTGTTGTCTATTTCCAGCTACATACATTTTAATTGTATTAGTATTGTAGTACTTTGAATACTGTTTTAGAACATTTTGTGCTTCTTTAAGACTTTTAACGTTGTATCCCCAATATCCAACTCCTGGTCCAGTAGAATATATTCTTGGTCCTAATATTTTTCCAGCAGTAACCATGTCACTGTAGGTTAGAACATCAGTAGTAGCAGTTTGAGGATCTCTGGTTGTAGTAACTCCATAAGCAAGATTAGCAGCATAGGAGAATGGTTGATATTTATGAAGACCCCATCTTGGCCACATATGTGCATGAGTATCTATAAAGCCTGGTAAAATAATTTTTCCTGACATATCAATTTTAACTACATCTTCTTGAACATCAATTTTTTGATCACTTACCTCAATAATCCTATTATTTTTTATCAAAATATTTCCACTCTCAAATATTTCATCACCATTCATGGTAATAATCTTTGCATTTTCAATTAAGATTGAGCTATTAGGTATATCTCTTATAACCTTAACTCTAATTTCAGTTTCAATTGGTTTAAAATTATCTTCCTCTTTTTCTTCTTCAGACTCATCTGATCCAGATTCCTTCTCATCAGACTCCTCTTCTTCTATTTCATCTTCTTTTGATTCTTCATCTTCTGATTCATTAGATTCATCTTCTTTTGATTCCTTTTCCTCTTTCTTTTTCCTTTTTAAATCTTCTTCAAATATTTTTGCTTCTTCTAGGTTATAGTTAAATAAAGATTTTCCAAGTGACCAATAAATAGTATTAGAATTGACATCCCATGATGGAAACTCACCTCCAATTTCTGTTAATTTTCTAGCTGGAAAAGCAGAAGATGAAGGGTTAGATAATGATATTTTTAAAGATTCAACACCTGAATAGGGTATAATAAAACTATAAAGGTTATTATTAATCTTAGCTAGACCTTGATCCCCATTAGGAGAAATTAGAATTAAACTAGCGTTAGAAGGATTAGTTGAGTCACCTGATCCATAAGGAGTATCTCCTGTAACTTTTACTATTTTCTTTTCGTCAGTACCATCCCAATTAATAGAAACTAATCCATCCCTATTACTAAATAAATAAATTCTATTCTTTCCTTTAACAAAATGTGGATAAGACCTACCTTTTGAATCATCTATTAAATTCAATCTTCCACCATTTGAGGAGATCCACATGATTCTTTCATTTGACTTAAATGCACCAGGACCATAACTATCTTTATAACTAGTCTCATCTCCTTGAGTAAAGACTATTCTATTTCCTTCATTGTTCCATCTGGGATTAGAATAAACACCTGGTTTATTTCCATATTGATTTCCGGTAAGAATAATTGGCCCTCTTTTTCCATTAATATCTAATTTATATATAGCTCCACCATCATTATTATTCCACGTTACAAAAACTATTTCGTTTCCTTGAGGACTCCAACTTGGCATAGCTTCTGTAATTTCATCTTTGAAATTTGTAAGTCTTTTCATCTCATTAGTCTCAAGATTCATTAAATAAAGTTTATTTAATGCTGTAAACACTGCTGATTTTCCATCTGGTGAAACACTAATATCTCTGATTTGATTAACTATCATTTCTTTATCATCTGATATTTCATAATCAAATTTTAATTCTGGGCCTATCTCTATCTTTTCTTTAACATAAAAAGGTATAATAGAGGATTCGTTACCATTAATTGGTATATTATTTATTTTACCACCATAAAAAACAATTAAACTATTGCTGTCAGGGGTAAAAGACATATTTGGCAAAACACCCATAGTGGCTTGAGATTCTTGATCATCTTTTTGGACAGGGAATGCAAGCCACTTTTCTTCACCTGTTTGTAAGTCTCTTAGTCTTAGTGCAGTTTTATCTTCAAATCTTGTTCCATATACCAACCATTTTCCATTTGGAGATAATGTTGGAGTAAAAGCAGAACCAAATCTTGAAGTTTCTCTTTTAATATCCCCTGTTTCTCTATCATATTTAGAAATTTGATATTGAGGGAATCTTGCATTATACTGCCAAGAATTAGATCTATGTGCATACCAAATGTATCTGTCATCGTGACTAACCTCAGGTTGAACAATTTTTAATGATGTTGGTTCATTAATTAACTTAACACCGCTACCACCATCTTTATGAAACATATGAAGCTTTAAGTTTCTTCTACCTGTAGCAACAATAATGTAATCTCCATCCCTAGACCAATCTGCAAATGCTGTTTGATTATTTTTTTGTTTAGTAATCTGTGTTGAATCATTAGTTTCTAGGTTTCTAATCCATACATTATTTCCACCACTTTTATCACTGACATAAACAATTGATTTACCATCTGGTGAAAATCTTGGCTGACTATCAAAAGCCATTCCTTTAGTTATTCTTTTTGCATTACCTCCAGTTATTGGAATGGTATATATATCGCCAAGTAAATCAAATACTATAGATTGTCCATCAGGGCTAACATCAATAGACATCCATGTTCCTTCGTCAGTCTCTAAATCATAAAACCTTTCAGGTTTGATAGGTAAATTTTTATTTTGTTTTTCTTCTTTATTATCTTTTTTATCATCTTGTGAAAATGAAAAATTAATTACAATAAATATTATAAATAAGGGTTGAAGTATTCTCTTCATAGTAATAATTTTTGGTTTATTTAATTAAAATTGTTTTAACATTTGTAATGTAAGTATTTAATTATATTTGAACCAATAAATTTAACTCAAATGAAAAAATTTTTACTACTTACATGCTTAAGTTTTACTTTAACCACAGCTTACTCTCAAAATAAACTTCAGACGATTAATCAAATTGTTTCCGAGGCAAATAATAACTCACAATTAGAAGTTTTAGCACATGAACTTATGGATCAAATTGGGCCTAGACTAACTGGTACCCCTCAAATGACTCAAGCTCATAATTGGGTAGTCAACACTTACAATAGATGGGGAATAAATTCTGAAAATGAGCAATTTGGTCAATGGAGAGCTTGGGAAAGAGGTATAAGTCATATTGATATGATGTCTCCATGGGTTAAATCTTTAGAAGGTCAGCAATTATCATGGAGTGCAAGTACTAAAAAAAATGGAGAGCTTGGGGAAGTAGTAACAATCCCTTTTGAGTCTAAAGAAGTTTTTGATCAATGGCTAACCACTATTAAAGGAAAACATATTTTATTCGGAACCCCTGATATCTCAGGTAGACCAGATTATGATATCAAAAGATGGGCAAAAGAAAAAACATTAGAAGATATAAGAAAATTTAGAATTACTAAAAGAAGAAATGATTTTCAAAATTTTAGAAAAACAGGATATGGATATATGGAAATGGTAAAAGCAATTGAGGATGCAAAACCAGCATCAATTATTAATTCAAATTGGAGAGGGGGATTTGGAACAAACACTATATTTAGTCCAGGATATTTAGGTATAAGTTCAGAAACTCCAACTGTTGATATTAGTATGGAAGATTTCGGATTATTATATAGATTAGCTCAAAATGGTCAAAAACCAACTGTAAATGTTAATCTTCAATCAAAAGAATTAGGAAAAGTACCAACCTATAATTCTTTAGGAAGAATCGAAGGAGTAGAAAAACCCAACGAATATGTAATTCTTTCAGCACACCTAGACTCTACTGGTGGTGGAACAGGTGCTACAGATAATGGAACAGGGACTATTACAATGATGGAGGTAATGAGAATCTTGAAGAAAATTTACCCAAATCCAAAAAGAACAATTATTGCCGCTCATTGGGGTGCTGAAGAACAAGGTCTTAATGGATCTAGTGCTTTTGTTGAAGATCATCCAGAAATAGTTGAAAACTTACAAGCTTTATTTAATCAAGATAATGGTACTGGAAGAGTTGTTCAAATAAATGGCCATGGATTTACAGAAGCATATAGATTTATAGGAGAATGGCTTCAATATGTTCCATCAGAAATTAGAGATGAAATTGATACTGAATTTCCTGGAGTGCCAATTCCTCTTAATTCCTATGAGCAAAATGGAGTAATTGTTCCTTCGGGTGGTTCATCTGATTGGAGAAATTTTGTTTCATCCGGAGTTCCAGGTTTTAATTTAAGATCTCTTGATTTTTCATATGGTGGTGATAGCCAATATCATTATACTTGGCATACTAATAGAGATACATATGATAAAATCATTTTTGATGATGTAAGAGATAATGTTGTTTTGATTGCAATTTTAACATATCTGGCAAGTGAAGAAGATGAATTAATGCCAAGAGATAGAAGAGTTCTTCCTGTAAATCCCTTAACTGGGGAAAGAGATACTTGGCCTTCACTTAGAATTCCAAATAGGGACGGAACAGAGGACAATTAAAAATGGAAAACTTATTGTTAATATTTGAGAATATTTCTTCTGTAAATAGAGCAGTAATTATTGTATCAGGAATTACCTTTTTTTGGGTGATGGAGGGAGCACTACCTTTCAAAATTTTTAACTATAAGAAATGGAAGCACTCTTTACCCAACTTCTTATTAACTATTACAACAATTGTTGTAAATTTCTTTTTTGCTTATTTATTAGTATTTGCATCAGATTGGACTTCAAATAATAATTTTGGTCTAATTTACTTAATTGATTCTACAACTTTTGTAAGTGTAATTATAGGACTTCTATTGCTTGATCTTATTGGAGCTTATTTACCTCATTTAGTACAACACAAAGTTAAATTGCTTTGGTATATTCATATTGTTCATCATACAGATCACAATGTTGACACAACTACAGCCAACAGACACCATCCTTTTGAAAGCATAATAAGATTTTTATTCACTTTTACAGGAATTTTTATATCTGGTGCTCCAATTGGTTTAGTCCTTCTCTATCAATCAATATCAGTTTTAGCTTCTCAATTTAATCATGCTAATATTCAAATTTCAACTAAGCTTGATAAATTACTTAGCTATGTGATAGTATCTCCTAATATGCATAAAGTTCATCATCATTTTGAACTACCATACACAGACTCAAATTATGGAAATATCTTCTCAATTTGGGATAGGTTATTTGGAACATATATGGAGCTTGAAAGAGATAAAATAAAATATGGTATTGATACAGACCTTAACGAAAAGTCTAATTCAAAATTTATAAGCCTCATTGAGAGGCCTTTTAATAAATGGTATAACCATTTTAATTAAGAGAATTTATTTCTTTAAAAATATTATTAAGGTCCTCAAAAACGATTTCTTCACCCTTAGTCATATCTTTAATCTTAAATTTGTTAGAGTCTAGTTCCTCTTTTCCAATTATAACAACAAAGTCTATGCCTTTTTGATTAGCATAGTCTAATTGTTTTTTAATTTTTTTTTCGGATGGATATATCTCACATGCAATATTATTTTCCCTTAATTTATTCACAGGCTCTATTATATTAGGAATAATATCCATTCCAAAATTTAGAAAAAGAAAAGTCTTTGAAGATTTGAATTTATTTGGAAATAAATTAAGATCCTCTAGAATAGTATATAATCTATCAAAACCAAATGAAATACCAAATCCACTTAAATTTGGGTCATTTCCTTGAACTAAATTATCATATCTACCACCTCCTCCAATTGAACCAATATTTATATTTTCAGGTGAAGATACCTCAACTATTAAACCAGTATAATAACCTAATCCTCTTGCTAGTGAAATATCAAATTTTGGATCTAAACTGTTTAAATCGAATTTATCTATTAAATCAAGAAAAATTTCAATCCTTTCAATACTTTCTATTGAAAGTTTATTTTTTAAAAATTCCTTTTTAATCAAAGCAATTTTATCATGATTAGATCCATTAATTTCTAAAAATGACTTTAATATTTTCAATGAATCATCTGAAACACCTTTTAATTTTAACTCATTAATAACTCCATCAATTCCAATTTTATCAGACTTATCAAGAGAAGGTCCAATTTCATCTAGACTATCTAGCTTCATTATTTTTGAGATACCATCTAAAATTTCTCTATTATTAACTCTAATAAAAACTTTAGGGAAATTTAATTTAGTTAAGACCGAGTCGAATAGTTTTATACACTCTACTTCATTCATAATATTATTTTCTCCAATAACATCAATATCACATTGAAGAAATTCTCTGAATCTTCCTTTTTGAGGTCTATCAGCTCTCCAAACTAATTGTGTTTGAAATCTTCTAAATGGAAGATTTATTTTATTAAGATTTTGTCTAATAAACCTAGATAAAGGTACTGTCAAATCATATCTAAGAGCTTTATCAGATAAAGAATTAGCAAATTTTGAAAGATTATTGTCTTTCAAAGAATCCAGATCAGCTTTTCTAAGTTTTTCTCCAGAAGATAATATTTTAAACATAAGAGAATCTTCATCTTCACCATAGTTTCCAGTTAGTACAGATAAATTTTCAAAAGAAGGAGTCTGTATTTCTTCAAAATTAAAAGAGTTAAATGTTTGTTTAAGAACCTTGAGTAGATAATTTCTTTTAACTAATTCTAGGGAGTAAAAATCTTTTGTTCCTTTAGGTGTATTCAAATTTTGAGACATCAAAGATGTATTTGACAATCAACGAACAATAAAGTTATAAAATTATTTTGTTTCAGCTAAAAGCTCAAAGTTTAATTGAGTAGAAACTTCTCTATGAAGTCTAATGCTTGCCTGATACTTTCCTATTCTTTTAATTGACTTACCAGGAATTGAAATATTTTCTTTTTCAACTTCAATTTTTTTGTCTAAAAGACTTTTGCATACATCAGCATTTGATATAGATCCAAATAATTTTCCATCAGGGCCAACCTTAGCTGAAATTTTAAGATCTAGTTTTGAGATTTTTGATGCAATTTTCTCTGCTTCATCAATTATAGATTGTTCCTTAAATGCTTTTTGTTTCAAATTTTCAGCCAATACTTTTTTTGCAGATTCTGTAGCTAAAATTGCTTTGCCTGAAGGAATTAAAAAGTTTCTCCCGTATCCAGGCTTAACAGTAACTACTTCATCTTTGAAGCCTACATTTGCAACATTTTCTTTTAAAATTATTTCCATAATTATTTTAGTAAATCTCCTACATAAGGAAGCAAAGCAAGATGTCTAGCTCTTTTGACAGCTACAGCAACTTTTCTTTGATATTTTAATGATGTACCAGTTAATCTTCTTGGTAATATTTTACCTTGTTCGTTGATAAACCTGTTTAAGAAATCTGGATCTTTGTAATCAACATATTTAATACCAGATCTTCTAAACATACAGTATTTTTTAGCTTTAGAAGTATTTATATCTAAAGGAGATAGATATCTTATTTCTCCTTCGTTTTTTATTTTTGATTGTTCATCAATACCTGCCATAATTAACTAGCTTTTTTTGTATTTCTGTTTCTTCTTTTTTCTGCCCACTCACTTGCGTGTTTGTCAAGTGTTACTGTCAAATATCTCATTACAGTTTCATCTCTTGAAAACTCTACTTCTAATGTGGAAACAACTTCAGCTGGTGCTGAATATTCAATAAGATTGTAAAAACCACTATTTTTATTCTGTATTGTATATGCTAATTTTTTCAAACCCCATAATTCTTTACTGGTAATTTTAGCTCCATTAGATTTAAGGTGTTTTTCATATTTCTCAACAGCCTTATCAACCTGCTCTTCAGACAATGCAGGATTTAAAATAAATACAGTTTCGTAGTTTTTCATCTTAATTTGTTAGGCCGCAAAATTAACTTAATAAATAATATCTGCCAAATTTATTTTTATTAAAGTAATATCTAGTTTGGATCAACATCTACTGTGATTTTTACACTTCTATATTTACCTATAGAATCGAAACTTTTCAATATTAAATTTAATTTTCCTCTTAAATCATTTAATTCATGAATATCTTTTAATTTGATTAAAAACTCTTTATGATATTTATTCTTGATTCTAGCAATTTCGGGATAAACAGGGCCTAAAATCATACCTTTAAAATTTATTCTTATTGACTTATTAATCCACTCAGCAGATGAATTTAATTTATCATAACTTCTATCTTTTACAATAATTCTTATTAGTCTAACATAAGGAGGGTATTTATAATCTTTTCTCTCAGATAACTGGTTTTCATACATTGATTTATAATCATATTTTATAACATTATTTATAATTGGATGATTTGGTTGATATGTTTGAAGATATACTTTTCCCCTTTCTCCAGATCTTCCAGCTCTACCTGAAACTTGAGTTAATATTTGGAATGCTTTTTCATGAGCTCTAAAATCTGGGAAATTTAAAAAGTGGTCAGTGTTTAAGACACCTACTAAACCTACATTATTGAAATCTAGTCCTTTAGTAATCATTTGAGTTCCAATTAAAATATCAATTTCATTTTTTGCAAATGAATTAATCATTTTATCAAAGTCCCATTTTCCTCTTGTTGTATCCCAGTCCATCCTACCTATGGTTGCAGTTGGAAATATTTCTCTTATTATTTCTTCAATTTGTTCAGTACCATCTCCTTTGAAATTCATTGAATCAATTCCACATGAATTACATTTAATATTAGCTTTAGATTGAAAACCGCAGTAATGACATCTTAAAGAATTAGATTTTTGATGGTAGGTTAAACTTACATCACAATTATCACAAATTATATTATTACCACATGAATCACATTGCCACTGTGGAGAGTATCCTCTTCTATTTCTAAATAATATAACTTGCTTGCCAGAATCTAATGTAAGATTTATTTCTTCAACCAGTTTCATTGAAAAAATATGATTAATATCATGTTTTAATTCTGTTCTCATATCAATAGTTTCAATATATGGCATCTCAATATTCCCATATCTTTCCTTTAATTCAACATGACCGAATTTATTATTTCTAGCATTAAAAGATGTTTCTATTGATGGTGTTGCTGAACCAAGAATAACTTTTGAATTAAAAATTTTTGATAAATAAATTGCTGAATCCCTAGCATTATATCGTGGAGATGGATCTTGTTGTTTATAAGAAACTTCATGTTCCTCATCTACAATAATTAATCCTAAATTAGAGAATGGTAAAAAAATTGAAGATCTAGCACCAACAATAAGACTAGCCTTACTTTCACTTGACTTTACATTTCCCCAGACTTCTGTCCTTTCGTTTAAGCTATATTTAGAATGAAATACAGAAATTTTATCACTAAAGTTTACTTTTAATTTTTGAATTATTTGAGTTGTTAAAGATATTTCAGGAACTAAATACAAAACTTGTTTTCCTGCTTTAATAAATTCATCAATTATTTTTATATAGATCTCAGTTTTACCAGATGAAGTGACACCTTCGAGAAGAACTACTTCATTTTTTTCAAGCTCACTTCTTAAACTTGATAATGCTTTGGTTTGAGTTAGACTAAGAGAATTATTAGATTTAGAATATTCGTTACTATCATTTTGATTTCTATCAACTCTTATTTTTTTTATTTCTATTACCCCTTTTTCATGGAGACCTTTTAATGAACTTTTTGAAAATTTTATTTTCTTTTTTATATCATCAATAGTTATAAATTCTTTTGAATTCTGAGTACTTTTAATAAATAGAAATAGTTCATTTTGTTTAGGACTATTTTTCAAAACTTCTAGAGAATTCTTAAGTTCTTTTTTATTTAAAAAATTTTTTTTTAGTGTTACAACATCAATAAGTTTTGGTTTATACTTATCTTTTAATTCAAAATTTAGATCTATATATCCTTTTGCTATCATATTTTGAATTAATGAATAAATGTTCTTTTTATTTACAATCTCTGATACATCGCTAACTTTTAAATTTTTAACATCAAGAGCCTCAAATAAAATATACTCTTCATCAGACATTTCTTTTACTTCATTAATATCTATCTGATTTTTTACTAAGATACTTTCACTCTCAAGAAGAAAAGTTGAAGGAATTGCAGCCTTTAAAACATCTCCAATAGGAGCAAAATAATATCTTGAGATCCAATGCCAGAATTCGATATGTTTTGAAGATACTAGTTCATTATCGTCATATATAAATTCAATTGGTTTTGTAAGATAATCTAATGGTTTATTTTTATGAATATCAGAAACTATTGCTGTATAAATTTTTCTTTTACCAAAACTAACTGCTACTCTGTGTCCAACTTTAATTTTTTTTGATTCATCTTGACTTAAATGATAGGTAAATGTACCAGGTAAAGGAAGAGGCAGTATGACATCTACATAGCAATTCATAGTTAATTATAATATATTCTTTCTAATTTAGCAATTAGCCTGATGAAAAAGATTTTATTAATCGTTGTTTTATTTATCTCAGCTGTTTCAAATTCTCAGGAGCAGGAAGAAATTATAAGGGGGAAAGTACAAAGTGAAACTTCCAATGCAATTCTTCAAAATGTGCATGTTCTAAACCTTACAAAAGTTAAAGGTACAATTACTAATTCTTCAGGTGAATTTGAAATTCAAGCTAAAGTTAATGATACCCTTTATTTTTCATATATAGGCTATAAACCTCTTAAAATAGTTGTAACAAATGATTTAGTTAGATTTGATGATAATACAATTGAATTAACAGAATTAGCCTTTGCATTAGAAGAAGTAATTATAAAACCATATCAATTAACTGGGTATTTAGAAATAGATGTTAAGAATGCCCCTGTAAATACATCTACAAGATATAGAATAATTGGACTTCCTAATTTAGGATACGAAGCAGGTAGAAGATCAAGATCAGGTATTTCAAGAGTTATAGGTGCCATTTTTAATCCGGCAGATTTTTTAAATAATTTATTTAAAAAAAAATCAATACAAATGGACAAATTACGACTTATGAGAGAGGATAAAGAAATAAAGAACCTTTTAGCAACTAAGTTTGATAGAGAAGTTCTTGTTCAACTTCTTGGAGTTGAAAAAAATGATATTGATGAAATTCTAAGAAATTGTAATTTTTCTGACACTTTTATCCAACAGGCTAATGATCTTCAAATAATGGAAGCAATTAATGAATGTTATGATGAATACAAGCTTCTTGAATTTTAATAAAATCTTCAGTTAGCTTATCTTTGTACAATGAATGACCAACTCAATTCAATTTCTCCAGTTGATGGTAGATACTTTAATAAGACAGAATCTTTAAGAAAGTATTTTTCCGAAAAAGCATTAATTTATTATAGACTAAAAATTGAAGTGGAATATTTTATTGCTCTATGTGATCTAGGAATTCCTCAACTAAAAAATTTTAATAAAAAAAAATACAATGAACTCAGAAATATATATTTAAAGTTCAAAATTGAAGATGCAATTAAAATAAAAGAAATTGAAGATATCACAAACCATGATGTTAAGGCTGTTGAATATTATTTAAAATTAAAATTTGAAGAAATTGGAATTTCAGAGTATAAAGAATTTATTCATTTTGGTCTTACCTCACAAGATATAAATAATACTGCTATTCCACTTTCTGTAAAAGATTTTATAGATGAAATTTATATACCTAAATTAAACGAAATACTTGTTGAGATAGATAAAAAATGCTTAGAGTATGCAAATATACCTATGATTTCAAGGACACACGGTCAACCAGCGTCACCTACTAGATTAGGAAAAGAATTTAGAGTTTTTTGGACAAGAATAAATCAACAGTTAAATCAATTAAAATTAATTCCTAATTCTGCCAAGTTTGCTGGAGCTATTGGTAATTTTAATGCCCATAAAGTTGCATTTCCTGATATTAATTGGAAATCATTTGGTCAAGAATTTGTGGAATCCAAACTTGGTCTCAGCTATTCATTCCCTACAACTCAAATTGAGCATTATGATTCATTTGCTGCACTTTCTGACAATTGTAGAAGGATTAATAATATTCTTCTAGATATGTGTATTGATATATGGACTTATATCTCCCATGATTATTTCAAACAAAAAATCATAAATAATGAAGTTGGTTCTTCTGCAATGCCTCATAAAGTTAACCCTATAGACTTTGAAAACTCTGAGGGAAATCTTGGAATTGCAAACTCAATCTTTATGTATTTCTCTAATAAGTTAACTAAATCAAGACTTCAAAGAGATCTTTCAGATAGTACTGTTTTAAGAAATATTGGGGTTCCCTTTGGACATTCTTTAATTTCATTTGAATCAATTTTAAAGGGTTTAAATAAAATTATTGTTAATGAGGAAAAGATAAATTATGATATTGAGAACAATTGGATAGTAGTATCAGAAGCTATTCAAACAATTTTAAGAAGAGAAGGATTTGAAAATCCTTATGAATTATTAAAAGAATTGACTCGTAATAATAATAAAATAGATAAAAAATCTATCCATAATTTTATTGATAATCTTAATATTAGTGACAGTTTAAAGGATGAGTTAAAAGATATATCACCCTACAACTATACTGGATTGTAATAATTTAATTTTATGAAAAAGTTTAATTTACTTTTACTTATATCTTTTCTAATTATTAATAGCTGTAAGAAAGCAGATGATGAAGATCCAAATATTATTAGACTTGAAACTGATCTAGAGGTTAGTGATTTTATATGGAAAGGACTTAATCAATATTACTATTGGCAGGAAAGTGTTGTCAATCTATCTGATTCTAAAAAAGAAAATGAAGCTGAATATGCATACTATTTAAGCCAGAACACAAATCCCGAATCATTCTTTAATTCACTTCTTCATCCTGATGATAAGTTTAGTTGGATTGTTGATGATTATGTTGAATTAGAAAATACACTTCAAGGTATCAGCGATTCTGATGGAATGGAATTTGGGCTTTATGTTGAATGTAATGATCAGAATGTTTTTGGGTTTGTTAGGTATGTTCACAAGAATTCTGATGCCGATACTAAAGGAATTAAAAGAGGTATGGTATTTAATGAAATTAATGGTTCAAGATTAACAAGGGATAACTATAGGGAACTTCTTTACAGTGCAGAAAATAATTATAATGTAAGATTTTCTGAAATAAGCTATAATTCAAACAATCAATGTGCTAATATTATTCCAGGAGAAGAAACGATAAATTTAACAAAGACTAGGCTTGTTAAAAATCCCGTTCATATTTCCAAAGTGATTGAATTAGATGGAAAAAAAATAGCATACTTAATGTATAATCAATTCTTAGGTTTTGTTGAATCTGAAAATATTGATTATAATATTGAGTTGAACAATGTTTTTGGTGAATTTAAATCAAAAAATATTGATGAGCTAGTAATTGATTTGAGGTATAATCCTGGCGGAAGAATATCTACTTCAATAAATCTTGCTTCAATGATAACTGGGCAGTTTAATAATCAGATATTTGCTAAAGAGAGGTGGAATTCTAAATTAATGGATTATTGGAATAACAATAGTCCTGAATCACTTGTCAATAAATTTGTAGATAAGCTTGATAATAATCAATCTATTAATTCGCTTAAGCTAAGTAGGTTATTTGTTTTAACTAGCTCAAGAACTGCATCTGCTAGTGAGTTATTAATCAATGGACTTGATCCCTATATAGATGTAATACATATTGGTGATTATACTACAGGAAAAAATCAAGGTTCTATAACTGTATATGACTATATTAATGACTCTAGAGATAAAAATCCAAATCATAAATATGCAATGCAACCAATTGTACTAAAAATTGGAAATGTTGCAGGTTATACAGATTTTCCAGATGGTTTAATACCTGATATTTTCCAAAAAGAATCTTTAATAAATCCTGGAATATTAGGAGATCCAAATGAACCTCTGTTAGAAACAGCTCTTAATAATATTTTCGGAATTTCAACTTCAATATTAATTGATGAGCCATATTTGGAGATTGAAAAACCAGATGATAACAAATATCAAAGTTTAATTATAGAGCAAAAATCAATTAAAAAATAAGCTATTTTGTTAGGTACATTTTTCTTCTTGAGTATAATTCAAAAAAAGCATCATCATTTAAATCATCTATAAAAAGTATACTCTCTCCCGTGCTCTTCATTTCTGGTCCTAATTGCTTATTAACATCTGGGAATTTATTAAATGAAAAAACAGGCTGCTTGATTGCATATCCCTTGAGTTCGGGATTAAATTTAAAGTCTTTAAGTTTATTTTCACCAAGCATTATTTTAGTTGCATAATTTACATAAGGTTCTTTATAGGCTTTAGAAATAAATGGGACTGTTCTAGATGCTCTTGGATTAGCTTCAATTACATAAACTTTATCATCCTTTATAGCAAACTGAATATTTATCAATCCTAATGTATTTAATTCTAAAGCTATTTTTTTTGTGTGATCTATTATCTGATTTACAGTAAATTCACCCAAATTAAATACTGGTAAAGTAGCATTTGAATCACCAGAGTGGATTCCACATGGTTCAATATGTTCCATAATCCCTATAATGTATACATCTTCTCCATCACAAATTGCATCAGCTTCTGCTTCTATTGCTCCATCTAGGTAGTGATCCAGTAAAAGTTTATTATTTGGTATTTTGGTCAAAAGGTCTACCACATGCTTCTCTAATTCCTCTTTATTTATGACAATCTTCATACCTTGACCACCTAAAACATATGAAGGTCTTACAAGTATCGGAAAATCAAGTTTTTTAGATAACTTTACTGCCTCTTTCGCACTGGTTGCGACTCCGAAATCGGGATAAGGAATTTTATTTTTTTTCAAAAGATTTGAAAAACTACCTCTGTCTTCAGCAAGGTCTAAGGATTTATATTCTGTTCCAATAATTTTAATATTATACCTATCAAGTTTTTCAGCAAGTTTTAATGCAGTTTGTCCTCCAAGTTGAACTATTACACCTTCAGGATTCTCATGTCTTATTATATCATAGATATGTTCCCAAAAAACTGGCTCAAAATATAGTTTATCTGAGATATCAAAATCAGTAGATACTGTTTCTGGGTTACAATTAATCATAATAGTTTCATATCCACATTCACTGGCAGCTAAAACACCATGCACACAACAATAATCAAATTCAATACCTTGCCCAATCCTATTAGGTCCAGAGCCAAGAACAACAATTTTTCTCTTATTGGACACTAAACTTTCATTTTCTGAATATTCTATATTATCCTTAGTTTTTATTTTTTCTTCAAAAGTTGAATAGTAATATGGAGTTTGAGCTTGAAATTCAGCAGCACATGTATCAACAAGTTTATAAACTCTATTGATTCCTAGATCAATTCTTTTGTTATATACTTCACTTTCAAGGCAACCAAGCATATAGGCAATTTGTCTATCAGCAAAACCTTTTTGTTTTGCCTCTAAAAGCAAATCATATTCAATTTGATCAATTTTAATGTTAGAAATTTCTTTTTCTAACATATATAATTCCTCATACTGTTTTAGAAACCACATATCTATTTTTGTGATATCATAGATTCTTTCCAAAGGAATCCCAGCTTGAATGGCATCATATATTACGAATACTCTATCCCAGCTTGCATTTGTAAGCTTACTAATAATAGTATTGTAATCTTTGTATCCCTTTCCATCAGCACCTAGTCCATTTCTTTTAATCTCAAGTGACTGAGTAGCTTTGTGGAGAGCTTCTTGAAAAGAACGACCAATTCCCATAACTTCACCAACTGCTTTCATTTGTAAACCTAATGTTCTATCAGAACCTTCAAACTTATCAAAATTCCATCTAGGAATCTTTACAATAACATAATCAATAGTAGGTTCAAATAATGCAGAAGTTGACTTTGTAATCTGATTGCTTAATTCATCCAGTGTATATCCTAAAGCAAGTTTAGCTGCAATTTTAGCAATTGGATATCCTGAGGCTTTAGATGCTAGAGCAGATGATCTAGATACTCTTGGATTTATTTCTATTGCAATAATATCTTCTTTTTCATCTGGACTTACAGCAAATTGAACATTACAACCACCTGCAAAGTCACCTATACTTTTCATCATTTTAATAGCCATATCTCTCATTTTTTGATAGGTAGTATCAGATAATGTCATTGCTGGGGCAACAGTAATAGAATCTCCTGTATGAATTCCCATTGGGTCCATATTTTCTATCGTACAAATAATTACAATGTTATTGTTTTTATCTCTTAACAGTTCCAATTCATATTCCTTCCACCCAATTAGGGCTTTGTCAATTAATACTTCGTGTATTGGAGAAG
Source organism: Bacteroidota bacterium (assembly GCA_038110465.1). Lineage (GTDB taxonomy): Bacteria > Bacteroidota > Bacteroidia > Flavobacteriales > Flavobacteriaceae > Marisimplicoccus. The sequence continues at coordinate 168,722 of JAYNJU010000001.1, read as the reverse complement.
ATTCAAGACCTCTTGTTAATAAGTCATTGAACTTTTCTTCTTCAAAAACTAAAGATGCACCTGTACCTCCAAGAGTAAATGAGGGCCTTATTACCAAAGGAAAACCAAATTTTTGAGCAATTTCTTTACCTTTCAAAAATGATGAAGCACTTTCAGCAGGGGCTACAGGTATTTGAATTTTATTTAATAAAGTTCTAAATTTTTCTCTGTCCTCTGTAATCTCTATTGCATCAATATCTACACCAATAATCTTAACATTATACCTTGACCATATTTCTTTTTCTTGAGCTTCTATACATAAATTTAAAGCGGTTTGACCACCCATAGTTGGAAGAACAGCGTCAATATCACTGTGAGTTTCTAAGATTTCAATTATTGATTTAGTAGTAAGGGGTTTTAAATAAATATGATCTGCCATTGAAGGATCAGTCATAATTGTCGCTGGATTAGAATTAATTAATATCGTCTTAATACCATCCTCTTTTAAAGACCTTAATGCTTGTGATCCAGAGTAGTCAAATTCACATGCCTGTCCAATGATAATGGGACCAGACCCTATAATAAGAATTGATTTAATTTTTTTATCCTTGGGCATAAAATCAAACTAAAATATAAAAAAAAAGGTGCTGAAAAAGCACCATTTACTAAAAGTTATTAAAAATTATTTTTTATGTCTAGGTTCATCTGAGACAGTTAATTTTTTTCTCCCTTTAGCTCTCCTACTAGCAAGTACTTTACGACCATTAGCTGAGGACATTCTGTCCATAAAACCATGCTTATTTCTCCTTTTTCTCTTTGATGGTTGATAAGTCCTTTTCAAAATATTTTTTGTTTAATAGCAGGCAAATATAATATCTTTTTAATCAACTTCATATAAATATTTTTAAATTGTAAATTTGTATAATATATGATACCAAAAATTATAAAAATTATTATCTCAATTTTATCTTTAGGATATGGAGTTTTCCAAATAACTGAGACATTTGTTGGTAATGGTATTTTTCTAATTTTATTATCAATTATTCTTTTAGTACTATATTTTAAAAATGAAATTTTGATTCTTGCATTTTTAAGTCTAAGAAAACAAAATTTTGATAAAACGGAGAGAATCCTCAAGCTCATTAAAAACCCTAAATCAGCTTTAGTTAGAAAGCAACAAGGTTTTTATTATTATTTAAATGGGTTAATTCAGTCACAAAAAAATCTTACCGTAGCTGAAAAACACTTTAGAGAATCCTTAAAGCTTGGGTTAAGTATGAGTCATGATATAGCCATGGCAAAGCTAAGCCTTGCTGGTATAATGATGCAAAAAAGAAGAAAAAGAGAAGCTCAAGCACTATTAACTGAGGCAAAATCTCACGATAAACATAATATGTTAACTGCTCAAATAAAGCTTATGCAAGAACAAATGAAAAGAATTTAGAAAGTAGAATTCTTTTAGTTTGTTAATGATTTTTTTTATCTTTGCTGTCCGGCTTTTTTATTTATGAATAATATAATTATCGAAAATAATGAGTTTTTAAGACAATTTGAAGTCAAAGTTTCTGACTCATTAGCAAGAATAGAATACGCTGAACAGGAGAGAAAAATTTTCCTAACTAAAATCCATATTCCAGATGAAATTAAAGATAAATCTTTCGAGGAAGACTTTATCATTAAAGTACTTGAGTTTATTGAAAGTAAAAATTTAAGAGTAGTTCCAACATCACCCAGAATTGCTGGTTTTGTAAGAAAGAATAAATCTTTTAAACACCTATTACCTGTAGGGATAAAGCTATAATTTATATAGCGTATCCATCTTGATCTATTGAAACTATTTTAGACTTTACAATACTTCCTGATAGATTAGAATCCCACTTTCTTCTGTATCTTATATAATTTTCTGATAACCCTTCAATATATCCATTCTTATTCTCAGACTCAAACAAAATATTATGGTAGCTTCCAACATGTGTTTGATAGAATTCAAGTTTCTTTCTACTTGAGAGTAATCTTAAAAGTTTACTTCTTTTAGACCTTTTAAATGGTTCAACGCTTTGAGGAAGGGTAATAGCATGAGTATTATCTCTTTCAGAATAAGTAAACACATGTAAATATGAGACATCTAATCTTTCCAGAAAATTAAATGATTCTAGGAATTTTTCATCATCTTCACCAGGAAATCCTACTATTATATCAACTCCAATCGATGCATCTGGCATAGTTTCTTTTATTTTTTTTATTCTACTCTTGTATAGATCAGTGTCATATCTTCTTCGCATTAACCTCAGTATAGAATCACAACCACTTTGAAGAGGAATATGGAAATGATGAACAAATTTTTTACTATTACTTATAAATTCAATTATTTCGTCAGTTAATAAATTAGGCTCTATTGATGAAATTCTGAATCTTGTAGTAATATCTAGTTTTTCAATTTGTTTAATTAGGTCTAAAAAGTTATATCTGTTATCATCATCATCATTTTTGCCAAAGTCACCAAGATTAATACCAGTAAGAACAATTTCTTTTATATTCTCTGAATTTATTTTTTTAATGTTATCAATTACTTTTGAAATAGAATTACTCCTTGATTTTCCTCTAGCTAAAGGAATGGTACAAAAACTACATTTATAGTCACAGCCATCTTGAACCTTCAAAAAAGCTCTAGTTCTTTGATCCAGAGAATAGCTTTCTTTAAAAGTATTCACTTCATTAATATTGCAAGAATGAACTTCATTAGAATAATCTTTATCCAAATTATTTAAATAGTCAATTAAATTAAACTTATCAGATGCACCTAAAACAAGATCAACTCCTTCGACGTTTAAAAGCTCTTTTGGTTTAAGTTGAGCATAACATCCAATAGCTGCTATAAAAGCATTTGGATTAACTTTTAAAGCTTGTTTTACAAAATATTTAAATTTATTATCAGCATTTTCTGTAACAGAACATGTATTTATTACATAGGCATCAGCAAATTTGTCAAACTGAACTATTTTATAATTATTTTCAGCAAGATTTTTTGAAATATATGATGACTCGGAAAAATTTAGCTTACAACCTAATGTATGAAAAGCAACCTTGGAAATCTTTTGTTTAGATTTTGTAATTGATCTTAATTCAGACAAAACCTAGAATATAAATTAAGCTTCTTCCTCAGAGTTAATGTCTTCTTCAGATTTAGGCTCTTCAACTTGTGCCTCTGGAGCAGCTTCTTCAACTTGTGCCTCTGGAGCAGCTTCTTCAACTTGTGCCTCTGGAGCAGCTTCTTCAACTTGAGGTTTATTTTCAGAAGTCTCAGTCTTTACTGGTTGATTAAAATTCGCATATTTACTTCTAAACTTATCTACTCTACCAGCAGTATCAACAAGTTTAGATTTTCCAGTATAATATGGATGTGAAGTTCTTGAAATTTCTAATTTGAATAAAGGATATTCAACTCCATCAATCTTAGTAGTTTCTTTAGTATCTACAGTTGATTTTGTAATAAATACATCATTGTTAGACATGTCTTTAAATGCAACAAGTCTATAGTTTTCAGGATGTGTATTACTTTTCATAGCTTAAAAGTGAGTGCAAATTTAAAATTTTTTTCATATATCCTATCATTATAATTGCTTATTTTTACTTCAATAAAAAAAAACGATATGATTCAAACAAAAGGAACTATTAAATCAGTAATAACTAACTACGGACTTATTCTTGGAGGATTTAGTGTTGCATTTGCTTTAATGTTATTTTTAATGGATATGCATATAGAACAAGGATCTATTCAAGGTGTTGTTAATCTTCTTATTACATCTGGGGCAATAATATTTGGACAATTAGCATTTAAAAAAGCCAATGAAGGTTATATTTCACTAGGTCAAGGATTTAAAATAGGTTTAGGTATTTGTGTTTTAGGTTCTGTTGTCGGAATCATTTATGCTATAATTCAAATGACAATTTTAGACCCAGATACAATGTCAAAAGTTATGGATTATTCTATCAATCAGGCAATTGAACAGAATCCTGAGTTGACTGATGAAATGATAGATGCAATCTCAGATAGTATTGAGTTTTTTTCTAGTCCATCAATTATTGCTGCTTTTAGTTTAGCATCTGCATTATTTTTTGGTAGTATTATATCCTTAATTACAGGTCTTGCTATAAAAAGAAATAAACCTGCCTAATTAAATTTATGGATGTTTCTATCGTTATACCTCTATTTAATGAGTCTGAGTCAGTAAAGGAGCTTGATGATTGGATATCCTTATCTTTAAAATATGAAGATCTAGATTATGAGGTTATTTACATCGACGATGGTAGTAACGATTCATCATGGGATATAATAAAAAGTATAAGTCAAAATAATTCAAATCGAAAAGGAATTTCTTTCATCAAAAACTATGGAAAGTCTCAAGCTTTAAGAGTTGGTTTTTCGGAAGCAAAAGGAAAATATATTGCAACTTTAGATGCAGACCTTCAGGACTCACCTGAAGAAATTCCATTAATGTTAAAGAAACTTATAGAAAATGATCATGATTTGATCTCTGGTTGGAAAAAGAAAAGACATGATTCATTTATTACTAAAAGAATTCCTTCTTATTTTTTTAATCTAGTTGCTAGAGTATTTTCAGGAATTAATCTAAATGACTTTAATTGTGGAATAAAAGTATACAAGAAGGAAGTTGTTAAGTCAATAAGTTTATATGCAGATATGCATAGATTCATTCCAATACTTGCAAAGAATCAAGGATTTAATAGAATAGGCGAACATGTTGTAAAACATCAAGCAAGAAAATATGGTAAGACAAAATTTGGTAATGAGCGTTTTATAAAAGGGTTTTTAGATATAATTACTTTATGGTTTACTGAAAAATTTGGTAGAAGGCCAATGCATTTTTTTGGTACTATAGGCACGATAATGTTTATTCTTGGTGTTTTATTTACAATTTATCTTGGGTATTATAAACTTTTCATAGATACTTCCTCAAGACTAATAACATCAAAACCTGAATTCTATATTGCTTTAATTACAATAGTATTAGGTGCCCAGTTTTTTATAGCAGGATTTTTAGCTGAGATAATAATTAAATTTAATATTAGTAAAAATGAATACTCAATTAAAGAGAAAACTTTTTAAATGAATTACTTTACTAAAGTTTTAAAATATGGTTTAGATTATACTTATTTTGGAGTATTAAACATTGTGTTTAACATACTCTATGCGATTTTTAGTGCTCTAGCCTTTGTATCATTTATTCCAATGCTTGATGTACTATTTAAGCAAACAAAAGAAGTTTATACAGAGCCACAGTATTCGGGAATCAACAACATAAGAGAATACTTGGAAGATTATTTTAACTTTTATATATCAAGACAATTAGAAACTGATATTTCATCAACACTAATTTTAGTTGTTGGGATTGTGATTTTCTTTTTTTTAATGAAAAATTTATTCAATTACTTGGCACTCTACAATATTACTTTTTTAAAAAATGGGTTACTAAAAGAACTTAGGGGTAAACTTTACTCCAAAGTAATTTCCATGCCAATTTCCTATTTTTTAAACAAGAAAAAAGGTGATTTAATGTCCAGAATTACAGCAGATATACTAGAAATTCAGACCTCATACCTTTCTATTTTAGAGCTAATGGTTAGAGAGCCTTTAACAATTTTTTTCACCTTAGTTGTAATGTTTACAATAAGTCCTGAACTTACTTTATTTGTAATTCTATTTATTCCAATTTCAGGATTTATAATTTCAATAATTGGTAAAAAACTTAGAAAAGATTCCAAAGAGGTTCAACAACAACAAAGTAATTTTCTTTCTATGATTGATGAAACTATAAGTGGTCAAAAAGTTATTAAGTCTTTTCTTTCAGAGTCTTTTTTTAATCAAAAATTTAATAGTATTAATGAAATGCTATACAGATTTTCTAATAAGGTAATTAACAGAAAAAACTTAGCAGGTCCATCTAGTGAATTCATGGGTATTTTAGTTATAGGGGTTCTACTTTGGTTTGGAGGTAAAATGGTATTAATTAATCAAACTATTTCTGGAACAACTTTTATAGTGTTTATGGGTCTTGCTTATAATATTTTAACTCCAGCTAAAAATTTAAGTAAATCTTTTTACAGCATAAAAAAAGGGAATGCTGCAGCTGAAAGGGTGTTTGAAATAATTGAATATATACCTGACAATGATTCAAATAGAGATCAAGTGCTTGAAACATTTAATGATAAAATAGAGTTTAAAAATGTTGATTTCTCATACGGACAATCAAAAATATTAGATAAGATTTCGTTCACAATTAAGAAAGGTCAGAGTGTTGCTTTAGTTGGTTCTTCTGGAAGTGGAAAAACTACTATCGCAAACTTATTAAATGGATTTTATAATTCTGACTCTGGATCAATAAGCATTGATGGAATGAAAATTTCCTCTATAACACGTGAATCTTTGTATAAAAATATATCTATTGTTACACAAGAATCAATCCTTTTCAATGATACAATTATGAACAACATAAGAATTGGAGACTTAGACTCTACAGATGAAGATATTGTGAATGCTGCAAAAGAAGCTAATGCTCACAAATTTATACTTGAACAAATCAAAAAATATGATACTAATATTGGAGATTATGGGGGTAAACTTTCTGGTGGTCAAAAACAAAGGTTAACAATTGCTAGAGCGATGTTAAAGAGTCCTTCAATCTTAATTCTTGATGAAGCAACAGCTTCATTAGATAGTGAGTCAGAGAAAAAAATTCAAGATGCAATTGAAAAGTTAATGGAAGGAAAAACTTCTTTAATTATTGCTCATAAGTTTTCAACAATCAAGAAATGTGACAAAATATTAGTTTTAGATAAAGGTAGAATTGTTGCAGAAGGATCACATGAAGAACTTATTAACTCAAATTCTTCATATAAAAATATGAATGATCTTCAGATCTAATATTAAAACAATTATTTTTACTGCTTAAACTTCCAAAATGATATTATTTTTTGGTGATCAAAAATCTAAAGTTTTTGCTTTAAAAACCTCAGAAAAACTATCATCTGAAAATTTAAAAAAAATTTCTTGGGCATTAAATTCACCAGAAATAAAAGACATTGAAATTCAAGAGAAATTTATTGGCCCTAAGCCTAATATGATAACTCCATGGAGCACAAATGCAGTTGAGATTATGATTAATATGGGCATTTCTAATATTGAAAGGATAGAAGTATTTGTTAATTATAATTTCGATAATTATTATGATAATATGATTCAAAGTGTATATCCTAAATTAAATCAAAAAATTTTTTCAAGTGATATAAAACCTAAAAGTCAAGAATTAATCATTGATATCAAAGATTTTAATAAATCCGAGGCACTAGCATTAGATGATTATGAGGTTTCCTATTTAGAAAAACTTTCAAATAGATTAGGAAGAAAGCTCACTGATTCTGAGGTTTATGGATTTTCTCAGGTAAATTCTGAACATTGTAGACACAAAATATTTAATGGTAAGTTCATTATTGATAATGAAGAAAAGCAAGAAAGTCTTTTCAGTCTCATAAAGTCAACCTCAAAAATTAACAAAAAATCTTTAGTTTCTGCTTATTCAGATAATGTTGCATTTATTGATGGTCCAATCATTAGTCAATTTCAGCCAAAAAGAGGAGATAAACCTAGCTATTATATAAACAAAGAAATTCATAGTATCATTTCACTCAAAGCTGAAACTCATAACTTTCCAACAACAGTAGAGCCATATAATGGAGCTGCAACTGGATCAGGTGGAGAAATTAGAGACAGAGCATGTGGAGGAACAGGGTCTATTCCTTTGATTGGGTCTGCTGTATATATGACGCCATACTCTAGACTTAGTAAGGATAAAATATGGGAGAATTCTATTGATGAAAGAAGCTGGAAATATCAATCTCCTTCAGATATTTTAATTAAAGCTTCAAATGGCGCTTCTGATTTTGGAAATTGTTTTGGTCAACCATTAATTTTAGGCTCGCTTTTAACTTTTGAACATTCAGAAAATAATGAAATTCAAGCATATGATAAGGTTATTATGCTTGCAGGAGGTGTAGGATATGGTGAACTTAAACAAGCACTCAAAAAGACCCCTTCTAAAGGTGATCTTATAATTTTACTTGGTGGAGATAATTATAGAATTGGAATGGGTGGAGCATCAGTATCATCAACTGATACAGGAAACTATGATAATTCAATTGAATTAAATGCAGTACAAAGATCAAACCCTGAAATGCAAAAAAGGGTTGTAAACGCAATTAGATCTTTATTTGAGATGGATAATAATCCCATTATATCAATACATGATCATGGTGCAGGTGGTCATTTGAATTGTTTTTCTGAGTTAGTTGAAAATACTGGTGGTGAAATTTATTTAGATTCTCTTCCTATAGGTGACCCCTCCTTATCTTATAAAGAAATTATAGGAAATGAATCTCAAGAAAGAATAGGAATAATTATAAAAGAAAATGACTTGGCTTTAGTTAAAGATATATCAAAAAGAGAAAGATGTCCAATTTATGTTGTAGGAAAGGTAACTGGTGATAATAGATTTAAAGTTATAGATAGAAAAAGTAATATATCCTCGATTGATTTAGATTTAAAAAGTTTTTTTGGAGATACTCCAAAAAAAATTATTTCAGATAATTCAAAAAACACTATCTACAATAATATTAATTATAGAAAAGAAGAGATTGAAAAATACCTTGAGAATGTTCTTAGGTTAGAATCGGTTTCATGTAAAGATTGGCTTACAAACAAAGTAGACAGATGTGTTACCGGTCGAATTGCGCAACAACAGACTGTAGGTGAAATTCAATTACCATTAGCTAATTGCGGAGTAGTTACTCTAGATTATGAAAATTATTATGGAATTGCCAGTTCAATTGGACATTCTCCAATATCTGGATTAATTAATGCAGGTGTTGGGAGTATTAATTCTATTGCTGAATCTCTAACTAATATAATATGGGCTCCTTTAAAAGATGGATTAAGTTCAATATCATTATCTGCAAACTGGATGTGGCCATCAGGAATTATAGGAGAGGACTCTAGACTTTATGAAGCAGTAGAGACTTGTTCAAAATTTGCAATTGAACTTGGGATAAATATTCCAACTGGAAAAGATTCCTTGTCCATGGTTCAAAAATATAATGATTTTAATGTAAAGTCTCCTGGTACTGTTGTTATTTCAGCTTCTGGATTATGTTCAGATGTTAGAAAAGTAATTAGACCTGTTTTGAAAACTAGTGGAGATTTATTTTATATTAATTTATCATTTGATGATTTTAAATTGGGTGGTTCAGCCTTTGCACAGACTCTTAATAGAATTGGTAATGAAACTCCATCAGTTAGAGATAGTAAGTTGTTTAAGGACTCTTTTAACTTAGTTCAAAGTCTTATAAATGATGGTGCTATTTTTTCTGGCCATGATATTTCATCTGGAGGACTAATTAGTTGTTTGTTAGAAATGTGTTTTAGTAGTTTGAATGTTGGAATGAAAATAGACTTAACCAATTTAAATTGTAATGATTCCATTAAACTACTTTTTTCTGAAAACTCTGGAATAATTCTTCAATCAGATCAAAATTTAGATAAAATATTTAATGAAATAGGTGTTGAATGTTCTAAAATTGGAGAGACTATAATCAGTAACGAATTGAATATTTTAAATTTTGAAGATAATTATGTATTTGATATAAATCATTATAGAGATATATGGTATTCAACTTCAAGAGACTTTGATCAGAAACAAACAAAAAATAATAAATATTTAGAGAGATTTAATAACTATAAAAAACAGCCTTTGATATATAATTTCCCGAAGAATTTCAATGGGAATTTAAATAAAGGAAATAGAAAAATCAATGCTGCGGTTTTAAGAGAAAAAGGGAGCAATTCTGAGAGAGAAATGGCATTTATGATGTCTTTAGCTGGATTTAATGTAAAGGATATTCATATGACTGATATCATTTCAGGTAAAGAAGATTTAAAGGACATTAACCTACTGGTTGCAGTAGGAGGATTTTCTAATTCTGATGTTTTAGGTTCTGCAAAAGGATGGGCAGGATCATTTATTTTTAATAAAAAAGCTAATGAGGTCATTAATGATTTCTTTAATAGGAAAGATACTTTATCGTTAGGAGTTTGTAATGGTTGTCAATTATTCATAGAGTTAGGTCTTTTAAACAAAAATCATGATATAAAACCAAAAATGGAACATAATGATTCTGGAAAATTTGAATGTACTTTTTCTGTTTTAGAAATTAAAAAATCTCCATCAATTATGCTTCATGGGTTAGAAGGAAGCAAGCTAGGAGTTTGGTCTGCTCACGGAGAAGGTAAATTTATTCTTCCATACAAGGAAAATAAATATTCAATTCCTGCTAAGTATTTATATGATGAATATCCTGCAAATCCAAATGGTTCAGATTATAATACAGCAATGTTATCATCCGATGATGGAAGACATTTAGTTATGATGCCTCACATAGAAAGATCTATATTTCCTCACAACTGGCCATTTTACCCTGATCAAAGAAATGATAAATTTTCTCCATGGGTGAAGGTATTTGAAAATAGTTATAGTTGGTTAGATAAAAAGTTATTTTAATAATAAATTTCATATCTAGAAATAGTTAATATTTTGATATAACTTACTGTTATCTATATATTTATAATATAATTTTATGTTTGAATATTGTAAAAAAATAATATTATTTAGAAATTCTAAATTCTAAAAAAATTAATTTTTAATAAAAAATGGCAACCAAAGATAAAATTGCATTAAAAGGAAGTGAATTCATTTTAAAGGAAGTATTGTCATCAGATATTTTTACTCCAGAAGATTTTAATGAAGAACAAATCATGATGAAAAATTCTATAATTGATTTTATGGATAGAGAAATTTGGCCTGATAAAATGAAGTATGAAGAAAAAAATTATGATTTGACAATTGAAGCAATGAAAAAATTTGGAGAACTAGGATTACTCGCTGTCTCTATTGATGAAGAATATGGGGGTATGGGAATGGACTTTGTTTCTACAATGCTAGCAGTAGATTATGTATCTGGAGTATCAGGTTCTGTTGCTACAGCCTATGGAGCTCATACTGGAATTGCAATTCTACCTATTTATCTTTTCGGTACTGAAGAACAGAAAAAAAAATACCTTCCCAAGCTTTCATCTGGAGAATGGTTTGGTTCTTATTGCTTAACTGAACCTACTGCTGGCTCGGATGCAAACTCTGGAAAAACAAAAGCAGTATTAAGTGAAGACGGTAAAAGTTATAAAATTTCTGGCCAAAAAATGTGGATTTCAAATGCTGGCTTTGCTAATATATTTATCGTATTTGCTAGAATTGAAAATGATAAAAATATAACAGCGTTTATTGTTCCTAATGATAAAGAAAATGGTATAAGGCTTGGTGAAGAAGAAAAAAAACTTGGAATTCACTCATCATCTACAAGACAAGTATTTTTTAATGATACAATAGTTCCAATTGAAAATCTTTTAGGTTCCAGAAATGGTGGTTTTAAAATTGCAATGAATGCATTAAATGTAGGAAGAATCAAATTAGGGGCAGGAAATCTTGATGGCCAGAGAAGGAGTATTACTATAGCGACAGAATATGCTAATAATAGAATTCAATTTAATCAACCAATATCAAATTTTGGAGCAATAAAAGATAAAATTGCCTCTATATCTACTTCCTGCTATGCTGGTGAGTCAGCATGTTATAGAGCTGCAAGTGATATACAATCTAAAATTAATGAGAATATTGAAAAAGGTCTTTCAAAACAAGAATCTGAACTTAAAGGTGTTGAAGAGTTTGCGGTTGAATGTTCAATTCTTAAGGTAGCTATCTCTGAAGATATGCAAATATGCGCTGACGAAGGGATTCAAATTTTTGGCGGAATGGGTTTCTCAGCTGAAACCCCAATTGAAAGTGCCTGGAGAGATGCAAGAATTGGTAGAATATATGAAGGGACTAATGAGATTAATAGAATGCTAATAATTGGAATGATTCTCAAAAAGGCTATGAAGGGAGATTTGAATTTAATGTCTAAATATCAAGATATTATAGAAAATAAATGCCATAATATAAAGGAGGAATCCGATGAATTAACTGATGAAATCAAATTAGTTGAAAATATGAAAGATATATTTATTATGCTTCTAGGAAAATGCATTGAAAAATATGGAACTGAAATTGAAGATAAACAACAAGCTCTATTAGGACTTTCTGATATTGCTATTGAAGCATACATATCAGAGTCTACATTAAAAAGAACAATAAAAAATTTAATTAAAGATCAATCAAATCAAGAATATCAAATTTTAATGACAAAGCTATACATTTATGAAGGATCTCAAATAATAATAAAAAAATCTAGAGATATCATTAATAGTATATTAGATCCTGACAGTCAAAAAGAATTTTATTCTAGAATTCTTGATAAACTTACATACACTAATAATCCTAATATCTATGAGTTAAAGACTAGTATTGCCAATAAGATAATTTCTGAAAATAAATATTGCTTCTAATGAAAAAAACCTTAATCCTCTTTTTTACTCTTTCAATTTGCTATACCTATTCTCAGAATAGATTATTATATGAGATTATTGAAAATGTATCTCATGAGAGAATTGAAAATGATATTAAAAAACTTGTTTCATTTGGAACTAGACATACACTCAGTGATACAATTTCAAAAACACGAGGAATAGGAGCTGCAAGAAGGTGGATTAAAGAAGAGTTTGAAAATATTTCTAAACAATGTAATGGATGTCTTGAAGTTTTTTATGAAAAAAGTTATGTAACTAGTGAGGATAGTGAAAGAGTTATATTTCCAACATGGGTGTATAATGTAGTAGCTGTTCAAAGAGGGAAAAAAAATCCAAATAGATACATAATCATGAGTGGCGACATAGACTCAAGGATTTCTGATCCAACAAACTATATTGATGACTCACCTGGAGCTAATGATAATGCTACTGGAATGGCTGGCACTATAGAAGCAGCAAGAGTATTATCAAAATATAAATTTGATAATAGTATAATCTATGTAGGACTTAGCGGTGAAGAACAAGGACTTCTTGGAGGGAAAAGTTTAGCTTCTTATGCGAAAAAGAAGGGTTGGGAGATTATAGGCATACTTAATAATGATATGATTGGTAATATTGAAGGAGTTGATGGAGTTATTGATAATAGAAGCTTTAGAATTTTTTCTGAACCATTTTCTTTTAATCCTAAGTATGCAAACGGATTAAATATGAGAACACAAGGTGGTGAGAATGATGGCCTTTCAAGACAGCTTGCAAGATATGTTCATAATACAGTAAAGAAATATATGCCAGAACTTAATCCAATTATGATATATAGATTAGATAGATTTGGAAGAGGTGGACATCATAGGCCTTTTAATGATGAAGGATTTGCAGGAATTAGAATTATGGAAGCTCATGAAAATTACGTAAGACAGCATAATGATTTAAGAAATGAAAACGGAATAGATTATGGAGATGTTTTATCGGGAGTAAATTTTGATTATGCAGCAAAATTAACTTCTGTAAACGCAATTTCATTAGCAAGTATAGCTTCGTCACCTAAACCCCCAAAAAAATTAAAAATTGGTGGTATTGTTGAACCAAGTGTAAGATTTAGATGGGAACAGCCAGATGATTCATCTATAATTGGTTATAAAATTTATTGGAGAGAGACAACCTCCTCAACATGGGAGTATAGTAAAACTATTGGACTTGTTGATAATTATATTCTTGAGGGAATCGTGATTGATAATTTTATCTTTGGAGTTTCATCCATAAATTCAAGTGGGTATGAAAGCTTGGTAGTTTTCCCAGGATCTACATTCAGATAATAATTAAATAAATCCTTTATCTTTCATCCATTCATCATTATAAATCTTTGCAATATATCTGCTACCAGAGTCGTGTAGAAGAGCAACAACAACCTCACCTTCTTTAAAGCTATCTTTTAACTGAATCAAGCCAGCAATAGCAGCCCCACATGAATTACCTGCAAAAATACCTTCTTCTCTTGCTAATTTTCTAGTATAAAGAGCTGCATCTTTATCTGTAACCTTCTCGAAGTGATCTATGACACCAAAATCAACATTTTTTGGTAAAATATCTTCTCCAATACCCTCAGTTGAGTAAGGGTATATTTCATTTTTATCAAAAATTCCAGTTTCATGAAATTTTTTAAATACTGAGCCATAGGTATCTATTCCCCAGATTTTTACGGATGGTTTTTTTTCTTTTAGAAATTTACCTACTCCTGAAATTGTCCCACCAGTTCCAACCCCAACAATGAAATGATCAATTTTTCCAGATGTTTGCTTCCAAATTTCAGGACCAGTAGACTCATAATGAGCAAGAGTGTTTGAGAGATTATCATACTGATTAACATACCAGGAATTTTCAGTCTCATCAGATATTCTCTTTGATACAGAATAATATGATCTAGGATCATCTGCATCAACATTAGTAGGACATACAATAACATCAGCACCCATTGCTCTTAAAACATCAAACTTTTCTTTTGATTGCTTATCATTTGAAACACATATTAGCTTATATCCTTTAACTATAGCTGCCAATGCTAGACCCATACCTGTATTGCCAGATGTTCCCTCAACAATAGTACCGCCTGGCTTTAATCTACCATCTTTTTCTGCATCTTCAATCATTTTTAAAGCCATTCTGTCTTTAACAGAATTACCGGGATTAAAGCTTTCAATTTTTACAAATACATCAGATTTAATTGAATTTGCTATTTTATTTAGTTTTACAAGTGGAGTATTTCCTATGGTTTCTAGAATATTTTTAAAATAATCCATATTACGAATTAATATTTTTAAGAGGGACTAATTTAGAAATAGATTTAAAAGTTACAAATAATGTAAATCCTGAAATAAAAAGAAATGATATGTTTACATAAGATATAATAGAAAAATCTATTATAAAAGGAAGAGAATCTACATAATAATCACTTGGATTAAGTTTAATAACTTCATATTTATTTTGAATATAATACACAACAAAGAAAATTAAATTACCTGCAAGAATCCCTTTAATCAAAACTTCAAATCCATGATAAAAGAATATTCTTCCTATAATTTTATTAGAAGATCCTATTGAGCTTAATATTCCAATCATTTTTATTCTCTCAAAAACCATACTTAATGTTGAAATTACTACACTTATTATTGATATAATTATCATTAAAACAAGAATCAAAATTATATTAAAGTCAAAAATTGATACCCAATTAAATATATTCTGAAATTTAGACTCAACAGTTTGAATAGCTAAATTATTTTTATTCAATAGATCAATTGAGTTAATTTTTTTTTTAACTATATCAATATTTGATTTATCAATTAATGATATTTCAATAGCAGAATAGTCAAATGAGTTCCAATTATTCAGATTTTGTATAGAAGTTACATTTCCAATTATATAATTATTATCAAAATCTGGAAAATCAGTTTCAAACACCCCCCTAATTTTATAATACCTAACATTTGGAATCTTTTGATTAAAATCAGTTTGAAAGTAAAGCATCAGACTCTCATTAAATGATAAGTTAAATTGATCTAAGAGATTTTTAGATATTAGTATTTCATCTGGTTCTAATTTTTCAATTTTATTTTCATCACTTAAAATAAATTGATTGATATTTTCAAAGCTATATTCATCATCAAGTCCTTTAAAAATAATTGTCTCTATTAAATTGTTTTTTGAAATAATAGATGGAATTTCAATACTATAATTTACTTTTTGAATATCCTTAATTAATTGAACACTGTCTAAGAAAGACTCAATATTTTTTATTTTATCAGAGTACAATCCTCTATTAATATTTTCATAAGTTGATATAACTATATCTGGATTAATTGAATATAGCTTTGATTTTATGGAGTATTGAAGACCTTTACCAATTGAAACAGCTGAAAGTGAAACAAAGAAACCTAAAAAGACTGATAAAAAAGCAATTTTTATTATACGAGATGAAATATTATTTTTATCTCGATTAGATTTTAATTTTTTAAAAATGAAAAAAGGCAAATTCAATTTTATTCTTTTATTCAAAAATACACTTTTATTATCATGGTTATTTTTAATGAGCTTTAATTTGATTTCACAAGAAATAATTAATGGAGCTAATAGAATAGATGACTACATTGAAAAAATTGAAAATAAAAACATTGCAATAATTGCTAATAATACAAGTTTAATTTATACTAAAAATAGAAAAGTACATATCATTGATACACTTTTATCTAAGGGAATAAAATTTAAAAAAATTTTTAGTCCTGAGCATGGATTTTTAGGAGATAAAGATGATGGAGAAAAAATTGAAGATGGATTTTATAAGGATATTAAAGTCATTTCACTTTATGGAAATAATAGAAAATTAAAAGATAATGATCTTGAAGATATAGACATATTAATTTTTGATATTCAAGATGTTGGTGTAAGATTTTATACATATTTATCAACATTGCACTATGCAATGGAATCAGTAGCAAGAATGAATAAAAAAATAATAATATTTGATAGGGCTAATCCCAATTCATTTTATATAGATGGTCCAATACTTGATCTCAAGAATAAAAGCTTCATAGGTTTACATCCTGTGCCAATTGTATATGGTATGACCATAGGAGAGTACGGAATGATGATAAATGGTGAAGGTTGGTTAGAGAATGGAATTAAATCTAATTTAGAAGTTATTAAAATTCTTAATTATGACCACTCAATGAAATATATCCCAAATGAAAGACCTTCTCCAAATTTACCTAATATTCAATCAATTTATTTATATCCTAGCTTAGCTTTTTTAGAAAAGACTCCAGTCAGTGTGGGAAGAGGTACAACAATTCAATTTCAAATCTATGGTCATCCAGATTTTGATAACATATTTCATTTTACTCCACAACCTAACTTTGGAAGTCAAAATCCAAAACTAAAAGGGATTAAATCATTTGGGGAAGATTTAAGGCAACATAAAACATCTAATAAGATAGAGTTAACTTGGCTTATAAACTCTTATTTAAAAATTAAGGATAAAGAAACTTTTTTTAAAAGTGATTTTGATAAACTTGCTGGAAATTCAAATCTTAGAATTCAAATTATGAATGGAATGAGTGATTCTGAAATTAGAAAATCGTGGACTAATGAACTTGATAATTTTAAAAAAATTAGATCGAAATATTTACTATATTGAATAAAAAAAATGACAAAACTATCTCCATTTCATCTTGCAATACCAGTTCAAAATTTATCCGAATCAAAACATTTTTATGAAAATGTTCTAGGATGTAAAAGAGGAAGAGAATCTGATGAATGGGCTGATTATGACTTTTTTGGACATCAATTAGTTATTCATGTTGACCCTAATCATATAAGTAAAAAACATCATAATGAAGTTGATGGAAAATCTGTTCCTATACCACATTTTGGTGTAGTAATTCCATGGGATGAATTTGATGACTTTTCTAAATTACTTACAGATAAAAATATAGAGTTTGTTATTGAGCCTTATATAAGATTTGAAGGTCTTCCTGGTGAACAGAAGACTATGTTTTTTTATGATAATTCTGGAAATGCTTTAGAATTTAAATCTTTTAAAGATATGGATATGCTATTCTCAACAAAAATTTGATGATTTTAAAACTTGGCTCTAATATTTTTGACTTAATATTCTCTGATTCAATTAGAAAAAAAATTGAAAAAATTACTATTTGGACTGCTTCAATTGGTTTTTTTATTCATTTGATATTAGTAATTATTAATAGTAATTCATTTCTGAGTTTTGGTATTGAAAATTCTTTATTATCTAATCCCATCTCAGCTATCTATACTCCGTTTTCCATAATACTTTACTACGAAATATTTCTTCTAATTTTTTATCTACCAAGATCATTTACAACCTCAATTCTGAAACAATTTGAGATCATTTCTTTAATACTAATAAGAAGAGTTTTCTATGATATTCCTAAACTTGATTTAAATTCAAGTAATTGGTTTGAGAGTTCAAATAATCTTCAATTAACATATGATATTATAACAATTTTAATTTTATTCTTTTTGATTTACCTATTTAGTTATGTAAAATCAAAGATCAAAACAACAAAAGCTAACAAAAAAGTCAACTCATTTATTGACTCAAAAAAGATTATTAGTATAGTATTAGTTCCAGTTATGATAATCTTATTTATTTATAGTTTCTATCAGCTCTATTTATCAGAGATTAATTCGAACTATTCAACATCATTTTATTTTGTTAATGAAGTGTTTTATACAACTTTTTTTTCAATTTTGATTATAGCTGATGTTTTTATTCTTTTATTATCTTTTATATACACGGAGAGATATAGTCAAATAATGCGAAATACTGGATTTATTATTTGTACAATATTAATTAGATTATCATTTTCATCATCAGGCTTAACCAACCTTTTGTTGATTATTTCAAGTGTAACTTTTGGACTATTGATTTTAAAGATTTATAGCCTTATGAATGAAATTGAATAATTAGTCCATAATCTTACAAGCCTTAAGAGTATTTTTCAGAAGCATTGCAATTGTCATGGGGCCTACTCCACCTGGAACCGGTGTTATTAATCCTTTTTTATCTTTAAAACTAGAAAAATCAACATCTCCAACTATCCTATAGCCTTTTATACTATTTTCATCTTTTATTCTAGATATACCAACATCTATAATGATTACATTATTTTTTACCATTTCTGAATTTAAAAATTCAGGAATTCCAATTGCAGAAATAATTATATCAGAGTCTAAACATAATTGATTCAAATTCTTAGATCTACTGTGAGCAACAGTAACGGTTGCGTTTGCAAATTTATTATTCTGGCTAAGTAAAATACTAATTGGACGACCAACAATTTGACTTCTACCAATCACAAGACATTTCTTTCCATTAGTATCAATATTATACCTCTTTATTAACTCAATAATACCAGCAGGAGTAGCAGGTAAAAATGTGTCTAATCCAAGAGACATTTTTCCATAGTTTAATGGATGGAAACCATCAACATCTTTATTTGGATTTACTTTATTTAGAATATTCTCTTGGTTTATTTTTACTGGTAAAGGGAGCTGAACAATAAATCCATCAATGTCTTTATTTTCATTGATTTTTTTTATTTCATCTATAAGACTAGTCTCTGATATAGAACTTTCAAATTTAAATAGCGATGATTTAAAACCTACTTTTTCGCACGCTTTAATTTTACTATTCACATACGTTTGACTAGGACCATCATCTCCAACTAAAATTGCAGCAAGATGAGGAATTTTTTTTCCATTTTTTATTCTTAAATCAACCTCAGATCTAATCTCATTAAGGATGTCTATAGAGACTTTTCTACCATCAATAATTTCCATCTTCTTTTTTTCAAATATAATATTGATTGAAATAAATTATTTCATATTTCTATACATTTTTTCAATTACTAACACATGTGGAAAAGTTATTGCTGCTAAAAAGGTAAAGATTATTGGCAAAAGATTTTGTGATTCAATATCAAATGAGATGTAAAATATAATTAAAGAAATGATAGAAATAATAAAATATGGCAAAGATTTTAAGACATATCTTTTCATATTAGAAGAACTACTAGATCCATAAATAAATTTTACTTGATCTTTGATGGAAAGTAAACTGTGAAAAAAAACAAAGTAAATAGAAAAACTAAAAATCAATGTAGATATAGATGATAATAGATAAAATAATCCAATAAATATAAATTCAACCAAGAATAGTTTATTTAATCCAGAACTTATTATAATCACTGTAAAATATATTATTATGGATATAATAAGTATAATAGAAATAGAATTTAAATCAAGAAAAGGTAGTTTAAAGGCTAGAAAAACATCAGTTACCGATAGAATATTATTTCTAAAAATTATATTAAAGACTATAAATCCATGAAGGATTATTAAAAAAATTTTAGAAATATTATTTTTTACTTGCAATTTGAAGTTCACCTCAAAGTGTTGTTCCCCAAAATGATAAATAGATACTAGAATAAAGGATAATAAGGCTATTGATGGATAAAAATTAAAAAATAATAAACCAGCAAAAACCACACTCAAATAAGTAAAAAAAGTTTTAAAAAAGTTAAATTTTTTATAATTTATCTTACTTGAATTTGAGTTATTCTTAATTATTAACAGATCATTAGCACCATGTATCAAACCAATAGTTAATATTAAAAGAAAACCTAATAAATCTTGGTAAGTATTTGATATTAAAAGACTTATTAGAGCAGAAACAATCAATACTAAAATTCTCAAATCAATAATTTTTTATATAATTTATTGAAATATCCACAATAAATAGCATGTTTATTTTGATAAATTATTTTTTTTAATAGTATTATATATTTTTTTAATAACATTATTTTAATTAATTTACTTGCCTATAAACAATAATTAATTTAATTATGGAAAATTTATTAAGTATTTTACCTTTCTTAAGTACTGACCTAAGTTTGACTGATTTCACTTTTTGGATTGGATTTGCAGCTATGTTTGCAGCAACTCTTTTCTTCTTTAACGCTATGAATTTAGTAGCTGATAAGTGGAAGACTTCAATGCTAGTATCAGCACTTATAACTGCCATTGCAGCTCTTCATTATTACTATATGAGAAATGCTGCTATGGAGGGTGATATAACTACTGCCTACAGGTATGTAGATTGGATTTTAACTGTTCCACTAATGTGTGTAGAGTTTTATTTAATTTTAAAGCCATCAGGTGCTACTAAAAGCCTGTTGTGGAAGTTAATTTTACTTTCAGTTGTAATGCTTGTTACTGGATACTTTGGTGAAGCTGGTATTGGACCACTAGATGCTCAATTATGGGGATTAGTTTCAGGTCTTGCATACTTTGCTATAGTTGCTGAAGTAATGTTTGGTGGAGCAGCTAAGCTTGCGAAATCAGCAGGAGGTAACACGGAAAGTGCTCACAAAATGCTATGTAAATTCGTACTTATAGGTTGGGCTATTTATCCTATTGGATATATGGCTGGAACTGACGGTTGGTATAGTGGAATCTTTAGTGGCCTAGCAGGTCAGATGGATACTATCTACAACGTTGGTGATGCTATCAACAAAATCGGTTTTGGTCTTGTTGTTTACAACCTTGCAGTGTCTAAATAATTTACAATTAGATAAAATAAAGTCGCCTTAGGGCGACTTTTTTTTTACATTTTATTTGGCAATTCTATTCCTAATAATTCACAACAAGACTCAATTATATCTGAGGTCTTTTTAGAAATTAAAATTCTTACTGATGTAGAATCTTTAGATTCTGAATTTAAAATATTTAAGTTTTGATAAAGTGAATTAAAACCTTTTACCAGTTCATATAGATAATTTGCGATGATTGCAGGTGATAATTCTTTGTAAGAGTTTTTAACTACAGTGGGAAATTCATAAATAACTTTCAGAACCTCTCTTTCTTTTTCATTTAAATTATACTCAATATTCAATTCATTCTCTTTATTTACTTTTTTAAGAATAGATTGAATTCTAACGTAAGTATATTGGATGAATGGACCTGTATTTCCATTTAGATCTATTGACTCTTCTGGATTGAATAAAATATTTTTTTTAGGGTCTACTTTTAATATATAATATTTGAGTGCACCAAGAGCAATTTTTCTATATTCTTCATAATCTAGAGAACTATTATTCATTTTAAATTTATCCAAGTTCTCACTTGTTTCTTTTACTCTATCTATTAAACTAAATATTAAATCATCAGCATCAACAACAGTGCCTTCTCTACTCTTCATTTTTCCACTTGGTAAGTCAACCATACCATAACTTAAATGATATAAATTATCTGCCCACTTATATCCGAGTCTTTTTAAAATTTTAAATAAAACTTTAAAATGATAGTCTTGCTCATTACCTACAGTATAAATCATACCATTAACATTTTTATAATCTGATATTCTTTGGACTGCAGTTCCTAAATCTTGAGTCATATATACTGAGGTCCCATCTGATCTAAGAAGTAATTTTTTATCTAATCCTTCATCTTTAAGATCAATCCATACTGAAGTATCTTTATTTTTATAAAACACTTTTGATTTTAAACCATGTTTTATGATTTCTTTTCCTAGTATATACGTATCACTTTCATAATAATTTTTATCAAATGAAACTCCTAATAAGTCGTATGTTTTTTCGAATCCTTCATAAACCCAACTATTCATTTTTTTCCATAACTCTCTTGTTGACTTATCATTTTTTTCCCATTTAGATAGTTCCTCTTTTGCAGAAATCATAATTTCTGTGTTTTCTGATGCCTCATCTCGATCCAAACCTGATTTAACAAGATCATCTATTTGTTGATTATGAACCTTATCAAATAATATATAATAATCACCAACAAACTTATCTCCTTTAACATTTTCAGATTCTGGTGTTTTCCCATTAGAAAATTTCGTCCACGCAACCATAGACTTACAAATATGAATCCCTCTATCATTAATAATTTGAACATTCTTAACTTCTTTTCCATTAGCTTCTAAAATTTTAGAAATTGAATGACCAAGTAAATTATTTCTAATATGACCCAGATGAAGAGGTTTATTAGTATTAGGAGATGAAAACTCAACAATAAATTTATCTTTAGAATTTTTTGATTTCCCATAATTTCTATCATTTATAATAGATTTGAGAAAATTTAAATAATAACTGTCAGAAATTTGAATATTCAAAAATCCACCAACTATATTATAATTACTAATGTTATTTGAACTCTTGATAAGGAAGTCACCTACAGATTCTCCTAAACTTTTAATTTTATTTTTTTCAATTTTCTTATAAAAGGGGAAGAGAACGACTGTTAAATCTCCTTGAAATTCTTTTCGGGTTAATTGAACATCAATTAAATCAGTCTCTATATTATAATTTTTTTTTATAAAACTTGAGACCAATCCAGAAATCTCTGATTTTATATCCATTTGAATTAAGATATAGTTCTGTGTGTCGGGCCATTATAAATTTGCCTCGGTCTTCCAATTGGATTCTTTGAATCTCTCATTTCTTTCCATTGTGCAATCCAACCAGGTATTCTACCTAAAGCAAACATTACAGTAAACATTTCAGTAGGAATACCTAATGCTCTGTAAATTATTCCAGAGTAAAAGTCAACATTTGGATATAATTTTTTTTCAATGAAGTATTGATCATTTAATGCTTTCTCTTCTATTGATTTTGCTATATCTAATACAGGATCTTCAATCCCAAGATCGTTTAAAACTTGATCAGCAGCTTCTTTAATAATTTTTGCTCTTGGGTCAAAGTTTTTATATACTCTATGGCCAAATCCCATCAATCTAAATGGATCTGATTTATCCTTTGCTTTATTAATATATTTATCAATATCTCCACCATCATTTTTAATTAACTCCAACATTTCAATCACAGCCTGGTTTGCACCACCATGAAGTCTACCCCATAAAGCAGAAATACCAGCCGAAATCGAAGCATAGAGTCCAGCATAAGATGACCCAACAATTCTAACAGTAGAAGTTGAACAATTTTGTTCATGATCTGCATGAAGTATTAAAAGTGTATTTAAAGCATTTACTATGATTTCATTTTGGATATAATCTTGATGAGGTTTTGCAAACATCATGTAAGCAATATTTTCAGTATAATCAAGACTATTATTACTATAATTTAATGGGAGTCCTTTAATCTTTCTTAAAGTCCATGATGACATAATAGGGAACTTTGCTAAAAGTCTAACAGTTGATAAATACATTTTATCAGACTCAGTTACACCTTTTTTATCTTTTAAAGAGATTTTAGTTTCGTTTTGAGGATTAAATGCAATCAAAGCAGATGTTAGTGATGATAAAACTCCCATAGGATGAGCAGACTTAGGGAAGCTTTTAAAAATTTGTTTTAAATCTTCATCAACTAGAGCTTCATTTCTTATATCATCTTGGAATTTATTTAGTTGTAACTTATCAGGTAGTTCGCCATATATTAAAAGATATGCGACTTCTAGAAAAGATTTCTTTTGACAAAGCTCATCAACTGAATATCCTCTATATCTTAAAATACCATTTTCTCCATCAAGGTAAGTAATTTCACTAATACAATGACCCGTATTTTTATATCCTGGGTCATATGTAATTAATCCTGTCTTAGATCTTAGGTCATTTATATCAATAGCCTGTTCATTTTCAGAACCAGTTATTACATTAAATGAATATGAATTTCCGTTGAATTCTATTTTTGCAGATTTAGCCATTGATTGGTGTTTCTACAAATTTAAATTACCTACAGTTAAGAAAAAAATTTAAGTAACTAGATATTTATTCTAAATGCTTTTTTTCCTAAGAAAGCAGCATTATCTCCAAGTTCTTCCTCAATTCTAAGAAGTTGATTATATTTTGACATTCTATCACTTCTTGACATTGATCCAGTTTTGATTTGCCCTGTATTAAATGCAACTGCAAGATCTGCAATTGTCGAATCCTCAGTCTCTCCAGATCTATGAGAAATAACAGATGTAAAATTATTTTTAGAAGCTAACTTAATTGCGTTGATAGTTTCAGACAAAGAGCCTACTTGATTGAATTTTATTAATATTGAATTTCCAATTTTTTCATTAATTCCTTTAGATAGCCTATTTATTTCTGTTACAAATAGATCATCTCCAACTAATTGAACTTTTTCACCAAGTTTTTCTGTTAATAGTTTCCATCCTTCCCAATCATTCTCATCCATACCATCTTCTATTGATATTATAGGATATTTTTTACATAATTCTACTAAAAAATCAACCTGCTCCTTAGAATCAAGTTTTGAATTATTATTTGATTCAAAAATTGAATAATCATACAAACCATTTTTATAAAATTCTGAAGAAGCGCAATCAAGAGCAATCATAACATCCTTAACCATTTCATAACCAGCCTTATTCACTGCTTCAATAATAGTTGAAATTGCATCTTCTGTACCATTCAAGTTTGGAGCAAATCCTCCTTCATCTCCAACTGCTGTAGATAGTCCTCGGGATTTAAGGATTGATTTTAAATTATGAAAAACTTCATTTCCTATTTTAAGAGCTTCAGAAAAACTTGAAGCTCCAATTGGAACTATCATGAATTCTTGAAATGAAATAGGTGAGTCTGAATGACTTCCACCATTAATAATATTCATAAGAGGAACAGGAAGAATATTAGAATTTTCATCACCTAGATACTTAAATAAGGACAATTTTTTTTCTTCTGCTGCAGCTTTTGCACACGCTAGAGAAACAGCTAGAATTGCATTTGCTCCAAGATTAGATTTATTGTCAGTACCGTCAAGATCAATCATTTTTTTATCTATTAATTCTTGATCAAATACAGAAATATTTTTTAATTCATTCTGAATAAGTTCGTTTATATTTTTAACTGCATTAAATACAGATTTACCCATATAAGCATTAGAATTATCCCTCAATTCAATAGCCTCGTGCTCGCCAGTAGAAGCACCGGAAGGTACTGAAGCTCTTCCAGTAACATTATTCTCAGTAGTTACATCAGCCTCTACAGTTGGATTTCCTCTTGAATCAAAAATTTGTCTTGCAATAATTTTTTTAATTTTTGTCATTTTAGTTAAGTTTAGATAAGAATTGGTCAAATAAGTAATTTCCATCGTTAGGTCCTGGCCCAGCTTCTGGATGATACTGAACTGAAAAACAATTTTTATTTTTAATTTCCAAACCTGCAACAGTTTCATCATTTAGATGTCTGTGTGAAATATTAATATTTGGATTTTTTTTAGCAGTTTTATAATCAACTGCAAAACCATGGTTTTGAGAAGTTATCTCACCTTTTCCTGTATTCAAATTTAAAACAGGATGGTTAATACCTCGATGACCATTAAACATTTTATAAGTTTCAATTCCATTAGCCAATGCAATAACTTGATGACCAAGACAAATACCAAATAATGGATAATTGTTCTCAAGAATTTTTTTTGTAGTCTCTATTACTTTTTTTAAAGGCTTAGGATCTCCAGGACCATTTGAAAGAAAGAATCCATTAGGTTTAAATTCTAACATTTTTTCAAAATCAGTATTCAAAGGGAATACTTTCACGTGCATTCCTCTATCTACAAAATTATCAAGTATATTTTTTTTTACACCAAGATCTATAACTGCTAATTTAATTTTTGATTTTACATCTCCTAGCTCATATGATTGGTTTGTTGAGACTTTTGAAGCTAATTCTAAGCCATCCATGATTGGGAATTTTAATAGGTCTTTTTTTAAATTATCTATTTTATCTATTTCAGTTGAAATAGCAGCATTCATAGCTCCGTTATCACGTATATACCTAACAAGTGCTCTAGTGTCAACATCACATAAGGTAATAAGATTATTTGATTCAAACCAGCTCTTTATAGGTTTTGAATTTACTCTGGAATTTATAGAACTAAAATTCTTACATATTAAACCGCTTATATAAATTTTTTTTGATTGAGACTCAGATAATTTTATACCATAATTACCAATATGAGAGGTAGTTGTTACCATTATCTGTCCAAAATAAGAGGGATCAGTAAATATTTCTTGGTAACCTGTTACTCCTGTATTGAAACAAATCTCACCAAAAGCAGTACCTTCAATTCCTACAGAGCGTCCATAAAATATCGTACCATCAGCTAATAGTACGATACCTTTTTTCCTATTGATGTGAGACATTTTCGGAAACCAAAATTACATAAAAAAAGGATATATGTAAACACATATATCCTTTTGTTAATTACTTTTTAAAATAAATTATTCTTTAGAGGAAGCTACCGTTTCATCTGGTTTATTTTTTTCAACTAATTCATTTTTAGCATTGTTGTATAAATTATTAAAATCAACAAGCTCTATCATAGACATAGATGCATTATCACCCATTCTATTTCCGAGTTTGATAATTCTTGTATAACCTCCAGGTCTTTTAGCAACTTTTTTTCCAATTTCATCAAATAAAACTGTAACACCATTTTTATTTCTTAGCCTACTAAAACATAATCTTCTATTTTGAGTATTATCTTCCTTTGATTTAGTAATCAATGGCTCGATAAAAATTTTTAAAGCCTTAGCCTTAGTAGAAGTAGTGGTTATTCTTTTATGTTCAATCAAAGAAACAGCCATATTAGCAAGCATAGCTTTTCTATGAGCTGACTTTCTACCAAGTTTAATTATTTTTTTACCGTGTCTCATTTAATTAATCTTTATCTAATTTATATTTTGTTAGATCCATTCCAAAAGATAACCCTTTAAGGATTACTAATTCCTCAAGTTCAGTTAGAGATTTTCTACCAAAATTTCTAAACTTCATTAGATCATTCTTATTAAATGAAACAAGATCTCCTAAAGTATCTACTTCTGCAGCTTTAAGACAATTTAATGCTCTTACAGATAGATCCATATCAATAAGTTTAGTTTTTAATAGCTGTCTCATATGAAGAGATTCTTCATCATAAGTCTCAGATTGAGCAATTTCATCAGCTTCCAATGTAATCAGCTCATCTGAAAATAGCATAAAATGATGAATTAAGATTTTAGCTGCCTCAGTTAAAGCATCTTTAGGATGAATAGATCCATCAGTAATAATTTCAAATACTAATTTTTCAAAATCTGTCTTCTGTTCTACCCTATAATTTTCAATATCATATTTAACATTTTTGATAGGTGTGAAAATAGAATCAATTGCAATAACTCCTAGGTTTTCATTATATTTTTTATTTTCCTCAGCAGGAACATAACCTCTTCCTTTATCAATATTTAATTCAATTGAAAGTTTAACATCTTTTTCAAGATTACATATAACTAGGTCAGGATTTAAAATTTGAAAGCCCGAAATAAATTTTTGAAAATCGGATGCCTTTAGGACTTTTTGATTACCTACTATAACATTAATTTTTTCATTATCAACATCATCAATTTGTTTTTTTAATCTAATTTGCTTAATGTTCAAGATAATTTCTGTCACATCTTCAACAACTCCTTCAATTGTAGAAAATTCATGATCCACACCATCAATCTTTACTGAAGTAAATGCATAACCCTCTAATGAAGATAGTAAAACTCTTCTTAGGGCATTACCTATTGTTAAACCATATCCTGGTTCAAGAGGTCTGAATTCAAATTTTCCATGTGATTCCGTAGAATCAATCATGATTACTTTATCTGGTTTTTGAAAGTTTAAAATTGCCATATTTCTTTATTTTGAGTATAATTCAACAATTAATTGTTCTTTAATATTTTCAGGTATTTGTTCTCTTTCTGGTAAAGAAACAAACTCTCCTTCAAGACGATCACTATTAAATTTGATCCAATCATATTCATTAGTATTTTCTCTAATTGAAGATTCGATTGCTTTAAGTGATTTAGACTTTTCTCTAATAGAAATTTTATCACCGGGTCTTAAGGTATATGAAGGGATATTCACAATTGAATCATTGACTAGTATATGTTTATGTGAAACCAATTGTCTAGCTCCATCTCTAGTATTCGAGATACCCATTCTAAAAACTACATTATCTAATCTTGATTCACAAAGCTGTAATAAAAGTTCACCTGTAATACCTTTCCCTCTATTTGCTTTATCATATATATTTCTGAATTGTCTTTCAAGAATTCCATAAGTATATTTAGCCTTTTGTTTTTCCATTAGCTGGATAGCATACTCTGATTTTTTTGCTCTTCTCTTACTATTTCCATGTTGTCCTGGAGGATAATTCTTTTTTTCTAAAGAACGATCTTCCCCGAATAATGGTTCACCGAATTTTCTTGAAATTTTTGTTTTTGGTCCTCTATATCTTGCCATCTATATTTCTTTTAATTAAACTCTTCTTCTTTTTGGTGGTCTACAACCATTATGTGGTATAGGAGTTACATCCACAATTTCTGTAACTTCAAGACCGTTATTATGTAAAGTTCTAATAGCAGATTCTCTACCATTTCCTGGTCCCTTAACAAGAACTTTAATTCTTCTAACCCCAGCATCATGAGCAGTTTTGGCTGCATCTTCAGCAGCAGTTTGAGCTGCAAATGGAGTGTTTTTTTTAGAACCCTTAAAACCCATTTTTCCAGCTGAAGACCATGATATTACTTCACCTTTTAGGTTAGTTATTGAAATAATAATATTGTTAAATGAAGCATTTATATGAGCTTCTCCAGAAGCATCAACAATCACTTTTCTTTTTTTACTAGTTGATTTTGCCATATTACTTAGTTGCTTTTTTCTTGTTAGCTACAGTTTTTCTTTTTCCTTTTCTAGTTCTAGAATTGTTTTTAGTTCTTTGACCTCTTAATGGAAGTCCTGTTCTATGTCTTATACCCCTGTAACTTCCAATATCCATTAGTCTTTTGATATTCAATTGAGTCTCAGATCTTAATTCTCCTTCTATTTTTAGCTTACCTACAACATCTCTGATATTTGCAATATCTTGATCATTCCAATCTGATACTTTCTTATTTTGATCCACCTTAGCTTCATCTAAAATAGTTATTGCAAGACTCCTACCTATTCCGAAGATATAAGTAAGTGCAATAGCACCTCTTTTGTTTTTTGGTATATCAATTCCTGAAATTCTAGCCATAATTAACCTTGTCTTTGTTTAAACCTTGGATTCTTTTTATTGATCACGTATAATCGTCCTTTTCTTCTGACAATTTTACATTCACTACTTCTTTTTTTTATTGATGCTCTTACTTTCATAATTTACATTCTAAATGTTATTCTTGCTTTACTTAAATCATAAGGACTCATTTCTAATTTTACCTTATCTCCGGGTAAAAGCTTTATATAATGCAATCTCATTTTACCGGATATATGAGCAGTAACAACATGTCCATTATCAAGCTCTACTCTAAACATAGCGTTAGATAGTGCTTCTATTATTTTTCCTTCTTGCTCTATAGATTTTTGCTTTGCCATTATTAAATTGTTGGTTTACTTCTCATTGATCCAGACTTCATAAGACCATCATAATGATGATTTAGTAAGTAAGCATTTACTTGTTGAATTGTATCTATAGCAACTCCTACCATAATTAAAAGAGATGTTCCACCATAAAAAAGTGCCCATCCTTGTTGCATTCCAATCAATTGAACAACAATTGCAGGAAAAATTGCAATCACAGCTAAGTATAAAGATCCAGGAAAAGTAATGTGAGACATTACAGAGTCAAGATATTCAGCTGTTTCATTTCCAGGTCTAATACCTGGAACAAAACCTCCACTTCTTTTCAAATCATCAGACATTTTATTTGTAGGGACTGTAATTGCAGTATAAAAAAATGTAAAGATGATTACTAAAAAAGCAAAAAGTATATTATACCATAGACCAAAAATATCAGAAAAACTAGCTTGTAGCCACTGTCCAACTGAAGATGTACCAAAAACACTTCCAATAGTAGCAGGAGCAAACATTAAAGCCTGAGCAAAAATTATAGGCATAACACCTGAAGCATTTAGTTTCAGAGGAATATATTGCCTAGTTGACATTCCAGTTGATTGTGATCCAGGAATTGAGTTTCTTCTAGCATACTGGACAGGAATTTGTCTAACAGCCATTACTAAAAGAATTGATAGTAAAATAACTACTAACCATACTGCTAATTCAATAACAACCATAATTAAACCACCATTACTTTCAGATACTCTTGAGACAAGATTTTGAGTAAAAGAAAGAGGTAAGGTTGCAACAATACCAACAGTAATTAATAATGAAATACCATTACCAATACCTTTATCAGTAATTTTTTCACCAAGCCACATAGCAAAAATTGTACCTGTTACAAGAATAATTATTGATGAAAAGATAAATAAGGGAGTTCTACCAAATATGAAGGCACTTTCAGGAACACCTAAAGCGCTTAGTCCATATAGATAAGCAGGAGCCTGAATTGTACAAATAAAAATTGTTAGCCATCTTGTTATCTGAGTGATTTTTTTTCTACCACTTTCACCTTCTTTTTGAAGTTTTTGAAGATATGGAAGTGCAACACCCATTAGCTGAACAACAATTGCAGCTGAAATATAAGGCATAATACCCAAAGCAAAGATAGATGCATTAGCAAAAGCACCTCCAGTGAAAGCATTTAGAATACCTAAAAGACCTCCTCCGTCAGATCTGGTAGAAAGCTCCGATAGAGCAAGAGAGTCTACACCAGGAAGAACAACTTGAGCGCCAAGTCTATATACTAAAAGTAAACCAAGAGTAAAAAGAATTCTATCTCTAAGTTCTTTTATTTTATATATATTCTTTACTATGTCTATTAATTTATTCAAATTATAATTTATTTATATTTCCTCCAGCATCTTCTATCTGTTTAATTGCTGAGTTAGAAAATTTGTGAGCACTAACATTAATTGCAGAATTAATTTTACCTCTACCTAATATTTTAACATTATCTCCTTTATTAATTAACCTCAGTTCAATCATTTTATCAATGTTAAGGTCATTTTTTATCTTTTTATCATCAATTAGGGTCTGAATTTGATCAACATTTATAGCTTTATAGTCAATTCTATTAATATTTTTAAAACCAAATTTTGGAATTCTTCTTTGAAGTGGCATTTGACCACCTTCAAAACCGATTTTACGTGAATAACCAGATCTAGATTGAGCTCCTTTGTGACCTTTAGTAGAAGTTCCTCCTTTTCCAGATCCCTGACCTCTCCCTATTCTTTTACCGCTTGTACTGTTAGAACCTTTTGAAGGCTTTAGATTGTTTAAACTCATAATAAATTATTTAATAGAATTAACTTCAATTAAATGAGCTACCTTATCAATCATTCCTGATATAGCTGGATTTAATTCGTGCTCTACTTCCATTCCAATTTTTCTTAAACCAAGAGCTTCTAAAGTTCTCTTTTGAGACTTAACTCTTTTGATTGTACTTTTAATTTGTTTAATTCTTACTTTTTTACTCATCCTTTAAAAACTTTATCTAAAGAGATACCTCTTTGTTTTGCAACCATTAATGGACTCCTTAAGTTAAGCAAAGCATCAAAAGTAGCTTTGACAACATTATGGGGATTTGAAGAACCTTGAGATTTAGAAAGCACATTATGAACACCTACTGCTTCTAATACAGATCTTACAGCACCTCCTGCAATTACACCGGTACCTTCTGTAGCTGGCTTAATAAAAACTTTAGCTCCTCCAAATTTTCCTTTTTGCTCATGAGGTAAAGTTCCATTTTCAATAGGAATCCTAACTAGGTTTTTCTTAGCATCTTCAACAGCTTTTGAAATAGCTATAGTTACCTCTTTAGCTTTTCCTAACCCATGACCAACTACACCATTTTCATCTCCCACAACAACAATAGCAGAAAAACCAAAAGCTCTTCCACCTTTTGTAACTTTTGTAACCCTTTGAACACCAACAAGCCTATCTTTAAGCTCTAAACCAGCAGGTTTTACAAGTTCAACATTTTTATAATTTTTATACATATTTAAAATTTAAGTCCACCTTCTCTTGCTCCTTCAGCAAGAGATTTAACTCTACCATGATAGAGATATCCACCTCTATCAAATTGCACTTTTTTAACTCCTTTTTTAACAGCTTTCTCTGCAAGATTTTTTCCAACATTAAAAGAGACCTCTATGTTATTTGATAATTTAAGTTCTGAGATTGACTTATCTCTTGATGATGATTGAACTAAAGTTTTACCAGATACATCATCAATTATTTGGCAATAAATTTCTTTATTACTTCTAAAGACTGATAATCTAGGAAAATCTTGTGTTCCAGATATTATCTTTTTAATTCTTTGCCTGATTCTATTTCTTCTATATGTTTTTGTATTTGCCATATTAAGCTGATTTACCTGCTTTTCTTCTTATTTGTTCTCCTACGAATTTTATACCTTTTCCTTTATATGGTTCAGGTTTTCTAAATGACCTGATCTTTGCAGCGACATGACCAAGAAGTTGCTTATCTGTTGATGTTAATTTAATTATTGGATTCTGTCCCTTTTCATTAATAGTTTCTACTTTGACTTCGGGTGCTATATCCATCAAAATAGTATGAGAAAAACCAAGTGAAAGATCAAGCTTTTGACCAGAATTACTTGCTCTGTATCCAACCCCAACTAATTCTAATTCAGTTGTAAAACCTTCTGAGACTCCTTTAACCATGTTAGCTACTAATGATCTATATAATCCGTGTTTTGATTTATGATCTTTTGATTCAGAAATTCTTTTTACATTTATTGTTTCATTTGTAATATCAAAGCTTACTCCATCAAATGATTGAGACATTTCTCCATTTTTTCCATTTACAGTTATTATATTTCCTTCAATATTAACTGAAACACCCTCTGGTATATTTA
Source organism: Bacteroidota bacterium (assembly GCA_038110465.1). Classification (GTDB taxonomy): domain Bacteria; phylum Bacteroidota; class Bacteroidia; order Flavobacteriales; family Flavobacteriaceae; genus Marisimplicoccus. Next base: position 135,302 of record JAYNJU010000001.1, on the reverse strand, counting down.
TTGGATTATTTCCTATTCTAGACATAACTTAATTTTAATAAACATAACATAATAACTCACCTCCAATGTTTTGACTAGCAGCCTGCTTTCCAGTCATCACTCCTTTGGATGTAGAAACAATGGATATTCCAAGACCATTTAAAATCCTTGGAAAATCTTTAGAGTTTGAGTATTTTCTTAAACCAGGTTTACTAATTCTCTGAATTTCTTTTATAACTGGTTGTTTTGAAATACTATCATATTTTAAAGCAATTTTTATACTTCCCTGCTTATCATCTGAATCTTCAAATTTATAACTCAAAATATAACCTTGATCAAAAAGGATTTTTGTAATATCTCTTTTGATATTAGATGCTGGTATATCAACTACTTTATGACCAGCCATGCTTGCGTTCCTAATTCTAGTTAAATAATCTGCTATAGTATCTGTATACATAATATATATTAATTTACCAACTTGCTTTTGTTACCCCAGGAATTAATCCTTTATTTGCCATTTCTCTGAACATAACCCTTGAAATACCAAATTGTCTTATATACCCTTTTGGTCTTCCGGTTAACTTACACCTATTATGAAGCCTTATAGGGGATGCATTCTTTGGGAGTTTTTGAAGCCCTATATAATCATTAGACTCTTTTAATGACTTTCTTTTAGATGCATACTTTGCAACTATACGTTGTCTTTTCCTTTCCCTAGCTTTCATTGATTCTTTAGCCATAATATTATTTTTTAAATGGTAACCCTAAATCAGATAGTAAAGCTTGAGCCTCTGAGTCAGAATTAGTGTTAGTTACAAATGTTATATCCATACCCGCAATTTTATTTACTTTATCAATATCAATTTCAGGAAAAATAATCTGTTCTCTAATTCCTAAATTGTAATTACCTCTTCCATCAAATCCTTTTGGATCTATACCTTGGAAATCTCTAACTCTTGGAAGCGCTATAGTTATAAGTCTATCTAAAAATTCGTACATTCTATCACCTCTTAAAGTTACTTTTGCTCCAATTGGAAAGCCTTTTCTTAATTTAAATGAGGCAACATCTTTCTTTGATAATGTTGCTATAGCTTTTTGACCAGAAATAAGAGTTAATTCTTCAACAGCATGGTCTACTAACTTTTTATCACTAACAGCAGCACCAACTCCTCTTGAAATAACAATCTTTTCAAGGGTAGGAACTTGCATAATATTTTTAAGGTTTAAGCTATCCTGTAATTGCTTCACAATTCTAGATGAATAATCTTCCTTAAGTCTTGGTGTGTAGCTCATTATATACTTTCTTTTGTTTTTTTAGAAATTCTTATTTTTGTTCCATCTTTAATCTCAAATCCAACTCTAGTTTTTTCACCATCCTTAGTCATTAACGATAAATTTGAAATATCGATTGGAAGTTGTTTCTCAATAATACCCCCTTTAGGATTCTCAGAATTTGGTTTAGTATGTCTTTTAACAGTATTTACTCCCTCAACAAGAGCTTTGTTAGAGTTGTATAAAACTTTAAGGACAGAGCCCTTAGCTCCCTTATTTTCACCAGCTATAACTAATACTTGATCTCCTTTTTTTATTTTAATTTTATTCATACTTTTTATAATACTTCAGGTGCAAGTGAAACAATTTTCATGAACTGTTTTTCTCTTAATTCTCTTGCAACTGGACCAAAAACTCTTGTTCCCCTCATCTCTCCAGTTTGAGATAATAATACGCACGCATTTTCATCAAACCTTATGTAAGATCCATCATTTCTTCTGACTTCTTTCTTTGTTCTTACTACAACTGCAATAGAAACTTGACCTTTTTTTATAGTACCATTTGGAGTAGCATCTTTTACTGTAACTACAATCTTATCACCTAAACTAGCATACCTTCTTTTTGTACCTCCTAAAACTTTTATAGTTAGTACTTCTTTAGCCCCAGTGTTGTCAGCTACCTTTAACCTTGATTCTGTTTGTACCATTTTATTTTGCTCTTTCTATAATTTCTACAATTCTCCATTTTTTTGTCTTACTAATTGGTCTAGTCTCCATAATTTTAACAGTATCTCCTTCATTACAATCGTTTTTCTCATCATGGGCAACATACTTTTTAGTTTTTAAGACAAACTTTCCATAGACTGGATGTTTAACTTTTTTTACCTCTGAAACTACAACAGATTTATCCATTTTATTAGATGAAATAATTCCTATTCTTTCTTTTCTTAGACTTCTAGTTGACATTTAATCTTGTTTTTTTTCGTTTAATACAGTTTTTAATTTTGCTATTTGTCTTCTTAAATTCTTAATTTCAAGAGGGTTTTCAATAGTTTGTACTGTGTTATTAAATTTAAGCTGTGATAGTTTTTTAGAGCTATCTTGTAGCTTCTCATTTAATTCATCAGTTGTCATATTTCTAATTTCAGTTATCTTCATAATTATGCTTCAAAATCTCTAGCAACAATAAATTTTGTTGTAACAGGTAATTTCTGTGCTGCTAATCTCAATGCTTCTTTAGCAATAGTAATTGGAACACCCGAAACTTCAAATAATATTCTACCAGGTTTTACAACTGCAACAAAATACTCTGGAGCCCCTTTTCCCTTACCCATTCTAACCTCAAGAGGTTTCTTGGTGATTGGTTTATCTGGAAATATTTTTATCCATAGTTGACCTTCTCTTTTCATATATCTAGTAGCAGCAATTCTTGCAGCTTCAATTTGTCTTGAAGTTAAGAACTTTGATTCTAAGGATTTAATTCCAAACATACCGTTAGAGAGAGTATGACCTCTTTGAGATATGCCTTTCATTCGGCCTTTTTGAGTTTTTCTGAATTTTGTCCTTTTTGGTGTTAACATATCTTGTTAGTTTTTACTTTCTCTTTGTCTTGTACCTTTTTTTGAATTTCCAGAAGCTTTTTTCATACCCACGAGTGGAGATAGTTCTCTTTTTCCATAAACTTCTCCTTTCATAATCCATACTTTAATACCAAGTCTACCATAAGTAGTATGAGCTTCAACAATTGCGTAGTCAATATCTGCTCTAAAAGTTGATAATGGAATTCTACCTTCTTTATATGATTCTGATCTGGCCATCTCCGCACCATTCAATCTACCTGATATCTGAACTTTAATACCTTCAGCATTCATTCTCATAGCTGCAGCTATAGCCATTTTTATAGCTCTTCTGTATGAAATTCTATTTTCTATTTGTCTTGCAATACTATTTCCAACTAAAAATGCATCAATCTCAGGCCTTTTAATTTCATGAATATTAAGTTGAACATCTTTAGATGTAATCTTCTTTAACTCCTCTTTAAGCTTATCAACTTCTTGACCTGCTTTACCAATTATTATTCCTGGTCTTGCAGTAGTAATTGTAATAATTATAAGTTTTAATGTTCTTTCAATAATTATACTAGATACACTAGCGCGAGAAAGTCTTGCATATATATACTTTCTAATTTTATCATCTTCAGCAATCTTATCACCATAATCTCTACCACCATACCAGTTTGAATCCCAACCTCTGATAATACCTAACCTATTTCCTATTGGATTTGTTTTTTGTCCCATTTAGTTTATTGTTTTAGATGAAAGAATTAGAGTTACATGATTAGACCTTTTTCTTATTCTATGAGCTCTTCCTTGAGGTGCAGTTCTAATTCTTTTAAGCATACCTGCACTATCAACTCTTATTTCCTTAACAAATAATTGAGCTGAGTCAATATCTGAGTTTTCATTTTTTGATTGCCAATTAGAGATAGCTGAGACTAAAAGCTTTTCTAGCCTCTTTGAAGCCTCTTTTGGACTAAATTTTAAAATTGATAATGCACTAGAGATATCTTCACCCCTAATTTGATCAGCCACAAGCCTCATTTTTCTTGGTGAAGTTGGACAATTATTAAGTTTAGCAAATGCTAAATCTTTTTTTGTCTCTTTAATTTTATCTGCACTATTTCTTTTTCTTGATCCCATTATCTTTTATTTCCTGAATGTCCTCTAAACGATCTTGTAGGAGAAAACTCTCCAAGTTTGTGACCAACCATGTTCTCAGTTATATAAACAGGTATAAACTGTCTTCCATTGTGAACTGCAATTGTTTGTCCAACAAAATCAGGAATTATCATAGATGATCTTGACCATGTTTTAATCACAGTTTTTTTATTTTCTTCAATGTTCTTATTAACCTTTTTTAATAAGCTTAGGTGAACATATGGTCCTTTTTTTAATGATCTAGACATATTATTTTACTTTTTTCTTCTTTCAATTATAAATTTTGAAGATGATTTTTTCTTCGATCTAGTTCTATATCCTTTAGCTGGAATACCTTTCTTGGATCTAGGATGCCCACCAGATGCTTTACCTTCACCTCCACCCATTGGATGATCTACTGGGTTCATAGCAACTGGTCTAGTTCTTGGTCTTCTACCTAACCATCTCTTTCTCCCAGCCTTACCTGATCTAATTAACTGATTATCAGAATTAGAAACTGCCCCTATAGTTGCAATACATGTATTTAATATCATTCTAGTTTCACCTGATGGAAGTTTGATGGTAACATATTTACCGTCCTTTGCCATTAATTGAGCATAAGAACCAGCACTTCTTGATATACTGGCTCCTTTTCCAGGATTAAGTTCTATACATGAAATTATTGTTCCAAGAGGTATATTGCTAACTGGCATTGCATTTCCAATTTCAGGAGTAGCGTTATCTCCAGAAATTACACTTTGACCTACTTTAAGACCATTTTGAGCAATAATATATCTTTTTTCACCATCTTTATACTCAACAAGAGATATGAAGGCTGACCTATTTGGATCATATTCAATAGATTTTACCTCTGCTATAACATCAAATTTATCTCTTTTAAAATCTATAACTCTATATCTTCTTTTATGACCTCCTCCTCTATACTTGCTTGTCATTTTTCCATGATTATTTCTACCACCAGTTCTCTTTTTTGTAGTAAGAAGAGATTTTTCAGGCTTATCAGTTGTAATAGCATCAAATCCATTAACAACTCTGAATCTTTGTGATGGGGTTACTGGTTTAAGTTTTCTAACTGGCATAATTAAAGATTAGCGAAGAAGTCAATTCTGTCTCCTTCTGATATTTTGACTATTGCTTTTTTATAAGATCCTTTCTTACTAGTTTGAATACCTCTCTTAGTATATCTAGTTCTAGACTCAGCTCCATATATCATAGTTCTAACTTTTTCAACTGAAACACCATATGATGACTCAATTGCTTTTTTTATTTCAACCTTATTAGCATCCTTTGAGACAAGAAAAGTATATGAGTTTCTTACCTCACTCTCATTAGTTGCTTTTTCAGTTAAAATTGGTTTAATTAGTATATCCATAATATAATTTATTTCAAGGTTGACTCAATACCCTCAACCGCACTTTCTAAAATTAGGATGTTATTAGCATCCGTAATTTCATAAGTGTTAAGCTCCGAATTTAACATCACTTTTGAATTCTTTATGTTTCTAGATGATAGGTAAATATTATTACTATGCTCACTGGTAACTAAAAGAGTTTTTTTAGATTCCAATCCAAAAGCCTTAATGATTTTTAAATAATCGGAAGTTTTTGGATTAGATAATTTAAAATCTTCAAGAATTAAAATAGCATTATCCTTTACCTTATAGGCTAAAGCTGATTTTCTAGCTAATTTTTTTACTTTTTTATTAACTTTTTGATCGTAAGATCTTGGTCTAGGACCAAAAATTGTTCCACCACCTTTAAATAAAGGGTTTTTTATACTTCCTGCTCTTGCTGTACCTGTACCTTTTTGCTTTTTAATTTTTCTTGTGCTTCCTGCAATTTCAGCTCTCTCTTTCGATTTACTTAAACCTTTTCTATTGTTTGCAAGGTATTGTTTTACATCAAGATAAATAGCATGATCATTGGGCTCAATACCAAATATAGCTTTATCTAGCTTTATCTTTTTATCGGTTTCTTTACCTTTAATATTGTGTATTTTTAGCTCCATTATTTTCTAACAGTTATATAAGAATTATTATGACCTGGGACACTTCCTTTTACAATCAATATATTTTCCTCAGGCATTACTTTAACAACCTTAAGATTCATTACTTTTACTTTAGAGTTTCCAGTTTGACCAGCCATCCTCATCCCTTTAAAAACCCTTGATGGACTAGATCCAGCTCCGATAGATCCTGGTGCTCTTAACCTGTTATGTTGACCATGAGTTGCATCACCTACTCCAGCAAACCCATGTCTTTTAACAACACCTTGAAACCCTTTACCTTTGCTTAAACCTGATACATCAACGAACTCTCCTTCAAAAAAATGATCAACAGTTATTTTGTCTCCTAATTTATAATCTCCTTCAAAGCCTTTAAATTCAACTAATTTACTCATAGGCTTTGATTTACTTTTTTTGAAATGACCTTCATAGGACTTAGTAGTATTTTTAACTTTTTCATCATATCCAAGCTGAAAAGAAGAGTATCCATCTTTATCATCAGTTTTAATTTGAGTGATGACACATGGACCAACTTGAAGTACAGTACAAGGGATATTTTTACCACTTTCGTCGTAAATACTAGTCATTCCTATTTTTTTTCCAATTATACCTGACATATTAATTATACTTTAATTTCTACTTCAACTCCACTTGGCAATTCTAATTTCATAAGAGCATCTACAGTTTTTGAAGATGAACTGTAAATATCTAAGAGTCTTTTATATGAGCAAAGTTTAAATTGCTCTCTAGATTTTTTGTTAACATGAGGTGATCTTAAAACAGTAAAAATCTTTTTGTGTGTAGGAAGAGGAATTGGTCCAGTTACAATTGCACCTGTAGTCTTTACTGTTTTCACAATTTTATCAGCTGACTTATCTACTAAGTTGTGATCGTAAGATTTTAATTTAATTCTAATTTTTTGACTCATATTATTTTTTTTAATCAGCTGTGTTACCTCTTACTTCTGAAATTACAGTTTCTGATATATTAGAAGGTGTCTCAGCGTAATGAGAAAATTCCATAGTTGATGTTGCTCTACCTGATGATAAAGTTCTTAGAGATGTAACATAACCAAACATTTCCGATAATGGTACTTCTCCACGTACAACTTTTGCTCCAGCTCTATCATCCATTGAATTAACTTGACCTCTTCTTCTATTTAAGTCTCCTACAATATCACCCATATTTTCTTCAGGTGTAATAACCTCCAGTTTCATAATGGGCTCCATTATAACAGCTTTAGCTGCTTTAGCAGCAACTTTGAATGCTAATTTTGCAGCCAATTCAAATGATAAAGAATCAGAATCAACTGGGTGAAAAGAACCATCTTCTAATGTTACTTTCATTGAATCAACTTCAAAACCAGCTAGTGGACCATTTTTCATAGATTCTTTGAAACCTTTTTCTACAGAAGGAATATATTCTTTAGGAATATTCCCTCCTTTAATCATATTAACGAATTCTAGACCGGATTTACCCTCTTCTCCTGGTTCAATTGTAAATACAATATCAGCAAATTTACCTCTACCTCCCGTTTGTTTTTTGTATACCTCTCTATGGCTGGCAGATTGAGTTAAAGATTCTTTATATTCTACTTGCGGTTGACCTTGGTTAACCTCAACTTTGAATTCTCTTCTAAGTCTATCTACAATAATGTCTAAATGTAGCTCACCCATTCCAGAAATAATTGTTTGACCAGATGCTTCGTCAGTTTTAACTTGAAAAGTTGGATCTTCTTCAGAAAGTTTAGATAGAGCTAACCCTAGTTTATCTACATCTGCCTTAGTTTTTGGTTCAACAGCAACCCCAATTACAGGGTCAGGAAAAACCATACTTTCTAATATTATAGGGTCTTTTTCAGATGATAAAGTATCCCCAGTTTTAATATCTTTAAATCCTACAGCTGCACCAATATCTCCTGCTTCAATAAAATCTATTGCATTTTGCTTATTAGAATGCATTTGGTATATTCTAGAAATTCTTTCCCTATCTCCAGATCTATTATTTAGTATATAAGAACCTGCATCTAGTCTACCAGAATAAACTCTAAAGAATGCTAATCTTCCAACAAAGGGATCAGTAGCAATTTTAAAGGCTAGAGCTGAAAAAGGTTCACTAACTTTGGGTAATCTTGAAATTTGATCTTCTGAGTCAGGTTTAGTTCCAACTATTGCGTCTTTATCTTCAGGAGATGGAAGATATCTACATACAGCATCTAACAAAAATTGAACCCCTTTATTTTTAAATGCTGATCCACATATCATCGGAATAATACTTATATCTTGTGTAGCAGCTCTTAATGCAGAGTGTATCTCATCTTCTGTTATAGAGTCAGGATCTTCAAAATATTTTTCTAAAAGATTCTCGTCATATTCTGCAACAGCTTCAATTAACTCTCCTCTAAGTTTTTCAGATTGATCTTTAAGATCTTCTGGAATATCTACTACATCAAAAGTTGATCCAAAGTTATCATCATGCCATACAATTGCGACATTTTTAACTAAATCAATAATTCCTTTAAAGTCTTCTTCATCACCAATATTTAATACTAATGGTACAGCTTTAGAACCTAATTTTTCAATAACTTGGTTACAAACGCCAAGAAAATTAGATCCTTGTCTATCCATTTTATTTACAAAACCTATTCTTGGAACTTTATAATTATCTGCAAGTCTCCAGTTTGTTTCTGATTGAGGTTCAACACCATCTACAGCTGAAAAAAGAAAGACTAAACCATCTAAAACTCTCAAAGATCTGTTTACCTCTACAGTAAAATCAACGTGACCTGGAGTATCAATTATATTAAAGTGATAAGATTTTGTAGAATCAATAGTTTTTCCTTGATCAGTAGGAAAATTCCAATTACATGTTGTAGCAGCAGAAGTTATAGTAATTCCTCTTTCTTGCTCCTGTTCCATCCAATCCATAGTAGCTGCCCCATCATGGACCTCACCAATTTTATGACTAACACCTGTATAAAATAAAATTCTCTCAGTTGTGGTAGTCTTTCCTGCATCTATGTGAGCAGCAATACCAATATTTCTTGTAAATTTTAAATCTCTAGCCATAATATAAATTAAAATCTGAAGTGTGAGAAAGCTTTATTCGCTTCAGCCATTTTATGAGTGTCAACCCTCTTTTTTACAGCAGCCCCTTCTTCTTTTGAAGCAGCTAAAATTTCTTGAGCAAGCTTAACTGCCATAGACTTTTCGTTTCTTTTTCTAGATGAAGCAATTAACCACTTCATTGCTAAAGAAATTTTACGATCAGGTCTTATTGGCATTGGTATTTGAAATGTTGCACCACCAACCCTTCTACTACGAACCTCAACATGTGGCATTACATTTGAAAGTGCATCTTTCCACAACTCTATAGATGTTTTTTCGTCAGTTTCTTTTTTATTTTCAATGATTTCTATAGCATCATAAAAAATTTTATAGGCAGTTGACTTCTTACCTTGAAACATAAGATTGTTTACAAATCTTGTTACTAATTGATCATTAAATTTAGGATCAGGAATAAGGTCTCTTTTTTTGGATTGTTTCTTTCTCATCTATGGTTTATTTTTTAGGTTTTTTCCCACCATATTTTGACCTTCGTTGAAGTCTCCCTTCTACACCTGCTGTGTCTAATGCTCCTCTAACAATATGGTATCTAACACCAGGTAAATCTTTAACACGACCACCACGAACTAAAACTATTGAATGTTCTTGTAGATTGTGACCTTCACCAGGAATGTACGCATTAACTTCTTTTCCATTAGTTAGTCTTACCCTTGCAACTTTTCGCATTGCTGAATTTGGTTTTTTTGGAGTAGTTGTATAAACCCTAGTACAAACACCTCTTTTTTGAGGTGATTTATCTAGAGCAGCAGATTTACTCTTCTTAACTTGTGAAGTCCTACCTTTTCTAACTAATTGCGATATAGTTGGCATACAATAATTATTAAATTCCTTATTAAAGCGTGCAAATTTAAAATTTTTTTTTGGTTATTGTACGTATTAATGCATGTTTTTTTTAAAAAAAAACTTAAAGAATTACACCTGAGGCAATTAATTGATTTTTCAGGTATATTGCTAAAAATTGACCTGGCGTTATTGCTGATTGAAAATCTTTAAATTCTACATATAAATAGTCAGAGTTTTGATATAGTTTAATTTTTTGAAGTTTTTGCCTGTATCTTATTCTAGCTTTTAATTTTAAAGTACTTATATTCAATATATTATACAAATTATTTACCCAATTCAGCTCTGAAATTTTAACTTTTAAGACTTTTTTTAATAATCCAGGGTGCTGTTTGCCTTCTCCAACAAATATTTCATTAGTCTTTGTATTGGTTGATAATATAAATAAAGGTTCTTTATAACCTCCAATGTTTAAACCTTTTCTTTGTCCAATAGTGTAAAAATGAGCTCCATTATGTTTACCTATAACTTTTCCATCATTTTTAGAGTAATTTTTTCTTTTGGATAAAGTGTCTAACCTTTCAATCTCATTTGAAAATTTATTTTTAGAATTATATATATCAGAATTTGCTGGAATTTCAATTACATCTCCTTCTTTTTTTGATAATCTCTGCTGTAAAAATTCTGGCAAACTAACTTTTCCAATAAAACACAGGCCTTGTGAATCTTTTTTTTCAGCTGTTATTAAATTATTTTCTTTTGCAATTTTTCTTACTTCAGATTTTTTTAGTTCACCTAATGGAAAAATTATTCTCTTAAGTTGACCTTGGTTTAATTGACATAAAAAGTAAGATTGATCTTTAGACTTATCTTTTCCTGCAATAAGTTGATAATTTGAAAAACCTTGAGACTTATCTTCTTTGATTGAACTATAATGTCCAGTTGCAACATATTCTGCTCCTAATGAAAGTGAAATATTCATAAAAACATCAAACTTTATTTCTCTATTACACAAAATATCAGGATTAGGAGTATTTCCTTTAGAATATTCTTCAAACATATAATCTACTATTTTTTCCTTGTATTCTTTACTTAAGTCAATTGTTTGAAAAGGAATATTAAGTTTATTAGCTACTAACATTGCATCATTACTATCTTCAAGCCAAGGGCATTCATCAGATATAGTGACTTTTTCATCATGCCAGTTTTTCATAAAAAGCCCTATAACATCATAACCTTGGTTTTTTAAAAGGTAAGCAGCAACACTAGAATCTACTCCACCTGATAAAGCAACAACGACTTTACTTTTATTCATAAGATCTATTGACCTCTAAGTTTTTTTTGTTTTTCAGCTTCTTCTAAAGCTTTTTGTAATCTTGCTCTAAACCCACCAACCTTAAGTGGTTTCTTTTTATTTTCTTCAATTTGTGAAAGAACTTTTTGGTCATCAATTATGAAGTTTTTAATAATCAACATTAATATAATTGTAAGAATATTAGATATAAAATAATAAAGGCTTAATCCACTAGCATAATTATTAAAGAAGAAAAGCATCATTACTGGCATCATATACATTATAACCTTCATATTTACACCCCCAGTCTGAGAAGGAGACATCATTTGCTCACCAGTAGTCATTTTTGTATAGAAAAATATAGCTATTGATGCTAAGATTGGAAATAAACTAATATGGTCTCCATATAAAGGTATATAAAAACCTAAATCTAGTATTGAGTCATATGATGACAAATCATCTGCCCAAAGAAAACTTTTTTGTCTTAGAGCAAAGGCAACTGGAAAAAACGTAAATAATGCAAAGAAAATTGGCATTTGAAGTAAAGCTGGAAGACATCCAGACATTGGATTTGCTCCTGATTTAGTGTATAAATTCATTGTTTCTTGTTGCTTTTTCATAGGATCATCCTTAAACTTTTCATTTATTATTTGAAGCTCAGGTTTTAAAATTTTCATTTTAATTTGAGATAAATAAGATTTATAAGTCAAAGGAGAAATAGCAACTTTAACTATAATAGTCATTAAAATAATTGAAAGTCCGTATGAAAAATAATTAGTAAGAAATGAAAATAAAGGGAAGAAAATAAATCGATTTAACCATCCAAAAATACCCCAACCAATTGGAACTGAATTTTCTAAATTAAGATTATATTCTTTTAATATTTCATAGTCTGTAGGGCCAAAATACATGCTAAAACTTAAATTACTATTTGAATCAAGATTCAGCGGAATTTTTGCAAAAAATCTTTTTGTAAACTCTTTATCTAATAAATCATTACTTGACAAATCCTCTGAGCTTATTTCGACATTATTAGATTGATTATTTAATATTAAAATAGAACTAAAGAAATGCTCTCTAAAAGAAATCCAGTCTACATTATTAATTATTTTATTTGTAGAACCTGCAACTGATAAATATGAATCTTTATTATTCTCAAATCCATAAGATAATGCTGTATACCTATTTTCATAATCAATACTTTTAGAGTTTCTAAAAGAATCCCTACCCCAGTTTAGTTCTACAGATTCATTATTTGTATTTTCTATATTTAAATCAAATTGAACTATACTTGAGTTTTCATCTAGACTTATTAAATATTCTAAAGTTCTATTTCTATCTACAAGAGAAGTCAACTTAACAATTGAATTTTCTTTTAAAAATTCAAATGAAAAATTTAAGTCTTGAGTATTTAAAAGAGAGTTTCTACCTGAAGGTATATTATAATTAAAAATAGATTTATTATCATTTACTAGAAATAATGAATCATCAATATAATTAGTAAAATCTTTGAGCAATATTTTAGTAATTTGGGCACCTTTTGTACTTATTTCAATTAAAATTTTAGAATTTTCAAGAGTTACTAATTCCTCTTTAAAGTCATCTATCTCCGTGCTTTCTTCAACGAGAGTTTCATCAATATCTACAATACCCTCTTCAATTTCAACTACGTTATCAATATCTGTATTTTGTTGATTTTCTATGTAATTTGATTGATTATCATAAAACCAAAACATTAAAATTGCTGAGATTAATAAAAACCCTATAAACTGAAGAGGATCAAATCTGTTTTCTTCCATACTTATTTATTTAAATAATATTTAAGACTAGCTTTTACAAAGTTTACAAAAATTGGATGAGGATTGTAAACACTACTTTTATATTCTGGATGAAACTGAACTCCTAAAAACCAAGGATGATCAGTATTTTCTATAATTTCAACTAAATTAGTTTCAGGATTAAATCCTGCCACTTTAAAGTTATTATCAAAAATTTTCTTAGAGTAATCATTATTAAACTCATACCTATGTCTATGCCTTTCCGAAATTAGTTTTTTCTTGTAGATTTTATATGATTTAGAATTTTTATCTAATTGACAATCCCAAGCTCCTAATCGCATAGTTCCTCCTTTATCCTCTATAACTTTTTGAGAGATCATAAGATCAATGACTGGGTCTTTACACTTTTCTGAAATTTCAGTAGAACTTGCATATCTGATTTTTTTTACATTTCTGGCGTATTCTATTACTGCCATTTGCATACCTAAACAAATACCTAGAAAAGGAATTTTATTAACTCTTGCATATTGAATAGATAAAATTTTTCCATCTAAACCCCTTTGACCAAATCCAGGAGCAACAATTATTCCATCTAATTCAAATAATTCTTTTTCAATATTATCTAAATTCAAATACTCCGAGTGAATAGAGTTTACTTTCACTTTGACATCATTTTCTGTACCCGCATGAATTAAAGATTCTAGAATTGATTTGTAGGAATCACTTAACTCAACATATTTTCCTACTAACCCAACATTTATTTGATGTGTAGGATTTTTTAATTTGTGTAAGAAATTTTTCCATTTATCTAGATCAGGTTCTGATTCTTTTAATGATAACTTTTTTAATGTTACTCTATCAAGACCCTCTTCTCTCATTTTAATTGGAACATCATAGATAGTCTCTACGTCAATTGATTGAATTACACAGTCTAATTTAACGTTACAAAAAAGTGCAAGTTTACTTTTAATTTCATCAGAAAGTTCTTTTTCACTTCTGCAAACTAATACATCTGCTTTTAGACCTAACTCCATTAATGTTTTAACTGAATGTTGAGTTGGTTTAGTTTTTAATTCTCCAGTCGCAGATAAGTATGGAATTAATGTTAGGTGAATAACCATAGCATTTTCAGGACCTTCCTCATAAATTACTTGTCTAACCGCTTCTATAAATGGGAGTGATTCGATATCACCAACTGTACCACCAATTTCAGTAATTATAATGTCTAGGTTATTTTTTTCATTAAGATTTCTAATATTTTCTTTTATTTCGTTAGTTATGTGAGGGATAACTTGAACAGTTTTACCTAGAAACTCCCCTTTTCTTTCTTTTTCAATTACATCCTGATATATTTTTCCAGTAGTTACATTATTTCTTTGAGATGTGTTTTTACTTAAAAATCTTTCATAGTGTCCAAGATCTAAATCAGTCTCAGCTCCATCTTCAGTCACATAACATTCACCGTGTTCATAAGGGTTTAAAGTACCTGGGTCAACATTAATGTAAGGATCTAATTTTTGAATTGCAACGTTAAACCCTTGAGACTGCAGAAGTCTAGCCAAAGAAGCAGATATAATGCCTTTACCAAGTGATGAAGTTACACCTCCAGTTACAAAAATATATTTTGGGTTACTCATCCGGACAAGATTAATTTCCGGACTCAAATTTACAAAATTTGAGGGTATTAAATGATTAATTATTCATTAATCTCCCTTATACCATAATCTACATGCTCAATAATATATATTGATGAGTTAAAAAGCCCCCCTAAAGAATCAATTTTGTACATGAATTTAGATTCGTTATAAAATTGCTCATCATGTCTGACTGTTCTATTTAGATTATTATCAAGAAGTCTTCTTAGAATAATATCTTTTGTAACATCATAACCCCTTGTAACATCTTTATTTGGAAAACTCCCAAACATGTTTATGTGATCACTTTCAAATTTGGTAATCGAATCTTGATTAATTTTTCTTGAAATAGATGAATAAGTAAACCTTAAATTTCCTAAATCTTTAATATTTATGCTAGAATCATCATACTGATTTCCTCTATAAGTAGTAAAAAGTTTTACATCTCTTTCACTTGTTATCTGAGAGTTTAACTGCGATACAACACTTGAAACTAGAGTAAATATCTCAGATTCAACAATTACTTTATTAGGAAGAGAGTCAACAAGTAATGAATCTAATAATTCAGGTAATATATAACCTTCAAACTCTGGTTTGATTTTTATTGAGTTTGGAAAAATACTTGAAAGTCTATTCTCAATTTCTAAGTTTAAAGAATCCGCAATAATTACAATGTTATCATCTCTATCTAAGTTTTTATCTAGATATTCTATCATTTTTTCTCTAAGTAAATTTCTTGGAGTTACTGCTTGAATCACACCATTTATAACTTTAATAGGAATAGTTGATAAGGGAAAAATTTTAGGTATTGATTCTAAAAAGTTTAGATTTGATAATACTTCAAAATTTCTTGGAATTAAAGGTCCAATTATAATGTCAGATTTTTTCAGATCTTCATCATTTGAAATCTCAATTACTCTATTTTGAGAATTTTCAGTATCAAAAACATTAACTCCAATTGATACTCCATATTTTTCAATGTCTCTTATAGCATGTAGTGACCCAGAATAAAAGTCAAGAGCAACTGTATATAGATTTCTTTCTTCAAAAAGACTTTCAACTTCAGCAATTGAATCATAGTTTATATCTGAAGATCGAAAAGGTAAAAGTATAGAGACATTCAGCTCATTTACTTTATTTCTCTTACTTAGAAATAATGAATCTAATACTTTGGATTCTTTATATGATTTGTCCTCTGAATTTTCATCATTCTGGACTTGATTTTCGATTATTTGAAAAACTGGAATTAATATTGTTGACCTTCTTCTTAATCTAGAATCTCTTAATTCAGGATTAAGATTTAATATATCGTTAACAGTAACATTGTACTTTCTTGAAATTGAAAAAAGAGTTTCTTTTCTATCTACATTATGATAAATGGTATCAGAAATTGAATTCTGAGAGGTAAGACCTAAACTAAAGGAAATGAATAATATGCTTAAATAAAAGTTTCTCATTATTTTTCTTTTTCAAGTTTCCATCTTTCAAAATCCTCATTATTAACAATATAAGACCAATGAAGTAAAGACTGTTGAATTCTAGGTGACACTTCAAATGAGTCATTTATAGATAGTCCTAATTTATGAATTTTGTTATATATGGTGTTTCTAAATCTACCTTTAGGTCCACAAAATGCCAACCATCTTTTTATTTGTCTTAAATCATCACTGTGCCTTCTACCACAATAATATTTACAATACCATTCAAACCACCCTCTTGGATCATCTTTATGAATCCATCCTTTTTTTTCCCACTCCTCTTGAGACTGACCTGACTTTATTTTAAAAAAATTTACTCTTGAATCATATTGTTTTGATAAAAAAAAGGATTCATCTAATTCAGAAAACCAATCTTGAGGAAATATCCTATAATCTACAAGTTGATTAAAATATGTTCCTCCAAAAATACCTTTTTTTAGCATCTGCTTTGGAGTTAACATGGGTTTAAATAAATTATGTATCTCTTCCATATTTTATTCCCACTCAATTGTAGCAGGAGGCTTAGAGCTAATATCATATACAACTCTATTAATCCCTTTTACTTTATTAATTATATTATTAGATACCTCTTTTAAGAAATCATTTGGGAATTCATACCAATCTGCAGTCATTCCATCAGTTGAAACTACTGCCCTTAATGCAACACATCTTTCATAAGTTCTTTCATCTCCCATAACACCAACACTCTTTACAGGCAAAAGTATAGAACCAGCTTGCCAAATTTTATCATATAAATTCCATTTTTTTAAAGCTTCAATATATATACTATCAGCTTCCTGAATAAGTCCTATACTTTCATAGTCAACTTCACCAAGAATTCTTATTCCTAGACCTGGTCCTGGAAAAGGATGTCTGGATAGTATTTGTTGAGACATATTTAGAGAAGCACCAATTTTTCTAACTTCATCTTTGAATAACATCTTAAGAGGCTCAATAACTTTAAGATTCATTTTTTCAGGAAGTCCTCCAACGTTGTGATGCGATTTTATAGTTGCAGATGGTCCCTTTACTGATATTGATTCAATTACATCTGGATAAATAGTTCCTTGAGCAAGCCATTTTGCATTTGATATTTTTTTTGATTCCTCATCAAAAACATCAATAAATGTATTACCAATTATCTTTCTTTTCTTTTCAGGATTAGTGACTCCTTTAAGACCTTTAATGAATTTATCTGAAGCATCAACGCCTTTAACATTTAGACCCATTCCAATGTATTGATCTAATACTTCATCGTATTCATTTTTTCTCAAAAGTCCATTATTTACAAAAATGCAATGTAGATTCTTACCTATTGCTTTATCAAGAAGAATAGCCGCTACGCTAGAGTCTACTCCTCCTGAAAGTCCTAATATTACTTTTTCACCTAATATTTCAGATTTTAATTCTTTGACTGTCCTTTCAATAAAAGATTCTGGATTCCATTCTTTTTTAAATTCTAATTCATGAATAAAAAAGTTTTCAAATATTTTTATACCATTATCTGTATGAAAAACCTCAGGATGAAACTGTAGAGCATATAGATTAAGAGAGTCGATTGAATAAGCAGCATTTTTTACAGAGTTTGTACTTGCAATAACTCTTGCATCATCTGGTAATTCAATAATTGTATCTCCATGGCTCATCCATACTTGATTATTTATTTTAATATTTTGAAAAAGCTTACAATCTTTTTCGATAAATGAAAGATTAGCTCTTCCATATTCTCTTGAATTTGAGTTCTCAACACTCCCATTTAGGGATTTTGCAATTAGTTGTGCTCCGTAACAAATTGCAATTATAGGTATTTTACCCAAAATTGTTTTTAGATTAATCTCAGGAGAATTTTCTTGATTTACCGAAAAAGGAGAACCTGAAAGTACAATAGCCTTATATTGATTTAGGTCTTCAGGAAGGTTATTAAATGGGGAAATCTCACAGAAAATAAAAAGCTCTCTGATCCTTCTTGCAATTAATTGAGTATACTGAGAGCCAAAATCTACAATTAAGACTTTATTTTGCATGAACAAAAATACAACTATATATTAATCTCCAAGATCTATTATTAATATTTTATCTTCAGAGATAGAGATTTTATCTACAATAAAGTCTATAAATGAAGGCCCTTTATAAGAGTAAAAATTTCCAAAATTCAAGTATCTCTCTTGATTAATATTTTTAGGATGAAAATATTTATAAATTGACTTAACTGATTGAATTTCATCTTCATGATTTTTCTTTTCAGCCTTTATAAGTTTTTTTTCAAGATCATCAATTCCTTTTTTTTGTTTTTTTTCTTGAGCATTAACAGCACCTAAAAATGACTTGTTTGTCTTAAGTGAAACTTTTCTTAATTCATCAAATTGCGATATTAAATTGGATCTAAGAGAATCAAAGTTAAGCTTCAAGTTTGAGCTATTTTTGATTTTATAATTGATTAGGCTATTTAAATCTCCTATAAAATAATTTATTTCAATTCCAGATTTTTTAATTTTTTTAGAAGTCTTTGAATCAATTATATAAGCACTATTTCTTAATTTTAAAATTGGAAATTGAACTTTATTTTCATCAAAATAAGTTTTTAATTGCATCCAATATCTCAGTTCATTTGGACCTCCAACATAACAAACATTAGGCAAAATAATTTCTTGATATAAAGGTCTCATAATTGCATTTGGAGAAAACAACTCTGGACTTTTATCTATTAAATCTAATATCTCTTCTTTTTTGTAGGAATTCTCGTCATCAACATTAAATGATCCCTTTTCATACCTAATTCTTTTCCTTCCTTTATCGGTAAGTTTAAAAAAATTAATATCAGATGGATTTACCTGCACCTTAAAAGATTTAAAGTCTTTTTTTAGATTAGATATCTGTGAAGAGGTTTTTTCTTTACATGAAAAATTCTCTACTTCATTTTTAAGTTGATTTTTAAATAATGTTTTTAAATCCTTGTTATTAGCATCAAGAATAATTAATCCATGATCTGAGAATAAAGAATTTATAAATTTAATAGTTGAGGTAGATAAAGAGTCTCCTTCTTTATATGAATTATCAATGATCTTCTCAATTTTTTCTTTATAATCATATTCAATTATTAAGTTCTTATATTCATTCAAGACATTCTCAAAATTATTTATCTCTATTTCACCAACAGGTAAACTATTTGAATCAATTTCCCACTTAATGCTTTTATGGTTAATATTAACTTCTGAAATTTCCTTGAAATCATGATCTTCAGAAGCAATCCAAAGGACAGGGACATATTTAAATTTTTCTGTATTATTGTTTAACTGCTTACTAATACTAATAACTTGAGAAATCTTGAAAATCACCATCAATGGACCAGTAAACAAATTAAGCTGGTGACCTGTAGTTATACAAAGAGTGTTAGAGTCTAATAAGGAGCTTATATTTTTTGAAGTATTTTTTGAAATATCAATTTTAGAGTATTGACTTTTTAAGGAATTAACCAAAATTTGTCTTTTTTCATTGTTGAAGTTTTTACTTTTATTTTCTGAGTGCTTTATTAAACTTTTTTCATTGTAAAAAGACTCTACATACTTTAATACTTTTTTGTCCCTTGAGATAAATTTTTCAATAAGTTCATCTCCAATGAGTTTAGATTCTCTTTGGATTAACTGACTTTTCATCTATTAATTTTTGTAAATATATCTGAATTTTTCAAAATTGAATGTAACTTAGAAGATCTAACTTTAAACGTTTGTATCGATGAAAAATTTAAGATTACTGTTTGCTTTAATAATTATTTCACCTTTTTCTTATTCTCAGGACCTTAAAGAAAAATTAGATGAGGTAAAATACAGAAATATAGGACCTTTTCGTGGAGGTAGATCAGTATCATCAGTTGGTGTTATTGGTGATCCTCTTACCTACTATATGGGAACTGTAGGAGGGGGGCTTTGGAAGACAATAAATGCGGGAGCTGAATGGTTTAATATTTCTGATGAATATTTTAAAACATCATCTGTTGGAGCAATTGCAGTAGCAGAAAGTGATAGTAGAATAATCTATGTTGGAATGGGTGAACATGCACCAAGAGGAGTTACTACCTCATATGGAGATGGAGTATATAAATCAACAGATGCAGGAGAAACTTGGGAGCATATTGGCCTAGAAGAGACACAACAAATTTCAAGAATTATTATACATCCTGATAATCCCGACATAGTATATGTTGCTGCTCAAGGTGCAATAAATGGTAAGACTTTGGAAAGAGGGATCTATAAGTCAACAGATGGAGGTGAGTCATGGAAAAATGTATTATTTGTTAACGAACTAACTGGAGCATCTGAACTTTCAATAGATTATAACAACCCTAAGGTTTTATATGCTACTATGTGGGAACATCAAAGATTACCATGGAAAGTAATAAGTGGAGGAGATGGAAGTGGTGTTTATAAGTCAACTGATGGAGGTGAAAACTGGTTTAAAATAGAAAACGGCCTACCCTTGGAGCTCGGGAAAATGGCCATTTCAGTTTCAAGGGCAAGCTCAGATAAAGTTTATTTACTAATTGAGAGTGATTCAAATAAAAGACTTGGGGGTCTTTTTGTTTCAAACAATGCTGGAAAAAATTGGTCTAAAATAAGCGACTATGCTGAGTTAACATCAAGAGCATGGTATTATATAGAAGTTTTTGCAGATCCCAATGATGAAAATACAGTATACGTATTAAGCGCTAGAGCTTTTAGGTCTATAGATGGAGGTAAATCATGGGAAAGAATTTATAGTGGTCATGGAGATTATCATGATCTATGGATTAACCCGGATAACTCAAAAAATATGATAATTTCTGATGATGGAGGTGGTGAAATTACATTTGATTATGGTGAATCATGGTCAAGTATTAACAACATGCCAACCGCACAATTCTATAGAGTTAATGTTGATAATTTATTTCCTTATAATCTTTATGGTGGACAACAAGATAATTCTACTGTTAAGATTGCAAGCATTGGATCTAGGGGTGGAATTTCCGAAAGAGATTGGTCAGCATCTGCTGGAGGAGAGAGTGCATTTCTTGCTTTCGACCCAGATGATCCAAGTATTGTTATGGGTGGTAGTTATCTTGGAAGTATTAACATATATGATACAAAAGCTAATGCTAGAAAAAAAGTTATGATTGAACCAATAAATTATATTGGACGAGCTTCAAGGGACATGAAATATAGATTCAATTGGAATGCACCTATTATTTGGTCTCAACATGAACCTAATACTTTTTATCATGCAGCTCAACATCTTTTTAAGACTAATGATCAAGGTAAATCTTGGAAAGTAGTTTCTCCAGATTTAACAAGAGATGAAGATGAAAAACAAGGAAATGGTGGTGGTCCATATACAAATGAAGCTGTTGGTGCTGAAAATTATGGAACAATAAGTTATGTAGTTGAATCTCCTCATGAACCAAATACAATCTATGTTGGTTCTGATGATGGATTAATTCACATTACTCAAGATGGTGGTGAGTCATGGATTGATATTACACCTAAAGGTCTTCCTGAAACAATTATTAATGCTATTGATGTTTCACCTCATGATAAAGCAACAGTATATATTGCAACAACAAGATATAAGTTTAATGACAAAACACCCGCATTATATAAGTCTACAAACTATGGTAAATCTTGGAAAGATATTACCGGTGATATCCCTTATGGAGCTTATACTAGAGTTGTTAGAGAAGATGAGAAAAGAGAAGGACTTCTTTTTGCTGGAACTGAGTTAGGAGTGTACATATCATTTAATGATGGGAAAAAATGGGAACTATTTAACCTTAACATGCCGGTACTTGCTGTCACTGATTTAATGATAAAACATGATGATTTAATTATAGCAACTCAAGGTAGGTCTTTTTGGATACTTGATGATATGGGACTCATAAGACAACTTGATGATGAAAGTAATACAAAATTATATGATCCTGAGAATTCAACAATAGGAAACTGGTATAGTCAATTAAATTCAAACTATTCAGATGGTACTTCATCATTTACTGGAGTTAATCCAGCTAATGGTGTAGTTATATATTATAACATTGGAAAAGAAGATAACGGTAAAAAAGTTTCATTGGAAATTTATGATCAGAACAATAAACTTGTAAGAGAAATTACTAGTGAACCTGATAAAAGTTTTATTTCATACAACGGAGGACCTTCAAGAGACCCTGTATTATCTAATAAAACTGGATTAAATCGATTTGTATGGGATTCAAGACATTCTTCGTTAAAAGGTGTACCATATGCATATATAGAAGGTAGTTTTAGGGGGCATAAAGCTATTCCTGGAAATTATAGGTTAACATTAAAGGTAGATGAGACTTCATATAATTCTGAGTTTGAAATTTTAAAAAATCCAAACTTTAATGTTTCTGATGAGGACTATTTAGATCTTGATAAATATACTACTCATATGGAGAGTAATTTTAATGAAATGGCTAAATATATAAATAGCAATAAAGAAGTTATGGATAAGTTAGATGTTTTAGTTAAAGAATTAGATGAAAATCCAGAAGTTAAGGAAAATGGAAAAAAATTACTTGAATTGATGGATAACTGGGATAAAAAAATGATGCAGAGAATGTCTAAAGCATATGATGATGTAGAGAATTTTCCAAATAAATTTTTAGCAGATTATCTTTTTATTCTTGATGAAATTAAAGGAGATATACCAAATGTAAGTGAAGGAATTCTCAAGTCACTTAAGTCTCATGATGAAAAGTGGGTTGAACTAAAAAAAGAAATAGATCAAATAAATCAAGTTAATATTCCTGAGTATAATAAGGAACTTTGGAGTATAGGTATTGGTGCGTTGAATTAAGAATACACCAAAGCTTTAGATTCTTTATTGATAAGGGTTTATAAATATCGTTACTTTCTGTATAGGGTAAGTAAATAAAAATCGGTAGAAATCTGGATTAATCAGCTTTATCTTCTGCAGCTGGCTCTTCAGCCTTTACTTCTTCTGCAGCTGGCTCTTCAGCCT
>JAYNJU010000001.1:0-112134 GCA_038110465.1 Bacteroidota bacterium | reverse complement strand
CTTCTGCAGCTGGCTCTTCAGCCTTTACTTCTTCTGCAGCTGGCTCTTCAGCCTTCGCTTCTTCTGCAGCTGGCTCTTCAGCCTTTACTTCTTCTACAGCTGGCTCTTCAGCCTTTACTTCATCTGCAGCTGGCTCTTCAACTTTTGGTTGTTCTTTAACTAAAGGTTTTCCTGCTAGCCAATCATTTACTAAATCTTGAGGAAGAATTTTTTCATCAAACGAATAAGAATCAGAACCATTTTTTTTAATCATTCTGATTGCTTTTGTAAGTTTTTTTGATCCAGTTTGTAAACTAGCTACAGCTTTTTTTGCCATCTTATTTTATTTCTTTGTGTAGAGTCATTTTCTTCATGATAGGATTGAATTTTTTGATTTCAAGTCTATCAGGAGAATTTTTTTTGTTTTTAGTAGTAACATATCTAGAAGTACCTGGTAATCCAGAGTCTTTGTGCTCAGTGCATTCTAAAATTACTTGAACTCTATTACCTTTTTTTGCCATGATTATTTGATTTTACCTTGTTTTCTAGCTTCTTTTAAAACTTCTGAAATTCCTTTTTTATTAATGGTTTTTAATGCAGATGCAGAGATTTTTAGAGTTATCCATTTGTTCTCTTCTGGAATAAAAAATCTTTTTTTGATAAGATTAACATCAAACCTTCTTTTAGTTCTATTCAGAGACTTTGAAACATTGTTTCCAAACATAACTTTCTTTCCAGTAATTTCGCAAGTTTTAGACATTACGTACTAAATTTTATAACGTGCAAAACTAATGTATTTAAGTTTAAAAAAAAAATATTTATTGTTTAATAATTTTATCAATAAATAGCTTTATTGATTCATTTACTGATACTTGAATAAATTCGTCTCTATTATTTGTGAAAAAATTATTGTATTGAGTATAAATACCTTTTGAATGTGATATAGCTACATAGTAATCACCTACTTTAGATTTTATTCCATCAGTTGTTGGTCCTGCATTTCCAGTTATTGAAATAGAATAATCTGTTTTAAATTGTTCTCTAACATTTATAGCCATTTCAATAGCTACCTCTTGGCTTACAGCTGAATATTTGTTTATTTTTTCTTTATCTACTTTTAATATCTCTGTTTTTGAATAGTGACTGTAAGAAACAATTGACCCATTAAAAACTTTAGATGCACCTGGCACTTTTGTAATTAATGAAGAAAGAGAACCACCTGTACAACTTTCTGCAAATGAGATTGTTTTATTGTTCTTTAAAAGGAAATTAATGATTTGTTCAATCATATCATTTTACTTTAAGTGAAAACATTTTTTGGGTCTCTATAAAACCTTCAAGCAAATCTCCACTAGTTACTTTAGAAACACCTGATGGAGTTCCAGTAAATATCAAATCTCCAATTTTTAAGGTGAAATACTGAGAGACATATTCTATCAGTTCATCAAAACTCCATAACATTTCAGAAGAGTTGCCTTTCTGAACAATTTGGTTGTTCTTTTCTAATGAAAAATTAATATTATTTAAATCTTTTAATTTTTCCTTTTTTATAAATTCTCCAACCATGCATGAATTATCAAAAGCCTTTGACTTCTCCCAAGGTTGACCTTTCTCTTTTAATTTGAATTGAAGATCTCTTGCAGTAAAATCTATTCCAAGACCTAATTCATCATAATACTTATTAGCAAAACTTCTTTCAATGTGTTTACCAACCTTCTTTATTTTTAAAATTATCTCAACCTCATGATGAATATCATTTGAAAATGTTGGTATAATAAAGTCTTGATTCTTAGAAATTATTGAAGAATCTGGTTTTAAAAAAACCACAGGGTTAACAGGTCTTTCATTAGATAATTCTTTGATATGATCTGAGTAATTTCTCCCAATACAAATAATCTTCATCTTATTCTGAATTAGTTAAACCAAGTTTTATTTGAGTAAATATTTTTTTTGTATACTCTGGAAAATCACCATTCATAATCCAAGAATAATATCCTTTATCTGTTTTAAATATATCTTTGACTTTTTGTCCAGTATATTTACCAAAAGCAAAAACTGCATCATTATCCATGTCTAATCTAATTTTTCCAGCAAAATCTAAATTGTTATTTCTTCTAGTATATTCACTTAAAAAATCAACGTTAGGTTGAAGATCATCATACTTTTCCAATTGTGCCTTAAAAACTTCGAAAGTGGCTATGGTATCATCAATCGCTGAATGAGCATTTATAAGATCTTTATTACAATAGTATTTTAATGCCGCAGATAAATTCCTTGGTTCTTTTTTATGAAAAATAACCTGGCAATCGATCATTTTAACTTTAGAGAAGTCAAAATCTAATTTAGCTCTCATAAATTCTTCAACTAAAATTGGAACATCAAATTTAATTGAATTAAATCCAGCTAAATCTGAACCCTTAATAAATTGGTATATTTCTTTTGAATGAAAGGCAAAATTTTGCTCATTTTCAACCATTTTATTTGTAATACCGTGAACCTGAGTGGCTTGAAAGGAAATTTCCATTTCTGGATTAATTCTCCATATTTTTTGCTTTTCTGTTTTATCAACCTCAACTTTTAATATGGCAATTTCAACAATTCTATCTTTACCAACCTTAGGTCCTGTAGTTTCTAGATCAAAAAAACAGATGGGTTTATTAAGATTCAATTTCATCTTATATGGTTTGATTCATATCCCAATCCTCAAGATATTCAGCAACTCTCTTAACAAAACTACCACCAACAGAGCCATTAATAATTCTATGATCATAAGTGTGCGATAGTATTAGTTTTTTTCTTATTCCTATAAAATCACCTTTATTTGTCTCAATTACAGAAGGAGTTTTTCTAATAACTCCAATAGCTAGAATTCCAACCTGAGGTTGATTAATTATTGGAGTACCCATTATAGATCCAAAATTACCAACATTTGTCACTGTATATGTTCCACCTGAAATTTCCTCAGGTTTTAAAGAGTTAGATCTTGCTCTTTTTGAAAGATCATTAACAGCTAAAGTAAGACCTTTAAGATTTAAATGATCAGCATTTTTTATGACAGGTACAATTAAATTTCCATTCTCTACCGCAGTTGCCATTCCAATATTAATTGATTTTTTAATAATAATTTTTTCATCAATAATTGAACTGTTCAATATTGGAAAATCTTTTAAAGATTTTACAACAGCATTAATAAAAAGAGGAGTAAATGTTAGTTTTTCACCTTCATTTGTCAAAAATGAGCCTTTATATTTTTCTCTCCAATTCCATAAGTTAGTTACATCAACTTCAACAAAAGATTGAACATGCGCAGATATTTTTTTTGAATTGGACATATGATCAAAAATGATTTTACCCATTCTATCTAGCTCAATTATTTGATCACCTTTTGGCTCACTTTTGTCAATAAAACTATTAGTTGATTTATTATTAGAAATAAATTTTAAAATATCGTCCTTAGTTACCCTCCCATCTTTTCCAGAGCCATTAATTTTATCTAGATCACTTATACTTATATTTTCTTTTTTAGCAATGTTTCTTACTAAGGGTGAGTAAAATTTGTCTTTTTTTGAAGTTTTATCTATTTCCAATTCACTTTTTTCTTCTTCTTTTATCAATTCAATTGAAGGAATTTCAGAAATGTTGATATCATTATCTTCTTCGATGAAATTTTCATTAATATTTTTATTTTCAATATCAATTTGTTCATCTGATATAACTGCATCAAAATCTTCTAGAATAGATTCTGTTTCAATCTCTGCGATTATATCTCCAACCTTAACAACATCATTAACTTCAAAATTTTTTTTAACAAGCTTACCTTTATGTTCAGATGGTACATCAGAATCAACTTTATCAGTTGCAATTTCAACTATAGACTCATCAATTTCAATTGAATCACCAACCTCTTTTAACCATTTAGTGATTGTAGCTTCAGCTATACTCTCTCCCATTTTTGGGAGTTTTAGAAAATATTTACCCATTTGTAATGTATTTGCAAATTTACAATATTAAATGATTAATGACTTGAATGGCTAGTTTCGTATGGACGTCTATTTTGAATACTTCTTGCTAAAGTAACTTCATCGGTATATTCAAGCTGATCACCAACTGGAATTCCTCTTGCTAGAACTGACACTTTAACATCAAGTTTTTTTAATATTTTATAAATGTAAAAACTTGTTGTATCAGCTTCAATAGTAGCACTTAAAGCAAAAATTACTTCTTCAACTTTTCTATCAATAATTTTATTTTCCAAACTTGATATTTTAAGATCCTCAGGGCCAATTCCTTCAATTGGAGAAATTACACCTCCTAAAACATGATATAGTCCATTATAAAGATTAGTGTTTTCTATTGCTATTACATCTCTTATATCTTCCACGATACAAAGAATTGATTTATCCCTTGAAGAATTAGAACATAAATCACATATATCTTTGTCAGAAATATTGTGACACTCTACACAAAATTTAATTTCATTTTTAAAATCAAATATACTTTCAGATAGATCTCTTGAATATTCTTTCGGTTTTCTTAAAATTTCTAAAGCAATTCTTAGAGCTGATCTTTTTCCAATACCAGATAATTGAGATATATTATATACTAAATTTTCTAGAAGTTTAGAGGGGAATTCCATTAAACAAATTTAGAAATATTCGTTATAAGTTCTTTTGTATATTTATAAAAATGTTGTCCCCTGTATTTATTTTAACAGCTATAATTTCATACTTTATAGTACTTACTGCTATATCCTATTTTACTGGAAAAGAAGATAATAATAAAGTTTTTTTTAGTGCAAATAGAAGCTCTAATTGGGCAGTAGTTGCTTTTGGAATGGTAGGAGCCTCACTTTCAGGGGTAACTTTTATTTCTGTTCCAGGATGGGTTCAAGATTCACAGTTTACATATTTTCAAGTTGTAATTGGTTACTTATTTGGGTACTTAATTGTAGCAAATCTTTTACTTCCTCTTTACTATAAGCTTGGCTTAACTTCTATATATGAATATTTATTTACAAGATTTGGAAAAAATTCTCATTATGTAGGTTCAATTTCTTTTTTAATTTCTAGGATTTTAGGAGCATCCTTTAGACTATTTTTAGTTGCAATAGTTCTTCAAGAATATGTTTTTAATGAGCTGGGTATTCCATTTGAGTTTACTGTTATAATTTCAATAATGCTGATATGGCTTTATACAAGAAGAGGAGGCATCAAAACAATTGTATGGACTGATACAATTCAAACTTCACTAATGATTTTAGCTGTTTTATTATCTATTTTCTACATAAACAATAATATTGGGTGGTCATTTATAGATTTTATAAGTTCAAATGAATTAAAAGATTACAGTTGGGTTTTTGTTACTGAAAATTTTATGGAAAGAAACTATTTTCTTAAATCTATAATTGGAGGCGCTTTTATAACTATTTGTATGACAGGTCTAGACCAAGATATGATGCAGAAAAACTTAACATGTAGAAATATAAATGAAGCCAAAAAAAATATGATAGTATTTAGCTTTATTCTTACTATAGTTACATTTATTTTTATTGTTTTAGGAGCACTTCTATTTATATACTCAAATAAAAATGGAATAAATATTCCTTTACTAGATGGATCTCCAAGAACTGACCTTTTATTCCCAGAAATTGCTTTAAGATCAGGACTCGGAGATTTTTTAGGGATTGTATTTATTCTGGGACTTATTGCTGCAGCGTACAGTAGTGCTGATAGTGCTCTTACATCTCTAACTACTTCATTTTGTGTAGATATATTAAAAATTAATCAAGAGTCAAATGAATCAGTTAAAACAAGAAAAATAATTCATGTTTTAATGAGTATTTTACTAATTATTGTAGTAATAGTTTATAGGTATGTATTAGATAAAAATGTGATTGATAGTTTATTAACTGTAGCACAATATACCTATGGCCCACTATTAGGTCTATTTGCTTTTGGAATTTTTACTAAATATGAAATCGACGATAAAAAGGTTTTTTTAGTTGTAATCGTCAATATTCTAATTGTCATAGTAATTGGAAACATTCCAAATGAATATTTAGGAGGCTATACTATTGGATATGAACTTTTACCATTCAACGGGTTAATCAATTTCATTGGGCTTTATATCATCAAGAAATAGTGTCAATATGTCATATTAACATTATGGTATTTTTTTTGATCTATTCTTTTTAAAAATATTATGTCAAAAGGTAAAATTAATGTTTCAGTTGAGAATATTTTTCCGCTTATAAAAAAGTTTTTATACAGTGATCAAGAAATATTCCTAAGAGAGCTTATATCAAATGCAACAGATGCTTTAACAAAAATTCAACATCTATCTAGTATTGGAGAAATTAAAGGAGAAATTGGAACTCTAGGTGTTGAAGTTAAAATTGATAAAAAAGCTAAAACTCTTCATATTATTGATAATGGGGTTGGAATGACAGCAGAAGAGGTTAAAAAGTATATAAATGATGTAGCTTTTTCTGGAGCTGAAGAATTTTTAGAAAAATATAAAGAAACTTCTAAAGACACTGGAATTATAGGACACTTTGGATTAGGTTTTTACTCATCATTCATGGTGGCAGATAAAGTTGAAATTATAACTAAATCCTATAAAGATGAGCCTGCAGCTCATTGGACATGTGATGGATCTCCAGAATATAACATTAAAAAGTCAGAGAAAAATAATAGAGGGACTGAAATTATCCTGCATATCTCTAAGGATTCAAAAGATTACTTAGAGGAAAATAAGATTACTGAATTATTAAACAAGTATAATAAGTTTATGCCTCATCCAATAAAATTTGGAACAAAAGAGGAAACAATTCAGAGTAAAGAAGGTGAAAAAGAAGAAAAAATTATTGTTGACAATATAATAAATAATCCTAACCCTGCATGGACAAAACCACCTTCTGAACTTAAAGATGAGGATTATAAAAAGTTTTATAGAGAATTATATCCATTTCAATTTGATGATCCTTTATTTCACATTCATCTTAATGTAGATTATCCATTTAATTTAACTGGTGTTCTTTATTTTCCTAAAATTTCAAATGATTTAAACCTTCAAAAGGATAGAATTCAGCTTTATCAAAATCAAGTATTTGTTACTGATAATGTTGAAGGAATTGTTCCAGAATTTTTAGGCCTATTAAAGGGAGTAATAGATTCTCCGGATATCCCTTTAAATGTTTCAAGAAGTTATTTGCAATCAGACTCATCAGTAAAAAAGATTACAAATTATATAACTAGAAAAGTTGCAGATAAGTTAAACTCAATATTCAAGAATGAAAGAGAGAATTTAGAGAGTAAATGGAATGATATTAAAGTTGTAATTGAATATGGTATGCTTACTGAGGATAAATTCTATGAAAAAGCAGAAGTATTTAATTTATATCCTACTGTAGATGAAAAATACTACACTTTTGAAGAATTAGAAAATAAAGTAAAAAAACTACAAACTGACAAAGATGGAAATTTAATTATTCTTTATGCTCAAAATAAAGATGAACAGTATACTTATATAGAGTCTGCAAAAGAAAAAGGATATGAAGTTCTTTTATTAGACTCTCCTATAATTCCTCATTTAATTCAAAAACTTGAAACTAAAAAAGAAAAAATTAAATTTTCAAGAGTTGATTCTGATACCTTAGAAAATTTAATAAAAAAAGATGAAGATGTAGTATCAAAATTATCTGATGAAGAAAAAGAAAAATTAAAACCTATGATCGAAGGTGTAATTAAGGATGAAAAATATACTGTGCAACTTGAAGCATTAGATAGTAAAAGTATGCCATTCATGCTTGCTCAACCAGAATTCATGAGAAGAATGAAAGAGATGCAGCAAACCGGAGGTGGAGTCATGGGTAATATGCCTAATATGTATTCTTTAATTGTAAATACCAATCATGATTTAGTTAGTAAAATTCTAAATACTAGAACAGAAAATAAAAGGAATAGTTTAATAAAGCAATCTATTGATTTGGCTAAATTATCTCAAAATAATCTAACGGGAAAAGAGCTTACAGATTTTATAAATAGAAGTATTGATTTAATCAAATAAATAATTTAAAACTGCTGCAAGCCTAATTCCACCTTTTAAAAGAAGTTCTCTGACTGTTTGAAAGTTGTTATATTGATATTCATACCCTAAATTTTCTTCTGGTGTAACACTTTTATAAATTTGGTTAGTATATTCATGGATTTCGTTAACCCAATCCATTAAATCAGTTCTTTTAAAAGTATATTCTAATTTATTAGGTTTTGGAATATTTAAAGCAATTTCGCTATAACTCATCCCGTGCCCATTTATCATATCTGAATCCCAAACTCTGTGAAGGTTAGAATTTCTACCAAACCATTTAACATTTATTCTATTTGCACCTCTATCCTCATATCTTCCAATGTGAAGTGGTTGGTGAAGATCTCCAATAAAATGAATCAATAGTTTTAAGTAGAAGGCTTTTTCATTTTCAGAAACAGAATCACTTTCTAAAATATCAATACATCGATTAATAGCAATATAAACATCACCCTTTTCTGATGGAATAATATCTTCATAGTTCTGATCTAATTCCATATTGATGAAATGCCAATCATAATATTCAGAAAAACGCGAATCAGACTTAATATCATCAGCATACATAGATGAATAAACAATAGTTTCCCCTTTAAGTATGTCATTAATTTTATTACTTGCATTACTAGTTAGATAAAATGAGGCAATCTCTGCAACTACTCTATGGCCATTGGATCCCCAATTAGATAAAGACAAAAATCCGAGTACTATATAAATAAATAAATTCATAAACTTTAATAAACTATTTGGGTCAAATATATTCAATTAGTTATTTTAAATACTACTTTTGAACTTCAAATTATTGAATGAAAAAAATTATTCTTTTAGTTAGTTTAATATTAAGTAGTTCACTTCTATCACAACAGTATACTGCTAAGTATATTAACTCTGAAATAGTAATCGACGGAGAAGACAATGAATCGGATTGGATGAAAGCCAATTCTGGTTCAAATTTTTGGCAATGGCGCCCTACAGATAGTCTACAGGCTTTAAAACAAACTGAATTCAAGGCACTATATGATGATGAAAATTTATATTTTTTTATAAAAGCTTATACAGAAGAAAAAAACTTTACAGTTTACTCATTAAAAAGGGACTTTAATACATTTAATACAGATTATGTACAACTAATTTTTGATACATTTAATGATGCAACTAATGCTTTTCAATTTCAAACAAATCATTTAGGACTAAAGGGTGACGTATTAGTTTCAGGAGGAAATGTAGATTATAGAACTGACAGAAACTCTTCATGGGATGCTATTTGGGATGTTGAATCAAAAATAAATGATGATAATTTTTCAATAGAAATTAAGATTCCTTTTGATCAACTTTTTTTTATAAATGGTGCAAAAAAATGGAGATTTAACATGTATCGAAGTGATACTCAAACTTTAGAACATTCAACATGGACTAAAATACCTCAAAATCAAAGCATAGGTAACTTAGCTTTTATGGGTGAATTAATTTTTGAAAAATCTCTTGGTAAATCAAAAAAACCAGTCTCTGTAATTCCATATTTAAATATTTCTGGAATAAATGATTTTGATATCAATAAAAAATATAATAAAAGTAGTTATGGTGTTGATTTGAAAATTCCAGTAGGAAATTCATTAAATCTTGATTTAACTGTAAATCCTGATTTTTCTCAAGTTGAAGTTGATGATCAAATAGTAAATATTACTCAATGGGAAACAAGACTTCCAGAAAAAAGACAATTTTTTACTCAAAATTCTGATTTATTTAATGATTTTGGACAGCCAAGGGATGCTGAGCCTTTTTTCTCAAGGAGAATAGGTGTAGCTACTAATAAATATGGAGAAATTGTTGAAAACAAAATTATTAGTGGGTTAAGGCTAAGTGGAAAGATTAATGATAATTTAAGAATAGGTTTTCTTAACGTTCTTACTGAAGAAAATCTTAATGAAGAAGTTCCACAAAATAACAATACATTATTAACATTAAGAAATAAAGTTTTTTCAAGATCTAATTATACTTTCTTTCTAATTAATAGAGAGAATACTAAAGAGTATGACTTTGTAGAAGAAAGTGATAGATATAATAGAGTTTTGGGATTTGAATATAATCTTGCTTCGAGTGATGGAAATTGGAGAGGTAGAAGTTTCATACATAAATCTTTCACTTCAGGATCTGAATATAATGATGATTATTCTTATGGAATATCATTAAATAAAAATTCTAGGAATCATGACATTGGATTTAATTCTTCATTTGTTGGAGATGATTTTAACTCTGATCTAGGTTATTATAGACGTAAAGGATTTTTTAAGTTTCAACCAACCTATAAGTATAGAATTTATCCAAAAAATGAAAAAATTCTAAATTATGAATTCACTCATTTTGCAGCTTTCGTCTATAGACCAAACAAAGAAAATACATTTGAAGGTCAATGGAATCTTACAACTTTTGAAATTAAATTCCTTAATCAAAGTGAGTTTAGGGTTCGTCAAAATATTAAAAGCACTTACTTATATGATTCGTTCGATCCTACAAGAACAAAAGGAGCTATAGCATTAGAAGCTGATAGATTATATAAATACACAGATTATGAAATAGAATATAATTCTCCTAGAAGGAACTTATTTAATACTCGCTCTAAGTTTTCCTATGGAGAATTTTTTAATGGAGATAAATTTTCTTTTGAAAACACATTTTCATTTAGAAGGCAACCTGTTTTTAATGCTGAACTAAAACTCAATTTTGATTCAATTAAATTACCTGAGCCATATCCAAGCAGAGATATTTGGCTTATTAGTCCAAAATTTGAATTTACTTTTTCAAAAACAACATTCTGGACAACATATATTCAATTTTCATCACAATCTGAAAATTTAGGAATTAATTCTCGACTACAATGGCGTTTTGCACCATTATCTGATTTATATTTGGTTTATAATGACAACTATTATACAAAAAGCTCAATTACTCCATCTTTAAGGTCAATAAATTTAAAATTGACTTATTGGATTAATATTTAACATGAAGAAGATTTTATTACTTTTTTTAATTCTTATAACTAGCTGTAACACAGATAAAAACTCAATGATCATTTCTGGAGAAATAGATGGACTTAGAAAAGGTACGCTATACCTTCAGACTCTTAAAGACTCCTTAATCATCTCTCTCGACTCAGTCAAAATTGATGGTGATAGCAATTATAAATTAAAGACAAACATTGAAGAGCCTGATTTATTCTATCTATATCTTGATAAATATGATGGAGACTCATTAAATGATGTGATTACCTTTTTTGGAAATAAAGGGGATATAATAATTAATTCTAGGCTTCAAACTTTTGATTCTGGTTATGAAATCAGTGGATCAAAAAACTCTGAATTATTAAATGAGTACTTATCTATAATAAGACAATATAATTTTCAAAACCTAGATTTACTGGAAATTTTTTATAATGCGCAGATAGAAAATAATCAGGATAGAATTGACTCAGTTAATTTAGAGATAGAGAATCTTATAAGAAGAAAATATTTATATAGTTTAAACTTTGCAATTACTAACTCAGATTACGAAATTTCACCATATATAGCTATTAGTCAAATCCCAGATGCTAATAAAGAATTACTTTTAAAACTATACGATACTTTATCTATAGAAGTTCAGAATTCAAAATACGGAAAGTTACTAAAGAATATCTCTCAAGACTAACCACTATACTCAACAAAATTTCTTGGTGTTTCAAATAATGTAACCTTTAAGGAATAACTTTTATCAAAAAATTTTATTAGTCTATTATATATTAAAATTGCAATGTTTTCTGCGGTAGGATTGACTGACTCAAATTCTTTAATATCAAGATTTAAGTTTTTATGATCTAAATAATCTTCAATTTCAGATTTTATTATTGCTTTTAATTTTCCAATATCATAAACATAACCTGTTTCATGATCTACCTCACCAGTTAAACTAATTATAAGCTCATAATTATGACCATGAAAGTTTTTATTTGAACACTTTCCAAAAACTTGATTGTTTTTTTCATCTGACCAATCAGGCCTGAATAATTTATGTGCTGCGTTAAAATGTGCTTTTCTACTAACTGTTAAAGTCATTTGTTTAAATATTTATAAAAATAATCAAAAGCAATTTTAAACCATACAGTGTAGTCTTGAGGATTATCTTTTATATCAAGATTCAAAGAATGCATATCAATCCATTTAAAATCTGATGCCTCATTTGGATTAAGAGTTGGGTTACCATCATAAAGACCATAGAAAACATGATCAAACTCATTCTCTATCAAATTATTATCTAGTTCAGCTTTATAAATAAAGTCATATACTTTTCTTAATGATGTTTTTATCCCCATTTCCTCATATAGTCTTCTATTTGCAGCATCTAAAATATCTTCATCTTCTCTTGGATGACTACAGCAGGTATTCGCCCATAGTCCACCCGAGTGATACTTAGATAATGCTCTTTTTTGAAGTAAAAGTTTATAATCTTTGTTGAAAATAAAAACTGAAAAAGCTCTATGTAAAAGCCCTTTTTGATGAGCTTCAAGTTTTGGCATCAACCCAACTTGATTATCATTTTCATCAACTAGGATTACATTATCTTCAGACATGAAGTAATTTAATAATTAAGCTCTTCTTCCTTGTTGATTAACAAGCTATTATATTCATCTTTAGGACCAACAATAATATCATCGTATTTTCTCATACCTGTTCCTGCTGGAATTTTATGACCTACAATGACATTTTCTTTAAGCCCCTCTAACATATCATTTTTACCATTAACAGCTGCTTCATTAAGAACTTTAGTAGTTTCTTGAAAAGAAGCTGCTGAAATAAATGATTTTGTTTGTAGTGAGGCTCTAGTTATACCCTGAAGCTCAGTTGAAGCAGTTGCAGGTTTTGCATCTCTTGCTTCAACTAGTTTCTTATCATCTCTTTTTAGAATAGAATTTTCATCTCTTAATTGTCTTGCTGTTACTAATTGACCTACTTTAAGGTTTTCACTTTCTCCTGCCTCTTCAATTACTTTCATACCATAAAGTTTATCATTTTGAGAAATAAAATCATCTTTATAAGTCAGATGATCTTCTAAGAATAGAGTGTCACCTGGATCAATTATTCTAACTCTTCTCATCATTTGTCTTACAATAACTTCAAAGTGCTTATCATTGATTTTTACACCTTGTAATCTATATACTTCTTGAACTTCATTAACTAGATACTGTTGAACAGCTGAAGGACCCTTAATATTTAAAATGTCAGTTGGTGTTATTGCTCCATCAGATAAAGGCATACCAGCCTTTATAAAATCATTTTCTTGAACTAATATTTGATTAGAAAGTTTAACTAGATACTTTTTAATATCACCAAATTTAGATTCGACAATTATTTCTCTGTTACCTCTTTTAATCTTACCAAATGATACAACACCATCAATTTCAGACACAATTGCTGGATTAGAAGGATTTCTTGCCTCAAATAACTCAGTAACACGAGGAAGACCTCCTGTAATATCACCTGATTTAGCTGATCTTCTTGGAATTTTTACAAGAATTTTACCTTTATCTATTGATTCGTTGTCATCAACTATTATATGGGCACCAACAGGTAAGTTATAAGATCTTAATGTAACTCCTTTCTTATCTTGAATAAGAAGAGTAGGAATTAACTTTTTATCTCTTGACTCTGTAATAACTTTTTCTTTAAATCCAGTTTGTTCGTCAATTTCAACTTGATAAGTTTTTCCAACTTCAATATTTTCATAAGCTATTTTTCCTGAAAACTCAGATACAATCACACCATTAAATGGATCCCACTGACAAATAATGTCACCTTTTGATAATTTTTGTCCATTCTTAATATTTAAATAAGATCCATAAGGAATATTATTTGTGCTTAAAACATTTTTGGTTTTTAAATCTACTATCTTAATTTCTGTAGTTCTAGAAATTACAATATTAGAATCACTTCCTGAAGAGTCAACTGTCTTTACAACTTTAAGATCCTCTATTTCAGCAATACCATCAAATTTAGAAATTAAAGAGTTTTCCTCTGAAATATTTCCAGCAACACCTCCAACATGGAATGTTCTTAATGTTAATTGCGTACCAGGTTCTCCAATAGATTGTGCTGCAACAACTCCAACAGCTTCACCAATCTGAACAGCTTTACCTGTTGCAAGATTTCTACCATAACAATTAACACATATTCCTCTTTTAGTTTCACATGTTAAAGCTGATCTAACTTCAACTGAAGATATTAAAGTGTTTTCAATTTTACGAACTGAAGCTTCGTCTATTATTCTTCCACTTTCCAATAATACTTCATTAGAAGAAGGATCGACTATGTTATTTAGAGCTACTCTACCTAAAATTCTTTCACCGAGAGTTTCAACAATCTCTTCATTCTTTTTTAATGCAGTAACTTCAATCCCTCTTAATGTTCCACAATCAAACTCATTGACAATAACATCTTGAGAAACATCAACAAGTCTTCTTGTCAGATAACCTGCATCTGCAGTTTTTAAAGCAGTATCTGCTAACCCTTTTCTTGCTCCATGAGTCGAAATAAAGTATTCTAGAATAGATAAACCTTCTTTAAAGTTTGATAAGATTGGGTTTTCAATAATCTCTCCTCCTCCAACATTTGATTTTTTTGGTTTTGCCATAAGACCTCTCATCCCTGTCAACTGCCTTATTTGTTCTTTTGAACCTCTTGCCCCAGAATCTAACATCATATATACTGAATTGAATCCTTGCTTATCTTCACTAATTTGCTTCATAGCTAATTCAGTAAGAGTTGCATTAGTAGATGTCCAAACATCAATTACTTGATTATATCTTTCATTGTTAGTAATTAATCCCATATTATAGTTACTCATAATACCATCTACTTGAGAATTAGCATCATCAATTAAATTTTGCTTTTGTTGAGGAATAATAATATCTCCAAGACTAAATGATAGACCTCCTTTAAATGCAAATGAATAACCAAGATCTTTAATTTTATCAAGAAATTCAGCTGTTTCTGGAACACTAGTAAGTTGAAGTATTTGACCTATAATCTCTCTTAAATTCTTTTTTGTTAATACCTCATTAAAATACCCTGCTTTTTCTGGAACTACCTCATTAAAGAAAACTCTACCGGGAGTAGTCTCAACAATTTCGTAGGAATCAACATTATCAGGAGTTTTAACTCTA
This sequence comes from Bacteroidota bacterium, assembly GCA_038110465.1. Classification (GTDB taxonomy): domain Bacteria; phylum Bacteroidota; class Bacteroidia; order Flavobacteriales; family Flavobacteriaceae; genus Marisimplicoccus. The sequence continues at coordinate 96,881 of JAYNJU010000001.1, read as the reverse complement.
CACTTAATTATTGCATTTAGGTCTACTTTATTTTCATTATATGCCATAGTCACCTCCTCTGGAGAGAAAAATACAGAACCTTCACCTTTAAGTTTAAGTGATTCTGATGACATTCTTGATTTTGTCATATAGTATAACCCTAATACCATATCTTGAGAAGGGACAGTAATAGGGGATCCATTAGCTGGGTTTAAAATATTATGAGATCCTAACATTAAAAGTTGAGCCTCAAGAATAGCTTCAGGTCCTAATGGCAAATGAACTGCCATTTGATCTCCATCAAAATCAGCATTAAAAGCAGTACATGTTAGTGGATGTAATTGAATTGCTTTTCCTTCAATAAGTTTTGGTTGGAAAGCTTGAATTCCAAGTCTATGAAGGGTTGGAGCTCTATTTAATAATACTGGATGACCCTTAAGAACATTTTCAAGAATATCCCATACAACTGGCTCTCTTCTGTCAATAATTTTTTTGGCTGATTTTACAGTTTTTACAATACCTCTTTCAATAAGTTTTCTAATTATAAATGGCTTGTATAATTCTGCTGCCATATCTTTAGGAAGTCCACATTCATATAATTTTAATTCTGGACCAACTACTATAACTGATCTTGCTGAATAATCTACTCTTTTACCAAGAAGGTTTTGTCTAAATCTACCTTGTTTACCTTTTAGTGAATCAGATAAAGATTTTAATGGTCTGTTAGACTCAGTTTTAACAGCAGAAGATTTTCTTGTATTATCAAAAAGTGAGTCAACTGATTCTTGAAGCATTCTTTTTTCATTTCTTAATATTACTTCAGGAGCCTTAATTTCAACTAATCTCTTAAGCCTATTATTTCTGATAATAACCCTTCTATATAAATCATTTAAATCTGAAGTAGCAAATCTACCACCATCTAGTGGTACTAATGGCCTAAGTTCAGGTGGAATTACAGGAATTACTTTTACAAGCATCCATTCTGGTAGATTTTCTTTTCTTTCATTACCTTCTCTAAAAGACTCTACAACTTGAAGTCTTTTAAGAGCTTCGGTTTTCCTTTGTTTAGAAGTTTCATTATTTGCTTTATGTCTAAGCTCATAAGAAAGCTCTTCCAGATCAATTCTTGATAAAAGCTCAATTAAACATTCAGCTCCCATTTTTGCAATAAACTTTCTATCATCAGTGTCTTCAAGAAACTGATTATCTGCAGGAAGTGATTCCATAATTGAAAGATATTCTTCCTCAGTTAAAAAGTCCATTTTGTTTAGTGGTTCTCCTTCAGTATTTTTTGCTTCTCCTGGTTGAATGACAACATATCTTTCATAATAAATTATCATATCAAGTTTTTTAGAAGGTAGTCCTAAAAGATAACCTATTTTGTTAGGTAATGATTTGAAATACCAAATATGAGCAACAGGAACAACTAAATTAATATGTCCTACTCTGTCTCTTCTGACTTTTTTTTCTGTAACTTCAACTCCACATCTATCACAAACAATTCCCTTATATCGAATTCTCTTATATTTACCACAGGCACACTCATAGTCTTTAACAGGACCAAAAATTCTTTCACAGAATAAACCATCTCTTTCAGGTTTGTGAGTTCTATAATTAATAGTCTCAGGTTTTAAAACTTCACCTCTTGAGTTACCAAGAATTACTTCTGGAGATGCAAGTCCTATCGAAATAGTATTGAATCTTTTTTGAGTTATTAATTCGTTGTTTTTTGACATTTTTATTTTTTTTATTTTTCTTCTAGTCTTATATCTAATCCTAAACCTTTTAACTCATGCATTAATACATTAAATGATTCAGGTAATCCAGCTTCAGGAAGGTTTTCACCTTTGACAATTGACTCGTATGTTTTTGCTCGTCCAATTACATCATCTGACTTAACTGTTAAAATTTCTTGTAGAGCACTTGATGCACCATATGCCTCTAATGCCCAAACTTCCATCTCTCCAAATCTTTGACCCCCAAATTGAGCCTTACCACCTAGTGGTTGTTGAGTAATTAAACTGTATGGACCTATTGATCTTGAATGCATTTTATCATCAACCATATGACCTAGTTTAAGCATATAAATAACACCTACAGTTGCAGGTTGATCAAATCTTTCACCAGTTCCTCCATCATAAAGGTATGTATGTCCGAATCTTGGAACATTTGCCTCATCAGTGAGTTTATTTATTTCATCTAATGTAGCGCCATCAAAAATTGGAGTAGAAAACTTTCTGCCTAAATTCTTACCAGCCCAACCAAGGACCGTTTCATATATTTGTCCAATATTCATTCTTGAAGGAACTCCAAGTGGATTCAATACAATATCAACAGGTGTTCCATCTTCTAAGAAAGGCATATCTTCTTCTCTAACAATTCTAGCTACAATTCCTTTATTACCATGCCTACCTGCCATTTTATCTCCCACTTTAAGTTTTCTCTTTTTAGCAATATATACTTTAGCAAGTTTCTTTATTCCTGGAGGCAATTCATCTCCAACACTAATTGTAAATTTCTCTCTTCTTAGAGATCCTTGTATATCATTTTCCTTGATTCTATAATTGTGAAGTAAAGATGCAACTAGATTATTTGTATTATCAGATGTAGTCCAAACTCCTTTAGTTAAATGAGTATAGTCCTCTACATTAGACAACATTTTTGTTGTAAATTTCTTTCCCTTTGATAAAACCTCTTCTCCAAGATCATTGAATACACCTTGACAAGTTTTTCCATTAACAATTGAAGAAAGCTTTTCAATCAGTTTTAATCTGTGATCGTTTAATATTTTCTCATATTTAGTTTCTAATAATTCTAGATCTACCTTATCTTGAGTTCTTCTTCTTTTATCTTTAAAAGATCTAACAAACAATTTTTTATCAATTACAATTCCATTTAAAGACGGTGGAGCTTTTAATGATGCGTCTTTAACATCTCCTGCTTTATCACCAAAAATTGCTCTTAATAGCTTTTCTTCAGGTGTAGGGTCTGACTCTCCTTTTGGAGTAATTTTTCCAATTAAAATATCTCCAGGTTTAACTTCAGCACCTACTCTAATCATTCCGTTTTCATCTAACTCCTTGGTAGCTTCTTCACTAACATTTGGAATATCATCTGTTAATTCTTCTGTTCCTAATTTTGTATCTCTAACGTCAATTGCATATTCATCAATGTGGATTGAAGTAAAGACATCATCCCTTACAACTTTCTCAGAAATTACAATAGCATCCTCAAAATTATAACCTTTCCATGGCATGAAGGCTACTTTTAAATTTCTTCCCAAAGCTAATTCACCATTTTGAGTTGCATATCCCTCACAAAGAACCTGACCTTTAACGACAGTTTCACCTTTTTTAACTATTGGTTTAAGGTTAATACATGTACCTTGATTGGTTTTTTGAAACTTAATTAAGTCGTATATTTTACTACTTTCATCAAAACTTAATAGTTTTTCTTCTTTTGTTAAGTTATACTTAATAATTATTTTATTAGAATCAACATAGTCAACTACTCCATCTCGATCAGCATTAATCAATACCCTAGAATCAGATGCAACTGACTTTTCAAGTCCAGTTCCGACAATTGGAGATTCAGGTCTTAAAAGTGGGACAGCTTGACGCATCATGTTAGATCCCATTAGAGCTCTGTTTGCATCATCATGCTCTAAAAATGGTATTAAAGATGCAGAAATTGATGCAATTTGGTTAGGAGCTACATCTGTATAATTGATTTGATCTGGAGTGACTACTGGAAAATCAGCATCATCTCTAGCAATAACTCTATCGCTAGTTATTTTACCAGATTTATCATAATCTATATTTGCCTGAGCTATTAATTTATTTTCTTCTTCTTCAGCAGTTAAATAAGTTACTTTATCAAGATCAATTTTTCCATTCTTTACTTCTCTATAAGGAGTTTCTATAAAACCTAGACTATTAACTCTAGCATAAACTGATAAAGAAGAAATTAGTCCAATATTTGGACCCTCAGGTGTTTCAATAGGACAAAGTCTACCATAATGAGTATAATGAACATCTCTTACTTCAAATCCTGCTCTTTCTCTTGATAGCCCACCAGGACCTAACGCAGATAACCTTCTTTTGTGTGTTAACTCAGCTAAAGGGTTAGTTTGGTCCATGAACTGCGAAAGTTGATTAGTTCCAAAGAAGGTATTAATAACAGAAGAAAGGGTCTTTGCATTAATAAGATCAATAGGAGTAAAAACTTCATTATCTCTAACGTTCATTCTTTCTCTAATAGTTCTTGCCATCCTTGCAAGACCTACACCGAACTGAGTTGATAGTTGTTCACCAACTGTTCGAACTCTTCTGTTGGATAAATGATCAATGTCATCAATCTCTGCTTTAGAGTTTATAAGCTCAATAAGATATTTTATTATTGTTGTAATATCATGACGAGTTAAGGTTCTTTCTTCCATATCTACATCAATATTCAACTTCTTGTTCATTCTATATCTACCAACTTCACCTAAATTATACCTTTGGTCTGAGAAGAAAAGTTTATCAATAATTCCCCTAGCTGTTTCTTCATCAGGTGGTTCAGCGTTTCTTAGTTGTCTGTATATATACTCAACAGCTTCTTTTTCAGTATTTGTTTGATCTTTTTGAAGAGTGTTATAGATTATAGCATAATCAGCATTCTGAGAGTCCTCTTTATGAATCAAAATTGTTTTAACATCAGCATCAATTATTTGATCTATGTGATCTTGCTCAATAACTGTATCTCTATCTAAAACAATTTCATTTCTTTCAATAGAAATTACCTCTCCAGTATCTTCATCAACAAAATCTTCGTGCCAAGTTCTTAAAACTCTTGCAGCAAGTCTTCTATCTATAACTTTCTTTAGGCTTGCTTTTGAGACTTTAACTTCTTCGGCTAGGTCAAAAATTTCAAGAATTTCTTTATCACCTTGGTAACCTATTGCTCTAAATAAAGTAGTAACAGGAAGCTTTTTCTTTCTATCAATATATGCATACATAACATTATTGATGTCAGTAGCAAATTCAATCCACGAACCCTTAAATGGAATTACTCTTGCTGAGTATAATTTAGTTCCATTTGCATGAAAAGATTGACCAAAAAAGACTCCAGGAGATCTATGTAATTGAGAAACAACTACTCTTTCAGCTCCATTAATTATAAATGTTCCGCTTGGAGTCATGTAAGGAATTGATCCTAAAAAAACATCTTGAACAATAGTTTCAAAGTCTTCATGCTCAACATCAGTACAATATAATTTAAGTCTAGCTTTAAGTGGAACAGAATAACTTAGACCTCTTTGGATACATTCTGTCATAGAATACCTTGGAGGGTCAATAAAATAATCTAAAAATTCAAGTACAAATTGATTTCTTGCATCTGTTATAGGAAAGTTTTCTTTGAAAGTATTGAATAAACCTTCTTCAACTCTTTCATCAGATTTAGTTTCAAGTTGAAAGAAATCTTGAAATGATTTTATTTGAATATCTAAAAAATCAGTTTCAACATTTGCATTTTTAGAATTAGAAAAATTGGTTCTTAAGTTATTATCAGTCATATTTTATAGTTTTATTGAAACAGGTTTAGGCCTTTAGATTATTTCTAAAAGCCTAACAAAGAGGTTAATTTTTTTTACTTAAGTTCAACCTCAGCTCCAGCTTCTTCAAGTGATTTCTTTAGTCCTTCAGCATCATCTTTTGATACTGCTTCTTTTATTGGACTAGGAGTGTTATCAACTAAATCTTTAGCTTCTTTAAGACCAAGACCTGTTAACTCCTTAACCAACTTAACTACTGCAAGTTTTGAACCACCAGCTGATTTTAATATTACATCAAATTCTGATTTTTCATCAGCTGATTCTTCCCCACTAGCAGCAGGACCTGATGCTACCGCTACTGCAGCTGCTGCTGCAGGCTCGATACCATATTCATCTTTAAGAATATCAGCGAGTTCGTTAACTTCCTTAACTGTTAAACCGACTAATTGTTCTGCGACTTTTTTTAGATCTGCCATTATTAGAGTATTTAATTATTAATTATAAATTCATTTAACTTTTTATTCAGGCTCATCATTAGATTCGCCTTCAGAGGTTTGCTCCTCTGTGTTATTTTCTTCTAAAGGCTCCTCAGCCTTTGACTCTTCTGAAACAGGCTCCTCAGCCTTTGATTCTTCTGAAACAGGCTCCTCAGCCTTTGATTCTTCTGAAACAGGATTTTCACTCAATGTTTTAACTAAACCTGCAATTTTTCCACCACTAGATTTAAGAGCTGAGATAACATTCTTAGCAGGTGATTGAAGAAGACCAATAATTTCTCCAATAACTTCTTCTTTGGATTTTAGATTAAATAGTGCCTCAATCTGATCATCACCAATATATATAGCTTCATCAACAAAGGCACCTTTTAAAATAGGCTTATCACCATCTTTTCTGAATTTTTTAATCACTTTGGCTGGGCTATTACCTATTTCAGAAAGCATAATAGTTGTATTTCCTTTGAGAAGATCTTTTAGTTCACCAAAATCATTATCAGACTCATTCATAGCTCTCTCTAAAAAAGTATTCTTTACCACAGATAGCTTTACTTTAGAGTTAAAACATTCTCTTCTTAATTTACTAGTTTGAATAGAATTAAGACCAGCAATATCAGTTATGTAAATTGACTTATAGTCATTTAATTGACCCTTTAACTCTTCAACAACCTTAACTTTTTCTTCTTTATTCATATCTTTTATTCAAATTTTGTATCGATAGCAATACCTGGGCTCATTGTACTAGACATTGAAATACTTTTTATATATGTTCCTTTGGAAGACGATGGTTTAAGCTTAACAATAGTTTTTATAAGCTCATTTGCATTATCTTTAATTTTATCTGGAGAAAAAGACACTTTTCCTACTGATGCATGAACAATTCCTGTTTTATCAACTTTAAAATCAATCTTACCTCCCTTGATATCTGAAACAGCTTTTGCAATATCCATAGTTACTGTACCAGTTTTTGGGTTTGGCATTAACCCTCTTGGACCAAGAACTTTTCCTAAGGGTCCTAGTTTGCCCATGACACTTGGCATAGTAACAATTACATCAATATCGACCCAACCATTTTTAATTTTTTCAATATAGTCATTTAATCCAACTAAATCCGCACCAGCTTTTTTTGCTTCATCTTCCTTATCTGGTGTCACAAGAGCAAGTAATTTGAGTGATTTACCCGTACCATGAGGAAGAGAAACAACACCTCTTACCATTTCATTAGCTTTTCTTGGGTCTACACCTAATCGAACAGCCAAATCAACAGATGAATCAAATTTAGTAGTAGTGATTTCTTTAACCAATGAAGAGGCTTCCTCTAAAGAATACGATTTTTCAGGGTTTATCTTTTCGATTGAAATTTTTCTATTTTTTGTAAGCTTAGCCATAATTTATTTTACAGGAGGTTCTCCCCCATTAACTTTAATACCCATTGATCTAGCTGTTCCCGCAACCATCTTCATAGCAGAGTCAACAGTAAAAGCGTTTAGATCAACCATTTTATCTTCAGCAATTTTTTTAACCTGATCCCACGAAACTGTAGCAACTTTTTCCCTGTTTGGCTCACCTGAACCTTTCTTAGCTTTAGATGCTTCTAGTAATTGAACTGCAGCAGGAGGAGTTTTAATTACAAAATCAAAAGATTTATCCTTGAAAACAGTCACTACAACAGGTAATACTTTTCCTGGTTTATCTTGACTTCTAGAGTTAAATTGTTGACAAAAATCCATAATATTTACTCCAGCAGCACCTAATGCAGGTCCTACTGGAGGTGAAGGATTAGCTGCACCACCTCTAATTTGTAATTTTAATATTTTATCTACTACTTTTGCCATAATTATAATTTTTCAACTTGCATGTAACTTAATTCAAGTGGAGTTTTTCTTCCAAAAATTTTAACCATTACTTCAAGCTTTCTTTTTTCTTCATTAACTACATCTATAGAACCAGTAAACCCATTAAATGGTCCATCAATTACTTTAACACTTTCTCCTACTGTAAAAGGTATATTAATTTGTTCTCCAGATATAGCAAGTTCATCAACTTTACCAAGCATTCTGTTAACTTCAGATTGTCTTAATGGTATAGGTTCACCTCCTTTTGTTTCTCCAAGAAATCCTAAAACATTTGTTACAGACTTTATAACATGTAAAATTTCTCCAGATATATCAGCTTTCATCATTATATATCCAGGAAAATATGTCTTTTCTTTAGAAACTTTTTTTCCTTTTCTTATTTGAACAACTTTTTCAGTTGGAACAAGTAACTCTTCAATTTGTTTATCAAGACCAACTCTAGTTACCTCAGTCATAATATAGTCCTTAATCTTAACTTCTTGACCGGTTACTGCTCTAACCACATACCATTTTTTTTCAGCAACTTCCACCATTTATCCTATTAAATTGAAATAAAAATTAACTATTCTTGATAATACTGAATCAGCACCCCATATGGCTAAAGAGAATATTACAGAAAACACTATTACCAATGCAGATAAATTTAATAACTCAGAACGAGGTGTCCACTTGACATTATCCCTCAGTTCTGTTACAGATTCCATTATAAAGTTAATAATCGACTTCATCTTATTTGTGCACGGGTTGAGAGACTCGAACTCCCGACACCTGGTTTTGGAGACCAGTGCTCTACCAACTGAGCTAAACCCGTTTATATTTTACACAAAAGGTATCAAGCTGTTGCAAGACACCCTTAGAGTTAATTAAACTTTGTTTACTAGTCTAAAAGTTCAGTTACCTGACCTGCACCAACGGTTCTACCACCTTCACGGATTGCAAATCTTAAACCTACATTTAGAGCAATAGGTGAAATTAACTCAACTTCAATAGTTAAGTTATCACCTGGCATCACCATCTCTACACCACTAGGAAGCACAATATTACCTGTAACATCAGTAGTTCTTACATAGAACTGAGGGCGATAATTGTTGTGGAATGGAGTGTGACGACCACCTTCTTCTTTTTTCAAGATATACACCTCAGCTTTAAATTTAGCGTGAGGAGTAACAGAGCCTGGTTTACAAATAACCATCCCTCTTGAAATTTCAGTTTTTTCAATACCTCTTAAAAGGATACCAGCATTATCACCAGCTTCACCTTTATCAAGGATCTTTCTAAACATTTCAATACCTGTGATAGTTGACTTAAGCTTCTCAGCTCCCATACCAATAATATCAACTTCATCTCCAGTATTAGCAATACCTGATTCAATTCTTCCAGTAGCAACAGTACCTCTACCAGTAATTGAGAATACATCTTCAATAGGCATTAAGAAATCTTTATCTATGTCTCTTTGAGGAAGTTCAATCCAATTGTCAACTTCTTCCATTAATTTCATTACACTATCAACCCATTTTTGTTCTCCATTAAGAGCACCAAGAGCTGAACCTAAAACTACAGGTGTGTTGTCTCCGTCATATTCATAGAAAGACAAAAGTTCTCTTACTTCCATTTCTACTAATTCTAAAAGCTCAGCATCATCAACCATATCAGCTTTATTTAAAAATGCAACAATTCTAGGAACACCAACTTGTCTTCCAAGAAGTATGTGCTCTCTTGTTTGAGGCATTGGGCCATCAGTTGCAGCAACAACCAAAATAGCACCATCCATTTGAGCAGCACCTGTAACCATGTTTTTAACATAATCAGCGTGACCAGGACAATCTACGTGAGCGTAGTGACGGTTTTGTGTCTGATATTCAACATGTGAAGTATTAATAGTAATTCCACGCTCTTTTTCTTCTGGAGCATTGTCAATTGAATCAAAACTTCTAGCTTCTGATAATCCAGCATCAGCTAAAACCTTTGTAATTGCAGCTGTAAGAGTAGTTTTTCCGTGGTCTACGTGACCGATTGTACCTATGTTTAGGTGGGGTTTCGATCTATCAAAATTTTCTTTAGCCATAACAGTATATTTTTTCTTGTTTTTTTACGAGCTGCAAATTTATAATAATTTTCTTATAAACTAATCTATTTAACGTTTTTTTTTATTAGTATGAAAATTTCTTTTTTATCTTTAAATTAAATCATTAATATGTTAAAGAAATTAAGCAATATTTTATCATTAATAGTAGGATTAACAGTTATTAACGTATGGCTGTTTAGATCAGGTAAATCCACATCTTACAGAGGTGGAGATGCTTCGAGTTTAATAGAAGAGTTTGAGGTTTATGGACTTGGAGATTATTTTTATGTAATTGGTTTAGTAAAAGTGTGTCTTGCAATTTTACTTACTCTAAGTATTTACTTTGAAAAACTAAAGTTTGTTTCATCAATTGGCATAGGTTTAATGATGGTAGTTGCAATATATATGCACTTTAGTGTTGGTGATGAACTAATCAAATCAATGCCCGCTACTATTATGTTATTAAGTTGTTTAGTTATTGCTTACTCTTCAAAAAAATAAAAAAAGTGTCGAAGAAAGTTAATGTTTACTATGATAAATACTGTCGACTATGTAATTCTGCAATTAACATTGCACAAAAAAATGATTCTAATAAATGTTTCACATTCATCTCTAATGAAAATTTAGATATCAAGGATACAGTCATAGTTGAAGACGGAGATATCCTCTACCAAAAGTCTGAAGCTATAAGTATAATATTAAAGAAAATAAACTTTAGATTTTCTTATTTAATTATTAGTATTATCCCAAAATTTTTAAGTAATCTTATTTATGACTTTATTGCTAAATATAGATATAGTATATTTGGAAAAATTAAATAACTATGAATGCATATAAAGCAAACTTAATTAACTCTTTTAGCCTTATTATTTTTGGAGTTTGGGGATACATTGATAGCTCTTCTATTACTGCACTTATTCCTGTAATGATCGGAGGTCCTCTTTTAGTTTGTTCATCTGGGATTGAAAAAGGCAATAAAATTATTTCTCATTTAGCAGTTTTAGCCACACTAGTAATACTTGTAGCATTAATTGGCATGAGGCTTCCCAAGTCACTTGATCAAGGAGGAATTGGTTTATATAGAGTAATTGCTATGATTGCTACATCATCTATAGCTATGATCTTTTTCATTAAAAGTTTTATTCAAAACAGGAAGTCTAAATAGTATGTTTTTTGTAACTTTTAGTTATGAAAAAAATTGATAGATCTTACCTTCAAAAAAAAATCAATAAACTCAATAAAAAGATTCATAGAGCTGAGGATCAAGAAGAAGATAATAAAGTTTGGTGGAGAAAAATAAAATTAAACAAACTAAAAGATAAGATTAGTCATTCAAATTAATTCTTTATAATCTACTTATTTGCAAGTTGCCCACAAGCAGCATCAATATCTTTTCCTCTTGACCTTCTAACTGTAACTGTTATTTTAGCTTTTTCAAGTAATTCTTTATATTGATTTATTATAGTTTCACTTGCTGAGGTAAATTTTTCTTCTCCAATTGGATTATATTCAATAAGATTTATTTTAAAAGGTAAATCTTTGCAAAATAAAATTAATGCTTCTATATCAGTTTTTTTATCGTTAATTCCTTCCCATACAATATATTCGAGTGTAACTTTTCTTTTTGTTTTTAAATACCAATATTTAAGAGATTCTTTAATCTCATTTAATGGAAATTTGATAGAAAAAGGCATTATCTTATTTCTTGTTTCTTCAATTGCAGAATGAAGTGATACGGCAAGATTAACTTTTAAATTTTCATCAGCTAATTTTTTTATCATTTTAGGAATACCTGAAGTTGAAACAACAATTCTTTTTTGCGAAATATTTAATCCTTTATCTGATGATATTTTTTCAATAGATTTAATTAGATTGTTGTAATTCATTAAAGGTTCTCCCATACCCATAAAAACAATATTTGATAGGGGTCTATCAAAAAACTGCTGACTTTGGTTATTAATTGTTACAATTTGATCATAGATCTCATCAGGATTCAAATTTCTCATTCTCTTTAACTTTGATGTAGCACAAAATTTACAATCTAAGCTACACCCAACTTGTGATGATACACAGGCAGTAGTCCTTTCTAATGTTGGAATAAGAACAGATTCAACAATATAATTATCAAAAAGCTTTACAGCATTTTTAATTGTTCCATCGGAACTTTTTTGAATTTTATCAACCTTAATGTGGTTAATTACAAAATTTTCTTCAAGTGTTTTCCTTAAATCTTTAGAAATATTAGTCATATCAGAAAAGGAATATGAAGATTTTTTCCAAATCCACTCATAGACCTGTTTTCCTCTGTAACTTTCAAATCCTTTTTTTTCAAAGAATTCACAAAGTTGCTTTTCATTAAGACTTCTAATATCAGTTTTCATTATTCCAATCCCATAAAATTATGTTCCAATTACTTTCACCCCAGTAAAAACTATCAATAATTTGAAAGCCAATTTTCAAATGTGCACTTAATGATCTTTTATTTTTTTCATCAACGTCTGTAACCAAATACTGATATTTTTTTGAATACTCTTGTTTATAAAAATCATAGATTTTTTTTACAACACCTATTCCCCTATATTCTTTTTGAACACAAAGCTGTCCTACAAGCGCATATTCTATATTTTTTAATTTTTTTGAATTAAAGGTTAATAAATTAAGTCTATCAATTAAGTCATCAAAAAGATTATGAAGTCCATATACGGATTTATTTATAACGATAGCATATCCAATGACTAGCTCATTATCTCTAGCAACTATAGACTTTTCAATTTTATTTACACTTTTAAGTAAGTCTAGGGAATAATCAAGTGTTAAAAATCCATTTTCTAATTTATCTTCTACAGATAGATTTTTTTTTAAATTATTTTGATTTAATTGTCTTATTTGCAATAAATCATTATTTCTTTCAACCTTACCTAAAGTGATCATTTCTTAAATAATATTCTAAATTTATATCAATGAAAAATAAATTCGCATTAATAACTGGAGCAAGTTCGGGTATTGGATTAGAAATATCAAAAGTTCTAGCAAAAAAAGGACATAATTTAATTTTAGTTGCAAGATCTGAGCAAAAGTTAAAACACATTAGTAAAGAGTTAAGTGAAAAACATAATATAAAGTGTGAATATATAATTGCTGATTTAAGTTTAGTAGAAGCACCTAATAAAATATATGATTTTACTATCAAGAATAATTATTCAGTTGGAATACTTATAAATAATGCAGGTTATGCTTTATCAAAAGCATTTCATGAAAATTCTTTAGAGGAGGAGGAAAAATGTTTAAGAGTTTTAGGAATTTCTGTAATTTCTCTCACAAAAAAATACATAAATGATATGATTTCTGATGGAGGAGGAAAAATAATGATAGTCTCTTCTGTAGCAGCATTTGCGCCTGCTTCAGCTCTACAGGCTTTATATGGTCCAGTAAAAACTTTCATGAACAGATTTAGTGAAACTCTCAATTATAACTATAATAATAAGGGCATTATCTCAACTGCTCTTTGTCCAGGTTACACTATTACAAATTTTCACACAGCCAGTGGAGTTCAAGATGAAATGGATAGTGTACCAAGATTTCTAAAAAAAAGTGCAAAGAGAATTGCTGAAGAAGGAGTAGAAGGAATGATGAAGGGAAAAAAGATAGTTGTACCAACAAAGACTTGGAAAATTATAGTATTCTTACTTAAAATTATTCCCTTTTCAGTTTTTTCATTGATTAGCAGCATATTAGCTCCTGGTCGTTACAAAAACTAATACCTAAGCAGCCATCTAGATTTACATTTTGGACATTTAGATAAAAAAGAAATATATTCTGTCCATTTAGATCGTTTCCAAGTATGTTTACATTTTAAGCACTTCATTAATAAGATTTTAATAAACCTCCATCAATTGGAATAGTTGAACCATTTATATAGGATGCTTTATCAGAACTCAAAAAAGATACTAGAAAGCCATATTCTTCTATTTTACCTAGTCTATTAACCGGGACTAATGATTTCATTTTATCTAAAACTTCTTTCTCTGAGATTTTTAAAGATTTTGACTTTTCTTTATTTAATTCCTTAATTCTTTCTGTATCAAAATATCCGGTTAAAATATTATTGACAGTAATTCCATACGGACCCAAATCTATAGATAGACTTTTTGCCCATGCTACAACTGATGCTCTTATACTGTTGGATAAAACTAAATAATTAAGAGGTTCTTTGACTGATACAGAAGTAACATTAATTATCCTACCCCATCGATTTTTTTTCATGCTTGGAATAACCTTAGAGCTTGTGTAAACAACTGTCTTAAATAATAAGTCAAATGCTTCTTGATAAGATTCAATATTCATAGACAAAGAGTTACCAGGAGGAGGACCCTGAGTGTTATTAATTAGAATATCAATATTATTTTTAGATATATAATCATTGATAATAATTTTAAATTTTTCAAAATTTAAAAAATCAACTATCAAATATTCATGGTTTTGGCCAGGCTTATTGGGAAGTTCATTTACAATTGATTTAAGTTTAGCTTCATTTCTAGCCATCAAACATACACTTGCACCAGATTCAGCTAACTGTCTTGCAATTCCAAATCCAATGCCTTTGCTACTTCCACCAACCAAAGCTTTTTTGCCATATAAACTTATCTTCATCCTAGATCATCTCTTTTAGGGCTAAAAACATCTATTAAAATACAATCAGAAATTGCAAGTCCAGAGTGAGGAACATTAGCTGGTATTAAAAATGTTGAACCTTTTTTACAAATGTTTTTTTTGCCATAAAGTGTAAATTCAAATTCACCATCAATTACATGCATAAGTTGTTCATTAACATGATTATGTTGAGGTAAACTTGCCCCTTTTTGAATTTCCCAATAGACCCATGTAAAGTCTTTTCCATGAATAATTCTTCCATGAAACCCTTCCATAATTTCTTTGGATTCTAATTCCTCAATATTCATAATTTATTATTTGATTAATCTACAATATACCTAAAACCATAAACATTATAATCATAAAAATAACTACAACAATAAAACTAATGAATACCCTCTTAGCTATTTTAATTGCTATACTGTTTCTGTTATTTTTCTTAGTCATATATTTTTTAAATTAAACAAAAATTCTAAATTTATAATTAATGTAAATTGAATCAACAATTCTTTCTAATAATACAATTAACAAAATATGAGCAATAGCTTTGAATTACTTGACTATGTTATTTTTGGTCTTTACGCAGTAACAATTTTAACAATAGGCTTATGGGTCTCTCGAGATAAAAAAGGAAAAAGCAAGAATGCAGAAGACTATTTTTTAGCTAGTAAATCATTACCATGGTGGGCAGTTGGTGCGTCTTTAATAGCTGCTAATATTTCTGCTGAGCAATTTATAGGAATGTCTGGATCAGGATTTGCTCTTGGTCTAGCAATTGCATCATACGAGTGGATGGCTGCTATTACACTTTTAGTAGTTGGTAAATATTTTTTACCAATTTTTATTGAGAAAGGATTATACACTATTCCTGAATTTATTGAAAAAAGATTTAGCACTAACTTAAAAACAATACTTGCAGTTTTTTGGATTGCTTTATTTGTATTAGTCAACTTAACTACCGTATTATTTCTGGGTGGAAAAGCATTAGATACCATTTTAGGTGTTGGAGATGGTTCAATCATATTAAACAGCATTATTGCTTTAGGATTATTCGCTCTTGCATATTCACTTTGGGGAGGATTAGCTTCTGTAGCATGGACTGATGTAATACAGGTCGTAATTTTAATTTTTGGTGGATTGTTAATGACCTATTTCGCTTTAACTAATGTTACAGATTCAGGAAATATAATAGATGGACTTAAATATGTTTATGAAAAAGCACCTGAGCGATTTTCTATGATTTTATCAAAAGGAGAGATTATTACTCCAAATGGTAGAGATGCATGGTTGGATTTACCAGGTATCGCAGTTTTAGTTGGAGGTATGTGGGTAGCTAACTTATATTATTGGGGATTTAATCAATATATAATACAAAGAACTTTGGCTGCGAAAAGCCTAGCAGAAGGTCAAAAAGGAATTGCATTTGCTGCATTCTTAAAATTAATAATTCCTGTAATTGTTGTTTTACCTGGTATTATTGCTTATGTTATGAATTTAGATGATACAGGAATGCTTACTGCAGCTTCAGTAGACCCAGGTTTTATTGGAGCAGCTGAAAACTTTGCAAATGACAATGCTGCACCATGGTTGATAAAAAACTTTATACCAGCTGGAGTTAAAGGACTAATCTTAGCTGGATTGGCAGCTGCCATAGTTTCTTCACTTGCTTCAATGCTAAACTCTACATCAACAATTTTTACAATGGATATCTATAAATCTCATTTTAATAAAAATGCTTCAGATACTAAAATGGTCTCAGTTGGAAGAATTACAGTAGTTATTGCACTTATAATAGCAATCATTATTGCCCCTCAATTAGGAAGTTTAGGACAGGTATTTATATTTATTCAGGAATATACTGGTATTGTTAGCCCTGGAATTCTTGCGGTGTTCTTAATGGGCCTTTTCTATAAAAAGGCTACAAATAATGCTGCAATTTGGGGTGCTATTTTATCAATTCCAATAGCAATGTATTTTAAAGTTGCTCCTAAGGGTTGGAATGATGCATCTATTTTTCTTGACTTACCTTTTATGCATCAAATGGGATATACATGCCTTGCAACAATAGCAATTATTGCTTTAATTAGTTACTTTGAAGGAAACCAAAATGATCCTAAGGGTATTAAAATAACCAAAAGTTTATTTTCAACAGATAGCACATTTAACATAGCTGCATTTGGCGTTTTACTTATTACAGCATTCTTATATGCTATTTTTTGGTAGGGTTAATTTTGGGCAATATCCTGATTATCTTTGCGAGAATTTAAATATGTTGATATATAAGAACCTACTCTTTCTCCTTGAATTACTCCATGTTCTATAGCCATCCTATAATGAATACCTCCATAAAGTCTTGAGATTGCTGCTTCATCAGCAGCATGCATGAAAGAGCTGAATGATCTAATAGGTAAGCCATATTTCACCTCCGTAGTATCATCAAATGAAAAATCATCTCCATATATTTTAGTCAACACAACAGCAGATGCTTTAGAGATTACAGAATGTCCAGATGTATATTCAGGAAACGGTGGAGTTTGTAATTTAGGTAACCATTCTTCATCTATATACTGATTTATTAATGTCTCAGGTCTAACCACAAGAGTATTCCACTTAGTATCCCAATTTGAAATAAAACCATCAAAGAGAGCAATTGACACTTGCAAATATGAATTAATTGCTTCATCAAAACTGTCATTAGATAGCTCTGTAGCAATTTTAGTAATTCCAATCCAGTGTCCACCAGGAGTTATCTTTTTAGTTGCAAACATTGCATGTCCTTTATGGTGTGAAACATATGGATTACAATCCCAAAAAGCAGCAATTTTTGATTCTTCACTATCATCATTATTTTCATTAATTTGTCTACCAACCCTATAAACTTCTAGTAGCTCATCATAAAAAGGACTTCCATAGTTCATATCAATTTTTAACGGAGGAGGAGGATTAAAAATATTTGCATAAGGAATTATCATTGGTCTAATTTTATTCCAATGAGGCTCAATTCCCTCCATATAATCAGGGGGAGTAGGCTTCCAGTATCTATCTTCCCGTTGAATAGTATATTTAGGATAAGTCCTTGTTTGCTTATAAAAATCATTATCAGCCCACTTTAGAATTTCATTAGCCACAATTTCTCCATAGGCTATTGATTGATTCAATTTTCTTTTTGGCAGACCTAATTTTTGTAAATCTTTGTATAAATTCTCTCTGTATTCATCAATTTTATTTTCTGAAAAAATTAATGACTTTCCTACAAATAAAAAAGCATGAATAGCTGATAAATTTGGAATTATATTTGGATCATTAATATCGGAAATACTTGAATAATCATTTAATTGTCCTTCTAGACTTTTATACTTTTCTGGATATGCTTTTTGCATGATAGAATAAGCAGCGATAGTAGGATATACATAAACTCTTGAAGCAACTGGAGGAGAAAAAATATCGTAAACTATAACATCAGTTAACTGCTGCATAGTATCATTAAAGAGTGATGTTTCGTTTAGTCTGTCAATATACCTTTCATCTGACTCACAACCAAATAAAAAGAAACCAATAAGAAAAATGCTATATATTTTTGAAAAATTACTCATTATGCAAATGTATTATTTTTCACTAAAAGTTAATTTATATGCATTATTGTTGTTTCCTATAATTAATAAAGTATTATTATTTATTTTATCGATATGCCTTCCTTCAAATTTAATTGGAAGATTTAAAGATTTATGCTCATTGAAATTTATTCCATCATAACCTATTAATACTCCACCTGGATTTGAATAAGATGGGCCTAATTCAGAAACATATCCACTAAAATTTCCAACATAAAATAATTTATCTCCTTCTACATGAAAGTCTTCAATAGTAGATAGTTGAAGTTCATCTGGAAGAGGAACTGATTTAAATTTATTTTCATTGTCTTGAATAAAAATCATAGATCTCATCTCATTAACTATTTTAGTTTGAAAAACTTCTCTATTGCCAGTTAATGACTCTATATTTCTTGCTTTTACAAATTCATTATATTTTAAAAATTTTTTCTTTAAATAAGGAAGAGAAAAAACAAGTTTATCTCGAGATGCAAATGGAACTTGCTCACCAAAAAAATTATAAAAAATTATTGGATCTAGAGATGAATTTTCATCATAATCATCAAGATATGCAGTAATAGGATCCTCTTTAGAAGCCTTCCACTTATGATTTAAACCAGAGTTACCTGCTATTATATCTAGTTTACCATCATTATTTATATCTGTAACCTCAATTGTATTCCAAAAACCTGAGGTATCTCCAAGTCCAAAATTTGTAGTTTGATTTGTAAATTTATTATCTCCTTCACCAATTAAAACAGTTACAGGCATCCAATCTCCAACAATTATAAGGTCAAGTATTTCATCATTATTAATATCAACAAACTTACTATCTGTAATTAATCCGAGTGGAGATTGAGCAATAACTTGAAAGTAAGAATCCGTATCAGGTGAACTTTTCACAATTATGCTAATAGGAGAAAGTCCATAACCACCAGGTATTGATCTACTACCAATAAATAAGTCTTGATAACCATCTTCATTAAAATCTGCAGAAGATATAGAACCTCCATTTGTACTAGGCAGATTAGCAGGAAATTTAATAAAGTTTGCTTTACCGTCATTTATATATAGTCTATCCATTAAATTAGAATCTCCATCTACATATTCATTCCCACCACTCATGACATATAAATCTAAATCTCCATCTTGATCAAAATCAAAAGCTTCAGCATCAACATCTTCAAATTGTGCATCTTGATCAAATACTATATTTTCTATTTTGATAAATGAGCTATCTTCTTTTTGAATGTATATTTTTGAAGGCTGTAATTTTGCACCTCCTATAAAAAAGTCATCCAGTCCATCTCCATTAAAATCTGACTTAGCAAATGCAGGCCCCTCTAATGATAGTCTTTCTGGCAACAGGGGTTCCCTTTCGTAATCTAAATAATTATTTTCAATATGAATAATATTTGTTTTTTCTGGTTGAAACGAATTAATAATTTCTTGTTTTGAGCTTTTAAAAGTTAAATTTTTCTTGTGAATATCATGAACTTTATTAATTTCAATATCGTATAAAGTTTTATATGAACCATCTAGCCATGTAACTTCTACTGAGTCAATTTTATTATAATTAGCTAGTCCAAAATGTAATCTTGATGATGATGATGAAGCAAATCCCCTTGTGTTGTTTATCTCTTTAATCATTTTTTTATTTTTTAGATAGACTATAACCTTAGAGCCTAAAGATGGAGATCCATAACTATTATAAATATTAAATTGAACAAAGGAATTATTAAATTTTTCTGATTTATTTTCTAATACTTCAGCTTCATCATTAATATTATTAGATATTATATCTAAATCGCCATCATTGTCTAAATCAGAAACTGCTGAACCGTTTGAATAAGATGGTAAAATTCCTGATTTATCTCCAAGTAATTTAAATTTGTAAGATGATTCTTGTGTAAAAAAAGAATTTGGTAATTTCAGTGTTGGCATTTGAGAAATTAAATCATTCTCAAGTCTCTTTTCATCATTTATATAATCTTCATATAAAATATTACTTTGAAAATTTATAAAATCTAGATCATTTGGTCTCTTAAAAATTCCATTTGAAATAAAAATATCGGTATCAGTATCATTATCATAATCTTCTAATAATACTGACCAACTCCAGTCTGTAGCGTATGTATTAGTCATTAAAGCAATCTCTTTAAAAACTCCTTCTTTAGTTCCTATCTGCATATGATTTCTGGCAAGTTGATCATTATATCCATATTCCTTTTTTATTTGAGTCACCTTATCAGAATCTTCTCCTCCTGATTTCATAAAAATATCTGATTGATATGGCATCATATCTAAAGAAAATATATCGTTTAAAGTGTCTCCATTTATATCTGATATATCAACTCCCATAGTAAACCTAGAAGTATGATTTATAGTATTTTCTGAAATTTCTGAAAAAGTCTTATCCCCATTATTAATATATAAATAGTCATTTTCATGAAAATCATTACCAACATAAATATCTATAAATCCATCTTGATTTATATCAACAGTAGAAATTGCAAGACCATATCCTAGGGAACTTGAGTAAATCCCTGAAGAATCAGTTACTTCTTTAAATTTTAAATCTCCAGATTCTAATAAATTTTCATATAATCTGTCCCCTGATACATAATCCCTTTCTTTTCTATTTTCAGATTTTCCATAATTTCTTGGAGTATGAGTAGAATGATTAAGAAGGTAGACATCTAAATCACCATCATTATCAAAATCAAAAAAACTTGCTTGAGTTCCAAATCCCATAAAATCAAGTCCAACCTTTTTTGATGACTCTGTAAAAGTGAGATTTCCATTATTTATAAATAATCTATTATGTCCATTTAGATTTTTATAATTACTAACTGTGGAAACATAAATATCTATATACCCATCGTTATTAACATCAGCTAAACTAACTCCAGTTGACCAGAAATTCTTATAATTTATACCTGATGAGGTTGATATATCTTCAAAAACCATATTACCTTTATTTAGGTAAAGTTTATCTTCTACTTCATTACCAGAAAAAAATATATCATCAAGCCCATCATTGTTAAGGTCTCCTATCCCAACACCCCCACCATTGTAGTAATATAAATATTCAATAATATTTAAATCAGATGATTTTAAAGAATTATTAAATGTAATTCCTGTTTTATCAGAACTTAATGAATCAAAAAAAATATCAGAATTATTTACAATCTCATTAGAACATGAGGTTAACAATACTAAAGTTGAAATGTGTAGTAAAATTCTATTCATTAGTTTTCTTAAATATACCTAGTGGCTTAGAGTTTCTTCCAACTATAATTTGATTATTAGATTCTATAATTGATCTAATTTCTCCATCTATTTTAAAACCATACCCATTTGGGGGAGAGGTAAAGTTACCTGCACCGTCATTTTCTAAAAATGTTCCAAAACTTGCATCATATCTACCTATTTCTGGTTTTGTATTATATAAATTTCCACCAGCTAGAATATCATTATCCCCATCATTATCAAAGTCTCTAATCAATAAAGAATAAATAGGAGAAAATTGTGCCCTTTGTGGTAATTCATAGATTAAAAAATTACCATCTCCATTATTAAAAAAAATTGAACTTGTTAAAAGATTTATACTAAGTTCAATACTTTGTTCTATTTGTTCAGACGTAAACATATCCTCAATACTGGCAGATTTAAAAGACGTATAATCAGGGAAAATCTTTTTTAGAGGCTTCATTTGATCAATTAAATTATGTCTTAAATCATAAGGATAAAACTTACCATCTTCTCTTTTAAATGTTAGTATAGGGTCAAGTTGTTCATTACCATCAAAATCATTGACATAAAGTTTAATTGGAAATTCTTGACTAGCACTAAATCTTGAATTTAAACCATGATTTCCTGCAACAATATCTAGTAATCCATCTCCATTCAAATCTTCTATTTCAATAGTGTTCCACCATCCTTTATATTTGGAAATATTTGTATTTGATGATTTAAAATTACCTTCATCATTATAAAAAATACTAACACTCATGAATTCTCCAACAACAACAAGATCCATGTCATTATCTCCATCAATATCTGCAAATTTAGCATCAGTTATCAATCCTATTTTTTGAAGTTCTGGTGCTTTTTCTATTGTCTGATCTGTAAAAGATCCATTTCCATCATTTATAAGTAAGTATCCTGAACCAGGTACTCCATATGAATCAGATATTAAACGCTCTCCTACAAACAAATCGATGTCATTATCTCCATCAATATCTGATGCCTCTACTGTTCCTGAATTAAAGAAGTTTGTTTTTGTTGGTAGTTCTAATTTACTTTCAGTGAAATTTCCTTCACCGTCATTAAAATATAATCTATCAGATAGATAAGGAATGAATTTTGAAAACTCTATACCTCCATTTGCAATATATAAATCAAGATCACCATCTTTATCAGCATCAAAAAATAATGGTTCGATAATTTCTGATTGAAGCTCATCTGTTAAAATAAAAGAATTATCAACCTCAAATGAGTTACTAATCCACCTTAATAGCTTTGAATTATTATCTTTAGATCCAGGAATAAATATCTCTTCAAATCCATCTCCGTTAATATCTCCTGAAATAATTTTAGGTCCTGGTGTGCTAAGCATATGAGGAAATAATCTGTTTCTATTGAAGTCTATAAACAAATTCTCAGAATGAGAATAACCTAAACTATGATTAACTTCTTCAAATATTTTTTTTGAATTTGCTTCAGTGCTATTTGAACGAATATCATTTGAGTCATCTTGACTAATCTTTAAAAACTGATTAACCTCAACTTCTTTAAAAAAGCTTTTTTTACCATTTGGCCAAGTTACTTCAATATCTACTGGACTGCTTGATTTAAGACCAATATGTGGTCTTAAATCCATACTAGATTGAAACCCCCTGATTGGTTGATGTTGAAGATAATACGAATTTAAACCATCTGAAATCTTAATTTGAGTTCCAATTGCATTTGTATTCTTACCAGTTCCTTTTATTTCAAATTGAAGGTAGTTACCAATAAGCTTTTCATTAGTTTTATTTTCATAAATAAAAGATGGCATGTTAACATTATTGACTACAAGATCTAAATCCCCATCGTTATCTAAATCTCCATAAGCTGAACCATTGCTGAAACTTGGAGTCAGTAAACCGGTTGATTCTTCATTCTTAAATTTTAGATTTCCTAAATTAATATAGGCATGATTCTTTACCGGCCTTGAAGGTATAATTTCTACCAATTTAGCATATTCAACTTCTTCATTAGAAACTATTGACATCAAAACCTGTTCACTTGATACATATTGTAAATAATCTTGATCGGTTAAATCACGATAAATACCATTTGCAATGAATAAGTCCTTAAATCCATCATTATTCATATCAAAGAATAAAGCTCCCCAACTCCAATCAGAAGCTTCAACGCCTGCTAATCTTCCAATTTCACTAAAAGTATTATCTCCATTGTTCAGTTGTAGGGTATTTCTTGTAAACTGATGATAGTAGCCGTTATCAACATTATATTGGTATTTATCCCAATTTTCAAAAGTAGTCACAGATTTAAGCCTTTCATATTCAGAAGGCAACATCTCAGTGACAAAAATATCAGCTGCACCATCGTTATCTATGTCAGCCATATCAGCGCCCATTGAAGCAGCACTTATTGAAGAAATTGCATCTGTTAATCTTTCACTAAAAGTACCGTCTTGATTATTTATATATAGATAGTCTCTCTCAAAAAAATCATTGGAAACATATAAATCTTCCCATCCATCAGAATTTACATCGCCAACAGTTACGCCTAAACCAAATCCAATAACAGATCCGTATATTCCAGCTTTCTCACTTACATCAACAAATTTACCATCTTGATTTTGTAGTAATTTATCCCCTCCATCTTTATCTCTAATAGGTCTTTCATTTCTTCTTAAATCAAAACTTCCAATTGCTTGATAAGAATTATTTAAAAGATAAACATCTAAGTCACCGTCTTTGTCATAATCAAAAAAACTAGCATGAGTTGAATAACCTGGATCGTCTAACCCGTATTTCTTGGCCTCTTCTTTAAATGTTAAATTTCCTTGATTAATAAACAATTCATTTTGCTTATTATCTCCATCAACATCTCCTGAATTACATACATAAATATCTAATAATCCATCTGCATTAATATCAACCATAGTAACTCCAGTTGACCATGCCCTAGAACCACCTATTCCAGCTTTTTCTGAAATATTTTCAAACACAAAATTTCCTTTATTTAAGTATAATTCATTTTTCTTTTGATTAGAAGTAAAATAAATATCAGGAAGTCCATCATTATTTATGTCTCCTATTGAAACCCCTCCTCCATTATAAAAATTTCTATAGGTATAAACATTAAAATCTTGATCAAATATTAAGTTATTTTCAAAATCTATATTTGTTTCAGAACTGGACTTTAATATAAATAAAGTCTCATTGTTGTTTTGGCATCCAATTATGTAAAATGATATAAAAAAAAGAGTAACTATTTTATTCATATTATTTTATAAGATTTGGATATTTATATCTTAAGTCTGATAATTGTGCTCTTACGTTTTTTTCATCCAATTTATGAATAACTATTTGTCTATTTCCATCAATTTTTACATAAAAATCATCAGATAAATCATCATTTTCAATTAATTCAAAATTATTTCCAGGATACCATTGCATTAGAAAATCCATAGCTATTGGCAATACTGAATCTGAATAAAGATTTTCATTCCATGGTGCCCAACCTAAAAAGTAAAATCTCATATCCAAACCTGTCATTATATCTTGGTCATTAAATGTTCCATAAAAAAGATGATTCATTCTCTTACCATCAGGCATATTCTCAATTTCATAGGCAATAAAATCATTATTTGGCCCATGGGTAACCTTGCCTTGATTATTTAATTCCCATGCTTTAGTAAAAAAATCTTTTTTTGTGTCACCTAATTTTAATCCAAACTGAATGGAATCAATATATTTTCCATTAGCCATCTCATCTTTAACCCAACTATCATATTTTGAAGAAGATTGACAAGATATAAATAGAAAGAACAATAAGGCAATTGATCTATTTAACATTTTTACTAACTATTTTTGAATTAGAAATTCCTACTACTAAAGTAAGTGAATCAGATGAGTTTGGTCTTGGGTCTATAGCAAAATCTCTAATTTCTCCTTTTATGTTTAATGGTTTTATTTTCTTAAATGAATTTTCTAATTTATCATCTCCATAGACTATCCACCCTTTTGAGGCATCAAATGCCCCATATTGTGGCTTAACAAGAAATTGATTACCACCTAGAATTAAATCAAGAAAACTATCATTATTAATATCAAAAATCTTAATTGCATGAACACTTGAATATTGAATTTCATTAGGTAAAGGTACCTTTGAATATGACATAGATTTATCAGAAATAAAAATCATAGATCTAGTTTCATTTATAAAATTTGTAAATGATGATTTTAGTGTTTTATCATCAAAAATTTCAGTAATTGATAAATTTGAATAGTCTCTATAGTATAAAAGCTGTTTTTTTAGTTCTGGCAATTGCTTTATTAGTTCATCTCTATCATGAATTGGATAGTCTTTATCATTTATTCTATATGTAAATATTGCTTCAAGTTTTCCATTTTTATCAAAATCATTGAGAAAGTACTTCATATTATTTTTATAAAATCCATTACTCCCCATATTTCCAACAACAAAGTCAGGAATTCCATCAAAATTAAAATCAGAAATCTCAATATTTTGCCATATCCCATTAGTGTTATCTAATCCTATAATATCTGAAACTAAATTCCAAGAATCCCCTTGATTTAAAAATGCTTTAATTTGCATCCACTCGCCAACTGCTACTATATCTAATTTATTGTCTGAATTAAGATCAAAAGAAACAATATCAGTAACCATACCAATATTTTGAAGATCTTTTGGTAAAGTTTCATTAAATGTTCCATCACCATTATTAATCAGAATTATAATTGATCCTGGTAAACCATATGTATCAACATCAAACCTTTCACCTACTATCAGATCCTCATAACCATCATTATTAATATCACTTAAACTTACAGCACCAGTGCTAAAAAATTTTGAAAAATTTAGTGCTGATTCATCATAAATGAATTTTCCTGATTCATTAATATATAATCTATCATTTAAAGTTCTTGATAATTTAGAAAATGCTTTACCCCCTGAAGCAACATATAAATCCATATCACCATCATTATCTGCATCAAAAAAAAGAGATTCTACATCTTCTGAATCCTTATGTAACTTAAAAGGGTCAGAAATAATTTCATATCCTGAGCTAGTACTGATAAATAAGCTTGAGGTTTGACCTTTTGCTCCTCCAATAAAAAAATCTTGTATACCATCTTTATTTAAATCATAATTTGAAATATTGGGACCCTCGTTTGAAAACATTTGAGGAAGCAATCTTTCTGAATCAAAGTCTATATAATAATTTTCAATGTGATTAAAATCTATAAGGTTTGTATCAAAATTGTTAACTGCAAAAGTAGAGCTTGGATTTACATCGAAGACTTCAGATTCTGAATAACTAATTTTAAGTGTTTGGTTTAATTCAATATTTTTTAAAATAGATTTTTTTCTGTTAGGCCAAAAAACTTCTATGGAGTCAATTTTACTGTTTTTTCCTAGTCCAAAATGCAATCTATTAGAAACAGAACTTTGAAATCCTCTAGAAGGAAATTGTTCTGACATTATATTTTTCCCATTAGAAAGATAAACTATTACTTTTGAACCAATTGCATTAATATTTGGATCAAAACCTTTAAGTGATACTATTAAAAAATTATTTTTTTCAACTTCTGCATGGTTCTCAAAAATAAATGCTTCAGAATTAATATTGTTAACAACTAAATCTAAATCACCATCATTATCTAAGTCTCCATATGCAGAACCATTACTAAAGCTTGGTTCATTTAAACCCCAATCAATTCTTTTATCTTCAAATGTAAAATCCCCATTATTTCTGAAAACAGAGTTTATAACAGGTTTTGATGGCATTAAATCAATTAAATCAGTTATATTTTCTTCTTCTGATCTTAGTATTTGACCAATTCTCTCATCATTTGCCTCATAGGTTAAATAGTCTCTATCTAAAAGGTCCTTGAAAATACCGTTACTTATATAAATATCTTTATAACCATCATTATCCATATCGAAGATTAATGCTGCCCAGCTCCATTCGGAAGCTGATAAGCCAAGTTGTCTACTAACTTCATAAAAAGAATTACCTAAATTTCTTTGTAAAGCATTTCTTGGATATTGCTTGTGATACCCCTTAGAGCTTGCAAGAAGGAATTTGTCGTAGGACTCATAAACTTGTTTATTTTTTTGTCTTGATAGAGTCTCTGGAAGCATCTCAGTAACTATAATATCTGGGTTTAAATCATTGTCCAAGTCTGCAGCGTCAGCACCCATAGAACCCATAGATAGAGCGTCAAAATACTTTGAAGACTCCTCAATAAAACCATTTCCTCTATTATTGATATATAGGTAATCTTTTTCAAAGAAATCATTAGAAATGAATAAATCAGGCCATAGGTCACCATTAAAATCAGAAATAGTAATACCTAAACCAAAACCAATGTTTGATGAGTAAATACCTTTTTTTGAAGAAACATTAGTAAAGTTATTCTTATGATTTTCAAGTAATTGATTACCGTCGTTACTTGGCACCTCTCTTTGACCTTCAATTAAATCATAAGTACCTACTGATCTTATAGAATTATTCAATACATAAGCATCTAAATCTAAATCACCATCATAATCAAAAAAGGAAGAATGAACAGAAAGTCCTTCAATATCTAGGCCATATTCACTGGAAGATTCAACAAAAGTGAGGTCACCTTGATTTATAAATAACTCATTATTTCTATTTTCTCCACCAGGTTTACCAGATTTTGCGACATACAAGTCTAGGAATCCATCATTATTTATATCTACAAAAGTTGCTCCTGTTGACCAATTATTTTTACACAGAACCCCAGCTGATTCTGCAATATTTTCAAACTTCCAATTTCCTTTATTAAGATATAATGCATTATCTACTAAATTTCCTGTAAAGTAAATATCTAATAATCCATCATTATTTATATCTCCAAGGGCAACTCCACCTCCATTAAAAAAATTACGATATGTATATGGGTTAAACTCTTCAGTGTAATACAAAATATTTTGAAAATCAATACCTGTAAAAGAAGAATTTTTCTTCTCAAATCTTGGACTAGAATTGTTACAGGAAATTAATCCTAGGGGCAATAGTATTAATATCCAAAATCGCATTTTGTAAAATTAAATAAATTAAAATACTAAAAAAAAAGGCCACACTAGGTGGCCTTCTTTTAACTAAACTTTAGGAAATTAATATCCTGAGTTTTGTTTTAAGTTTGGATTAGCAGTTAATTGCTCTGTAGGAATTGGGAAAACTGTCCTATGTGGATCAGAATTTGTTTTTTCCCACCAAGAATTACCCCATTTTCCAAATCTAATTAGATCAGTTCTCCTAGATGCTTCTTGGAACATTTCTCTACCTCTTTCTGCTAAAAACTGCTCAGCAGTAATAGAACTTAAGGCAGCAACACCAGCTCTAGCTCTAATTGCATTGACTTCTGGAAGAGCTAGTGACCAGTTACCAGCCGCTCTAGCAACAGCCTCTGCATGAATTAAATGAACATCTCCTAATCTTACAATAGGATAATCGTTATCTAGATCAGGTCTTGCAAATTGCTTAAATGAGAATTTACCAAGACGGTAACCACCAGTTCTTGCACCATTAGGCTCAAGTTCATTAATTCCTAAAGAATAAACGATCTCTGGAGTTGGAGAATCAGAAGCTAAATCTACAAGTGCATTTCCACCATAATCTAATTGTGGACCTGAAATGAAGTTAGCTTTCTTTCTCGCATCACCTGATTCGTATGAATTAACAAATTCTTCTAAAGCAACATAACCATTCCATGGTTGTGCTTCAAAATTCCATGTATACTGAGAAGCATAGTGAAGTGTCATGTGATGGAAGTTCATTCCACCAGCTGTAGCCTCATCATACTCTACTGACCAGATAATTTCTGGGTTATTTTCATTATTAGAAGCAAAGATTGCAGCATACCCTGTTAAGTTAGCAGGATCAGAAGCAACAGAAGGACGCTTTCCTAAATTAGGTACAGATATACTACTATCAGATAATGTGTAAGGTCCATTATCAATTATATATCCAGCTGCAGTAGCAGCATCAGCATATCTATTAGAACCTGTGTATACCTCAGCATTAAGGTAAAGTTTAGATAATATACCTAATGCAGCATATTGGTTAATCCTATACTTTTCATCATTAGTTCCTAAAGCAGAGCCAGAAACTTTTGAGATATCAAAAGAAGAACCCATTCCTAAAGCAGAAAGTAATTCCCCTTCAATCCAACTAAATACAGCAGATCTAGATGACTGAGATGAAGAACCTGAACCATCAGCAATAACAATATTACCATATAGATCCATTAATCTCCAATGTAAATAAGCACGAACTACCCTAGCCTGTGCCATTTGATTAGCATCTAAACCACCGTTACTAATTGCATTGTTAACCTGGCCAATAGAACCATACTGTTGAGACCATGTACCAGTAACAGGACCGTTTGCTGGAGTGAAAGTATGACGATGCATGTCAAGCCAGACTCCTCCATCATACCAGTCACCACCTTTTTGTGTAACAGCCATCTCATCCGAAGAAACAGACTGAACAGAGAAGTAACCTCCATGATTAGCAGTACCTGCATTTCTAACGGCGTTAAATACACCAGTTAGTGCATCACCTCCACCACCAGACCCACCGGTAGATATACCCTCTACAGAAAAGTCAGAAGTAAGATCTCCGACAAGATCTTCTTCAAGGTCTGTACATGAATAGGTAAAACCTATTAATGCAATTCCTAAAATAAATTTATTTAAAGTTTTCATAGATTTTGGGATTAAAATTTAACGTTTAAACCAAGTGTGAATGAACGAGAAGAGTAGTAACTATTTCTACGGTCAATACCAGGAGCAAGTGGATTTCCATCTAAAAGATCGAAAAGTGCAGGCTCCGGATCAGAACCAGTATAGCTAGTTATAACAAAAGCGTTTTGAACATTCAATGATAAGTTAATATTATCTGTCAAGGGACGAGATATAGTTAAGTTATCAAGCTTAAAGAAATCTGCTTCTTCAACATACAAAGATGAGAAGTTAGCGTTTTTGATTTCTGAATTAGCTAACTCAGTATTAATATAATTATATGATTTCTGAGAACCAACTCTTGGCTCATAGAAAGCACGGAATGTGTTTACAAGACTATGTCCGAATGCTCCTCTAAAGAAAGCATTTATAGTGTAGTCACCTAAAGTGATTTGGTTAGACCAACCTACTTCAAGATCTGGAATACCATTACCTAATACTTCAAAGTCAACATTTTCATCTAATGCGTTGTTTTGACCAACTACAAGTTGACCATCCCCATTAACATCCTTAAAGTTTTGAGATCCATTTGTTACTGTTCCATCCCATACAGGACCCCAAAGCTGCCCAATTTCTTCTCCAACTTTTACTCGAGTAACAAATGTACTATTTTGACCAGGAGATCCAAGGTTACCAAACTTATCAGCATCTTGAACATATTCATCAAGAACAACCTTGTTACTTGAAAGGACTAATCCAGTATTCCAATTTGGAGTTACATCATAGTTTAATGCTAGTTCAAATCCATCTGAAGAAATTTGACCAGCATTTTCAAATCTTCTATCAAACCCATAAACTGCTGCATCAACTACACGATTTATAATAAAGTCTTTAGATGTTTGTTGGTAAATATCTAGTGAAGCAGAGAAACGATCCATTGTTAGATCAACTCCAAAGTTCAACTCAGATTTTTCTTCCCACTTTAAGTCTGGGTTTGCAGCTCTGAGAAGGTTAGTAGAACCTCCGGCAGAACCACCTCCACCCCATGACCATCCTCTAATTTCTTGAGAAAGACCAATTCCAGCTGGAAGGTTTCCAGTTACACCATAAGATACTCTAGCTTTTAATTGTTGAACCCCATTTAAGTCTAGGAATGAGTTTAAGTCAGCTCCTAAACCAACAGCAGGGAATGTACCATATCTATTATCAGCACCAAGTTTAGTAGAACCTTCTCTTCTTAATGAAGCATTTAAGAAAATATTATTATTAAATGTAAGGTTAACACGTGCAAAGAATGCATCAATCTCTGTATCTGGATTTCTATCTGAACTAGCATTAACTTGCCCAGCGTTAAGAAGATCTTGTGAATACTCGATTGCATCGATATAGTCAATCTGATCACCAGGGAAATCTCCTAAAGAGAAGAATACTTGGTTAAAGTTTTCTTTCTGATATGAATAACCTGCAGTTACTGCCATAGTCATATTATCAGTTGACTTTCTCCATGTAGCATAAAGCTCGTTTAATTGGAAATCAGAGTTCTGCTCATAGAACTCAGCAGCACCTTTTCTAACAGGTGAATCTGCTCCACCATAATTATCATTATTATTCCATAAAGATGTAGTTCTAAAATACACTCTATTAGCATAATCAGAAGATTGAGCTGCAGATCTGAAATAAGCTGTAATGTTGTCTGAAACGTTATAAGTTAGGTTTACTCCATAATTTAAAGTACGACCTTCACCATTGTTTAAGTTTTGATTGATGATTGAAACAGGGTTATAAGAATCAAAAAGTCCTAGAGTTTCAAAATATCCACCAAATTGAGCTCCGTTAAAAGCATATGGAGCATCAACTGCATATACTGGTGCAGTTGGGTTATATAATGTAGCATAACGTAATGATTCGTTAAAACCATTTTTTTGATCTCTTTGAGTAAATGAAGAACTAAACTCAATATTTAGTTTATCATTTAAAGCGGTTGTAGAGAAATTTAAACGAGTGTTAAACTGGTCAAATCCACTATTTAATAAAATACCTTCATTTTCTCTAAGGTTAGCTGATACTCTATATGATGATTTTCCATTTCCACCAGATGCAGATACATTATGTATCATAGAGAATGCATCTCTAGTAACTTCATCTAACCAATCAGTTTGAGAACCAAGATCACGCCCACCAGCTGCAACAAATTCACTAGGAGACATTACATCAATTTGGTTTAAAATTCCAGATGAAGTAAACTGACCATTATACGTAAGTTCAGTTTTACCTATACCACCTTTTTTTGTTGTCACTAGAATAACACCAGATGAACCCCTTGAACCATAAATTGCAGCTGCAGAGGCATCTTTAAGTACGTTAATACTTTCAATATCACTAGGATCAACATTTCCAAGAGAAGCACCAATAACTCCATCAACTACTACAAGAGGAGATGAGTTTGCACCAATCGTTGATAAACCTCTAAGTCTGATAACACTACTAGAGTTTGGATTACCTCCACGATTATAAATTGTCAAACCTGCTACCTTACCTTGAAGTAACTGGGAAGCATCATTAATTGCTCCTTTATTAAAGGATTCTTCACCAACAGAAACCACAGCAGATGTAATTTCTTTTTGTTGCTGAGAACCATATCCTGTTACTAATACTTCTTCAAGTTCATTTGAGGCAATCAAAACTATATCGATTGTAGTTTGATTTCCTACTGTAACTTCTTGAGGGGAATAACCCACAAAAGAGAAAACTAGAACATCACCAGAACTTGCAGAGATAGAATAATTTCCATCAAAATCAGCAACAACTCCAGTGCTCGTTCCAGCTACAACAATTGTAGCGCCAGGAAGAGGTCCAGTTTCATCAGAAATATTACCAGAAATTTGTTGAGCATTTATAACTCCGCTAAATAGAAAAGCTAGAGCAATGCCCATTTTCAGTAAGTTTTTCATAATAATTATTATTTGTTAATTTTTTTATTAAAAATTACATCAATGTAACATTAAAAATGTGAAAGTCAAATAAATAATAAATAAAAAATGAGAATTTTTTACATTCTTATAAGAAAATCTTATAATAACTAAATAAATAAATCAAAATTTTAGGAATATATCAGTTAGCTGATTACTAGATGATTAACCTCAGTAGAGCTTATATCTGTTGTTGCTCCATTTTTTGTAGTTGCTAGCGCACCATAAGCACTTGCAATTCTTAGAGAGTTTTGAATGCTTGATTTTTTTGCAAAAAACTCCCAAATAAAAGCAGCTAAAAAATTATCACCAGCACCAACATTATCAATTGCGTTAACCTTAAATGATTTTTGCTCATAAAACTTAATACCATTATAAATAAAAGAATTTACTGATCCATTAGTAAGACATAAATATTGCAGATCAAAAAAATTAAATATTTCCTTAATAATCCCTTTATGATCGCTTGATTTAAATTCAAACATTTTCTTTAAGACAAACATTTCTTCAAGGTTTATTTTTAAAAAATTAGAGCTTTTAACTAAATAACTTATTTTTTCATTATCATAATAATTTTGTCTTAGATTTAAATCTAAAACCTTGATTTTAGATTTATTTATCAATTTTTTGAGTGTTGAGTAAGATTGCTCATTTCTGCATGATAAAGATCCAAAAATCAAAAGATCAATTATTTTTAGAGATTTAGAATTTTTATTTTCAACAATAAAGTCCCATGCTACATTTTGTGTGATTTCATAACTTGGTTCACCTGCATCCAATTTAATTTTAACTGTCCCTGTTTTTCTAGTTTTATCAATTTGAAGAAAACTTGAGTTTAATTTATTTTTTTTAAAAAAATCTAAAATTTCAACACCTAATTTATCATTCCCAACTGATGAAATAAATTTTGCATTTTTATCAAATTGTGATAACCTAAAAAAAACATTAAATGGTGCTCCTCCTAACTCAATTCGATCAGTATATTTATCCCATAAAACTTCGCCAAAGCAAACTATGTTTGTCAATTTTTAATAAGTTTTTTACTTAGATCTTCTAGAGAAACACCTTTTGTTTCAGGCATAATAAAATGAGTGAAAAGTAATTGTAAGACCATCATAAATGCAAAAAAAGCAAAAACAATACCTGGTCCAACTACTCCAAATAGATAAGGTATAAGAGATGGAATAATAGCTGCTAAGACCCAATGGGTTGATACTCCAAATGACTGCCCATAACTTCTAATATGATTCGGGAAAATTTCTGATATATATACCCAAATTATAGCTCCTTGTCCAATAGCATGAGATGCAATGAATAAAAATAGGAATATTGGAAGAGCAATTCCTCCCCATTCTAAAATAAAAGATAGACTTATTAATGATAATGAAATTATATAACCTATTGATCCAATATACATTAAACTTTTTCTGCCAAGTTTATCAATTAAGCTTATGCCTATATATGTAAAGATCACATTGGTAAGTCCAATACCTACACTATTTAAAAGAGCAGCACTTTGGCCTAAACCACCAGCTTCAAAAATTCTTGGAGCATAATACAAAAATGCATTAATTCCAGAAAACTGATTGAATGCTGCAATTAGAAAAGCAAGCATTAAAATAAATCCATATTTCTTTTGAAAAACAGACTCAGTTTTAATACTTGACTCTTTATCTTTTTTAATTTCAGCAATTAACTCATTTGCATCATCTTCTGAATAAGCTTCCCTAATAACTTTTTCAGCCTCTGACTGTTGATTGTTTAGATATAGCCACCTTGGACTTTTAGGAATTGTGACAACTAAAAATGTGTATAATAAAGCTGGGAGAGCTTCAATACCCATCATATATCTCCAATCATTTTCACCCATGCCACTTAGAAGATAATTTGATAAGAAAGCAATTAATATACCTGTTACTAAATTAAATTGGTATAGTCCAACAAGTCTACCCCTATTTTTTGCAGGAGCAATCTCAGAAATATATGCTGGAGCTGCAATTCCTGAAATTCCAACACCTACTCCTCCAATGAATCTAAATGCTGCAAAAGTTATTGGGTCATTTGCAAAAGCTGAACCAATTGCAGAAAGAGTATAAAAGATACCTATCCAAAGCAATGTTTTCTTTCTACCAATTTTTCTTGTAGGGATTCCCCCAAAAATTGCACCTACTACTGTTCCCCATAAAGCCATTGCCATTACAACACTTCCATGAAAAATATCTGTTGAATTCCAAAGTTCTTGAAGTTTTTGATCTGCACCTGATATAACTACTGTATCAAATCCAAAAAGGAAACCAGCAAGTGCAGCAGTTAGTGACCATTTTGTTAATTTGTTCATATTCAAATATAAAAACTTATTGAGTAAAAGATGAGCCAATACCGAGATTTGAACTCGGGACCTTTTCCTTACCAAGGAAACGCTCTACCCCTGAGCTATATCGGCAAAAAGTAGAGCGGGAGACGAGGGTCGAACTCGCGACATTCAGCTTGGAAGGCTGACGCTCTACCAACTGAGCTACTCCCGCTTTTGTGTGGGGAGAGCAGGATTCGAACCTACGAAGGCGTAGCCAACAGTTTTACAGACTGCTCTCGTTGACCGCTTGAGTATCTCCCCAATTTCAGAATTTCAAAGAGCCGATAGAGGGACTCGAACCCACGACCTGCTGATTACAAATCAGCTGCTCTAGCCAGCTGAGCTATATCGGCTTATTATAAAACAGATTGCAAAATAAATGCTTTTTTTTCCTCAAACAAAGTAAAAAAGAAATAATTTTTGAATATTATTTAGCTCTAGGATGTGAATTATTAAACACCTCCTTTATTCTTTCCATACTTGTATGACTATAGACTTGAGTGGCAGATAAACTAGAGTGTCCAAGAAGTTCTTTTACTGAGTTTATATCAGCCCCTTCATTAATTAAATGTGTGGCAAAACTATGTCTAAGAACGTGAGGTGCTTTCTTTACTTTTGGAGACACTAATTTGAAATATTGATTAACAGTTCTGTAAACAAATTTTTCTGATAACTGATCACCTTTAGAATTCTGAAAAAGAAAATCATTGTTTGATTTTATGGAATTTTTAATTTTTGAATTCATATAGTCTCTTGTAACTTCTATAAGACTTGGTAGCATAGGAATTATTCTCTCTTTGTTTCTTTTACCCATTATTTTTAAGGAGGAAGAATCAAAATCAATATCTGAGTTTTTAATGGAGATCAACTCAAATCTTCTTACACCAGTAAAATAAAAAAACTGAATGATTGTTTTTTGAAGTATACCTCTATAATCATTCTTAAAAAGATCTCCATCTAACAATTCTTTGATTTCCTCTTTTGAAAAAGGAACCTGTATTTTTTTTGACTGTTTAAGTGGGGAATGTGAAATCAATGGAGAAACTTTTATTGTTTGAGTCTTTACCAAAAATTTATAAAATGATTTTAAAGATGAAATTTTTCTATTAATAGATCTATTTGATAAATTATTATTTACCATACTTACAATCCAAGATCTAATCAGTTTATACTCAACATTTTTAATATTAGAACTTTTAAAATCATTCAATAGAAAGTCTTTGAATTCATTTAAATCTTTATTGTATGCAGTAATTGTATGATTGGAATAGTTTTTTTCTATTCTTAAATAATCTAAAAATTTTCCAATTAACATACACCTAATTTACGATGTATGATAAAAAAAAATAAGTATTTAAAGGTTTTCTTGATCTTTAAGTCTTTGAATATGACGAGCTTTAAGAATTTTACTTCTATGCTCAACAGATGGCTTAACAAATTGTTTTCTGTCTCTTAGAGATCTCATTACACCAGTTTTATCAAACTTACGTTTGAATCTTTTCAGAGCTTTATCAATGTTTTCACCGTCTTTAATTGGTATAATTAACATATAAAATTATTTGCGCAGGCAAATATAGTTAAATGAAATTAATAACCTTATTATTTTTGATTATTAATTGCTCCAATATATCTAGAAAGTTCCTCTTTAACCTTTGGAAATAAAATAAATAAACCTATCATATTTGGAAATACAAGAGCTAAAATCATAGCATCAGAAAAAGCCCAAACCGAAGACATATCTCCAGCAGCACCAATTACTATAAATACAAGAAACAACACTTTATAAGTTAAGTCAGATATTTTACCTTTTCCAAAAACATACATCCATGATTGAAGACCATAATAAGACCATGAAATCATAGTAGAAAGGGCAAATAATACAACTGCAAGTGCTAAAAATGGACCAGAAAAAGATATATATTCAGAAAAAGCTGCAGATGTTAATCCAGCTCCTTCAAGTTCTTGACCTCTAACCATTACTGCAGTAGATCCATCAACTAAATTTCCATAAGTAAATAAGCTGTTGTCACCATTAAAAATTATTATCACAAGAGCTGTCATTGTACAAATTACAACAGTGTCAATGAAAGGCTCTAAAAGAGCAACTAGACCTTCAGATGCAGGATAACTTGTAATTACTGCTGAATGTGCTATTGATGCAGATCCAGCTCCTGCTTCATTAGAGAATGCACCTCTTCTGAATCCTTGTACCAAAACTCCAATAAAACCTCCTACAGCTGCTGTTGGAGCAAAAGCTTGAGATACTATCATTGCAAAAGCATCATCAACATAAGATAAATTAGAGAAAATAATATAAAGACAAGCTAAGACATACATACCTGCCATAAAAGGAACAATTTTTTCAGTTACAGATGCTATTCTTTTTATACCTCCAATTATAATTATTCCCACCACAATCATCATGATAATTCCTATAATCGTTCTAGCAGAACCACCTGATAAACCAAATAAGCTAACCATTTGAAGAGCAGCTTGATTAGATTGAGCGGCATTTCCTCCACCAAAAGAAGCACCAATACAAAGTATTGCAAAAATTACAGCAAGAATTTTTCCAAGCTTAGCAAATCCTCTTTCTTTCAAACCTTTAGATAAATAATACATTGGACCACCATAAACAGTTCCATCAGAACCAACATCACGATATTTAACACCAAGAGTACATTCTACAAATTTGGATGACATTCCTAAAAGACCACAAAGAATCATCCAAAATGTAGCTCCAGGTCCACCTATTGCAATTGCCATAGCTACACCTGCAATATTTCCGTTTCCAACAGTACCTGAAACTGCAGTTGCAAGGGCTTGAAAATGACTTACTTCTCCACTATCTTTTCTTTTTTTATCTAAACCATCATATTTACCCATTACTGTTTTTAGTGATAAACCAAAACCTCTAATATTTATAAATCCAAAATAGAAAGTAAAGAAAGCAGCTCCACCTACTAATAAGAAAATAATTGTTGGGATTCCAGTACCAAAGAACTCATGAAGGATTAATCCCTCCCAAAAATTTGATATTGGTTGAAAAGCTTCATTAATTCTTTCATCTATTCCTATTTTTTCTTGTAACAACATAATCTGTAATTTTAATTTTAGAATAATTTATATTTAAGTAAGATCAGAAAAATCAAATATAAAATAAATACAAGGACAAGAGCAATTTTTTAACAAAATCAATTAACAGTTAATCAATTTTATCACCAGTCCATTCCGAAATACCACCTAATAAATTAAATAAGTTCTTAAATCCAAATGATTGCATGATTTGACACGCTTGAACACTTCTGACACCTGAGTGACAGTATACATAGTAATTCAAGGTTTTATCTAATTTTTCTAAACCTTCTAAAAAAGATTGTGGCTCTCTAATATTAAGCAATTTAGCATTTGGGATATGAGACTGTTCATATTCTTCAGATGATCTTACATCTAAAATAAATCCATCTTTTTCATTTTTTAATTTTTCAATTAGCTCTTCTGAACTTAAATTTTTCATTTTTATTTTTTTGAAAAGTAAAAAATGAATTAGTAATTAAAAAACTTACCATTAAGTTTTTTGAAATTAATTGTAATTACGTATTTTGGCGGTAAATAAAATTATATGAAATATTTTCAAAAATCAGATTTATTCCTAATTGGAGCTGCTTTTGTATCATTTATTCTTTCAGTTTCTCTTTGGTTTTATGGATATAAAGATGAGGGACTTTTCGTTGGACTATGGGTGCCTTCAATTCTTTCTTTTGGATGTTATTTTAAACAAATGCTTAACAAATAAATGGGTGATTCTTTCATATTCATCATGGGATTAGTATGTACAGGTGCAGTTATTGCAGCTACTTTTCTATCAATAAATGAACTTAAAGATGTTAATGAGCCTCAGCTAGATTCTATGAATATGGCAGAGGGAACAAAAAAGCATTTAAAACTAATTTCAACAGCAATATTTATTATAATTGGGTTTGTATCTGTTGGCTTATTTTGTTTTTATTTTATATTTGCTTGATGAAAAAAATTAATACTTACTGGTGGTGGAAATATGATTTAAAGTAAAATCGTGAATTGAACTATATATATAGCTTGTCTCACGACAGGCTTTTTTTTTGCTATGAAAATAAAAATTAATACTTATCATAAAAAAATTTTTGCAGATACTATTACACCTGTTGAGGTGTATTTAAAGATTAGGGATGTTTTTCCAAATAGCCTATTACTTGAGAATAGTGATTATATGCTAGCCAATAACAATTATTCATATATATGTTTTAATCAAATAGGTCACATTAAAATCAAGGATAATAAAGTTGAATGTAAATTTCCAGATGGCAAGAATGAATCAAGGGAGATTATAAAAGATGAAAAAATTTCAAAAATAGTTCATGATTATATTGAAAAATATGATGTTAAAGAATCAAAATTTAAATTTTTAAATAATGGGTTATTTGGATTTATGAGCCACGAGTCAATAAGATATTTTGATAGCATTAGTATTGAAAATAAAAAGGATTTTAATATTCCTGACATTTATTACGGAATCTACAAAAACATAATTGCTATAAGTCAATATAATCATGAAGCTCATATATTTTGTAATACAATAGATGAAACTTCAAATATTGAATCAATTGAGGCTTTATTAAATAATAAAAGTTATTCGGTCTTTGACTTTAAAAAACTTGGACAACCCGAGTCTGAAATAAGTGATAAGGAATATATCGAATATGTTAATAAGGCAAAAGATCATTGTAAAAGAGGTGATGTTTTTCAACTTGTTTTATCTAGAAGATATACCCAAAAATTTAAGGGTGATGAATTTAATGTATATAGAGCACTAAGGTCTATAAACCCTTCTCCATATTTATTCTTCTTTGATTATGGAGATTTTAAGATTTTTGGAAGCTCCCCCGAAGCCCAGATAGTAATTAACAACAGAAAAGCAGAAATACATCCAATTGCTGGTACATTCAAAAGGACTGGAGATGATGAAAAAGATCAAATCACTGCAAAAGAGTTAGCAAAAGATCCAAAAGAAAATTCAGAGCATATTATGCTTGTAGATTTAGCTAGAAATGATCTTAGTAGAAGTGGGAACAATGTTAAAGTTGAAAAAAATAGAGAGATACAGTTTTATTCTCATGTAATTCATTTAGTTTCAAAAGTAACAGCTGAGTTAAAGAAAGATATAAAATCTTATCAAGTTGTTGAAGATACCTTCCCAGCAGGAACTCTTTCTGGTGCTCCAAAACATAAAGCTTTAGAACTAATTGCAAAATATGAAAAAGTTAATAGAAACTTTTATGGTGGAGCTATTGGCTTTATTGATTTTAATGGAAATTTTAATCATGCAATTATTATTAGATCATTTTTTAGTAAAAACAATATTTTAAATTATCAAGCTGGTGCCGGAATTGTTATTGATTCTGATCCAGAAAAAGAATTAGAAGAAGTTCAAAACAAATTAGGAGCTTTAGATAAAGCTTTAATTGAAGCTGAATTGATAAAATGAAAAAAATATTTTTGATAGATAATTATGATTCATTCACTTATAATCTTCTATTTTATTTGGAGGAGTTAGGTTGTGATGTAACAGTAAAAAGAAATGATTTATTTGAGGTTGAAGATTTAGAAGATTTTGATGCAATTTTAATATCACCTGGACCTGGAATACCATCAGAATCTGGAAAAACATTAGAAGTTTTAAAATATTATTCTAAAAGTAAAAATATTTTAGGTGTTTGCCTTGGACAACAAGCGATTGCTGAGGCTTTTGGAGGAAAACTTAGAAATTTAGAAAGAGTTTATCATGGAGTAGCAACTAAAATTAATGTAATAGAAGATGATATAATTTTTAATGGGATTAAGGGTAAGATTAAAGTTGGGAGATACCATTCTTGGATAGTAGATAAACCAATTCCTGAAAATTTAATTGTAACATCTTTAGATAAAAATGGTGAGATAATGTCTCTAAAACATAAAATATATAATGTAAGAGGTGTTCAATTTCATCCTGAATCTGTTTTAACACCGAAGGGTAAAAAGATGATAAAAAATTGGGTAAAAAGTATATGAAAGAAATTCTAAACAGACTGACAAATTATGAGACCTTAACTGAAAAGGAAGCAAGTGATATAATCATTCAAATTTCAGAGGGTAAATTAAATACAAGTGAAATATCTTCATTTCTAACAATCTTTATGATTAGAAATATCACAATTGAAGAATTAAATGGATTCAGAAAAGCTCTAATTGACTTATCATTAAAAATTGACCTTGAAGAATTTGACACTATAGATCTATGCGGTACCGGAGGAGACGAAAAAGATACATTCAATATATCAACTTTAGCATCATTTGTAACTGCTGGAAGTGGAGTAAAAGTTGCTAAACATGGAAATTATGGTGTCTCATCTAGTTGTGGATCTAGTAACGTTTTGGAATTTTTAGGTATCAATTTTACAAATGACTATGATAAAATTAAAAATGCTGTTGATAAAGCAAACATTTGTTTTCTTCATGCTCCATTGTTTCATCCAGCAATGAAAAATGTAGCTCCTGTTAGAAAAGAACTTAGATTAAAAACATTCTTTAATATGCTAGGTCCAATGGTTAACCCATCTATGCCAAAAAAACAGATGGTTGGTGTCTATAATTTAGAACTTGCAAGAATTTACAATTACCTCTACCAGAATACTGAAATTGAATATAATATAATTCATGCCTTAGATGGATATGATGAGATTTCTCTGACAGGAAATACAAAAGTCTATTCTAGATCAAATGAATTTATATTAGAATCTAAAGACTTTAATTTAAAGGATATTGATGCAGATTTAATAAAAGGGGGTAAAGATGTTAAATCATCATCTAAGATTTTTATGAATGTTCTTAATGGAAGTGGATCTAGTGAACAAGAAAATGTTGTTTGTGCTAACGCTTCAATGGCTATTTCACTGTCAAAAAATGTTACAATAATTGAGGCTTTTGAAATTGCTAAGGAATCTATTAAAAGTAAGAATGCATTAAGATGTTTTGAGAAACTAATTGAATTAATGAAATGAAAATTTTAGATAAGATTGTTGCAGATAAAAAAAATGAGATAGATATTTTATCTTCTAAAGTTCCAATATCTGCTCTTGAAGACAATCAATTTTTTTCTAGACAATGCTCATCTCTAAAAGATTCTATTTTGAGAAGTTCTACTGGAATAATATGTGAATTTAAAAGAAGGTCTCCTTCAAATAATAATATAAATTACAAATCAACTATTTCAGAAGTTGTAAGAGGATACCAAAAGGCTGGAGCTGCTGGATTGTCAATTCTTACAAATAAGAAATATTTTGATGGAGATATTGATGATATTATCGAAATTAGAAACATTTCAGAGATTCCAGTTTTAAGAAAAGAATTTATAATTAGTGAATATCAAGTAATAGAGGCCAAATCAATTGGTGCTGATGCAATATTATTAATTGCAACAATTCTTTCAAAGGAAGAAATTTTAAAGTTTAGTTCTTTAGCTAAAAAACTAGGTCTTGAAGTTTTAGTTGAAGTCCATGCCTGTGAAGAATTGGAAAAAATATCAGGAAATGACATTGATATAATTGGCGTTAATAATAGAAATCTTGACACTTTAGAAATAGATTTAAATAATAGTATTGAATTATTTAAAATGATCCCAGATGATTACATTAAAATCTCTGAAAGTGGAATTAGTAAGGTCGAATCAATTATTAAACTCAAAGAAATTGGTTATCAGGGGTTTTTAATTGGTGAAAATTTTATGAAAACTAATGATCCAATGGAATCTGCTTATGATTTTATAAAAAGCTTAGAAAATGAAATTTAAAGTATGTGGTTTATTTGATAATCAAAATATTCAGCAAGTAGCTGAATTAAATCCTGATTACATAGGTCATATTTTTTGGGAAAAATCTGTAAGATATGTTAAGGGGGAAACTCCAAAAGTCAAACCTAAAATTAAAAAAACTGGTGTTTTTTATAATTCAAATATTGATTTTGTATATAAAAAAATCTCTCAACATGATTTAGCTTGCGTTCAATTACATGGGGATGAGTCACCTGAATTTTGTAAA
This sequence comes from Bacteroidota bacterium, assembly GCA_038110465.1. Classification (GTDB taxonomy): domain Bacteria; phylum Bacteroidota; class Bacteroidia; order Flavobacteriales; family Flavobacteriaceae; genus Marisimplicoccus. Next base: position 53,299 of record JAYNJU010000001.1, on the reverse strand, counting down.
AATATTCTTGATAGTGGAATTCAAATTATCAAGTCATTTAGAATTGATGATGATTTTGATTTTAATGTTTTAAAAAATTATGAAAACTATTGTGACATGTTTTTATTTGATTCAAAATCTGAACTTCCAGGAGGAACTGGTAAATCATTTAATTGGGAAAATTTGAAAAAATATAAATTAAAAAAAGAATTTTTTATAAGTGGTGGAATAGGACTTCACTCAATTGATTCATTGATTGATCTTTTTAAAATAGGTCTTCCAGTTTATGGTATAGATGTTAATAGTAAATTTGAAGATGACAGGTATTTAAAAAAAATTGATGAATTAAAAACATTCATAGAAATAATTAAAGATGAAATATACTGTAGATAAAAAAGGGTTTTATGGAAACTACGGGGGTGCTTTTGTACCAGAAATGTTATTTCCAAATCTTGACGAATTAGAAAAAAACTATATTAAGATTATAAATGATACTGATTTTCAGGAAGATTATAATAATCTTTTAAAGGACTATGTAGGAAGGCCAACTCCATTATATTTTGCTGAAAGAATGTCAGAGAAATATAAATGTAAAATCTACTTTAAAAGAGAAGACTTGTGTCATACAGGAGCTCATAAAATAAATAATACTGTTGGTCAAATTTTACTAGCAAAAAGATTAGGAAAGAAAAGAATTATTGCTGAAACAGGTGCTGGTCAACATGGAGTTGCCACTGCAACTGTCTGTGCATTAGCTGGAGTTGAATGTGTAATATATATGGGAGCTGTTGATATCAAAAGACAAGCCCCTAATGTTGCTAGAATGAAAATGCTAGGAGCAAGTGTAGTTGCAGCTGAATCTGGTAGCAAAACTCTTAAGGATGCTACTAATGAGGCTATTAGAGATTGGATAAATAATCCTATTACAACTCACTACATTATTGGATCAGTTGTTGGTCCTCATCCATATCCTGATATGGTTGCCAAATTTCAATCAATAGTTTCTAAAGAAATAAAGTCTCAGTTAATTGAAAAAGAAGGAACTGATAGCCCTAATTATTTAATAGCTAATATTGGAGGTGGTAGTAATGCAGCTGGATTATATTATCATTATTTAGAAGACGAGAAAGTAAAAATTATTTCAGTTGAAGCAGCTGGTGAAGGTGTTGAGTCTGGAAAAAGTGCTGCTACATCAGTTCTTGGTAAAACTGGAATTATTCATGGAAGTAAAACTCTTTTAATGCAAACTAAAGATGGCCAAATAGTTGAGCCTTACTCCATATCAGCTGGTTTAGATTATCCAGGCGTTGGTCCACTTCATGCACATTTATTAGAAAGCAAAAGAGCAGAGTTTATGTCTATAACAGATAGTGATGCTATGCTAGCAGGGTTAGAAGTCTCTAAACTAGAAGGAATTATTCCTGCAATAGAAACTGCTCATGCATTTGCTGCATTCAAGTATTTAGATTTTAAACCAAATGATATAATTGTTGTTAACTTCTCTGGGAGAGGAGATAAAGACTTAAACACTTACATTGGTTATTTTAATTTATAATGAATAGAATTGACAAAAAATTAAAAGAAGACGGTAAAGTATTATCAATATATTTTACAGCTGGATATCCTAATCTAGATGATACAGTTGATATTATTTTTAAGCTTCAGGAATCTGGTGTTGATATGATAGAAATTGGTCTCCCTTTTAGTGATCCACTTGCTGATGGGCCTATAATTCAAGATAGCTCTACAAAGGCAATTAAAAATGGAATGAATACTAATGTCCTATTTAATCAGTTAAAAGGAATTAGAGATAAAGTTTCAATTCCTCTTATAATAATGGGATATTTTAACCCGATCCTTCAGTATGGTGTAGAAGACTTTTGTAAAAAATGTAATGAAATTGGAATAGATGGATTAATCATTCCTGACCTTCCAATAGATTATTATGAAGCAAATTATAAATCAATCTTTGAAAAATATCAACTTTATAATATGTTTTTAATAGCTCCACAGACTTCAGATGAAAGAATTAGAAAAATTGACTCAATATCAAATGGATTTATCTATATGGTAAGTTCTTCTAGTATAACTGGATCCAAGGACAGTTTTAGCCCTGAGCAAATAAATTATTTTGAAAGAATTGAAAAAATGAATCTAAAAACTCCTAGAATAATTGGTTTTGGAGTTGGAACTAAGGAAACATTTAATACTGTTGTAAAATATTCTAAGGGTGCGATAATTGGATCTGCATTTATAAAGAAACTTCAAAATAGTGGGATTGATTCAGTTGCTTCATACATAGGTTCAATTAGATAAATTGAGAAAAAATCAATAAGTTAAAGTGTAGCTAATTATGAGAGTGAAAATTAAACCTGAAATAGATAAAATTAATGTCATAAGTGTCCAAGATAAAAATGTTTTTTTCATTGAAAGTCCTAGATATTGATTTACAAGCCAAAATCCACTATCATTTACATGTGAGAAAGTTGAAGCTCCCGATGCAATCGAGATTACAATAAGACTAAGAGAAATTGGATCATTAATTTTATCTACTAATAATGGAGATACAAGACTAGCAGATGTTATCATTGCAACTGTTGAAGAACCTTGAAGAACTCTTATAAAAACTGCACATAAAAAAGATGCAACTAAAATTAATTCAGATGAACTAAAAATATTTTGAGCTAATAATTCACCAATATTTAATTCTATCAAGATTTGTTTTAATACCCCACCTGCACCAGTTATTAATATTATAGCTCCAGCTGGAGCAAATGATTTTGAAATAATTTTCTCTAATTTCTTTTTATCTATACCGAGTCTAATTCCAAGAAAATACCATGCTATTATATTAGCAATTATCAGAGCAGAGAAAGGGTGACCTATAAACTGAATAAATTCAGAAACAGTCTCATTTGTTATACTTAGTATTCCAGTATCTATTAGAGATCTAAAAATAATTAGAATTAGAGGCAGGAGTATTATTAATAAGACTGATCTTATACTTGGGGTAGTATATACTTTTAGTTCTTCAGTATCAAATACTACTTTAGAATTAAAATCAATCTTAGATGTTATGAAATTTGTAAAAATTACTCCAGATAAAATAGCTGATGGTATACCAACAATTAAACCAAATAGCATTACATAGCCTAGATCAGCTCCAAGAATTTGTGAAACAGCAACTGGTCCAGGAGTAGGTGGAATAAAAGCATGTGTTACTGCTAAACCAGCAAGTAGTGGAAGAGCGTAATAAACCAAAGATTTATTTGACTTCTTTTGAATTGAATAAATTACTGGCAAAAGAAGTATAAATGCTACATCAAAGAAAACTGGAATTGCAATAAAAAAACCACTAATTAATAACGCCCACTGAGATTTCTTTTCACCAAACTTATTTAAGAGATGCCTGGTGATTTCTTTTGCACCACCAGTTGATTCAAGTATGGCGCCAAACATAGCTCCAAGTCCAACTATTACTGCAATATATCCAAGTGTACTACCCATTCCTTGTTGAATATTATTTATTATTATTTCACCATCAAGACCTGAAAGCAGACCAATTACTATTGATGATATTAGTAATGAAATAAAAGGGGAAAATCTAAATTTTATTACTTGAACAAGTAAAAGACAAATACCGATAATCAATGAAAGGTAAATACTCATTTAGTTAATTTTTATTTCATGAGATCCAAAATAGTTTCTTTGAGCTTGAATTAGCTTAGTACTCAGAGAAGAACTTGAAATCTGATTAAAATAATTTAATGCTTCGTTAAAACATGGAAGCGATATATCATTTATTAATGATGTATTTAAAATATCAATTAATCCAGGTTTAAGTTCATTAAGATTATTAAATATGTTTTTATCATCCAGAATATTATCAACTAAATAATCATTGAGTAATGTATTGATAAGGTTTGATTTTACAATACTTCCATTTGACCACACATTTAATGCATTTGAAATACTTATATCCCATCCATAACTTTTATTTGCAGAATTGATTAATAAAAAAGCTTGAAAATAATTTATTAATCTACAAAACCTATATGCATTACCTAACGATTCAAAGTCTATATCATATTCTTTTTTATCTTCATTTATGAATTTATTAGCCTTTGATCTTATGTTATTATTAGATATAAATCTTGAGTCAATTGCTGAATTTAACATACTAACTGAGCATCCAAGATCAATTGCATGTTTTAACATCCATCTTCCAGTACCATTATCATCAGCCTTATCATCAATTCTATCTAACAGATAACTATCATCTTTTTTTTCAGTAAGTTTTAACAAAGAAATTTCTAATAGGTAACTGTTTAAATCTATACCATTCCATTTATTAAAAATTTTTGCAACATCGTCATACTTATATTTTTTGGAGTTTATCATTAGATAATAAATTGAAGATATAAGCTGCATCTCAACATATTCTATACCATTATGAATCATTTTAACAAAATGGCCTTGATTTGAATCTCCAAAGAATTCAAAGCTTTTTGAATCATTAATTGTTTTAGATGTTATCTTAGAAAAAATATTTTTGACTTGATCAAAGGCATTAGTGTCTCCTCCAATCATTATTGAAGGCCCCTCAAGAACTCCTTTAACTCCTCCAGAAACTCCCACACCTAGATATAACAAGTTTTTTGATTTAATAGTTTGATGATTCTTAAAGCTTATATTAGGATTAGTATTACCTCCATCTATTATAATATCATTAGAATCAAGATATTTGATTAAAAGAGAAATAACTTCATCTAGAGCAGGTCCTGAAGGAACCAGAACTAAAACTTTTCTTGGATTGGAAATTGATCTTATAAATTTATTAATATCATCAAAAACTAAAGATGACTCTAACTCTGGATAATCTTTTTTTAAATTAACAAGGGAATTATGATTTTTATCAAATAGTGAAACTATAATACCTTTTGATGACATATTTCTTGCCATACTAGTTCCTATTCTTCCAATTCCAATTATTCCAAAATCACTCATTTACAATGCAGATTTAATTCTTTCAACGATCTTTTCAGGGCTTTCAATGATATCTATAAATGTACAATAATCAGGATATTCAATTATATCAAATTGAGATTTAAGCAATGCTGACTTAAAATAATGATTACCTCTACTGTCAAGCCTTTTTTCTATCAGATCAAAAGTTCCTTTTAAACAAAACCAATCTATCTTAGCTGTTATTCCTTTAACAAGTCTTTCTCTGTATATCTCTTTTAAAGCAGAACACGCAACCACAAAATTTTTATTTCTTAATTTATTAAGCTCTTTATTAATTTGATCAAGCCATGCCTCTCTATCATCATCATTTAATGGAATATTATTTTTCATTTTTTTAATATTTTCATTAGAATGGAAATCATCCCCTTCAATAAATTCGAATTGTAAATCTTTTGATAATTGGTTTCCTATTAGAGATTTTCCACAACCACTAACCCCAAATAAAATAATAACTCTATACATTTTATTTTATCTGAAATAAATTAAAATCAGAAAACTTAGAGTTTATTTGGTCATTATAATCAAATACTAAAAAGAAACCTCCACCACCTGATCCACAAAGTTTCATATAATATGAATCACTTTTATGTCCTTCATTCCAAATATCTATAAGTTGATTTGGAATCATTTCCTTGAAATAATTCAGTGTACTTTCTGATAATTGTTTTAAAGAGTCTCTAAATAAGTCTGAGCAATTAAGGAGGTAATCAATACATTCATTTGTATTATTGATGTATTTATTTTCAAAGAAATATCTAAATTCACTCTCTTTCATTTTTTTGTGAAATAACTCGATCATTTTCTTTGTTGAAGATTTTATTTTACTATCCATTATATAAACCTTAAAGTTATCATAATGAATTTTATCTATCAATTTAATTTGCTTATTAGAATAAAATATTGGACTATTAAATAGTGAAACAGATGGGTCTAGACCAGAAGACTTTCCATGAAATTTGGATTCAATAATTGACAATAGATTTTTTATCTCTTCCACATTTAAATTAATAAAATCTTTTTTTTGATATGAATCAAAAACTGATGCAACAAGAGCGCCACTGCTTCCTAGACCTGAAGCAATAGGGATACTACTAACAAAGTGTAATCCTCTATCTATGTCATTTTTAAAAAAATTAAAATCAATTATGTCCTCAATATCTAAATCCGTCATAAATTCATATAACTCAAGAATACTAGAATTTGAAATCTTCTCTTCATCTTTTAATAAATCTGATTTATTTAGATAACCATAGAAATTCTCAAAAGGAATGGATAATGCATTAGAATTTGATATGACTCCGTATTCGCCAAAAAGTAAAATTTTTGAATAAAATTTTTTATTATCCATTATCTGATTTTTGTAGCACCATTACCTAAATAATCATGAATACAGGAGTTAGACTTACATAACTTTAGGAGTTCATTATTTATAAATTTTGTTATTATTTCAGTCTCAGATTTAGGGTATAACAAATGGACATTTGAACCTGCATCTAACGTGAAACTTAAATGAAGTTTAGTATCCCTCCTGAATTCTAATACTTTATAAATTGCCTCTAAAGTATTTGGTTTCATAAGTATATAGTATGGATCAGAGGACAACATTAATGAGTGAATCATCAATGCTTCTGATTCAGTAATTGTAATGAAGTCATCTAACTCGCCTGATTTTAAAATGTCTTTTAGTTTTGCGGTATTATTTTTTGCAATTTCAAATCTTTTATTAGAAAAAGGGTTCTTATTCATTAACTCATGTCCTAAAGAACTTGAAATCACTTTCTGTCCAGGATCAATTATTAAAATTGTATTTTGATAATTATGAAAGATATTATCAATATCATTTGAAATATTTACTGCATATAAATCTGAACTTTCTTTAAAAGAGTCAGTTAGCCCCCAAAGAGTTACTGGACCTTCAATACTCCTGCATGCACTCCCAGATCCTAGTCTAGATATAAATGATTTCTTTTTAAGATTAAAATTGTTATCATAATTAATATTTTGAGATTCAAAGTCTACTAAACAGGATGCTAAAGCTGACATAGAAGATGCAGATGATGCAATTCCACTACTATGTGGAAAATTATTTTTTGAATTAATAAATAAATCATGATTTTTTAAGAACCCAAAATATTTTTCAATACTTGTGATATAAGTTTTTACTTTTTTTTCAAACTCTTGATTTTCTTTTCCATCAAAGTAAAAATATAATTCATTTTTAGTATTTTTTTTTGGCTTAAACTCAACTATGGTATTTGTATAGCATTTAGACAAAGTAAAACTAATGGATGGGTTTTGAGGTATTTGATTTTGTTTTTTACCCCAATATTTAGTAAGTGCAATATTACTTGGAGAATTCCATTCAACTATTCCACTAGACTCAAAACTATCAGAGCAAATAAAATCCTGTTCAATCATTTAAATATTGTTAAAAATCCTTTAAATATAAGAAAGATAAACTCGAGCATAAGTATTATTTGTTTAATTTGGATTATCTAAAAGTAAATCAATTTGAAAAAATCAGGTTTAAAATTTAGTTCTTTTAAAGAACCAACTCTATCCCCTTTTGAAAAGCTATTTAATATTTTTAAAGAGCTAATTATTCATACATCTGGTGATTTTGATGAAGCTATAGAGTGGCTTAGAGAACTTGATAAAGAATATAAACTCACTGATGAAAGTTATACAATTGATGATTTTGTAAATGATCTTTTAAAAAAAGGGTATATAAGAAAAGAGATTTCAGCAAATGGAGATAGTATCAAGATTAGCTCTAAAACAGAGAGACTTCTTAGGAAGCATGTTCTTAAACACTTATTTGGAAACTTAAAAAAAACTAAAAAAGGTAATCATAAGACAAGATATTCATCCTCTGGGAGTGATGAAAATTTAAATATTAAAGATTTCGAATTTGGTGATCCTCTTGATAGAATTTTGTTAACTGAAAGTCTAAAAAATGCTATAATATCTTCAGGTGAAAATGATTTAAGTCTAAAAAAGGATGACCTAGTTGTTTGGAATTCAAATCATAATTCACAGATGAGTACAGTACTTATGATTGACATAAGTCATAGTATGATCCTTTATGGAGAAGATAGGATTACACCTGCTAAAAAAGTTGCTATGGCACTTGTAGAATATATTAAAACTAAATTTCCAAAAGATACCATTGATATTTTGTCATTCGGTGATGAAGCAAGACCAATAAGTATAAAAGATCTTCCCTATCTCAAGGTGGGCCCATATCATACTAATACTGTAGCTGGCCTAGATTTAGCTTTTGATATTTTAAGAAAAAAAAAGAATAATAATAAACAGATATTTATGATCACTGATGGAAAACCAAGTTGTATGTTTACTAAAGATGGCTTTTATAAGAATAGTGCTGGACTTGATAACTTCATTTTAGATCAATGCTATAATAGAGCTAGACAAGCAAAAAAAAATAATATTCCAATAACTACTTTTATGATTGCTAGTGATCCATATCTTCAGACATTTGTAAAAAAATTCTCTGAAATAAACAACGGTAAAGCATTTTACACAGGTCTTGACGGGTTGAGTGAAATGATTTTTGAAGATTATGATAAAAATAGAAGACAAAAATTGAGATAATGAGAAAACCTAAATACAAAACTATAGGAGAATTAAAAAAGAGTGGCTACCAATCTAAAACTTTGAACCAAGAAATAACTGATAATCTTAGATCAAATTTGGTAAATGGCAAAAATGTTTTTTCAGAATTAATTGGTTATGAGGAAACTGTTATACCAAGTGTAGAAAGGGCATTTTTATCTAATCATAGTATCAATCTTCTTGGTCTAAGAGGTCAAGCAAAAACAAAACTTGCTAGAACTTGTATAGAACTATTAGACGAGTGGATTCCTATTGTTAAAGATTCAGATACAAATGATGACCCTTTGAATCCCATTTTCAAAAGTTCTTTAGATAAAATTAAATCTGAAGGAGACAAGACAGAGATTGACTGGATTCATAAAACTGAAAGATTTTATGAAAAACTTGCAACACCTGATGTAACTGTCTCTGACTTGATAGGTGATATAGATCCAATCAAAGCTACTAATCTCAAATTATCATATTCTGATGAAGAGGTAATTCATTTTGGTTTAATACCTAGAGCTCATAGATGTATTTTTGTTTTAAATGAGCTCCCAGATCTTCAACCTAGAATTCAAGTTTCTTTATTTTCAATACTCGAAGAAAAAGAAATTCAAATAAGAGGATTCAAAGTAAGGCTTCCCCTTGATATTCAATTCATTTTTACCTCTAATCCTGAAGATTATACAAACAGAGGAAGTATTGTCACACCATTAAAGGATAGAATTGGCTCTCAGATTTTAACACATTATCCTGAGTCCATAGAAATAGCAAAAACAATTACAAGCCAAGAGTCAAAATTGAATTCAGAAACTATTTCAAAGATTCATATACCAGAGATAGCAAGAGATATTATTGAACAAATATCTTTTGAAGCAAGAGAAAGTGAGTTAGTAGACAAAAAAAGTGGAGTAAGTGCTAGAATGAGCATCACAAGTTTACAAAATTTGGTTAGCTCTGCTGAAAGACGTATGTTAATTAATAAAGAAAAAATAACATCAATTAGAATGTCTGATTTTAACTCAGTTATTTCTTCAATAAATGGAAAAGTTGAGCTTGTATATGAAGGAGAAGAAGAGGGTGCTGAGCAGGTTTCCTATAATTTAATATCAGATGCCGTAAATACATTATTTACAGATTATTTTCCAAAAATAGAAAAACTCACAAAACCAGAAGATGTTTCAGTTTATGATTCCATTTTAGAGTGGTTTACGGTCAATCAAGTAATTCTAAGAGATGATCTAAGTAATAAAGATTATGAATCAATTCTTAATAAAGTTAGAGATGCTGATTCACTTCTAACAAAATTTATTCCTGGCATAGATAAGAAAGATAAATTTTTCTTTATTGAGTTTTTGTTATGGGGACTTGAAAGTTATAATAAGTTGACTATAATGAGAACCAATAATGGAGTTGAATTTAAAGATCCATTTAACAACTTTATAAATAAGATTTAATCAATCTTTTTGACTTGGGATTTTTTAGCTTCCTTTTTTGATCCATCAAAACCTTCAATTCCACTTACTGTTGTGTATTTAAGAATATTTTTTTTACCTGGATTTAATTTAGAGTATGCACTATGACACATAACAGCAGCTTCGTGAAAACCAGAAAGTATTAATTTTAACTTACCTGGATATGTATTAACATCACCAATAGCATAAATACCTTCTATATTAGTTTGATAGTCAAGACTATTATTAACTTTTATTGCATTGTTTTCTATATCTAAACCCCAATCTTTAATTGGTCCTAGCTTTGGTATAAGTCCAAACAGAGGAATAAAATAGTCTATTTCAAGATTTTTAACTTCTCCTGCTATATTAATATCTGCAGAGTTTAAAGATTTATTTCCATGAAGAGTAATTACTTCTGCAGGAGTAATCACTTCTATTTTACCAGAGTTTTTAAGTTCTTGAACCTTTGCTACTGATTCATCAGCACCCCTGAATTCATTTCTTCTATGAACTAAGGTAACTTTATTTGCAATATCAGATAGATATATTGACCAATCAAGAGCAGAGTCACCTCCACCTGCAATTAAAACATTTTTATTAGCAAAATTCTCAGGGTTTTTAATCATATATAGAACACCCATATCTTCAAAATCAGAAATATTTGGAATGTTAGGTTTTCTTGGAGTAAATGTTCCAAGACCACCTGCAATTGCAATAATATTTGCATTAATTTTGGTACCCTTATCAGTTGAAACAACAAATGAATCATCTTTAAGTTTTTCGATATTTAAGGCTGTCTCACCTAAAGTGTAAGTTGGTGAAAATGGTTTTATCTGTTCTAGTAGACTTTCAACTAAATTACCAGCAATTATTTCAGGATATCCAGGAATATCATAAATTGGTTTTTTTGGGTATAATTCAATCAGCTGACCTCCAGGCTGAGAAAGAGAATCTAAAATATGACATTTCATTTTTAAAAGACCTGCTTCAAATACAGTAAAAAGACCAGTAGGTCCGGCTCCAATAATTAATATATCTGTTTTTATCATTTAGACAGAGGTAATACAGACTTAACTTCATTTATTTCAGGTGCATGTTTTTTTATTATTGATTCAACACCTAGTTTTAAAGTCATTTGATTTACTTTACAACTTGCGCAAGCTCCATGTAATTTTATATTAACAGTAGAATTATTTATTGACTCTAAAGATATATCTCCACCATCTTGAACTAAAAATGGTCTGATTTCATCTAATGCTGCTAATATTCTAATTTCTAATTTTGACATTATTTTTTAATTGCAGAACAGCCTACTAAATTAGTAATTTCAACCACTTTAGTTGGGGGTAATTCTTTATTTCTAATTAAAAGTTGTTCTACTAAAATTTTTGAAATTTGCTCAAATATTTTAGAGACTTCTGTTTTTTCTTGAAGTGATGCTGGTCTTCCAAAATCTGACGCCTCTCTTATACTTTTGATTAATGGAATTTCACCTAAAAATTTAATATCTAAATCTTTTGATAAGTATTGGACCCCAGCTTCTCCGAAGATATGGTGTTTTTCTCCAGAGTCAGTAATGAAATAAGACATGTTTTCAATTAATCCAAGTATAGGGACTGAGATACTTTCTTGTTGAAACATTTTAATTCCTCTTCTAGCATCAGCAAGTGCTACGTTTTGAGGAGTACTCACAATTACGGATCCGTTAATTGGAAGAGATTGAACAAGACTTAGATGTATATCACCTGTTCCAGGAGGCAAGTCTAAGAATAAAAAATCAAGCTCTCCCCAATTTGTATCAAATATCATTTGATTTAAAGCTTTTGAAGCCATAGGACCTCTCCAAACTACAGCTTGATCAAGCTTAGTGAAGAATCCAATTGACATAATTTTAACTCCATAACTTTCAATTGGTTCAATTTTAGATTCTCCATTTACTTTTATTGCTTTAGGAACATAACCTTCAACATCCATCATAGTTGGGATTGACGGTCCATAAATATCTGCATCAAGAATACCTACTTTACAGCCTTTTTTAGCTAAACTTGAAGCTAAATTTATAGTTACAGTAGACTTTCCAACACCTCCTTTAGCTGATGAGATAGCGATTATAGAGTCAACACCTATTATTTTTTTTGAATTCGATGAAATTTTACTTGAAGCCTTTTCAATCTTTATATTGATATTGATTTTAGCTTTTTCATATACTTCATTATGAATTATTTTTAAAATATCAACTTCCAATTTTTTTCTAGCCTGAAGTGTTGGGTTATTGATTAATAGATCTATGTCTACTTGATCACCAAATACCTGAATGTTTTTAAGTATTCCTGAACTTACAATATCAGATTCTGACTCTGTTAGTTTAACTTTTTGTAATACTTGAAAAATACTTTTTTTTGAAATATTCATAAAACTTTACAAATATACTAGTAAGAAGCAACTAAAAAAACCTAAATTTTTCCTAATTCTACGGAGCCCAAATCTTATTCTCTAAGTCTTGAACTTGATCATCAATAATTAAGATACCTTCATTTTCAAGAAGTTGTTTCATTAGTTCAAAACCTTTAAAATGATGTTTACCAGTTAAAAGTCCTTTTCTATTTACTACTCGATGAGCAGGTATTGTAGAATCGTTATGACAGGCATTAAGAGCCCAACCAACTGTTCTAGCACTTGAAGGTGAACCTAAGTGTTTTGCAATTATACCATAAGTTGTTACCCTACCATAAGGAACTTTTTTTACGGTTTCATAAACTCTTTGAAAAAAATCTTTTTTACTCAATTATTTATTTACTTTTTGAAGTGTAAATGAAAATATAGTTCCCTCTCCTACTTTACTCTCAACAAATATTTGTTCATTGTGTGCCTCCATAATATGTTTTACAATAGACAATCCAAGTCCTGATCCACCTTTTTTTCTTGATCTATTTTTATCTATTCTATAAAACCTTTCAAAAAGTCTAGGAAGATGTTTTTCTTCAATTCCTTCTCCATTATCTCTTACTTTAACTAATACTTTTTCTTTATTGTAATCTTCAATAAAAATTTCTATAAAGCCATGCTCTTTGCCATATTTAATAGAGTTAACAACTAAATTTGTGAGTACTTGAAGTATTCTCTCTTGATCTGCATTTACAATTAACTCTTTATAAGACTCACTATCATACATTAGTTTAATTTTATTTTGCTCAGATTCAAATTCCATTAACTCTAGAATAGATTCAATTAATTCATTGATGTAAAAATCAGATCTATCAACAGTTTTAATTCCAGATTCAAACTGAGTAATTAAATCCAAATCTTTGACAATAGATATTAACCTCTCTACTCCTTTTGCAGCTCTTTTGAGATATTTTTCTCTTACTTTTTTATCTTTCATAGCACCTTCTAAAAGAGTTAGAATGTAACCTTGAATGGTAAAAAGTGGAGTTTTTAATTCGTGAGATACATTACCAAGAAACTCTTTACGATATTTTTCTTGATCTTTCAATACATTAATTTCAGATGTCCTTTCTCTTGCTTTTTTAATTAAATCATAGGTTAAATTTTCAAGATTTTTTTGATCAGGTGAATCTTTTAATATTTCTGCGTTAAGCTCTCTTAGTAATTTTAGAGCACCTTTTTCTATATATATTTTAATATAAAATTCTAATATATATCTTACAAATACAAAAAATAGAAAGCAGAAGAGTATTTCTTTTGCTATTGAATTTAAGTCTTCACTATGAGAGGAGTAGATTAAATGAAAAAAAATAAAATCTAAAGAAATAGCAAATAAAACAATAAAAAGTGATGCTCTAAAGGCTTGAGGGTTATATGATAGTTTTAGAAATCTTAGCATTAATTAACTACAAACTTATAGCCTACTCCCTTAATTGTTTTAAAATACTTATCTCCAATTTTTTCTCTTAATTTTCTTATATGTACGTCTATAGTTCTGTCTCCAACAAGGACTTCTGAGCCCCATACCAACTCCATTATTTTTTCTCTTTTATATACTTTATCGGGCTTAGAGGCAAGTAAATAAAGTAGTTCAAATTCTTTTCTAGGTAATTCAAGTGTTTCATTTGAAATATATACTCTATATTTTTCTCTATCAATTTTGATATTATCAATTATTATTTCAGAAATTTCATCACTTGTTTTCTTTTTAAATCTCCTCAACAGTCCTTTAACTTTTGAAACTAAAATTTTCGGTTTAACAGGCTTAGTAACGTAATCATCAGCTCCTGCTTCATATGCTGCTACATGAGAGTAATCTTCACCTCTAGCAGTAAGAAACATAATTAAAGTATCGTTAAATTCATCTTGTGATCTAATTTTTTCACAAGTTTCTATTCCATCCATTTTAGGCATCATTACATCCATAATAATTAAATTAGGGAGTATTTCATTAGCTTTTTTTAGAGCAGATAACCCATCACTAGCAATATAAACATCATACCCTTCAGTTGATAGATTATATTTTAATATTTCAAGAATATCCGGCTCATCATCCACACAAAGAATTTTGATTTCTGATTTCTTCATTTTTCTAATCTATTTTTTAAATAAGTTACTTTATAATTACTAAATGATAGTTTTTTCTTCCTCTTTGAAGTAAAATATATTTATCATTTATTAAATCTTTTTCTGAAATAATAGTTTCAATAGAAATTTTATTTTTATTTAATGATATAGAATTTTCTGTTAAAGCTCTTTTAGCTTCACTTAATGACTTCAAAAAATTTGTTTCTCTAGATAATAGCAACTCTACATTTATTCCTTTTAATATCAAACTTCTTTTAATAGATGAAGAAGGAACTCCTTCAAATATTTCCTTAAAAGTGATTTCATCTAAAGAATCTAGATCATTCTTACTAGATTTTCCGAATAAAACTCTGGATGCTTTAACTGCATTCTTTAAATCTTCTTCACTATGAATCATTGATGTTATTGAATTAGCAATATGATTTTGAAGAATTCTTTTAGATTTATCATTTTTATGCTCATTAATAAGTGAATCAACTTGCTTTTTATTTAAAAAAGTGAAGACTTTGATATAGTTATATGCATCTTCATCTGAAATATTTAACCAATATTGATAAAACTTATATACAGAAGTTTTTTCCTTATCAAGCCAAATATTTTCACCTTCTGACTTACCAAACTTTGTTCCGTCTGATTTTTTTATCAAAGGGCAAGTCAAAGCAAATACTTTTTTATTTTCTTTTCTTCTGATTAACTCTGTCCCAGTTGTAATATTACCCCACTGATCACTACCTCCCATTTGAAGCAAACAATTCATTTCATTGAATAAATGTAAAAAGTCATAACCTTGAATTAATTGATATGTAAATTCAGTAAATGACATTCCTTGATTAGTATCCTTAGAGATCCTTTTTTTTACAGATTCCTTAGCCATCATATAATTTACAGTTATATGTTTTCCAATATCTCTAGAAAAATCAATTATTGAAAATTTACTCATCCATGAAAAATTATTGACTAGAATAGCTTTATTTGGTATATCAGCATTAAAATCCAGAAACTTTTTAAATTGTTTCATTAATTTTTTTTCATTATGCTTTAATACTTTTTTATCAAGAAGATTCCTCTCATCAGATTTACCTGATGGATCACCAATCATTCCTGTAGCCCCTCCTAAAAGCACTATTGGGGTATGACCAGCATTTTGAAAATGTTTTAAGATAAAAATAGGCACTAAACTTCCAATATGTAAAGAATCTGATGTAGGATCAAAACCGATATATCCAACGGTTTTATTTTTAGATAAATGCTCTTCAGTGCCAGGAATAATGTCATGTAACATTCCTCTCCATTTAATTTCTTCAATAAACTCTTTCATTAATAACTGTTTTTTAAACTATCAATAGATTTTAAAATCTTAAGTTTAACATTAGCATATATTTCATATTGAATTCTTGGATTCTTTGAATAATATAATTCACTTTCATAAAACTGTGCACTATCTATGTCATACTTTTTATAAATAAGCTCATCACTTAAAAAGTTATTATCAATTTTTAAGTCAAATCCACTAGACGCATTTAATATCATTATATCAAAAATAATATTTTCCATCTTTTCTTTTTCAATAAGGTTATCTGGTTTTTCTCCTGAACATCCTAATAAAAAAACAAACAATATAAAATATCTTTTCATCTATCAAATAATAATTTTCTACCAGTAGGGTTTTTAATAATTTTTCCGTTTTCATAAACTATTTTTCCATTGATAATAGTCTTTTCAATAGAAGAACTGAATGTAATTCCCTCAAAAGGAGACCAACCACATTTATAAAATAAAGAGTCTCTAGTAACTGTTGTTGATTTGTTTAAATTAATTAAAACCAAATCTGCAAAGTAACCTTCTTTGACAAAACCCCTTTTACTAATATTAAAAATTTTAGATGGATTATGAGAAATTTTTTCTACTATTTTTTCTAAACTAACACCGTAAATGCTAGATCCATCTATTAAGGATAAAATAGTGTGTTGAACCATTGGCCCTCCCGATGGACATTTAAAATATGAGTTCTCTTTTTCATCATTAGTATGAGGTGCATGGTCTGAAGCTATTATATCTATGTAGTCATTCTTAATAGCTTTCCACAATGCATCTTTATCTTTTTTTGTTTTAATGGCTGGATTCCATTTAATTTTGGATCCAAGAGACTCATAATCATTTTGAGTAAACCATAAGTGATGAGCACATACTTCAGCTGTAATTTTTTTATCTTCTATTGGTAGTTTATTTTCAAATAATTTAATTTCCTTGGCAGTTGAAATATGAAATACGTTTAATCTTGCACCAGTTTTTTTTGCAAGATCTATTGCAAATTTTGAGCTTTTGTAGCATGCTTCAACACTTCTAATTTCTGGATGAAACTTAACTGGGATGTCATCTCCATAAATTGATCTATATTTTTCAGAATTAAATTTTATAGTTTCTTCATCTTCACAATGAGCAGAAATAGGTATGTTTACAACTGAAAAGATCTCTTCTATAGAATCTTTGTTATCAATTAACATTTTTCCAGTTGAAGATCCCAAAAAAAGTTTTATACCGGCAACTTCGTTAACATTAATTTTCTTTATTTCTTCAAGATTATCATTAGTTCCACCAAACATAAATGAAAAGTTAGCATAAGAATCTCTGGAAGCTATTTTAATTTTTTTATCAAACTCCTCAATAGAGGTAGTATTTGGAATTGTATTAGGCATCTCTATATATGATGTAACACCTCCTGCAACTGCCGCCTTTGATTCAGATTTAATATCTGCTTTATGAGTTAAACCTGGTTCTCTGAAATGAACTTGATCATCTATCATACCTGGGATTAAAATTAGCCCATTCGCATCTATTAAATAATAATCTTTATGTGGCTCTATTTCTTTTGAAATTCTTTTAATTAAATCTCCCTCAATTAATATATCACTTTTAAATCTTGAGCCTTCATTAATAATCTCAGCTTTCTTAATTAATATACCCTTCATTTTATATTTTTGAGTTAAATTTTAATTTTAAAACTCCAGTAATAGCCTCAAAGATTATACTCTTATCCATTTTAGAATTACCAAATTTTCTATTTACAAATATTATTTGATATTCTTTTAATTTATAGTTTTTTTTCCAAAGTTTGTATTTCATTTCAATTTGAAAGGCATATCCATTAAATTGAATTTTATCTAAATCAAGTGAGTTTAACGCCTCATATTTATAACCAACATAACCAGAGGTAGAATCTTTAACTGACATTCCAGTAATTATCCTTACATAAAGATTTGCAAAATATGATAAAAAAATTCTTGATAAAGGCCAATTAACTACACTAACACCATTTAAATACCTTGATCCAATTACCATATCACATTCATCTTTTATTAATTCATTTTTTAAATTAATTAAGTCTAATGGATCATGTGACATATCAGCATCCATTTCAAATATATATGAGTATTTTTTTTCTATTGCCCATTTAAATCCAGTCACATATGCAGACCCAAGCCCAGATTTACTAGTTCTACTAATCAAAAATAATTTTGAAGAACTATTACATAACTTTTTAACAATATTTGAGGTACCATCAGGTGAATTATCATCAACTACCAGAATATCAAAATTTAAATTCAGGGAAAGAATTTTTTCTATCAATAATTGAATATTAGCTGCTTCATTATATGTAGGGACTATAATTATACCTTTATCATTCATAATAGTTATTTCTTAATACTTAATTTTACATCAGGTATAAATAGTAATGATTCAAATTAATGATATTTTAAGTGTGATATTAGTTTTAATAATTATAATATTTTACTTTTTAAACTATTATCAAAGATCTAAAATACTTTATTTAATTAGAAGTTATAGATATCATTTTTCAAATCTAATAACATTATACAATCAAGAGGATTTAGGTTTATCTAAAATTAATTATAATCATTACTTCTATCTTTTCTTCTTATTTACCATAGTTTTGGTACTTGATTCATATTCTTTAATATTTTCAAATAATATTGAAAATGGATTAATTAGCTTAAACATATTAAAAAACATAACATACTTCAATTACTTATTCTTTTTAGTAATTATTTTAAGATTTTTATTAATAGAATATATCATTGGGCTATTTATTGACAATAGACTTAAATTAATTTTTTTTAAAAATTATATTATTTCAATAATTATTTCTTTTTTAATGTTTATAAACATCTTAGTTTATTCTTTCAATGATTTTTATGAAATACAAACTCTCTTGTATTCATCATATTTTTTTATTGCCATCTATATATATTTTCAATTCAAAAACTATTTAAGTTATTTTTTTAATAAAGGGTTAAAAGAAGTAATGTATTTTATTTTGTATCTTTGTGCCTTCAAATTAGCCCCATGGATTTGGTTATATTCTGTTTCATATTAAAATGACCTACTTATGAGTGTAAAAACAGTTTTAATTTCACAGCCTGAACCAATTAATGGTAATTCACCTTATTCTAAATTATCAAAAAAATATAAGCTAAAAGTTGACTTTAGACCTTTTATTCATGTTGAAGGATTAACTGCAAAAGATGTTAGAGCTCAGAAAGTTGATTTTTCTATCTATCATAATATTGTTTTAACCAGTAGAAATGCTGTTGATCATTTTTTTAGAATTGCAGATGAAATGAGGTTTAAAGTTCCTGATCAAACAAAATACTTTTGTCAATCTGAAGCTGTTGCCTATTACCTTCAAAAGTATGTAGTATACAGAAAAAGGAAGATTTATGTTGGAAACAATAATTTCAAAGATTTAGAATTAATATTTATAAAATTTAATAAAGAAAAATTTTTAGTTCCTACATCAGGTAGTTTAAATCCTGATATTATAAATACTCTTGATTCATTTGAAATTAGTTGGGATAGAGTTCAATTATATAAAACTGTTGTAAGTAATCTATCTGATCTTAGAAATGTATACTACGATATACTTGTTTTTTTCAGTCCTCTTGGAATTGAATCATTATTTGATAATTTTCCTGATTTTGAGCAAAATGATACATTAATTGCAGTTTATGGAAATAGTACAGAAGAAGCTGCAATATCAAAAAATTTAAGAATAGATATTAAGGCTCCAAATGAAGTATCACCTTCTATGGCAATGGCAATAGAAAACTATATCAAGAATTAATTTCTTCTACCAAACCTAAGCCATAAATAAACTAAGTTAGCTATTGATGCAAGTGCAGCAACAACATAAGTTCCAGCAGCCCAATTTAGGGCTTCTCTTGATTGGATAAGTTCTTTTTGATTGACAATTCTTTTTCTTTCCAGCCAGTAAATTGCTCTTTTACTTGCATCAAACTCAACTGGAAGTGTTATGATACTAAACAATGTACCTGATGCAAATGCTAAAATACCCAAACTTGTAATACTTTCTCCTAATAATGGGGAAGTCTCCATTAAAAAAATACCTGCTATTAAAATATATAAACCAAGGTTAGATGCAACACCAACAAAAGGAACAAGAATAGATCTCATCTTTAGCCACTCATAACCTTTTGCATGTTGAACGGCGTGTCCACACTCATGAGCAGCAACAGCAGCAGAGGCAGCATTTCTTTGTGTATATACACTTTCACTAAGATTAACAGTTTTTTTCTGAGGATTATAATGATCTGTTAATTGACCTTTAACACTAATTACTTTTACATCATAAATACCGTGATCGTTCAACATTTTTTCAGCAATTTCTTTTCCGGATAGATTAGCAGATAATTGTTGTCTTGAAAATTTTTTAAATTTTGATTTTAACATATACTGAACATAAAAACTTAAAGCAAAAATTGGTAATAAAATCAAATAATAAAGTGAGTCAAAGTAGAACATAATATTTTTTTATAAAGTTATGTAAATAGAAAATATTGAAAAAAAAATTATTATTTTTTTAACTTAAAAATTATAATTGATAATTGTAATAATGCAGTTGCACTATTAGCAATAATAATAGAGATGCTATTAATTAAAATACCGTAAATTAACCAAAGTGTTACTCCTATAAATAATATAAAATACATAGTTAGTGATATACCATCTGTGTTCTTTTCTTTATAGACCTTATATACTTGAGGTACAAATCCAGATGTAGTTAAAATAGCTGCTATCAAACCTATAAATTCTATATTTGGGTTAATCATATAACTATATTAATTATTTTACCAGGAACAATAATTATCTTCTTTGGTGTTACACTATTCAAAATATTTTTTGTTCTTTGATCATCTAGAACAATTTTTTCTATCTGACTTGTTTCTAATTCTAAAGATAAATTGACTGTAAATCTAGTTTTTCCATTAAATGATACTGGATATATTTTTTCAGATTCAACTAAATACTTTTCATCATATTCAGGAAAAACTTCATCCACAATAGATTCTTTATTACCTATTTTGTTCCATAATTCCTCAGCAAAATGAGGTGCAAAAGGAGAAATTAATATCAATAATTTTTTAAGAATTTGAATATTATTTGATTTGATTGAGTTTAACTCATTTATACAAATCATAAAAGAACTTATACATGTATTAAGACTTAACTTCTCAATATCTTCAGTAATTTTTTTTATAGTTTTATGAAGTACTTTAAGCTCTTTTTTTGATGGTTCTTCATCTACTAAATATAATTCTCCATTTTTAAAAAACAAATTCCAAAATTTTCTTAAAAATGAGTGAACACCAGATATTCCTCTAGTATCCCATGGTTTAGATTGCTCTATTGGCCCAAGAAACATTTCATACATTCTTAAAGTATCTGCGCCATATTTATCACAAATTTCATCAGGGTTTACAACGTTGAATTTAGATTTAGACATTTTTTCTTGCTCACGTGAACAAAAAAATGAGCCATTTTCATCTTGAAAAGTGGCATTTTTGAAATCTTTATCTTCCTTAACTAGCAATTTAAGATTTACTTTATCTCCTTGACCTACATATTTTATATCTATTCTAATTTTATCAAAATCATTTTCATTAATCAAATTTTTTGAGAAATACTCTGATGTACCTTTTTTTCTATATATAAATGCTGAATTACCAAGTATCATTCCTTGGTTTACTAGTTTTTTTGAGTATTCGTCTTTTTGAAGAAAACCTAAATCAAACAAGAATTTTTGATAAAATCTAGAGTAAAGAAGATGTCCAGTTGCATGTTCACTTCCTCCAAAGTATACATCAACATCTGACCAATAACTTTCTTTTTCTTTTGAAAGAAATTTTGAATCATTATTTGGATCCATATATCGATAGAAATACCAAGAACTACCAGCCCAACCTGGCATTGTGTTAAGCTCTATTGGAAAAATTGATAAATTATCAATTTGAGAGTTAGGTTTAATAACTTTATTTACTTCATCCCAAGCCCACTCTGATGAATTTCCAAGTGGTGAATCACCATTTTTTGTGGGAAGAAAATTATTAACTTCAGGTAGCTCTAAAGGTAAATTATCTAACTCAATGTTATAAGGAATATTATCTTTATAGTATATAGGAATTGGTTCTCCCCAATACCTCTGTCTACTAAAAATTGCATCCCTAAGTTTATATTGAATATTAGATGATCCTATTTTTTTTAACTCTACTTCCTTAATTATTAAATCAATTGCAGAATTATAATCTAAACCATTTAGAAATTGGGAGTTTTTCAATTTAAAACCAAACTTATCAGTAAAAGCAGATTTTGAGATATCAATACCTTCAAAAATATTGGGTATTTCAATTTCAAATTTATTAGCAAAATCAAAATCTCTTTGATCACCTGAAGGGACTCCCATTACAGCTCCTGTCCCATAACTTGCTAATACATAGTCTGATACCCATATTGGAATTCTTTCGTTTGTAAAAGGGTGAATAGCATAAGTTCCTAAGAACACTCCTGATACAGTCTTTACGTCTGATAGTCGATCTCTTTCAGATTTTTTAGAAACTTCATTAATGTAATTCTCGATTGATTGAATAGAATTTTCACTTGAGATTTCAAATATTTCATCATATTCTGGAGCTATTGTTAGAAAAGATACTCCAAAAATAGTATCAGGTCTAGTAGTAAATACTTCAATTTTATGATCTGAATTTTCAACATTAAAACTTAATGATACACCTTTTGACTTTCCAATCCAATTTCTTTGCATTTCTTTAAGAGGTTCAGGCCAGTCAATATTGTTTAATCCCTGAAGAAGTCTTTCAGAATATTTACTAATTCTTAAACACCAATGTTTTACTTTTTTTTTGGTTACAGGATATCCACCTCTTTCACTAACTCCATTTATAATTTCATCATTTGCTAATACAGTTCCTAAATCCTCACACCAGTTTACTTCTCCTTCAGTTAAATATGCGATTCTAAAATTCATTAAAATCTCAGATTTAGTTTTTTCATCAAATTCAATCCATTGATGATTATTGAATTTATATCCAAAAGGTGTCAGAAAGTCTCTATACTTTTTATCTCCTTCTGATTCAAATAGAGAAATTAGGTTACTTATATTTTTGGCTTTGTTCTCTACTATACAATAGTAAGAATTGAACATTAAGTTGAAAATCCACTGAGTCCATTTATAGTATGATGGATCTGAAGTTTTAATTTCTCTAGACCAATCAAATGAAAATCCAATTCTATCTAATTGCTTTCTATACATTTGAATATTTTCAGTAGTAGTTTTCTTAGGCTGCTGTCCTGTTTTAATAGCATACTGCTCAGCAGGTAAGCCAAACGAATCGAATCCTTGTGGGTGGAGAACGTTAAAACCTTTGTGCCTTTTATATCTTGAAAGAATATCACTAGCTATATATCCTAATGGATGTCCAACATGAAGACCTGCACCAGAAGGATAGGGAAACATATCCAAGACATAAAATTTAGGTTTTTTGGAAATTTTTACTTCATAAGTCTTTTTTTCCTTCCAAATTTTTTGCCATTTTTTTTCTATTTCAAGAAAATTATACTCCAACAATAAAAATTTTTACAAAGGAAAAACTTATTTAACTAACAGAAAAATTAATTTATTATTAGTTTATTATTTTTATATAATCTTGATAGGAACTGAGAATAAAAATATAAGTAAGAATAAGATTAATACAAATCTGTTTTCAATTTTTATAATTAATACTATTATATTATTCACTTTATCAATAATTGGCTTCATTTATTTAAAGTCTTCTTCAATTGAAAATTATTTCAAAGAGAATATAACAATCAACATTTATTTAAAGAATTCTACAAAAGAAGTTGAGTTTAATCAACTATATAAATATTTAAATTTAAGTGACATAGTAAAAAAAGTAGAATCTATTTCAAAAGAAGATGCAGCATTAATTTTTGCAGAAGAAATAGGTGAAGAATTCGTAGGTTTTTTAGGATATAATCCACTACTTGATATGATTAGTATTAATCTATATGGAGAAATAATTGATGTTTATAACATAGAGGAGTTTATATCTAGTTTAAATAATTTTGAATTTATTGAAGATGTTGAATATGATAAGCCACTCGTTGAGATCCTTTCAGAAAATTTTGAAAGAATAGGTTATTGGATTATTATAGTTGGTATTCTTTTTTTTATTACCAGCTTTTTATTAATTAATAATTCCATAAAAATCTCAATTTTCTCTAAAAGAGAAATTATTAAAACAATGCAGTTAGTAGGTGCTACTGGTAGTTTTATTAGAAGACCCTTTATAATTGAGTATGTGAAAATTTCATTGTATGCTTGTTTGCTTGCTTTGTTCTTATTTATTATAGTTTTATTTCAAATTACATATCAGATTCAGGAGTTTGATGTTTTTGATAACACAAATGATATTGTTACATTAACTATATTTTTAATGTTTTTTGGATCAATTTCTTCATTTATAAGCTCATATTTTGTAACTCAAAAACATTTAAAATTAAAAGTATCTAGATAACATAAATGAAAAAAATAAACTTCTTATTTAATAAAAAAAGATATTTAATGTTAATAATATCCTTATTTATTGTTGCTATAGGCTTTATTTTGATGTCTGGAGGTGGTTCAGATGATCCAAGTGTTTTCAAGGATGAAATATATAATTTTAGACGTATAAGATTAGCTCCACTTTTAGTCATTATTGGGTTTATTTCTTGTATAGTTACTATTTTATATAACCAAAAAAATAATGCTTAAGGATTTTTTAGATTCATTATCCTTAAATGATTTAAATGAAGGATTAGTAATTCTAGTTAATAAACCTTTAAACTGGACGTCTTTTGATATAGTAAAATATATTCGTAAAACTCTTGAATTAAACTTAAAACTAAAAAAAATAAAAGTTGGACATGCAGGGACACTTGATCCTTTAGCTACTGGTTTATTGATAATTTGTATTGGTAATGAAACAAAGAATATCTATAAGTATCAAGAATTAAATAAAACATATTCAGGCACTTTTAAACTTGGAGAAACAACTCCTTCTTTTGATAGAGAAACAGAAGTGAATCAAAAATTTAATGTTGATCATTTAAGTTTTGAATTACTAAAAAATGTTTCTCAAAATTTTATTGGTAAATCAATTCAGAAGCCACCAATTTTTTCAGCTCTTAAAAAGAATGGAAAAAGACTTTATGAATATGCAAGAGTTAATAAAAATATCAAAATTGATTCAAGAGAAATATTCATCAATAAATTCGAGTTGAATAATTATAATATTCCATATGTTAATTTTGTAATTGAATGCTCCAAGGGAACATATATAAGATCAATAGCTAATGATTTTGGAAAAAAACTAAAATCAGGAAGCTTTTTATACAGTTTGAACAGAGACTCAATTGGGCATTTCAATCTTATAGATGCTTATTCTGTTGAATAAATGTTAAAGTTTTATATTTATATTTGCACTGATTCATGGTCATGAAATATAACCGAATTTTACTTAAATTAAGTGGTGAGGCATTATTAGGAAAAAACTCATATGGAATTGATAATGACAGGCTTAATATTTATGCAGGAGAAATTACTGAGCTTCATAATAAAGGAGTTGAAATTGCAATAGTTATTGGTGGTGGAAATATTTTTAGAGGAATATCTGGATCTAAAGATGGAATTGACAGAGTACAAGCAGATTACATGGGGATGCTTGCAACAGTAATTAATGGTCTTGCAATTCAAAATGCTTTAGAATCAAATGGAACTCCTACTAGACTTCAATCTGCTATTAAGATGGAATCTATAGCAGAACCATTTATCAAAAGAAAAGCAACTAGACATTTAGAAAAAGGAAGAGTTGTAATTTTTGCATCTGGAACAGGAAACCCCTACTTTACTACAGATTCAGCAGCAGTTCTTAGAGCAATAGAGATTAATGCAGATGTAATTTTAAAAGGTACCAGAGTTGATGGAATTTATAATGAAGATCCAGAGAAAAATGAAAAGGCTGTTAAATTTGAAAACATATCTTTTGAAGAAACTATTAGAAAAGGGATCAAAGTAATGGATACAACAGCTTTTACTTTAAGTAAAGAGAATGAATTACCAATTATAGTTTTTGACATGAATACTCCAGGAAATTTAACAAAGGTTGTTAATGGAGAGAAAATAGGAACAAAGGTCTCATTGTAATTTTTATATTAAATGGAAGAAGGTAAAGAAATTATTGAAAATGCTGAACTCAACATGATGGGTGCAGTAAATCATTTAGAATCAGAACTTGCAAAAATTAGAGCTGGAAAAGCTAATCCTATAATGCTAAAAGGAGTCAATGTAGATTATTATGGTAATCTTACACCTTTAAATCAAGTTGCATCAGTTAGCACTCCTAATGCGCAAACTATTAGTATTCAACCTTGGGAAAAATCTATGATTGATGAAATTGAAAAAAGCATTATAAATTCAAATCTTGGATTTAATCCTGTAAATAATGGTGAATCAATACTTATTAATATACCTCCACTAACTCAAGAGAGAAGAATTGAATTAACAAAGCTTGCAAAATCTGAGACCGAATCAGCTAAAGTTAGCGTAAGAAATTCACGCAAGGATGTCAATAATAAAATTAAATCACTTGAAATATCCGATGATTTAAAATCAAACTTAGAGATAGATACTCAAGAATTAACTGATAAGTATATTAAGAAAATTGATGACATATTTTCCTCTAAGGAGAAGGACATTTTAACCTTATAATAATGAATCTAAATAAAATCAAAGATATTTTTGATTGTTCAAATATAGATGATCATGTAATTATTGGTGGCTGGGTAAGAGCATTTAGAGGAAACCGATTCATTGAATTAAATGACGGATCAACAGTTAAAAATATTCAATGTGTTGTTGCAGATGATAAAATAAAAGAATCTGATCTTAAATTTATAAGTGTAGGATGTTCCATAATAGTAGAAGGATTACTTGTTAATAGTATAGGAAAAGGACAAAAAGTTGAAGTTAAGGTTCAAAATCTAAAAATTCTAGGAGAGTCTGATCCTGAAAAATATCCAATTCAGCCCAAAAAACATAGTTTCGAGTTTTTAAGAGAGCAGGCTCATTTGAGAATTAGAACTTCTACATTTAGCTCAGTAATGAGAATAAGGGCAAAGCTTGCTTTTAGTATTCACGAATACTTTAATAAAAATGGATTTAATTATATTCATACGCCTATAATAACTTCAAGTGATGCAGAAGGAGCTGGAGAAATGTTTAGGGTAACTACACTTAATGATGGAGATACAGATTATTCTAATGATTTTTTTGGCAAAAAAACAAGCTTAACCGTTTCAGGACAATTAGAAGCTGAAACTTATGCGCTAGGACTAGGAAATGTATATACATTTGGTCCAACTTTTAGAGCTGAAAATTCAAATACATCTAGACATGCATCAGAATTTTGGATGATTGAACCAGAGATGGCGTTTTATGATATAAATGATAATATGAATTTGGCAGAATCTTTTTTAAAATATATTCTCAAAAATATTTTAATTTCTTGCAAAGATGATCTTGAGTTTTTAAACCTGAGGCTTTTAGATGAAGAAAGTCAAAAGCCAAAAAATGAAAGAAGTGAATTATCCCTAATTGATAGAATAAATTTTACAATTAATAATGATTTTATAAGAATTTCATACACAGAAGCATTTGAGATTTTAAAAAATTCAAAACCTAATAAAAAGAAAAAATTTAATTATTTAATAGATGATTGGGGTTGTGATTTTCAAAGTGAGCATGAGAGGTATCTGGTTGAGAGACATTTTAAAACTCCTGTAATTATATATAATTACCCTTCAAAAATTAAAGCTTTCTATATGAGACTTAATGAGGATAACAAAACTGTTGGTGCTATGGATGTCTTATTTCCAGGAATCGGTGAAATAATTGGTGGATCTCAAAGAGAAGAAAGATTAGATGTTTTGAAAAATAGAATAAAAGAGTTCGGAATAGACGAAAAAGAATTATGGTGGTATCTAGATCTTAGAAAATTTGGAACTGTTCCGCATAGTGGTTTTGGTTTAGGTTTTGAGAGAATAGTAATGTTTTGTACTGGAATGTCAAATATTAGAGATGTAATTCCATATCCAAGAACTCCAAAAAACGCTTCATTTTAGTAAATTAATTATTTATTAATTTTGTATAAGTATAAAATTTATGCTTAATCAAAAACTACAGCTTAAGCTTACTCAAAAGCTATCACCTCAGCAAATTCAACTTATGAAACTAATTCAGCTTACAACAGCAGAATTAGAACAAAAAATTAAAAATGAAATAGAAGAAAATCCAGCTTTAGAGTTTGGATCTGATAATCAAGAAGGTGATGATAATTTTGAATCTAATGATGATTTAGGAGATATTGATGTTAATGATTACCTAAAAGAAGATAGTAGTGAAGACTATAATCAAAATTATTACTCAAGCGATGATCCTAAGACAAATTTTCAGACTAAATCATCTTTAAGTTTTCATCAATATCTTGATAGTCAATCAAGAAATCTAATTCTAAATGAGAATGAAGAACCTATTTGTGAATTTTTAATTGGAAGCATTGATGAAAGTGGATATTTAAGGAGAGATATTGATGATGTTTTAGATGATCTAGCCTTTACTCAAAACATAATAACAACAAAAGAGCAAGTATTATCAGTTCTTAATAAGATACAAGATCTTGACCCACCTGGTGTAGGTGCTAGATCACTTCAAGAATGTTTAATAATTCAGCTTAGAAAAAAAGAACCTAAAAAATCTATTCTAAACTCATTAATTATTCTTGAAAAGGAATTTGATTTATTCTCAAAAAAAAAGTTTTCTAAACTCACAGAAAAATTAAACCTAACAGATAGTGATTTAAAAAAAGCTATAGAAGAAATTTCAAAATTAAATCCAAAACCTGGAGGTTCAATTAGTAGTGAGTTTTCTAATAATACTATAACACCTGATTTTATATTAACAATTGAGGAGGGTAATCTTATTGTAGAGCTAAACAAAAGAAATTCTCCTGAGTTAAAACTTTCTAATTCATATAAAAATATTTTAGAGGGCTATAAAAATGATCCTAATAAAACTAAGTCTCAAAATCAAGCAATTCAATTTTTAAAGCAAAAGCTTGATACAGCTAAATGGTTTATTGATGCTATAGAACAAAGGTATCAAACACTTTTTCAAACTGTTAATGCAATTGTTAATTTTCAAAAAGATTATTTTTTGACAGGTGAAGAAAAGAAATTGAAACCTATGATATTAAAAGACATAGCAGAAATGGTTGATTTAGATATTTCTACTATTTCTAGGGTTGCTAATAGTAAATATATTGAAACTCCCTACGGAATTAAATTACTTAAAAGTTATTTTTCAGAAGGAATGAAAAATAAAGAAGGGGAGGATATTTCTACTATTGAAATTAAAAAAATTTTAAAAGAAATTATTGAAGCAGAAAGTAAAGTCAAACCACTATCTGATATTGAGTTATCAAGTCAATTATCAAAAAAAGGCTACAAAGTTGCAAGAAGAACTGTTTCCAAGTATAGAGAACAATTAGATATACCTGTTGCCAGATTAAGAAAAGAATTACAATAAATAGAAAATAAGACCTAATCTAAAAAAGCTTATATCTAGATTATCACCATTTTCAGTTTTTTTATTTTTTATTATTGGATTAAGATCGTACTCCAATGAAATGTTCCATGTATTATATCCTACATTAAAATACAAAGAGGATGTCCAAGGCTGAAAATCTTCTATGTCAAGGTCTATACCATATGCTGGATTTGATTTTATTTTTAAGTTTTTTTTAATCTTAATTCCAGAGTATACTCTCCAGAATTCATAAGTATCAATTTTTGAGGTTCTCCATCTATATTCTATAGGAAATGAAAATGAAGAATATGAGATTTTATTCTTGGACTCAAGAAATCTACTAACTATTATTCTGTAATCTATACTATTACTATTTTGGATAGGCTGAATATTTGAAGTGAAGTAATTTCTTTCAAAGCCAAATCCTAACCCCAATGCATTAGTTGAAGATTTATTTAGTGGTATATCTCTTATAAATCCAAACTGAAAGTTGCCAGAAAATCCATTTTGCTTGAAGTCAGGTATTTTTTCAGTTTGAATAAAATAGCTTGAACCAAAGTAAATTTGATCTTCTCTATAGCTTTCTTGAGCAAATAATGTGTTGGATAAAAAAACTAAAGTGTAAAGAAAATTAATTAAAGTTTTGAGCGTAGTCTCCAACTCTAGTAGTATAATTTAGCTTTAAGGCATTTACTTTTCTTAACTCTTGCTTAATATCACTTATAATACCCATTTTTGTATCACTGTCAACCTTTAATGCTGTAGTAAGTACATTTTGCAACTCTTGACGTTTAGCAGCCCTTTCAGCAAGAACAAAAGCACCAACCTCCTCAACAGTTCCGAATTTATCATTTAATTGAATTCTAGCTCCTGTTCCATAAGTATCAACATATCTAGAGGATGGTTTACCGGCATAAATGTATATAACTCTATCTTTTTTATCTAGTTTTTGGACTTGATCTGCAGCTGGTAATGTATTTTGAACCATTAAAGTGCTGTCTCTCATTACAGTTGCAACCATAAAGAAGAATAATAACATGAAAACGATATCTGGTAATGAAGCAGTTGAAATAGCAGGTAAATCACCACTTTTCTTTTTATTAAATTTTGCCATATTAATTAACTTTACTTGGTTCTGCCTCAGAAAGCTTCTGAGGATATAATAATTTTACAACATCAAGCTTTTCCTTTAAATCAGCTTTTTCATCAGCAGAAGTTCTTGGATCACTATATCTTAGATCTGCTTCTACATAAGTTAATACTTCGTTAGGATAAAGCCTTGCAAATTCTCTATCTCTAAGAACATTATATGCAGCTACAAGTTCATTTTGAACAGCTATATAAACTTTATACTCTGTTTCTCTATCATTTTTCAAAGATATGATTGCTTTGTCAGGATTATCAGAAGATCTTGGATTTTTATCACCTTGACAATAATTACAAGAATCTTCACCAGTTCCACCACCGTTATCTAAAAAATCTATTGCGAGATTTCTAAGATTTTTAATATCTGTTAGTTCTTCTTCTACAAGTAACTGGTTATTTTTATTTACTACAACTGTAAAAATATTTTTTTGTCTGATAATTGGTGGATCAATTTGTTCTTCCATGGGAGGAAGCTTTCTATTAATACCACTATCAGTCTCAATAGTTGTAGTTACTAAAAAGAAAATCAAAAGCAGGAAGGCAATATCTGCCATTGATCCTGCATTAACCTCGGGAGACTTTCTTCTTGCCATATCTTATTTTTTTACAAATCTTTTACCACCAGAAAAAATCATGAGTCCTACCGCAATGATTGATAAAATATAAAATACTCTAATTCCGGTTCCAACTAATCTTGAACCAATTGCAGATAAAACTTTTCCATCTCTCATTGGAGTCTCAACTCCACTTGAAAGAATAAAAGCAATTAAAATTACTCCAATGAATAAGCCTGCAGATGTTAAAGCACTTTTAAGTTTTGCTTTATCACTTGCTACACCTCTTAAAGAGAAAATCAAAGTAACTGTAACAGCAATTAAAAGAATTAACTGGCTCAATAAAATGATTGGAGTAATTACACCAAAATCACCTGAGGCAGCAGACATTTTGATAGTATCATCACCTGTTCCAAATACAATGAAAAGGAATATAATACCAAGAACACCAAGGGCAATACACCCTATTTTTGTTATTTTTTGAAGATTCATATCAAATTATTTTTTTTGAGCTGAAAGAATATCAATTAGTGTTATTGAAGCATCTTCCATATCATTTACAATAGAATCAATTTTAGCAACTATATAGTTGTAAAATACTTGGAGAATAATTGCTACAATTAAACCAAATACAGTAGTCAAAAGAGCAACTTTAATACCACCTGCTACTAATGATGGTTGCATATCACCTGCAGCTTCGATTCTATCAAATGCTGTAATCATACCTATTACCGTACCCATGAAACCAAGCATAGGTGCTAATGCAATAAATAAAGAAATCCAAGAAACATTTTTTTCAAGCTGACCCATTTGAACACCACCATAAGATATTACAGCTTTTTCTGCAGAATCTACTCCATCTTTAGCTCTATCTAAACCTTGATAAAAAATTGAAGCAACTGGTCCTTTGGTATTTCTACAAACTTCTTTTGCAGCCTCAACACCTCCAGATTTTAATGCTCCTTCAACATCACTAGTTAGTTTATCTGTATTGGTAGTAGAGAGATTTAGATAAATAATTCTTTCTATTGAAATTGCAAGACCGAGAATTAGACATATTAATACAATTCCCATGAAACTTGGTCCACCTTCTATAAAACGTTTTTTTAATTCTTGAGTAAAACCTGCAGAAGCCTCTTCACTTGAAGCATCAACCATTGGTTCGTCCATTGAATCCTGAACAGTAACTATACTATTAATTGTTGTAGCATTTACTTCATTGGTAAAAGTTAAGCCAACTAAAAATGTCAGGATAAAAGCGTATAATAATTTTTTCATTTTTTCTAATATTTTCAATAATTGAGAATCGAAAGATATAAAAATATTTATTTGATTCAAATTTTTTTTAGAAGTTGATTTTATTATTTTTTGAATAGTTTTTACTTATTTATAGACTCATATTTTTTGTATGGATATGTTTCGGGAATTACGTATGGTCCAGTCGAAATAATCAAAGGGAAATCTGATTCTGGATCGATTGTAAACTCTAGCATAATCGCTTGATATCCTTTATCTAAATCATCAATTTTAATTTTATAAATATTGTCTTTTGATCTAGCAACTTTTGAGCTTTTCCATAATTCCCCTTTCATCCACAATCTAAAATCTCTTCCATCTTCATTTTTTGCAGTCCATAATAACACATTATATTCCCCACTATATTCAATTTTAGCCTCTAAATATCCATCCTTTAAATCCCACTTTAATTTTGGTAATTCTAAATTATTTGTTATTCTAAAAAAATAACTAATTAAGTCTTCATTTAAATATCTTCCATTTAAAGAATGATTTTGATTTGGAACATATCTTAAAAGTTTTTCACCTGGAAGTTGATCATAATAAAACCTCCAAGAATCAGTTGAAAAAAATTCATCTGAACCTGCATTAATCAAATATTTTGGCATAGTAAACTTCTCTTTGAATGAGAAAGGTTCAACAAAATTTAAAAGTTCCTGAAATTCTTTGGAGTCCATCCAATCTGGAATTTTATAATCAACATATTCTTGAACTGCCAATGAAAACTCACCATAACTTCTATAGTGATTTTCAAATGATGGAACCACATTTAAAAGGTCTATTACCATTGGAACCAATGAAGTTATTCTTTTATCAACAGCTGCTGTCATCCATGCAGTCCAGCCTCTTTTTGAAGCACCAGATACCATAAAGGTTTCAAGATCATAACTATTTTGTATGGCAATTTCTTGAGCTACATCCATCGCTCTTACAACTGCTCTAGTCATAGGCAACCTGGGAAGCCATTCAATATTTTTATTTGAGGCACCATTAGTCAAAAACTTATTCCATGAATATGCTATCAAGTCATCCTCATAAAATTCTTTTTGATCAGTATCTAAAAAATTAACAGGTTGAAATGGAATATTACTAATATTGACAATTATGGAACCCGTTTTCAAAGAGAAGTCTTTTACTGTTTCGTCAAGTCTAAAGAATTTCTCAGAGCTTTCCCCACCGTCTATAAACATTATTCCAGTTGAAGTTTTTATTTCTTTTGGAATTATTATATCAACATAATGCCACCATTCAAATTGTTCAACTTTTTTTGAGTCTAACCATTCACCTGATATCATTTTGATATGAAAGCTTGTCCAATTATCATTGTAAGTGATATCTTCAATCTCATAACTAAATTCATCTTTTGTAGATTCTATATAATCAGAAATTGATACATAGCCTTTATCTGTAGGTTGACATGAATAATTAATTACTGTTAAAGCTATTGAAATTGCAAGAAAAAATAATTTTTTTGATCTCATTTTAAAAAGTTACCACCTAATAATTGTACTGCCCCATGTAAATCCACTTCCAAATGCAGCAAGAACTATAATATCTCCTGATTTAATTTTATTATTTTCCCAAGCCTCTGTCAAAGCAATTGGAATTGAAGCAGCTGTGGTATTTCCATATTTTTGAATATTATTAAAAACTTGGTCATCAGATAATCCAAACTTATCTTGAATAAATTGTGAAATTCTAAGATTAGCCTGGTGTGGAATAAGCATATTAATGTCTGAAGGTTTCAAGTTATTATAAATAAGTCCTTCCATAATTACCTCTAAAAATCTAACAACAGCATTTTTAAATACTAGCTGGCCGTTCATATATGGGTAGTAAGAGATATCATTAGGATCATTTGCTTCAATAATTTCAGGCACCCATCTATTTGTACTTGGACCAATTAAAGAGAGCTCCTCAGCAAACTTTCCCTCAGAGTGCAGATGAGATGATAAAATCCCATTTGATGAGTCCTCATTTCTAGAAATGATCGCAGCTCCAGCACCATCACCGAATATTACAGTTACACCTCTACCTCTTGTCGAGAAGTCTAGACCTCCTGAATGGTTCTCAGATCCTATTACTAGAATATTTTTATACATTCCTGTCTTAATATATTGATCAGCTGTAGAAATAGCATATATAAAACCAGAACATTGATTTCTAATATCCATTGCTGGACAAGTAGGAATTTCTAAATGTTCTTGAGCCAAAACTCCACTTCCTGGAAAGTAATAGTCTGGACTTAATGTAGCGAAGAGTATAAGATCAATATCATTTTTATCAATATTTGCACGTTCAATTGCTATTTTAGCAGCTTTAACTCCCATAGTAACAGTTGAGTTACCATCTCCTTTTTTAATATGTCTTCTTTCTTTTACTCCTGTTCTTTCTGTAATCCACTCATCAGATGTATTCATAATTTTAGATAAATCTTCATTTGTTACTACATTATCAGGAACATACATTCCAAGTCCAGTAATCTTTGATTTATACATAGTTGTTTAATATAGTTATTTTTTTGCAGAGAGGAAGGGATTCGAACCCTCGATTCCAATTTCTCAGAATACACACTTTCCAGGCGTGCGCCTTAGACCGCTCGGCCACCTCTCTATTTATGTAAAAATATCTAATTAATTAATTACCGAAAATCTTCATAGAGTTTTTTTCAGTGATTTTACTAATCTCCTCAAAAGAAAGATTATAAATATCTGCTATTTTTTCGGCAATTATTTTTAGATATGAACTTTCATTTCTTTTACCTCTAAATGGAGCTGGAGCTAAATATGGTGAGTCTGTTTCTAAAACTATATTTTGAATTGGTAATTTATTGAGGAATTCAGAAATTTTACCATTCTTAAAAGTAACTACTCCTCCAATTCCTAAATAAAAATTTAGGTCAATAATTTTCATGGCTTGATCATAATCACCAGTAAAACAGTGAAATATTCCTCTCAAATCTTCCTTTTTATATTTTTCTAAAATTTCAAAGATTTCATCAAAAGAATCCCTGGAATGAATTACAATAGGTAGATTATTAATTAAAGCCAATTCAATTTGAAGTTCAAAGGCTTCGATTTGTTGATTTAGATACTTCTTTTCATGAAATAGATCTATTCCAATTTCTCCAATAGCCTTAAACTTTCGCTCAGTAAGTTTATTTTTTACAAATTCTAACTCTTCTTTATAATTATCATTTACATAGCAAGGGTGAAGACCAATCATAGAATAAACTAAACCAGGATACTCATTTTCTAATTCATTCATAGAATTAAAATACTTTTTTGATATAGATGGTAAATAAAATTTCTTAACTCCTACTTCAATAGCTCTTTGAATTACTTCATTTGAGTCTTCTTTAAAATGATTGAGATAGAGGTGAGTGTGAGTGTCTATCAATTTAAATTCCTAAAGATTTTTTAATATTTCCATCCATAAGAATATTTTCAGGATCCTCAACTCCCTCCTTAACAGCAATTAAAAAACCAACAGATTGATTTCCATCTATAATCCTATGATCATAAGAAAGAGCGAGATACATCATTGGTCTAATTTCTATATTTCCATTAACTGCAACAGGTCTCTCAATTATATTATGCATGCCTAGAATACCTGATTGAGGAGGATTAATTATTGGAGTTGATAACATAGAACCAAATACTCCACCATTAGAAATTGTAAAAGTTCCACCGGTTAGTTCATCAACAGTAATTGTTTTATTTCTTACCTGATCAGCTAACCTCTTAATTTCTTGTTCAACTGCAGTAAATGAAAGTTTTTGAGCATTTCTTAAAACTGGAGTCATTAGTCCTTTTGGACCTGAAACTGCAATACTAACATCACAGTAGTTATAAGATATTTTTTCATTGCCATCAATCATAGAATTAACATCAGGATATAATTCTAAAGCTCTAGTTACCGATTTAGTAAAAAAGCTCATAAATCCAAGATTTACACCATGTTTTTGTGAAAATGCTTCCTTGTATTTTTTTCTTATTTCAAATATTCTTGATAGATCACATTCATTGAATGTTGTAAGCATTGCTGTCTCATTTTTAACAGAGACTAGTCTTTCAGATACTTTTCTTCTCAGCATTGATAACTTTTCTCTGACTTCAGATCTATCAGAATCATTAGAAGATCCCATTGCTGGAATGACTCTCAAAACATCTTCTTTAGTAATTTTAGAACCCTTTGTACTTATTTCATTTAAATCAATACCTCTATCTGTTGCAATATTTCTAGCCAATGGAGTAATACTAACATCATTATTTTTAATAGGTTCAATAGGCTTTTCTATAATTTTCTCTTCCTGAATATGAGTATTCGAAGAAATTTCATTCATTGACTCTGAAGTGTCAATTAGGCAAACGACATCTCCCACCGAAATGGAATCACCCTCTTCAGCTTTTAATGTTATTTTTCCAGAAGCTTCAGCTGGGAGGTCAAGAGTAGCTTTATCAGAATCAATTTCTGCAATAGTCTGATCCTTAGAAACTATATCCCCATTCTTAACTAACCACTGTGATATTTCAACTTCAGTTATTGATTCCCCCGGTGAAGGGATTTTCATTTCTAAAACCATTGTAAAAACAAGCTTTTTATCACTCAAAATTAATGATAAAAAATTTACTTTTTATTAATAAGTTATTTAAAATAATTCAAATTGAAATTGAAATGAAAATTATTTTGTAAAGTTATTTTTAGTCTTATCAAAAACATACTCAATTACCTGATTATGCCTTCTTTCAAATCTAGTATAACTTCCAGATGCAGTTGCCCCATAGAACCTTCTTGTTGCTGGTCTCATATTCTTAGCAATTGGATGATATGTTTGAATATGATTCCAAGCTCCCATGTTTCTTGGTTCTTCTTGAGCCCAAACTATATCCTTTGCCTTTGAAAATTTTTGAATTTCAGAAATTATTAATTTAACAGGAAGAGGGAAAAGCTGCTCTATTCTAACAATTGCAACATTTTTAATATTATTCTTTTCTCTATATTCAACTAAATCAAAATAGAATTTTCCAGAGCAAAAGACTAATGTTTTTGCTTTTGTTGGATCGATTTCAGAATCAGAAATTACAGGTTGAAATTTAAATGAAGTTAATTCAGCAATATCAGAGACAACTTTAGGGTGCCTTAATAGGCTTTTAGGAGTAAATAATATTAATGGTTTTCTAAATTTTGTAATCATTTGTCTTCTTAAAAGATGGAAAAGATTGGCTGGAGTAGTACAATTTGCAGCATACATATTATCCTTTGCACATAACTGAAGATATCTTTCCATTCTAGCAGAGGAGTGTTCTGCACCCTGCCCTTCATATCCATGAGGCAGATATAATACAATACCATTTTGAAGTTTCCATTTATCCTCTGCAGAAGATATATATTGGTCAATAATTATTTGAGCCCCATTGGAAAAATCTCCAAATTGAGCTTCCCAAATTGTTAAAGTGTTTGGGCTAGCTAAGGCATATCCATAATCAAATCCTAGCACTCCATATTCTGAAAGAAGTGAGTTGTAAATCTTTAATACTCCTTTTTTATTTGAATCAATATTGTTAAGAGGCAAGTATTCTTCTTCATAATCTTCAGACTTTAAAAGTGCATGACGATGAGAGAAAGTACCCCTTTCAACATCTTGACCAGATACCCTAATATTAAAACCTTCAAGCATTAAAGTTCCATATGCAAGCTGTTCAGCTAATGCCCAATCAACTTTTTTTGATTCAAAAAGCATTTTTTTTCTTGCTTCAAATAACTTAACTACTTTTCTTAAAAATTGTTTACTTGGAAGATCTGTAATTGCTCTACCAACTTTATTAATTTCTTCTTCATTAGAATTGGTATCAAATTCTTGAAGCATTTTGACTTCATCCACACGTTCAAATTCCTTCCAGACTTCTTGCATAAAAGGTGTAATTTTTGTTTTATCCTTTTTCTTTGAGTCACTCAACTCTTCTTCTAGAGATTCAAAATATTCTAATTCAATCTTTGTAATGTATTCTTTATTTATTACTCCCTGATTAATTAATTTTTCAGCATATATATCTCTTGGGTTAGGATGGGAAGATATATATTTATAAAGCTTTGGTTGAGTAAATCTTGGTTCATCTCCTTCATTATGGCCATATTTTCTATATCCAAGTAGGTCAATAAATACATCTCGGTTAAATTGATTTCTAAATTCTAATGCAAAAGTAACTGCATGAATAACAGCTTCGACATCATCAGAATTAACATGAAGAACTGGTGATAGAGTTACTTTACCAACATCTGTACAGTAAGTGCTTGATCTAGCATCTAAATAATTTGTAGTAAATCCTACTTGATTATTTATAATTAAATGAATAGTTCCTCCTGTACTATAACCTTTAAGCTTTGACATTTGAATTACTTCATATACAACTCCTTGGCCAGCAATTGCTGCATCTCCATGAACTAAAATGGGCAAAATTTTATTTATCTTATTATTAAGTTTATTTTCCAATTTAGCTCTTGCAATTCCTTGTACAACTGGATCAACTGACTCAAGATGTGATGGATTTGGAGCTAAGTTCAAAGTAATTTTACCTGAATTTGTAACTCTCTCTGATGTCCAACCTAAGTGATACTTTACATCCCCATCAAAAATATCTTCTTCGTAGTCCTTTCCCTCAAATTCACCAAAAATATCCTTACTAGATTTATCAAAAATATTAACTAGAGTGTTTAGTCTTCCTCTATGAGACATCCCCATAACAACTTCTTCAACCCCCCTATCTGCAGCCATATTTATTAAAAAATCTATAGCTGGGATTAAAGATTCTCCACCCTCTAGAGAAAATCTTTTTTGCCCTACATATTTTTTTTGTAAAAAATTCTCAAAAGTATATGCTTTGTTTAAACTTTCTAGAATTTTTAATTTCTCATCTTTCGAAAAATTTGGATGATTACCATTTACATTTATATGCTCTTGAATCCATTTAACCTTATTCGGATCCCTGATATACATATATTCAATTCCAATAGAAGCACAATAAATTCTTTTAAGATGCTCAATTATATTCTTCAATTTTTCTGGACCAATACCTACCACTTCACCTGCACTAAAAACTAATTCAAGATCACTAGCTTCTAAACCAAAATTTTCAATATCTAATGTTGGTAAATATTTTCTTCTTTCTCTTACAGGATTAGTGATTGTAAAAAGATGTCCTCTTTTTCTATATGCATCTATCAAGTTTATTACTTGAAATTCCTTTTTTATATTCTCAGGTACTTCAAATTTTCTCTCTTCAACAGTAATATTGGTGCTTTCTACTCCAAAATCAAAACCCTGAAAAAAAGCCTTCCAACTAGGCTCTAAACTATCTGGTGATTGCAGATACTGATCATACATTTCCGCAAATAAACTTGTATGTGCTGAGTTAAGAAATGAGAACTTATCCATTAACTATTATATGGTTAATAAAATTACAACTTGTTTTTTATGTTTCTTAATAATTTTCAGATTTTTGTATCATGTTTGCCCTTATTGATTGTAATAATTTTTATGCTTCTTGTGAAAGGGTATTTCAACCAAACTTAAATGGAAAACCCGTTGTAATTCTTTCAAATAATGATGGATGTGTAATTGCAAGAAGTAATGAAGCTAAATCTCTAGGTATTCCAATGGGTGCACCTGCATTTAAGTACAAAAATGTATTTGAGCAAAATAAAGTTGAAGTATTTTCCTCAAATTTTACTCTCTACGGAGATATGAGTAATAGAGTTATGTCCATCATATCTCGATTGGTTCCAGATGTAGAAATTTATAGCATAGATGAAGCATTTGTAACGTTTAAAGGCTTTTCAAATCATGAAGCAAAAAGGAGGTGTAAAGATATTATAGATACTGTTTGGAAATGGACTGGTATTCCTGTTTCAATTGGGTTAGCCCCTACAAAATCCCTAGCAAAAGTTGCTAATAGGATA
Source organism: Bacteroidota bacterium (assembly GCA_038110465.1). GTDB lineage: Bacteria > Bacteroidota > Bacteroidia > Flavobacteriales > Flavobacteriaceae > Marisimplicoccus. Next base: position 12,710 of record JAYNJU010000001.1, on the reverse strand, counting down.
GCTAAAAAAAATCCTAAAAAAAACAAAGGATTTTACTCAATAGATTCTGAACAAGAGATATTAGAAGCTTTGGATAGTATTGTAGTTGGTGACATATGGGGAATAGGATCTCAAAATGAAAAAAAATTATCTAAGATTAATATTAAATCAGGTAAAGATTTTATAAGTATCCCTGATCAATGGGTTAAAAAAAACATGAGTATAGTTGGACTAAAGTTAAAAAAAGAACTTGAAGGAATTCCAACTCTTGAAATTGAAGAAACAAAAATTGAGAAAAAATCTATTGCTACAACTAGAAGTTTTGAGTCTGATATTTCCTCAATTGAAGATCTAATTGAAAGAATAACTACTTATTCTGTAGTTGCTTCAAAAAAGTTAAGGAGTCAAAAAAGTGAATGTAATATGATCTGTGTTTTTATTAGGAGTAATCCATTTAAAAATAATAATCAGAGGTATCATTTTAGTATAACAGGATCTCTACCAAATTCAACAAATTCAAGTATAGAGATAAGTAAGTTTGCAATTAAGCTTTTAAAAAAAATATATTCTAATAATACTGCATACAAAAAAGCAGGAATAATTTTAATGGGATTATCCCCCGAATCAAGTCATCAGTATAGTTTATTTGATGAGACTACAGATAGACAAAAAAAACTTATGAAAAGCTTTGACAGTATTGATAGTAAATACGGAGCATTTAAAGTAAGACTTGCAAGTCAAGATCAAAAAAGAATTTGGAAAATGAGAAGACAAAAACTTTCCAGAAATTATACCACTGAGATTGATGAAGTACTAATCGTTAAATAATATGAGTGAAAAAGAAGTAATTAAAATATTTAAACCTAATGAAATAGATAAAGAGACTAATCTTTATATTGAAGATGGAATATCTGCTGGATTCCCTTCACCAGCAAGCGATTTTGAAGAATCTAGAATTAGTATTGAAAAAGTAGTAATTAAAAATAAGGAGTCCACTTTTTATGCTAAAGTGTCTGGAGATTCAATGAAAGATGCTGGACTTAACGATGGAGATATCCTTGTTATTGACAGAAGTGAAGAATTAAAAAATAATAAAATTGCTGTATGTTATCTAAATGGTGACTTTACAGTTAAAAGAGTGAAAATTGAAAAAAAAGCTGTTTATCTAATTCCTGAGAATAAAAACTACAAACCAATAAAGGTAACTGAAGAAAATGAGCTTATAGTATGGGGAATTGTAACTTACGTTATTAAAAAAGTTTAAAGTCTTTCAAAAATTCCTGCAATACCTTGTCCACCTCCAACGCATGCAGTGACCATTCCATATTTTTGATTCCTTCTTTTCATTTCGTTAATAAGCTGAATTGAAAGTTTTGCTCCAGTACAGCCTAAAGGGTGTCCAAGTGCAATAGCTCCACCATTAACATTCACAGTATCAGGATCTAATCCACTCTCCTGAATTACAGCTAATGCTTGACATGCAAAAGCTTCATTTAACTCAGTCTGATCTATATCAGTTAAATTTAATCCGGCTTGTTTAAGTGCTTTTGGAATTGCCTCAACAGGGCCAATTCCCATATAAAGAGGATCTACGCCACCTGAAGTACATGTAACTAATCTTGCTATGGGTTTAACGCCAAGTTGTTTGACCATTTCTTCAGACATAACTAATACAAAAGCAGCACCATCAGACATCTGAGAAGAGCTACCAGCAGTAACTATTCCGCCAATCTTAAAAGCTGGTCTTAATTTTGATAAAGCTTCAATAGTTGTCTCCCTTCTTACTCCTTCATCCATATCAACAGTATGTGATTTTGAAACTCTTTTTCCATTTTCAACAAAAACTTCTTCAACAGTAACTGGAACTATCTCATCTTTAAAAAACCCTTTATCAATTGCATTTGCGGCTTTTTGATGAGATTCATATGAAAATTTATCTGAAGCTTCTCTTGAAATTTTAAACTTTTCAGCTACAGCTTCAGCCGTATGACCCATTCCGATATGATAATTCATATTATCTAAATTTGCTTTATAACTAGGAGAAAGCTTATATCCAGTCATAGGGATAAGACTCATGCTTTCAATACCTCCTGCTACAAAAATATGTCCAAAACCAGCCCTAACTTTACTTACAGCCATAGAAATTGCTTCAAGTCCAGATGCACAATATCTATTAATTGTAACACCAGGAACTTCATTTCCAAGAGCTCTTGCTGAAATTAACCTTGCAACTTGAAGCCCTTGCTCTCCCTCAGGGTTTGCACATCCAACTATTACATCATCTACTTTTTTTGTGTCAAGTTCTGGTACTTGAGATGCAAGATGCTTAATTACATCAACAGCTAAATCATCTGTCCTGTAATTTTTAAATCCTCCTCTTTTTGCCTTTCCAACTGCTGATCTGAATCCAGCTACTATATATGCTTCCATAATTAATTTCTTAAAGGTTTTTTTGTTGCTAACATATGTTGAATTCTATCTAATGTCTTTTGATTACCTAGTAAACTCATAAAGTTTTCTCTCTCAAGGTCCAAAAGATATTGTTCTCCAACATTTTGAGGACTAGTTAAATCTCCTCCACAAATTACATATGCTATTTTTCTAGAAACTTCAACATCATAATCAGACATATAATTACCAAGTCTAAATTCATTTATAGCAGAATATAAAGTTGATAAACCTGATCTTCCTAGAACTTCAATATCCTCTCTAATCGAAGGAGGAATATAGTTTTCTGATAAGCTTAATACTTTTTTCTTTGCAGTACCAATGTTTCTCATAGTATTCATACAGATACTGTCTCTTTCTTTTTTAAGATAATGAAGATCAAAAGCTTCATGTGCAGAAGTTGATACTGTTGCCATTGCAATTGTTTTAAAGTGATCTATCAAGGCAGGAGTTTTTACATTATCTGTTTTAGTTGAATCTGAAACCCTAATTGCCATTTCCTTTGTACCACCTCCTGCGGGGAGAAGTCCAACTGCAGCTTCAGGTAGTCCAATATATGACTCTGAAGCAAAAACACCATTATCACAGTGAAAAGATAGTTCTAATCCACCTCCAAGAACAACACCTTGAGTTGATACCACCACTGGTATTTTACTAGTTCTTATTCTCAATAAAAATGATTGGAATTCAAAAATAAACTTATCTAGTTCAGTAAAATTTTTCTGCATAGCCATCATTCCCATAAACATTAGATTAGCACCTACAGAAAATTGTCTTGCATTGTTTCCAATAACAATTCCTTTCCAACCTTCACTTTCAGCTTTGTCTATAGCTTTATTTATTCCTTCTGCAATTCCATTACCAATAGCGTTTCCTTTTGTTTGAAATTCCACACACATAACCCCATCACCAATATCATGAACTGTACACTCAGAATTTTTAAAAATTTGATTGTTTTCTCTGAAGGCATCAAGAATAAAATACGACTCAGAGCTTGGAACAATTTTATGTTTTTTTGTGTTTAAATCATAAAAGCTTTTTTTACCACTATCAAAATTATAGAATGAATTAGATCCTGATTCTGAAAGTTGATTTATCCAATCTGGGATTTGTTCGTTACAGCTTTTTATCATTTCAATACCATACTCTAGACCAATACTATCCCATATTTCAAAAGGACCGTGACTCCATGCATATCCTGTTCTTACAGCATCATCTATTTGATAGTAGTCATCAGATATCTCAGGTATACACATAGCTGAATATGATAAAATACAAGAAAAATATTCTCTATAAAACTTATTTATTTTAGAATCTCCTTCTACTAAAAACCTAAGACGCTTTCCGAACAATTCAATTGATTTAGCTTCTTTTACCTCAGGAATATCTGGTTTTATTGATTTTCTATATTTATTAGTTTCTAAATCAAGTGAATTAATTATAGTTCTTCCACTCTCATCTTTTTCACTTGTTTTTTCATAATAACCTTTACCAGATTTATTTCCTAAAAAATTATTTTCTATCAGAAATCTAAAAGATTTATTCTCAGGATAATCTTTAAGTTTACTGTAAAAGGAATCTGACTTTACATTTTCAACTAAAAAATTAGTTACTTTTTCACTTACATCAAGACCAACTAAATCTTGAAGTCTAAAAGTACCCGTATTAGGACAACCAATTACACTTCCCGTCATTAAATCAACTTCTTCAATTTTTAGATTGAATTTATCCGTCAATTGAGTAGCTTTTATTCCACACATTATTCCAATCCTATTACCAATGAATGCTGGTGTATCCTTACAAAGTACAGTTTGTTTTCCAAGTATTATATCACCAAACTCCATTAAAAATGATACTAAATCTGGATCAGTTTTTTCTTGAGGAATAACCTCAAATAATCTTAAATATCTGGGAGGGTTAAAAAAATGTGTGCCACAAAAGACAGACTTGAACTTTTCAGATCTTCCTTCACAAAGAAGTGAGATCGGTATACTTGACGTATTAGAAGTTACAAAGGAATGATCAGATTTAAATTTCTCAACTTTTTCAAAAATTTGTTTTTTAATTTCCAAGTTCTCAACTACAACTTCAATTATCCAATCCACATCTTTAATTTTTTCAAAATCATCATCAAAGTTTCCAGTTGAAATTCTTGAAACAAATTCTTTTTTATATATAGGATTTGGTCTAGATTTTAAACAATTTTTTAAAGCTTCCTCTGCAATAACATTTTTATTTTTTATTGATTTGTCTTTAGGTGGAATATCTAACATCAAGACATCTATACCAACATTTGCAAAGTGGCATGCTATACCAGATCCCATAACACCTGAACCTAATACGGCTACTTTTTTTACTTTGTAAGTCATAAGGATAAATATAGTAATTTAGTCTTTGAAATTTTAAAAATAAAGGTGATAAGGAATTTAAGTTTACTAATTCTTTTTTTAGGAATTCAATTCATCTACAGCCAAATACCTGAAGGTAAAGATGTTGTTAGCTCTATTTTCATATATGACTTAGAAAAAAAGCAGTCAATTAAATTAAAAACAATTGAAAGACATCTAGAAGCACCGAATTGGTCTGTTGATAATCAATTTCTTTTAATTAATAGTATGGGAAAACTTGAAAAGTATGACTTAAAAGGAAATTTTTTAGATTATGAAGATACCGGTGAATTTAAAATGTTAAATAATGATCACGGATATTCTTTTGATGGTAAAAATTTATTTTTTTCAACTGGTATTTCACAATTTGATGGTCATTCTTCTTTCATTTATATGAAATCTCTAGATGAAAATAAAATAGAATTATTAACTGATTTAACTCCATCTTATTGGCATGGAGTATCTCCTGATGGAAAATATATTGTCTACTGTGCTGAAAGGGGCGGTGAGTTCGATGTCTATAAATTAGATGTTGAAACAAAAAATGAAGTTAGACTAACTTTTAATGAAGGCTTAGATGATGGTCCTGAATATTCTCCAGATGGAAAGTATATCTATTATAATTCATTTAAAACAAATTCTATGCAGATTTGGAGAATGTTTCCTGATGGTTCAAATCAAGAACAGATGACTTTTGATAGTTACTCAAATTGGTTTCCACATATTTCACCTAAAAACGATTATGCTGTAGTAATAAGTTATATAGAAAATCAGGAACAGAGTCATCCTTTTGGAAGAATGGTAAAACTTAGGTTACTAAATTTAAAAGATAAATCAATCGTTGACTTGACTGAACCATTTTATGGAGGACAAGGTACTATAAATGTACCCTCTTGGAACCAGCAAGGGACTAAATTTGCCTACATAACATATAGTCTAAAAGATAAATAGTTCTTATATTCAATTTTAATTAAATTAATTAAACAATGGATAAAGAAAATATACTATCTAATTTTCAATCAAAAGCAAAAAATGCAGCTCCAATTGGGGGTATAATAAAGTTTGAAATTGATGGAAACTCAATTTGTATTGACGGTACAGGAACTGAGAATAAAATCTTACTAGAAGATATGGAGGCTGATTGTACTATAACTATGGCAGGCTCATTAATGGAAGATTTAAAAAATGGAAAGGTTAATCCAATGATGGCTGTTATGACAGGTAAACTTAAAATTAAGGGTGATCAAGGATTAGCGATGAAGCTTCAATCATTTATGTAATTTTTTTTAAAAATAATATTACAGATACGTTTTTTTATTATTTTTAAACAACCAATAAACCTAGTTATCGAAAAAATTAATCTTAAAATTAATCGATCCAAAGTTAATTATGCAATTACTTTGGCAAAGTCTTTATCTTCTAAAGACGATAGCTCCTTAAATAGAATATGGGAACTATGTGGTTTTAAAAGTAGGATTGATTTTGAAAATAACTTCAAACGAATTCATGGAGTTAGTTTTAAAGAATATTTAAACAACCTATAAAAAATTATTTACAGGTATCTTTCAACAATTTTTAAGTTTTATTGAAAAGGAATATAGACATTTTAGTAATATCAGATCTACATCTAGGCACTTATGGTTCAGAGGCAGATGAAGTCTTAGCTTATTTAGAAACAATAGAAGCTAAAAAAATTGTTATTAATGGGGACTTTATAGATATTTTATTATTCAATAAAAAATTCTGGCCCACATCTCATATGAAAGTTTTAAAATACTTTCTAGACCTTATATCTAAAGGCAAAGAAATACATTATGTAGTTGGAAATCATGATGAATTATTAAGAAAGTTTTTGAATTATAAAATTCAAAACTTCCAAATAGTAAATCAAGTAGTTCTAAATACTGATGAAGGAAAAGTTTGGATTTTTCACGGTGATGTTTTTGATTTTTCTATTCAAACACAATGGATAACCAAATTTGCTAGTTTTATATATGACTACATGATAATGTTTAATAGCTGGATAAATAAAAAAATAATGAAACCTCTCGGCGGTAAAAGATTAACCTTTTCAAAGACTATAAAAGCAAGTGTAAAAACAGCTGTTCAATATTTTAGCAATTTTGAAAGGGTAGCAGCTGAAACTGCACATAAAAATGGATATAAATATGTTGTATGTGGTCATATTCATTCTCCTAAAATCCAGACCTTTGATGTAGAAGGTGATGAGATAATCTATATGAACTCAGGTGATTGGCTAGAAAGTTTATCATCTTTAGAATATGTTGATAATAAATGGTCTGTTTATAATCATGTTAGAACTGAATATGTCTCCAAAAAAGATAGAGGAGCAAAAATTGAGATGACTAATAAGGAATTGTATAAGGATTTAGTAGAAGAATTTAAAATCCTTAAGGATAAATGAAAATCTTATATGCAATTCAGACTACAGGTAACGGTCATCTTGCCCGAGCTCAAAATATTATTCCAAAAATAAAAGAGGTAGCTGATCTTGAAATAATTACAAGTGGTCCTAAAAATAATTTTTTACTAGAAGAAAAGCCTATTCTACATTTTACAGGTGTTACTTTCTTCTATACTAATAAAGGATCTGTTAATTGGCTTAAAACTATTTTTCTCAATAATTATTTTCGATTATTAAAAGAGATTTTATCCTGTCCAGTTAAAAAATATGATTTAATAATTAATGATTTTGAGCCTGTTTCAGCATGGTCTGCAAAATTCAAAAATGTAAAATGTTTTGAATTAACAAATCAATATTCAATGAGTCTTAAAGATATACCTAAACCAAAAAATTACAACTGGTTAGTCTTGTGGGCAATTAAATTTATAATTCCTTCAAAACTTGGATATGGATATCATTATAAAAAGTATACTAACAGAATTTTTTTTCCAATAATTAGAAATAAAATAAGGGATTTACAAATATCAACTAGTGATGAAATAATTGTCTATTTACCAACTTATTCTCCAAAAAATTTAATTGAAGTTATTAATCAGTTACCACCTAATAAAAAGTGGACAATTTTTTCTTTAGGCAATAATAAAAAAGAAAAAATATCTGGAGTAAGTATAGAGCCACTTTCCGAAGATTTATTTTTAAAAAAATTTGCTTCTTGTTATGGAATTGTATGCGCTGGGGGTTTTGCAACAACTTCAGAAGCTATTTTCTTAGGGAAACCAATGCTAGTTGTTCCAGTTGAAGGACAAATAGAACAACAGTTTAATGCTGCAGCATTAAAAAATGAAGGAGTAACAGTTATTGATAGATTCTCTAAAAAAAATATAAATGAAATTAAAAGTTGGATTGACTCACCAAATGTATTAGAAATTAAATATGAAGACGAATCCAAAAAAATAATTGAAACAATTTTAAACGACTTTTCTAATTTAAACTAGATAATATGAATGATGAAATAGATAACCTAAAATTTCCTATTGGAAAATATAAAGCAATTCTTGAATTTGATTTTTCAAGAACTGTGGAAGATATTAAAACTTTAGAATTGTTCCCATCTAATCTAAGAAAAGCAGTAGAGTCATTGGATAAAACTGAATTAAAAAAAACTTACAGAAAAGGTGCTATGAATATTGCCCAGATTGTCCATCATTTATGCGATACACATACTTATGCTTTTTTTAGAACAAAACATACTTTACTTGAAGTTAACCCAAGTGTAAAAATGTATGAAGTAGATGATTTTCTTTCAACTCCGGAATCTAATGTTTTAGATGTTAATGATAGTCTAAATGTTATTGAAGGTATTCACGCGAAATGGGTAAGTTTATTAAAAACATTATCAGAAAAAGATTTTAATAAAACATATTACCACTCAGTTAGAGATAAGAATATTATTTTACACGAACATGTTGGAATGTATACTTGGCATACCAAGCATCATCTTGAACATATAAAGATGGCTAAAGATTCTTAGTTATTTTCTATTAAAGAATTATTGATGTATTCTACACATTTTTTAATTTCTTCAATAGCATTTGAGCCCTCTGGTATATCATATTCAAGCTCAATAGTTATAGGAAAACTATAACCTTCAGAATTTATAAGTTTTACTACATCAGCTATAGGAGTATCTCCTTCACCCCACGGTAAGTTATCACCACCATTTATCCCCTTTTTTCTATCCTTTAGGTGCATACTGATTATCTGATCACTCTTTTCTTTAACAAATTCAACCACATTTTCATTATCACCAGCAACATAATGACCAAAATCAAGATTCATTTTATTAAACTCTGATTGATCAAGCGCCGTATCCCAAAGGGTTGGAGTTTGTTGTTCATGACCATGATAGCCAACAATAATATTCTCTTCTTCAGCAATTTTTGCAAGTCTTTGAGTATGCTCATCATCCTCTGGATGCTCCAAGGTAATATGAGATGCTCCCAATGCTTTAGCGGCCCTCATACCGTATCTTATATCATCATCGGTATTCTCTTTTTCAAATACATTTGGTTTAAAGGCGTAAATATTTATACCAGCTTCATTATACAATGCTCTAAGTTCTTTAAACTTATTCATATCAACATTTTTTCTCCACACAGCAACTTCTTTTTCGTGAACTTTTCTTTTTTCTGAGAATTCTTGAGCTTTCACTTGTTCCTCTTCTGTCAATGCTTCACCTCTATACTGTTTATATAAAAGCCTCATTACAGATCTATCATTTATTGGGCTTTCAGGAGCTCCAGCATAAGACTCAACATGATTACCCATAAGCTCAACATGTTTTATTCCTGTTTGCTTTATATAATCTAGAATAGCAAGAGGTGATTGATCTTCCATGGTTCTGAATGACCATGTTTGCAATCCAATAGTAAGATTGTTAGAGTTATTATAAGAGCATCCAAAAATAAGGGACGTTAATAAAGTAAAAAGTATAATTTTATTTTTCATATTAGTTTTTTTTAAAGTTTCCAACCATCTCTATAATTGTAGTGGAAGAATTGATTGGCCTCTTCGAGGTTTGTTATTTTCATATTTTTAGCATCATATTCAAGCGTAATATCTAATTGTTGTGACAGAACTGCAACATTAGTTAAAAGCATAATTTCTGTAACCTTTGCTGCAATTTCAAAATTATTTGCTGCTTGTCTATTTTCTTTAATTGCTTCGATAAAATCGAGATATACTGAGCTTGGTCTTGGAAGGGACTTTTCAACTTCAAAGCCTGGTTCATCAGGAATTAATTCAGGAAGTGCTCCATGAGATCCATGCATAATCATCCCTTTTGAACCAATGTATAATGCTTCTTGAAGCTGTCTTCCTTTTTCGAGTTGATCAGGTCTGGCAGGCTTAATTCCACCATCAGACCAAGTGACTTTTATAGGGGATTTTGTCTCTTTTGATTCAAATTCATATGTAACACTTTCAGATTGAGGTAAATAATGTTCATTGAATGGACTAGAAGTTGCTTGTATTTTAGTAGGCATATCAAGGTCTAATGCCCACACTGGAGCATCAAAAGTATGAGCTCCAAGATCTCCCATTGCGCCAGTTCCATAATCCCATAAACCTCTCCATGCAAAATGAAGAATCTCTTCGTTATATGGCTTATATCCAGCGGGACCTAACCAAAGGTCATAATTTAAATGATCTGGTATTTTTTGCTCAGGTGGTCTATCAAAATAACCTTGTTTCCATATAGGTCTGTTAGTCCACATGTGTACTTCTTTAACCTCACCTATTTTTCCAGATTTTATCCACTCAACTGTTCTCATTGTTCCTTCAACATTGTGTCCTTGGTTTCCAACTTGAGTAACTACACCTGTTTTTTTTGCAAGATCATTTAAATATCTTGCTTCATATATTGTTTTAGTCATAGGTTTTTCAACATATACATGTTTTCCTGCATTAATAGCATATGAAGCTATAACAGCATGAGTATGGTCTGGTGTAGCAATTACTACTGCATCTATATCTTTTTCTTCATCTATCATTTTTCTATAATCCTGGTAGGTTTTTGCTTTAGGATAAGCATTAATTATATGTGATGAGTAATTATGATCAACATCACAAATTGCATAAATATTTGCATGTTTAAATTTTTTATCTTCAGATTGTCCATAGCCTCCCCCCCATGGTGCTCTTTCTGGCTGAATACCAGCATATCTTTGAATAATTAATCCAGGAAGACTTCTTCTTTCAACAGGATTATCTGGAGAAGCCATCTGTTGAATTACTTGGCCACCTCTATTTCCAACACCAATTGCAGCTATATTAATTAATCCATTTGGAGATGGATATCCTAAACTAGTAATTGCATGACTTGGTACTATATAAAATAACGAAGCAGCAGATGCTTTCTTTAAAAAATCCCTTCTTGAATTTTTAGGTTGGTTTTTTTTTGATTTCATATTTTTATATACAATTTAGAACAATAAAATTAGAAAAAGTTTAAATAAAAAAGCCTCCTAAAAAGGAGGCTTTTCTGTACTCGAGGCGGGACTTGAACCCGCACGAACATTGCTGCTCATTGGATTTTAAGTCCAACGTGTCTACCAATTCCACCACTCGAGCGTTGAGCGAAAGACGGGATTCGAACCCGCGACCCTCACCTTGGCAAGGTGATGCTCTACCAACTGAGCTACTTTCGCAGAGAATGCAAATTTAGAATAATTTAACTATTTATAAATAGATAAATCTAAATTTAAAGAGTCAAAATACTTAAATCTATTCAAACAAACTGAAAGAATAGTATCTCTTATACTACTAGAAATTCTTTCTGGAAAGAATTTAACAGCTATATATGCTTGAAATGTTTCGGCTATATCCTCAGAATTTGGATTTTCTTTAGCATAATCAGAAATAAAGTTTCCATCAAGATTAACAGCATCTTCCCACTCTTGGTTTCCATAAACATAAGGATCTACAGATAAATGGGCAGCCTCATGAATAAAAAGTTCTTCAGTTTTATCTCCATCAGGCCTTGTCTCAACAATATTATTCATCCAATCAATGTGTAATGTAATATTAGCATATGAGAGATCATTTGATTTTTGAGCTGAAGCAACTTCTTCACCTTTCAAAAACTCAATTGATTTAATATTTTTTCTAAGATCTTTTGCTAATTGTCCAATAAGTGGAGAATATTTTTGTTGTATTGATAATGCTTCCTGTTCTGAAAACTCAGTATAAATTTCAAAGTCTAATTTTAAATCATCACCAAAAGTAACTTCATAGATATGGGCAGGGTAGTTAATGAAGTCAGGTATAGATTTATCATAAAATAATCTTGTTTCAACCCCTTTGTAAGATGATGAAGAATATATTGTATAATCTGAAGACTTAATCAGATCTGGAAGATCCCACATTGATCCTGAAAAAGGAGGTTCAGATAATTCTAATTTATTAAAAAGATAGATTCCATCTTCTGCGCTTTTGGATTGAATTTCATAAAGCTGATTTTGAAGATTACTTATGTCACTTGTAAGGCTCTCGTTTTGATTTTCAAGAATTTCATTATTTTCTGAAAGAACTTGAATTTCATCTAGATAATTTTGAATTTGATTTTGAAAATCTTGAAGCTGAATATTTAATTGGATTACTTGGTTTTCAAAAATATTATTTTGACTTGTTAATTCATTATTTTGACTTGTTAATTCATTATTTTGACTTGTTAATTGGCTGATTTGATTACTGAATTCATTAATCTGAGAATTAAGTTTAGAAATATTATTTTGAAGAGATAAAATGGTTTGGTTTAACTCATTTATTTCATCATCTTTAGAACAAGAGTTTATAATCAGAAAAATTAGAATAAAATATAATTTATAATTTTTCATATTGAATTATTATTTCACCAGGATTATGAGAGGGAATATAATATGAGAAACCGTGTCTCTTACATATTTGATTAA